>JNLK01000001.1:1820000-3859732 GCA_000703065.1 Lachnospiraceae bacterium AC2029 | reverse complement strand
AACCGGTGAAGCAGGAGGTAACACCTTACCAGGGAACCGGAGTACTGGGACCTGTAAAGGTTGGTGATGAGGTTACCTACGAGATCTCCTACAAGAACTACAAGGCTGATGCTGCAGACGTAGTGATCAAGGATACTCTTGATGCAAACGTAGAGTTCGTAGATGCATCCCGTCCGGGAAGTGAAGCGAACGGAGTAGTCACCTGGAACCTCACAAACGTACCGGCCGGAGAATCCGGAACTGTAACAGTAACCGTGAAGGTACTGGAGGGTGCACTTGTTTCCGAAGGCGGCGAAGGCAAGGTAGTGAACGGCGGAGATACCGCGAGCGTTAAGGTTGGTAACGATGCCGAGGTTAAACTGAACACTGTAGAGAACCCTGTACCGGATGAACCTGTGAAGCAGGAAGTAACACCTTACCAGGGAACCGGAGTACTGGGACCTGTAAAGGTTGGTGATGAGATCACCTACGAGATCTCCTACAAGAACTACAAGGCTGATGCTGCAGATGTAGTGATCAAGGATACACTTGATGCAAACGTAGAGTTCGTAGATGCATCCCGTCCGGGAACAGAGGCAAACGGAGTAGTAACATGGAACCTCGCTAATGTACCGGCCGGAGAATCCGGAACCGTGACAGTAACCGTGAAGGTACTGGAGGGTGCACTTATATCCGAAGGCGGAGAAGGCAAGGTAGTAAACGGCGGAGATACCGCGAGCGTTAAGGTTGGTAACGATGCCGAGGTTAAACTGAACACTGTAGAGAACCCTGTACCGGATGAACCGGTGAAGCAGGAGGTAACACCTTACCAGGGAACCGGAGTACTGGGACCTGTAAAGGTTGGTGACCTGATCACATACGAGATTGCTTACAGGAACTACAAGAATGATGCGGCAACAATCGTAATCAAGGATAAGCTGGATGCTAATGTTTCATTCGACAGTGTAACCGGTGGTGGATCCTATGATGTTAATGATCGCGTTGTAACCTGGACGCTTGCCGATGTACCTGCGGGCAAATCCGGAACTGTAACAGTAACCGTGAAGGTACTGGAGGGTGCACTTGTATCCGAAGGCGGTGAAGGCAAGGTAGTAAACGGCGGAGATACCGCGAGCGTGAAGGTAGGTAACGATGCCGAGGTTAAGCTGAACACTGTAGAGAACCCTGTGCCGGATGAACCGGTGAAGCAGGAAGTAACACCTTACCAGGGAACCGGAGTTCTGGGACCTGTAAAGGTTGGTGACGAGATCACCTATGAGATCTCCTACAAGAACTACAAGGCTGATGCTGCAGACGTAGTGATCAAGGATACTCTTGATGCAAACGTAGAGTTCGTAGATGCATCCCGTCCGGGAAGTGAAGCGAACGGAGTAGTCACCTGGAACCTCACAAACGTACCGGCCGGAGAATCCGGAACCGTGACAGTAACTGTGAAGGTACTGGAGGGTGCGCTTGTATCCGAAGGCGGCGAAGGCAAGGTAGTAAACGGCGGAGATACTGCGAGCGTTAAGGTAGGTAACGATGCCGAGGTTAAGCTGAACACTGTAGAGAACCCTGTGCCGGATGAACCGGTGAAGCAGGAGGTAACACCTTACCAGGGAACCGGAGTTCTGGGACCTGTAAAGGTTGGTGACCTGATCACATACGAGATTGCTTACAGGAACTACAAGAATGATGCGGCAACAATCGTAATCAAGGATAAGCTGGATGCTAATGTTTCATTCGACAGTGTAACCGGTGGTGGATCCTATGATGTTAATGATCGCGTTGTAACCTGGACGCTTGCCGATGTACCTGCGGGCAAATCCGGAACTGTAACAGTAACCGTGAAGGTACTGGAGGGTGCACTTGTATCCGAAGGCGGTGAAGGCAAGGTAGTGAACGGCGGAGATACCGCGAGCGTTAAGGTTGGTAACGATGCTGAGGTTAAGCTGAATACTGTAGAGAACCCTGTACCGGATGAACCTGTGAAGCAGGAAGTAACACCTTACCAGGGAACCGGAGTACTGGGACCTGTGAAGGTTGGTGATGAGATTACCTACGAGATCTCCTACAGGAACTACAAGGCTGATGCTGCAGACGTAGTGATCAAGGATACTCTTGATGCAAACGTAGAGTTCGTAGATGCATCCCGTCCGGGAAGTGAAGCGAACGGAGTAGTCACCTGGAACCTCACAAACGTACCGGCCGGAGAATCCGGAACCGTGACAGTAACTGTGAAGGTACTGGAGGGTGCACTTGTATCCGAAGGCGGTGAAGGCAAGGTGGTAAACGGCGGAGATACCGCGAGCGTTAAGGTTGGTAACGATGCCGAGGTTAAACTGAACACTGTAGAGAACCCTGTGCCGGATGAACCGGTGAAGCAGGAGGTAACACCTTACCAGGGAACCGGAGTTCTGGGTGCAGTAAAGGTAGGAGACGAGATCACCTACGAGATCAGCTACAAGAACTACAAGGCAGCTGCAGCCGATATCGTGATCAGCGACAAGCTGGATGAAAAGGTTCAGTTTATCAGCGCATCCGATAACGGGGCAGAAGCAAATGGAACCGTAACCTGGACACTGAAGGATGTTCCGGCAGGACAGTCGGGTACCGTAACCCTGACGGTAAAGGTACTGGAAGGAGCGCTGGAGTCCAAGGGTGGAGCAGGCAAGGTAGTAAATGGCGGAGACACCACCACCGTAAAGGTAGGTAATGATCAGGAGTACAAACTGAATACGGTTGAGAATCCGGTTCCGGAGAATCCTTCCAAGAAGGAAAGGAGTCCTTATGCAGGAAACGGTGTTCTCGGCGGTGTCAATGTGGATGACCTGATCACCTATGAGATCAGTTACAAAAACTACAAGAACGAAGCAGCAGATATCATTATCAAGGATAAGCTGGATAAAAATGTTGCATTTGAAACAGCATCCGATAATGGTACAGTAACAGACGGCATCGTAAACTGGACACTGAAGGATGTTCCGGCAGGCAAGACAGGAACCGTAACCCTGACTGTTAAGGTTCTTGAGAGCGCACTGGAATCCAAGGGAGGTCCCGGTAAGGTTGTTAATGATGGTACAACTGCAAGTGTACAGGTAGGAAACGATAAGGAATACACACTTGATACCGTCGAGAATCCGGTACCGAAGATTCCTGCAAAGAAGGAGATCACGCCTTATGCAGGAACCGGAGTTCTGGGTGCAGTAAAGGTAGGAGACGAGATCACCTACGAGATCAGCTACAAGAACTACAAGGAAGATGCAGCCGATATCGTGATCAGCGACAAGCTTGATACGAAGGTTGAATTCGTCAGTGCTTCCGATAACGGAACCTGTGCAGACGCAGATGCGATGACCAATGGCGGCGGAACCGTAACCTGGACCCTTCCGGCTGTCGCAGCAGGAACCGAAGGTACAGTAACCCTTACTGTGAAAGTGCTTGAAGGAGCGCTGGAATCCAAGGGTGGAGCCGGTAAGGTTGTAAATGGCGGAGAAACCTCCACTGTACAGGTAGGGACAGATCCCAAGTATACCCTGGATATAGTAGAAAATCCTGTACCGGAGACTCCGGTAAAGCAGGAAGTAACACCGTATCCGGGAACCGGAGTTCTGGGTGCAGTGAAGGTAGGAGACGAGATCACCTACGAGATCAGCTACAGAAACTACAAGTCGGCAGCAGCAGATGTCAAGGTTAAGGATCAGCTGGATCCGCATGTAGAGTATGTAAAAGCTTCGGATGGCGGAACCTACGATGCAGCTACACGCAGCGTAAACTGGACACTGAAGGATGTGGAAGCCGGCAAGGACGGTAAGGTAACACTTACAGTGAAGGTTCTTGAAACCGCGATGGAAGCATATGGAGGAACCGGTAAGGTAGTAAATGGTGGAGACACCACCACCGTACAGGTAGGAAACGATCAGGAGTACAAACTGAATACGGTTGAGAATCCTGTACCGGAAACACCGTTTAAGAAGGAGATCACTCCGTATGAGGGTGTTGGTACACTCGGAGCAGTAAAGGTAGGAGACGAGATCACCTACGAGATCAACTACAAGAACTACAAGGCAGCTGCAGCCGATATCGTGATCAGCGACAAGCTGGATGAAAAGGTTCAGTTTATCAGCGCATCCGATAACGGGGCAGAAGCAAATGGAACCGTAACCTGGACACTGAAGGATGTTCCGGCAGGACAGTCGGGTACCGTAACCCTGACGGTAAAGGTACTGGAAGGAGCGCTGGAGTCCAAGGGTGGAGCAGGCAAGGTAGTAAATGGTGGAGACACCACCACCGTAAAGGTAGGTAATGATCAGGAGTACAAGCTGAATATGGTTGAGAATCCTGTACCGGAAGGTCCGGTAAAGAAGGAACTTACACCTTATGAAGGCATTGGTACTCTTGGCGAGGTCAAGGTCGGAGATGAGATCACTTATGAAATCTCCTACAAAAACTACAAGAAGGATGCTGCAACGATAATCATCAAGGATCAGTTGGATGAAAATGTGGAGTTTGTATCTGCATCCGATGGTGGAGTTGAGGCTGACGGAACAGTGACATGGACACTTGAAGACGTAGATGCCGGAAAGGAAGGAACCGTTACACTTACTGTAAAGGTACTTGAAGGTGCGTTGGAGTCCAATAACGGTCCGGGCAAGGTTGTTAATGGCGGAAGTACGGCCACAGTCAAGGTGGGAAATGATGCAGAGTATGAATTGAATTTCGTAGAGAATCCTGTATCAGACGAACCTGACGAGCCGGATAAGCCTGACAAGCCGGATAAGCCTACAAAACCGGACGAGCCTACGAAACCGGACGAGCCTACGAAACCGGATGAGCCTAAGACACCGGATAAGCCTCAGACCGGAGACTCAACACCGATAGGGGCTCTTGCAGCAACAATGCTTCTTTCATGTGCCGGAGTCATAGCAGTTGTTGTGCTGAAGAAGCGCAGGAAAGAAGACGAAGAATCAAAGTAAACAGAAGCTTAGGTTATAGTCACTTTTGGCGGAGGGGGTGCAGGATCATGAGTTCTGCACCCCTTTTCCAAACTGAAATTCAATTCGATTAAGAGGATTTTGAATTTCTGTTTTTGAGCATTTGAGAAATAGTTCTTGCATTTTATAAAAGGTTTTGGTATCATAATGCGCGTACTGTTTCTGAGCTTTCGGACACTCCGACCGAAAGCCCGGTTACAGCGAATTAAAACATAGGAGGAATCAAGAATGATTACCAAAGAGCAGAAGGCAGAGATCATTGCCAAGTACGGCAATGGCGAAGGCGACACAGGTTCACCGGAAGTACAGGTAGCTATCCTGACAGCAAGGATCAACGATCTGAATCAGCATTTTAAGGATCATCCGCATGATCATCACTCCAGAAGAGGACTTCTGAAGATGGTTGGTCAGCGTCGTAACATGCTTGCTTACCTGAAGAGCAAGGACATCAATCGTTACAGAGAGATCGTTAAGCAGCTTGGTCTTAGAAAGTAATTATGAAAGAGCAGTGGCAGAGAGTCGCTGCTCTTTTGTTTTTGTCTGAATTGTGGTATTCTGAGAAAGGAGCAGGAGCCGTATCATGACAGGTGTTCCTCGCTCCCCGTAGTATAGATCAAACAACGAGGTATAAAATGAGAACCACACAAGATATTACCGGAACCACAGGGGTACTTGGACTGATCGGGAATCCGGTGAAGCATACCATGTCACCGCTGATCCACAACACCATTTCGGAGGAGCTTGGAAAAAATCTGCGGTATCTTCCCTTCCCCGTGGAAGAGGATGTGGCAGCTGCAGTGAAGGGTGCATATCATCTGGGAGTTCAGGGATTAAATGTAACGGTTCCCCATAAAACGGCAGTGATCGGTGCCCTGACGGATATCGATAATGCCGCGAAAATGATCGGAGCAGTCAATACCCTGGTTCGGACAGAAGGCGGATATAAGGGATATAATACGGATATGCCCGGGTTGGGATGTGCCTTGAAACGACGGGGTATATCCCTTAAGGACCAGCAGGTGGTCATCCTGGGGGCGGGCGGGGCATCCCGTGCGGCCTGTGCGCTTGCTCTGACGGAGGGTGCGAAGGATATCTATCTTCTGAACCGGACGAAGGAGCGGGCTGAGAGGTTGGCGGCTGAGCTGACCGACACCTTCCGTTTAATGAACGGGGAGGTTGCTGATAACTCTTCGGATGAAGGAGAGCTGTCGGAAACCGGAAGGATCATTCCCCTTGCGGCTTCTGAATACCCGATGGTTCCCCGGAAGCCGTCCATATTCATACAATGCACGGCTTTGGGACTTCATGAAGGGGATGGGCTTCTGATCGAGGATGATGATTTCTACCATATGGCAGAATATGGATATGATCTGGTTTACAACCCTGCAGTAACGCCCTTCATGAGAAAACTGGAAGGCTTCATGATCCCGTGTGATAACGGGCTTACCATGCTTTTGTATCAGGGGATCATTGCCTATGAGCTTTGGACCGGTACATCTGTACCGGATGAACTGGCGGATAAGGTCCTGAACAGGCTGGAACGGCGTCTATATGGTGAAAACTATGTGCTTGTAGGTTATATGGGCTGTGGTAAGAGTACGGTTGGCAAGGCGCTGGCGGAAGCAAGGGGCATGACCTTTCTGGATACGGATGCCATGATCGAAGAGGCACAGGACTGCTCGATCCGGGAGATCTTTGAGGTACAGGGCGAAGAAGCATTCCGTGATATGGAAACGAGGACTCTGAAGAAGCTTTCATATACTGCGGTTAACACCGTGATCGCGACCGGTGGAGGCATCGTGCTCCGGTCGGAGAATCGTAAGATCCTGAAGGATATCGGACATGTGATCTGGCTTTCGGCATCTCCGGAGGAGACCCTTCGACGGGTGAAGGAGGATACCGGCAGACCGCTTCTTGACAGCGCTTCCGAGACGGAGCTTGCGGAGAAGATCGACCGAATGCTGCGGGAACGCGGACCGGCGTATGAGGCTGCGGCTGACCGGGTGATCCGGACGGATGGAAGCAGTGTTGGGGATATAGTAAATGAACTTGCTGTTTTGTTCCCGGAGATAAAGTGATCCCGGGTCGGAGAAGGGGGTGAATTCTTGAAGGAAAGCAGGAAGAGGTGTCGGAAATGGATCTGTTACATCCTGATACTTGGGATGCTGTGTCCGCTGATCCTGTCCTCCCGGAACCTTGTGTCCGAGGCGGCTTCCGGAACCTGGAAGCATAATAGTGTCGGATGGTGGTATGAGTATCCGGACGGGACTTACGTGAAAAGTGCCTGGCTGAAGGACGGAGGAAAATGGTACTGCTTTGACGCCAAGGGATACATGATGACCGGGTGGTGGCAGATTGGCGGGAAATACTATTACTTCGGAACCGATGGAGCTATGAAGACCGGCTGGGTGAAGGTCGGCGGGAACTGGTTCTTCCTTGGTAAGGACGGAGTGATGAAGACCGGCTGGCTGAAGGATGGCGGGAACTGGTATTACTTCGGAAAAGGCGGGGCCATGTACAGAAGTGCCTGGCTGAAGGATAGCGGAAAATGGTATTTCTTTAAGGCAAACGGAGCCATGCTGAAGGAAAGCTGGCTGAAGGACGGCGGAAAGACATACTATTTTGGTGCTGACGGTGCAATGGTGACCGGCTGGAAGACCATTTCCGGAAAGCAGTATTACTTCGGAACGGACGGTGCAAGGCGCACCGGAAAGGTGACCATTTCCGGAAAACAGTATTACTTTGATGAAAACGGTGTGCTGGATCAGGACAGAACTACGCTCCTCAGAGCAAAGGTCGGATCCGTAGTCACATTAGGCGCCTACGAACAGGATAATGTCAAAGAAAATGGGGCAGAGAAGATCGAGTGGATCGTTCTGGATAAGAAGGACTCGTCGCTCCTGCTGCTGAGTAAGTATGCGCTGGATAATACGCCGTTCAACGATACCATAGTTGAAACTGCTTGGGAGGACTGTACCCTTCGGAAGAAGCTGAACGGTGAATTCCTGCAGGGCGCATTTACGGAGAAGGAGTCTAAGCTGATCGTCACGACGACCATTTCAAGGGACGTAAATGAGAAGTATGGGACCACGACCAAAAAGGCGGTAAAGGATAAGATCTTCCTCCTCAGTGCGGATGAGGCGAAGAAATACTTCGCTGACGATGATGATCATGACGGACAGTATTACGGAACCAGTCTGGCAAGGGCCTGCAGGCCTACGGAATATGCAAAGAAGAAGGGTGTGTATACCTTGAAATATGCCACATCCCAATTCCCTGAGACCTATGAGAAGTTTGACGGCTGCTGTTACTGGTGGCTGCGTACGCCTGGCAAGACACTGAAGTATTCGGTCAATGTTTCACATCGTGGAGACATTTACTATGAAGGCAACCAGATAAACTATATAGATCATGCGGTACGTCCGGCCATGTGGATCAACCCGTAGACGGAGAGGGGGCGGCAGGGAGGCTGAATGCCGGAGACCAAAGAGGACCGGCAGGGAGGCTGAATGCCGGGGATCAGAGAGGACCCGGCAGGAGGACTGAATATCGGGAGTAAGAGAGGAGAATGATATGAGAAGAACAAATGAGAAGCGGCTGCTGTGGGGGCTGATCCCTGTGATCGCACTGGCCCTGATGCTGTGCTTTGCAGGAATCACATCAGAAGCAAAGACCGGAAGCTGGAAGAAGGACAAGGTCGGATACTATTATCAGTATTCTGATGGAACCTATGCGAAGAACGAATGGGTGAAGTGGGCAGGCCATTACTATTATTTCAAGGCGTCCGGCTATATGCAGACCGGCTGGAAGCAGATCGGGACCAAATGGTTCTTCTTCAATCCCAACGGCGCGATGGTGACCGGCTGGAAGCAGATCGGCGGAAAGTGGTATCATTTTGATTCAAACGGACGAATGGAGTCCGGCTGGAGGAAGATCGGCGGAAAGTGGTATTTCCTGAAGGGCGGAGTGATGTACACTGGATGGATGAAGTATCAGTCTGATTATTATTATTTCACTCCGAAGACAGGTGCGATGGCGACCGGATGGGTACAGAGCGGATCCAAGTGGTATTATTGCAAGCCGGGAACCGGGATCATGGTCTACGGACTTCAGACGATCGGCGGGAAGTGGTACTATTTTGACAAGAAGACCGGAAGCATGATCGCGAATAAAACCATCGGGTCCTTCAGACAGAATTATGATGCAAAAACTGTCGGTGGAATCGTGATCGGCATGGACGGTGTAGTAAAATATATCGAGAGTGCAACTCAGGGACGTTTTCGTTATTATGTCCGCCTTTATGCGAACGGGAACATTCAGGGATCTTATGCCGAATATGATCATGGAACTTCAAGTGATTATCCGAATGAGCCGTATGCATGGAGATTGCAGGTTACGTTCAAAGGAACCTACGAAGATTTCCATTATTCCTATGACAATACCTATATATTCCGGCTGAAGTCGGTGTCCTTTGATCCCGGGGTTAAAAAATGGTATGACTACAATGATCATCTGGTGTCAACAGAGAAGGGAATACCGGAAGGCTTAAAGGAGGAATGGACTGTAGGAAGCTATTTCTACTTGTATTTCCCCGGAAAGAATTTTGACAGTATAAACGCTAATTCCTGGGATTCCAGGGATGTGGGACTCTCGGATGCGGACGGACGGATCACAACCTTCGTGATCGACAATCGTTCAAATGACAGTTTCTTCCGTTGTCCCGCAGGATGGAGATAATGATAATTCCCTGTATAATAGTTTTTCAGCAACCCGCCGGTTTCGGCGGGTTGTTTTTCCTTGCCTATATTATGTAGATATGGTAAAATTACAGAGATTGTTCTTCGGATCATCCGAGACTACTGAAAAGGGGATCGCGCTCCATTTTCGGGATCTTTTTTTCAGTCGTTTCGGAACCGCCGAACAGTCAAAAATAAATCGATAAGGAGATCGAATATGTACAAGAAGTATGAGATGGAACTTGCCGGAAGAACTCTGCGCGTAGACGTTGACAGAGTGGGCAAGCAGGCAAATGGAGCAGTACTCGTTCATTATGGTGACACAGTAGTACTTTCTACCGCAACTGCTTCCAAGGAACCCAGAGAAGGGATTGATTTCTTCCCGCTTTCAGTAGAGTACAACGAGAAGATGTACGCTGTAGGAAAGATCCCGGGAGGCTTCAACAAGCGTGAGGCTAAGCCGTCCGAAAATGCGATCCTGACCGACCGCGTTATCGACCGCCCGATGCGTCCGCTGTTCCCGAAGGATTACAGAAATGACGTTACACTTGACAACCTGGTGCTTTCCGTAGATCCGGAGTGTGCACCGGAGCTGACAGCCATGATCGGTACTGCCATCGCAGTATCAATCTCCGACATCCCGTTTGACGGCCCCTGCGCAACCACACAGGTAGGTCTGGTGGATGGTCAGCTGATCTTCAACCCCAACAGCACACAGAACATGAACTCCGATCTGAAGCTGACCGTAGCTTCCACCCGGGAGAAGGTTATCATGATCGAGGCAGGTGCAAATGAGGTTCCCGAGGCACAGATGCTGGAGGCGATTTTCGCAGCACACAAGGTAAACCAGGAGGTTATCGCCTTTATCGACAAGATTGTTGCCGAGGTTGGTAAGCCGAAGCACAGCTACAACAGCTATGCGATCCCGGAAGAACTCTTCGCAGCAATGAAGGAGGTTGTTCCGCCGGAAGAGATGGAGGTTGCTGTCTTCACGGATGACAAGCAGACAAGAGAGAAGAATATCGACGAGATCAAGGCCCGCATGGCTGAGAAGTTCGCCGATAATGAGGAGTGGCTGGCACTTCTGGGTGATGCTCTGTATCAGTATCAGAAGAAGACAGTACGTAAGATGATCCTGAAGGATCACAAGCGTCCGGATGGCCGTGCCATCAACCAGATCCGTCCGCTGGCTGCAGAGGTTGATCTGATCCCGCGTGTTCATGGTTCAGCTATGTTCACCAGAGGACAGACACAGATCTGCGATATCGTAACTCTGGCTCCGCTTTCCGAGGCTCAGAAGATCGATGGTCTGGATCCGAATGTAACCTCCAAGCGTTACATGCATCACTACAACTTCCCGGCATACTCCGTAGGTGAGACCCGCGTATCCCGCGGCCCGGGACGTCGTGAGATCGGTCACGGTGCACTGGCAGAGCGAGCACTTCTTCCGGTGATCCCGTCTGAGGATGAGTTCCCGTATGCGATCCGTGCCGTATCCGAGACCTTTGAGTCCAACGGTTCCACATCCATGGGTTCCACCTGTGCATCCTGTATGTCCCTGATGGCTGCAGGTGTGCCGATCAAGGCTCCGGTAGCAGGTATCTCCTGCGGTCTGGTAACAGGCGAGACAGATGACGATTATGTAGTACTGACAGATATCCAGGGGCTTGAGGACTTCTTCGGAGATATGGACTTCAAGGTTGCAGGTACTGAGAAGGGTATCACAGCCATCCAGATGGATATCAAGATCCACGGCCTGACAGACGACATCATCCGCGAGGCTATCTCCAGAACAAGAGAAGCCCGTATGTATATTCTGAACGAGGTTATGCTGAAGGCGATCCCCGAGCCGCGTAAGGAGCTTTCCAAGTACGCACCGAAGATCGTTTCCATGAACATCGATCCGGATAAGATCGGTGAGGTGATCGGTCAGAAGGGTAAGACCATCAACGGCATCATCGAGGAGACCGGAGTTAAGATCGATATCGATGATTCCGGACGTATCGACATCTGCGGTGTAGAGCAGGAGGGTATCGACAAGGCCCTGAAGATCATTCACTCCATCGTAGATCCGATCGAGGTTGGCAAGACCTACGACGGAACCGTTGTACGGATCATGCCTTACGGCGCATTTGTACAGCTGTCACCGAACAAGGACGGTATGATCCACATTTCCAAGCTGGCTCCGCATCGTGTAGCCAAGGTTGAGGATGTTGTAAATATCGGCGACGCAGTTCGCGTAAAGGTACTTGAGGTGGATCGCATGGGTAAGATCAGCCTCAGCCTGAAGGACGCAGATAATTAATCTTCCTGTCAGTTGCCTTTGGCGGCCGGCATATCCGCCGGCCGCCGGGGCAGGGGTGCAAATATAATGTAAAGGAGTTACCGTTTTATGAGATATGGCTTTTTCGACGAATCCAAGAAAGAGTATGTGATCGAACGACCGGATACACCGGCTCCCTGGGCCAACTACCTTGGCTCTCCCGAGTATGGTGCCATCGTTTCCAACAATGCCGGCGGCTATAGCTTTGCCAAGTCCGGTGCCAACGGACGTATCCTTCGATATGTCTTCAATCAGTTTGATCAGCCCGGCCGTTACATTTATATCCGGGACAATGAATCAAAGGATTACTGGTCTGCTTCCTGGCAGCCGGTAGGAAAGGATCTTTCCACCTACAAGAATGTGGTTCGTCATGGTACAGCCTATTCGAAATTTGAGACCGACTATGCGGGGATCCGTTCGGACGTTATGTACTATGTGCCGCTGGATTCCACACATGAGGTCTGGTATACAAAGGTAACCAACAACTCCGATAAGGAGAGAAGCCTGACACTGACCGGTTATGCGGAGTTCACAAATGACTGCAACTACGAGCAGGATCAGGTGAATCTGCAGTACACGCTTTTCATCACCAGAACCTACTTCATGGGCAACCGGATCAAGCAGGTTGCAAATGAGTACGTGAAGAAGACTGCAGCAGTCAACGGAAATGTGGCCATGTCCAAGTTCTTCGGTCTGGCCGGCGCGGACATCAGCTCCTACTGCGGTGATAAGGAAGCCTTCCTGGGCGCTTACCACAGCTACGGCAACCCCGTGGGCGTGGAGAACGGTGATCTGGGCAATGCGCTGAACTTCAACGCAAACGGTTGCGGCGCACTTTCCACACAGGTAACACTGGCTCCCGGCGAGTCCAAGTCCATCGCCTTCATTGTTGGCATGAAGGAGGATGCGGACGCCGAGAAGGTTATGGCTTCCTATGACAATGTGGAAGCAGTGGTTGATCAGGAGTATGAGACTCTCGTAGGCTACTGGCACGAGAAGCTGTCTCATTTCCAGGTAAAGACTCCCAGCGAGCCGTTCAATGCAATGATCAACACATGGAATGCATACAACTGCTTCATGACCTTTATCTGGTCACGTGCAGCGTCCTTTATCTACTGCGGTCTCCGGAACGGCTACGGCTACCGTGATACCGTACAGGATATCCAGGGCGTGATCCACCTGGCACCGGAGATGGCAGTGGAGAAGATCCGCTTCATGCTTTCGGCTCAGGTAGACAACGGCGGAGGACTTCCGCTGGTTAAGTTCACACACAATGCGGGACATGAGGATACTCCGGACGATGAGTCCTACGTAAGAGAGACCGGACATCCGGCTTACCGTGCAGATGATGCACTGTGGCTGTTCCCGACGATCTACAAGTACATTTCCGAATCGGGTGATCTTTCCTTCATCGATGAGGTGATCCCGTATGCGAACAAGGATGACGGAACGGTTTATGACCATCTGAAGCGGGCCATTGATTTCTCCATGAACCGTCTTGGAAATCACGGCATGCCGGCAGGTCTTCACGCAGACTGGAACGACTGCCTCAGACTGGGTAAGGAGGGTGAGTCCACCTTCGTGGCATTCCAGCTGTACTATGCGATGACCATCATCCGGAAGTTTGCCGAGTACAAGAAGGATGAAATCTATCTCGGATATATCGATGAGATCCAGCCGAAGCTGGAGAAGACGATCCAGGACCTTTGCTGGAACGAGGACCGTTTCATCCGCGGCTTCAAGGACGACGGTCTGGTGATCGGGCAGAGGACCGATCCGGAAGCTTCCATGTGGCTGAATCCCCAGAGCTGGTCCGTTATCTCCGGACTTGCAACTCCGGAGCAGGCTGATCTGGCGCTGAACAGTGTATACCGCGAGCTGAATACCGATTACGGCGCAATGGTTATGTATCCGCCGTACAAGGAGCACGCCTTCGACGGTGCGCTGATGCTTCTCTTCAATGCATGCACCAAGGAGAATGCCGGTATCTTCTCACAGCCTCAGGGATGGATCATCCTCGCCGAGGCCCTTCGCGGACATGGCGAGAGAGCCTTCACTTACTTCATGGAGTCTGCACCTGCAGCCATGAACGACAAGGCTGAGATCCGTAAGCTGGAGCCGTATTCTCACGGTCAGTTTACCGAGGGTAAGGAGAGCCCGTTCCACGGACGTTCTCATGTACACTGGCTGACAGGTACCGCATCCACGGTTATGGTCGGATGCGTAGAGGGTATCCTGGGTATGCGCCCCGACTTCTTCGGACTTCGTATCGCTCCGGCGGTATCTCCCGAGTGGAAGGAGTTCGAGATCGACAAGTTGTTCCGTGGCAAGAAGCTTCACATCGTGGTTAAGAATCCGGAGGGTAAGGAGTCCGGCTTCACATCCATGACAGTGAACGGAACCGCATATGAAGACAATTACATCCCGGCAGCTGAGCTGCAGGATGAAAATGAGATCGTTTTCGTAATGTAATCATAAAGTAAGTCGCCGAAGATCGGAGCAGTTAAAAGCTGCTCCGTTTCGGCGGTAAAGGAGAAAGAATGGCTGCAGCAAAGAAGACGACTGCAAATCAAAAAAGAAACACCACTGCGAATCGCAACAGATCCACAGAGGCGAAGCCGAAGGAGAGAACCTCCCGCATCATCAACGATGATGATGAGAAGGGGCTTAGCCCGGCCCGCCAGCGTGAGATCTATCTCTTTGTGTATCTTGCAGTGGGCATTTTTATGCTGTGCAGCAACTTCGGTATCTGCGGAGCCATAGGACGGGTCATCAGCGGATTCTTCTTCGGACTCTTCGGATGGGTCCAGTATCTGCTTCCTGTCTATGCATTCCTGGCGGCCGCATTTATCCTGTCCAACGGACCGAAGAAGAGCATCATCCGGAAACTGATCTGGATCGGTGTTCTGATGATGGTATGTTCCTTCATCGCACAGCTGGTCCATGGTATGGATGCGGTGACGGCCAAGTCACTCTATATGGATGGCTACAGTGAGCATGCCGGCGGCGGATTCTTCTTCGGAGGTCTGCTTTCCCTCCTGTATAACATGGTGGGAAAGGTCGGCGTTGTGATCCTGGTGGTGCTGCTTACGATCGTGGCAGTGATCCAGATCACGGGGGTTTCAGTGATCGCCATGGTGAAGAAGATCTTTACATTTAACTATCATGATGTTTACAGCTATGATGATGAGGACGAGGATGCCGAGGATGAGGAGCCGGTGATCCGGAGACGTCGCAGGGATCCGAAAGCCATCATCAGTGACCTGGAGGTCCGTGAATCGGAGGATAGTCCGAAGAAGGGACGGAAGGGTGCAAAGGACAGGGCAAAGCAGGAAGTGGTGCCTGATGAAGAGATGCAGGAACTGATCCCGGATCCCTACCAGAATGAGATGGAGGATCTGAAGGCGGCTGCCAGAAAGAAGGTGGCCGACAAGAAGCTTCGGGGCGAAGAGGAATCTGTATTTGCAAAGCAGGAGGAACCGCGTCCCAACAGAATGGTACCTGTTGCGCCGGACCGGGGACTTTCGGTTCCGAGTGACGAATCCTTCCGGAACGGAGCCATGTCCAGGGTTGTGGAAGAGGAGGAACAGCTCCCGAAGAAGGAAGCCACAGCCATGGATTTCTTCGATCTGACGCCGGCGAAAGAGTCCTATGATGACGAGGTCGGCGGAGACTGGGATCAGGAAACCGAGACCGATTATACCGAGGAGGATGACGACTACAGCGACAGTGCATTTGCAAAGCCTGCTGTAAAAACGGCTCCTTCAAGAAGCAGTTCTACACAGACGGCAGGTGCCGGAGTTTCGGTCACCGCAGCAGGAACCGGGGCATCCCGGACAGCCCGTACTCCCGCGGCTGCAGAGGAAGGGAATGAACCCGTCTATGCGGACGGACTGGAGGAACTGCCGGTTGAAACAAAGGTGACCCATCAGGATACACTTCAGGCCACCGGACAGATCCAGCAGGAAATGCAGCAGACGATGGAGAAGCCGAAGAAGCGGCCGTACCGTATCCCGCCTGTGAATCTTCTGAATCCCCCAAAGAAGAGCGGAAATAAGGGAGATGCGGATGTCCGTGAGACCGCGATCAAGCTGAAGCAGACTCTGGAAAGCTTCGGCGTAAATGTGACGATCACGGATTACAGCAGAGGACCTGCCGTAACCCGTTATGAGCTGACACCGGAGCAGGGTGTGAAGGTAAGCAAGATCCTGTCCCTGTCGGACGATATCAAGCTGAATCTGGCTGCTGCCGATATCCGGATCGAAGCGCCGATCCCCGGCAAGTCAGCCATAGGAATCGAGGTTCCGAATAAGGAGAACCAGATGGTTTCCTTCCGGGAACTGATCGACAACGATACATTTAAAAATGCAAAATCAAAGATATCCTTTGCCATCGGTAAGGATATCGGCGGACAGACCATCATTGGCGATATCGCGAAGATGCCGCATATGCTGATCGCCGGTGCCACGGGTTCCGGTAAGTCCGTCTGCATCAATACCATCATCATGAGTATCCTTTACAAGGCGAAGCCGGAGGAGGTTCGGCTCATCATGGTGGATCCGAAACAGGTGGAGCTGGCAGCGTATAACGGGATCCCGCATATGCTGATCCCTGTGGTTACGGATGCCAAGAAGGCAGCCGGAGCCCTGAACTGGGCAGTGCAGGAAATGGAGCGCCGTTACAAGCTCTTTGCAAAGCACAACGTGCGGAATCTGGAGGGCTTCAATAAGAAGGTGAGCGAGAATCCGGCGGATCCGGACGATCTGTCGAATGCGGACTTCAGATTCATGCCTCAGATCGTCGTGATCGTCGACGAGCTGGCCGACCTGATGATGGTGGCTCACGGCGAGGTGGAGGATGCCATCGTGCGTCTCTGCCAGCTGGCCCGTGCAGCGGGAATCCATCTGATCATTGCGACCCAGAGACCTTCCGTGGATATCATCACGGGTCTCATCAAGGCAAATGTGCCGTCCCGGATCGCATTTGCGGTTTCCAGCGGTGTGGATTCCAGAACGATCCTGGATATGGTCGGTGCGGAGAAGCTGCTGGGTAAGGGCGATATGCTTTACTATCCGACAGGCGTTCCGAAGCCGCTTCGTGTACAGGGCGCATTTGTATCCGATGAAGAGGTGCTTGCGGTTACCGATTATATCAAGAAACAGACCGGTGATGTGGAGTATGATGAGTCTGTGGCGGAGTCCATCAATTCCGGAGCATCCGGCGGTGGAGGCAGTTCTGCCGCTGCAGCGGAGGAGGAAGGCGAACGTTACGACGAATACTTCGAAGAGGCCGGACGTCTGGTGATCGAGAAGGAGAAGGCTTCCATCGGTTATCTTCAGAGAGTGTTCCGGATCGGCTTTAACCGGGCGGCCCGGATCATGGATCAGCTGGCCGACGCTGGCGTGGTGGGTCCCGAGGAGGGGACCAAGCCACGTAAGATCCTTATGACCATGGATCAGTTCGAAGAGTTCATGCAGGCCTGAGTGTCGGACTGATGACCTGTCATTCGATGGTATGTTATTTGGGGTGGAGCGAAGAGAGTTTTTAGAAACAGGAGAAAGAAAATGCTGACAGATATTGAGATCGCTCAGAAGGCGGAAATGAAGAAGATCCGTGAGATCGCAGCCGATATGGGGCTGACCGAGGACGAGGTCGAGTCCTACGGAACCTACATGGGTAAATTCTCGGATGACTATCTGAAAAAAATCGAGAACAGACCCTTCGGTAAGCTGATCCTGGTAACGGCCATCAACCCGACCCCGGCAGGAGAAGGAAAGACCACCGTTACCATCGGACTGGGAGATGCGCTTCGTCGTGCCGGAAAGAAGACCATGATCGCTCTACGTGAGCCGTCGCTGGGCCCCTGCTTTGGAGTAAAGGGCGGTGCGGCCGGAGGAGGCTACTCCCAGGTGGTTCCAATGGAGAAACTGAACCTGCATTTCACCGGTGACTTTCATGCCATCACAAGTGCAAATAATCTGCTGGCCGCAGCTTTGGACAACCATCTTCAGCAGGGAAATACCCTTGGGATCGATCCCAAGCGGGTGGTGCTGAAGCGTTGCCTTGATATGAATGACCGTGCCCTTCGCAATATCGTGATCGGTATGGGAAAGCGGATGGACGGCGTGGTCCGTGAGGATCATTTCATCATCACGGTAGCTACCGAGGTAATGGCGATCCTCTGTCTGGCAGAGGATATCAACGACCTGTCCGAGCGTCTGTCACGGATCATTGTGGCCTATACCTATCAGGGCAAGCCGGTAACGGCAGCGGACCTGAAGGTGGTCGGAGCGATGACCGTTCTTCTGAAGGACGCGATCCGTCCGAATCTGATCCAGACGCTGGAGCATACACCGGCCATCGTTCATGGCGGGCCCTTTGCAAATATCGCCCATGGCTGCAATTCCGTACGTGCAACCAAGACCGCGCTTCGCAGTGCGGATTATGTGGTAACGGAAGCCGGCTTCGGTGCGGACCTTGGGGCTGAGAAATTCCTGGATATCAAGTGCCGTATGGCCGGGCTCCGTCCGGATGCGGCGGTTCTTGTGGCAACCGTCCGTGCACTGAAGTATAACGGCGGGATCCCGAAGGATCAGCTGTCCGATGAGAATCTGGAAGCACTTGAGAAGGGAATCTGTAATCTCGGAAAGCATATCGAGAATCTGAAGAAATACGGACTTCCGCTGGTGGTGACGCTGAACCGCTTTGTGTCCGATACCGATGCGGAGATCGAATATGTACGTAACTACTGTGCAGAGCGGGGCGTAAAGCTTACCGTGTCCGAGGTCTGGGCCAAGGGCGGCGAGGGCGGTGCCGAGCTGGCAGAAGAGGTGCTTCGTCTTCTGGAAGAGGAAAAGAGCGATTACCATCCGATCTATGATACGGCTCTTCCGCTGGAGGAGAAGATCCGTGTCATTGCAACCGAGATCTATGGAGCAAAGGATGTGGAATATACGGTAGAAGCAAGAAAGGCCCTTGCGGACCTGACGGCACTCGGTTTCGGAGAGATGCCGGTATGTATGGCCAAGACTCAGTATTCCCTTTCCGATGATCCGAAGCTTCTGGGACGGCCGGAAGGATTTACGGTCAGTATCCGTGAGGTCTATGTGTCCGCAGGAGCGGGCTTTGTTGTGGCCATCGCAGGTTCCATCATGACCATGCCGGGACTTCCCAAGGTTCCTGCAGCCGAGAGGATCGGTATCGATGAGAACGGAGTGACCGTAGGACTTTTCTGATCCGGAACCGGAGTTTGATCCATCTATGCCGAGCAGAGCATAGGTGCCAAGTCCCCGTTCTGTTCGGGATGGGGTGATACAATAGTGTTGATATGTAAATGATAAAAGGAGAGATTATGGCAGAGATCATTGATGGAAAGAAGATTTCCCAGGACATTAAGGATGAGATCAGGGATAAGGTTGCAGTATTGAAGGAGGACGGGATCGAGGTGACCCTTGCGGTGATCCTGGTAGGAAATGATCCGGCTTCCGGCGTCTATGTAAGCAACAAGAAGAAGGCCTGTGAATATACGGGTATCAAGTCCCTGTCCTATGAGCTTCCGGAAACGACGAAGGAGGAGGAACTCCTGAAGCTGATCGATGAGCTGAATGAGGATAATACCGTGGACGGGATCCTGGTACAGCTGCCTCTTCCGAAGCAGATCAATGAGGACCGCGTGATCCGCCGCATTTCCCCGGATAAGGATGTGGACGGATTCCATCCGGAAAGTGTGGGACGTCTGTCCATCGGTGAGAGAGGCTTCGTATCCTGTACACCGGCCGGTATCATTGAGCTTCTGAAGCGCAGCAATGTGGTGATCGACGGCAGGGAGTGCGTGGTCATCGGACGAAGTAACATCGTAGGTAAGCCCATGGGCATGCTCCTGCTTCGCGAGAGCGGTACCGTGACCATCTGTCATTCCCATACCAAGGACCTGAAAGAGGTTACGAAGCGTGCGGATATCCTGGTGGTGGCTATCGGAAAGCCGAAGATGATCGACGGCTCCTATATTAAAGAGGGCGCTACCGTGATCGATGTGGGTATCCACAGACTGGAAGGAAAGAAGCTCTGCGGTGACTGTGATTATGATTCCTGCGCAGAGGTTGCTTCCAAGATCACTCCGGTACCGGGTGGCGTAGGCCCCATGACCATCGCCATGCTGATGGTGAATACCTATCAGGCCGCACTGATGCACCACGGAAGAGTATAATAATTTGAACAGCAGACGAGGCTGCAAAGATCCTTCGGTCTATAAGTTTTGGGTTGACAGAGATATGGGAGCAGGATACTACAAATGACAGACGTTAATCCGACAACTGCATATGATTTTAAGGTGGCACTTGTATCCCTGGGCTGCGATAAGAACACCGTAGACGGGGAGGAGATGCTGGGAATCCTGACGGCACACGGATATCAGCTGGCAGAGCTTCCGGAGGATGCGGATGCGGTGATCGTCAATACCTGCTGTTTTATAGGCGATGCTCTGGAGGAGAGTATCTCGACTCTCTTCGAGATCGCTCAGCTGAAGAAGGAAGGCACTCTGCAGTATCTGATCGTGACCGGCTGCATGTCGGAACGGTATAAGGAACAGATCAGCACGGAAATACCGGAGGCGGACGCATTTCTCGGGACCACCGGATTTACGGAGATCGCGACGGTGCTTGACAGGCTTCGTGCAGGGGAAAGGGGAATCGCCGTTTTCCCGGATGTAAACCGCGTCACGGAGGAGAGTCCGCGCAGGATCACCAACCGTCCCTATACCGAATATCTGAAGATCGCCGAGGGCTGTGATAAAAAATGTACCTATTGTGCGATCCCGAGATTCAGAGGTGCCTATCGGAGCATTCCCATGAACCGCCTTGTGAAGACGGCGCGGGAGCTGGCTGCAGAAGGCGTGAAGGAGCTGATCCTTGTGGCGCAGGAGACTACGGTATACGGCAGGGACATTTACGGTGAGAAGAAGCTTCCCGAGCTTCTCCGCCGATTGGGTGAGATAGAAGACCTGGAGTGGATCCGGCTTCTGTACTGTTATCCGGAGGAGATCAACGATGAACTGATCGAGGCCATCGCCACGGAACCGAAGGTGGTACATTATATCGATATGCCACTGCAGCATACGGAGACCCGCGTGCTTCAGCGGATGGGAAGGATCCTTACGAAGGAGGGGCTGTTCCGGCTGGTGGCGCGGCTTCGGACAAGGATTCCGGATATTGCACTCCGGACCACCCTGATCGCCGGCTTCCCCGGAGAGACGGAGGAGGAGCATCAGGCGCTTCTGGAAACACTGGACACCCTGGAATTTGACCGATTGGGCGTATTTACCTATTCCAAAGAAGAGGGAACCATAGCGGCCGACATGCCGGACCAGCTTCCGCAGGAGACGAAGGAGCGCTACCGGGATGAGATCATGGAGCTGCAGCAGGAGATCTCCCTGGATAAAAATGAGTCCCTTGTCGGAAAGAAGTTTCAGGTCCTGGTGGAAGGATATCTGCCGGAAGAGGATGTGTATGTTGCAAGAACCTACAGGGATGCACCGGATGTGGACGGGATGGTGTTCCTATCCGCTGACCGGGAACTGATGTCCGGAAGCATGGTGACCGCCCGGATCGTCGGAGCGGCGGAGTATGATCTGACTGCAGAACTGGAAGAGGATGAGTGATATTTAAGCCAAAAGGTTGCATTCCCTCTATAAAAGGCGTATAATGCGATTTATGTCTTTTGGGGAAACGGTTAAAGGAGCGATTATAGATGAATCTGCCAAATAAACTTACGATATTACGAGTGATAATGATCCCCGTATTTATATTCTTCATGCTGGTACCGGACATTTCAGGCGGCAAATGGTGGGCCCTCCTGTTCTTCTGTCTGGCATCGGTAACGGATTTCTTTGACGGATATCTGGCCAGGAAGAATAACTGGGTGACGGATTTCGGAAAGTTCATGGATCCGCTTGCGGATAAGCTTCTGATCTGTTCGGCGATCATAGCGCTCTGCAGCAAGGGACGTTTTCCGGCATGGATCGTCATCATCATAATTGCAAGAGAGTTTACCATCAGCGGTTTCCGTCTTATCGCGGCCGACAACGGAAAGGTCATCTCCGCAAGTATCTGGGGCAAGGTGAAGACCGTTGTACAGATGTTCACCGTGATCATGCTGATCTGTGACTTTAATGAGGTATCCGGAACCAATCTTCCCGGAGACGGAGCGGTGTTCTGGATCGAGCAGGGGCTGATCTATCTGGCATTACTTCTCACAGTGATCTCGCTGATCGAATATATCATGAAAAACCGTGATGTGATCACAACATTTAAATAAAGAAATACGAAACCTCCGTGTAGCACAATTTGTTACACGGAGGTTTCTTTTTTATCTGCGCGGTGATCGGGCGGGTAGGGAACCCCCTTCCCTTATGATCCAGAACATGTCAGAAAATTGATAAAATTCCTTCATTTTCAAGTTGAAATGAGAAGACAAAAGTAATACAATATATTGGGCGAAATTGGGTTTGTCAAAGAAACCCTTGTATTATTTAACAAAATGGAGGACTAGAAATGAGCGAGAAACTTAAGTACTCAGCAAGCGAGCGTATCGCGGCGCTCCTTGACGACTCAAGCTTTGTTGAGATCGGTGCTTATGTCACAGCCAGGAATACGGACTTCAATCTGAAGGAGTTTGATACTCCGAAGGACGGAGTCATTACCGGCTATGGTGTGATCGACGGGAAACTGGTATATGTGTACAGTCAGGACGCTTCCGTACTGGGAGGCTCCATCGGCGAGATGCATGCAAAGAAGATTGCAAATCTTTACAATCTGGCTATGAAGTGCGGCGCGCCGGTGATCGGTCTTGTAGACTGTGCAGGACTGCGTCTTCAGGAGGCGACCGATGCACTGACAGCATTCGGACGTTTATTCCGGAAGATGACACAGGCATCCGGTGTGATCCCTCAGATCACTGCTATCTTCGGAACCTGCGGCGGAGGAACGGCTATGATCCCGTCCCTGACTGATTTTACTTTTATGACCGCAAAGGATTCCAGACTGTTCGTTAATAGTCCGAATGCTTTAGACGGAAACTACGAGGGTAAGGTTGATACCTCCGCAGCTTCCTATGTCAGCGAGAATACCGGCCTGGTAGATGCAGTATGCGATACCGAGGCAGAGGTTCTTTCCGAGATCCGCAAACTGGTAGGTATGCTTCCTTCCAACAATGAGGATATCGCCATGATCAACTGTGGCGATGAACTGAATCGTACTATCCCCGGCATCGAGTCCATGGATGCAGAGGGAATCCTTACCAACATCGCGGATGATCTTCAGTTTGTAGAAGTAAAGAAGGCATACGCCAAGGATATGAAGATCGGCTTCATGCGTCTGAACGGCGCAACCGTCGGCTGTGTTGCAAATGCAGACACGACCGCTACTTCCGCCGGTCTTACCAAGGCAGCAAAGTTCGTGAATTTCTGTGATGCCTTCAGCATCCCTGTACTCACCCTTGTAAATGTAAAGAATTTTGCAGCGACCATGGAAGAGGAGAAGACGATCTCCTCAGCAGCTGCAGCTCTGTCCTTTGCCTATGCACAGGCAACGGTTGAGCAGGTGACCGTGATCGTGGGCGAAGCATACGGTTCTGCATACATCACCATGAATTCCAAGTCTCTGGGTGCAGATATGGTCTATGCATGGCCTTCTGCGAAGATCGGAATGATGGATTCCAAGCTGGCGGCACGTATCATCTATCCGTCAGAGATTGCTTCCGCAGATGACAAGGTTGAGAAGGAGAAGAATCTTGCAGACATGCTGGATGTGCTTCAGAGCAGTGCGCTTGCAGCAGCAAAGCGCGGCTATGTGGATGATATCATCGAGCCGGATGCAACAAGAAAGAGAGTCATTGCCGCATTTGAAATGCTGGCAACCAAGCAGGAAGAAGGACCGGCGAAGAAACACGCCAGTCTGTAAAAGGAGAAGACAAGTATGAAGAAAAGATTAGTACTGATCCTGAGTCTGCTGTGTCTCTTCTGTCTGTCAGCCTGCTCCACAAAAGCGGAAATGAACTTCGAATATGACAAGTCGATCATGATCTCAATGACGAAGTCCATCGTTGAGAGCTTTGCGGATGTACCCGAGAAACAGGCGGAGTATCTGCTGAGCGACGGAGAGGATATAGAAAAGACAGCTGTGGCAGGGTTCCGGCAGGCACAGACCACGGATCAGGTCGGTAAGAAAACAGGGTATGACACCTCTGAAGATGTGATATCCTTTGAAAACGGAGCAAAGGGAGATATTCTCTGTTCCATTATCGTTAAATGTGAAAACCGCGATGTACGAGTTACGGTTTCCTTTGTTAAGAACAAGAAGTACGACGCATGGATCGAATCCGACGATTTCAAGAACCAGTATGCAGAGCAGGTTTCCATGCTTCAGCAGTATGCAAGTTCTGCCGGCTTCGAGGATGTCGAAGAATTTGTTAAATCGGAACGGCAGTTCCAGGAACTGGGCTTCCGTACGGACAGCGCGGAGCATTTCCTGATAGATTATCTCTGTGCTTATAATCAGGTCTATCCCTACACTGCTACAGAATGTGAAGTATCTGCAGTGTACAGTACATCAGAGCTTCTGATCAACGGTGCAAAGAACATGGGCGTCGGTATGGGCGTCGTATTCTGTGTGCTGATCTTCATCGCCGTGATCATTTACCTGCTTCGGTTTGTTCCGAAGATCCTCGGTAAGGAGATCAAGGCTCCGGGCGCTCCCAAGCCGCCCGCAAATTCGAAGAATGAAATGCAGAGGAAGGCGGCACAGATCCCTGCCGGACCGGTTGCAGCAGCTCAGTCTGCAAGAACCGTTGGAAAGGAAGGGGCTTCTGCACAGGCTGCCGGAGAAGAGGTTACGGATGGTGAGCTGATCGCCGTGATCACAGCAGCTCTTCAGGCATACCTTTCAACATCTGCGTCAACGTCAACGTCGACATCGACAACTGTTCACCCGCCGGCATATACGGCAAGTAACGACAAGCTGGTCGTTCGTTCCATTCGCAGGGTGAGATAAGGACTAAATCAAAGGATTTCATATACTTAGGAGGAAAATCATGAAGAATTACAGAATCACAGTAAATGGTAACACATACGATGTCGCAGTTGAAGAGATGGGCGGCGCAGCAACACCCGCACCGACAGCGGCACCCGCACCGGCAGCACCCACACCGGCAGCAGCACCCGCACCGGCAGCAGCACCTGCACCGGCAGCAGCTCCTTCGGGCGCAGCAGGAAGTGTGACCGTAGCATCCCCGATGCCCGGTAAGATCCTCAGTGTAAAGGTTCAGGCAGGCAAGGCTGTTAAGCGCGGAGATGTACTTATGATCCTTGAAGCCATGAAGATGGAGAACGAGATCGTTGCGCCGGAAGACGGAACAGTAGCAACCGTTGATGTAAGCGTAGGTAGTGCAGTAGAGGCCGGTGACACACTGGCAACTCTGAACTAGTTTTTCATTACCATGGTGATACACCACTGCACAGCGCAGTGGGATAAGGAGGATAAAAGATGCTGGATATATTACGGAATTTAGCAGAACAGACCGGCTTCGCCACCTTGGACTGGAAGAATTATATCATGATCCTGATCGCATTTCTTTTCATGTATCTTGCGATCGCCAAGGGCTTTGAGCCGCTTCTGCTGGTTCCCATTTCATTTGGTATGTTCCTGGTAAATATGTTCCCGGACATCATTCAGGAGGGCGGACTTCTGCACTACTTCTACAAGCTGGATGAGTGGAGTATCCTTCCGTCCCTGATCTTCATGGGAGTCGGTGCCATGACGGATTTCGGACCGCTGATCGCGTATCCGCCCAGTTTCATTCTGGGCGCGGCGGCGCAGTTCGGTATCTACGGTGCTTACTTCCTGGCAATCGCCTTCGGCTTTACCGGCAAGGAAGCCGCAGCAATTTCCATTATCGGTGGTGCGGACGGACCGACATCCATCTTCCTGGCAGGTAAGCTGGGAATGGGCGGAACGCTGCTGGGACCGATCGCCGTCGCGGCGTACTCGTACATGTCGCTTGTACCTGTCATCCAGCCGCCGGTTATGAAGCTTCTGACAACGGAGAAGGAACGTAAGATCAAGATGCCTCAGCTGCGTCAGGTGACAAAGCTGGAGAAGATCCTCTTCCCCATCGTAGTAACACTGGTTGTATGTATGATCCTTCCGACCACAGCTCCGCTGATCGGTATGCTGATGCTTGGTAATCTGTTCCGTGAGTCAGGCGTTGTAAAGCAGCTGACAGAGACTGCTTCCAATGCACTCATGTATATCGTAGTTATCCTTCTGGGTACCTCCGTTGGTGCAACCACCAGCGCAGAGGCATTCCTGAAGGTCAGCACACTGAAGATCACACTGCTCGGACTTCTTGCTTTCATCCTGGGAACGGCGATGGGAGTCATATTCGGAAAGATAATGTGTGCCGTCACGAAGGGCAAGATCAACCCGCTCATCGGTTCTGCCGGAGTATCCGCCGTGCCGATGGCAGCCCGTGTATCACAGAAGGTGGGTGCGGAATATGATCCGACCAACTTCCTGCTGATGAACGCGATGGGCCCCAACGTGGCGGGAGTTATCGGTACTGCGGTCGCCGCGGGTACCTTCCTGGCGATTTTTAACGTGCACTAACTGAGCCATGCACATCCGGCCGGATTGCGAGCCGCGAGCTTGCTCGCTGGGATCGCAAGATGCGGACGGATGTATACGGCGAAGCCGTAGCATCGACACATGCGAAGCATGTGGAGAGGCAGCATGGCGAAGATAAAACGTCTCATTAAGCAAATTACTGAGTTTATAATTCGAGGAGAATACTATGTCAAGAAAAGTAGGAATCACCGAGACTGTCCTGCGTGATGCACACCAGTCTCTGATCGCAACAAGAATGACCACCGAGGATATGCTCCCCATCATAGACAAGATGGATCAGGTAGGATATCACTCCGTTGAGTGCTGGGGTGGTGCAACCTTTGATGCCTGCCTTCGTTTCCTGAAGGAGGATCCGTGGGAGAGACTCCGTAAGCTGAAGGACGGCTTCAAGAATACGAAGCTGCAGATGCTGTTCCGTGGCCAGAACATTCTGGGTTACAATCATTATTCGGATGACGTTGTAGAGTACTTCGTACAGAAGTCCATCGCAAACGGTATCGATATCATCCGTATCTTCGACTGCCTGAACGATCTCCGTAACCTGGAGACTGCAGTTAAGGCGGCAAATAAGGAAAAGGGTCATGCTCAGATCGCGCTGTCCTATACACTGGGTGATGCTTATACTCTGGATTACTGGAGAAACATCGCTCGTGAGATCGAGGAAATGGGTGCAGATTCCATCTGTATCAAGGATATGGCCGGTCTTCTTGTGCCGTATGAGGCAGAGAAGCTTGTAAAGGCGCTGAAGGAAGGTACCAAGCTTCCGATCCAGCTGCATACACATTACACCTCCGGTGTAGCTGCCATGACCTATATGAAGGCCGTTGAGGCAGGCTGCGATGTGATCGACTGTGCTATGTCTCCGATGGCTATGGGAACATCCCAGCCTGCAACAGAGGTTCTTGTAGAGACCTTCCGCGGAACCGAGTTCGATACCGGTTTAGATCAGCACCTTCTGGCCGAGATCGCAGATTATTTCACACCGCTTCGTGAGAAGTATCTGGAGAGCGGTCTGATGAGCACCAAGGTGCTTGGCGTAAATATCAAGACACTTCTGTACCAGGTACCGGGCGGTATGCTTTCCAACCTGGTATCCCAGCTGAAGGAGCAGGGTAAGGAGGATAAGCTGAAGGACGTTCTCGAGGAGGTTCCGAGAGTACGTAAGGACTTCGGTGAGCCGCCGCTTGTAACTCCGTCTTCTCAGATCGTAGGTACACAGGCAGTATTAAATGTAATCCTGGGCGAGCGTTACAAAATGTTCACCCAGCAGTCCAAGGACCTTCTGTCAGGTAAGTACGGTCAGACCGTTAAGCCCTTCAATCCGGAGGTTCAGAAGAAGGCCATTGGTGATGCAGAGCCTATCACCTGCCGTCCGGCTGATCTGATCAAGCCGCAGCTGGCAGATATGGAGAAGGCGATCGCGCAGTACAAGCAGCAGGATGAGGATGTTCTGTCCTATGCACTGTTCCCGCAGGTTGCAACCGAATTCTTCGAGTATCGTGAGGCTCAGCAGAAGAAGATCGACGTTACCAAAGGAAACAGCGACAATATGACCTACCCTGTATAGGTTCCGTTTTGCCATCAGGCAAAACGAGAACCGTACGTGCCCACAAACCCGAAGGGTTTGTGCCCGAGCAAAGCGAGGGTTATGTGACGGCTTCCTTAGCCGGAACATAAGGTTGTTCCGTTTTGCCATCAGGCAAAACGAGAACCGTACGTGCCCACAAACCCGAAGGGTTTGTGCCCGAGCAAAGCGAGGGTTATGTGACGGCTTCCTTAGCCGGAACATAAGGTTGTTCCGTTTTGCCATCAGGCAAAACGAGAACCGTACGTGCCCACAAACCCGAAGGGTTTGTGCCCTGCGAAGCAGGGGCTGAGCCCGATTACCGAAAGCGGGCGAAGAGGCATGAAAGCGAATTCCATCAGGAATGATCTTGAACAAATAACGTAAGAATCAGCAGGTGTATCTAATCTACACACCTGCTGATTTCAATATGCGCGATATGGCAGATAGAACAGAAACACGGAAATGGGAGACAGTATGAAACAGATGATCATCGTGGGCGGTGGAGCAGCCGGAATGATGACGGCGATCCACGCTGCAGAGAATTATAAGGTGGTTCTTCTGGAGAAGAACGATAAGCTGGGAAAGAAGCTTTTTATTACAGGGAAAGGCCGTTGTAATCTGACCAATGCCTGTGATTCCGAGACCTTTCTCCGGAACGTCATGTCCAATCCGAAATTTCTGTACAGTGCCATTGACGCCTATTCGCCGCAGGCTGTGATGGAATCCTTCGAGTCCTGGGGGCTGAAGCTGAAGGTGGAACGCGGCAATCGCGTCTTTCCGGCATCGGATCACTCCTCGGACGTGATACGGACGCTTGAGCAGGAAATGAAGCGAAGAGGAGTTGAGGTGCGCCTTTCTGCCCATGTGACTGCGGTTTCCCCGGTTTATGGATCAGCCATGAAGAACATCGATGATGCTTCTGATCCTCAGAACCGGATCACCGGATGGAAGGTGCGTCTGTCCGGTGGATCGACGCTTCAGGCCGATGTGGTCGTGCTGGCCACAGGCGGGATCTCTTATCCCGGAACAGGCGCTTCCGGCGAAGGCGTGGAATTTCTGAAGTCTCTAGACCTTGCGGTTCGTCCCTTCCAGCCTTCTCTGGTACCCTTCAGAAGCGATATTCGGCTTTGTAAGCCCATGATGGGTCTTTCTCTGAAGAATGTGGAGGCTTCCGTTTATCGTCTTTCAAAACCGAAGAAACCCGTGTTTAAAGAATTCGGCGAGATGCTCTTTACTCATTTTGGCGTGAGCGGTCCGCTGATCCTGTCCGCATCGGGTCTGCTTCAGAAGTATTTTACACCGGAGGGAAGTCCGAAGGAGGCTTTGGAGCTCCGGATCGACTGGAAGCCTGCGCTTTCTGCGGAGCAGCTGGATCAGAGAATTCTACGTGACTTCGAAAATGCAAAGAATAAAACCGCAAATCATGCAGTGGAGGGACTGCTTCCCAGGCTTGCGATCCCCGTGGTCCTGACCGTGGCCCGGATCCCTGCCGAGAAGAGGGTTCATGATATTACCCAGGAGGACCGCAGAAGACTGGTGGAGACTCTGAAGGCTTTTCAGCTTCCGGTCGAAGGACTTCGCGGGTTCGATGAGGCCATCATTTCCGCAGGAGGACTTTCCGTGAAGGAGGTCGATCCTCGTACCATGGAGGTGAAGCGTTTTCCGGGACTTCGGGTCACAGGAGAAATGCTGGATCTGGATGCGCTTACAGGCGGTTTCAACCTTCAGATCGCATGGTGCACCGCAAGGCTTGCGGCGCAGTAAAACAGTTGTATTTCAATAGTAAAATCTGTATAATGATTATGAGTAGTGTTGGTGGGGCTTTTGATTGAAAACTATGGGGGAGGTCGTATGACTTATTTCGATCAAAAACAAAACCATATCAAGTATGCGATCGCTGCTGTTGCGGTCGTCAGCTGCATTTTCTTTGCGGTGGCTACGTTCCTGGAATGGGATGTGGTTTATAATTGTGCGTCCCCTGTCGTTACATTTTCATCCGCGCTTCTCATCTACAAATCTTTGGATTCCATCGGACTCTACCGGAAGGCGGCAATCTGGTTCATGATCGGTATCCTGGTATGGTTTCTGGGAGATATCATGTGGATCATTCAGAACTATGTGACGCCCGACAATTCCGTGATCGAAACCATCACGGACAATCTCTATCTTATTCCCGATTATTTCTACGTGGGCGGACTTGTCAGCTACGCCGGTATACGTTTTAGGAAGAACGATTTCCAACTTCTCATGGTGGATACCTTTGTGCTGACCATCATTGCCTTTGTTACTTCACAATGTGCGTTCGAGCATGCAAATTCGCTTTACAAGATCAATTTGGAAAACCTGAATACAATTCTGTATTATTTCGTCTCGGTATTCACGTTACTGATGGTCCTGCTTGTCATATATAAGTCAGGCCTGAAGAGGCATGTGCCCGCGTATTATGTCATTATCATTTCCCTTTTGCTGAACAATGCTCTGGAGATCCGCTACACGGCGAAACTCCTGGTGGGACAGGAGTCCGAAAGTGAGTTCCTGGACATCCTGTATCTGGTCTTCATGGTGCTTTTTGCGCTGGGCTTTGCTTTCGGAAAACTGGACAAGGTGAATTTCGAACAGGAATCCCGGCTGGATAACAGGGAAAGCCATATAAGAAAGCATTTCTCGAGAATTTACTGGGTAAATGCCTTGGTTCTGGTACTGACCGCCGTGATCCTCTTTATGGTCAAATTCTTTGATTCTCAGGATGTTTTTATCTTCATCATGGTTTCTATGGCATATGTCATCATGTGTAAGACCCTTCTGACGAATATGCTTTCCGAGGAACTGATCCAGCAGCAGAAGAATGAAAATGCCCGCCTGGAGCAGATGGTGGAGGACAAGACCCGTGAGCTGCGGGAGATGAACGCACATCTGGAGAAGATTTCCAATACGGATGTGCTGACCGGTCTTTATAACCGGCGTTACGGTATGGATTATCTTGAGGGACTGATCAAGGATGCGGAGAATTATCCTATAGCAATGTATTCGCTGGATCTGAATTATTTCAAACCTATTAATGATAATTACGGACATGATATGGGAGATGTGGTCCTGAAGGAGGTTGGCCGGCGGCTGGCAAATCTGGGACAGAAGCGCTGTACTGCGATCCGTGTGGGTGGTGACGAATTCCTTGTGATCTTCCGGAATGCCTCCAATCTTCAGGCTGTGGAGAATGTCGGACGGCTTATCTGCGATCGTATGGATGAACCGATCGAGGCGCATCTGGTAACGGAGGAGAAGGGAGAACAGAATCATACCTTCCAGATCTCGGCGAGTATCGGAGTGGCCCGGTTCCCTTCGGATACGGCGGATCTGGATACGCTTCTCAAGATGGCGGATCAGGCACTGTATAAGATCAAGCATACCCATGAAAAAAGCGCATACCTTCTTTTTTCCAGTGTCAGGGGTTCCAATGTCCTGAGCGCACTGAAGGGTCTGAAGGAATCCGGAGAGGAAGCCGAAGAGGAAGAAGATACGGATGAAGAGACGGAAGAGTAATGGATGTGATGAGAACAGACAGTTGCGAAAGGCCGAAAATGAATGAGCTGGATCGTAATAAGGACAATAGACAAGAAGGGGGCGTTTGCATGAAGAGTAAGGTATGTTTGCGGAAAATCATACTGATGCTGGCACTTGCTGCAGTGGCAGTCCTGTTCCTGCCCGCAGCTGCAGGGAAAGCAGAGGCGGCCGAGTATCATACGGAAGTCCAGGGCGGTCAATGGAAATGGTCCACGAAGGACGGTGAACGTTACGGTGGAAGTTATGCCAGGCTGGTGAATAAGAACACCGGCAAGACGGTTTCCAAGGGATGGCATGTGGTGGATGACTACTGGTTTTATTTTGAAGCAGGCGGATATGTCTTTGACGAGTTCCATGACGGTATCTTCGTGGGATATCCGGGATACGGAAATGAGCCGAAGGAATCGGAATACACTGCAAAATGCAAGTGGGTCAAGGTCGGTTCAAAGTGGAGATACAAAATGCCGGAGCCGGATGATGACGGAAATTACTATATGAGGGAAGTCTTCTATCGGATCGATGGAAAGATCTACTACTTTGACAAGAACGGAGACCTGTATCCCAAGGGCTGGAGGGACGTCAATGACGAAAAAGACGAATATGACTGGATCTATGTCAATGCGGACGGTTCCTGTAAGACCGGCTGGATGAAGGTGGGTTCGAAGTATTACTTCTTTGACTATTACAGCGGTGCGATGGTTTCCTGCGGCGGCGCCGACACCAGTCCGATCGGAAAGAGCGGGGCATTTTATGCCTTCAACGAGGATGGAGTATGGATCAACGGTACCGGTTGGATCGATGCGGGTAATGATACCTGGTTCTATGCGACCTCCGGTGGAAAATGTGTGACCGGCTGGAAGAAGCTGGGAGGTAAATGGTACTATTTTGATCCGATCTGGGGTGCTGAGATGGCGTATTCCTTCGAGGACTCTCTGTATTTCAGAGAGGGTTATTATATCAGGGAAAACGGAACCTGCGGAGACGGCGGATATAAATGGCATAAGGATTCCACCGGCTGGTGGTACGGAAAAGGCAGTTATTATGTGAAGGATTCTTATGCAGAGATCGATGGGATCCAGTGTGAGTTTAATAAAGCAGGGTATGTCACTTACTTCTATGACCCGAGTACGGGACAGGGTGTCGACTATTAAGGGGGGCATATGTCCAGAGGAGCAAATCAAAAACTGAAGCTTCTGTATCTGTCCAAGATCCTGAAGGAACAGACCGACGACGATCATTATCTTACCATGCCGCAGATCATAGAGGAGCTTGACAAGTACGATATCTCGGCAAACCGGAAGAGTATCTATGATGATATCGAGGCCCTGAATGATTTCGGAATGGATATCGTGAAGGAACGTGTGGGTGCGATGACCTACTATCATTGCGGGAACCGTGAATTTGAGATCGCCGAGCTGAAGTTCCTGGTAGATGCGATCCAGTCCTCCAAATTCATTACGGTCCGGAAGACCAGAGAGCTGATCCGGAAGCTGGAATCCCTGGTGAGTGTCCATGACGCGAAGCTTTTGGACCGCGAGGTCTATGTGGCGGGCCGGATCAAGAACATGGACGAATCCATTTATTATGCCATTGATGCGATCCATACCGCATTGATCGAAGGAAAGCAGATCCGCTTCCGGTATTTCAGCTGGAACCTGAAGGGGGAGAAGGAATTCCGTCATGACGGGGCGGAGTATCAGATCAGTCCCTGGGCTCTCTGCTGGGATGATGAGAATTATTATATGGTGGGCTTCGATGAGGACGCCGGGTTCATCAAGCATTACCGGGTGGATAAGATGACGGATATCACGCTGACGAACGTGAGACGGAAGGGGACGCAGAATTTCCGTGCTCAGGACAAGGCGGTCTATACCAAGAAGCGTTTCCGGATGTTTGACGGAAAGGAACAGCAGGTCACGCTGCGTTGTAAGAATTATCTTTCGAATGTCATCGTGGACCAGTTCGGGAAGGATGTCAGCATGCGGCCTTATGACGAGGAGCATTTTACCGTAAATGTGGATGTGGCCGTCAGCAGGCAGTTCTTCGGCTGGGTCCTGGCGCTGGGCGGAGATGCGGTGATCACGAAGCCGGCATCCGTTAAAGAGGAGATGAAGAAGCTGTTGGAGGATTACATGAGGGAAAGTGAATAAAGGGTTACAGCTCAGGGCCGGGTTGCAGTTTGGAACCCGGCCTGCTGCTTTTCCTGATTTCGTATATAAACTGACACCGGGGTGAGTGAGATAGGAGGCGGTTTATGAAAAATGTAACGCTCGGAACAACGGGGATCACCGTTCCGCAGAACGGTTTCGGAGCACTTCCGATCCAGCGTGTCACCATGGAGAAGGCCGTGAAGCTTCTTCGTATGGCATACGATGGGGGAATGCGGTTCTTTGATACGGCGAGAGCCTACAGTGACAGCGAGGAAAAGCTGGGAGAGGCCTTCGGTACAGGATATGTGAAGCGGGAGGATATCTATATCGCCACAAAGACACCCGCAAAAACACCGGAGGAGTTTTGGGATACTCTGGATACATCCCTGAAGAATCTGAAGACGGATCATGTGGACATTTTCCAGTTCCACCTTATGGATACCTGCTGGAAGCCGGGAGACGGTTCCGGGATGTATGAATGTATGATGGAGGCGAAGGCGCAGGGAAAGATCCGTCATATCGGCGGAACGGCCCATAAGATCGGGATCGCGAAGGAACTGGTGGGATCCGGGCTCTATGAGACGGTGCAGTATCCCATCAGTTATCTTGCGGATGAGCAGGAACTGGAACTGATCCGGATGTGTGAGGAGCGAAATGTGGGGCTGATCTGCATGAAGGGTCTGGCAGGCGGACTCATCACAAATGCGAGGGCTGCCATGGCCTTTATCAGTCAGTTTGACGGAGCGGTTCCCATCTGGGGCATTCAGCGGGAGGAGGAACTCCGGGATTGGCTGTCATTCATGGAGGAAACACCGGAGATGGACGAGGAGATCGCAGCCTTTATTGAGAAGGAGAAGCAGGAACTGTCCGGTGAATTCTGCCGGGGCTGCGGTTATTGCATGCCGTGTACGGTGGGAATCGTGATCAGTCAGTGCAACCGTATGAGCCTTCTGATGCGCCGCGCTCCCGGTCTTAACTGGGATAATGAATACTGGCAGAAGGAGATGGAGCGTTCGGCTGAATGCATCCGCTGCGGGAAATGCATTCCGAAGTGTCCGTACGGTCTGAATATCCCCGAACTGCTGGCTAAAAATCTGGAGGATTACAGAGAGGTCATGGCCGGAAGAAGACAGGTTTTCGACCGATGACAAGGGATCATAGAGTATAATTATCATTGGCATGAATAATAAAAAAAGAAGAGGCCGAAGCCTCTTCACAATCACATAAATTAACCTTATTATTTAGTTTGCAGACAAAATCGATAAGGAGCTATGTGATGAATACTATGTTAAATGAAACCGAGCTGACTTTCAAGGCTTTTGAACAAAATACTTTCCGGATGGTATGTGAATGGGCAAGGGATTATACCAAGGAGTTTCTGGAACGATACGATGACTATCTCATGGAAACCAGAGATAAGGGGGCATACCGGAATAAGGGGAAGCGAAAAACAACCGTAAAGACCGTGTATGGTGAGGTTGAGTACGGACGTCGGGTTTATGAGGTTACCAGAGAGGACGGACTGAAAGAGTTTGTCCATCTGCTGGATGAGCAGCTCGAGATATCCGGAGTCGGCCTGATCTCAATGAACATGGCTGAGCAGATGGTTTCTTCGATCACGGAGACGTCCTATCGTGAAACTGCAAGCAGGATCACTGAGATGACTGGACAATCCATAAGTGCTATGGGTGTATGGAACGTGATCCAGTCGTTAGGCGAGGCCGTTTGCGAAGATGAACGGCAGCTTGTGAAGGAGCACAAAGCAGGAAATGTATCCGGAGAAAAAGAAACCCCCGTGCTCTTTGAGGAAACGGATGGTGTCTATGTCAGGCTCCAGCGCGAAAGAAACACAAAGGGTGAGATCAAGGTTGGCATAGCCTATGACGGATGGAAAAAGACCGGGAAAAACCGATACAGCCTGGATGGAAAGGTTGTTGTGGCAGGTTTCTCAACATCGTCTGAATTTCAGGCCTACAGAGAAGCGGCTATCGCAGAGATATATAACATGGATGAGGTTGAGCTTCGGATCATGAATGCAGACGGAGCTGAATGGGTAAAGAATATCTGTGATTCTGATACGGTATTTCAGCTGGATCCGTTTCATAGAAACAAGGCCATCAAAGAAAATGTGCCATACCCGGAACATGCAAAACGAATCCATTCGTTGCTGGAGCAGAAAGAACTGGATGAATTGTTTAAATATCTCGAGATATACAGGAACAGCCTGATCGATGGTGATGAGATTGAAAAGGCTGAACGGTTGATTGCTTATTTTTCCAACAATCGACACGGATTAATCCCATATAATCAACGAGATCTTCTGATACCAGACAGTCCAGAGAACTTAGAATATCGAAATCTTGGAACGATGGAAAATCACATTGGTAGCGTGATAGCAAGACGGATGAAGCATAATCATGCAAGCTGGAGTATTCGTGGCGGAAACAATCTGGCGAAGATCCTTGCAAAGAAAGGATCTGGAAGATTAAATGAAGTCGTAAACAAACTGAAAAAGCCGACATTTGAAAGACGGATAGTTGAACAAATCAAGGCACATATACTCTCGGCATACGAGGCGAATAAGAAGGTCGGAAAAGGATATACATACCCTGTACAAGGAAGTGTTCCGAATATAAACTCACAGATTAAGCCAGCAAGACAAGCGTGGAAGGTTATAACCGGCGTATCTATAGATTGACCATTCGACGAGGCACTATGAAAAATGGGCACGATGCCTTTCGAGGTCATAGCGGGTCTCGGTACTTGGCGAGTCACGAGCGAAGCGACGTGAGTCGCTTAGTACCGCTAGGGGTACCCGCAAATAAGGCGCGAGCCGGGCCGAGAAAGGCATCTGTGACCAGCCATAGTGCCGAGGATAATTTGTGTGATAGAAATCGTGCCAACGATTGCTTGACAGAGTCACAAGGGATTGTATACTTCACATAGTGTGTAAAATATGGTAAAATAGAAAGGTCATAATGCTCCCGGTAATGAATCGTGATCCCGGGGAAACTTCACTGAAAATAGGAGGTACCGAATGACAAGAAAACTGGCAGTCAGGGGTAATATCAACGATCGTATGGATATCGCCCTGAATAAGTTTAAATCAAGAATGACATCCTATCCGCCTGGAATGTGTCCGCTGGTCATGTATCGTTCCATTCTTCAGATGTCCATGAACCAGTCCTGCGGAAAATGTGTTCCCTGTCGGGACGGTCTGGTAGAGGCCGAGCGTATGCTTCGTGCCATCCTGAATGGGGATGCGACGGAGGAGACGCTGACGAAGCTTGAGAATCTCTGCAAAATGATCGCAGAGACGGCTGACTGCGCCGTGGGTGTTGTTGCGGCGAATACGGTATTGGACAGTCTCACCGAATTTGCGGATGAGTATGAAAGCCATATTAAGAATAAGAAATGTGCTACGGATTCTCTGCAGACGATTCCTTGTATGACACTTTGCCCGGCCCATGTTGATGTTCCGGGATATGTTGCCATGATCAAGAACGGGGATTATGCAGGTGCCATCAATATCATCCGTGACCGGAACCCGTTTCCCACGGCCTGTGCCATGGTATGTGAGCATCCCTGTGAGAAGAAGTGCCGGAGATCGATCATCGATCATCCCATCAATATCCGCGGACTGAAGAAGTATGCAGTGGATCAGATCGCAGCGGATCAGGTGAAGACCCCGGCTCCGAATGTGAAGACCGGCAAGGAGATCGCAGTGGTGGGCGGAGGCCCCTCCGGAATGACGGCGGCTTATTTCCTTGCATTGATGGGTCATAAGGTGGTTATTTTCGATGAGCATGAGAAGCTGGGAGGCATGCTTCGTTACGGCATTCCTGAGTACCGGCTTCCGAAGGCGCGTCTGGATGAGGATATCCGTGCCATCCTTGCTGCCGGAGATATTGAGGTTCATACCAATACAAAGATCGGTAAGGATATTACGGTTGAGGAGCTTCGTGAGAAGTACGATGCGGTCTATCTTGGACTGGGAGCTCAGCTTGGAAACCGTATGCCCGTGGAGAATGTCAACTGCAAAAACGTGATCCCTGCGGCGGATTTCCTTCAGGCGGTTGCCCGCGGAGACGAGATCAATCTGACCGGAAAGAAGGTCGTACTGATCGGAGGCGGAAATGTGGCGATGGATGCCGCACGTACCGCAATCCGTCTGAACGCGTCGACCGTACATGTCTTTACACGAAAGAGAGACGACTATACGGCTCTGGAGAGCGAGATTGAGAGCGCCATGCAGGAGGGCGTACGCTTCCGTACACTGCTTTCATTCCTGCATCTGGAAACCGAGAAGGACAATCCCGATATGGTTGACGCCGTATGGCTTCAGCCGGAGATCGTCGGAGAGTACGATAAGTTCGGTCTGGTGACCACCGAGCATTCCAGCGCATATCCCTATCGTTTCAAATGTGATTATCTGATCCTGGGCGTTGGTCAGCGCTGTGATGTGGCTGATTTTGAAAAGGCCGGTATCCCTGTGGAACGGGGAAGGATCCTGGCAGATGAGGCGTGCATGATCAATGGGGCCGACGGAGTATTCTCCGGAGGAGACTGTGTCACAGGACCTTCGACGGCCATCAATGCCATTGCTGCTGGACAGGTTGCCGCTCATAACATCGATGAATATCTGGGCTATCATCACAAGATCTTCTGTGAGGCTGAAGCCCCGGCTGCCAAGCCGAATAAATGTGTTCCCACCGGTCGTGCCGAGATCGAGGAACGGGATCCCTTCGAGCGCCGTAAGGATTTCGAACATGTGGAGATCCCCATGACAAAGGAAGAAGCAGTGCGCGAATCAGGTCGTTGCCTCCGCTGCGACCACTTCGGCTGTGGTTCGATGGAAGGGGGTAGATGCGCATGGTAGAGAAGACAGTGAAAATGGTAAAGATCACCATTAACGGACGTGAATATGAAGCGGAAGAAGGAAAGAAGATCATCAATTTCTGCCGGGAGCAGGGAATTGAGATCCCTTCCCTGTGTCATCTGAAGGATTACAGTGATATCGGTTCCTGCCGGCTCTGTATGGTTGAGATCGAGGGCTACGGAAGTACCTTTGCGGCGTGTCGTACCAAGATCGAGGATGGAATGGTGATCACCACCGAGTCCGAGAAACTGACTGAGTACCGGAAGGAAATGCTGCGGATGATCCTTTCCAATCATACCGTAGACTGCATGAACTGCCCGAAGAATGGAGACTGTCGTCTTCAGGCATTATGCAATCAATATGAGATCAAGGATACGCCTTACCTCGGTTCCCGCCGGAATATCGAGGACAAGCTCCCGAAGCTGGCGGACAATCCGTATATCCAGTACGATCCCAGCAAATGTATTCATTGCCAGCGTTGTATCAGCGCCTGCAACCGGGCTGCGGAGAATCATACTCTGCAGAGCGGACGGACAGGTGTGTTCCATACCGTGGAAGCACCCTTCGGAGCAGACTGGAAGACCACGGGCTGTGAGTCCTGCGGAAACTGTGCCGCTGCCTGCCCCACCGGTGCGCTGACACTGAAACGCCGTGATAAATACAGGGCATGGGAGACCAAACGTGTGCTTACCACCTGCCCGCACTGTGCAACCGGATGTCAGTTCTATCTGATTGTGAAGGATAATCAGATCGTTGATGTGGAAGCGGCGGACGGACCTTCCAACCGTGGTCTGCTCTGCGTAAAGGGACGTAACGGAAGCTTTGATTTCGTGAACTCTCCGGATCGTGTAAAGACTCCGCTGATCCGTAACAGGGAGACAGGAGAACTGGAGCCTGCAACCTGGGAGGAGGCAATCTCCTATACGGCAAAGAGATTTATGGAACTGAAGGAGAAGTACGGCGGAGATGCTCTGGCCGGCTTTGCCTGCTCACGTTCCGCAAATGAGGATATTTACATGGTTCAGAAGATGGTTCGTACCTGCTTCGGAACCAATAATACCGATAACTGTGCACGTGTATGCCATTCCGCAACCGTTGCGGGTCTGGCAAAGACCCTTGGCTCCGGTGCCATGACGAACCCGATCTATGATATCACCCATGATGTGGACTGTATCCTTCTGGTGGGTTCGAATCCGGAGGAGGCACATCCGGTTGTGGGTATGCAGATCCGTCAGGCCGTAGAGCGTGGAAAGACCCGCCTCATCGTTGTGGATCCCCGTTCCATCGGACTTGCTTCCAAGGCGGATATCCACCTGAAGCTGCGTCCGGGAACCAATGTGGCATTTGCAAACGGTATGATGCATGTGATGATCGAGGAAGACCTGATCGATCATGATTATGTGGAGAATTTCACTGAGGACTTCGACAAGCTGAAGGAGCTGGTGAAGGACTATACACCGGAGAAGGTGGGCGAGATCTGCCACATCGATCCGGAGAAGCTGGTGGAGGCTGCAAGAATGTATGCAACCGCCGGCAAGGCGCCCATCATTTACTGTCTGGGCGTTACCGAGCACTCCACCGGTACCGAGGGCGTTATGAGCCTGTCAAATATGGCTCTGATCTGCGGTAAGGTAGGACGGAGCGGCTGCGGCGTGAACCCGCTGCGTGGGCAGAACAACGTGCAGGGTGCCTGCGACATGGGCGCACAGCCCACGGATTACCCCGGCTACCAGAAGGTGGACAATCCGGAGGTGCGCGAGAAATTCGAAAAGGCATGGAACGTAAGCTTAAGCCCGAATCCGGGTCTGAAGGCCACCGAGGTATTCCCGGCTGCCATCGAAGGCAAGATCAAGGGTCTCTATATCTTCGGCGAGGATCCCATCGTGACGGATCCGGATACCGAGCATATCAGGAAGGCGCTGGAGAGTCTGGACTTCTTCGTTCTTCAGGAGCTGTTCCTGACGGAAACCTCCAAGTATGCCGACGTGATCCTTCCGGGCCGGAGCTATGCGGAGAAGGAAGGAACCTTTACGAATACGGAGAGACGTGTTCAGAGGATCCGTACCGCAGTGACCGTAGAGGGAGATATGCGTCTGGACACGGACATTCTGATCGATCTGATGAATGCCATGGGTTATCCCCAGAAGCATATGACCGCATCGGAGATCATGGACGAGATCGCTTCCGTAACACCCAGCTTTGCAGGTATATCCTTTGACCGTCTGGATGCGGGAGAGAGCCTGCAGTGGCCCTGCCGTGACAAAACCACCCTGGGAACGCCGATCATGCACGTGGGCAAACCCGTACGTGGCAGAGGCCTTCTGTATCCGGCTGTTTACAAGCCCTCACAGGAGCTTCCGGATGAGTCCTATCCGTATATCCTGACCACAGGCCGTATCCTGTATCACTACAATGCGGCTGCCATGACCAGCCGGGCACCCGGACTGATGGAAATCTCAGGAGAAGGCTTCATTGAGGTGAATTATAAGGACGCAGACCGTCTCGGAATTAAGAACGGTGAGAAGATCAAGGTCAGCAGCCGCCGCGGAAGCATTACGGCTACGGCAAGAGTGGGACGTAAGGTATCGGAGGGTGAAACCTGGATGCCGTTCCATTTCCCTGATTCACCGGCAAATGTGCTGACAAATGCGGCACTGGATGATTTTGCGCGGATCCCGGAATATAAGGTCTGTGCGGTGAATATCGAGAAAATGTAAAATACATCAGATCCTTCGGCTGCGCTGCTGCGCATGAGGAAGGGCTATGATTCCGGAGGATTTCATGTCGTCAGGAGCACCCACAATTGAACAGGCTTTGGAATGCTTTCTGACAGGCGTTTCACGGATCACGGAGACGGAGCAGGTACCCCTGCTCCGTTCGTCCGGTCGTGTGCTTGCGGAGGAGATCCGTGCGCCATTTAGCGTGCCGTCTTTTCCAAAATCGGCCATGGACGGCTATGCTGTACGTTCTGATGAGGTGAAGCAGGCCACGAAGGAACATCCGGTGAGCCTCAGGGTGCTGGGGGAGATCCTGGCGGGAGACCGTGTTGACGGTTTCCGTACGAAGTCAGAACGAGGATCCGGATCAGCATCTTCGGACGGAACTTCCCTGACCGCCTATCGTATCATGACCGGGGCACAGGTTCCTGACGGATATGACGCTGTGGTACGGGAAGAGGATACGGATTACGGTGAGTCGGAGGTCAGAATCTTCAAAGGAGTATCTCAGTATCAGAATTATTGCCGGGTCGGAGAAGATATCCGGGAAGGGGAGGTCATTCTTCCCGAAGGGACGCTTCTTGGCCGGACGGAGATCGGTACCCTGGCAAGCATGGGAATATTCCGGGTGTCGGTTCGCAGAAAGCTCCGTGTAAGGATCATCTGTACCGGTTCGGAACTGCTGGAGGTAGGAGCCTTCAGCCCAAATGAGAATATCACGGAAGAAGATGGATCGGGCTCTGTTGCGGCGCTGACGGGCACGGTTCCTCCGGAAGGAAAGATATATAACAGTATAGCCTATATGCTGGAAGCATCCATTCTGGATGCCGGTTTTGAAGCCTCCCATGTGATCTGCAGAGATGAGACGGAGGAGATCCGGGATGCGATCCTGGAAGCTTCGGAAGAGGCAGATGTGATCCTGACCACAGGCGGAGTGTCGGTGGGAAAGAAGGATCTTCTTCCTGAGATCTTGGAGATGATCGGAGCAGAGACAAGATTCCGGAGAGCCAGGATCCAGCCGGGAACGCCGACCATCGGTGCGTCATTTCACGAGAAGTCCGTGCTGTGTCTCTCGGGAAATCCCTATGCGGCCGTCGCGAATTTCGATCTGTATTTCTGGCCGCTGGCTGCAGGGCTGACCGGCTGCGACGCATTTCTCCCGACAGTGGAGGAGGCAATCCTGGTCACTCCTTATGAGAAGGTAAATGTCATGCGGCGCCTGATCAGGGCCCGTGTGGAGAACGGGCATGTGAGTCTTCCTGCGAAGAGCCATGCATCCTCGGTCCTCAGTAATCTGATGACCTGCAACTGTTATCTGGATCTTCCGGAAGGTCAGAAGATCTCCGTGGGAGACAGAGTGACCATACGACGTTTTATGTTTAATTGATTTAAAGCAGGCAATGTGCCTGTGTGTTCCTTTATTCCAAATTGGAAAAGGATAAACAAGGAAAAGGATATTTGCCATGAGCAAGGGGACTCATGCCTTCTCCATCGGCATTCTGGCCGGCGGGAAGAGCACACGTATGGGGCAGAACAAGGCCCTGATGGAATTTCAGAATGAGACCATGATCGGCAGGATCTCCAGGGAGTTTAAGGACTATCCGGAGGTTCTTATTTCCGCGGCCGAAAGAGGACTCTATGAGGCTCCCGGTGTACGTGTGGTGTATGATGAGGCGGACAGTATCGGACCCATCGAGGGTATCCGGCGTATTCTTTCCGAGGCGAAGGAAGAGTTTGTCTTTGTCTGCGCGGCGGATATGCCCTTTGTAAACCGCGAGATCGCGGAATACCTGGCGGAGTTTATATCCTCCGATTATGACTGCTATGTGGTGACGGATGAGGACAGAGTGCATCCGCTGCTTGCTATTTATTCCAAACGGATCCTGCCCGTGATCGAGAATCTGATCCGTCGGGGCAAATACCGTCTGATGGAGATCCTGAATGCCGTCCGGACCAAGTATATCAGTCTGGAGCATACGGATTTTGATAAGAGAGTCACAAGAAATGTGAATACCCGGGATGAGTTTTTACGGCTCAGCCTCCCGGCCTTCTTTACCGTGTCCGGTTTCCACAACAGCGGCAAGACCGGACTGATCGAGAAGCTGATCAACGAATTCATCCGCACCGGCTATACAGTCGGTGTATTAAAGCATGACGGACAGGACCATATCAAAAGGGTACCCGATACGGACAGTGACAGATATCTGTCTGCCGGTGCCGGCCTGGCGGTAGTGACTTCGGACTCCGGATACCAGATGGAGGTTCGGAGGAAGACCGATCCGCAGGTTCTGACCGAATATATCAGGAGACTTCCCGAACCGCCCGACATTTGTATCCTGGAGGGTTTTAAACACTCTCAGGTTCCGAAGATCGAGGTGGTGCGGCGTGAGGTGCATCCTGAAAGCGTAGCGGATCCCGCTACGCTGATCTGCATAGTGACCGACTGTATATCCCCGGAAGAAGCATCCTGTCCCGTGTTCGGGTTCGATGATATCCAGGGGATTTTTTCATGCCTTCGGGAGTATCTGTCGGTATGAAATCGGAGCATTTATGAATATGACAAAACACCGGCCCAAGTCGGAGGCGAAGGAGCCCGGCGTGGGAGAGATGAGATTCCTCAGGGAGGATACACATGAAACTGATAGATACAAAGGACGCGGTGGGACATGTGCTTTGTCATGACATTACCCGGATCCTTCCGGGAGTGGAGAAGGGACCCGTCTTTAAAAAAGGGCATATCGTAACCGAGGAGGATATTCCGGTTCTGCTGAATGTGGGAAAGGAGCATCTCTATGTCTGGGAGAAGAAAGAGGGTATGCTGCATGAGGACGAGGCTGCAGAGATCCTTCGGGAGATCTGCATGGGGAGTGACCCTTCCATGAAGGCTTCGGCTCCCAGTGAAGGGAAGATTGAGATCCGTGCGGCTGTTTCCGGACTTCTGAAGATCGACCGGGAGAAGCTGCTGGAGATCAATTCCTTAGGAGAAATGATGATCGCGAGTATCCACGGAGACTATCCGGTCCGTGCCGGTGATAAGCTGGCAGGAACCAGAGTGATCCCGCTGGTGATCGAGGAGGCAAAGCTGCAGAAGGCGAAGACCATAGCCGGAGATACAACCATTTTCTCCATTCTGCCCATCCCGAAGGTGCGTTACGGACTTGTGACCACCGGAAATGAGGTGGCGCAGGGCAGGATCGAGGATCAGTTCGGTCCTGTGCTGAAGCGGAAGATGGAAGAATACGGAGCAGAGTGCATGGGTCAGGTGATCCTTCCGGATGACCGGGAGGGCATTACGGCTGCGATCCTTGATTTTGCAGAGCGGGGAGCTGATCTGGTGCTTTGCAGCGGTGGAATGAGTGTGGATCCGGATGATAAAACGCCGGGAGCCATACGGGATACCGGGGCGGATGTGATTAGTTACGGTGCACCGGTGCTTCCGGGAGCCATGTTCCTGCTGTCCTATCTGAACTGTAACGAGAGTTCGGAAGACCGGCAGGGAGATCGGCAGGAGAGTCAGTCGATGGAGCTGACGGAGGATCGGAAGGAAGAGGATTCGTATGGACAGAGCGGCAGAGTCGTTCCCGTGTTGGGACTTCCCGGCTGTATCATGTATGCGAAAAGGACAATCTTCGATCTGGTTCTGCCGAGAGTCCTTGCAGGCGAACGGCTGCAGGCGTCTGATCTGGCGAAGTACGGAGAAGGCGGACTGTGCCTGAACTGTGAGGTGTGTCATTTCCCGAATTGTCAGTTCGGCAAATGAGTGTCATCCCGGAGAGCGATGCTGCGAAGGATATATAACAGGAGTAAAATATGAATAAGCTTTCACATATCAATGAAAAAGGCGAAGCCAGAATGGTGGATGTAACAGCGAAGGAGGAGACTCTCCGGTATGCCAGAGCGACCGGACGGATCCGTGTGGGGGAAGAGGTGCTCCGTGTCGTGGAGGAAGGCTCCGCGGCAAAGGGAGATGTGCTCGGAACCGCAAGGATCGCGGGAATCATGGCGGCGAAGAAGACGCCGGAGCTGATCCCTCTCTGTCATCCGCTGCTGCTGACGAAGGTTTCGGTGGATTTTCAGGTTTGCCCGGATTCAAAGGAGATCCTCTGTACCTGCGAGGTGCGGATCTCCGGAAAGACTGGCGTGGAGATGGAAGCCCTGACCGGAGTGAGTGTGGCGCTGCTGACGATTTATGATATGTGCAAAGCCGTTGATAAGACCATGGAGATTTCCGATATCCGCCTGGAAGAGAAGAGCGGAGGGAAATCCGGTACATTTACAAGAGACAGTCTGTCAATCTGATGGCGGAGCTAATACTTTTCGTGTCGCCGTGACATGACGTGATGGTCAGGATTGACAGATCCCATATTATATCAGGGAGAACGAAAAGATGAAAAAGAGTATTAAAAAGAGTATTAAAACTGTAACAACTATGATCCTTGCCATGAGCATGCTTTTTACCATGGGCGGCTGCGGAAGCAAGGAAGAGGCTACAACTGCTGCTGAGGCAGTCACAGAGGCAGCGACAACTGCAGCGGATGCGAAAACAGAAGCCGTAACTGATGCAGATGCGAAAACAGAAGCGGGAACCGAGGCTAAGACGGACAGCAGCATCAGCGGAGAGCTTACGATCCTTGCGGCTGCATCGCTTACAGATGTATGCGGTGAACTGAAGACCATGTATGAGGCGGAGCATTCGGGAGTGACACTGAATTTTTCATTTGCAGGCTCCGGTGCTCTTCAGACCCAGATCGAGGAGGGTGCGCCTGCAGATCTTTTTATTTCCGCAGCAAAGAAGCAGATGAACACGTTGAAGGATGAAGGGCTGATGAAGGACGACAGCATCTGCAACCTTCTGGAGAACAAGGTAGTCCTTATCGTGCCGGCGGACAGTACCCTGGGACTGACTTCCTTCGAGGATGTGAAAAAGGACGAGGTGACCATGGTGGGTGTCGGTGAGATCGAGAGCGTACCCGCAGGTCAGTATGCCAAGACCATATTTACCAATCTCGGTTTCTGGGATGCAGTTGAGAAGAAGGCGAACTTCGGTACGGATGTTCGTACCGTGCTCGGCTGGGTGGAGACCTCGGCGGTATCCTGCGGTGTAGTTTATGCCACGGATGCATATGGCAGCGACAAGGTAAAAATCGTGGCTGAGGCACCTGCCGGAAGCTGTGATCCGGTCATTTATCCTGCCGGAATCGTAAAGGCGACAAAGAATGCGGACGCAGCGCAGTCATTCCTGGATTTCCTGAAGACCGATGAAGCAATGAAGGTATTTGAGAAGTACGGGTTTGTAAAGGCAACGGAGTAATGTGATATTGATGGGAGATATACTATGGATCTTTCCCCGTTATGGATATCATTAAAGATCGCTGTCACTGCGACAGTGATCACATTTATCCTCGGGCTGCTTACAGCCTGGGGAGTTACCTACCTGCGGCGCGGGAAGCACGTGGTGGACGGGATCCTTTCCGTCCCCCTGGTGCTTCCGCCCACCGTGGTGGGTTTTCTTCTGCTGATCCTGTTCGGACAGAATTCGGCGTTCGGACGGTTTCTGAACGACATTGGAGTCAATCTGATCTTTTCCTGGCAGGGAGCGGTGATCGCGGCCGTTGTGGTTTCATTTCCGGTCATGTACAGAGGTACCCGGGGCGCCATCGAACAGGTGGATGAGACGCAGATCCACGCGGCAAGAACCCTGGGAATGCGTGAATTTACCATTCTTCGGAGGGTGATCCTTCCGGCGGCGTGGCCGGGGATCGCGGCGGCAGCCGTGCTTTCCTTCGCGCGTGCACTGGGTGAATTCGGGGCTACCATCATGATCGCCGGCAATCTTCCCGGCAAGACCCAGACCATGTCCGTGGCGGTGTATACGGCCATGCAGGGCGGCAATCGTGATCTTGCCTTCAAATGGGTCCTTATCATCGTGACCTTCTCACTGACCATTCTGATCCTGATGAATTACTGGACGGGACGGGGCATCCGGACCGGACGGCGCAGGAAGAGACGGGAGGTGCCGCATGAGACTTGAAGTGAGGATCGAGAAGCGGCTGGCAAACTTCCTGCTGAAAAGTGAGTTTACGGCGGAGCAGGATACCTTCGCTCTGCTTGGGGCTTCCGGCTGCGGAAAGACCATGACGCTGAAATGTATCGCCGGCATCGAGAAGCCGGACCGGGGACGGATCGTTCTGGGAGACAGGGTTCTCTATGATTCGGAACAGAGGATCTGTCTTCCCGCAAGAGAACGTAAGGTGGGGTATCTGTTTCAGAACTATGCCCTTTTTCCGAATATGACAGTGCGGAAGAATGTATACTGCGCCACGACTGACAGGGAGTATGCGGATGAGCTGATCCGTCAGTTCTGTATCGAGGATGTGGCCGATCAGTATCCTGCGGAGTTGTCCGGCGGACAGAGCCAGAGGACTGCCCTTGCAAGAATGCTGGTGACACGGCCTGAGGTACTTCTTCTTGATGAACCCTTTGCCGCACTGGATAACCATATGCGGACCCGCATGGAGCATGTGATCCTGGATATCCTTCAGGAATATGGAGGACCCTCCGTGATCGTGACCCATGACCGGAATGAAGCCTACCGTATGGCCGGCAGGATCGGCGTGATGGAGGCCGGGAGGATCGTGGAGCAGAAGGAGAAGAAGGAATTCTTCGATCATCCGGAGACCGTTGCGGCAGCAAGGCTGACCGGCTGTAAGAACATCTCCCGGATCGAGAAGAGGAACGGAAAATGGTACGCTTCCGACTGGGGATTTCCAATCGCTGTTCCGAAGGACCGGGATATGAGCGGGATCACTCATTTGGGATTACGGGCGCATTATTTCCGATATACTACATCGGATACGGAGGATACCATCCGGTGCAGGCTCCAAAGAGTGATCGAGGACGCATTTTCGGTGGTGATCTGCTTTACGGCGGAGGGAAATGAATCTGATTCGCCGGATGCACTTCTTACCTGGATCTGTAATACGGACACATGGAATGAGGTGAAGGAACAGGTCCTGTCCGGAAGCTTCCGGTTACAGCCGGATCCGGAGAAGCTTCTGTACCTGACCCGGTGACAGGAACGTGATGTAAATGAAATATGGATATCGTCAATTGGGGGCATAATTACTTTGTTCCCGGTATCATCCATAATAACATGGTAGAATTTAGCTATATAGAAAGGCAGGTCGATCCTCTGATCGGCGTCAGTACAAAATGTTAGATGAATGCAAGATCGTCGTTAAAGACGATCCGGAGATACAACTGAATCGTGAACAGCATGACAAACAGACAGGTAAGGAACGTTCGGGTGAACCTCAGGGAGAGCCTCTTACGGAATCGCAGGGAAAATGTCCGGCGGAACCGCAGGAAGAACGGCTGACGGATGCATATGGGCGGACCATTGACTACCTCAGGATCTCTCTTACAGACCGTTGTAATCTGCGGTGCCGGTACTGTATGCCGGAGGAGGGGATCCTGGCCTTCCGACATGACGAGATCCTTACCTTGGAGGAGGTGTATCGGGTCGCAGAGGTTCTGACCGGCATGGGGATCCGCAGGATCCGCCTGACAGGAGGAGAACCTCTGGTACGGAAGAATATGCAGTCACTGGTGCAAAGGCTGGGACAGCTCCCCTCACGGCCTGAACTGTCGCTCACCACGAACGGCGTTCTTCTGGAGGAGTATCTGGAGGAATTCCATGCTGCAGGACTTCGCAGCATCAATATCAGTCTGGATACGAAAGATCCGGAGACCTACCGAAAGCTGACGGGAGTGGATGCCCTGGACCGGGTGGAACGTGCCATAGAGAAGGCGGTTGCCATGGGTATGAGGGTGAAACTGAACTGTGTTCCCATCCGCGGGATCAATGAGGAGGAACTGGCGGATTTTGTCGGAATGGCAAGGGAGCTTCCTCTGGATGTCCGTTTTATAGAACTGATGCCCATCGGCTGTGCTAGTGAGTTCCGGGGGATCGCAAGAGATGAGATCCTTTCGGGACTGGAGAAGGTCTACGGACCGGCAGAGCCCGTTCTCCATGACGGCATTTCCAATCCGGGGAAGGGCGGTATTTCCGATCCTGGAAAGGACGGCGTTCATTCGAAGGATGAAGGAAAGAACGCTTCCGCAGAAGGGCCCGCGGAGTACATTCATTTCCGGGGATTTTTGGGAAGGGTCGGCTTTATCAGTCCCATGTCCCATGCATTCTGCGAAAACTGTAACCGGGTAAGGCTGACGGCGGACGGACGGCTGAAGCTGTGCCTGTATTATCCGGACGGACCGGCGCTTCTGCCCATGCTCCGCGAAGGCTGCACTGATGAGGAACTGAGGAATGTGATCCGTCAGGGGCTGTTACTGAAGCCGGAACGTCACAGCTTCGGCAGGGTGGACCGTCCTGCCAGATCACCTGAAGACAGAAATATGAATCAGATCGGCGGGTGATATGTATGGTATATTTCAAAGGAGAATGGTAATATGAAACAGGGAAAGGTACTTGCTGTCTGTATCAGCGAGAAGAAGGGAACCGTAAAGAAAAATGTGGGACAGCGTCTCATCATCGCGGATTATGGTCTGCAGGGAGATGCCCATGCCGGGAGCGTCCGGCAGGTGAGCCTGCTTTCGTCTGACCGTGTGGAGGAATTCCGGGAGAGATCCGGTGGTGCGGTGGAGCTTCCGCCGGGGGTATTCGGAGAGAATCTCCTGATCGAGGGCTTTGATTTCAAGAGGTACCCCATCGCCACACAGTTCAGGATCAATGAGGTGCTTCTGGAGCTGACACAGATCGGAAAGAAGTGTCATAGCGGATGCGAGATCCAGAAGAAGACCGGAGAATGCATCATGCCCAGAGAAGGCGTCTTTGCGCGTGTCCTCTGCGGCGGAGAAGTGAAGGAGGGAGATACGGTGGAGCTGGTGAAGCTCCCGTTCCGGGCCGCGGTCATCACAGCCAGCGACCGTTCCTTCCGAAAGGAAAGAGAGGATCTCAGCGGTCCGAAGATCGCAGAGATCATAATGGATGCCGGATATGAGGTGATCGCGCAGCAGCTTCTGTCCGATGATATGCAGAGACTTGTGGATGCCCTGACGGAGCTGTGTGATCATGAAAAGCCGGATGTGATATTCACAACCGGCGGAACGGGTCTGTCCCCGAGGGATCATATGCCGGAGGCTACGAAGCAGGTGGCTGACCGTGATGTTCCCGGAATCGCGGAGGCGATCCGTGCCTACAGTATGAAATATACTCCCAACGCCATGCTTTCAAGGGCGGCCAGTGTGATCCGGGGAAGGACTCTGATCATCAATCTTCCCGGCAGTCCGAAGGCTGTGGCGGAATGTCTGGAATTAATACTTCCGGTCCTGGAACATGGACTTGGTATCCTTCGGGGGGAAGCCGACGGATAGGAAAGGAGAAGACGATGCCGATACTTGCCGCATTTATGGTTCCTCATCCTCCGATGATCGTACCTAAGATCGGAAGAGGAAGTGAGGAGCAGGTTCGGGAGACCATTACGTCCTATGAGAAGGTTGCTGATGAGATCGCCGCGCTGAAGCCGGATACCATCATCATCACAAGTCCGCATGCTACCTCTTATGCGGATTATTTCCATATTTCACCGGGGTATCATGCAAGAGGGAACTTCGGACGGTTCGGAGTGCCGAATGTGTCCTTTGACGAGGCCTATGATGCTTCTCTCCGGGAACAGATCAGCAGCATCGCGGAGGAAGAGGGTTTTCCTGCGGGGATCGAGGGAGAACGGGATGCGGCTCTGGATCACGGCACCATGGTTCCTCTTTGGTTTATCCGGCAGAAATATTCGAGCGGTAAGATCCTTCGGATCGGTCTTTCCGGTCTGTCGCTGACGGAGCATTACCGGCTGGGTGAAATCATCCGGAAAGCAGTGGATGCATCCGGCAGAAGGGTGGTATTCGTTGCCAGCGGGGATCTGTCCCACAAGCTGCAGGAATACGGACCCTATGGATTTTCACCGGAGGGGCCTGTCTATGATGAACGGATCATGGATGTCTGCGGACGGGGCAGCTTCGGGGAGCTTTTTGATTTCGGTGAAAGCTTCTGCGATAAGGCCGCGGAGTGCGGACACCGATCCTTTGTGATCATGGCCGGTGCCTTTGACGGAGAGGCGGTAAGAGCGACTGCCTACTCTCATCAGGATGTGACCGGAGTGGGCTATGGTATCTGTTCCTTCTATCCGGAAGGAACGGATGAAAGACGACATTTCCGGAAGGAATGGCTGGAACAAAAGGAGAAGGAACTGTCGGAACGGGCGGAGAAGTCGGATGTCTATGTGCGTCTGGCGAGAAGATCCCTGGAAAGCTACATTCTGAGAAGGGAAGTGATCCGTATCCCCGAGGATCTTCCGGCAGAACTGACAGACAGGAAGGCGGGTGCCTTTGTTTCTATTCATAAGGAAGGACAGCTGCGGGGCTGTATCGGAACCATCCTTCCGACGGAGGACAGTCTGGCGAAGGAGATCATTCAGAATGCCATCAGCGCCTCCACCAGGGATCCGCGGTTTGAGCCGATCCGTCCGGAGGAGCTAAGGCTCCTGGAGATCAATGTGGACGTGCTGAGTACACCGGAGGAGATTGATTCTCCGGAGGAGCTGGATGTGAAGAGATACGGTGTGATCGTAAGCTGTGGGGCCCGAAGAGGCCTTCTGCTTCCGGATCTGGACGGGGTGGATACCGTGGAGGATCAGATCGCCATCGCCCGGAAGAAGGGCGGTATCGGTCCGAAGGAAAAGGTAAAGCTTCAGCGGTTTGAAGTGATACGACATATATAATGAAACGACATATTACTGTGAAACAACAGAGAATGAGGTGAAACCGGAAATGAAGAGAGATGTGGAAGAGATTGCAAAGGACGCCAGAGCGGTGATGGATGAGATCGCAGAACTGGCCGGCATGAAGGAGGGGAGTCTTTTTATCGTAGGATGCTCCTCCAGTGAAATGATCGGGAACCGGATGGGAACATCCGCAGACGGGGAAACGGATGCGGTGGTTGACGCCGTATACCGGGTGATCAGCAGCAAACTGGCAGAACGCAGGGTGGATCTTGCCGTGCAGTGCTGCGAGCATCTGAACCGGGCCGTTGTCATGGAGAGAAGCGTGGCTGAGAAGTACGGATTTGAAGAGGTAAATGTGATCCCTCAGCCACATGCCGGAGGTGCCTTTGCGGTAAAGCATTACGGAAGCCTTCAGGATCCGGTGGTGGTAGAGGATATCAACCGGAAGGCGACAGCGGGTCTGGATATCGGAGGGGTGATGATCGGAATGCACATTCACCCGGTTGTCGTTCCGCTGAGGCTGGAGCATAAGAAGATCGGAGAAGCCTTTGTGCTGGCGGCCAGATATCGTCCGAAATATGTGGGCGGAGAGCGGGCCGTGTATGATCCGAAACTGGCATAGAAAACAGAATGATAGAATGACAGCCTCGGTGTCACATTTTATGTGACGCCGAGGCTGTCATTCTGTCAGTGGTATTTAGAGGTCCTATTGCTTCAGAGGGATCACGATATCGGAGTAAAACTCAGTTCCTTCATGATGGAAGTTTGCCATACCTCCGTGCATCTCAGCTGTGGAGATGACGGAACGAAGTCCGATGCCGCTTCCTGATTTTTTGGTTGTCAGGTAGTGGCCGTTTCGCATTTTCGTCTGTCCGTCGAAGGAATTTATAACGGTGATATAGAACTCATTTCCGTTGACGATCCTGGTAGAAAGAGAGATGTAGCGATTGTCGCTGTCCTGGGCGGCGGCTGCAGAGACCGCATTTTCCAGCATATTTCCGATCATGCTGCAGAGCTCCGTGCCGGAAAGAGGCAGCTTCTCCGGGTCCGGTTCTTCGATCCGGAAGGTAACATCAATCTTTCGGTTTGCGGCATCCGTGGCATAATAATTCAGAACCGCATTCAGAGCGTTGTTAGCGGAATAGTTGATGATCTCTTTTTCGGGAATGGTCTTTACATATTCCTCCAGGAAGCTGCTGATCCCTTCCATATCTTTATTTTCAGCCATCATAAGGATGCTCCGGAGCGTATGCTTGAAATCATGACGTATCCGCGCATTTTCTTCAACATAGCGCTGCTGTTTCAGAAAGGCCTTCTCCTGCATTTCCAGGATACTGTTACGTACACGGAGATCTGCCAGATTCAGCAGGCTTTTTACGATATGATAGAAGATGGTTCCCAGCAGAAGCTCCATGGAGAAGGCAAGTGCATTCAGCATCAGGAACACGGAAATGATCCGGTTTACATATAGGGTCTCATATTTCAGCGGAACGATAAAGAGTTCCATGGTAAGGAAGATCATGGAAATGACCACCGTGATCCACCAGATGGGATTCTCGTTCATATGATCGATCAGAAAGCTGGCATATTTCCTGAGAAGATGGAACAGGGAAAGGCAGATGACGATGGAGAATCCCAGATTGCTGAGACCGAATGCCAGACTGAAGCTGTTGGCTCCTGATTCGGGATTATATACTGCATCAACGAAGTTTGCCATATTGGAACCGACGGACATGAAGACCAGGACAAAGCTGAATACGGCTGCAGCTTTGGCGAAGCTTGTGGTGACGCAGCTTCGGTAAGCAAAAAAGGCAATCAGGACCATAGGTCCCAGAGTCACGTTCGGGGGAAACTCAAACATGTAATTCAAGAAGGCCCCTGTCGGTAACAACAGGAGCATTAAGAACGCCATCCTGAGAAGGATACGTTTATAGCTGTATTTTAACTGGTTCTTCATCGGAGCAAGACACAGGAATCCTGCAGGGATCACCATCAGCTCCGACAGAAGGATGATAAAATAGTCTTTCATATAAGGTCGCTAACCTCGTAACGTGTTCTGCCTCAGTTGCGAGAAAATGTAGTTCCTGTAGGTCTGTTCCAGTTCTTTATGTTTTTTTACATTATAAGGAAGATAGATGCTTCCGTTGATCACGCAGATCCCGTCGGTGAAGCTGGTGACATGATCCATATTGATCAGCATTCCCCGGTTGATGGTAAGGAAACGTCCTTCCCCGGACAGGGTAGCGGCCGCCTCGCTGAAGGTCATGCGTGTTTTATATTCGGTCATATCCTTGTCGATGATCTGAAGATAGTGGCTGTTGGAGCGGATGACCATGATGTCGCTGTAACGAAGATGGTGTTCCGCATTCCTGTCGGCAAAGGAGAAGAGTTTTCCGTCTTTTGTCTCCTTTTTCGTGATATCATCCAACATTCTGAATACCCGGTTTTTATCTGCGGGCTTCAGAATATAGTCGTAGGCATGCAAAGAAAAAGCCTCCGGCATGTGATCCGGGCTTGTGGTAAGAAATACGATGGCTGCGTCACGATCCTCCTTACGGATCTTTTCCGCAATGGCCACACCGGAGATTTCATTCATATAGATATCCAGAAATACAAGTGTATACTTGTATGGTGTGTACAGACTGGTGAATTCCCTCGGATTCTGAAATCCGTCTATTCTGATTTCCAGATGATTGATCGATGCATACTCCCGAAGAAGTTCGCTGAGCTGTCCGATATCAGTTCTGCTGTCATCAACTATGGCGATATTCATTGGATGATCTCCTTCATAAAAACCGAAATTTCGTATCGGTTTCAGTTAACTGAGTATACTATATAACTGACGATATGTAAATAAAAATGGCGTCATTCGTGCCAAATTCGCGCCGAACGTGCCAAAAACCGCCTTTTGTGCCAAAAAGCTTTCATTCATGTAAATTATCTTGAAATAGATTTTTCATTTGTATAAAATGCACAGATGAAAGCCGATTCGTCGGCAGAGTTTTTCAACAAATCAAAACACGGAGGTAAAGGATGATGAAGAGAATGAAGAAACTCGCAGTAGTGGTACTTGCAGTGGCTATGATGGCTTTCTGCATGGTAGGTTGCGGAAGCGTTCAGAAGGATGTTGATACTGACTGGACTCTTGACAAGGTAAACGGCCAGGCGCTTGCTGATTGGGCAGCAGCTAACGGCGTTGAGATGGGAAATGCAACCATGAACATGAACGTTAAGGACGGCAAGGCTACAGTAACCAACTACACAGGAACAGTAAGCTATGATGTTGATTACAAGTCCAACGGATTTGAGGTTAAGCAGAACGGCAGTATCCTGTTCTCCGTAACCTACAACAAGGATGCTCAGACACTTTCCTACAAGTTCAATATGAACGGAACAGATTTTGATTATGAGCTGAAGAAGGGTACATCCGAGATCGGTGGAGCAAGCCAGGGCGGCGAAGAAGGTGCAGCTGAAGGCGGTGAGGAAGCTCCGGCTGAAGGCGGCGAAGAAGGCGCAGCAGATGGTGCAGCTGAAGGCGGCGAGGAAGCAGCAGAGTAATAATACTACCGTTATAGAAGGAGTACGGAGCTATGGCTGAAGAACATGTAGATGAGGTAAAGGAAGACAAGGAAGCGAAGGACGTAAAGAACGACAGCAACGGAACGGCCGAAACAACCGGTAAGTCCGGCAAGAAGAAATTCTTTACCGAATCACGGATCGAGCTCTTAGTGGCAATCTTTCTCGGTATCACAGCGCTGCTGACAGCGTGGGCTACCTGGATCGGTTCGCTTCACGGCGGTAATCAGGCCACAAACTATACCAAGAGTAACAACCTTGCATCAGAAGGTAACTCCGAGTATAACTCCGGTCTGCAGAACTATCTTTCCGATCTTATGGCGTACAACACAATGATAGATTACCTGTTTGAGGAAGAGATAGCAAAGGCCGAGGGAGATACGGCAAAGGCTGAATTGATCGCCGAAAAGTATGATAACTACGTCGAAGAGAATGGAAGCGAGATCCTTCACGAGGCTTTGAAATGGCAGGAAGAAAACGATGCGGATTCACCGTTTGATATGCCGGGTGTTTACGATAAGTATTTTGAAACTGCAAATGAGCTTCTGGAGGAGTCAAGAGCACTTCTGAAGGAAGGGCAGCAGGATAACACAAACGGAGACACCTATAATCTCGTGAATGTGATCTATTCGCTGGTGCTTTTCATGCTTGGTGTGGTAGGTATCTTTAAGAAACTGCCGAACCGTGCAGTGGTTCTGATCATTGCGATCGTTGCTCTGATCCTGGCAACCATTTATATGTTTACGATTCCCATGCCTACAGGCTTTAGCCTTGGCAGTTACTTCTAAGACGAAATATTGGTGTTACACAAATGGAATGAAAGACTCCCGGAGTGGCAGGACAGCTGCTTTGGGAGTCTTCTCTAAAAAAGGGGGACTGTATGAAGAAAAGAATAGCAGCGATCCTGACGGCCGCAATGATGATGCTTGTATGTGGCTGTGGATCGAATAACGATTCTACGACAAGTGCCGATACCCAGGCCGTGACAGAGGCCGATGCAGGAACGGAGGCCGAAACTGAAGGAGATGCAGATACAGAGGAGCAGCCGGTATCCACTACCAAGAGCATTTCCATGTCCGTAAACCGGTCGGACGGAAAGATGTCCATCTCCCGTGCGGCAAAGAAGGATACCTCCATGGGTGAGGCTGACACATGGACGATCTTCGTATACCTTTGCGGTACGGATCTGGAAAGCAGCGGACAGGGCTCTGCAACCAGTGACCTGCAGCAGATGCTTTCCGCAGAGAAGAGTGACAATGTGAAGTTCGTTATCCAGACCGGCGGTACCAGCCAGTGGATCAACGATTATTTCAGTACAGAGGCGTGTGAACGCTGGGTCGTACAGAACGGTGATATGGAGAAGGTGGATACGGTCGACCTCTCCAACATGGGTGCAGCGGAAACACTGAGCGGCTTCCTTGACTGGGGCGTTCAGAATTATCCGGCAGCCAAAATGGGACTGATCTTCTGGGATCACGGCGGCGGAAGCATCTCCGGTGTCTGCGTGGATGAGCTGAACGAGGGTGATACCCTGTCTCTGTCAGAGATCAATGAGGCACTTTCCCAGTCCTATCAGAATATGACGGATAAGTTCGAGTTTATCGGCTTTGACTGCTGTCTGATGGGTACCATCGAGACCGCAAATATGCTTGCAACCTATGCAAGATATTTCTACGGTTCTCAGGAGACCGAGCCGGGAAGCGGATGGGATTATACCACCTACGGAACCTACCTGGCACAGAATCCGGGAGCAAGCGGAGCAGATCTCGGAAAGGTCATCGTGGACAGCTTCTATGACGAGTGTGCATCCAGCAGCCAGGAGGCAGGAAGTACTCTGACGGTCGTTGACCTGGATAAGGTGGATGAGTTCACGGTTGCATTTAACGACTATGCACAAAATCTCTATACGGCGGCTCAGAGCAATCTGTCCGGCGTTGTCAGAGGGATCAACCAGGCGGATAACTTCGGCGGTAACAACCAGTCCGAGGGTTATACCAACATGGTGGATATCGGCGGTATCATCAATAACTGTTCCGGTTATGCCGACGGTACGGAGGTACTCAGTGCTCTTCAGAACTGCATCGTATATAACAAGAACGGAAGTGATCACACGAATGCCAGCGGACTTTCCATTTATTATCCGCTGAAGGTGGAGGACTCCAAGGATCTGAAGACTCTTTCCGGTATCTGCATCAGTCCGTATTATCTGTCTCTTGTGGATATGGTAGCCAAGGGATATTCCGAGACCGGTTACAACAACGACGGTCTGTTCTCCGAGGACGGCGAATGGACAGTAGAGGACGGACAGTCCTCCATTTCCGATGATACCTACTTCAACTATGCAGATGAAGAGGGTGAGAAGGACAGCAAGCTGATCACATTTGCGGCAGAGCCGGCAGTTCAGGACGGAAACTATAAGTTCCAGCTGGATGAATCCGGACTTGGATACGCTACTACTGTATCTGCATTCCTTTCTCTGCAGATCGATGATGAAAATGCGTACATGATCGGTGAGACGGATGATGTCGAAGCTGACTGGGAGACCGGTATCTTCTCAGACAAATTTGACGGTTACTGGCTGTCACTTCCGAACGGAACCGTGCTTGAGACCTTCATTGTAGAGAGTACGGATGAGTACACGGTTTATGTATGTCCGATCAATCTGAACGGAAAGGCAACCAACCTTCGTGTAAGACAGTATCCTGACTACAGCACGGTCATTGAGGGTGCGTGGGACGGTATCGGCGAGAACGGTATGGCTTCCCGTGAGGTGAAGCAGCTGGCTGCCGGCGACCAGATCGAGCCCAGATATATGAAGCTGGATGATACAGAAGATAAGGGAGAAGCATATACTTGGGCAGAGGGAGACAGTCTGACCTACAATAAGCTTCCGGAAGGAACCTATCTGTACAGCTTCTGCATCGAGGATGCATATGGCGATACGCTGATCACGGACCCGGTAGTATTTACAGTGGATGCTGAGGGTCAGATCGCCTTCGCTGAGGAGTAGAATACTACGTAACTATTCACGTAAATCAAAAAAATGCCTCTGCCGCGTGCTTGCACGCATGGCAGAAGGCATTTTTTTGATTTCTGCGAAGCAGGAACCCTCCGATTCATCACGAACGGAAGTGCCGGAGGCACGGCTTACGCACGAAGTGCGGAAGGTTCGTGATCGAATGGAGGGTACGTGAATAGAAAACTAAGAACCTGCGCACGAAGTGCGGAAGGTTCGTGATCGAATGGAAGTTATTCCGAGCGGAATACAATCCCGCCCTCATCTGACATGCTTTCGATGATCGCCAGAGATGTGACGGAGTAGCCGAGATCCCGCAGCTGCTGACCGCCGCCCTGGAAGGCCTTCTCGATGCAGATACCGATTCCTTCCACTGTCGCACCGGCCTGGTTACAGAGTTCGATCAGTCCATGAAGTGCACTGCCTGTGGCAAGAAAGTCATCAACGATCAGGATGTGATCTTCGGAGGTCAGATATCTTTTTGAGATCGTCACGTTATAGTCGGCCTTTTTGGTATAGGAGGTGACGGTGGTCATATAGAGATCATTTCCAAGATTCAGACTCGGGGTCTTCTTGGCAAAAACCATCGGTACATGGAAGAAGCGTGCGACGGCGCATGCGATGGCGATGCCGGAGGCTTCGATCGTCATCACCCGGGTGATCCCCCGGTCTTTATACTCGTTATAGAAGGCTTCACCGATCTGATCCATAAGTCCGACATCGATCTGGTGATTAAGAAAGCTGTCCACCTTAAGTATGTTGCCGGGATATACCCGACCGTCTTCTTTGATCCGGTCCTCCAAAAACTTCATGGTCATCACCTCCGAAACGTGCGTTTTCATCATTATAATTCCGGGTGCAGAATATGACAAGGGGATGTATTTTGTACGGTTGTATGTTACAATGACATTTAAGGCAAAAGGACGGGCAACACGTCTGCGCGGGCGTCTGAGACCCTGATCGACCTGCAGAACAAAGATGGAGCAGGCATGTCCGAAGGGAAAGGAGAAGGAACATGGAAAGAGTGGTTAAATTTCTGAAGGATGCGGAGGTATACTATCTGGCAACGACGGAGGGGGATCAGCCGAGAGTGCGGCCTTTCGGAACGGTGCATATTTTTGAAGGAAAGCTTTATATCCAGACGGGTAAGGTGAAGGAAGTGTCCAAACAGATCCATGCGAATCCGAAGGTGGAGATCTGCGCCTTTAAGGACGGAGAGTGGCTTCGTGTGGCAGGAGAACTGGTGGAGGATGACCGTGTGGAGGCTCGCCAGTCCATGCTGGATGCGTATCCGAGCCTGCAGAACATGTATGCTGCAGATGACGGGAATACCGAGGTGTTTTACTTTAAGAATGCCGTGGCAACCTTCAGCGCATTTACACATGCACCGGAGGTTGTAGAGCTCTAGAAAGGATCTGAGTGAGCATGAGTATCCGTAAATCTCATGAAAAAACTGAAATAAAAGCCGAAGAAAGCAATTCCCCAAACGTTTCCAGGAAGACGCATCGTATGCCGATCCTGGTGCGGATGATCTTTTTCGGCATTATTTCCGCTGCCATGGCATGGGGACTCGTGGCCGTTTTTTCACGGGATTACCGGATGGACCGGGCGGTTGAAACCGGGGGTGAGATGGCACGAAATGCCTGCCGGATGGTTAACAGCTATCTGACCCGGGGAATATTTGATTTCGAGGATCTTGAACCGTCTGAGAACGGAGATGAAACCTATGTCGATTATCTTCAGAAGGAAATCATCCCGGAGATATGCAAGGGGCTGGGGCTGAAGTATCTGTATCTTTTTACCATTGATGACAATAATGTCAGGCATCATGTGGTTTCGGTAGCCTCTGATCCGGAGGATCAGAAACTGCTGGATGAAAATGCTCCTCCGGGAAGTATAAGTGCAACGCCGTTGACCGAGAGTGAAATAGCTGCAAAAAACGGTGATAAGAGCGGAGTTCTTACGGTGGAGGATAATCAGTACGGACATGTCTGTAAATGTGTTATGCCGTATTATAATCTGGAGGGAGAACTGGTCGTATTCATCGGTGCCGACTGCGGTATGGATGAGATCCTGGAGGTAATGAAAAAGGAAGATATCTATCTTCTTCTTTTCGAATTCCTGGTTCTGGCGATCGGTTTTAATGTGCTTCTGGTTCTGATCAGATTCCGGGTACTGAAACCGATCCGCACCCTGTCCGAACGGATGACGCTCTTCTCGAAAAAGAAGGAGATCGACCTTCCGAAGCGGGAACATCAATTCCGCGATGAAGTTACGGACATGCAGGATTCTTTTCATGCCATGGCCGACGAGATCATGGATTACATTGACAATATCAAGAAGCTGACCTATGAACAGGCCCAGTCAAAGATTCAGCTTCAGATAGCCAGCAAGATCCAGAGCGGAATGGTTCCGCCCAGAAAGACTTTTGAAGGAGAAGGATGTCGTATCGCGGCATCCATGCAGCCGGCTCAGGAGGTTGGTGGAGACTTTTATGATATCTTTGAGCTGGCGGACGGCAGGGTCGGGTTCATCATCGGAGATGTTTCAGGGAAAGGCGTGGGAGCGGCGCTCTTTATGTCCATGACCCGGCAGATCCTCCGTGAGCACCTGTTCAGGGGAGAGCGGCCTTCGGATGCATTTACGGCCTCGAATGTGGATATCTGTAAGGAGAATCCGGAGGGCTTCTTCGCTACTGTCTTTGCAGCAGTATGGGATCCTTCGGAGAGAACGTTGACCTATGCAAATGCGGGACATAATCCGCCGATCCGGCTGGGTGAGAGGAAGGAGTACCTTACCATAGAAGGCGGGATCATGTTAGGTCTTTTTGATGACGCGGAATTCACGGATGAAAGCCTTGTCCTTGAGAAAGGTGACGGGCTCTTCCTGTATACGGACGGTGCCACCGAGGCTGTGGATTCGGAGCATAATGCATATGGAAAGGAACGGCTTCTGCAGACCGTTTCCGATACGAAACCGGATCCCGAAACGCTTATAGACACGGTTTCCGGGGCAGTGACTGAGTTTGAAGGCTCTGCGGGAGCCTTCGATGATCTGACCCTGATCGCATTTATAGCAGAGTAGGGTCAGGATAAGAAGGAGCAGGATAAGAAGGAGCAGGATAAGAAGGATCATATGCTGCTGGTAATCTACCTGATAATCATTAATATACTGGCCTTTGTCTGTTACGGGATCGATAAGAAGAAGGCAGAAAATGGAAAATGGCGGATCTCGGAAGCCTGTCTCATCACCCTTGCGGTGCTGGGAGGTGCACCGGGCGCACTGCTCGGAATGCTGTTATTCCATCATAAGACGAAGAAACGGAAATTCACCGTTACCGTCCCGATTTTTCTTGGACTGTGGACTGCCTTCTGCATCTTTGCTCTGTACCAGAATTATCATCTCGTTGTGACGGAGTATCGATATGAGGCGGATGTGGACTGCCGGATCGTACAGATATCGGATCTCCACAATCAGTTCTTCGGATTTGACCAGAAGAGACTGCTGGACCGGGTGGAGGAATGTAAGCCGGACATCATAGTCGTTACCGGTGACGTGGTGGATTCGCACCACACCTGGTACGGTCTTGCAAAGGCCTTCTTTGAGGGGGCTGTGAAGATCGCACCGGTGTATTATATCACCGGAAATCATGAGGTCTGGCTGAAGGGAGAGAGGTTTGACACCTTCCTGCAGAAGATCGAAGCTCTGGGAGTTCATTTTCTTGACGGGAAAATGGAGGAAGTGGATGGCATTCTCCTGGCGGGAACCGTGGACGGCAGAGAGGTCCGGGACTACGGATGGGAGAAGGACGACCGGCTGAAGGTGCTTCTCGCGCATGAGCCCTCCGGGTATGCTGCATATCAGGCGAGCGGAGCGGATATCGTTCTGGCAGGCCATGTGCATGGCGGTCAGATCATTTTGCCGGGTAAGGGTGGACTCATCTCTCCGGATTTCGAGTTTTTTCCGGAGCTGTACGAAGGCGAGCATCATTTTGACGGGATGACCATGTATATCAGCCGGGGAATCGGTAACAGTCTGCTTCCCGTGCGGATCAACAACTATCCCGAGATCGTGGTGATCGATATCCGGAAGGGAAGCTAGGACATGATCAGCCGGATGCTCCGACGGAATCATAGCCGGGGACAAAATGACTTTTGACCCCGACATCATATAGATGCTGCTATATCATTTATCACCAGGGTGCCTGTATTACAGTACCTCCAAGAAAGGATGACATAATGACAAGAAGAATCCCAGAAAGACGTTTAAGAGTGAGAAGCCGTCTGGTTGCCACTGTACTTAGCTTCGGGCTGGTCATGAGCCCGCTGTCGGTGTATGCCGCGCCGGAGGAACCGACAAGATCGACCTCGGCCGATCTGTCCGGCCGGCAGTATATGGCAAATTCGGAGTACGGCATCAACGATGTGTCATGGAATACCTATGATACTGAAGGACATCCGACACCGAGGGTGAATTCCGAAGGAACCGTGGTGGCGGTCTTCGACTGTGGCGTGGACTACGAGCACGAGGACCTGAAGAACGTCATGTGGGATGAGGGCTTAAATCATCAATCCCTGAAGGACATGGGCGGAGGCAAATACGGAATCTGTGTGAGTCCCGTGAATTCCATGGGTGATCCCTATGACAGTACGGATCCCATGGATGATGAGCGGGAAGGTCACGGAACTCATGTGGCCGGGATCATCGCGGCAGAGTGGAACAAGATCGGCGTCAGCGGTATCACCTCCGGCACGAAGATCATGGCAGTAAAGGTTTCCAATGACCGCGGCATCACCTCCACTGCGGAGCTCATTCAGGGATACCGTTATGTGATCGAGGCGAGGAAGGCCGGCGTGAATGTGGTGGCAGTTAATGTGTCTCTCGGTTTCCAGTGTGACGGAAATGCGTTAAATGAGATTATCACAGAAGCCGGGAAGTTGGGGATCGTTACCTGCGTAGCAGCCAGCAATTCCATGAGGGATCTGGATCCGGAGAACGGATTCGCTGCGGCTCTTGCTGACAATCCGTATGTGCTGGTTGTCGGTGCGTCCGATGCAGAGGGCAAACCCTGGGCGGATGAGAGCGGCAGCGGCTCAAATTACGGACGTCGTACCGTGGATGTCTTTGCACCCGGCGCGGACATCATTTCCACATTCCCGGAACGTCTCGGTGAGCTGGACACCACCAGCGATATCGTTGAAGAAGAAGGAAAGCTCTATTTCTTTGATTACACACAGGATGAATATGATGTGACAGACGGAAAGGACAGTTCCGTCTTCGGCTATACAGGAGAGGAAACCCTGCTTTCCAAGGGGACTGAAGGACTGATCTTATCCACACCGGATGGCGGTGAGAGTGGGATGTTTACACTTGCCGCCCCTGTGCTTGAAAACCTGGAGACCTGCAAGGGAGGAGTGATCACCGTAAAAGCGCCCGTCGGGACAGAGCTTTCTCTGACATTTGACTGTGATGACAGAAACTATGGATCGGTGGAACGGGTTGCAGCCGGTGACGGCATGGCAGAGCTTCCATTTGTGCTGCCCGGGGACGATGATCCGGATCTCTCTAAGGCCATGCTTGTTATCAGTGCGTATCCCCCGGCCGGTTCGGAAGATGAAGAAACAGTTCCCGAAATAAAGGAGATCACGGTTCAAAAATCTGTCTTCTTTACTGCTAAAACCAAGTATCATACGGAATCCGGAACCTCCATGGCGACGCCTGTGATGGCAGGTGTTGCAGCCATGCTCTCCTCAACATTTAATAGAGATACGGCAGACAAGATCGTTGCAAGAATGCAGGGCAGTGTGCAGCGTGTGGATTCTCTGAAGGATAAATGTATCGCAGAGGGTATCTTCTCTCTGGACAGGGCACTGGATGAAAAGACCTTCCCCGTGATCAACGGTCTGACCAGACAGGGAGACCAGGCAGTCATAACCGGTTACTTCTTCGGCAGTCTGCAGCCGACCGTAAAGATCGACGGAAAGGAAGTAACATCCGTAAGCGGTGACAGTACAACGCTGACCGTGACGATCCCGGAGGGGGTTAAGGACGGCGAAGTGCTTGTAGAGGTAACCTCCGAGAAGGGTACCGGTCACCGGCTGATGCAGCTGGGAACGGCGGAGGAACTCTATCCCCGTCTGTCGCTTCCGGATGAGAGCGAAGAAGGCTTCTACGCAGCAGATATCATGTCTATGACAGCCATCGGGGATTCCCTGTATGTGGTGCTGGGAGCCGGAGATACACGGATCTATAGCTACAATACCTTAACAAAGACATGGAAGAAGGAATATCAGGGTGAGTACCCTGCAACGGAAGGCGCCTGCGAGGTGAACGGAAAGCTTCTGTTCCTTACCTCCGATGTCATTAAGGGGCAGGATCACATCGGCTGTTTTGATCCGGCGTCCGGAAATGTTACATATAAGCTTTATCAGGAAGATTTCTTTATCACACATGCGGCCCTTGTTAATGCCGGAACCGGTGTGTATATCGTCGGAGGCCGGGAGGGCGTCTACGGAAATATCAAAAACCAGGGAACAAGCAGAAATATCATCTATATAAACACATCGGATCTTACGGATATCAAAACCGAGACGATCGAGGATGCCAGGGTAAATGCAGAGAATCCGATCATTGTATCCGACGGACAGGGGACCATTTATATCTATGGATCCCACGGCGGGGACAGTGAGATCTCCTTCACGACCCCCATAACCATTAAGGCCTCCGGAAATACCGCGAAGGTATCGGGAGGTACAGTAAAGGATATCTATCCGAAGACGAACCGGAATCAGATGGCAGTCGGCTCTGCAGCAGCTACAGCGGCCGGAAATATCATGATGACGGGTCCGGTGGTGACAGACGATACAGGGAAGGTGATCGAAGATACCTATGTGGTCGGTCCCGGAAAGAAGAATATTCAGTCCACAGGAAAGATCGTGAGCCTGACACCGGTATATCATCCGGCTTCTGCAGTGCTTGGCGATACATACTATGTTCTGGGGACCACAGATTCCGAAGCCTGTCATTTCGTTTTCGCCGCCGCTCCGGCAGCGGTTCCTTCTGAAGATGAGGAACTCCCGGTCTATAAGCTGACGGCGGATGAACCGGAGACGGTTACGGTTCGGACCTTTAATGAGCATCCGGATGTGGTATACATGGATATCACGGTATTCCTTGACCGCTTCTATGGTCGGAAGCTGTCAGTCGAGAAAACAAACAGCACCTATATTCTTTCAGAAGAAAAGGTCGGAGAAAGAGCGGTGATCGACACCGATAAGGATACTCTCACCACCGGCAATTATCATGGCCTGATCCAGCCTCTGATCGAAGGAAGGGAGGGCGATTCCCTGCGCTTCGTGGAACGGGCGGCATTCCTTCAGCATACGGAGGATACCGCAACAAAGCAGGAAAAGGATACCGTGCTTGATTTTGGCGCATACGGAATCGATCTGATCGAGGCGGACGGCAGGATCTATGCTCCCCTGTCGATCCTTGGCGCGTTGTTCAATACAGGAGAGGATCCGTATGTGATCACAAACGGAGAAGCTGTATACGTGAACGGAACATCCATGGATCCGATGGATGAGGATCAGTCGGAGAACGATGACCATCGGCTTGACGGGCTTGCGGAGGGGGACCGTCCGCAGGAACTGATCAGGGAATCCTATGCGGAGCTTTGCTTCGAACTGGATCTTCTGTACAGTCTTGAAGGCACCCACTGTGACTTCATTCAGAGTCTGCATAAGATCGGTCTGGATAAGACCCTCGACGCATTTGATCCGACATTGAAGACCATGCTTCTGTCCGAGAACAGTGCGGATTATGCTCTTGGTCTGGAACGGCTTCTGGGATTCTGGCTTTCCGATTCCGGCCATACACAGTATGATCGGATGCAGTTCATGTCTCAGGACGAACTGTATGGTGAGATTGAAGAGAAACAGGTGGATGCATTGGAACTTCCGGATTCCTTCAACTACTGGTATAAAGTACGTGAAAAGGACGGACTGAAGGATTCAAGAAGATTTGCCCGTGCCAGCGGTGAGATGTTCGATGTGAACTATTATGCCGTTAAGGGAGATACTGCATACGTAAAAATCGATGATTTTGAAGTGGATTATGACCGATGGGTGAAGTATTACCAGAAGAAGGGTGATATGCCTGACGATACATTCGCAAGAGTTCATATCGCACTGGAAAAAGCAAATGCAAACAAGAAGATTGAGAATTTCGTTATTGATATTACTTCGAACGGCGGTGGTGATACGGAAGCTCTGCTGGGTGTCATCGGTCTTATCACGGGAAAGCCGCAGCAGAAGATAGCTTCCACGGTTACCGGTCAGACCTATGTGTCAAATCCAAAGGTTGACAGGAATCTGGACGGCAGATTTGATACGAAGGACGATGCAGTGGATTACAGCCGTTTGAATATGGCGGTTCTCTGCAGCGGTTATTCTTTCTCCTGTGCAAACACTTTTACATCTGCCATGCGTGATGTCGGTATCGCCGTTATGGGAACCGGGTCCGGCGGCGGAGACAGCTGCGTAACTGATCTGGCTACGCAGGAAGGCATAACCTTCCGGATCTCAGGTCAGCCCATAACGCTTAATGCAAAAGGCGAGACCATCGATGAAGGCATCAAGGCCGACATAGATCTCAGAGTTAAGACAGGTGAAGATACCTATGATTATTCCGCATTTTACGATGATGAGAAGGTGTCTGATGCTCTGTTCAGGTTCTACGGCAAGGAAAAGAAGAAGTACAGCAATGAGTGGGTGAACGGCCTCTGGTACAACAAGAACGGTAAGCAGAGCTATAAGCCGGTCGGTTCCTGGCATGAGAACAAGAAGGGCAAATGGTACAGCGATACCTCCGGCTGGTATGCAAAGAATCAGTGGCAGAAGATCGATGGTAAGTGGTACTACTTCAACCGGGAAGGCTATATGGAGAAGGATGCATACCGTGGCGGTTACTATCTGATGAAGAACGGAGCCTGGGACGGAAAGACAAAGGCTGCCGGCTGGAAGCAGGATAAGACCGGCTGGTGGTTTAAGACCGGCGGAAAGACCTGGCTCTCCAACTGCTGGAAGCTGATCGACGGTAAATGGTATTACTTCAAGAAGACCGGCTATGCCGCCAAGTCCGAATTCGTTCAGGGTTGGTGGGTCGGATCCGACTGTGTACAGTCCGATCCCGCGAAGTACAGCTGGCATAAGACCGGAAAAGGCTGGTGGTATGGCGTGAGCGGCGGATGGTATGCAAAGAATGCAGCCTATATCATCGACGGGAAGAAGTATAACTTTGATAAAAACGGCTACTGTACCAATCCGTAAGTATGGGTTTCATAAAGACAGATGTGAGCGAATACGACAAAACCTCCGATTTGTCGGCATGAAAAATAACATACAAAGCGTTTAAACTCCGTTAATTTTCGGCAGTTTTACCTAAGTTCACGAAATTAGTTGATTTTTGGTTAATTTTCTCATATAATGAACAAGTTTTAAGGGGACAGAAAGCCCCCGGTTCATCATTTTTTTAAAAATTTAAATGGAGGTAAAGGGTGATGAAGAGAATTAAGAAACTCGCAGTAGTAGTACTTGCAGTGGCTATGATGGCTTTCTGCATGGTAGGTTGCGGAAGCGTTCAGAAGGACGTTGATACTGACTGGACACTTGACAAGGTAAACGGCCAGGCACTTGCTGATTGGGCAGCAGCTAACGGCGTTGAGATGGGCAATGCAACCATGAACATGAGCGTTAAGGACGGCAAGGCTACAGTAACCAACTACGCATCAACAGTAACCTATGATGTTGATTACAAGAGCAACGGATTTGAGATCAAGCAGGACGGCAATATCCTGTTCTCTGTAACCTACAACAAGGATGCTCAGACACTTTCCTACAAGATCAACATCAACGGAACAGACTTTGATTATGAGCTGAAGAAGGGTACATCTGAGATCGGTGCAGCAAGCCAGGGCGGCGAAGAAGGTGCAGCTGAAGGCGGCGAAGGCGCAGCTGAAGGCGGCGAGGAAGCTCCGGCAGAAGGTGGCGAAGAGACACCGGCTGTAGGCGAGGAGGCTCCGGCTGAGGAGTAATCTTCGAAACATCTATTTATAGATGCAATCAATAATATCATTCACAGGCGTGGAGTCATACGACTTCGCGCCTGTTTTACTGTGTGGGAGAAGTTTGTATTGAAGAAACGGATATTTTGACGCATAATAGAAGAGATTACGTTATGTCCTTAACCGGAGGGGTTGTTAATGAGCAGAAGACATAGAAGAGAAAGAGCGAAATGGAACCGAAGACTCCTGCCTCAGATCGGTATGATCGTCAGTACCATTTTTGTTTTGACCATTGCGGTATCCGCTTATATTCAGGTCAGGGGAACTACTTCCACCTATCTGGAAGCGAAAGAAGAGATCATGCGTCCCATGGCGAAGCGTATGCAGGAAAGCATAGCCAAATATGGAAATATCGGGAGTATTTTCAGGACCTGGCTGGACCTTCCCGAGGATTACGAAATATGGATGGATTACGATGAATCGGATCCGAATTACAAGGAACTGACCGGGTATTATGAAATTAACGAGGATGGGATCCCGATCTATGAGCCGGAAGAATTCGAATCCTTTGAAAACAGGAAGAAGAATCTGCTGGCTGCATATGCCTATAACACAGTTTTTACGGAGCTTCTTCTCTGTTTATACCAGCAGGAGACCGTGACCTCGATGCTGGTCGATATGACCGATGAAAACTGGGGGAAGGTCCTTATGCTTACAGAGGATCTGTATACAGTTATGGAGGATGATAAAAGGGATGAGATCAACCCTCATCGCGGAGAAGATTACAGCGAAGTTCTGCAGTATGTGACCAGCCTGAAGAAGGTGATGAAGGGAGAATCCGTATACGAGAGATTTGATTCTCCGAAGGACGGAGAATACTACTATCTCTACATGGAACCGGTCATGGAGGACGGGGAAGTGAAGGCGGCCCTGATCCTCAGCTATAACTGGAGTGATTTTCATTCCAATCTGATCAGGAAGCAGATCCTGGTTGCCGGGATCGCCGGACTGGTACTGCTCGGAGCTGCTGTCCTTCTTCTTTTCTTCATCAATCGTTCGGCTATCCGGCCGCTTGGAAAGATCCAGCAGGGCGTACGTTTATATATGCAGAACAAGAACAGCGAGGAAGTTGCCGAGCGGATGGATCAGATCAAACAGAAGAACGAGTTCGGTGTCCTTGCAGACGATGTGACGCAGCTGGCGGTGGAAATTGACCGCTACACGGATGAGATCACTCATCTCACGGGAGAAAAGGAACGTGTGGCTGCAGAGCTTTCTCTTGCGGCTGAGATCCAGCTGGGAGTTCTTCCAGTGGAGTTCCCGGATGTACCGGATTATAAGCTGTATGCCACCATGACTCCGGCCAAGGAAGTCGGCGGAGATCTGTATGATTTCTTCGATATCGACGAAACCCATCTGGGACTGGTCATCGGTGATGTATCAGGTAAAGGAGTACCTGCGTCCCTCTTTATGATGATCGCCAAGTTGCTGATCCGGGAATATGCCATGGCCGGCGGAGATCCTGCCGAGGTACTGGCTAAGGCGAATAAGACCCTGTGTGAGAATAATACAAATGATATGTTTGTAACTGCGTGGTTCGGAATTCTGGACCGCACGACCGGAAAGATCGTTGCGGCAAGTGCCGGACACGAATATCCGATCCTCCGGGATCCGGACGGCGAATACCGTCTGATCAAGGATAAACGCGGGTTTGTTCTTGGCGGTATGGACATCAGCAAATATAAGGAATATGAACTGGAACTGAAGCCCGGCGGAACGATCCTTGTGTACACCGACGGTGCTCCTGAAGCCACGAATGCACAGGAAGAGCTGTTCGGAACCGACCGGATGCTGGAAGTGCTGAATCAGCATACGGAGGATGCACCGAAGGAACTGGTGGAACATCTGAAGGGCGCTATCGAGACCTTTGTCGGAGAGGCACCGCAGTTCGACGATCTGACCATGCTCTGTGTACGACTTGAGAAGAAGGCGGATTGATTGAATTCGTACGGGTTTTGTGTTAACATATTTTCGTGTGACGTTAGTCGCTTTACAGAAGAATAATCAAAATGAACAAGGGGGTTCTGGGGTAGTATGAACATAGCAATCGACGGGCCGGCAGGAGCCGGAAAAAGCACGATCGCAAGACTTGCAGCACAGAGACTCGGTTTTCTTTATGTGGATACCGGAGCCATGTATCGCGCCATCGCACTTTATCTGCTGGATGCAAAGACGGATATCACAGATGAGAAGAAGCTGAAGAATGCGCTTGACCATATTCGGATCAATATCGCATATGAGAAGGATGTGCAGCATGTCTTCCTGAATCTGCAGGATGTTTCCGCCGAGATCCGCAGTGAGAAGGTGGGAAATATGGCATCGAAGGTTGCGGCTCTTCCGGAGGTCCGTGCAAAGCTGCTGGACCTGCAGAGGGATATCGCCGCAAAGAATGACGTTCTGATGGACGGAAGGGATATCGGAACGAACATCCTTCCGAATGCAGAACTGAAGATCTATCTCACCGCTTCCGTTGAGGTGCGTGCAGACCGGAGATTTAAGGAACTGAAGCAGATGGGCGGACGTCCGAATCTGGAGGTCATCAAGGCGGATATCGAGAAGCGGGATTATCAGGATATGAACCGTGAGATCGCGCCTCTTCGCCAGGCGGAGGATGCGGTGCTGGTGGATTCCTCCGATATGACCATTGAGGAAGTGGTTGCGGAGATCGTAAGACTCGCGAAAGAACGCATGTAACGAAAGGTACAGATAAGTGGAAGTCATCCTTGCAAAGAAAGCCGGATTCTGTTTCGGCGTGAAAAGGGCAGTGGATCTCGCCTATACAGAGGCGGATCGGCTGTCGGAAGGGTCGGCGGAGCATAAAGCCGCCTATACCTACGGACCGATCATTCATAATGAAGAGGTGACCAGGGAACTGGAGGAGAAGGGGGTTCATTCCATTGATGATCTGGATCGGATCCTGGAGCTTCCTCCGTCAACGATCATTATCCGTTCCCACGGGATCGGACGGAAGGAATACGAGGCCATTAAGGCAGCAGGCCACAGGATCGTGGATGCGACCTGTCCCTTCGTTGGAAATATCCATAAGATCGTACAGGAACGATCCTCGGAAGGGGATGTGATCCTGATCGTCGGTGACCCGGAACATGCAGAGGTTCAGGGGATCCGCGACTGGTGTGTGAATCAGCCCTTCATCCTGAAATCGAAGGAGGAGGTTGCATCCCTTCCCGATTTTGGTGACAGAATGATCACGGTTGTCAGTCAGACAACATTTCATCTAAAAAAATTTGAAGAAATTGTTGTATTATTACAAAAAAAATATTATAATATACGTGTTTGTCAGACTATATGCAATGCTACCGAGGAACGACAGACCGAGGCAGGAGTGTTAGCCTCACAGGTCGACGCTATGATCGTTATCGGCGGCAGGCATAGTTCCAACACACAGAAGCTGGTGGAGATCAGTCGACAGGCATGTGGAAATACTTACTACATACAGACACTCAATGATTTGGATTTGACTGCTTTTGAATCCGTGCGTAGGGTAGGTATTACAGCTGGGGCATCTACCCCGAACAAAATCATTAAGGAGGTTCATGACAGCATGTCAGAAGAAAACTTTGAACAGATGTTACAGGATGAGACTCCTGTATCCATCCGGACAGGACAGATCGTTGAAGGAAAGGTAATCGGTGTTAAGCCCGACGAGATCGCAGTTAACATCAATTACAAGTCTGATGGTATCGTAACCGCAAGTGAGTATTCCAACACTCCGGTTGACCTCACAACAGAGGTTAAGGTTGATGATGTTATCACAGCAAAGGTACTTAAGATCAATGACGGTGAGGGACAGGTAGTCCTTTCCGTAAAGAAGGTTAAGGCTGAGAAGGCTTACGATGAGTTGGAGAAGGCCTTCAACGAGGGAACTACAGTTAAGGGTGTTGTTACACAGGCACTTTCCGGCGGACTTAGCGTATCCGTTGATGAGTGCAGAGTATTCATCCCCGCAAGCCTTGTATCCGATACATACGAGAAGAATCTCGAGAAGTATGTAGGTCAGGAAGTTGAGTTCATTCTTACCGAGTTCAACCTTCATAAGAGAAGGGTGATCGGTAACCGCAAGCAGTTGATCGTGGCTCAGAAGAAGGAAGCTGCAGAGGCTCTCTTCGCACGGATCGAAGTTGGACAGACCGTTGAGGGTACTGTTAAGAATGTAACCGATTTCGGTGCATTTATCGATCTCGGAGGAGCAGACGGTCTGCTTCATATCTCAGAGATGTCCTGGGGCCGCGTTGAGAATCCGAAGAAGATCTTCAAGGTTGGCGACATGGTTAAGTGCTTCATCAAGGAGATCAACGGCGAGAAGATCGCTCTGTCTCTGAAGTTTGATGACCAGAATCCGTGGCTGACAGCAGCTGAGAAGTATGCCATCGGTACGGTTGTTACAGGTCGTGTAGCACGTATGACAGACTTCGGTGCATTCATCGTACTGGAGCCGGGCATCGATGCACTGCTTCATGTATCCCAGATCTCCAACGTTCATGTTGAGAAGCCGTCTGACGTACTGAAGACAGGTGAGACCATCACTGCTAAGGTTGTAGATTTCAAGGGACCCGAGAAGAAGATCAGCCTTTCCATCAAGGCACTTCTGAAGGACGTTGAGCCGGAAGAGGAAGCTGCACCTGTTGAGGAAGAAGAGGAAGCTGTTCCGACAGCTGAGGAAGCGCCTGAGACACTGGATGTTCCGGTTGAGGTTGCTGAGGCAGTTGAGGAGGCACCCGCTGAGGTAGCTGAAGAAGAGTAATCATTAGCGAATGTAAGGGGATCATGCCGATGGGCGTGATCCCCTTTTAAAATAACTCTTGCATTTCGGTATAACATGTGCTAAAATGTCGGAGTTGTAATCGTGGCGGTCCGCTGTATCCTGATCATAAGATAGAATGAACGCCAGATTCTATTATATCTATATTTGGAGGTAGTATCATGAACAGCGTAGAAATCATGAAGAGCATTGAAGACGCTCAGGTTCGCGAGAATGAGCTGAAGTTCAATGTGGGCGATACCGTTCGCGTATCCGCTATGATCAAGGAGGGAAACCGTTCCCGTATCCAGGTATTCGAGGGTACTGTGATCAAGAAGCAGGGAACCGGAGCCCGCAAGACATTTACCGTACGTAAGAATTCCAATGGCGTTGGCGTTGAGAAAACCTGGCCCATGAATTCTCCTCTGATCGAGAAGGTCGAGGTAGTTCGTCTTGGTAAGGCAAGAAGAGCAAAGCTTTACTATCTGCGTGACAGAGTCGGCAAGCGTGCTAAGGTAAAAGAAATCGTTAGATAACACCGGAACCGGAGTTTTGCAGAAAAGCTCCGGTTTCTTTATACCCATGGACATTTGACTAAAGGTACTGCCATGAAGAGAAAACATATCAGCGGTCAGGACTTCACATTACAGAAAAAGGAAACCCAGGACGAGCAGAAGAAGCGCCGCAGGAAGCTGTTCGGAGAGATCCGGACCACCCTGCTGGTGATATTTGCTGCTGCGGTACTGGGCTATGCCTTTGTGACCTTCTTTCTGCAGACCGTCACCGTGCGGGGACCGTCCATGGAACCGGTCCTTTCGGACGGAGAGACCGTCCTGATCAACAAAATGGCCTATACCTTCAGTGATGTGCAAAGAGGCGATATCGTGGCCATACAGCCCATTGGATCCGATGAATACTTTGATATCAAGAGGGTCATCGGTCTTCCGGGCGATAAGGTCGCTGTGGTGGCAGGACGCTTTGTCATAAATGATAAGGAACTGGAAGCTGATTATGATTTAGATACGATTCAGTCACCCGCAAGGCTTTCCTCTCCGATCACTCTGGGAGAAAAGGAATACTTTGTGATCGGTGATAATCTAAGCAGCAGTGAGGATTCCCGTTTCTCGACCTATGGAAATATCCAGAAGTCCGAGATCCGGGGAAAGGTATTCTATCGACTGACGAAGGGCCGCAGAGGGCGGATCGGTAATTAAGATGGACATTCAATGGTATCCGGGGCATATGACCAGTGCCCGTCGGATGATGCAGGAAAATATCAAACTGATCGATATTGTGATCGAGCTTCTGGACGCCCGGGTACCGGGAGCCAGTAAGAATCCCGATATCGATAACCTGGCAAAGGGGAAATTCCGGCTCCTGATCCTGAACAAAACGGATCTTGCGGATCCTTCCGTGACAAAACGCTGGAAGGAATATTACGAGGCACAGGGCTTCCGGGTGATCCTTATGGATTCAAGAAACAGGAAGGAAGCTGCGGCTGTCGGAAAGGCCGTTCAGGAGGTATGTAAGGAGAAGATCGAACGGGACCGGAGAAAGGGGATCGTCGGACGACCGATCAAGGCGATGATCGTGGGGATCCCGAATGTGGGCAAATCCACATTTATCAATTCCTTCGCCGGAAAAGCCTCTGCAAAGACGGGAAATAAGCCGGGTGTGACCAAGGGGAAGCAGTGGATCCGGATCTCCAAGGACATGGATCTTCTGGATACTCCGGGAATCCTCTGGCCGAAGTTTGAGGATCCGGCAGTGGGAGAACGCCTTGCCTGGATCGGTTCCATCAATGATGATATCCTGGAAAAAGTGGAGCTGGCATCCGATCTTCTGACATTTTTGCAAAAAAATTATTGCAATCTACTGTCCGAGAGGTATAAAATTACAGATAGCATGTCATCCGCTGAGGCACTTGATCAGATTGCGGATGTAAGAAAATGTATAAAAAAAGGAAATGAACCGGATATCGACAAGGCAGCCAAATGTCTGCTGGATGATCTTCGGAGCGGAAAGCTCGGACGGATCACACTTGACTACCCGGAGGGATAGAACATGGGATATTTTGACGACAACGAAGAAACTGAAAAGGAAGGCATCTCCGCACTGGCAGAGGGACTGAATGCCAAGGAGGAGAAGGCAGCCGTGAAGGAACGCAGAAAAGAAGAGAAGCGTCTTGAGAAGGAGCGCAGGAAGAAGGAGAAGGAGGCGCTGAAGCGCGGAGAGCCTCTTCCTGAAGAGGAAGAGATCAAGACACGGATCACACCGGAGGATACGGTGGTTGAGCCTGTGAAATCAAAAAGACAGGAAGCCAGGGAAGCAAAGGAAACTGTAGAGGCCGCTGCGGGAAAAGCTGTTCAGGAGGCGAAGGAGGCTTCAGGAACCGAGACGGTTGCCGCTCTTGCCGCTGAAAAGGAAGAGGCTGAGGAAGAAACCTCCGGCAGGAAGAAAAAGAAGAAAAAGAAGCAGAAGGAAAAGCCCGAGGATGTGAATATCGTAAAAGATCTTCTCAGCCTCATCATCTATATCGGTATCGTAATCGTTATCTGCTTCCTCATCGTTACATTTGTAGGACGGCGTACCACGGTGCACGGGGATTCCATGAATCCGACACTGGAGTCCGGAGACAGTCTCTGGATCAATATGCTGGCATATAAGTTTGGGGATCCGGAACGATTTGATATCATCGTATTCCCGTATCAGGATGATGTACATTACATCAAGAGGATCATCGGTCTGCCTGGTGAAACGATTCAGATCACTGAGGGCGGTGAGATCCTGATCAACGGAAAGGTTTTGGATGAACCCATAAAGTTTGAACGGATGAGGAATAACGGAATTGCTTCCACTCCCATCACACTGGGTGAGAATGAGTATTTTGTACTCGGAGACAACCGGAACAACAGCCGTGACAGCCGATGGGCCGATGTCGGGCTGATCAAGAGGGACAAGATCGTGGGTAAAGCGGTCTTCCGACTGACTCCGTTCAAGAAATTCGGATCGATCAAGTAATTTCTTAGGACCGCGATACTCGCGGTCCTAATTCTTCGTATCAGAAAAGACATTTGATGAGGAGATCCTGAATGAATATATGTGAACTGAAGGCGGCGTACCAGGCAATACTGGACCTGCCGATCATGAAATATGAAACCATGCGGATGGAGCTGGAACAGCTGATCCGTGAAAATGAGTCCGATACCCGAAAGGGCGTGGTGGCTGTCCTGAATCAGGCGCGTAAGAAGATAGATGCGCTGGATCGTGAACTGAACCGGGTGCGTGGCATGATGACCTTTGAGGAAAAGTATTCCGACTGCAGTTACATTTGCGGGATCGATGAGGTGGGACGCGGACCGCTGGCCGGGCCGGTCATGACCGCGGCGGTGATCCTTCCGAAGGGATTGGTGATCCCCATGCTGAACGATTCCAAGCAGGTATCAAAGAAGCATCGGGAAGAACTCTATGACATCATCATGAGCCAGGCGGTTGCCGTGGGAGTCGGAATGAATTCCGAGAAGGTGATCGATGAAAAGGGCATCGAGTTTGCAAATAAGGACGCCATGAGACAGGCCATCCGGAGCCTCAGCGTTCAGCCGGATCTTCTGCTGGTGGATGCGGTCCATATCCCGGAGGTGGATATTCGTCAGGTGTCCATTATCAAGGGAGATGCAAAGTCCGTATCGATCGCTGCGGCAAGCATCGTTGCAAAGGTGACGAGAGACCGGATGATGATAGATTATGATGCAAAGTATCCTGCCTATGGCTTTAAGGATAATGTGGGATACGGAAGCGCAGCGCATATCGAAGCACTGAAAACACTCGGGCCCTGTGAGATCCACAGAAGGAGTTATATCAGGAACATCGTAGGTCAGTAGGAAAGAAGGATATATGCCTGAGAACAAGAGAGCGCTCGGCGGTGAGAAGGAACAGATGGCGGGAGCCTTTCTGGAAGCAAAGGGTCATCGGATCCTGGAGTATAATTTCCGTACCAGGATGGCGGAGGCGGATGTGATCAGCCTGGACGGGGACACCTATGTGTTCACGGAGGTGAAGTACCGGAAGGATACCTCCCAGGGGCATCCTCTGGAGGCAGTGAACAAAGCCAAGCAGAGAAAAGTCCGCATGGCCGCGCTGTATTATCTTGAAGATCATGATCTGGTACCGGATCTTACCAATATCCGGTTTGACGTGATCGCCATTTTGGATGAAGAACTGACGCATGTAGAGAACGCATTTTAAGGAGAAAGCATGCACGAGCATAAGATCGTAAGCGTCATAAGCGGAAGTCCCGCCGATCTGGCCGGGATCCGCGAGGGAGACCTGCTGCTCAGCCTGAACGGAGAACCGGTGGAGGATGTCTTTGACTACCACTATCAGGCAGAGGAGGTTTCTGTTTCTGTTGCCATTCGCAGGCCGGACGGGTCGGAACGGACGCTGGTGATCGAGAAGGGAGAGGACGATGATCTGGGAATGGTTTTCGCAGAATCCCTGATGGATAATTATAAATCCTGTCGCAACAAATGTGTCTTCTGCTTTATCGATCAGAATCCCCCGGGGATGCGGGATACCATTTATTTTAAGGATGATGATTCCCGGCTTTCCTTTCTGCAGGGGAATTATATCACCATGACCAACATGAAGGAGTCGGAGATCGACCGGATCATCAGGTATAAGCTGGCTCCCATCAATATTTCCGTTCACACTACGAATCCGGAGCTCCGGATGAAGATGCTGAACAACCGGTTTGCAGGGAATATCCTGGAGCACATCGAAAAGCTCTATAAGGCCGAGATCCCGATGAACGGCCAGATCGTGCTCTGCAAAAACTATAATGACGGAGATGAACTCAGGCGTACTATACGTGATCTGATGCAGTTTGCTCCGGTCATGGCCAGCCTGTCCGTGGTTCCCGTGGGTCTGTCCAAGTACAGAGACGGGCTGTGTCAGCTGGAACCCTTTTCGAAGGAAGATTCCGCCGAGGTGATCGATATCATCGAAGGCTTCCAGAGGGAGGCTATGGAGAAGTGCGGGATCCATTTTGTCCATGCCAGCGACGAGTGGTATATCGTTGCCGAACGGGAGGTACCGCCGGAGGAAAACTATGACGGCTATCTTCAGATAGAGAACGGCGTGGGGATGACCCGGCTTCTGTATGAAGAATTCCGTGCGGCAGTGCATGAAGTGGAAGAGGTAAGCTTCTATCGCGGGATCCATCGTCTGACCATGACGAAGAATGACCGGAAGCTGGCCCATATGTTAAAGAAGAATCAGGGAAGGCGGGTCTCGTCCATCTGCGGCATGCTTGCCAGAACTCCTCTTGAGGTGATCAAAAAGGAACTGGGCCGGATCCGGCCGGACATCGATTTTCAGGTGTTCCCCATTGTGAATGATTTCTTCGGTCACAATATCACCGTTACGGGACTTCTGACCGGGCAGGATATCGTAGCACAGCTTTCCGGAAAGGATCTGGGAGAAGCTTTGCTTCTTCCGAAATGCTGTCTTAAGGCGGATGAAGACATCTTCCTGGATGATATGCATTTATCAGAACTGGAAAATGCTTTACAAGTAAAAACTGTTATTGTAGAATCGTATGGTATGGATTTTTTGAAGGCTATTATAGGAGTAGAGGAATGAGTAAGCCGATCGTAGCCGTGGTCGGGCGGCCGAATGTGGGAAAGTCCACGCTGTTCAATGCCCTGGCCGGCGAGCGAATCTCAATCGTAAAGGATACGCCCGGTGTGACCCGCGACCGGATCTATGCGGATGTGTCCTGGCTGGATTACCAGTTCACACTGGTGGATACCGGTGGTATCGAGCCGGAATCCGATGACCTTCTGCTGACCCGCATGAGGGAACAGGCGGAGATCGCCATAGAAACTGCAGATGTGATCCTGTTCCTTACGGATGTGAGAGACGGACTCACGGCTTCGGATATCGCCTGTGCCGAAATGCTCAGACGGTCCAAGAAGCCGATTTTGCTGTGTGTAAATAAAGTCGATAATTTTGAAAAATACATGCCGGACGTGTATGAATTCTACAATCTGGGACTGGGAGATCCCTATCCGGTCTCTGCAGCATCCCTGCTTGGATTTGGTGAGCTGCTGGATCAGGTGGTGGCTCATTTCCCGAATGCAAAGGTAGAAGAGGAGGAGGACGACCGGCCGAAGATCGCCATTATCGGGAAACCGAATGTGGGAAAGTCCTCCATGATCAATAAGCTTCTCGGTGAGGAGAGACTGATCGTTTCGGATATCGCCGGTACCACCCGGGATGCGGTGGATACTGTAGTGAAGCATAACAAGAGAGAATATGTTCTGATCGATACTGCGGGACTCCGCAGGAAGAGCAAGGTGAAGGATGAGATCGAACGATATTCCATCATCCGTACCGTAGCTGCCGTGGAACGCTGTGACATCGCCGTTCTCGTGATCGATGCCACAGAGGGAGTGACGGATCAGGATACGAAGATTGCCGGTATCGCTCATGAAAGCGGAAAGGGCATGATCGTTGTTGTAAACAAATGGGATCTGATCGAGAAGGATGACCGGACCATGAACCAGTTCCGAAAGGACATCCGTACGAAGCTGTCCTTCATGCCCTATGCGGAGCTGATGTTTGTGTCCGCGCTTACGGGACAGCGTCTTATCAAGCTTTTCGACGAATTCGATATGGTTGAGAATTATCACTCCATGCGGATCGCCACAGGCGTCATCAATGAGATCCTGGCGTCAGCCACCGCAGAGGTGGAGCCGCCGCAGGATAAGGGAAAGAGACTGCGTCTGTATTATATGACGCAGGTGGCAGTGAAGCCGCCGACCTTCGTCATCTTTGTGAATGACAAGGAGCTGGCTCATTTCTCCTATATCCGTTATATAGAGAATAAGGTTCGGGAGGCGTTCCTGTTTAAGGGGACTCCGCTGCGTTTTATCATTCGGGAGCGAAAGGAAGAGCGTTAAACTATGGACATTGTAATTCGGATCCTGTGTCTTGGTGTGGGCTACTGCCTGGGACTGATCGAAACAGGTGTCATTTACGGAAAACTGAAGGGTGTGGATATAAGAAAGCACGGCAGCGGAAATCTCGGAATGACGAATGCGCTTCGGGTCCTGGGACCGAAGGCGGGTCTTGTGGTTTTTATCGGGGACCTTCTGAAAGCCTTCCTGCCCTGCCTGATCGTGAACCTGTCGTTCAGGCCCTTTTATCCGGACTCCTATATGCTTTATGTGCTTTATACGGGACTGGGCGTTGTCCTCGGACATAATTTCCCGTTCTACCTTAATTTTAAGGGCGGAAAGGGAATCTCATCCTCTGCCGGAGCCATTATCGGTCTCCTGAATCCATGGATGTGCCTGATCCTTCTGGTGGTTTTTGCCATTGTAGTGCTTATTTCAAAGTATGTGTCCCTCGGTTCTATCTGCCTTATGGTCGCATACGTTACAGTATTCATTATATTTGCGGTAAATGGGATGCTCTGTTTTAATCCGGATATTCCGGAATCCCGGTCAGCCATGATCGAGAGTATCATTCTCAGCGTGATCTTTGCAGCTCTTGCCATCATCCGTCACAGGGAGAATATCATTCGCCTGATCAATCACGAAGAGAACAAGCTGCAGTTTCATAAATCGGAGGATAAAAAATAATGAAGATAGCCATACTTGGAGCAGGAAGCTGGGGCGTGGCCCTGGCGAAGCTTCTTTCCTGTAATCAGCATGAGGTCACGATCTGGTCCATAGATCCGGAAGAGGTTGCCATGTTAACGGAGTACTGCGAGCAGAAGCAGAAGCTTCCCGGAGTGATCCTGCCGGGGACCGTGCATTATACCGGAGAAATGGAAACTGCTCTGAAGGAAGCGGAAATGGTGGTGATCGCCGTTCCTTCTCCTTTCGTGCGCAGCACGGCAAAGTCTGCATCGAAGCTGATCTCTGAGGGAACGATAGTTGTCAATGTGGCAAAGGGAATCGAAGAGGATACGCTCCTTCGTCTGTCCGAGGTGATCGGCGAAGAGATCCCCCAGGCGGATGTGGCTGTTCTGTCCGGCCCGAGCCATGCGGAAGAGGTAGGAAAATGTATGGGCACCACAGTGGTGGTCGGTGCAAAGACACATGCTACCGCACGTCTGGTACAGGATACTTTTATGACGGATTTCTTCCGGGTTTATACAAGTCCGGATATGATCGGCATCGAGCTCGGCGGCGCGCTGAAGAACGTTATCGCTCTTGCGGCGGGAATCGCTGACGGTCTCGGATGCGGTGACAATACAAAGGCGGCCCTGATCACCAGAGGCATTGTTGAGATCTCTGCCCTGGGTGTGTCCCTGGGAGGCCATCCGGAGACCTTCTCGGGTCTGTCCGGTATCGGAGATCTGATCGTAACCTGCGCTTCGAAGCACAGCCGGAACCGGAGAGCCGGTGTCCTGATCGGTCAGGGAATGTCCTATCACGACGCCATGAATGAAGTTAAAATGGTGGTTGAGGGCGTATATTCCGCAAAGGCTGCATTGCAGCTGGCCAAGAAGAAGGGTATTACCATGCCCATCGTTGAGATGGTCAACCGGATACTCTTTGAGGAATTCCCGGTGAGTGAGGCGCTGAATGCGCTTCTGACCAGAGATAAGAAGTCCGAGATCTCGGGCATCTCCTGGGAAGACGAATAATATCCGAAATAAGACGGAGCACGGGAAATGAGCAGTTTGGATCTGAAGTTAAATGTATTTGAAGGTCCCCTGGACCTGCTGTTACATTTGATCGAAAAGAATAAATTCAATATCTTCGATATTCCGATCGTGGAGATCACGGATCAGTATATCGCATATCTGGATCAGCTGGATGAGACCGACATGGATACCATGAGCGAATTTCTCGTGATGGCGGCGCAGCTGATCAGTATCAAGGCAAAGATGCTTCTTCCGAAGGAAGAGGAAGAGGTTGAGGAGGAAGAGGACCCGCGTGCAGAGCTGGTTCGAAGCCTTCTGGAATATAAGATGTATAAGTATGCCTCCTTCGAACTGAAGGATATGGAGATGGATGCGGAGAGAACCTTCTTCAAGGAAGCGTCGATCCCCCGTGAGGTTCGGGATTACAGGGAGGAGGTCGATCCCGCAGAGGTGATCGGCGATACGACCCTGGCACAGCTGAATGAGATCTTCCAACAGCTGATGCGACGTGAGGTCTTCCGTATGGATCCGGTGCGAAGCAAATTCGGAACCATCAGCCGTGACGAGATCAAGCTGGAGGATCGGATGGTTGAGATCCGTCAGGAGATCCGCGGCCTTCGCAGCATCAATTTCCGGACTCTGCTGGGGCGGAAGAGAGGAAGGATGAATATCATCGTGTCCTTTCTTGCTGTCCTGGAACTGATGAAGACCGGTGCCATTGCGATCCGTCAGGACGGACTCTTCGGAGAGATCCTGATCGATTCACTGGAATAACGGAGGTTTATCTCAAATGAATGAGAATAAAAATGTATATGCCGCGGTGGAGGCTGTGCTTTTTGCCGTAGGCGGTGCGGTATCCTTTACGGATCTCAGGGATGCGCTGGAGGCCGACGAGAAGGAACTGAAGCAGGTCCTCTCGGAGCTTCAGCAGCGGTATGACGCCGAGGACCGGGGGATCCGTATGATCGAGCTGGACGGAAAATACCAGCTCTGTACCAAGAATGATTATTACGAGGAACTGGTTCGTCTGGTAAATGCACCGAAGAAGCATGTGCTTACCGATGTTTTACTGGAGACCCTGTCCATCGTTGCATATAAACAGCCTGTGACACGTCAGGAGATCGAGAAGATCCGCGGCGTTTCCTGTTCCCATGCAGTGAACCGTCTGGTGGAGTACAATCTGATCCAGGAGGTTGGTCGTCTGGATGCCCCGGGACATCCGATCCTGTTCGGAACCACGGATGATTTCCTTCGGAGCTTCGGCATTTCCTCCATGGATGATCTTCCCGTCATTTCACCGGACCGTCTGGAAGACTTCCGAAGACAGGCGGAGGAAGAGGCAGGCGTGATCAACGTGGAGACCTGATATGAATGCACTGATGATCGTTCTAATCATAGTAGGAGTCATTCTTTTGGGGCTGGCGATCCTGTTTCTGGAATCCTTCCGGGAACTTCACCGGTTCCGGGTGAGGGAGTATGAAGTGTCCCTTCCTGGCAGTCCGAAGGGAAGGATCCTGTTCCTTTCCGATTATCACGAAGCAGTGGGTGGAAAGCTGAATGAGAGACTTCTTGCGAAGGCTGCGGAGCTACGTCCTGATGTGATCCTGATCGGCGGAGACATGGTAAACGGGATCCATGAGAATGAAGACACTTCCCCGGCGGAGGAACTGATAAACGGACTTGCCGGGATCGCACCTGTATATCAGGCCTTCGGCAATCATGAACGCCGTATGATGGCTCATAACGGAGAAACGGGCTATGACTGGGAAGGTTATGTGAAAAGACTGGATCCTTCCATACGATTCCTGACGAATGAATCCGTGAAGGTTCCCCTGCCCGTGGGTGAGATCCGACTCTACGGGCTGGATATGGAGTATGTTTACTTCAGAAAGAAGGGCGAACGCCTGACGGTTGAAGTGATGGATCGTTATTTGGGGAAAGCAGAGAAGGAAACGCCGGTGGTGCTCCTTGCGCATGACCCTTCCTGGGGGAAGGTTTACAGTGACTGGGGAGCGGATCTGACGCTTGCGGGACATTATCATGGAGGGATCATACGCCTTCCGCTGATCGGAGGATTTGTGTCTCCGAAACTGGATCTTTTTCCGCATTATGACTATGGTGTATATCAGGAGGGTGAGAATCAGATGCTGGTCAGCTCCGGGCTGGGACAGCATACCATACCGGTACGGTTTAATAATCTGCCGGAGTTATGTTTGATCGTTTTACGGTAGAGGATGATTGAAATGGGAGATTTGAATGAGAAAAAGGACTCTGAGGTAGTGGACATCACGATCGATGATGCGGAAGAGTCGAAACAGGAATCGCCGAAGTCTGAAGAAATAAAGACGGAAGAAATAAAGACGGAAGAAATAAAGACGGAAGAGACAAAGACGGAAGAGACAAAGGCAGAAGAGACAAAGGCAGAAGAGACAAAGGCAGAAACTTCGTCCGATGACCAGGAAATGGCAGCGATCGAACAGGCAGAGGCTCTGGTTGCAGAGGCAAAGTCCGCGATCGAAGACCTGAAGTCGGCTGTCGACGAATCCAAGGCTGAGATACCCGAAACTCAGAACAGGCATGAGACGCCGGAGGGACAGAAGGAAGAACCGGAGCATCAGGGAGTATACGTGGATGAGAAGGCTTTCGTCAAAGCCAGAAAACGTCATAAGCTCCTGATGGTGGTGACGGTGACGCTGACAGCACTTCTTCTGATCGGATACACCTTTATGGTTTTCAACAGCTTCTTTTATTTCCAGCCGAATACCATCATCAACGGCGTGGACTATTCCTTCCGCAGCGAGGAGTCCGTACAGCAGGAGATCGATTCCAAGATGTCGGATTATCAGTTGCACATCTCTCTTCGGAACGGTGATGTAACGATCCGTCCGGAGGATATCGGACTTGTGATCACTACGAAAAACGATGTCCACAACATCAAGGAAAAGCAGAATCCGTTCCTGTGGTTCGTGACTTATTTCGAGGCGCCGAACGAGGCGGCCTATGAGGTTTCCTATGATCGGAATAAGCTGGATAAATTCCTGTATGACGCGGTGTATTTCCGTACATCCAATATGATCTCTCCGGAGAATCCCAGGATCGTCATGAATAACGGGACTCCCGAGATCCGGCAGGGAAATCCGGGAACCATGATCGACATGGCCAGATTCTATGATGTGCTGGATTCAAAGCTTATGAATCTGGATACTGAATTCAAACTGGATGATGAGAACTGTTATGAGAAGTCAGTTTATAATGCAGAGTCTCCCGAGGTGATCCAATACAGGGATACCATCGAATCCTATACAAAACTGAAAATGACCTATGTCTTTGTCGAGACGAAGTTTGATATCACACCGGAGCAGATCTACTGTATGCTGGATCTGGATACGGATAATTTTACCTGCTCCGTATCCAGACTGAAGGTTCAGAGATTTGTAAATGACTTCGCATTCGAACACAATACCTTCGGACGGGCGAGGGACTTTAAGACGCATGATGGAAAGACCGCTCATGTCTCAAACAACTATATGGGTTGGGAGATCGATCAGGATGCGGAGGTATCCATGCTGTATGATGCGTTGTTCCATAAGCATGGATTCGAGCGCACTCCCGAATTAATACATGAAGGAACGATTTATACTGCAGATTGTTCCGATATCGGAAACAGTTACGTGGAGGTCGACCTGACATATCAGAAGGTTTATCTCTATATTGACGGTAAGAAGATCCTGGAGGATGACGTGATCTCCGGTAATCCGAACCATGGTTCCCAGACCCCCGGCGGACTGTATGCGATCTACGGTATGCGTATGAATGTGGTGCTGACAGGACCGGGGTATGCATCTCATGTGGATTACTGGATGCCGTTCAACGGAGAGATCGGTCTGCACGACGCCTATTGGCAGTCAAAGTTCGGCGGAGAGCTTTATAAGACCAGAGGGTCCCATGGCTGTGTGAATCTGCCCCATGCGACAGCAGAGAAGATCTTTGAGCTTGGATACAGAGGAATGCCTGTCGTATGCTACTGGAGAACGCCCGAGTTCTTTTACTAAAAGAGGTTGATTTATGGATCAGGTGACGTTATATACAGACGGGTCCGCGCGGGCGAACCCTGACGGACCGGGAGGCTACGGAGCCATCCTGGCGGTGACGGATGCAGCCGGACAGGTGCATGAAAAGGAACTGTCACAGGGCTACGAACGGACCACGAACAACCGTATGGAGCTGATGGCGGTGATCGCAGGACTTGAGGAACTGATCCGTCCCTGCGAGGTGACGGTCTGGTCCGATTCCCAGTATGTGGTCCGTGCCTTTAATGATCACTGGATCGACAAATGGCAGCAGAACAACTGGAAACGGGGAAAGGATCCCGTGAAGAACGTTGATCTGTGGAAGCGGCTTTTGGAGGCAATGAAGCCGCACAGGGTGACCTACACCTGGGTGCGGGGGCATAACGGCCATCCGGGAAACGAACGCTGTGACAGACTGGCCACCAAAGCGGCGGACGAGGGACCGTGGCTCGTGGATACCGTATATGTGCAGAGTGTTGAACCCGGCGGTATGCCGTGGAAGGAATGAGCAGACTGTACCTGAGTAACAACCCGGCGGTATGCCGTGGAAGGAATGAGCTGGCTGTACCTGAGTAACAACCCGGCGGTATGCCGTGGAAGGAATGAGCTGGCTGTATATTAGTTACACTCCCGGTGCCATGCCGTGGAAGAATGAGTTATTTAGTAAGTGAGTTACGTATGAAAAGAGAAGAATTCAGAAGACTCCTGGAGAATCGAATCCTGTGTCTGGATGGAGCTACCGGAACAAATCTTATGGCTGCAGGCATGCCCCTCGGGGTGTGTCCGGAGCAGTGGATCCTGGAACATCCTGAGACACTGATCGACCTCCAGGTTCGTTTTTTAGAGGCGGGGACCAGTATCCTGTATGCGCCTACATTTACCTGTAACCGGATCAAACTGCGGGAATACCATCTGGAGGACCGGACAACGGAAATGAACCGTGAACTGGTAAAGCTTTCCAAAGAGGCAGTACGTCGCTGCAACGACCGGGGCTATGTGGCCGGAGATATGACCATGACGGGACGTCAGCTGTATCCCATCGGCGATCTGCAGTTTGAGGATCTTGTGGTGGTTTATAAGGAGCAGGCAGAGGCGCTTCTTTCCGCAGGTGTGGACCTGATCGTGGTGGAGACCATGATGAGCCTGCAGGAGACCAGGGCGGCACTGATCGCGATCCGGGAACTGAGTGAGGAGATCCCGGTCATCGCAAGCCTGACCTTCCGTGAAGACGGAAAGACCCTGTTCGGCTCCACGCCCGAGGTTGCGGTGGTGGTACTGCAGGGACTTGGTGCGGATGCCGTGGGACTGAACTGTTCTACGGGACCGGATGAAATGACCGAGCTTCTGGCTGCCATGAAGCAGTATGCAACGATCCCGGTCTTTGCAAAGCCGAACGCGGGTATGCCGGAACTGGAAAACGGTGTATCCGTATACAAGATGACGCCGGCCCATTTTGCGGACTGTATCGGTTCGCTTGTGGATGCCGGAGCCAATCTGGTGGGTGGCTGCTGCGGAAGCTCGCCGGACCATATCCGGGCGGTAAAGCAGAAGATCAGAAATTCCTGCCCGATCCCGCCGCTGGAGCACCCGAAGAGGGTACTGACCTCCGAACGTCTGCTCCAGGATATCATACCTGACGGACCCTTCCTGGTAGTGGGAGAGAGAATCAACCCCACCGGAAAGAAGAAGCTGCAGGCGTCCCTTCGGGAAGGCAGCCTGGATCTGGTCAGCGAGATGGCGATCTCCCAGGAAGATAATCATGCCCATGTACTGGATATCAATATGGGTCTGAACGGCATCGATGAGAAGGAAATGATGCTCCGGACCATTTACGAGGTGACACAGCTGGTATCCCTGCCGCTTTGCATTGACTCCAGCCATGTGGATATCGTAGAGGCAGCGCTCAGGATCTATCCGGGACGCGCGCTCATCAATTCCGTTTCTCTGGAGTCGGCGAAGTGTCGTCCGCTCTTTAAGATAGCAAAGAAATACGGTGCCATGTGCATCCTGCTCCCCGTATCCGATGAAGGCCTGCCGGCCAATGCGGAGGAACGGCGGAAGAATGTGGATCAGCTGGTTCAGATCGCGCTGGAGGAAGGACTATCCATGGAGGACCTCTGTGTGGATGCGCTGATCTCCACCGTGGGTGCGGATCCCATGGCAGCAAGAAATGCGCTGGATACGATCCGATACAGCCATGATGTACTGGGCCTGCCCACCATTTGCGGACTTTCCAATATTTCCTTCGGGCTTCCCGAGAGGATCAATGTAAATGCGGCGTTCCTTACCATGGCGATCTCCGCCGGTCTTACCATGGCCATTGCAAATCCCGGACAGGAGCAGCTGATGAATGCGGCCTATGCTTCCGATCTGCTCCTTGCGAAGGAGGGAGCCGATAAGACCTATGTAGAACGCGTTCGTCCGATCTCGGGCAGTGCGTCTCCGGCGGCTGCGCCGGCAGCGCCGAAGGAAAGTGCCGGAGGAGAACCTTCCCGCGGACCGGTTTACGACTGCGTCCTGAACGGAAGCAAAAACCGTATCGTGGATGAGGTGAAGAAACAGATGGAGGCCGGAAGAGAAGCCAAGACCATCATTGACGAGGATCTGATCCCTGCCATCACCCGTGTGGGTGAGCTCTTTGAGGAGAAGCGCTTCTTCCTTCCGCAGCTGATCCAGGGCGCAAACGCAATGGATGCGGCCATTCAGTATCTGGCGCCGTTTCTGCCGTCTGCAGAAGGAAAAGAGCCGAAGGGGATCATCGTATTTGCTTCCGTGGAGGGAGATGTCCATGAGATCGGAAAGAATCTCTGCATCCTGATGCTCAGGAATTACGGCTATCAGGTGATCGACCTGGGGAAGGATGTGCCTGCAGAGGATATCATTCAGGCGGCAGAGGAGCATAAGGCCCAGATCATCGGACTTTCAGCACTGATGACCACGACTATGATGAAGATGAAGGAGGTCGTGGAGCTGGCGAAGGCACGGAAATGCAAGGCAAAGATCATCATCGGCGGAGCCGTGATCTCGCAGAGCTTTGCAGACGAGATCCATGCGGACGGGTATTCGCCGGACGCAAATGACTGCGTGAAGCTGGTGGACCGGCTGCTGAAGTCGTAGGTATGTAATGAACCGCGCTAAGAAGCGTGAATTAAACACTGTGCGGAACAGGGGCGAATCCTTGTCCGGCGCTTGACATTGAATATAACAATTGTTAAAATGTTTGTTATGAATTTTTGAAAGGTGGATGATCCTATGAAGACAAAGGTACTATCCCTGCTTGTAGATAATACGTCCGGTGTTCTGTCCAGAGTGTCCGGTATGTTCAGCCGCAGAGGCTATAATATTGACAGTCTGTCCGTCGGTGTGACGGAGAATCCGAAATATTCCCGTATGACGGTTGCCGTCAGTGGTGATGACAGGATCCTGAGCCAGATCAAGAATCAGCTGAACAAGCTTGAGGATGTGGTTGAGGTGATCGAGCTGGAGGATGGTGCGTCTGTATGCCGTGAGCTTGTTCTGGTAAAGGTAAAGGCCAATCAGAACCAGAGACAGGCAATCATTGCCATCACGGATGTATTCCGTGCCAAGATCGTGGATGTGTCTCCCGAGACACTGATGATCGAGATCACCGGTAACAATTCCAAGATCAATGCATTTATCGAGCTGCTGGATGGCTTTGAGATCCAGGAGCTTGTACGGACCGGTCTTACGGGTCTTACCAGACGATAGGCTATAACCTCCGGAGCAAGTCCGGACCTTATGCATATATTTTAAAACTTTTTAGGAGGAATGAAACATGTCAGATCTTAAGATTTTCTACGAAAAGGATTGTAATCTGTCCCTTCTCGACGGAAAGACCATTGCAATCATCGGCTACGGAAGCCAGGGACACGCACATGCGCTGAACCTGAAGGACTCCGGTGCACATGTCATCATCGGTCTTTACGAGGGCTCCAAGTCCTGGAAGAGAGCTGAGGAGCAGGGCTTCGAGGTCTTTACTGCAGCTGAGGCTGCAAAGAAGGCGGATATCATCATGATCCTGATCAACGATGAACTGCAGGCTGCTCTTTACAAGAAGGATATCGAGCCGAATCTTGAGGCTGGAAATATGCTGATGTTCGCTCATGGTTTCAACATTCATTTCAACCAGATCATCCCGCCGAAGGATGTGGATGTAACCATGATCGCTCCGAAGGCTCCGGGACACACCGTTCGTTCCGAGTATCAGGCAGGCAAGGGTACACCGTGTCTGATCGCTGTATATCAGGATGCTACAGGTCATGCACAGGATATGGCTCTGGCTTACGGCGCAGGTATCGGCGGAGCAAGAGCAGGTCTTCTTGAGACAACATTCCGTATCGAGACCGAGACAGACCTTTTCGGTGAGCAGGCTGTTCTTTGCGGCGGTGTATGCGCACTGATGCAGGCAGGCTTTGAGACACTGACAGAGGCAGGATATGATCCGAGAAACGCTTACTTCGAGTGCATCCACGAGATGAAGCTGATCGTAGACCTGATCTATCAGAGTGGTTTCGCAGGAATGCGTTACTCCATCTCCAACACAGCTGAGTATGGCGATTACATTACAGGCCCGAAGATCATCACAGATGAGACCAAGAAGGCTATGAAGAAGATCCTGGCAGACATCCAGGATGGTACCTTCGCTAAGGACTTCCTTCTGGATATGTCCTCCGCAGGCGGCCAGGCACACTTCAAGGCACTCCGCAAGCTGAAGGCAGAGCATCCGTCAGAGAAGGTCGGTGCAGAGATCCGTTCCCTGTACAGCTGGTCCAATGAGGATAAACTGATCAACAACTAAGCGAATCAAAGATACGATTCACGATAGAAAAACAGAGAGACAGCAGTGCATGCTCGCATGCAAACTGCTGTCTCTCTGTTTTTTGAAACGGCGAAGCCGTGGCTGAAACGTACATACCGCACAGGAGGCGCGAAGCGGCGGCGTACGCGACGAAGGAGCGGACGGTGCGGGATGGGGCGGGTCAGCCATCGAGAATCGTAAGAGTAGAAACGGCGAAGCCGTGGCTGAAACGTACATACCGCACAGGAGGCGCGAAGCGGCGGCGGACGCGACGAAGGAGCGGACGGTGCGGGATGGAGCGAGTCAGCCATCGAGAATCGTAAGAGTAGAAACGGCGAAGCCGTGGCTGAAACGTACATACCGCACAGGAGGCGCGAAGCGGCGGCGGACGCGACGAAGGAGCGGACGGTGCGGGATGGAGCGAGTCAGCCATCGTGAATCGTAAGAGGTAACGGCGAAGCCTCATGTAAACACTTGACACCTCCCCCACATACTTCTATAATTTTCTATGTTAGTGTGCGTTCGCACAATGGGGTGGCAGTATGAATCAAAAAGGAGGAGAATGCAATGATTCAGTACAACAACGTATTTAACAACGAGAACTTCAAGTGTATCGCTCAGGGGGGACAGTATTTCATTTATGAGCATCATAAAGATATGTCGGTTGCTCCCTATCAGGCAACTCAGGCTTACTTCATGGAAAAGATGAACGTAAGGAAGCGTCAGGTTCTTGTTCAGCTGAACAACACGGCCTGCAAGATCCAGGCTGGTGCCATGCAGTGGATGTCCGGTAATGTAAATATGGACTCCGGTGTTACCGGTGTCGGTAATTTCTTCGGAAAGCTGGCTAAGGGTGCTGTGACCGGTGAGTCCGCTGCAAAGCCGATCTATTCCGGCCAGGGATACCTGATGCTGGAGCCTACCTACAACTTCCTCATCATTGAGGACATTGCTGAATGGGGCGCAGGTATCGTACTGGATGACGGCCTGTTCCTTGCCTGCGACGGCGATATCAAGGAATCTATCGTTAAGAGAAGCAGCCTGACATCTGCCGCGTTCGGCGGAGAGGGTCTCTTCAACCTGGCTCTGTCCGGTCAGGGTTACTGCGTACTTGAGAGCCCGGTTCCGAAGGAAGAACTCTTCGAGTTTAATCTGCAGAATGATGTACTGAAGATCGACGGAAATATGGCAATCGCATGGTCCTCCACTCTCGAGTTCACCGTAGAGAAGGCTACCAAGTCCCTTCTCGGCTCCGCAGTGGCTAAGGAAGGTTTTGTTAATGTTTACCGTGGAACAGGCAAGGTCCTGATGGCACCGACACTTCCGGGCGCTAACATGAGCGGATGGAACGGACCGGAGCAGACTTCAGCAACCAAGTAGAAGAGAGTTTATGGATCATTTAGAAGCACAATCCTATATCATGCCGTTCATCGAAGGAAAGCTGCCGGAATCCAAACAGCTTGAATTCGTTATGCATATGAAGAACTGTAATTCCTGTCATGATGAGCTGGAGATTTATTATACTCTCATGACAGGGATGCAGATCCTTTCGGACGGAACCGTTCCTTCGGGGAACTTCAGCAAAGATCTGGAAATGAAGCTGAACCGGATCGAACATCGTGCAAAGGGAAGACGGAGTATCCGTGTATCGGCGTTTACGATGGTTACGGTTGCGATTGCGCTCTTTATGATCCTTTTTTATGGTCGATGTCTTACCTGGGTATACAGCTTCGAACAATCCACGAAGAGGACGGCTCAGGGAGAATATTATTTTGCCAGGGCTTTGGGACCCTGTCTTCTGGAAACGGAGGACAGGGTAATGAAGTCCGAGGAGATCCTGGAAAAGCAGGAGGAATCCGGACAGCGATCGGAAATGTTCGACAAGATACACGGTTACCGGGAACTGGAGGAGTACGCAAAAGAGCTGCTGGTTCTTGGGGGAAGGATAACACATGAACAAACTTCTGCTGATTGACGGCAACAGTATAATGAACCGGGGGTTCTATGCACTTCCGGTGGATCTCACAAACCAGAAGGGACAGCATACCAACGCCCTTCTGGGTTTTTTGAATATATTCTTCCGAATATATGAGGAAGAACGGCCGACGAATATCTGTGTGGCCTTTGATGTTCATGCGCCCACTTTCCGCCATGAACAGTATGCCGAATATAAGGGAAAACGCAGTCCCATGCCGGAGGAGCTTCGAGAGCAGATGCCCATAATCAAGGAACTGCTGCATACCATGAAGATACCGACGATGGAGGCTGCCGGATATGAAGCGGATGATCTGATCGGAACCATGTCCCGTAAGGGGATGGAGGCAGGCATGGAGGTGACTGTGCTTTCCGGAGACCGGGATCTGCTTCAGCTTGCTACGGATACGGTTATGATCCGTATTCCGAAGACCAGGGGCGGCAAGACCACGGTTGAAGATTATCATGCGGCGGAGGTGGAAGCCGCTTATGGGGTCACACCTGTGGAGTTCATCGAGATGAAGGGACTGATGGGTGATACCTCGGATAATATTCCCGGTGTTCCGGGAATCGGCCCGAAGACCGCCGAAAAACTGATCCGTACCTACCACACGGTGGAAGCCGTGCTGGAACATACAGGGGAGATGCCGCAGAATAAAATGCGTGCCGCTTTGGAGGAAAACCGTGAAATGGCGGTCTTCTCCAGGGATCTTTCCAGGATCCTGCTGACGGCACCGCTGCCGGTGGAGCTTTCCGATACAAAGGTGGAGAAGGAAGAGCTTTTGTCTGACGAGGTGCGGGATGCCTTCCTTGAACTGGAATTAAAGAGCTTGATGAAGCATTTTGCGGGTGTGGAACAGGCGAAGAAGGCTTTTGAAGCGGATCTCCGTGACGGGAAGCTTTCGGAGGTAAAGGCATTTGCCGAGCCCGGCGGAGTGGTTGGATTCTATCCGGTGTTCTCCGGAGAAATCCTCCTTGGTACCGCATTTTCGGTGAAGGGAACCGTCTTTCTTACCGCTACGGATGCTGTGGCCTCCGTCTATGAACTGTTATCCTGGTTCCGTAAACAGGGAACGACCATTGCCACTCTTGGCCTGAAGGATCTGATCCGGCCGTTTAAGATCACGCCGGAGGAGGACTGGTTCGATGCAGAGGTAGCCGCCTATCTGCTGGATCCGCTGGCGGGAGAGTATCCCTACCATGCACTTCTTCAGAAGTATCAGGATATCGAGGTGAAGAGTGAGAAGGAACTGATCGGAAAGCAGGAGCTCAGCATCTTTTCTTTTTCCATGCCGCAATCCAGAGAGGTATTTGCCATGAAGGCCTATACCGCTGAGGTACTGTGCCCGGTACTGAAGAATAAACTCGAACAGGAAGGGATGTGGGACCTGTACCGGACCATGGAGCATCCGGCCACATTTGTTCTTAAAGACATGGAATACTATGGGATCCGGGTGGACCGGGAAGCCCTTGAAGCATACGGAAACCGTCTGGACAGCCGGATCGAGACCCTGACAAAGGAAATCTACGAGGCTGCCGGCGAGAACTTTAATATCAATTCTCCGAAGCAGCTGGGACAGATCCTCTTTGAAAAGCTGGAGCTGCCCAGCGGAAAGAAGACCAAGAGCGGATATTCCACAAATGTGGATGTGCTGATGAAGATCCGGGAACAGCACAGGATCGTACCTGCGATCCTGGAATACCGCCAGCTGACGAAGCTCCGTTCCACCTATGTGGACGGACTGCTGGCGTCAATCGCTCCCGACGGACGGATCCACAGCCGGTTCCATCAGACTGTGACCGCCACGGGACGGATCAGTTCTTCCGAGCCCAATCTCCAGAACATTCCCATGCGGACCGAGCTGGGAAGGGAACTCCGTAAGGTATTCATTCCGGCTGACGGCTATACCTTTGTAGATGCGGATTATTCCCAGATCGAGCTTCGAGTGATGGCGGCCATGTCCGGGGACGAGAATCTGATCGAAGCCTTCCATCAGGCGAAGGATATTCATGCGTCTACGGCATCGAAGGTATTCGGCGTCCCCATCGAGCAGGTGGACAGTGCGCTCCGGCGGAAGGCAAAGGCCGTGAATTTCGGAATCATTTACGGGATCAGTTCCTTCGGACTGGGTCAGGATCTTGATATATCCAGAAAGGAAGCGCAGGAGTATATCGATCAGTATTTCGACACCTACAGCGGTGTCAAGGGCTTCCTGGACCGGCTGGTGTCCGAAGGAAAGAATAAAGGACGTGTCACCACCTTGTATCACCGCATACGGCCCATCCCGGAACTGAAGTCGTCCAATTTCATGACGAGACAGTTCGGTGAACGTGTGGCCATGAACAGTCCGATTCAGGGAACCGCTGCGGATATCATCAAGATCGCCATGATCCGGGTGCGTCAGGAACTGGAAAAGCGGAATATGAAATCCCGGCTCATCCTCCAGATACATGATGAACTTCTGATCGAGGCGGCAGAGGATGAAGTGGATGCGGCAAAGCAGCTCCTGGAGGAGCAGATGGTACAGGCGGCCGAGCTTGCGGTTCCGCTCTTTGTGGATCTGCATACAGGCGCCAATCTGTATGATACAAAATGATTCATACAGGTCGGGTATTCTTTACGACTGTTCGTCCGACGGTGAGGAATCGGAAAAGGAAAGAGGAGATGACGTATTGAAGGTTCTGGGAATCACCGGAGGGATCGGTTCCGGTAAGAGTGAAGTGCTGCGGATGCTGGGAGAGAAGGATGGTGTTGTGATCCTTGAGGCAGATCGCCTTGCCCATGAACTGATGACTCCCGGACACACCGCGTACCGGAGGATCGTCGAAAACTTCGGCAGAGAGATCCTTGCAGAGGACGGAAGTATTGACCGGGGGAAAATGGGACAGCTGGTCTTTAGGGATCCGGAACGTCTGGAACAGTTGAACCGGATCGTTCATCCTGCAGTTAAGAAGAGTATCCGCGGACGCATCCGCAGAAATGCGAAAAAGGGTACGGCAGTCTACGTGATCGAGGCGGCGCTTCTGATCCAGGACGGATACCGGACCATCTGCGATGAAATATGGTATGTTCATACAGATCCCGAGGTAAGGATCCGGCGGCTGCTTTCCTCACGGGGAGGAAACCGTGAGAAATGGGAAGCCGTCCTGGCGAATCAGCCGAAGGACTCATTTTTTGTCGAACATTCCGACAGAGTTCTGGAAAACAGCAGAACCGTATCCGAGCTACAGAAGGATCTTGACCTGCAGTACATACGACTGTTGAACTCCTGACTGATAAATGATATAATACCATAGGTTAATTTTTGCCTGCAGGGGAGCAATAAAATGCCGGAAGAGTATAAACTCAATTACATGAAGCGGTATTTTAAGCTGCATAGGGTGTTCTATGCGGTTCTTTTGAGTATCGTTATCATCTGCAAGATCCTGAACATCTCTCCGGAACCCACGACTCTTGCATACTATATCATTGCCATTGTTCTCTGTGAGGTCATGGATGAGTATTTCCTGTGGCGGAAGTTTGTGGTACCCAAGGTATTCTTTAGTGTCAGGGCCTTTCTCGGGATCCTGATCCTTTCGGCGGGCAGCGTCTTCGGACCGCCGCATATCATAGAGTTTTTCCCGGTTTTATTATTCTGTCTTTTAATGGTATTTGAGGATATGATCCTGAACGATGTCTTTGATGATTTCGGGATCTTTGTCCGTCGCGTCCTGTATCTGCTGTTTATCGAGGTCAGCCTTGTATTCGCGTTCAGAAATCTTTTCTCCGGCGTGTGGATCGTTATGGACATCCTGCTGGGTGCAGTGATCGTCGGAGTTGTATATTGCATGTTCCACGGATTTGTGGACGGTATCCGGATGTATGAGAAACGTGCCACAAAAGCACATTTTGATTACGTGAATCTGGAGGAAGAGAGAAATAAGCTCCTGGTCTATCAGGATCGTGTGGAGCAGGTCAACAGTGAGATCAATTATCAGAAGATCAATCTGGTGAAGGCAAATCAGGAACTGGAGAACATGAACGAAGAGGTTCGTACCCTCATCGACGTTATGAAATATTTCTCCACAAATTTTGATGTGGCTCAGAATGCACGTCACATGCTGGAGAGCATCATGGATCTGAAGGATCCTGCGGCCTGTGCGCTGTATATCACCGAGGATGTGTATCTGAATGAGGAACCGTTCTGCGAGATCCTTTCCTCTCATGACAGCTACCGTGCCTCCATGGTCCGCGACATGTACTCCATTTTCGAGAAGGTGCGCAGGAGAAACGGTCTGGAGCCGCTGGTGCTCTGTGACAACAACGACTTTAAGGAGGGCGTTCTCAGTGATACGAACGCCTGCAATGCGGTTGCTTTCCCGGCTTACGAAAATGACAGGATCTTCGGAGTCATGGTGGTGGTTTCCGGTAATTACGATTTCTTTGAAGCAGGGTATTCCTTCTACGAATCCTGTCTGGTGGACTTTACGGCTGCCGTACGAAGTGCGAAGCTGTATCTGCAGATGAAGGATATGGCGACCAAGGACGGTCTGACCGGAGTCTTCAACCGGGCATATTTCAATGAGATCTATCCCAGCATCTGTGCAAAGAGCATCGTGGATGAGAAGAGCCTGTCGGTGGCACTTCTGGATATCGATAAGTTCAAATCCATCAACGACACCTACGGACATCTGGCCGGAGACGAGGTCATCAAGATGGTGGCTTCCGTGGATCAGAAATATGCAAAGAAGCATGGCGGCTATGCGGTTCGTTACGGAGGAGAGGAATTCCTTCTCATTGTCCAGGGAAAGACAGTGGAAGAGTTCCGGGATATCCTTCAGAATGTACATGATGATATCGTCAGGAATATCGTGGAGTATGAGGGCGAGAAGATTCATGTGAACTCAAGTATCGGAATGTCGAATTATCCCGAGATCGCTGAAGAGATCGTGGATGTTCTGGATCAGTCCGACCGGGCCATGTACTTCAGTAAGGAGAACGGCCGCGGCATGATCGTTGTATTCGGACGCGAGAAGGAAAGTCTGAAGGACGTGAAGTCGACAGATGGCCTGAAGGAAACGAAGATCGAAGCAAAGAAGGAAGCGAAGATCGAAGCAAAGAAGGAAGCAAAGAAAGAAGAAAAAACAGAAGCAACGCCGGGCAGAAATACTCCGGCGGACATTGAAGATATTCAAAAAAAAACTCCCGGAGGACAAACAGCATGAAGATTTTGGTTATCAACGCAGGCTCCACCACATTAAAGTATCAATTGATCGATTCCGAAACGGAACAGGTTCTGGCCAAGGGTCTGTGTGAGCGGATATTCCTGGACGGTCAGATCAAGTTCGATCATCCGAAGACCGGTGAGAAGATCCTGATCAAGGAGGATATGCCGGATCACGGAACGGCTCTGAAGATCGTGATCCGCGAGCTGCTGGATCCGGAACATGGTTCTCTGAAATCTCTGGATGAGATCGATGCAGTCGGACACCGTGTAGTTCACGGCGGAGAGACCTTCTCGGGATCCGTCCTTGTTACAGATGAGGTTCTGAAGCAGATTGAAGAGGTCAGCGGTCTTGCGCCGCTTCATAATCCTGCAAATCTTCTCGGTATCCGTGCATGCATGGAGCTGATGCCGGGAGTTCCGAATGTGGCTGTCTTTGACACGGCCTTCCATCAGACCATGCCGAAGAAGGCGTTCATTTACGGTATTCCGTATCGTTATTATGAAGAATACAAGATCCGGAAATACGGCTTCCACGGGACCAGCCACAGCTTCGTATCACAGGAGGCTGCAAAGCTTCTGGACAAGCCGATAGAGGACACGAAGATCATTGTGTGTCATCTTGGCGGCGGAGCCAGTGTCACAGCGGTACAGGGCGGTAAGTCGGTTGATACCTCCATGGGTCTGACACCTCTTGAAGGTCTGATCATGGGAACCCGGAGCGGAAGCCTGGATCCTGCCGTCATCCAGTTTATGGCTGATAAGGACGGCCTGTCCGTGGATGAGGTACTGAATGTGCTGAACAAGAAATCCGGCCTCTATGGTCTGTCCGGTCTTTCCAGCGACATGCGTGATATCGATGCGGGTGTGGAAGAGGGAAATGAGAAGGCAATCCTGGCATTCCATGCCTTCTGCTATCATATCATTAAGACCATCGGTGCCTATGTGGCTGCCATGAACGGCGTGGATCTTATCGCATTTACGGCCGGCATCGGCGAGTGGGACAGCGAGGTACGTAAGGAGATCATCAGCAGTCTTACCTATCTCGGGATCACCCTGGATGAAGAGGCAAATAAGAAGAGCGGTACCTTTACCCTGATCTCCACACCGGATTCCAAGGTGAAATGTGCCATCGTTCCCACAAATGAGGAGCTTGCCATCGCAAGAGAAACTCTGAAGTATGCCTTCCCCACAAAGTGACATTTTCAGAAAAAATAAGAAAATAACTGTTGACAATCGGGGTACACATAAGTATAATAGCAGAAGTGTGATTTTTGGTAAGGAGGTGTAATCGGTATGTCGATCTGCCCGAAGGGAAAAATATCAAAAGCAAGAAGAGATAAGAGAAGAGCAAACTGGAAGATGTCTGCTCCGAACCTGGTAAAGTGCAGCAAGTGCGGCTCTCTTATGATGCCTCACCGTGTATGCAAGAACTGCGGTTCCTACAACCAGAAGGAAATCGTATCTGTTGATTAATCATAATGAAAGAAGCTTCGCCGTAAGGCGGAGCTTTTTTCATGTTGTAAGGGTTATCTAAATCGGCTATAATTATTTCAGCAGTTTTTACAAGTGTTTCCAAGAAGGAGGGATGAAATGAGGAAGTATGCAGGCATATGGAAGAAGGCGGTTGTAGTCGCTCTCTTCGGAGCCTTCCTTTCCGCGTCTACGCTTCCGGTTTCAGCAGAAGAGGCCGAGGTTCCTGTGGTATCCGGGGATACTACGGAAGCAACGGACATATCCGCAGTACCGGGGGATGAAACGGAGAAGTCAGAGGATCCTGAAGAGTCTGAAAAGACAGACACTCCGGCAGTATTGCAGGAGGGGACGGCGGATGCGAAGCTTTCGGAAGAAGTTGCAGAGGCCGGGGAGGCTTCGACGGATGTAACAGAACTCACGGAGGCTTCTGAAACAAAGGAAGAAGACCCCGGGAAGAAGGACAGAACTCCGAATGACGGCAAGCTGACGGCAGTAAATGAGTCGATCCAGAACGTAACGGGTGATCCTGTTCAGGACGGCTGGGTCGATGAAGAAGGCGGAAGACGCTATTATAAGAACGGAGAGTATTTATCCAACACGGTCCTGGAACTGGATGGTGATCTGTACGGCTTTAACAACTCCGGATATCTTATTAAGGGAAACGCGTTCAAGATATACAATCCCCTGATCGATGGTTATGCACATCACAGGGCAAAATCTGACGGAAAGCTGTATCGTTCCGAATGGTATATCGATGGGTATAACGATGAATACTTCTATCGTAAGACCGGAGCCGCACCTTCTGATGAAATCTTCAAGGTGGACGGTGTCTCCTATTATTTCGGTTCTTATGGATATGTCCTGAGAAATTCGGTCATTGATGCCGGAACGAAGTACATTTTTACGGATGCAAAGGGAGTTGCTACTTCCAGAGCCAAAAATGACGGATGGCTGAATGTACCGCTGAATGGTACTACGGTTAAATTCTATATTAAGGACGGGGAACTGGTAAAGGAGAAAGTACTTAAGATCGGTAATAAGTATTACGGATTTGACAGCAAAGGTCGTTTATATAAAGATAAACCTTTCTATATTGAACAGTATGATGAGTCGACCGGAACGTACAAACGTACCTACCATTGTGCCAAGTCGGATGGGACGCTTTATACAAGCGAATGGTATACCTCCTGGTATTCGAAGTATTTCTTCGATTCAAAGGGTACCGGACTCAACGGACTTGTGACTCTGCAAAAAAAGCAGTACCTCTTTGAAGACGGTCATCTCGTTACGAGCATGTGCTATCAGGCAAAGGAAGGGGCTCCCTGGTATGTGATAGATTACGACGGGATCGCACATAAGCTCGGAACAGCGGATGGATGGTACAAGGTTAATAATCAGTATTATTACATCAAAGACAAGAAAATCGTAACAAATCAGGTGCTGAAAATAAATAATGTATATTATGGATTTTCCGATACAGGTAACATGTATGATAATGATGATTTCTCGATATACACCAGGGATCCTGATACAGGCAATTATCATCACGACTATTATCGGGCAAAAGAGGGCGGACAGCTCTATGTAAAACAATGGTATTCTGAATATTCGTATAACAGCCATACGAAGATTTTCTACTATTACGGGGCTGAAGGAAAGGCTGCCAATGGTCTCACAAAGATAGGGAATAATCAGTATTATTTCAGTAGTGACGGTGAGATGAGCACATCCGTTGCGATCACGATAGACGGAATCCCATATGCATTCGGAGAGAACGGCATCGCTGTCCGTATCAAAAATGATACATTTACCACAGTGGACGGAAAGAAGTACTTCGCACATGACAATGAGATGTACCGTAGCAGGGTATATAAGATCGGTAAGGAATACTACGGTTTTGATTCCTATGGCGTCATGCGTGACAACGAGATGTTCTATGGGAGCGGCTATTACGACGAAAATGATAATTATGTATCCGGAGGATACTATCGTGCCTCAATCGGCGGAAAACTGTTAAAGCACACCTGGTACGGTTTCTATCATTACGAGGCGAATGCAAGAGCTTCCTATGGAATGGTGAAGCTGGGTGGAAAACAGTATAACTTTGGCGTTACCGGTGAAGCGTACACTGACATGTATTTCTATAATGATGAGGATGAACATCTTTATTATGCCGGAAAGGACGGAGTTGTCACTAAGGTGAATAACACCGGACTTATCGTGCGGGATGCAACCAGGGAAACTATTCTCTACAGCGTTAAAGGTGAAATGATCCAGAGTCAGCTGAAAACGATCGACGGCAATGAATACTATATCAACGACTATGGTCGTGTTCTGACAGGTTTTGTCCGGATCCAGGATGACCGCTATTTCTTCCGTGCCGACGGCACCATGCTGAAGGGTGGATGGTTCCAGTATGAAGGCGATTGGTATTTCTCGACGAAATCAGGAAAGCTTGCAACGGGAGCCATGACACTTGGCGGAAAGCAGTATTACTTTGATTCCTATGGTGAGATGCAGACCGGTCTTGTAAACAGGGACGGAGAGTATTTCCTCTATGCAGCGAACGGTATCTATGTCGGGAAACTGAAAAAGGATGGTTGGAGCTCGCTGGGCGGAACACAGTATTATACCCAGAACGGCGTACCTGTAGATGGTTACCTGAAGCTCGGTTCCGATACCTATTATTTCGAAGATGGAAAGATGGTTGTCAACGAAATCCGTAGTGACAGCAGCGGATATGCCCTCTATAACGGTGCCGGTCGCCGGGTGGAAAAGGGATGGTACAGGTTGAACGGATATTGGTATTATGTGGATCCTTCCAGCCATCATCTTGTCATAAGAGAAATAAGGACTATAGGAGGAAAGAAGTACTCCTTTGATTACAATGGTCGTCTGCAGATTGGTTCTTTCGCAGATTCCAACCAGATCATCACAACGGATAAAGACGGCGCGATCACAAGCATGAAGGATATCAAAGAAGGATGGGAACTGGTTTATAATCGCTACGTCTATGTTAAGAAAAACGGTATGCCCTATAACGGATGGAAGGGTAATTTCTATCTCTTTGAAGGCATAATGCTGTTTAACCAGATCACTCCGGACGGATATTACGTTGGAAAGAACGGTGCTTACCAGAAGACTGCAGGATGGATCGTTCTTCAGGATGATTCAGGTATCAAGGAGAAGCAGTTGATCTACGCAAAGAAAGGCGGAAAGCTTGCATGTGATGAATGGCTGTCCATCGGAGGAAAGTGGTATTATTTCGATGGTTACCATGCAGTGACAGGCTTGTATAAGATCAAGTATGACTGGTATATCTTTGATAACAACGGAGTATACCTGAAGACGCTTGGAAAGAAGCCGAAGGGCTGGTATAAGGGCGGAACGGACTGGTATTATTTCAAGAATTACGAACCGGTGAAGGGATGCTGCAAGATCGATGGAAAGACCTATGGTTTCAATGATTCTTATCAGATGATCACAGCCGGCTTTAATATGAGTTCGTATGATGGATATACAGGTCTCTATTTCGCAAAGAGCGGCGTAGGAGTTACAAACTACAAGGGATGGAAGACGATAGGCAATAAGTGGTATTATTTCGGGACCAACGGCCGCGCTCTTCTCGGATGGCTGACGCTCGGATCAAAGAGATACTATATTGATGAGTTTGATGGAATGGTTACAGGCTACCGTCTGATCGACAGCAGATTGTATCAGTTTGATGCAAACGGTGCTCTGAAGAAGGACTGTTCAAAGGAGAACGGCTGGGTTCAGATCGGCAAGGACTGGTATTATTTCAATGAAGGATGGGCTGTATCATCTTCTGTTCAGACCGTCGGCGGAAAGACCTATCTCTTCGGTTATGACGGGAAGCTTGTGATGAACGGTCACTCCAGCGGATATTATGCGGATAAGAACGGAGTGATCGTAACGAATACCTGGAAGAAGGTAGAGGACAGATGGTATTACTTCGGTCATAACGGACAGCAGCTTTACTCCGGCGTATATAATATCGATGGTAAGGTTTACTATTTCAGACCTTATGTTTCATCATATTATGATTTTAGTGGTTATTACTACAATTGACATTTAAAACCGACCGGTACCCGCCCTTTGTGGCGGGTACCTTTTTGCTTGCAAAAGAAGGGTGTTTAGGATAAAATATTAAGGATAATGCCCTGGAAAAGGGAGAGAGAAAGAGGGATAGTATGGGAGCGAATATCGTGATCGATACCCTGGGCGGTGACAACGGGGCGAAGGCCTGTGTTGCAGGTGCCGTTGAGGGCCTGAAGGAGAATCCGGACGTAAAGCTGTATCTGACCGGAAAGAAGAAGCAGATAGACAGACTGCTCAGTGAGTATACCTATGATAAAACGAGGATCGAGGTGATCGACTGTACCGAGGAGATCACCTGTCATGACGCACCCGTGGAGGCGGTCCGGAAGAAGAAGGATTCCTCACTGGTCGTGGGTCTGAATCTTGTAAAGGAAGGGAAGGCGGATGCTCTTATCTCTGCCGGAAGCTCCGGAGCCGTGCTGGCAGGAGCGCAGTTTATCATCGGACGTGCAAAAGGGGTGAAGAGGGCTCCTCTTGCGCCGCTGCTTCCGACCTCGGAAGGATGGTCTCTTCTGATCGACTGCGGCGCAAATGTGGATGCGAAGCCGGAGGTGCTCGTACAGTTTGCAAAGATCGGCTCCATTTACATGGAAAGCCTCATGGGCATAAAGAAGCCACGCGTCGCCATCGTGAATATCGGAACCGAGGAAGAGAAGGGAAATGCGCTGGTGAAGGCAACTTATCCGCTTCTTAAAGAATGTGATTCCATCAACTTTATCGGCAGCATCGAATCCCGTGAGATCCCCTTCGGTAAAGCGGACGTCATTCTGACGGAGGCCTTCGTCGGAAATGTGATCCTGAAGCTTTATGAAGGTCTTTCCAAGATGCTCCTGAAGGAAATGAAGAAGGCCATGACCGCCAATATCAAGAGCAAGGTGGGAGGTCTGATGATCAAGAAGCAGCTGAAGAAGACCATCAGCTCCTTCAATACCGGTGACAAGGGCGGTGCTCCGATGCTGGGCCTGAACGGGCTTGTGGTAAAGGTTCACGGCAATTCCAAGAAGGATGAGGTTGCTTCAGCCGTTCGTCAGTGCAAGAATTTTGTCGAGGCGGATGTGAGCGGCAAGATCACCGCTGGCCTTGCTGAGGAAGGGACCGAGAAGGAATAATATGAGTTACGAAGCAATGGATTTCGAAGGTCTGGAAGCGAGGATCGGTTATACATTTAAAGATCCGGTCCTGCTCCGTACGGCGCTGACCCATACCTCATTTGCCAATGAATATCATATCGGCGAGATCCCCAATTATGAGAGACAGGAATTCCTGGGAGATGCGATCCTGGAGTATATCACCAGTGAAGCGCTCTATGAAAGATATCCGGATCTTTCGGAGGGAGAGCTGACCAAGCGGAGAGCCAGCCTGGTCTGTGAATATACCCTGTCCCAGATCTCCAGGGAGCTGGGATACGGTGATTATGTCTTTCTGAGCAAGGGGGAACGGCTTACAGGTGGAAAGGACCGGCCTTCCATTCTCTGCGATCTTTTCGAGAGTGTGCTGGGAGGTATCTATCTGGACGGAGGCATGGAGCCTGCCAGAAGGTATGTACAGCAGCATCTGCTGACGGATCTGGAACATAAGACACTTTTCACCGATGCAAAGACCATTTTGCAGGAATATGCACAGAAGGGCGGCGGTACCGTGGCTTATGATCTTCTGGGCCAGAGCGGACCGGATCATAACCGGGATTACCATGTGCAGGTGCGGATCGGTGAGAAGCCGCTTGCAGAGGGGCACGGACACTCCATCAAGGGGGCACAGATGGAGGCGGCCCACAGAGCGATCAGAGAACTGGGGCTCTGCTAATACAGATTGGAACAGGAAAACAAAGAATATGTATCTGAAGAGTATAGAAGTCAATGGTTTTAAGTCCTTCGCCAACAGGATCACCTTTAAGTTTAATGAAGGGATCACGGCGATCGTCGGACCGAACGGGTCCGGTAAAAGTAATATCGGTGATGCAGTCCGCTGGGTGCTGGGAGAACAGAGTGCCCTGAAACTGCGTGGTTCCAAGATGGAGGATGTCATTTTCTCCGGGACGGAGCTCAGGAAGCCACAGAGCTTCGCGTATGTGGCCATCACACTGGATAATTCCGATCACAGCCTTCCGGTGGATTTCACGGAGGTTACGGTAGCCCGCCGGGTGTACCGTTCGGGAGAGAGTGAATATCTGATCAACGGTACCGTGACGCGTCTGAAGGACGTTGCGGCCATGTTCTTTGATACCGGTATCGGTAAGGAGGGCTACTCCATCATCGGTCAGGGACAGATCGAGAAGATCCTGTCCGGAAAGCCGGATGACCGCCGGGATCTCTTTGATGAGGCGGCCGGTATCGTAAAGTATAAGAAGAATAAGCTGGCGACGGAGAAGGCTCTCGAGCAGGAGCATAATAACCTGAACCGTGTAAATGATATCCTGGGCGGTCTGGAGGAACGTGTAGGACCTCTGGAGAAGCAGTCCGAAAAGGCCAAGCAGTATCTGAAGCTGAAGGAGGACCAGAAGCGACTGGATGTGAATCTTTTCACTCTTGAGGTGGACCGTATCGAGGAGAAGATCCAGGAGAATCAGGAGAAGCTGGAGGTGACGGAGGCTGACCAGAAGCGCCTGCAGGAGGAATTCGATCATACCAAGGAAGAGTATGAACGCCTCGAGGCAGATCTGGAACAGCTGAATGCCCGTATGCTGGAGCTGACGGAGGATTCCCACAGGATCTCTCTGGAAAATGAGCACGCAGAGGGTGAGATCCGGGTGCTGCAGGAGAAGATCACCGCTGCTAAGAATTCAGAGCAGGAGCTGCTGCTTCAGCTGGAGCGTGTGGACGGCGAGATCTCCCGTCTGAACGAAGAAAAGTCGAAGGTGGAGGGAAACCGTGCGGGTCTCTCCGGCGAGCTGAAGGAGAAGAAGAAGGCAGTTCAGACTCTGGAGAAGTCTCTGGAGGAAAGCAATGCCAGACAGCAGGAGATCGATACAAAGATCAACCAGGCCAAGGGTGCCATCATCGATTATCTGAATCTTGGCGGAACCGTGAAGGAGAAGGTGGCCCGGTATGACACCATGCTGGAGAACATCAATCTCCGCAGAACGGAGCTGAAGCAGAAGTATCTGTCAGAGAAGAGCGATGAGCAGAAATTCGGGGAAGAACACAGAGTTCTGTCCGAACAGGCGGAGACCGTCAGTGAGAATCTGAAGGATAATCAGAAGAAGCTGGACCGTCTGGAGGCGGATCTCCGTACGAAGACCGACCGCAGCGGAACTGTTCGAAGCGAGATGAATCGCTTCAACCAGGAACTGATCCGGCTGAAATCCCGTCATGAAAGTCTCCGGAATCTGACGGAGCGTTATGAGGGCTACGGCGTCAGCATCAAGAAGGTCATGGAGCAGAAGGAGAAGAACCCGAAGATCGTCGGCGTTGTGGCCGATATCATCGAGGTGGAATCCTCCTACGAAACTGCCATCGAGACCGCTCTGGGCGGATCTATCCAGAACATCGTGACCGAGGATGAGGAAACCGCAAAGAAGATGATCGCATATCTCAGGGAAGGAAAGCTGGGACGTGCCACATTTCTTCCCATTTCCTCAGTGACTCCCAGAGGTTCCGTGAATCCGGATGCATTGAAGGAGGACGGAGTGATCGGGATCGCTTCGGCCCTGGTGAAGACCGACAAGAAGTATCAGACCGTGATCGACAGTCTTCTGGGACGGACGATCGTGGCAAAGAATATCGATGCGGCGATCCGCATCGCAAGAAAGTACAAGCAGTCTCTCAGACTGGTAACTCCCAACGGAGAACTGATCAGTCCGGGCGGGTCCATGACAGGTGGTTCCTTCCGTAACAACAGCAATCTGCTGGGACGGAAGCGTGAGCTGGACGAACTGTCTGCCGAGATCGCCGAGATGACGAAGAAGTACTCCGAGGCGAAGAAGGAGGATGCAGAGCTCTCCATGCAGAGAGAGTCTCTGAAGGAACAGAGGAGCCAGTATCAGTCCGTGATCCAGAAGCTGACGCTGGAGAAGAACTCCGTTTCCATCAACCTGGAACAGGCAACGGCGCGGCTGTCAGCCCTCGAAGCCTCATTTGCCTCGATCAAAAAGGAAAATGATGAGCTGGATCAGCAGGTTAAGGATATCGATTCCAATAAGTCCGAGCTCTTTGATACCGAGAAGCAGCAGAAGGAAGCCATCCGGATGCATGAGGAAGAGATCCGGACGATGGAGACCGAGAGTGAGACCTGCGAAAATGAACGCAGGAAGCTGGAGGAGCAGCTGGCGGAAGCTCAGCTGTCTCTCGGTACCGTAACCCAGAGAGATGAATTCTATCAGAATGACCTTCGCCGTCTGGCTGATGACCTGGGACGTGAGGAGGAGGAGAAGGCATCCATCCTCAGCCGTTCCGGTGACCGGGTGAAGGAAGCGGAGGAGCTGACCGCTGCCATCAACGACAGCCGGGACCGGATCAAAAAGAATCAGGAACAGCTGGCAAGGATCGAGACCGAGCAGAAGGATCGCCAGAAGGAGAAGGAAGAGATCAACCGGACCCACAAGGCCTTCTTCGGAAAGCGCGAGAAGCTGACCGAGGATATCGCCGGTCTGGACAAGGAAGCCTTCAAGCTGAGCTCCGTTCTGGAGAAGCTGGAGGAAAGCAAGGAAAGCCTGACCACCTACATGTGGGAGGAATACGAGCTGACCTACAGCGAGACCGAAAAGCTTCGTGACGAGGAGCTGCAGAGCCCTGCGGAAATGAAGAAGGAGATCGCCTCCGTAAAGCAGAAGATCAAGGCTCTGGGCGAGGTCAATGTTGGAGCCATCGAGGAATATAAGGAGGTGTTCGAGCGTTACACCTTCCTGAAGACGCAGCATGACGACATCATCAAGGCAGAAGAAAATCTTCGCAGCGTCATCGCTGATCTGGATAAGGCAATGAAGGAGACCTTTACGGAGAAGTTCAAGGAGATCCGTGTCATGTTCGGCAAGGTCTTCAAGGAGCTCTTCGGCGGTGGTAAGGCAGATCTGGAGCTGGTGGATGAGGAGAATCTTCTGGAAACCGGTATCGTGATCAACGCACAGCCCCCCGGAAAGAAGCTGCAGAACATGATGCAGCTGTCCGGTGGCGAGAAGAGTCTGACTGCCATTTCACTGCTGTTTGCCATTCAGAGTCTGAAGCCGTCTCCGTTCTGTCTTCTTGACGAGATCGAGGCCGCGCTGGATGATTCGAATGTCACACGTTTTGCAAAGTATCTGAAGAAGCTGACCAAGGATACCCAGTTTATCGTCATCACTCACAGAAAGGGTACCATGGAGTCCGCGGATATCCTGTACGGTATCACCATGCAGGAGAAGGGCGTGTCCACTCTGGTATCCGTAAATCTGATCGAAGACAAGCTGGATGACTGATCCGGTCGCTGCTGCAGCCGGAAGGTCGGTATTATGGAGGGAGAATTATGGGATTTTTTCAGAGATTGAAGGAAGGTCTGAAGAAGACCAGTGCAAGTATCGCAAATGTGTTCCGGGCCACCGAGATCACGGATGATTTCTATGATGAGCTGGAGGAGACCCTGATCGAAGCGGATATGGGTTATGAGACCACGGAACGTGTGATCGAGGACCTGAAGAAGCAGGTAAAGGAGCAGCGTCTGAAGAGCGCGGAGATGACCAAGGATCTGGTCATGAACAATCTGCGTGACCAGATGTCCGTGGATCAGGACGCCTATGATTTTGAGGAGAAGAAATCCGTCGTATTCGTTATCGGTGTCAACGGCGTGGGTAAGACCACATCCATCGGAAAGCTGGCCGCAAAGTATCATGCACGGGGCAAGAAGGTGCTGATCGCCGCAGGCGATACCTTCCGCGCCGGAGCGGTTGAGCAGATCCGTACCTGGGCAAATCGTGCGGGTGTGGAGCTGATCGCACAGGGCGAAGGCGGAGATCCTTCCGCGGTTGTCTTTGACGCGGTATCCGCTGCCAAGGCCCGGGGAACGGACATCCTGCTGATCGATACTGCAGGACGTCTTCATAACAAGAAGAATCTGATGGACGAGCTTGCCAAGATGCGACGCATCATTTCCAGAGAGTATCCGGAAGCAAATGTGGAATCGTTGATCGTTCTTGACGGTTCCACGGGACAGAATGCACTGGAGCAGGCACGCCAGTTCTCAAATGTGACGGAGATCAACGGTATCATTCTGACCAAGCTGGACGGAACCGCCAAGGGTGGTATTGCCGTTGCGATCGAAGCCGAACTGAACGTTCCGGTGAAGTATATCGGTGTCGGTGAGAAGGTGGAGGATATGGAACGATTCGATCCGGATCAGTACATTTCCGCATTGTTCTCGGGCTTCAGTATTCCTTCCGATGTTGAGAGGATCGTTGACAGCGACATCGAAAAGCAGGAGCCGGACGACAATGCATTTGACGTGGACGGATTCTAAAGCAAAGGGGATGTGAGCATACAGGCCTTAAGGAGGGGTACGCCATGTATAATGAACATCTGACGGATTATATCGAAGGTCATTTTAAGGAGTGTCTGAAGCCGGGGATCAGTTTTGTTCCCGAGTACTACCCGCATATTCCCGGGAAGCATCTGGAGAAGGCGGTGAAGCATTTCCTGAAAACGGAGAGGGAGGACGAGACTGTGCTGATGCTTTTTGACACCTCTCTATTCAGCAAGGGAAAGAACGGACTGGCCATTACAGATCAGGCAGTATATTTCAAGGATATGTTCGGAGGAACACAGAGTGTGAGATTCCGGGGCTGGCGTGCCGGCAAGGATGAAACGGAGCAGCTTCTGAAGATCAGTAACGAGAATCCTATGATCCTGTCGCCGTTCCTGGATAAGCTGATCGCCGAGATCTGCACCATCAAGACCTATGAGGGGCTCTTCGAGCAGGAAGATGCCGAGATGAAGGCTGCGGAAGAGAAGGCGGCAGAGGAAGCGAAGGCAGCGGAAGAGAAGGCTGCGGAGGAGAAGGCAGCGGAAGAAGCGAAGATTGCGGAAGAGAAGGCTGCGAAGGAGAAGGCCGCGGAAGAGGCGAGGGCTGCCGAGGAAGCGGCAGAGGAACAGGCTGCCGGAGAAACGGCTGCAGAAACAAAGGCTGCGGACGCAAAGGTTGCTGAAGAGAAGAAATCCGATGAGGATGATGAAGACGATGAAGACGACGATGATGATGATGATGATGATGATGATGATGATGAGAGTGGCGGGAGTCTCGCACTGCAGCTCCTGGGCGCTGTCATATCGGTTGCGTCGGATCCGACATACGAGTAAATAATAACACACAAGTTATCAGATGCAATACGAAGTAGCTTTTTGTGTGGATCATGCCGGCGGGAGAAACGCCGAATAATACTATTTTTATATTAAGAAGGCAGGAAATATGGATAAGATCACAAGAGAGAAATGTGAGCAGGCATACGAGATCGTATCGAAGGTGGTACGGCCCACAAACCTGATCGAGAGCGAATTCTTAAGCAGGACAACAGGAAATAAGGTATATCTGAAGCCGGAGAACATGCAGGTCACCGGAGCGTATAAGATCCGCGGGGCATACTATAAGATCAGCCAGCTGTCGGATGAAGAGCGTTCAAAGGGGCTGATCACCGCATCTGCGGGAAATCATGCCCAGGGCGTGGCTTACGCGGCACAGGCATACGGAGTGAAGGCAACCATCGTGATGCCCACATCCACGCCTCTCATCAAGGTAAACCGCACCAAGTCCTATGGGGCTGAGGTCATTCTGTACGGAGACGTATATGACGATTCCTGCGCCTACGCGCTGGAGCTGGCAGAGGAGAAGGGATATACCTTTATTCATCCCTTTGACGATCTTGAGGTTGCTACCGGCCAGAGCACCGTGGCCATGGAGATCCTGAAGGAACTTCCCTTTGTGGATATCATCCTGGTTCCCATCGGAGGCGGCGGACTGGCTACAGGCGTATCCACTCTTGCCAAGATGCTGAATAAGGACATCAAGGTGATCGGTGTGGAGCCGGCAGGGGCCAACTGCATGCAGGAATCCCTGAAACTGGGCTGTGTCACAACCCTTCCGGGCGTAAATACCATCGCAGACGGTACTGCCGTAAGAACTCCCGGTGAGAAGATCTTCCCCTATATCAAGGAGAATCTGGACGGTATCATCACAGTGGAAGACAGTGAGCTGATCGTAAGCTTCCTGGATATGATCGAAAATCATAAGATGATCGTGGAGAACAGCGGGCTTCTGACGGTTGCGGCATTAAAGCATCTTCCGGCGGAAGGCAAGAAGGTAGTCAGCATCCTTTCCGGCGGAAATATGGATGTGATCACGCTGTCCTCCGTGGTTCAGCATGGTCTCATCGCCCGGAACCGCATCTTTACGGTATCCGTACTGCTTCCGGACAAGCCGGGTGAGCTGATGGCAGTATCCCGGATCATCGCAGAACTTCAGGGCAATATCATCAAGCTGGAGCATAACCAGTTCGTATCCCTGAACCGGAATGCAGCCGTGGAACTGGTGATCACACTGGAGGCCTTCGGCCCGGAGCATAAAGAGAAGATCATGGAGGTCCTGAAGGAGAAGGGTTATCGTCCGTTGGACAAGAGCCCGAAGGCTGCGCTGTAGTAACCGCGAAAAGAAAGTGGCTATAGGAAATGGAAAGATATCTGGCGGCAATCGATCTTGGAACCACCACGGTGGAGGCATCCCTGCTTCGTCCGGATGGTTCGGCTGCGGCAAAACACGGATTCCTGAATCCCCAGATGAAATACGGATCCGATGTGATCTCCCGGATGACCTTTCTGCAGAAGCATCCGGAATCTGATGCGCTTCGGGAGGGAGTCCTTGCTGAAATGCGGGATGTGCTGCAGAAGATGCTTTCCTGGCAGAGGGCAGAGTATCCGAAGGACTTGTCACAGATCATCGTAACCTGTAATTCCGTTATGGCTGCCATCCTTCTCAAGGTACCGACGGAACCGCTGGGCGTGGCACCCTTCGGTATGCCCCTGGCTCATACGGGAGAATTCTCGCTGGATGGGATTCCGGGTTATGTTCCGGTAGGCACATCCGCCTTTCTGGGGAGTGATTCCTGTGGCGGAGCATGGGCGCTTCCGGTCGGTGAGGATGAGCTTCTGATGGATCTCGGGACCAACGGAGAGATGCTGCTTCGACATGACGGCAGGATCCACGGTGCATCCGCTGCCTGCGGACCGGCCTTTGAGAACTGCACACGTTCTCAGGGGATCTATGGCTCAACCACCTTATCCGTTCTGTCAAATCTGCTTCGGACCGGAAGAATTCCCAGTGACGGAACCCTGCCGCCGGAGATCGCCGAGAAGGGGATCGAGTTTCAGAGTATAAGGATCACGGCGAAGATCCTCCATGATGTCCAGCTGGCATCTGCAGCCATCTATGCCACATTTCTGTGTCTCCTGAAAAGGGCCGGTTGCACGGTGGATGACATCCGGCACATTTACCTGTCCGGAGGGTTTGGCTTTCATCTGTCCCTTCGGGATGCGGGGACCATCGGTCTCATCCCGGAAAAGTTGCTGGACAGAGTGAAGATCTCGGGGAATACCTCCCTGCTGGCGGCTGAGAAGCTGTCCCTGGAAGGGCTCAACGAATATGATGTATTCCGCGAAGGAATCGTTTCGCATCAGTTCGCCGGGGATCCGGAATATGAAGGTCTCTTTTATGATTCCATGATCCTGCAGGCGCGAAGGTAATCTAAACTACACTATGACTGTTTGGTATGATTTAATATGAAAATGATGAACCTCGTCAGCGGAAGCAGCGGGAACAGTACCCTGGTAGGAACCGAACGGGTGACGGTCCTCTGCGACGCCGGCGTCAGTATGAAGAAAATAGAAGAATGCCTGAATACCGCGGAGTATACGGGAAGAGACATCGATGCACTTCTTATCACTCACGAGCATATCGATCATGTGAGAGGGCTCGGTGTACTGACAAGAAAGTACCATATGCCCGTATATGCAACGGATGGTACGATCCGGGCCCTGTCCCGGATGAATCTCGGGAAGCTGGACTATGAACTGTTCCGACCCTTCCGTCCGGGGGACAGTATCCAGCTGAAGGATCTGGAGATCAAATCCCATGCGGTATCCCACGATGCTGCAGAGCCGGTATGCTACAGCTTTACGGACGGAGTGAAGAAATGCTGTATCGCCACGGATCTGGGATATGTAACAAATGATCTGATCCGCGAACTGCAGGGCTGTGACATGATGCTGATCGAAGCAAATCATGATATCCGCATGCTGGAGGTGGGGCCCTATCCCTATTCCCTGAAGCAGAGGATCCTCAGTGATATCGGCCATCTGTCAAATGAGGCAGGCGGCGCATTTATCCGGGAACTGCTGAATGAACATGTGAAGGAGATCCGCCTGGGACATCTTTCAAAGGAAAATAATTTCCCCGAGCTGGCATATGAGACCGTGCTTCAGGAACTGCTGGGCAACCCTTATGCGCCGGATCCGAAGGAAATGAATATTCAGATCGCTGCAAGAGATACGGCGGATCCGCTGGTTGAGCTGTAAGGACCGCAGAAATCCGTCCGGAAAACCGGGAAGGACACGGATTCCGAAGTTTTGTCTCTGTCGCTGCAACATTTTCATCCTCCCATCTGTGTATAAGATGAACACGATATATCGTTGGAATGAATCTTAACATATGAGGAGGAGCATAAATGAGGAGAAAATGGATCGCAGCCACGGCAATCGTGGCGTGCATGACTGTCACTACCGCCGGCATCTGCTTCATGGCAGGCAGGGCGGAAGCGGCAGATGAAGAAACAAAGACAGCGGATGAAGAAACGGAGGCGGTGACAATGCAGAAGGAAGAACCATTGATGGGGTCGGACCCATCCACCTGGAGTCCGTTTATAGAGTGCAAGGATCTGGATGAGGCGGAAGCGCTGGCCGGGTTCAGTATCTCTGTACCGGAAAAGGTGGACAGTTACGACAAAATGGATATCGACGTTATGAGGAGCAGCCGGATGATCCAGGTACAGCTCCGAAAGGATGAGTGGCATTACATCACCATTCGGAAGGCGAAGGCCACGTCGGATATCAGCGGTGATTACAACGCCTACAAGGAGAAGAAGGAACTCAGCGTAGGAGGCAGGGATGTAACCCTGAAGGGAAATGACGGAGTGTATTCCCTGGCTATATGGCAGGACGGCGATTACCGATATGCAGTCGGGATCTATGATGCCATCACCTACCAGAACGACGGGGTTTCGGATGAGGCATTTGCACGGATCCTTGAAGAGATACGATGAGTAGTGCCGGAAGCACGACCTGCACACGAACCTCAGATGGTTCGTGATCGAATACGAGGGTACGTGAACAGTAACGATATAAGAAAGTAAATGGAGTCGATGGCCGGGCCGGAATGATGTCTGCCCGGCCGTTTACTACATAAGATTGAGGAGTAACAGATGGAACTGGTGATCATGCAACCCAAATCCGAAACGGCCGATGATTTCGGAAGCGTACTGAGAAGGATCCTTTCCGCAGTGAGAAGCGAATCAGAGAAGCCTTCCGCTCCGGTCAGAAAGCTTCATTCGGCAGGCGTGGAACGGCGCGCGGAGCGTTTCATGAAGGAATACGGAAATTCGATCCTGCGCCTGGCTTATTCCTACCTGCATAATATGGCAGATGCGGAGGATGTGCTGCAGGATACGCTGATCCGGGTACTGGAAGCGGATCCGGAGTTTAAGAGCGAGGAGCATGAGAAGGCTTACCTGCTCAGGACGGCGGCGAATGTGGCGAAGAACCGGATCGATTATAATAAATACCGGGAGACCGATGAACTGAATGAGGAGCTGGTTGCAGAGAAAAGGGAGGATCTGGCATATGTATGGGATGCGGTCCGGGGACTTCCTGAACAATCCAGGGAAGTGATCCATCTGTTTTATGTGGAGGGCTATCGGACTGCGGAGATCGCAAAGATCCTGAGACGAAAGGAATCCACGGTGCGATCTGACCTGAAAAGAGCCAGAGAGCACCTGAAGGAAATACTGAAGGAGGAATACGACTTTGGCAAAATATAAAGAAGCAATGGACCGGATCCAAATGACGGAAGAAATGCAGAGCCGCATCCTCGGAAATGTGGAGAAACATTTTGCCCGGAAGAGGAGAAATCAGAAATTGAAGATATGGATTCCGGCTGCAGGGGTTTTGGCTGCGGCAGCGGTCCTTCTGATCCTGCTCCAGCCATGGAAGACACGGGAAACGGTGACAGATCCTGTGCAGACAACGGAAACGCCGGTAACAACCGAACAGGATTACCTGCCCCAGGGAACCTATCAGCTGACCACCTATGATTCGGTGAAGGAGCTGTCCGAAGCTGTGGGATATGATATCAAGGAACCCACATCCTTCCCGGGGGAGGTGACTGAGAGAAATTACCAGGATATCAACCATGAGATCGCCGAGATCAACTACGGAGGATCCTTCGGAACCATCAGCTACCGGGTCTCCAAAGGCACGAAGGATAATTCCGGAGTCTATGAAACCTTTAAAGAGGAGAAGAAGGTTGAGATCGAAGGCGTCAGCGTCACTCTGAAGGGTGAAACCGACAAGTATGCACTGGTGATCTGGACAGACGGGACCTGTTCCTATTCCATGTACTGCATTCCGGGGATATCCGAGGCAAATGCAAAAACTCTTGCAAATGAGATCATAAAGTAATATAAATAATGGTGATCATGAACACCGGTGCCGGAGGCACGGCTTACGCGAAGAGCGCGGAAGGTTCATGATCGAATTGAAGGGTACGTGAATATTTTTTTAAAACTTTGCAACATTTGTTATCCTTCATCTGTATATAGATTGAAGGGCTTGAAAGAGCAGGATATTTATCAGAAAAGAGGTAAAGGACTATGAAGAAAACTGGAAAGATCGTGGTATGTGCACTCGCTATGTCATTGATGTTCGCAGGTTGCGGTAAGTCTGAGAACGCAACAACTGCAGCTGCTTCCGAGCAGGCTACTTCAGCAGCTACAGAAGCAAAGACCGAAGCAGCTTCCGAAGCAGGAAAAGAAGGAGAGAAGATCGTCGGCGGATGGTCGAAACCGGATGACATGAAGGTTACCGATGAGATCAAGAACCTTATGAAGAAGGCAACCGAAGGCCTGGACGGTGCAACCTATGAGCCGCTTCTGGTACTCGGAACCCAGGTTGTGGCAGGAACAAATTACCGTATCCTCTGTGCAGAGACAAAGGTGGTTCAGGATGCAAAGCCGGAGTACGCAGTTGTAACCCTGTATGCAGATCTGGAAGGAAATGCCAAGATCGAAGATGTATCCGATTCCGGTGTTGAGGCAGTAGGTCTTAACAAGGAGCAGCTGGCCGGCGGTATCGAAGGAGCAGGTCCCGCAATGACAGATGACGCACAGAAGGCATTTGACGGTGCGGTAAAGACTCTGGTCGGTGCTGATTACAAGGCAATCGCACTTCTCGGAACCCAGGTCGTAGCAGGAAAGAACTATTTCATTCTCTGCGAGTCTGAATATGTAACTGAGAATTCGACTATGAAGTATGCTCTTATGACGGTATATGCTCCGCTTCAGGGGGATCCGGAGTGTTCCGATATCAAGGATATCGCAACCTACTAAGAAGCAGTCACATGTGTTAAAGCAGGTCCGGAGTATATTATGGGATGATCTGAACCTGATTTACGCAAAGAGAACGGAAGGCCTGTGACCGGACGGAAGGGTCATGAGCAGGCATAGGAAAAATATAGATTGAAACCGGGGGCGGGAATGACTATAATGTGATAGGACATTCCCGCCCTCTGTATTTTCAGGAGGCTCAGGACAAAAGGAGAGAAAGATATGTCAAGAACAATCATTACCGTGATCGGAAAGGATACCGTGGGTATCATCGCAAAGGTATGTAATTACCTTGCCAGCAACAACATTAACATCTGCGACATCACACAGACCACCATGCAGGGCTATTTCAACATGATGATGATCGTGGACACCGATAAGGCCGTAAAGTCCCATGAGGAGCTTGCCAGAGAACTGACCTCCGTGGGTCACGAGATCGGAGTACAGATCAAAACCCAAAAGGAAGAAATTTTCGATATGATGCACAGGATATAGTTTTTCATCAGAAAAACTAGATCCGTATAGCCCACATCTGAAGGATGTGCCCGCGTAGCGGGGGCGAACGCGATTACCCTGATCGCGTGAGCAGGCTCCATCCGTACAGCCCACATCCGCAAGGATGTGCCCGCGAAGCTCTATTCATTTCCGTTCACGTGGAGGAAACAATGATCACATTAAACGAAGTTTTGGAAACTAATGAAATGATATCCAGGATGAACCTGGATGTCCGTACCATCACCATGGGGATCAGCCTGTTGGACTGCGTAGGAGCCGATCTGGCTGAGACCTGTGAGAATATCTATCAGAAGATCACGACCCGTGCCAAGGATCTGGTAAAGACCGGAGCCGCCATCACGGAAATGTACGGGATCCCCATCGTTCATAAGCGGATATCCGTAACACCGATCGCTTTGGTAGGCGGTTCTGTATGTAAGACGCCGGATGATTTCGTGGAGATCGCGAAGACTCTGAACCGTGCCGGTAAGGAAGTGGGAGTGAACTTCCTGGGCGGATACTCCGCACTGGTATCCAAGCATATGACAACGGCGGATGAGCTTCTGATCCGTTCCATCCCCAGGGCATTGGCCGAGACCGATGTGGTCTGCAGCTCGGTGAATCTGGGATCCACAAAGACCGGTATCAATATGGATGCGGTCCGTCTGATGGGCGAGATCATCAAGGAAGCGGCAGAGTATACAAAGGATAAGGATTCCATCGGCTGTGCAAAGCTGGTGGTATTCTGCAACGCACCGGACGATAATCCTTTCATGGCAGGGGCCTTCCACGGCGTAACCGAGGGTGACTGTGTCATCAATGTGGGGGTCAGCGGTCCCGGCGTTATGAGAAGTGTTCTTTCCGATATCCGGGGAGAATCCTTTGAGGTTCTCTGTGAGACCATCAAGAAAACAGCCTTTAAGATCACCCGTGTGGGTCAGCTGGTAGCAAAGGAAGCTTCCCAGCGTCTGGGAGTTCCCTTCGGTATCGTGGATCTGTCCCTGGCACCCACACCTGCGATCGGCGATTCCGTAGCAGATATCCTGCAGGAGATCGGTGTTGATATGGCCGGAGCACCCGGAACCACCGCTGCACTGGCACTTCTCAACGATCAGGTGAAGAAGGGTGGTATCATGGCATCCTCCTATGTGGGAGGTCTGTCGGGCGCATTTATTCCGGTCAGTGAGGATCAGGGTATGATCGATGCGGCAAAGGCAGGAGCCCTTTCCATCGAGAAGCTGGAGGCCATGACCTGTGTCTGCTCCGTGGGTCTGGATATGATCGCAATCCCGGGAGAGACGAAGGCAACCACCATTTCCGGTATCATTGCAGATGAAATGGCCATCGGAATGATCAACCAGAAGACAACGGCTGTCAGAATCATCCCCGTGATCGGAAAGACCGTGGGAGATGAGGTGGAATTCGGCGGACTGCTTGGCTCTGCGCCCATCATGGCGGTAAATCCCTATGGCTGTGATGCGCTGATCAACCGTAAGGGAAGGATCCCCGCACCGGTTCACAGCTTTAAAAACTAAGATTTTACCCTAAGGATAAAAAAACAAGAATGAATATGGGAATCGTATCTGTAAATGGATGCGGTTCCCTTTTCGATTGCACAGAATTGAGTATTTCATCCACGGCCGTGAAGTGATCGGAGAGGTCAATATGGTTCGTATAGACGAACAGCGGTAGCTGGATCATGGATGAAAAATAGGTGGCATGAACCGCAGATTCGTTGTAAAATAACTATGTATATGTTTTGATATTTTCGGATATCTGAAACCAGATGATCTATTCGATGGGAAGATGATAATGACTGAACTTGCACTCTCTGATGAGATACTTATGGCGGTGGACAAGCCGTCCAGATATATCGGAAATGAGATCAATATGGTTGTGAAGGATCCCGATCAGGTCGAGATCCGTTTTGCCATGTGTTTTCCGGATGTTTATGAGATCGGCATGTCGTATCTCGGCATTCAGATCCTCTATGATATGTTTAACCGCAGGGAAGATACCTGGTGTGAACGGGTCTACAGTCCCTGGCCGGATCTGGACCGGGTCATGAGGGAACAGAACATCCCTCTTTTTGCGCTGGAAAGCCAGAGTCCGATCCGTGACTTTGATTTCCTGGGGATCACCATCCAGTATGAAATGTGTTATACCAATATCCTTCAGATCCTGGACCTTGCCGGGATCCCGCTTCTCAGCCGTGACCGGAAGAAGGGGGAGCCCTTTGTGATCGGGGGAGGTCCCTGCAGTTACAATCCGGAGCCCATCGCGGACTTCTTCGACATTTTCTATATCGGAGAAGGAGAAGAGAAATATGCGGAGCTGCTGGAGCTTTACAAGGAATACAGGAATTCCGATATGACACGGAGGGAGTTTCTGATCCGTGTGTCCGGGATCGGCGGAATGTATGTGCCCTCTCTGTATGAGATCGAGTATCATCCCGACGGAACCATCGCATCCGTCACCCCCGGGGATCCGCGGGTTCCCGAAAAGGTGAAGAAGGTCGTGGTGACGGACTTTGCTGACGCGCCTTATCCCATGGCGCCGGTGGTGCCGTATCTCAGGGCAACCCAGGACCGGGTGGTGCTGGAGGTGATGCGTGGCTGTATCCGAGGCTGCCGGTTCTGCCAGGCTGGGATGATCTATCGTCCCACCAGACAGAAGCCTGTGGAGCTGGTGAAGAGCTATGTGGGTACCATGCTGAAGAATACAGGTTATGATGAGATATCGATCAGTTCTCTTTCCACCAGTGACTATGAAGGACTGCCGGAGCTGATGGATTTCCTTGTGGACCGGATCGAGAAGGATCATATCCAGGTATCGCTGCCGTCCCTTCGCGTGGACGCATTTTCCCTGGATGTCATGCAGAAGGTGCAGGATATTCACAAGGTGTCCCTGACCTTTGCACCCGAGGCCGGTTCCCAGAGACTTCGTGATGTTATCAATAAGGGACTGACGGAAGAGGTGATCCTGGAGGGCGTCACCCAGGCCTTCAGCGGTGGCTGGAATAAGGTGAAGCTTTACTTCATGATGGGACTGCCTACAGAGACGAAGGAGGATGTGGAAGGGATTCCCGAGCTTTGCGAGAAGATCTCCGAGGTTTATTTCGATACCGTTCCGAAGGAGGAACGGGTGGGAAGCCTTTCCATCACGGCGTCTGCGTCCTATTTTGTTCCGAAGCCCTTTACGCCCTTCCAGTGGGCGCCGATGATGCCCAGGGCAGAATATCTGGAGCATGCAGGCTATGCGAAGGATCATTTCCGGCGGATGCGGAATATCAAGAGAATGAAATTTGCCTACCATGATGAGGATATCTCCCTGATCGAAGGAATCTATGCAAGGGGGGACAGAAGGCTTTCTGCCCTGGTCATGGAGGTTTATAAAAGAGGCGGGATCTTTGATGCCTGGACGGAGTTCTTCTCCATGGACAGGTATACGGAGTCCCTGGAGGCTCTGGGGATCGATCAGGAGTTTTATCTGACCAGAGAACGGTCCGTGGATGAGATCCTTCCATGGGATCACCTGGACTGCGGCGTATCAAAGAACTTCTTGAAGCGGGAATGGGAGAAGGCCAGGCAGGGGATCGTTACCTCCAACTGCAGAGAGCAGTGCTCCGGCTGCGGGGCTGCCTGCTTTACCGAGGGCCCCTGTCCGGCTATGCGGTCAGCGGGTGAGGGCGCAGGTGATTCCGCTGATACAGCAAAGGAGGTGACGGTATGAAGGTACGTGTAAAGTATTCCAAGACCGGACCTCTGAAGTTTATCAGTCATCTGGATGTTATGCGTTATTTCCAGAAGAGCATCCGGCGCGCCGGCCTGGATATTGCCTACAGCACGGGACTCAGTCCCCACCAGATCATTTCCTTCGCGGCACCCATGCCCCTGATGCTTACCTCGGAGGCTGAGTACTTTGATGCGGAATTCGTCTCCCTGCCTTCCCATGATGAATTTGTGCGGAGGCTGAATGATGCGGGGACGCCGCTTATGCGGGTCTGGGATGCGGCAGTCCTGCCGGAGAAGACTCTGAATTCCATGGCGGCGGTGACCGCTTCCTCCTATCGGGTGACGCTGACGAAGCGCGGTGTGGAGGAAATGGGAGCTCTTTGGAAGGAGGCATTTCCGGCTGAGGTGACGGCTTTGCTCTCCGAACCGGAGATCGTAGTCGTAAAGAAAACAAAGAAGAAGGAAGAACCGACGGACATCCGTCCGATGATCCATTCCATGGAGATGGAAGAGGGGGCGTTATCCATGCTTCTTGCAGCAGGAAGTAAGGTGAATCTCAGGCCAGAGCAGGTCCTGTCAGAGCTCTGCAGGAGGCTGGACTGTGAGTACAACCGGTTCCACTATGATATACTCCGAACGGAAACCTATATGGACGGACCGGACGGTGAAGGGTTCCTTCCGCTGATCGCGGCGGGACAGAGGGATTTTTAGAAAGAAAGTGCTATGGGGAAACAAGAAAAAAGAGGAATCAGGAATATCGTCTTCTTTAAACTGAATCTGTACAGTATTCTCTCGATCCTGGGAGGTATCCTGATCGACATGGGCGGTCATTATCTCGTGGAAATGCTGAATCCTCCGCTTTGGCTGGATTTGGTGGGAACCATGATGGTTGCGATCCAGTTCGGACCAATCGCCGGCGCATTTACGGGTACCGTCTCTGTTTTTACTGTGCATCTTATCAGCGGCGGACAGGTCGTCTACTGTGCTGTCGGTGCCGCAGTGGGAATTCTTGTGGGATTTCTGTTCCCGAGAAAGAATCCCAATGACCTTTTCATGATCATCACGGTGGGACTCTTTGCAGGCCTGCTGTCTTCGGCGATCAGTCTTCCTTTTAATCTTCTGTACTACAACGGGGAAACGGGAAGTCGCTGGGGAGATGCGCTGGAGGCCATGCTTGACCGTCATGTCGCCAATCCGAGGGTGACGAATTTCCTCGCCAGTGCATTTCTTGACCTTCCGGACAAGGTTCTGTCCATCTTCCTGGCCAGTCTGCTGATGAATCTGGAGCAGCTGATCTTTCTGAAGAAGAGAAGACATGGAAAGAAGAATAAAGAGAAAAAGAGTAAAAATGCGGCAGGGCTCAGTGCGATACTGATCCTTGCTCTTGGGCTGTCGCTGATCCCGGGCGGTCGGTGCGAAGCGGCTGATTATGAGTCGGATTACGAGGCGATGATCTACGGAACCAAGGAGGGTCTTGCTTCCGCGGAGTCGAATGCCGTGGCACAGACTAAGAACGGATACATATGGATCGGTACCTATTCAGGGCTGTATGTGTATGACGGGGTCAAGTTTGAGGAAGCGGATATCGATTCCATGATCAGTAACGTGACCTTCCTCTATGTGGACAGTAAAGGAATGCTCTGGATCGCCACCAATGACAGCGGTGTCTATGTTTTTGACACGGAAACCTATGAGTACAAGGGCTATACCTCCTATGACGGTCTGGCTTCCGATTCTGTTCGTACGATCTGTGAAGACCGGGAAGGGAATATCTATATAGGAACCTCCATTGCCCTGTCTAAGATCGACAGGGACGGAATGATCAGTTCATTTACGGACTGGAAGGATTTCTATAATACAGAATCTCTTGCCTGTCTTCCGGACGGAAGCATGGTCGGAGTATCCACTTCGGGCGTGTTCTATCGTCTCAGGGATGACAAGATCCTTGACAGCATCACCTTCGGGAGAGAAGACGGTGTCTTCTATCGAAATGTGACGATCCACGATGAGGAGATCCTGGTGGGAACCAGTGCCGATATAATTGACCGGTATCGAACCGAGGGAGACAAGCTGCAGTATCAGAATTATATCCGGATTCAAAATGCGTCCTATATCAATGAGATCAGCTATGATGAAAATGAAGGCGGAATCTTCGTCTGCTGTGAAAACGGTATGGGGTTCGTGGATAATGCGACAAATCGTTATTTCGACATGTCCCGTGATGATTTTGACGGAGCCATAGAGGATGTCTGCGTGGATTATCAGGGTAATATCTGGTTTGTTTCCTCAAAACAGGGGCTGATCAAATTCTCCAGGACTTCGTTCCGGAATCTTTTCTTCAAGGCGAATATTGAATCGGATGTTACAAATGTAACGATGGTTTCGGATGACCGGCTCTATATCGGAACTGATTCCGGGCTTCGGGTGATCGACCTGAAGAACATGACACAGGTCGGTACGCCCTACATGGCAGAGCTGGAGTCCATGCGGATCCGGAATATCATGAAGGATTCCAAGGGGAATCTCTGGTTCAGCACCTACAGTGAGCATGGACTGATCTGTGTTGATCCAAGTTATCATCTGACCTTCTTTAATGAGAAAAGCAATGGATTCCTGGGAATGCAGTGCAGGACCACTATAGAACTTTCCGACGGAAGGATCCTGGCGGCCTCCAAGAACGGTCTGACCTTTATCAAGGACGGCGAGGTGGTGAAGACCATCGGGCAGAAGGACGGCCTGGATAATTCCATGATCCTCTGCATGATGGAAAGGGAGGACGGCTCCATCCTGGCTGCTTCCGATGGTGACGGTATCTATATTATCGAAGATGACAAGGTCAGCGGTCATATCGATGAAAAGCAGGGCCTTTGGACATCGGTGGTCATGAGGATCGTCAAATGTCAGGGCGGTTACCTTTATGTGACCAGTAATGCCCTTTATTATGACGATGGGAACGAAGTGCGGCGTCTTGTGAATTTCCCGTATTCCAATAACTATGATGTACTGATCACGGATGACGACTACTGCTGGATCACCTCAAGTGCCGGGCTGTTCAAGGTGGATCAGAAACAGCTTCTTCAGGATGAATCCTATAACTACATCCTTCTTAATTCCGACTGGGGACTCGGAACGAAGTTTACCGCGAATTCCTGGACGGCCGTCAAGGACGGAGTATTCTATCTCTGCTGTACCGACGGTGTCAGAAGACTTGCTGCGGACGATGCAACGGCTCTCGGAGGAGATTATGAGCTTCAGTTGAAATATGTCGAAAACGGAAACGCAAGGATCCTTGAAAAGGACGGTACATTTACCATACCGGCGTCAAACGGCCGTGTGAACTTTCATATTGCGGTGAATAACAACGCGCTTTCCAATCCGCTGATCCATTATTATCTGGAGGGCTCAAATGATGAGGGTATCATCTGTGCGCAGAATGAGGTAATGCCCCTGTCCTTTACCGATCTGCCGGCCGGAGACTATATGATGCATATCGAGGTACTGGCCGCCGACGGAAGTGTGGAAAAGAGCAAGGTGGTTCCGGTCACCAAGAAGGCCATGATGTATGAGCGGCTGTATTTCAAGGTATATCTGGGATTCGTTCTGTTCTGTCTGGCGTTTTACTTCTGTTGGCTTTTCCTGACCATTCATAAGAAAACCAGCAGTATCATCGGTCTTCAGAAGGAAATATCCACGGATCCCATGACCGGACTTCTGAATAAAGCAGGTGCGCATAAGACACTGACCAAGGTCTGCGCCGAGGATACCGGTGTTCTGATGATGATCGACCTGGACAGCTTCAAACTGGTGAACGATCTCTACGGACATGATATGGGGGACAGGATCCTGATCCGGTTCTCAGAACTGATCCGTGAGGCGCTGGATGCGAATGATGTTTCGGGCCGCATCGGCGGTGACGAGTTCATCGGTTTCATGAAGAATGTCATGGATGAGGAGGATGTGGACCGGGTGACCAGGTTCCTGAACCGTGAAATGATGAAGTCGGCGAAGGAATACATGGGAGAGGATATGAATATCCCGCTGGGCGTATCCATTGGTGCGGTCCGGGTTCCCGTGGAAGGACGCGAATTCGGTGAGCTGTCGAAGTTGGCTGATAAGGCACTCTATGTAGTAAAGCAGAACGGAAAGCATGGCTACTCCTTCTATCAGAAGAAGAGGGAGGTCGTGGATCGGGATGATGAGGAGCGGGATAACAACAGCTTTGAGCAGATCAAGCAGATCATTGGAGAGAGGAATCTCGGCAAGGGTGCTTATCTGGTGAATTTCGACAAGCTTCAGGTCATCTACAAGTTTATGAACCGGTTTGACCGGGAGATGGAGTCGACCACGGGCTTCTTCCGGTTCCGGCTGGAGGGGGATGCGGTCACGGATGAGCTTCGGGATGAGCTTGAGGAGTTCCTGATCGTAAACCTGAGAAAGAACGATGTGGTCAGCAGGTATTCCGGAAGCTTCTATGTACTCTGTGTCGGAAGAAAGGAAGGGGCCTTCGAGGACATAGCGGGAAGGCTTTCGGCACTGTGGGAGGAAGAGCATCCGGATAAGGCAAAGCTTGTATATGAGATCGAACATGTAGGAACAGAAGAAATGAAGGGGGAGAAATGAAAATGACAAAACGCAGGGGCCTGATCCTTCGGGTATTTGTTTTGATTCTGATCTGTGCAGGTTTCATTATGGCAGACAGAGGAGTTTATGCAGACACGACCGATGAAACGGATCTGTCGGAGGAACAGGGAGAGGAACAGACAAAGACCGGCTGGAACGAGATCGATGGGAACTGGTATTATTATGATTCCAAGGGCGTTCCGGTCACCGGATGGTTTACCACCGGAAGATACTGGTACTTTACAAATGAAGATGGTATCATGCAGACCGGCTGGGTTCAGTACGGAAAGTTCTGGTATTATCTGGACGCGAACGGTCGCATGGCTACGGGCTGGATCAAGGACGGAAGATCCTGGTATTATCTGAAGGAGAACGGCCGCATGGCGACCGGCTGGGTCCAGGACGGTAATGACTGGTATTATCTTACCTCAACCGGCAGGATGAAGACCTCCTGGCTGGAATACAGGGGCCATTGGTATTTCTTCAAGGCAAATGGGATCATGAAGACCGGTTGGCTTCAGAACAGAGGCCAATGGTATTATTTCCGTTCGTCAGGAATGATGAGGACCGGATGGGAAGAGATCGGCGGAGTATGGTATTTCTTCTCCGAGGAAGGCTCCATGGCTACAGGAGTGGTAACTTCCAAGGGAAAGCAATACTATCTCTACCCGGAAGGCGGTTACGCAAAGGACGGATGGCTGGTAAAGGACGGACACACCTATCACTTTGACAGCGACGGAGTCATCGACCGGGATACCACAAAGCCGCAGCCGCTGGTTTCCATGCCGGGATATTATATCAGCCCTATGTATGCCGGATCACTGAATACGCCCGAGGAGCGGATCGAGGCGATGATCAAAAGAGCCTATGATTACAGAGATGCGGGAACCACATATGCCATCTGTAAATCCCAGGCGCCGGGACAGTATGCGGACTGCAGCGGCCTTGTCATGCAGTGCCTTTATGCTGCGGGATTTGATCCTTCGCCGGCTACACCGGAGCATCATGCAAAGCCTGAGAACGAATATGATTCCAGGACCATATACAAATATGTGAATATCCGTCATGTAAAAGCATCGGAGATGAAGAGAGGAGACCTGATCTTCTACAATAAGCCGGGAACAAACGTGATCATCCATATCGCCATCTATCTCGGCGACGGTAAGGTGATCGAGTCCTGGCCGCCGGCTGTTACGGCTAAATATGGAGTCTATTCCTATCCGCATACTTCCGTGTATGCAGTGGCACGTCCTTTTGAATAAAAACGATCATTTGTTGGAAAATATTGCCAATTTGGATTGATTTTTTTGGTTGTATTATCTATAATTAAGACAGGTTAAAACATTAAGGGGAAAAGGAGGTGCATCATGGGCCTTTTTGATATATTTAAAAAGAGTAGTGGAATACGCGAGTGTCCCTCATGCGGTGCAAGAGATGTATCGCCCGCAACCGGTGAGCAGCTGGTAGGCGTTAAGCAGGAGGAAGGAACTCCTTATTTCTGCAATAATTGCGGACGTGTATTCTATGTGAAGCAGTCCTGATCGAACTTGTATAGATCACAGGAGTAGGAATTGAAAGCAGATTTTGTTGTAACAACATATCTGGAAAAGAAAATGGGCTTCTTGTTTGAGGATCAGATCTTAACGGAAGCTCATTTTTTTTCGCGTGAAGCGGAGATCGGGAGTATCTGTACGGCGACGGTGGACAAGGTGGTTCCGACGGTAGATGCCGCTTTCCTTAATGGGCCGGAGGGACAGGTGTTCTTTTATCCCCTGAAGGAAAATGAAGGAAGGCATATCTTCCTGAGAAACCGGGAGGAGAAGAGGCGGACGGGACTTCGGCCGGGAGATGTTCTTCTGGTGCAGGTCATTGCAGAGGCCCAGAAGAAGAAACAGGCAGCGGCCACATCCCGCATTTCCCTTACATCAGATATGGTCATCGTGAACCGGACCGGTCAGGTGGGTACCTCGAAGAAAATCATGGATCCGGACCGGAAGGAAGCATTGAAGGTGCTGCTGAAGGAGATCCTTTCGGAGCAGGCTGCGGAGGAGTTCGGAGCCATTGCAAGGACGGCTGCAGAGCATTCTTCTGACGATAACTTAAGAAAAGTTACCATAAGATTATTATGTGAACTAAAGACGGTTTTGAAGGCGGCAGAGACCACTCCGGAGCATCGATGGATCTACCGCGCAGGCAAAACTCCGGAGGAATATGCCCGGCTTCTGAAAGGGAAGGGGATCTATGAATCGGTGACGGTGCATACGGATCTTCCCTGGGAAGAGGGTGCAGATGGTGGGTACGGACTTCATGTCATGACACCTGCAGACGGCAGTCCGCTGGTCATTTTCAATATCCCGGTGCTTCTGGAAAGGGCACTTGCCAAGAAGGTATACCTGAAGAGCGGTGGTTATCTCTATGTTGAGAGCACCGAAGCCATGACTGTGATCGATGTGAATTCCGGGAAGAATATCCGGGGGAAGGATCATGAGACCGGTGCATTGGAGCAGAATCTGGAGGCTGCACGAGAGATCGGACGGCTTCTTCGCCTGCGGAACATTTCCGGCATCATCATGATCGATTTCATTAATATGAAGCGTTCCGAAAATGAGCGCAGGATGCTTTCCGAGATTCGGAGCTGCACGGCAAATGATCACTGCAGGGTACATGTGGTGGATATCACAAAGCTCGGGATCGTGGAGGTGACCCGCGAGAAGAAGGCGCCGCCCCTCAGTGAGCAGCTGGGAGAGTGAGATCCTTCCCGGACAGCCCTCCCCCTAGATTTCGAAGATGTGGTTTGTGGTACATTTAACATGTAAACAACGAACGGCTTCGAAGAGGAGGGAATATTATGAAGATAAAAAAATGGTTAAGCTGTGTATTGATCATAGGAATGCTTCTGGGTGAGATCCTTGTCAGCGGAAATACGGCTGAGGCAGCCGCAGGTTCCTGGAAGAAGGACTCCGGGGGATGGTACTATAGTTACTCCAACGGCGGTTATGCAAAGAATACATGGATCAAATCCGGCGGTAAGTGGTATTATCTGAATTCGAAGGGTTACATGCAGACCGGATGGAAGAAGATCTCCGGAAAGTGGTACTTCTTTGCAGGCTCAGGCGTTATGCAGACCGGATGGAAGAAGCTGTCAGGCAGATGGTACTTCTTTAATAAGAACGGCGTGATGCTGACAGGGACCTGGAGGATAGACGGAACAAAGTATACCTTTAACAGTGACGGTACACTTGTTGAGAAGAAATCTCTCTTCAGCCTGGAACCCTATACCGTGACTCCTGTTCATTCTCTGGGAGCATATCCCTTTGCCGAGGAGATCAATGAAAGAGATGTATTCTCCAAAACCTATGCAAGAGCCTTCCGGGCATGCATGATCTCTGCGGACGGTGAACGTTCCATGACCTACCGCATTTCAAAGAAGTATAAGAAGTTCTCCTTTGTGCTGGCAGTATCGGAAAGCAGCAAGGGCTGTCCTTATTCCGGAAGCCTGTATATCTACGCAGACGGAAGACTTGTGGTTCGAAGAGATAACATCAGCTCTACCCATTCCGCCGAAACCATCACAGTCAATGTAAGCGGTGTAAGGGATCTGAAGATTGAAATGTATGCAGGAAATAACGGAGCGTGGATGCCTGCATCAAGCACAAGTGTACTCATGTGTAATCCTACACTGATCCGATAACCATAACTGATACCTGCAAGGCAGGGGAAAATAAATCCATCAGGACCCTTTCATTCTAAACGCGGAAGGGTCCTGATCGTATTTAATGTATAATAAGAAACAGATATGAAAATATTTTAAAAACCGGTTGACATCTGTGGATTCATGGTGTTATAGTATCAGAGTATGCCGCACAGCGGGGTAGAAGTGTGTCATTTCGCAAGTGTTCCTGACAGGAACCACCGAAGCTGGCGAGTTTTAATGATAGGAGGGAAACCATATGTACGCAATCATTGCAACAGGCGGAAAGCAGTACAAGGTAGCCGAGGGCGATATCATTCGAGTTGAAAAGCTCGGCGCAGAGGATGGCGCAGAGGTTACATTTGATGATGTAATCGCAGTACAGAATGACACAGAGCTTCTCTTTGGCGACGCTGTGAAGAATGCAGCTGTTAAGGCAACCGTAGTAAAGACTGACAAGGCAAAAAAGGTTATTGTTTACAGATATAAGCGTAAGAGCGGATATCATAAGAAGAATGGCCACAGACAGCCGTACACGGAAGTGAAGATCGATGCTATCAACGCATAATCGATCCGATTTCGGGATGCTCTAAAAAGGATCATCGTTTCTTACGAGGTGCGCTATGATCAGAGCAAAGTTTTATATGCATGACAAAACCTATTTCGGATTTGCCATAACCGGGCATGCGGAATACGCTGAGCCGGGCGAGGATATCCTTTGCAGTGCGGTTTCCGCACTTGCCATCAACACCGTGAATTCCATCGAGGATCTGACGGAAGATCATATGGTGGCTGAGACGAAGGACGGATTCCTCAGAATGAAGATCCGGGGGCAGGTAAGTGATGCAGCCAACACTCTTCTGAAGTCTCTTCGTGTAGGTCTCTGCAAGATCTATGAAGAGTACGGAGACGAGTATATTCGAATATTTTTTAAGGAGGTATCCTAACGTGCTGAAGATGAATTTACAGCTCTTCGCTCATAAAAAGGGAGTCGGTTCCACGAAGAACGGTCGTGATTCCGAAGCTAAGCGCCTTGGAGCAAAGAGAGCAGACGGACAGTTTGTAAAAGCTGGTAATATTTTATACAGACAGCGTGGAACAAAGATTCATCCGGGACTCAATGTTGGACGTGGCGGAGACGACACCCTTTTCGCATTGACAGATGGAGTTGTTCGGTTTGAGAGACTGGGAAGAGATAAGAAGCAGGTATCTGTTCATCCGGTTGCTTAAGACGAGTTGAGAGGGAGCTTTGTGGAAACACAGAGCTCTCTTTTTTGTAATTCTGAGGTCGCGGGACCGAAGAAGCGTATTGATATCAGGAGTAGATATGTTTGCAGACAGAGCGAAAATCTTTGTGCGTTCCGGCAAGGGCGGTGACGGTCATGTGTCCTTCCGTCGGGAGCTCTATGTCCCCAACGGCGGACCGGACGGCGGTGACGGCGGTGACGGCGGAAATGTAGTCTTCGTCGTGGATCAGGGACTGAATACCCTGACGGACTTCCGGAATATACGGAAATATAAGGCGGAAGACGGTGAGGAGGGCAGAAAGCGGAACTGCCACGGTGCCAACGGAAAGGACGTGGTGCTGAAGGTTCCGCCCGGAACCGTGATCCGTGACTTCGATACGGGAAAGGTCATCCTGGATATGGCGGATCGGACCGAGCCGGTGGTCCTCTTCAAGGGAGGACGTGGCGGCAAGGGCAATCAGCATTACGTGACCAGTGTCATGCAGGCGCCGAAATATGCCCAGCCCGGACAGCCGGCCATCGAGAAATACCTGTCCCTTGAACTGAAAATGATCGCGGATGTGGGACTGGTCGGTTTCCCCAGTGCGGGAAAGTCCACCCTGCTTTCCGTAACGACAAATGCAAGACCGAAGATCGCGGACTATCATTTTACGACCCTGGTGCCTAACCTGGGAGTTGTGGATCTGCCGGATGCTCCCGGCTTTGTCATGGCGGATATCCCGGGGATCATTGAAGGTGCATCCGAGGGCGTCGGACTTGGCTTCGACTTCCTCCGTCACATCGAACGGACCCGTGTGCTTGTCCATGTGGTGGATGCGGCAGGCGTGGAAGGCCGTGATCCCGTAGAGGATGTGCGTCAGATCAATGAGGAGCTGGAAAAGTATAATGCAGAGCTGGCGTCCCGCCCCATGATCCTGGCATGTAACAAGATGGATCTGCTGGACGAGGAGGAACGGGCCATTACCATGCAGTTCCTTCAGGAAGCATATGCCGACCGGATGGTTAAGATCCTTCCGATCTCGGCTGCTACGAAGGAAGGCGTGAAGGAGCTGCTTTACACCATTTCCGATCTGCTGAAGGATCTTCCGAAGGAGAAGATCATTTTCGAGCAGGAGATCGATCCGGATTCCTTCCGTGTGGAGGATCAGCTGTCCTTTACCGTGGAGAAGTCCAAGGATGAGGCAGGTGTCTATCTGGTTGAGGGCCCGAAGATCGAGAGAATGCTTGGTTATACGAATCTGGAGGACGAGAAGGGCTTCCTGTTCTTCCAGCGCTTCATGAAGGAAAATGGGATCCTGCAGCAGCTGGAGGATCTGGGGATCGAGGACGGAGAGACCGTGCGGGTCTACGGCCACGAATTCGATTACTATCACGAGTAAGAGGGAGCGTCGGTTATGGGGCATTCCCCGCAATATAGTATATAGAGGAAACGAATATGAATACAAAAGAACGAGCATATTTAAAGGGGCTGGCCATGGAGCTGGATCCCATCCTGTCCCTCGGAAAGTCCAGTCTTACACCGGAGTTTACCCAGGCTGTTGATGAAGCAATCACCAAGAGAGAGCTCATCAAGATCAATGTTCTGAAGAACTGTATGGACGACCCCAACGTTCTGGCACAGACACTTGCGGAGCGGACACACAGTGAGGTGGTTCAGGTGATCGGACGTAAGATCGTACTATTCCGTCAGAATAAGGAGAAGAGCAAGATTGAATTCCCGGGAAAGAAAAGAAAATAAGATCGCGCTTCTGGGCGGAACCTTTGATCCGGTCCACAACGGGCATATAGCACTGGCTGAGGCGGCGTATCGTCAGCTGGGAGTTGACGAGGTGGTCTTTATCCCTACGCAGCTTCGGTATTATAAAACCACGAAGCTGTCCACCACGGCCTATGACCGGGTGGCTATGCTTGCCCTGGCTACGGCATCGTATGACTATATGCGGTTCTCGGATCTGGAGCTTTGCAGTCCGCCGGAGGAAAATTATACGGTAAATACGCTGCAGCGCCTTACGGAGAAATTGCCTGAGACGGAACTGATCTTTGTGATCGGCGGAGACTCACTGGAGCATCTGGGTACCTGGAGAAGACCGGAGGAACTGTTCCGGCTTGCCACATTTGCGGCAGCTGTCAGGGACGATGTGGACAGAGAACGCGCGGAGGAACTGATCCGGGGATATGAACGGGATTTTCCGGGAGCCAGGATCGTGCTGCTGAATATGGACGCCATGGATGTTTCTTCCACGGAGATCCGTGAGAAGGCGTCGCAGGGCAGATCGCTGGAAGGACTGGTTCCGGAATCCGTGGAAGGATATATCAGGAAGCAGCATTTATACAGGGAAGATTGATCGGAGGAACGGATATGGAACGGGAAGAAATGCTCATTTATCTGAAGAAGAAGCTGACACCGAAGCGCTATGTTCATTCCATCGGTGTTGAGTATACCGCGGCGTGTATGGCTTTCGTCTACGGAGAGGATGTCCAGAGAGCCAGGATCGCAGGGCTTCTTCATGACAATGCCAAATGCCTTTCAAATGAGGATAAACTGAAGAAGGCCATCAAACACGGGCTGCCCATCAGTGCCTGTGAGGAGGAGAATCCGGATCTGTTGCATGGGAAGCTGGGTGCTTACTATGCCAGGAAGAAATTCGGGATAACGGATGAGGAGATCCTTTCGGCCATCACCTACCACACTACCGGTAAGCCGGATATGACTCTGCTGGAGAAGATCATTTTCGTGGCGGATTATATCGAGCCGAACCGGCGGATGATCAGCCAGCTTCCGGAGATACGGAAGGAAGCCTTCACGGATCTGGACAAATGCATCGTCCATGTGCTTCGCCATACCCTGGAGTATCTGGCGATCAAGGGCGTGGCGATCGATGATCTGACCGAGAAAACCTACGACTTTTATACGAAATAGAGGAGAACTATGGAAGAAAGACTTACAATGCTTGAGGTGGCCGTAAAGGCGATGCAGGACAAGAAGGGGGAGAATATCGTATCCCTCCATATCGGGGAACAGTCCGTGATCTGTGATGACTTTCTGATCGTAAGCGGCGGAAGTCATTCCCAGATGGATGCTCTTCTGGACGGAGTGGAAGAAGCAATGGATCGGGCGGGTTACCGGCTGAGAGACCGGGAGGGTTCCTCAGACGGCGGATGGATCCTGCTGGATTATTCTGATCTTGTGGTTCATATCTTCCTGAGAGAGATGAGAGAATTCTACGATCTGGAACATACCTGGAGAGATGTGAGCAGAACCACATATTAAAATTCCCACCCCCCTAATTTTTCCTTCTTTGTTTTGTGTTTTAATAAGATCATCAAAGATAACAAAACGAAAACAGACAAATACAGAACAAAAGGAGGAAAGGTTATGAATAATTCTAATAATAATGCTCAGTCTTACTTTTTCCAGGCGCCCAGTTGCGTATCAAGCAAACCTGTTCAGGCATACGCACAGAGCACACCTGCTCAGACTTACGTACAGAGTACACCTGCTCAGACTTACGTACAGAGTACACCCGCACAGGGTTACGTACCGTACACATCCGCGCAGGGCTACGTACCGAATTCATTCTCACAGGGTTATGTACCTAACTCAAACGCCTTTCAGCGGGAAAGGGTATCCGGACTGGCAGTCGCATCCATGGTCGTTGGTATCATCGGTCTGCTTTGCTCTACCGGGCTGAATATGCTGATGATCCCTTATTTCCTGATCGTTATGGCGCTGCTCGCAGTCGTTTTCTCCATTTCTCCGATCCGCAGACATGCGAGAGGAAGAGGAATGGCGATCGCCGGACTTGTTCTGGGACTGATCACTTTTGCCAGAGTCGTGCTCCTCTGGGGTCAGATTGAAAGTATGTTTTAGAAAAGATATATCGTACCAAGAATACGGGCGGTGCTTCTGGCGCCGCCCGTTTTTTTAAATCCCACCCCCCTAATTTTTCCTTCTTTGTTTTGTGTTTTAATAAGATCATCCAAGATAACAAAACAAACACAAAACAAAGGAGGAACAGTTATGAATAATTTTGATAAGTTTAACAGTCAGTTTTACTATTACGAAACTCAGGGTTGTGCACCGAATGCACCCGTCTATCAGAAGGAACGCGCATTTGGATTTGGACTCGTATCCATGGTGGTTGGTATCATCAGCCTGCTTTTCTGTACCCGGCTGAATATCCTGACGATCCCTTATTTCCCGATCGTTCTGGGATTGACGGCAATCGTCCTCTCCATTATTTCATTTCGCAAACGTCCGAAAGCATTTGGAATGATAATGGCGATCGCCGGACTTGTTCTGGGACTGATCACATTTGCCAAGGTTATAATCCTCTGGGATCAGGTTCGAAGCATGCTGTAGGGTGTTTGTAAAGTGAGAGATTGTACGAACGGACGAACAGATACATTGTATTTTTTCTTGGACAAGGAGGGATATAAAATGAGGATAAAAAAACATGTTATAGCGATAATGCTCTCTGTATCCATTGTTGCAGGTTCTTTGCTCCCGATTAATACCGGGGTTGAGGCTGCTGTAAAGGATCCCGGAACTGGAATATCAGAAGTCTCTGATACGGTCGTGTTTGCGGCAACGAAATCCGGATGGGTGAAGTCCGACGGAAAATGGTATTACTATTCGAAGGGCAAAAAGGTTACCGGATGGGAAAAGATTTCCGGGAAATGGTATTACTTCGGCAAAAACGGGGTCAGGCAGAACGGCTGGAGGAATTTCAGCGGAAAAAAGTACTATTTCGGCGGTGATGGTATTATGCGTACCGGCTGGCAGAAGATCAGCGGAAAGTGGTACTATTTCGGTGATGATGGTGTTATGCGTACCGGTTGGAAGACGATCAGCGGGAAAAAGTACTATTTCGGAAGTGACGGTTATAGAAGAACCGGTTGGAAGAAGATTAGTGGGAAATGGTATTTCTTCAAGTGGGACGGCGGTGCCTACGACAGATCGAAGGATGGAAAGATCAGCAACTCATTTCCGGTAACGATCACCATAAATAAACTTACTGTAGGTTCAATATGGTACGGACAGGAGAATTATTACTATTTCCATAAGAATGGAAATTATCCCTCCGGACAGGACATTCTGAAGTTTGGTTCCAACAATACGATTTCCGGAAATTATGCCGGGAAAAACGGAAATGGATGCAAATACACAGGGAAATTCACATCCGTTATGCTGGTGGACGGATACTATAAGTCGGAAAATGATTATAAGCTCCTAATCTCCATGAAACTTACGGATTTCAAAAAAGCATATTCCAATGGAAGCCGTTACTATAACAGTGAGTATAATAAGTACGTTACAGCTGCGGATCATCCGGTGTTAAAGAAAGGAAAAACATATTACCTGTATCTCGAACACAGACCTGCTTTTTCTGATGGTATGGGAGGCGGATGTTATGCGGAATTACTGGACAGCAATAAGCTGTATACCAGTTATTGCGTGGCAGCAGGTTCATATTAATACGCTCGGGACGGTCCTGAGGGACCGTCCCTTTTTTGGGTGACGCATTATGGAATGACCACTTGAAATTATTTCTGGAAATGGCATAAATGACATAAATGACGAGTCTCGTCTTGCTTGTATTTGACGCCTTTCTGTGATAGTATGAATTGTATAGATGTGAAATGATTTATTGTATAGAAACCGGAACATAAAACGGGAATGTTTGGCAAAACAGGAGAAATCTTGTGACGCAAAGCTAAAGGATCTAACCTCGATAGAGTATGATAGCCAGTTGCTTTTTTATCCATCCTTTGGATATGGTCTATATCGGGAGTTATAGATCGTATCCAAAGGATGGATTTTCTTTTCGGGGCAGATGGATGGATGATCGGAGAACAGTTGAATGAAATGGAGGAGAGGATGAAAAGCAGGATGAATAAGAAACTGATACTAATGGTGCTGGCAATGGCATTGGCATTGATCTCGGTCTTCCTTCCAATGAGAGCAGAGGCTGCTGGAAATAATGAACGGACAGCTACAAAAGTGACATTTGGGACTAAATACTATGGAAGAATAACCAGTAGAAACACGGAAGATTGGTATAAGATCGTGTTACCTTCTTCCGGACAACTGACGATTAGGTTTCAGTCGGAAATGAAGCATGTATATGTTAATTGTTATGATACTCTTGATGTTGATTTTTGTCATATTGATGAATGTTATCCATTGAATAATACAACAAAGATCAAGAATAAAACGTTTACTTATGAAGCGATTGCAGGAACATATTATTTCTTCGTTGAGGAAGAGGATTACACCGGTAATTATAATTTTACCGTAAGTTTCAAGAGCTCAGGTGAAACCTTTTTGAACGGAACAGATACATCTGGAAAATATCATCAGGATGATACAAGGCAGACTGCAAATAAGATTTCACTCGGAAAGACCTACAGGGGACATTTTGCCGAAAATGAAATGTCTGATTATTACAAATTCACGTTAAACAAGAGGTCTAATATTGTTCTTACGGCGTCCGGTAATGAGGATCGTTTACATTTTGTATTGTATGATGGAGAAGGAGAATATTTGATGGGTTACTATAGTTATCGAAACTCATCTACCGGGGGGACCGATCTAAAAGAAACCATGACCTTGAATAAAGGATCATATTATCTTGTTGCTGACGGAGATACTTCTGCAAATTACAGTTTTTTATTAAAAGATACTGCGTCCGGTTGGAAGAAGACTAACGGAAAATGGTGGTATCAATACGATGACGGAACTTGGCCTGCAGGCCGTTTTGCCACCATTGGAGGAAAGGTATATTATTTCAATGGCAGCGGATATATGGTTACGGGTTGGAAGCAGATAGGTAGTTACTGGTATTTCTTTGATAAATCTACTGGCGTCAGAAAAGTTGGTTGGCTATATTCTACCGGTAAGTGGTATTACTTCAATACATCCGGAGTAATGAAGACCGGATGGCTGAAACAGAACGGAAAATGGTACTACTTCAACAAGGATGGAGTCATGGTTACCGGAACTGTAACGATTTCAGGAAAATCATACAAATTCTCTACGGATGGTGTATGTATGAATCCATAGAAGGAGTGACGTAAAATGAGAATCAAAAAACAAGTTTTATCGATAATGCTTTCCGTATCCATCGTTGCAGGATCTTTGCTTCCGATGGATACCGGAGTTGAGGCTGCGGTAAAGGATCCCGGAAATGGAATAACGGAAGTCTCTGATACCGTCGTACTTGCGGCTACGAAAGACGGATGGGTGAAGTCCGGCGGGAAATGGTATTTCTACTCGAAGGGGAAAAAGGTTACCGGATGGAAGAAGGTATCCGGGAAATGGTATTTCTTCGGTAGCAACGGGGTTATGCAGACCGGTTGGAGGAAGATCAGCGGGAAATGGTACTATTTCGGCGGCGATGGTTTTATGCGTACCGGCTGGAAGAAGATCAGCGGGAAATGGTACTACTTCGGTTCTGAAGGTTTCATGCGTACCGGCTGGAAGAAGATTGGTGGAAAGTGGTATTACTTCACTGACGGGGCTATGCAGACCGGATGGAAGAAGATTGGTGGAAAATGGTATTTCTTTAAGTGGGCCGGCGGTGCCTACGACAGCTCCAAAGACGGAAATATCAGCAGTTCATTTCCGGTAACGATTAAGATTAATGAAATAACTTCAGAAGCAATATACTACGGACAGGAAAACTCTCACTATTTCCATATGAATGGAGATTATCCTTCCGGACAAGATGAACTGGTATTTGGTCCTAACAATACAATCTCCGGAAATTATGCCGGAAATGACGGATCAGGTTGTAAATACACGGGGAAATTCACATCCGTTATGCTTGTGGATGGATACTATAATTCAGGTAATGGGTATCAACTCCTGATTTCCGTGAAGCTTACGGAGTTTGATAAAGCCTACGCCAATGGAAAACTATATTATAACAGTGCTTATAACAAGTTCGTTACAGCTGCGGATCACCCGGTTCTTAAGAAGGGAAAGACGTATTACCTGTATTTGGAATATAGAACTGCGGATGAAACTGGTGTTGGTGGGGGACTTTATGCGGAATTATTGGACAGCAATAAGCTGTATACCACTTATTGTTGGGCGGCTGGTTCATATTAAAAACGCTCGGGACGGTCCTTCGGGATCGTCCCTTTTACCATCTTTAAGCGGGAAAACCACATCTTCTCAGACGGGGGGATGAATTGAACCTGACCGGGTTCCGTCTGTTCCGGAATTGCATTTATATCGTTTAGGTGATACAATAAATGAGATAAGTTGCATGATCAGGGGATAATATGGACAAGAAATACATGCGCAGCAGAAATAGAGCCGATATCAACCGGGTATCCGCCCGGTGCCTTCGTGTGGTTGTATATTTTCTGCTGCTTTATTATGCCTATCTTCTTGTCCTGAAGGAGTATGATATCGGGATCCTTTCCGTCAGCTTTGGGATCGCTGCGATCCTGGCACTGATCCCCGGATTTCTGGTCAGCCTGTTCAAGCGGGAAGGCCGGCCCTATATGCAGCACGTGATCCTGTGGTGTACGGTACTGATCTCAACCATAATGATCACACAGCTGAACTATATCGGATATCCGTTTATCCTGTTCCCGCTGCTGCTGGCATCTCTGTACTATAACCGAACCTTCGTTCTGTATACATCACTGCTGATGAGTGCGGGAATCCTCGGTTCGGCCATGTTCCAGATCTACTTCCCTAAGTTATGTCTGGATCCGCAGTTCACAGCCTTTGACGGACAGTTCGCGGAAATGATCATCCCCCTCATCATGATCGAGGTGGTGATGTCTTTTGTGGCATACTACATCGTGGGACGTAATTCTCTGATGATCGACAAGTATATCGATACTGCCGCGACCATGCAGGAAAATGAGAACTACCTGATCTATGCCTTCTCGGAGATCAGTGAGTCCAAGTCCAAGGAAACCGGTGAGCATATCCGAAGAGTTGCAGAGTATATGAAGGTCCTCGGACGTGCATCCAGTTTTGATGCGGAGTATTGCGAGAAGCTTGCGGCCGGTGCTATGATGCATGATATCGGTAAGCTGATGATCCCGGAGGAGATCCTGGATAAGCCCTCCAAGCTGACGGATGATGAATACCAGATCATGAAGAATCATGTTCTTTACGGTGAGGCTCTCCTGAAGGACTGCCCCGGAGAGATCATGCGGATCGCATCCATTCTGGCAAAGGAGCATCATGAACGCTGGGATGGAAAAGGGTATCTCGGGATGAAGGGAAAGGAGATCGCATACATTGCCCGGATGATCGCCGTATGCGATGTTTTTGATGCGCTTACCACCACCAGGTCCTACAAGAAGGGATGGACCGTGGAGAATGCCTACGAGGAGATCGTGAAGAACAGCGGAACTCAGTTTGATCCGGCGGTGGTACGTCTCTTCATAGCCAACTTTGACAAATTCAAGGAAATTCATAAGAAGATTCCGGACAAGAATATCTACTAAGTTTTTGCCCGTCGGAAGGAGTAGTAATGTTTCGAGTCATGAACGAATATCTGGCGAAGGTTCGCCTTGAGATAGATGAACGGTTCTCACAGAAGGTGGATCTCTTCCTGTCAGACCGGAAGGATGTGGTCAAGTACTGCATCAATATCAGTTATAATAAATATGTTGTGGATGTTCATCTGAAGAAGTTCTCCATCGAGGCGGCAGACAAGATGTTCTGTGATCTGGCTTCGCAGGTGGCATTCCCTTATTCGCATATGTCTCTTCGTTACAATGAAGGAGAGCAGGTGAGATATCGTTTTGTAACCTGCGATGAAACAAAGAAAGCATTTTATATGGATCTGGTGCTGTCCTGATTCAGGCATCACAATGAGAAATTGCATTTGTTTAAACGAAAGGAGATAATTCATGATGAAAAGAATGAAAAAAAAGCTGGTTACACTGTTGGTGCCGGTTATGCTGACGTCATTTATTTCATTTAAAACTGAGGCTCAGACTGTGTCCGCTGTGAATACTTCGACCTCGAGCAGTGTGTTGTATTCGGTTACTGCAACACAAAACGGATGGAAAACCATCTCCGGGAAGAAGTACTACTATGTAAATGGGAAGAAAACCACCGGCTGGAAGAAGATATCCGGATATTGGTATTATTTTAATAAAGATGGGTCCATGAAGAAAGGATGGCTGAAGTGGTCCGGGAATTGGTATTTTCTGAGTGGAATAGACGGAAAAATGAAAACGGGTAAAGTAAAAATCGGTGGGATCATGTGTAATTTTAAGTCTTCAGGAGAACTGATCCAGAAGCTGAATAAGGAACTAAGTATTTATTGTAACACCGATTTGGGCATTTTTGTCCGGCATACTACAAATCTTAAAGATGAACATGCTACTTCAGCAAAGGGATATTGTAATGCAAATATGGTTGTAGAAGATGGATGGTTTAACAATAAGATTTGTTATATTAGTATATGTAATAATAGTAAACATGCAATAGCAGGCACAAGTTTGGGAATGACACCGGCGCAGGTAAAATCCGCTCTCGGATCTAAACTGAGTTACATCTCATATAACAAACCATTCAGGAAAGACTATAAATTAAAGAACGGAACAGAGCTTTGGATATATTATGATAATAATCGCGCTACAGATATAGCGATAGTTAGCGGAATATATGCGAATAATTGAACGTAAAAAAAGAGGGTCTCTGACAGCGGATCAAATGCTGTTAGAGACTCTCTTTGATAATCTGATGATTCGGTTGAAAAAAAGCGTGCAGCCCTTGTCTTAACGGAGGATGCGGAATACCCCCACGACACGTCCGAGGATCGTGCAATCCGGAACGATAATGGGATCCATGGTATCATTCTCGGGCTGAAGACGGATATGATTCATTTCCTTATAGAAGGTTTTTACAGTGGCACTGTCATCGATCATGGCAACAACGATGTCCCCGTTTCTTGCAACGGAGGTCTGCTCAACGATCAGAAGATCCCTGTCAAAGATGCCCACATTGATCATGCTGTCGCCCTTGACCCGGAGCATGAAGGACGGTCCCTTCGGAAGGTACTCCGGAAGAAGAGGAATATAATTCTCGATATTTTCCTCTGCAAGAATGGGCTGTCCGGCGGCAACCTGACCGATCAGCGGAACATTTACGATCTCGCGGCGGGCAAGGTTGAAATTGTCGTCATCCAGGATCTCAAGAGTTCTGGGTTTTGTGGGATCCCTGCGGATATAGCCCTTGCTCTCCAGCGTGTTCAGCTGGGAGTGGACAGAAGAGGTGGAGCTGAGTCCTACCGCTTCGCAGATCTCACGTACCGAAGGGGGATAGCCCTTGGACAGAATGGTCTGCTTGATATATTCCAGGATCTGGGTCTGTTTGGCGGTCAATGCCGGTCTGTTAAAACTGCTCATGGAAAACCTCCTGACGATTTATGGCTATGTTCCATACTTTTGCTGCGCAAAATCATGCATCTGCTTCGTAGATGGACGCTGCTCGCTATGCTCGCATTGTGAATCCCTTTGGTATCATGGGATCCTCCTTCGCCTATTATAGCACAATACTTTCGAAAATGCAAACAAATGTTCGCGCCGAAGTGCGGTACATTTTCCTGCTTAAATCGTGAAAGAATTACTTGAAACATGGGGGGCGTTGCTATATTATATAGATATCTATGTGGCGGCGTTTTCGGCTGCCCGGGAAATGGAATACAAAGGATACAATCAGTATGAAAGAGACACTGCTTCACACGCCGGAGGGCGTACGGGATATCTACGGAGATGAGTGCAGACAGCGAAACCAGCTGCTCCGCAACATTCACCATGTGCTGCATCTTTACAGCTATCATGATATCGAGACTCCCAGCTTTGAGTATTTTAATATCTTTAATATGGATAAGGGTTCCGCCCACTCCAACGAGATGTACAAGTTCTTCGACCGGAACAACAACACTCTCGTCATGCGGCCGGACTTTACTCCCAGTGTCGCACGCTGTGTAGCCAAGTATTATGTGGAAGAGGAGCTTCCGATCCGGCTTTGCTACGAGGGCCTGACCTACAAGAATGTTCTCCAGCATCAGGGCAAGAGAAATGAGACGCTGCAGATCGGATGTGAGCTGATCAATGATGACAGCTCTGCTGCGGATGCGGAAATGATCTCCTGTGTGATCGATGCGCTGAAGGCTTCGGGACTGACGGAGTTCCAGGTGGTGATCGGTCAGATTGAATATTTCAAGGGACTGATGGAAGAGGCAGGAGCTTCCCGTGAGGAAGAAGAGACCATCCGTGATTTCATTCAGGCAAGAAATTTCTTCGGACTCAGCGAGTATGCCGAGCATCTGGACATCCCCGCAAATATCCGTGAAGCTCTGCACAAGTTCGACCATCTCTTCGGCGGACTTGAGGCTCTGGATCTGGCGGAGACCTTTACCCGGAACCGGCGTTCGCTGGAGGCCATCGAGCGGCTTCGCAAGGTTTATGCGGCGGTCAGCTATTATGGCTATGAGAAGTATATCAGCATCGATCTTGGTATGCTGAATAAATATGATTATTATACAGGCATTGTGTTCTGTGGTTATACCTATGGAACCGGAGATGCCGTGGTTCGCGGAGGAAGATACAATACTCTGCTGCAGCAGTTCGGAAAGGATGCGCCCTCCATCGGTTTCGGTATCGTGATCGATGAACTGATGACGGCTCTTTCCAGTCAGCAGATCCTTCCGGACAGCCCCATCGACCGGGTTCTGGTGATCTATCCCATCGAGAATCAGGAGCCTGCCGTTATGCTGGGCAAGCGCCTTAGAAATGAAGGGATCAAAACCGAGCTGATCCGGAAGTCCACCCGTCATGCCCTGACGGAGTACCTTTCCTATGCAGACCGGAACCGCGTAAAGACCGTATATTTCTTCCTGTCCAATGATCGTGTGCTGGTTTCCGACCGGCTGAAGCATGTGGAGAAGGAAATGAACTTCAGTGACATCAAAGAGGAGGATTTCTAAAGTGAGATATCTTACATTTGCCCTTGCGAAGGGCAGACTTGCGAAACAATCCATGGCCCTCTTTGAAGAGATAGGGATCACCTGCGAGGAAATGAAGGATCCTTCCACAAGGAAGCTGATCTTTACAAATGAGGAGCTGGGACTTCGGTTCTTCCTGGCCAAGCCCAGTGATGTGCCGACCTATGTGGAGTACGGAGTTGCGGATATCGGAGTCGTGGGTAAGGATACTCTGCTGGAGGAGAACCGGAATCTCTATGAGGTTCTGGATCTGGGCTTCGGTGCCTGCCGCATGTGTGTATGCGGACCCGAAAGCGCAAAGGAGCTGCTGAAGAGAAATGAGATCATCCGTGTAGCTTCCAAATATCCGAATATCGCGCAGAATTATTTCCGGAACAAGAAGAATCAGAGCGTGGAAGTGATCAAGCTGAACGGTTCCGTGGAGCTGGCACCCATCGTGGGACTTGCCGATGTGATCGTGGATATCGTGGAGACCGGTTCCACCCTGAAGGAGAACGGACTTGCCGTGCTGGAAGAGGTTTGCCCGCTGTCAGCGCGGATCGTGGTAAATCAGGTGAGCCTGAAAATGGAGCACGAGAGGATCCGTCAGTTCCTGACAGATGTAGCAACTGCATTAAAGTGATGACGGGGCAGATCCGATCCCGACATCATTCGAATAAAAGGAGACAGAAATGAAGATCATAAAGCTTACAGAGGAGACAAGGCAGAACCTGCTGAAGGACCTGATCAAGCGGAGTCCGGACGATTACGGTCCGTATGAAGCAACCGTCAAGGAGATCGTTGCAGCAGTCCATGAAAGAGGGGATGCCGCACTTCTTGAATATACTGCGAAGTTCGACAAGGCAGAACTGACTCCCGAGACCATGCGTGTGACCGAGGAGGAGATCAGGGCTGCATATGATGCAGTGGATCCCGGACTTCTGGATGTGATCCGCAAGGCCATTAAAAATATAGAAGAGTATCATGAACTGCAGAAGAGAAACAGCTGGATCACAACGAAGCCGGACGGCTCGATCCTGGGGCAGAAGATCGCACCGGTAGAGTATGCCGGAGTGTATGTGCCGGGGGGTAAGGCTGCTTATCCTTCCACGGTTCTCATGAACGTGATCCCCGCAAAGGTTGCTGGCGTTCCGAATATCGTAATGACCACTCCCTGCAATGCGGCAGGCGAGGTATATCCCAATACCCTTGTGGCTGCACATGAGGCAGGAGTGACAGAAATTTATAAATGTGGCGGCGCACAGGCCATCGCGGCTCTTGCCTATGGAACGGAAACCATTCCGAAGGTGGACAAGATCGTAGGTCCCGGTAATATCTTCGTGGCCATCGCAAAGCGTGTGGTGTTCGGACATGTCAGTATCGATTCCATCGCCGGCCCCAGTGAGATCCTGGTGCTTGCGGATGATACGCCGAATCCGAAGTATGTGGCGGCAGATCTTCTGTCACAGGCAGAGCATGACGAGCTGGCTTCTGCCATCCTGGTAACCACCAGTGAGAAGCTGGCAGAGGAGGTATCCGACTGGACCGACCGTTTCACCGAAGAGCTGGAGCGTAAGGAGATCATCCGGAAGTCTCTGGACAACTTCGGTTATATCCTGGTTGCGGATTGTCTGGAGGACGCCATCGAGACGGCAAATCTTCTGGCACCCGAGCATATGGAGATCCTGACGAAGGATCCCTTCCAGACCATGACGAAGATCAAGAATGCCGGAGCCATGTTCCTGGGAGAGTATTCCTCGGAACCGCTGGGCGACTACTTCGCCGGCCCGAACCATGTACTTCCTACAAATGGGACTGCGCGGTTCTTCTCGCCGCTGGGCGTAGATGACTTTGTAAAGAAATCCAGTATCATTTCCTATTCAAGGGATGCGCTGGCACCTGTATATAAGGATATCGTAAAGTTTGCGGAGTCCGAGGGACTGACCGCTCACGCCAACTCCATCAGAGTGCGTTTTGAAGACTGACAGTTACATTTTCGGAAAGGACGAGGATATGGAAGAAAGAAAGAGTTCCCAGGTACGTACTACGAGCGAAACCGACATTTCCCTGGCACTGAATCTGGACGGTGCAGGCGTTGCCACGGTGGATACGGGTATCGGCTTCTTCGATCACATGCTGAAGAGCTTTGCAAAGCACGGCTTCTTCGATATGAGCCTTGTGGCAAAGGGTGATCTTTACGTGGACAGCCACCACACCATTGAGGATACGGGTATCGTTCTCGGAAAGGCCATCAAGGAGGCGGTAGGAGACAAGGCGGGTATCCGTCGCTATGCATCCTTCACCATGCCCATGGATGATGCACTGGTCCTTTGCGCGGTTGACCTGTCCGGACGTCCGTATCTTAGCTATGATCTGGACCTCACCGTACCGAAGGTGGGTTATATGGATACGGAAATGGTAAAGGAATTCTTCTATGCCGTTTCCTATGCAGGAGAAATGAATCTGCACCTGCGTCAGTTGTCCGGAACCAATAATCATCATATCATCGAGGCGGCATTCAAGGCCTTTGCAAATGCGCTGAATCTGGCAACCCGCATTGACCCGCGGCTCGATGGCGAGATCCTCTCGACCAAGGGATCTCTGTAAAGAATAGGAGGAACAGTATGGACGGAAAGCGGATCATACCCTGTGTCACCATGGATAATCCGGTGGCTGAGGCAAAGTATTATAATGACACCGGCGCGGACGCCATTGCATTTTTTGACAGCGGTGCATCCCGGGAAGGGCTGGAGAAGAATATCCCCGTGATCAAGGAGATCGCCCGTGAGGTTGATATTCCCATCATTGCCTGCGGCGGAGTACGTCGGTTGGAGGATGTGAAGAAGCTGCTCTATGCGGGAGCATCCAAGGTCTGCATGAAATCGGCGCCGCTGGATGACATTTCCATAGTGAAGGAGGCTTCCGACCGTTTCGGTTCCGACCGTATCATCGTTACCATCGATCTTACGGACTGCGAGGATCCGGTTACCTACGGAAAGGCCCTGAAGGAAGCAGGAGCGGGAGAACTGATCCTGGTTCATTACGGTAAGCTGAACCGCTATAACGAATATGTGAAGGAGATAAAGAAGGAGGTGGGACTTCCCATCATCGTATCCTCCTTCAGCACCGACGGACAGGAGATCGCGGAGCTTCTGAAGGATACGGAGGCGGAAACCGTCAGTCTTTACAATCTGCAGCAGCACGATGTGATGCAGATCAAGCAGGTCTGCGCCGCTGCCGGAGTTCCGGTAAACCTTTTTGAAAGTGCGGTACCGTTCTCCGAGTTTAAGACCGATGATAAGGGACTGGTTCCCTGTATCGTACAGGATTATAAGACAAAGGACGTCCTGATGATGGCTTATATGAACGCGGAGTCCTTTGAGAAAACCCTTGAGACCGGCCGGATGACTTATTTTTCACGAAGCAGAAACCAGCTTTGGGTGAAGGGTGAGACCAGCGGGCATTTCCAGTATGTGAAGTCCCTGTCCATCGACTGCGATAAGGATACGATCCTTGCAAAGGTTTCCCAGGTGGGCGCTGCCTGCCATACCGGCAACCGCAGCTGCTTCTACACACCGCTGGTTGAGAAGGAGTATGACGACACCAATCCCCTTACGGTATTCCAGGATGTAATGAACGTGATCCAGGACCGGAAGGAACACCCGAAGGAGGGTTCCTACACCAATTACCTCTTCGATAAGGGAATCGACAAGATCCTGAAGAAGGTGGGAGAGGAATGCACCGAGGTGGTGATCGCAGCCAAGAACCCGGATAAGGACGAGCTGAAATACGAGATCTCCGATCTGCTGTACCACCTGATGGTACTGATGGCGGAAAGAGATACCACCTGGACGGAGGTTATAAGGGAGCTGGCAGAACGCAGGTGACTATTCACCGGAGCATACACGCGAATCCAACGCTGCATGCTTGCATGCTAAGCGATGGATTCGGGGGGATGCCCTGCGAAGCAGGAGCCTCCGCCACCACCGCGGCAATGAGCGTCGAAGACGCGCCCTACATGCGCAGCATGGAGGGGCCGCGGTCGGCGGAGGTCGGTGAATAGTCAGTGTAGAGCATCTGTCCTGCGAAGCAGGAGCCTCCGCCACCACCGCGGCATGAGCGTCGAAGACGCGATCTACATGCGTAGCATGGAGACGCCGCGGTCGGCGGAGGGCGCGAATAGTCATATGGAATCGCACACCCCACTATATGAAAGAGAGGAATCATCATGCCTGATTTTTTGACCGAATTCGGCACATATCTGATAAAATACGGCGTCTTCCTGATCCTTGCCGTTCTGGGCTTCATCGCAGGCACCAAATGGCGCAAGGCCAAGGACAATAAGACAGCCAAAATGACACAGGAGACAATGGAGGAAAACAAACAGTGAAGAAGTATGGAGTTAACGAACTGAGAGAGATGTACCTTTCCTATTTTGAGAAGCAGGAGCACCTTCGCATGAAGAGCTTCTCTCTGGTTCCGCAAAATGATAACAGTCTGCTGCTCATCAACGCAGGTATGGCACCGCTGAAGCCTTATTTCACAGGACAGGAAATACCGCCGAGACGCAGAGTCACAACCTGCCAGAAATGTATCCGTACAGGAGATATCGAAAATGTGGGTAAGACCGCACGCCACGGTACCTTCTTTGAGATGCTGGGTAACTTCTCCTTCGGAGATTACTTCAAGCATGAAGCTATCAAGTGGTCCTGGGAATTCCTGACGGACGTAGTAGGACTGGATCCGGAGAGACTCTATCCCTCCATTTATCAGGATGACGATGAAGCCTTTGAGATCTGGAATAAGGAGATCGGGATCGCTCCCGAACGGATCTTCCGTTTCGGTAAGGCAGACAACTTCTGGGAGCACGGCGCAGGCCCCTGCGGTCCCTGTTCCGAGATCTACTATGACCGCGGAGAGCGTTTCGGCTGCGGTAAGCCGGACTGCACCGTAGGCTGTGACTGTGACCGTTATATGGAAGTGTGGAACAACGTATTTACCCAGTTCGAAAATGACGGTAAGGGCAATTACGAGACTCTGAAGCAGAAGAATATCGATACCGGTATGGGTCTGGAGCGTCTTGCAGTTGTGGTTCAGGATGTGGACTCCATTTTCGATGTGGACACCATCAAGGCGATCCGCGATAAGATCTGCGAGCTGGCAGGAGTGACCTACGGCGCCAAGTATGAGGCGGATGTATCCATCCGTGTCATCACCGACCATATCCGTTCCGTAACCTTCATGGCATCGGACGGGATCATGCCTTCCAATGAGGGACGAGGCTATGTAATGCGGCGTCTGCTCCGCCGCGCGGCACGTCACGGAAGACTTCTGGGGATCAAGGGCGCATTCCTGCATGATGTTGCTGCAACCGTGATCGAGAATTCCAGAGACGCTTATCCGGAGCTGGAGGATAAGAAGGCACATATCTTCGCAGTCCTGGGTAAGGAAGAAGAGAATTTCAACAAGACCATTGACCAGGGACTTGGTATCCTGGCCGATTATAAGAAGGAAATGTCCGCAGCAGGCGAGAAGCAGCTGTCCGGCGAGAAGGCCTTCAAGCTGTATGACACCTACGGCTTCCCGCTTGATCTGACAAGGGAGATCCTTGCAGAGGAAGGCATCACCGTAGATGAGGAAGGCTTTACAGCATGCATGGAGGAGCAGCGTATCAAGGCACGTACCGCACGTAAGGTATCCAATTACATGGGTGCGGATGCTACCGTATATGAGCAGCTGGATGCAGCCATGACATCCTCCTTTGACGGATATGACAAGCTGGTGAGCGAGGATACGATACTGGCACTTACCGCAACCTCCGAGGACGGTTCCACAAAGCTGGCTGACAGCCTCTCCGAGGGTGAGATGGGCTCCGTGATCGTGGCAAAGACACCGTTCTACGGGACCATGGGTGGTCAGACCGGCGACAGCGGTGTGATCAAAACCGACAATGGTACATTTATCGTACAGGACACGATCCATGTGGCCGGCAGCAAGATCGCTCATATCGGATATGTGGAGTCCGGTTCCGTCTCCGTAAATGAGACAGCGACTCTTTCCGTAGATGCTGCACGTCGTGCAAAGATCTGTAATAATCACTCTGCGACACATTTGCTCCAGAAGGCCCTGAAAACGGTTCTCGGGGATCATGTGGAGCAGGCAGGCTCTCTGGTAGAGGACGGACGTCTTCGTTTCGACTTCACCCATAATCAGGCCATGACGGCGGAAGAAATCGCAAAGGTAGAGGAGATCGTTAATAAGGAGATCGCAAAGGATCTTGCGGTAGAAACAAGGATCATGGGCATCGAGGATGCCAAGAAGACCGGAGCCATGGCTCTCTTCGGTGAGAAGTACGGCGATGAGGTACGCGTGGTATCCATGGGTGATTTCTCCATCGAGCTTTGCGGTGGTACCCATGTGGCTCATACCGGACTCATCGGTACCTTCAAGATCCAGTCCGAGCAGGGTATTTCCGCCGGCGTTCGACGGATCGAGGCTCTGACGGGTGAGGGCGCATTTGCCTACTATAAGGATGTGGAGGCAAAGCTTCTTGCTGCAGCAGCTGCTGCCAAGACAGAGCCCGAGCGTCTGGTTGAGAGGATCGAGGGTCTTCTTGAGGAAGTAAAGAAGCTGAATCAGGAGAATCAGAAGCTGAAGGCAGAGGCTGCAAAGAGTGCCGCATCCGATGTGATGGGAAATGTGGTAACGGCCGGTGATCTGTCCATCCTTCCGGTTGCCCTGACGGATGTGGATATGAATGAACTCCGTAACCTGGGTGATGAATTCAAGGCGAAGCTTGGAAAGTCCGTAGTGATCCTGGCATCCAATGTCAGCGGCAAGGTGAATCTTCTGGTTATGGCCAGTGATGACGCGGTTGCAGCCGGAATCCATGCGGGAAATATCGTAAAGAAGATCGCACCCATGGTTGGCGGTGGCGGCGGCGGACGTCCCAACATGGCACAGGCAGGCGGTAAGGATGCGTCAGGTATCGATGCCGCACTTGCAGCCGGTGTGGAAGAAGCCAAAAGTCAGGTGTAGGATAAGGGGATAAGATGAAGAAGAGATTGTTAAAGGTCCTGTCCCTGATCCTTGTGATCGTTCTCTGTACTGCCTGCGGTTCGGAACAGACCGTAAAGGAAGAGGACGTGGTCGGCCACGGGGCCGATGACTACCTGGGCAGCTACACGGAGAACACATATACCAACGAACGCTATGGGATCAAGTTCACAACTCCCTCCAGGGAATTTGAATTTGCGCTCCTGGACGAGATCCTGACTGCCAATGATATTCAGGAAGAGGGCTACAGCAATAAGAGGGTTCCCGAGATCCTGGCCTCCGGCAAGGACTACATGCCCATGTACGGCGGTGACGGAAATACGGGCTCCAGCGTCTCATTGGTGCTTTCCAAGATTGAAAAGGGGACAGACCATAAGAAGTTCGTAGAGGATGCGGCAGCATCCGTGAAGGGGATTCTGGAGAAGGATAACAGCATTTCAATTAAGGAATTTGATGTAAAGACCGGAAGTCCGGTGGGGGAAGACACATATTTCAGCTATGCGATCCAGGCCCGTGATTCTACATTCTTTACCCGGCAGTTCTATATATTTACGGATACGGATGTGGCCTGTATTTCTATTTCGGCCACTTCACAGGCAAATATTGATAACCTGCAGAAATCATGGAAAAAGATAACCAAGTGATGATGTTCAGTTAGGAATCAAGTGGAGGTGAACATGAGAAGAATGAAGAAACGTATCTCGGGTATGCTTGTCCTTTGCATGCTGTTCCTGATGGCTTTCTCCGGTACTGTAATGGCGGCCGGAAAGAAGGGAACCTGGAAGCACGACAAGAGAGGCTGGTGGTACAGCTATTCCGACGGAACCTATGCGAAGAACGAGTGGGTCCTCTACGGTGGGAAATGGTATTATTTCCTGAACAGCGGCTACATGGAGACGAACGGTTATCGGGATGGTTACTGGATCTCCAAAAGCGGTGCCGCAAACCTGAAATACAGCGGGGGGCGTTGGAAGAAGGACGCCAATGGCTGGTGGTACACCGACAAGACCAAATGGTATCCGAAGAATGAATGGCTTCAGGTGGACGGCAAGTGGTATTATTTCAATGCCAGGGGCTATGTTGTCATGAATGAGTGGATCGACGGATACTGCCTGGGAGCTGACGGCGCATGGGTTAAGAATGCCTCTACTGCCTGGGCTAAGGCCTACATTTCCTATATGGATCAGCATTATAAGGACAAGACGGAGTATACCACCAACTTCGAGAACCTTTCCTTTGATCTGCTCTATGTGGATGATGATTCCACACCGGAGCTTCTGGTACGGCATGATGATTCGGGCCTTGAGACGGATATCGTTACCTATTATGGCGGAAAATGCAAAGCTTTCGAAGGCCTCGGTAAGGACGGAAGTGTTCAGTTCATTCCGCATTCGGCACTTGTCTATAATTCATATGGACGGCAGGGAGTCTATCACGATGTGATCAGCAAGCTGGATAAGGGAATGCTTAGGGTCATCGGGGACGGTTCCAAGGTCGCTAAGGACATCTACATGGACGAGTATGAATATGAGTGGAACGGCAAATCGATGGATGAAGGAGAATATGAGTCCAGGATCATGGAACTGTTTGACAGTACAAAGTCACAGGATTCGGATTATCAGTCATACTTTGCATATGAGGATATGATCGCGGCTCTGTCCGAATATAAATAAAGGGGCGCTTACAGGATATAGGAAAATGTGCCTCACGAAAGCAAAGAAATTCCTTGACAAAAAGGGCATCTGTGATATAATTTCAAATGTGCTTTTCGCACGCTATTCCACGACCGGAGGGGGGGATAAAGATTGTCAAGCGTAATTGTTAAGGAGAACGAGACTCTGGATAGTGCACTTCGCCGTTTCAAGAGAAACTGTGCAAAGGCCGGCATTCAGCAGGAGATTCGTAAGAGAGAGCATTACGAGAAGCCTTCAGTTCGGCGTAAGAAGAAATCTGAGGCTGCAAGAAAGCGTAAGTTCAACAAATAATTAAGATTCATCGGCACCTCGGGAGTATCCTGAGGTGCTTTTTTTATAAGAGGCAGAAGAAAGGACAGTATATGGGGTATACGGAGAAAGAAGTTGCGCTTCCCGCCGGAAGCATGCAGATCGTATTCGGGCAGTTTGACAGGAACGTCAGGAAGTTGGAACGTGCCTTTGACATCAGCTATGTGGTACGGGAAGACCGTCTGCTGATCTCGGGAGAAGAGTACAGAGTGGACCAGGCCTGCCGCGTCCTGCAGGATCTGGCGGGCATGGCCGGCTCCAAGTCGGAGATCACGGAACAGGCTGTGGACTATGCCATTTCCCTGGTGATGGATGAACGGTCGGAAAGGGTCAGCGACCTGGACCGGGACGTGATCTGCCACAGCATCAGCGGAAGACCCGTGAAGCCGAAGACCTATGGGCAGCGCAGGTATGTGGAAGCCATCGATAAGAATATGATCGTATTCGGAACCGGACCGGCCGGTACCGGAAAGACCTACCTCGCCATGGCCAAGGCCATTACCGCTTTTAAGAAAAATGAGGTGGAACGGATCATCCTGACCCGTCCGGCCATTGAAGCGGGAGAACGGCTGGGCTTTCTTCCGGGTGATCTGCAGAGCAAGATCGATCCGTATCTTCGGCCGCTATATGATGCCCTTTATGATATCATGGGCGGTGAGCAGTTCACCAAGAATATGGAGAAGGGGCTGATCGAGGTGGCTCCGCTGGCCTACATGCGCGGACGGACACTGGACAACGCATTTATCGTACTGGATGAAGCACAGAACACCACGCCTGCTCAGATGAAAATGTTCCTTACCCGTATCGGCTTCGGTTCCAAGGCCATCATCACAGGAGATGCAAGCCAGAAGGACCTGGCTGCCGGTATGACCAGCGGGTTGGACATGGCCCTTCGGGTAGTGAAGGGGATCGAAGGGATCGAGATCTGTGAGCTGACTTCAAAGGATGTGGTACGGCATCCTCTGGTTCAGAAGATCGTGGAAGCCTACGAGGCCTATGACAGGAAGCAGAACATCCGAAAAAGATAGCGAAATCTTGTGGAAATACTTCACAAATCCTACTAAATGTAGTAAAATGGTTGGGTAATCTATATTTACGAGGGCTGATATGTCTGTATTTATCACAGATGAGTATGAGAAGGACTTTCTGGAGGAGCAAAGAGAGATACTTTCTTCGATCATCCGGGATGTGATCGACGGTGCGGTAAGCTTCGTCGACTGTCCGTATGCCTGTACCGTGGAAGTAACGCTTACGGATGATGAAACCATTCATCAGATCAACCGGGAGCAGAGGGAGATCGACGCACCTACGGATGTGCTGTCATTTCCGCTTCTGGAGTATCCCTCGCCTGCAGATTTCTCCTTCTTGGAGGAGGCCGGCGTGGATGCCTTTGAACCGGACAGCGGGGAGCTTCTCCTGGGGGATATCGTCATTTCCCTGGACAGAGCCATGGAACAGGCCGCGGAATATGGTCACAGCCTGAAACGGGAGGTGGCTTTCCTCACCGCCCACAGCATGCTGCATCTTTTCGGTTACGATCATGTAGAAGATGCGGAACGCTCTGTAATGGAGCGGATGCAGGAAGAGATTCTTGAACAGAAAGGATATACCAGAGATTATGAGTAAGAGACGGACCTATCGGATCGCTGCCATCACACTTGCCTTATCCATGCTCTTTACGGGCTGCGGAAGCAAGGATGACGCATCCACCGAAACCACAGAGGCTGCAACCCAGGCGAAGGCGGCTACCCTTACCGTAGGTGAGACCTCCATGATCAAGGGTACCGACGCCGTTTCCCTTTCCAAGGACGGGCTGGTGCTGAATCCCCTGACCGGATGCTGGATCGATGAATATTATGAGAACAAGCGTCCCATTTCCATCCAGATCGAGAATACCTATGCTGCGATCCCGCAGTACGGAATCTCCAAGGCGGATATCATCTACGAGATGTATGTTGAGGGCGGTATCACACGTCTCATGTGCATCATCACGGAGTTCGAGGATATCGAGCGTCTGGAGCCCATCCGTTCCAACCGTCATTACTATGACCGGAAGGCGACCGAGTATGATACGGTCCATGTATTCTGGGGCGCATCCGACTTTGCAAATAACAATGACCTCTACGGCGGACATTATCCGAACCTGGAGTTCATCGACCTGATCAAGGAGCCGGGCGGATTCCGTGACGATACACGTGTAATGCCGCACAATGCCTATACCACAGGTGAAGCGCTTCTGTCCCGCATGGAGTCCAAGGGGCTCAGCCGGACACACAGAGAGTATTATACGAAGGCTCACAGCTTCAATTCGGAGTTCACCGAGATTGACGGCAATCCGGCGAAGAAGATCACCATCAATTTCCGGAACAACAGTCCCTGGTTCGAGTACAATGAGGAGACCAAGACCTACGACCGTTTCCAGTTTGAGGGCAAGCAGGTGGACGGTCAGACCGACGAGCAGCTGACCTTCACAAATGTGCTGATCCAGATCAATTCCTACTGGGATCTTGCAGGCTATGAGGCACAGGGCAGCCAGGATATGGACTGGTCCGGTTCGGGCGAGGGTTACTACTGCACAGGCGGAAAGGTGATCCCCGTTACATGGAAGAAGGGATCCGTCGCTACCAAGTGGTATACCATTGACGGCGAGGAACTGAAGATGAATCCCGGAAAGACCTGGATCTCAGTTTACAACAATAAGGATGGAGTGTCATTTGAGTAGTAGAAATACAAGCTATGATGCAGTGATCATCGGGGCCGGAGCATCCGGCCTCGTTTGTGCTGCGGAGATGGCCAAACGCGGGCTCCGAACGCTGCTCGTGGAACAGAATAAGAAAAGCGGACGGAAGCTTTATGCGACAGGAAACGGCAGATGCAATCTTGCAAATGCCGTTCTTTCTGATTCTGCCTACTATGGGAACAACTTTGCAGCATCCGTGGTGACTGAAGGAGCGGCAGAGGAAATGAAGCGCGGTCTGGAGGAAGTCGGTATCCTGCTGACCGGCAGGGGAGATTATCTTTATCCCTCCAGTCTGCAGGCGTCCTCCGTGGTCTGGGCCCTGACGGACGCGGCGTCTATGGCGGGAACGGAATTCCTGTATGATACGAAGGTTTGCCGGATCGAAAGAAGGAAATGCGAGAATGCTGAGGGATATGGATGCACCTATCTGCTCCATACCTCGGACGGAGGAGTGATCCGGACAGAACGGCTGGTCCTGGCTATGGGCAGTCCGGCTGCTCCGAAGCTGGGTGCGGCACCTGCCGATGCGATCTATGGGCTTCTGAAGGATCTGGGACTTCCCTTCCGTGCATTTGAACCTGCCCTCTGTCCTTTGGAAACGAAGGAGGATATGTCCTCCCTGGCCGGTGTCCGGACCCATGCGAGACTGACATTTGGTGATGAGTCGGAGGAAGGGGAGCTTCAGCTGACGGAATATGGGATCTCCGGTATCGTGACCTTTAATCTGTCCACGGTCATGTCCGTCGGGGATCAGATAGAGATCGATCTGCTTCCGGATCATTCGGAGGGAGAGCTATTATCGTTTATCAGGAAACAGAAGCAGGAACGCCGTCTTATGGGCGTTCTGAACTGTATCCTTCATGAGAAGCTTTGCGGTTACTTCCTGGAGGAGTGTCTCGGTGCGGACGGTCGAAAGTCCGTGGCTGCCTCATTTTCGGAGAAGGAACTGGGGAAGCTGCTGCACGGGATGAAGCACTGGAAGGTGACCGTAAGCGGGAAAAGAGGAGATATGGGACAGGCCTGTGCCGGCGGCGTACTGACGACGGTGATGGATCCGAAGGATTTCACGGTTCGTGGAGACGGAGGAGAGTATCCGGCGCTGCCCGGCCTTGCCGTGACGGGCGAACTTCTGGATGTAGTGGGCCGCTGCGGAGGATATAATCTGATGTTTGCAATGATCAGCGGCAGAAAGGCAGGGAGAAGCCTATGATCCGTATCAATCAGATCAAACTACCGGTTGGCTATACAAAGGAGGACCTGATTCGGGCCTGTGAGAAGGCACTCCGGAGAAAAGGGCTTCCGGAGGTAAGGATCCTGCGTCGCTCCCTGGATTGCAGGAAGCAGGACCGGATCCACTATGTGATCTCCGCAGGTGTGACCGGTCTTTCGGAGAAGGAAGAACATGCTGTCGTCCGGAATAGTAAACATAATAATATTACGTTAACTAAAGAGAAGAAATACCTGTTTCCGTTCCGGAAATCGGAAGAAGAGCGGGAGGGCCGACCGGTCATCATCGGTACAGGTCCGGCGGGATATTTTGCCGGATATGTACTTGCAAATGCCGGCTTCCGTCCGATCCTTCTGGAACGTGGCAAGGCAGTGGAAGAACGGGCCCGGGATGTTCAAGGCTTCTGGGAAGGCGGGGTTCTTGATACGGAGAGCAATGTATCCTTCGGAGAAGGAGGGGCAGGAACCTTCTCGGACGGAAAGCTTTACACAGGAAATAAGGACAAGGACGGTGCCCAGCAGTTCGTACTGGAAACCTTCCATCGTTTCGGTGCACCGGAGGAGATCGTTTATGACGCAAAGCCCCATATCGGAACCGACGTGCTGTACCGGATCATGCAGAAGCTCCGCTCTGCGGTGACGGAAGCCGGGGGAGAGATCCTTTTCTCACACTGTGTACGTGAGATCAGTCATGAGTCCGGCGGATATCGTCTTAGGGTACAGACCCCCTCCGGAGAGATGGAGATCTGTACACCGGTCGTGATCCTGGCCATCGGACACAGTGCAAGAGATACATTTGCCATGCTGCATGAGAAGGGGATCGCCATGGAGCAGAAGCCATTTGCCGTGGGACTTCGGATCGAGCATCCGAGAGAGATGATCGATCTTGCACGATACGGTGAACCGGCCGGCACGCTTCCTGCGGCGGATTACAAGCTGGTGGCACATACCTCGGAGGACCGGGCGGTCTTTTCCTTCTGTATGTGTCCGGGAGGCTATGTGGTAAATGCGTCCACGGAGGAAGGCGGGATCGTTGTCAACGGGATGAGCTACAGCGGCCGATCCGGGCCGAATTCCAACAGCGCCATCGTGGTCAATATCCTGCCAGAGGACATTCCGGGGGATGATCCCATGGATGCTGTAGCTTTTCAGAGAGGGCTGGAGCAGGCCATGTACCGGGCCGGAGAGGGCTGCATTCCCGTTCAGTGCTACGGCGATTTCAGGGAGAACAGAGCCACTACGGAGACGGGAGCCGTAACTCCCTGCATCAAAGGGAAGATAAAGCCCGCAAATATCAGGCAGTATTTGCCCGAAGACCTGTCCCGTGCTATAATAGAAGTGATGCAAACTTTTGACCGGGAGATTCCCGGCTTTGCAAGGGAGGACGCCGTACTTTCGGGGATCGAAAGCAGAACCTCCTCGCCCGTTCGGATCCTTCGGGGAGATGACGGGAGCGCCGATGAGCATCCGGGGCTTTTCCCCTGCGGGGAAGGCGCGGGATATGCAGGCGGCATCATGTCCGCGGCCGTGGACGGAATCCATACGGCTGAAAAGGCTGCGGCATATTTATTACAACTGTAAGGAAGGAACCACCAATGAACCCACGTGAGTTTTTGAAAGAGAAAAGAAGGATCGTAATCAAGATCGGTTCCAGTTCCCTGGTTCATAAGGAGACCGGCGAGCTGGATTTCCTCCGGATCGAGAAGCTGATCCGCATCCTCAGTGACCTTAAGAATCAGGGCAAGGATGTGGTCCTCGTATCCTCGGGAGCCATTGTCGTAGGATGTAAGGCACTGGGACTGAAGAAACGACCGGAGGTGCTGTCCATGACCCAGGCCTGCGCGGCACTGGGACAGCTGGAGCTGATGATGCTGTATCAGAAGCTCTTCCTTGAGTACAATCACCGTGCGGCTCAGGTACTTCTGACCTTTGACGTTATCACTTCCGAGGTACGTCGTATCAATGCGACCAACACTCTGAAGCAGCTGCTGGATCTGGATGTGATCCCTGTGGTCAATGAAAATGATACGGTGGCAACCGAAGAGATCGAGTTCGGTGACAACGATACACTGTCAGCCATTGTTGCTTCTCTGATCGGGGCGGATCTTCTGGTGCTTCTTACGGATATCGACGGACTCTATACGGATGATCCGCGGAAGAATCCGGATGCAAAGAAGATCTCCATAGTGGAAGAGATCGATAACAGGATGATGAAGATGGCGAAGGGAACCGGGACCGGAATGGGAACCGGGGGCATGTTCACAAAGCTTTCCGCAGGCAAGATCGCTACGGACAGCGGTGCTGACATGGCGATCCTTGATTCCTCAGACCTGAATATCATCACGGAGCTTCTGGAAGGAGAGGATGTGGGAACCCTGTTCCTTGCACATGAGGATGACTCCTTCGACACCACGGAATTTATCGTAAATAAACGATATCTGGAGCGGTAAGGCATCGGATATCAGGGAACGGAAGTATGAACGAAAGAATCGAAGAGAGTGACGAGATCCGAAGAGCGAAGAAGGAGTATCGTAAGCATTTCAGAACACTTCGGGACCGGCTTTCCGCGGAAGAAGTGGAGGCTTACTCTGAGGTGATCGGCAGAAAGATCATGATGCTTTCCGAATTCCAAGAGGCCGATGCAGTCCTTGCATATATGGCGTTTCGGAATGAAGTTAACTGTAAAATGATTATGTCAACCGCATGGGAGACGGGTAAGAAAGTGTTCCTTCCGAGGATGGAAGGAGAGGAGATGGAATTTCATCTGGTGGAGCAGGGAGAGCCGCTGAGTAGAAATTCTCTCGGCATTGAAGAACCGGATCCGGCGTTCCCGTCCCTCGGCAGTGTTATGCCGGAGGGCAGTAAGATCCTTATGATCATGCCGGGTCTTGCCTATGACAGGTTCCGTCACCGACTGGGCTACGGAGGCGGATATTATGACCGTTATCTTTCAGGATTCGGTGACAGGTATTCACTTACCACCGTGGCTCCGGCCTATTCCATACTGATCGATCATGAGAATGTTTTTCCATATGAGGAAACGGATATCATTCCGCAGATCATCATTGATGAGCTGATATGATGAACATTGAGGATTATTGAAGAAAGGGTACAACTATGTCAGAATTACAGGAGATGGGAAAGAAGGCCAAGGCTGCCGCATTTGAAATGAGCCGTCTTGGAACGGATAAGAAAAATGAGGCGCTGCTCAAGGTGGCAGATGCCTTGGTGGAGCATGCCGGAGAGATCCTGAAGGGAAATAAGGTGGATCTGGAGAACGGCGAAACAAACGGTATGTCACCGGCACTGATGGACCGGCTCAGACTGACGGAGGAGCGTATCGGCGGTATTGCCGAGGGCGTTCGTCAGGTGGCTGCACTTGATGATCCTATCGGTGAGATCCTTTCCATGAAGCGCCGTCCCAACGGACTTGAGATCGGGCAGATGCGTGTTCCCATCGGTGTGATCGGCATTATTTATGAATCCCGTCCGAACGTTACCGTGGATTCCTTCGCCCTGACCTTTAAGGCAGGAAATGCTACGATCCTGCGTGGCGGAAGCGACTGCATTCACTCCAACCTGGTGCTGATCCGGGTGATCCGTGATGCGCTTGCTGAGGCAGGTGTTCCCGTTGACGCCGTTCAGCTGGTGGAGAATACGGACAGAGCCGTTGCTACCGAGCTGATGAGAATGAATCAGTATCTGGATCTCCTGATCCCCAGAGGAGGTGCAGGACTCATCCGGAGTGTAGTGGAAAATGCAACGGTTCCCGTGATCGAGACCGGTACCGGAAACTGCCATATTTATATCGACAAGACTGCTGACCTGGATCAGGCGGTACAGATCGTACGGAATGCCAAGCTGCAGCGCCTCGGCGTATGCAATGCGGCAGAATCTCTGGTCATTCATAAGGATATCGCAGAACAGGCACTTCCGCTCATTGCAGCCGATCTTGCCAGTGAGGAATGTGAGATCCGTGGAGATGAGAGAGCGCAGGCCATCAGCAATCTGGTGGTTCCTGCAACGGAAGAGGATTACGGAACGGAGTATTTGGCGAAGATCATTTCCGCCAAGATCGTAAATGATCTGGATGAAGCCATTGCTCACATCAACAAGTACAGCACCGGTCATTCGGAAGCAATCCTGACCAAGGATTATATATCTGCACAGAGATTCCTTCGGGAGATCGATTCTGCCGCTGTCTATGTAAATGCATCCACACGATTCACTGACGGATTTGAATTCGGTTTCGGTGCGGAGATCGGTATTTCCACGCAGAAGCTGCATGCCAGAGGACCCATGGGTCTGCTGGCTCTGACATCCACCAAGTATGTGATCTACGGCGACGGACAGATCCGTCCGTAACAGCCGTTCATCCATGTCCGGTTATTCTGTGAGGGTTTCCATGAAGGTGTATAAGGGGGTACACAATAATGGCTGATGAGAAAGACGGAATGAACCTTTTTGATAAGAGAGCGGCTGCCCAGAGGGAGGGCGGTCTGCTGATGCTGTTCAGCCTGGTGGAGGACGGAACGCTGGAGCTTTCCGTAGCTGCCGCGAAAGCAGGCATGGAGCAGGAGGCTTTTCTAAGAAAAATGAATGAAGCCGGTTTTTCCGAAGTGCCGGCAGCAAATACCGGCGATGATGCTTATGCAGAGGGTCCGGCAGCTAAAACAGATGACAATGCATATACCGAGGTGCCGACAGTGAATATAAATGACGATACATATTCCGAGGTTCCGACGGAAAGCGGAGATCCTGCTGCTTCAGTGGATTACTCCGAGGTTCCCGTGGTGATCCCGACTGAGGAGAAGAAAACCTACGGACCTGACGATGTGGGACTGGTTCTGTCCGGAGGCGGCGGAAAGGGAGCATATCAGATCGGTGTCCTCCGTGCACTGGCAGAGGAAGGACAGCTGGATCATGTGGCTGCCGTTGCAGGGACATCCATCGGAGCAATAAACGCTGTGCTCTACGTACAGGGAGATTTCGAGAAGGCATATAAGACCTGGGACGACATCGATATGGGAGTTCTCTTTGATCTCGATCCGGCGCTTCTGGCACAGGGAAAGATCTGTTTTTCCCGGGATGAAATGAACCGGTTGATGAATCAGTATATCGATTATTCCGCCCTGGCAGCCAGCAAATATGAGATCTACTGTGGCGTTGCCGAGGAAACAGGCAGTGGTTACCGGGCTGAATACATGAAACTGAACGGAAAGAGTGTCAGTGAGATCCAGAATATTCTGATGGCTTCCACGGCTTTGCCGGTGGTATATGATACGGTCGTCATCAACGGAAAGCATTACCGGGACGGCGGAGTTGTTGACAATGAGCCGGTTCGTCCGCTCTATGACGCCGGTCTTCGGAAGTTTATTCTGGTGAACCTGGATTATTCCAGAGTATTTCATAAGGATCAGTTCCCGGGAGCAGAGTTCATCATCATCGATCCCAGCAGGGATCTGGGTGATATCTTCAGCGGAACGCTGAATTTCAGTAAGGGTGATAAAGAGATCAAGAGAACCATTGGGTATAAGGATGGAAAACGTGCCATCAAGGTTCTGATCGAGAAGGATCCGGCATACATTTCCATGGCTCCGGCACTGGCGGCCAGAGATTATGAAGAGACCGTCCGGGAGTATGAACGACTGCAGCGTGTGGCAGCACTGGAATCCAGTGTCAACAGCAGCTTCGATTATATCGCAGAACTGGAGAAGAAGTATCAGTAACGAAACGGGGGTGTCGTTATGGAGAAGAAGCTTATCACCATCGGACGTCAGTTCGGAAGTAACGGAAGGATCATAGGGGAGATCGTTGCCGAAAAGCTGGGGATCACCTGCTATGACAAGAAGCTCATCAAGCAGGTTGCGAAGGAAAGCGGACTTTGGGAGAATCTTCTGGATGAACTGGATGAGAAGCGTACCAACAGCTTTCTCTATTCCGTTGTCATGGATCCCTATTCCTTTGCCTATTCCTTTGAGAATCAGGGATATGGCATGAACTTGAATCAGAGAGCGTTCATGGCAACCTACAATACCATTGAGAAGATCGCGAAAGAGCAGGGCGAGGGTGTCTTCATCGGCCGCTGCTCCAATTACGTTCTCCGTAATATGGAACGGGTCCTGAACCTTTTTATCTATGCGCCTCTGGAAACAAGGATAGAGACGGTCATGAAACGGTTCGAGCTTTCGGAGAAGCAGGCAAAGGAAGTGATCATGAAGGAGGACAAGGCAAGAGCTTCCTACTTCAACTATTACACTTCGGCTAAATGGGGCAGGATGGAGAGCTATGACCTCTGCATCAACAGTGCATTACTCGGTCCGGAGAAGACAGCCGACCGGATCATAGAGTTTGCAGAGAGTCTGTAATACAGGCTCTGTGGGGGAATTATGCGAAAGATCAAGGAATGGTTCAGCACACAGAAGCATCGGATCGGAGGAGTGGGAAAGAAGTATCTCGCCACACTCTGTCTGACCTTTCTTTTGTGTGCTTTTTATGATTTCCTTCTGATCTCGGATACGACCATTAACCGAAATGAGGAATATATCCTGATATTTCTAGGCATGTCCATCGTGGGAACCTTCTTTACCGAGAGTGTACTTCGGGGAAGGAAGAGCAAGGAGGTGGCGATCACCGGATATATTTTCTCAGGACTCGGCGCCTTCCTGTGGGTTATTCTGGATGTGATCGCTCAGTCGGATGTGTCCGATATCACGAAGTATTATATTCTGGTTGCAGCCGGTTTCTATGTTCTGGTCTTTGTGAGTCTGTCTTTCCTGGCGTTGGTCAAGGACAGCAATCTGGCCTTTGAACAATATCTTCTCAGGATCGTGATCTCCGTACTGAAGCTGTTACTGATCCTTCTGATCCTGAACCTGGGGGTTCTTCTGATCCTGTGGCTCATCGATGCCCTGATCGCAAAGATCTATATCTTTACCTGGCTCGGTTATGTGGAGATCATGCTGGTGGCACTGGTCTATATTCCTTATGGCCTCAGCTGTCTCATCAACCAGTCGGAACCAGAGCAGACAAAATTTGCCCGCGGGCTTGTGCTTTATGCGCTGATGCCCCTACTGATCGCCGCAACCGGTATCGTTTATATTTACATCGGAAAGATCGTGATCACCCGGGATATTCCTTCAAATCAGGTATTTATGATCTGTGCGGGGCTGTGCTTTATCGGCTGGCTTATCTGGACCATGGCATATGCCTATACCCGAAGGGATCGCACGCCCATCTACAACAAGATCATCCGGTATATGAAGTATTTCTATGCGCCGCTGATCATTCTTGAGATCTATGCCATCGCTGTCCGGATCCATGATTATGGATATACGATCCCGCGTCTTGCCGGAATCGCCTTTATTGTGCTGCAGGTGATCTACATGGCCTGGGAGCCCATTATCTTCCTGATCCGGCGTATCTTCCGGCTTCCGAAGGTGCATTATGCCGAGCATTATGAATGGCTGCTGTATGTGATCCTGGGCATCTATGTATTTGCGACTATTATTCCCTGGACCAGCTTCGTCTATATCGAAGCGAATTCCCAGGAGGCACGATTTGAAGAAAACTGGGCCGCCATGCAGAAGATGCGGGAGATCGATCGGGAACTCACCCCGGATGAATATCAGGAGGTGGCCCGTCTTCAGTATTCCGGAAAAAGTATCCGCAGAGTGCTGGAGGTGAACATTTACGGAGTGCAGTACCTGAGATTAAACTATAACGAAGCCGAATTGGAAGAGGCTCTCAGTATGGATGATACCTGGTGGAAATCCGAGGAGATCGTCGTTCCGGAGCAGGAGCCTATCGTGGATGAATGGAGTGTCAGCCAGTATCTGAGCGGCGGAATGGATATTCTGACGGATGGTCTGAAGATCGAGAATTATAGTCGACTCTACGAAGCAACCATGTATTCGGCAGTGGACCTTCCCATGGAATGGTCCGAACTTCGGACGATCCAGCTGCAGTATGGCCTGGAACAGACGGTCACGGTTGATATCACAAACTGCGTGGACCGGATGACGGACTTATATGAGGAAGCGGTTGCCAGACAGCTCGGATCCGATGATGAGGAGCCGGACAGCACGGAGACACCCCGAAATAATACTGCAACGAACTCCACGGAGGCCGCCAAGGAGATCTCCGTAGATGATATGGAGCAGATGTATCAGATCCCCGTGGACGGAGGCGTATATACCATAACCTCCATTTCCTTCAGGTACAACCCGGCCACAAAACAGATCCGAAACCTGACGCTTATGGGCTACATCATGTTCCCATAGACCATTCATCGGTGGTTTTCTACCGTTCATGTCAGAAATATATACATAGAGACCTCCCTTTGGTATTCTCACATCAAGACAGGAGATGTGAAACCAAAGGGAGGTTTTATTATGAATAAGACAGCGATCAGAACTGAAAACCTGAGAAAAGAATATAAGGACAAGACAGCGGTAAAGGACCTTTGTCTGACGGTTCAGGAGGGCGAGCTGTTCTCACTTCTCGGTGTGAACGGAGCCGGAAAGACCACAACGATCCGTATGCTGACCTGCCTTTCCACACCTACCGGCGGGAAAGCCGAGATCTTCGGACATGATGTAACGAAGGAAGCGGATTCCGTAAAGCAGCTGGTGGGAATCTCCACACAGGATACGGCCGTAGCGGAAAAACTGACCGTGGAAGAGAACCTCCGGTTCATGGCTGAGATCTATGATAAGGACACGGCCGCTGCGGACGAAGTGATCCGGACCTTCGGACTGGAGGAGGTTCGCAGGAAGAAAGCAAAGACACTTTCCGGAGGATGGAAGAGAAGACTCTCCATCGCCATGGCGGTCATCGGAAAGCCCAGGATCCTCTTCCTGGATGAACCTACACTGGGGCTGGATGTGCTTGCCAGAAGAGAACTTTGGAAGGTGATCGAGCAGTTGAAGAAGAATACCACGATCATTCTCACCACACACTATATGGAAGAGGCAGAGGCACTTTCCGACAGGATCGGTATTATGATCGAAGGAGAAATGGTCCGTCTCGGAACGCTGGAGGAACTGGAAGCGGAGACCGGCAAGAAGGGACTTGAGGAAGTATTTATTTCGGTAGCGGAAAAGGAAGGTGTATACCATGAATAAGACCATCAGTTTTGCAAAAAGAAATCTACTGGAAATGACAAGAGATCCGCTCAGCTATATCTTCTGCGTGGCATTTCCCATCGTAATGCTTGTGATCATGACGCTGGTCAATGAAAGCATTCCCAAGGGAGGCGTAACGATCTTTCAGATCGATAAACTGACAGGAGGAGTGATCATTTTCGGACAGTCCTTTGTCATGCTGTTCACGGGTTTAAGTGTAGCTACGGACCGTTCAGGTTCCTTCCTGACCCGTCTGTTTGCTTCCCCGATGAAGAGCAGCAACTTCACCAACGGATATATCCTTCCGATGCTGCTTATCGCAGTGGTTCAGTCCTTCCTGACCTGTACAGTTGGATTTGTGATCTCACTGATCGTTGGAAATCCCATGAGTATTCCGGGACTTCTGCTGGTGATCGTTACCTCGATCCCTTCCGCAGCCATGTTTACGGCCATCGGACTGATCTTCGGAACCATATTTAATGAAAAATCCGCTCCCGGTATCTGCTCCGTTATTATTTCTCTTGGCTCATTTCTGGGCGGGATCTGGTTTGATGCAGAGCAGACCGGCGGCGTGCTTTATACCATCTGCAAATTCCTGCCCCTGATCTACTGCACGAAGGTCTCACGGGCAACCATAGCCATGGACTTCTCGGTCGATCATTTTGTGATCCCCATGATCGTTGTGATCGGAAGTGCGGCAGTTCTGATGCTCCTGGCAGTTTCGTTGTTCCGCAGAAAGATGAAGGCAGATCTTTCGTAAAGAATGTCCGGGATTGATGAGTTGGCATTGAAAACCCCTGTGAAATCCAATATACTGTATTTCGGAGGAGTGAATCATGCAGATCAGGACGGTTATCAACGAAAAGTATAAAGAAACGGAATTACATGTCTGTAAGGATATAGCAGACGAAGAGGTAAGAAGGATCGTAGGAGAATTACACGCCTTATACGATCCTTCTCTTACCGGTACGGATGAGGTGGGTAATAAATGTGTTCTGACCCCGGGAGAACTGGTCTCGTTCTATGCTGAGAAGCAGAAGGTTTTTGCACTGGATCAGAGTCGGAAATATACGGTGTCGAGAACGCTGCAGGAGCTGGAAAAGGAACTGGAGATCTCGGGCTTTGTACGGATCTCCAAATCGGAGCTTGTGAATATCCGAAAGATAAAGAGTCTGGATATGAGTGTGACCGGAACCATCCGGGTCATCATGAAGAACGGTTATGAAACCTATACATCCAGACGAAATGTTTCAAAGCTGAAGGAAATACTGCAGAATGGAGGAAACCGGTAATGAGTGAATCTGTAAAAATGATACTGAAAAGAGGAGCTGTCAGCTTTGCCATTTCAGCCATTATCGGACTCCTGGTGAATCTAATGGTGGATGTGATAGTCAATACTGCAGGAAATACAGGCTTTATCTCCATTTCTCCGGAAGCCAGAGAATTGTTCCCGACACCTGCAATAGCCGCTTACATAAATGTACTGCTATACGGAGCCATCGGCGGAACCTTTGCGATCATGACATTTCTCTTTGAGATCGACCGTCTTGGTTTCCTGATCCAGGGGATCCTGTATTTTATCTCCACCGCGATCGTCCTTGTGGTCATCACCATATTCCTCTGGCAGCTGCACAGGCATCCCCAGGCGCTGATCCCGACAATTGCCGGCTATGCGGTAACCTACATGATCATGTTTATCACGCAGTACAGGGAGCTGAAACGAAATGTATCGGATATCAACCGGGAGCTGGAGGCATCATAACAAGGTTTCCATACATTGTGAAGAAGGGCTGCGGTTTCCTGAGGAGTTCGGCAGTAATGGAGTTCGATCATAAGGGAGTTCAGTCTTCATCATCCACAGTAGTGTTTTTAGGCACATGTGCCGTGGAACGGTCGGTTTCCCGGAGCTGTACCTCGTTTCTGGACTGCCATTTCTTATGATCATCCATGGCGGCATAGTGTTTCCGGGTGGTATTTACGTCCTTATGTCCCAAAACCGAGGCAACCAGATAGATATCGCCGGTTTCCTGATACAGGGCCGTGCCGTAGGTGCTGCGTAGCTTATGGGGCGTGATCTTTTTCAGCGGGGTAGAGACCCGGGCATACTTTTTTACAAGATATTCCACATTTCTCTGGGTCATACGGGACCTGCGAGAGGAGAGGAACAGTGCATCCTCGGAGCCGGGCTCCGCATCGATCTTTTCCCGTTCTGTCATGTATTCCTGCAGGATCTCGGCGGCTTCATCGGAGAAGTAGACCAGATCCTCATTTCCGCCTTTTCGGACCACACGGACGCTGGTCCGGTCAAAATCCACGTCGGAAATGTTGATCCCCACACATTCGGATACACGGATGCCGGTGGAAAGCATGAGAGTCAGCATGGCAAGGTCACGGATCTTGTTTTTTTCGTGAAACCTCATCTGATTTTTCGTTAAACGGTTTCCAAACTCGACAGTATCAAGGAAATTGGCCACTTCATCGGATTCCATACGAATGATGTTTTTCTCGCGGATCTTCGGAGTTTTTACCTTTTCCGTCACGTTCTGGTCGATCTTTTCGGTCTGATAGAGATACCGGAAGAAAGCTCTGAGTGCCACGAGCTTTCTTTTTTTTGCGGATGCATCATTGGAATATTCCCGGCCGTTTCTCGTATAAAGGGACAGATAATCCAGATATTCCTCAAAATCGGCGGCCGTAAGGCTGTTTAAGACCGTAAGATCGATATCAGCGGGGGATTTATCCTTAAGAGAAGGATTTGTTTCGATCAGAAACTCGAAGAACATCTTGATATCATAGGCATAGGCCGTACGGGTTCTTGGCTGTGTGGATTCGGAAATGCTGCGAAAATATTCGCGTACATATGGAGGAAGCTCGGCGGTCACCGCACGAAGACGCGCCTGCTGATCCCTGGCAAATTCTTTATGATAATCCATTTGTAAAAACCTCCGGAACAGAAATGCAAAACGAAATAATAACGAAATAAAACCGGTTATAAACCAAAATGAAAAACAGTGACACACTGATCATGTAAAATGTCCGAAATCCCTTATAATACGGGGATTTCCCACATGATCAGTATACCACTGCTCCCAGGTAAAAATCAACACTTTTATTTCGCAAAACTATGGTTTCACGAAATAATCCATATCGGTAAATCACACTCTCATTTCGAGGATTCAATTTGAATTTCGGCTTTTGCCAGCGGATCTGTAAGGATCACTTCGCCTACATCCTTTACACGTAAAAACCCGGATCTGGGATTCTTGATGCTGTCAACCTTTGTCAGGATCGTTGCATCTGCGATCATGGATCGCTCAAAGGCCAGATCCGCGTCCTGCATTTTACAATCCTTCATGACAAGTCCCTTGCAATAACATAAAGGCTGGGTTCCGATGATGGTACAATGATCGAAAATGATATTCTCACTGTACCAGGCCAGATATTCTCCTTTGATGATACAATCCTTTACGACCACATTTTTGGCATGCCAGAAGGCATCCTTTGTATCAAAATAGCAATTCTCAAATTCAGAATTTTTAATGTATTGGAAGGAATATTTTCCTTTCATTTTTACATTTTGGAAACGAACCGCCTTGGAACGAAGGAGCAAATACTCTCCTTCTACCCTGGAATCCCGCAGATTCAGCCGCTTTACGGACCAGCCGAATTCAGGGGATTGAATGTCACAGTTCTTGATGGTGACATCGGTGCATTCACGAAGTGCCTTGATCCCGTGCAGCCGGGAGCCGTTGATGGTGACATCCTGCGAATACCAGATGGCTGCGCGGCAGGTTTCGGTCATTGCACTGTCCTCGATGACCAGGTGATCATCATGCCAGAAGGGATAACGCAGGCTGAAATGACAGCTTTCCACACGGATGTTTTTACTCTCCTTCAGAAAGCTCTCTCCGTCTGCAGGTCCTTCTACACGGCAGTTGATCAGCTGAACTCCGTTGCTTCCATATAATGCCCGTTCTTCATCGAAGGTCATGTCTTGATAAACTTTGATACTCTGCATATCATTTCCTCAGAATTAGTACTTCTTCTCATATACCGCACTTTATAATGTACTTACTATACGTTCATTTCTCTGGCTTTCAGTGTATCCTCGGAAGTCTTCAGATCCCGGATATGCTTCTGCTCCAGGTACTCGTAGCTGGCGGTCTTATCAATGATTCCCTTCAGAAGAGTCTCCAGCTCGGAGCCTTCAGTGTAGTCTGCCGGAGCCGTGTAACGTGTCCTTCTGTCCAGCATCATTCTGGAGACACGCTCCCGGCCCTTCTCCGGGTTGTAGACGCCGATGGAGTGTCCTCCGTTGACGTTCACCAGCTTCATGCAGGGGATATCCGTATCGCTGTCTCCGATATAGACCATGTTACGGAAGGGAACCCGAAGCTCCTCCGGCGGGAAATAGGTATTTACGTTGTCGTCATTGATGTCCAGAACGCCCTTTTCGATCCGGAACAGGAACTGGGTCTTGTTGGTGTAATTGATCACCTGAGCGGGCCAGATGGCTTCGCCACGGTCATCATAGAAGAAGGAGCTGGCGTAGATCTTCCTGAAGACACCGCGTTTCGCGATTTCTGTTCCTTCGATCATCTCCTTTAATCCGGAGGAAATGATGTAATGCTCCACGGTGATGCCACGCTCCCGTCCATAGGCATTTACACGGTCGAACCAGGTATCAACGCCGGGGAAAAGGGTTACACGGCTTCCGTACTCCAGAAGCTTCTCCTTACTGAAGATCAGCCTGCCCCGGGCCTCATCCTTCATGACGTACATATAGGCCAGGTTGCTGTCCATTTCGTTCTTTTCGCCCAGTTCATTGGTCTTCTTCCAGAATTCCTCCACATCATAACCGACGGACTGGATATAGCCTTGGGCCTGCATGTCAGTTGGTGACAGGGTCTTATCAAAGTCATAGCAGACAGCCAGAACGATCTCTTTCTCTGTTCTTTTCGCTTTTTCAATTATATGAGCTTTTTCAGTCTTCTTTTTTTTGTCTCCCATGCACACTCCTCTTCTGACCGGTCACTCCATGGAGTTTCTTGTAACGGCAACGGCGGTATCCAGTGCAGTGATGATCATTTCATTGAATCGGGTCACGCGGGAATCCGCATCCAGAGCTTCCCCGGTTATGACATTGTCGGAAATGGAGCAGATCGCCAATGCATGCTTTTTACATCTTGCTGCCTCAATGTAAAGGCCTGCAGCCTCCATTTCTATGGCAAGTACTCCCAGCTTTTCCAGCTTTATGGCACGACCGGCCTCATCATAGAAAAGGTCGCTGGAATACAGGTTTCCGACCTGCAGCTCCACATTCATGGCTTTGGCCTGCTCTACGGCAGCCGAAAGAAGTCGGAAATCCGCGATGGGTGCAAAATTGACCCCAAGCCCGAATTGAGATATTACATTGGAATCTGTACAGGCCCCCATCCCGGCAACCACGGTTCCAACCTTCATTTCCGGGTCCAGTGCGCCCGCTGTTCCGACACGGATGATATTCTCCACTCCGTATTCCGTGAAAAGCTCATGGGCATAGATGGAAATGGAAGGGATCCCCATTCCGCTGGCCATGACAGATACAGGGATAAACTTATAATAACCGGTGTAGCCCTGAACTCCGCGGACGTCATTTACCAGATGAGCCGCTTCCAGATAGGTTTCCGCTATATATCTTGCACGGAGCGGATCTCCCGGCATCAGAACGGTTTTGGCAAAATCGCCGGGGTTTGCGTTGTTATGAGGTGTCATAGGTATCCCTTCTTTCTGTATTTTATTCGACGGATTTCAGCGATTCCGCCATATTGATCCGGTCCAGCTTCTTTCGCATGAACAGACTGACCAGAATGGTAAAGACAAATGTAAGTATGATCGACAGAACAAAGCTAAGCGGATTGATCACACATTTAAAATATATCATATCCACCACGATCTGCGCCATTACAAATCGATGTAATAATACACCAAGTCCGAGACCGGCCAGCATGCCGATCAGCGTCAGAACGAAGTTCTCACGGAAGATATACTGTGCCGTTTCTCCGGGATAGAAACCGAGGACCTTGATGGTGGCGATCTCCCGGATGCGTTCGGTGATATTGATATTTGTCAGGTTGAAAAGGACCACAAATGCAAGTCCTGCCGCACTGAGAATGACGATCACCACGATGTAGTTGATGCTGGCCAGGATCTTCGTAAAACGTTCCTTCGTGGCCTGGTAGACATTTACATATGTTACTTCGTCGCAATCCGAAAGCTCCGTCTGGGCACGGTAGATATCGGTACCCTCCGGATACGTCACGTAAGCGGCATTCAGATCGCCCGGAAGATCCTCCGGAGAGGCGATCACGTAATTATAGATATGGTTCCAGAAGACACCGGTGACCCTGACGCTGACCTCCTTCAGATCATCTCCGCGAAGGGAAACCGTATCTCCGACGTAAATATGATTCCGCTCGGAAACGGCGATACTGATCACAATTTCGCCCGGCCCGGGAACTGCCACTGCCTCACCCTCTTCCGTCTCCAGGGTAAAGAAGGAATCAAAGGAGGAATCCCGTTTGGGAACCAGAACCTGAACCGCCTTGGTGGTCTTACCCTTGATAAGATCCATGGAACAGCTTCGGTAGGGAACATAGGAGGCATTTCCCTGCTTCAACTCTTCGTTCAGACTTTCCGGCAGCTCCTCGTTGGTACCGTCCTTGAAATTGACCTCAAGGTCGGCAGTCTGGATCTGACCGAACTGAGTATCCGTGAAGCCGTTGATGGAATCCCTGAGGCCGAAGCCGGTAAGAAGTAACGCCGTACACCCGCTGATCCCCAGGACCATCATGAAGAACCTTCCTTTATACCGGAGAATGTTTCGTGCAGATACCTTATGAAGGAATTTCATATTGTTCCAGATGAAGGGCAGACGTTCCAGAAAGACTCTTTTGCCCGGTTTGGGCGCCTTCGGGCGCATCAGGCCGGCTGCACTCTCGGTCAGCTCGTATCTGCAGGAAATAACGGTGATCCCGATGGAACAGGTGACAGCCACAAGGAATGCAATGACCGCCAGTGTGGGATCAAAGATAAAGATCATCGGAAGCTTGATGTACATGATATGATATGCGATCCAGATCACACCGGGGAACGAGAAAATACCTACCGAGTAACCGACAACGCAGCCCAGAAGGGATGCGGAGCCGGAATAGGAAGTATATTTCCAGAGAATATCCCGGTTTGAATAACCCAGGGCCTTCAGTACACCGATCTGGCCTCTCTGCTCTTCCACCATGCGGGTCATGGTGGTCATGCATACCAGGCCGGCCACCAGGATAAAGAATACAGGGAAGACCTGAGCCACCTGTTCAACGATCTTGGAGTCGCTTTCGAAGCAGGCATATCCCAGATTGGTATTCCGGGTCATGACATAGGTATCAGGCTCCATGGAGGATTCATCTGCGGTCACCATGGACCAGAGCGTCATAAGCAGGTTGTCCGGATCCGTGGAGATCCGACGGAGTCTCTTCTCAGCCAGCTTCGGCAGGAACTCCTCCCAATCCGGAAGAACGGCATCCAGTGCATCATTGTATTCATCGGAGTAGATCTCTCCGGGAAGATCAAGATCCACGTAAATCTCAGTATAGGTGGTCTCGCGGAAGGCTTCCTTCGAAAGATAGATGAATCCGCTCACCAGACCGTTCCCCAGAGAAGTGGTTCCCCGTTCAAAGTTGATATACAGCGGAGAATCCACAAATCCAACCACCGTGTATTCCTTCTCATAAAAGTGATTGAAGGTACTCTTTGAGTTGGAATCGGAAAGCTTAAGGGTATCTCCGATCACCATGTCATATTTGTTCTTGCTGTCCAGAACCACCTCATATTTCGTTTCGGGAAGCCGGCCCTCTGTAATACGAAGCCGGTTAAGGTCGGTTGTGATCGAATGAGCCTTAAAGACCACATCCTCTCCGTCCGGCAGCCGACAGATCATATCGTACTGGATGGCTCCTTCTGCGGATTGAACCCCTTCCCTTTTTACAACGGACTGAAGATCCGTGTCATCCCATCCGATGGTGGAAGCCAGCTTCAGATCAAAGAAGTTATGCTCCTTCAGAAAGGTATCGAAGGTATGGACCATGGCCGGAGTCGTGATCCGAAGACCCGAAAAAAAGCCGACTCCCAATGCGATGATCGCAAAGATAGCAAAGAATCGGCCAAAGGATCCGCGGATATCCCGCAGGATCGATCGTTGTAAAGCTTTCTTCTTCGGTTGACTCATATCCTTACCACTCGATGGTTTCCACATCCACCTTGTCCGGATTCATGTATTCCTTCTCTATCCGACCGTTCTTAACCGTGATCACCCTGTCGGCCATTGCGGTCAGTGCGGAGTTATGTGTGATCACTATAACAGTGGTCCCTGTATTTCTGCAGGTATCCTGTAACAGCTTCAGTACGGATTTTCCCGTCTGGTAATCCAGCGCACCCGTAGGCTCGTCACAGAGAAGAAGCTTCGGATTCTTGGCAAGGGCACGTGCGATGGCAACGCGCTGCTGCTCTCCTCCGGACAGCTGGGAAGGGAAGTTCTTCATACGATCCCCCAGGCCCACCTCCTGCAGAACCTCGGCCGGAGGAAGCGGATCCTTACAGATCTGAACGGCCAGCTCCACATTTTCCAAAGCCGTCAGATTCTGGACGAGGTTGTAAAACTGAAAAACAAAACCCACATCCACGCGTCTGTACGTAGTGAGGGCCTTCTTATCGTAGCCGGAGATCTCCTCTCCGTCGATCAGTACACGGCCGCCGGTCAGCTGATCCATGCCGCCGAGTATATTTAAGATCGTGGTCTTGCCGGCGCCGGAGGCACCGACGATCACACAGAATTCACCCTTCTCTACCGAAAAGGATGCACCTGAAAGAGCGGGGATCTCGATCTCCCCGCTCCTGTAGATTTTTTTTACATCCTGAAATTCCACATATGCCATAGATTATCCCCGTGTGATTTGATGTACAGATCAGTAACGAACGTAGTCCACGCGGAAGCTGTCCACGGATTCTTTGGTGACAGAGAACTCCGGTCCGGCAAAATGAGCGATATCCTTTGCTGTATATTCCAGCAGCGATGATATCTCCTCCTGTGAGCGTTCTTCTCCGGGGATATCCTTCTCATAGCGGATCGGAGGCTCCCCTGAAGAGGCCACCTCGATACGGATCCCTGAATAATTTCTGGTCACGGTGCAGACGGCCAATTGGTTCTCAGTCTTCAGATTCTTCAGGATATTGCCGGCCGGCTTGGATGCATATGCGATCTTCGCATAAATCGGATCGGATATATGGCCGTCCTTTTTGCCGATGGAAAAGTTATAAATTACGATAGCAAGGACGATGACAATAAGAACTATACCGACGATCAAAATAATCTTCCATTCCATTTACGTCACCTCTGAATACTATGCTCCTTCTTGTTCACGAAGCTTCTTGAACTTCTTGGATTTCTTATCAAGGTCCTTCATGTCTGCTTCGGTGATCTGGCTCTTGATACCTGCTTCCATGTAATTCCGGATAACACCTACCAGAATGAACGGACGGATAAATGTACCATGAATGATACCCCAGATGATCAAAGCAACGATGACTGCCGTGATCAGTGCAAGATTGGCCGGATTGTTGAAGAATTCCGGAATATTCCAGCTGTTTCTCGTTGCGGCATCCATGATCTCGTCTCTCAGGGCCTCGAAGGTCGAGGTCATATTGGAGAAGATCAGATAGAAGACTCCCGTAAATGCACCGCCGATGGCGATCAGGGATGCGATTCCCATACCGAAGATACGGCCGAGATTCCGAAGAAGGGCCTTACCGTTCTTAAAGAAGATAACACCACCCTCCAGGGTTGCCTTTACCGCACCCTTGTCGCTACGGTAAAATACCCAGCCGAGGCAGCAGTCGCAAAGGAAGCCGACAACCACATTGATACCGATGCTGATAGCGCTGCCGATGGCATTTCCCGTATCACCGCCGATGGCTTCGGCACCCCTGGTGATCAGACGCCCGATCTCATTAAAGATACCTTTGATGGCGCTGGTTGCAGCATAGTACAGGGCAACGGTTGTAAAGCGTGCTTTTACCAGTCTCTTACCTTCATGATATACATCCGCCGGAAGAGATCCTTCCGTTACAGCCTTCATCATCATAACGATGTGTCCGGCCTTGTAGATGTATGAGACGAAATGAGAGACGATCGCAACCACAATAATACCGAAAAGGATTCCGACCGCAAGGCCGATCAGTCCCTTATCATACATTTTATCGATGAGAAGAAAACCGAATACGGCAAGTGCTCCGACAAAAAATAAACAGCAGGTGTTGAAGACAAACCGTCTCAAAGAGAAAGTAAGTGTCTGTTTGTAGATTTCTTTGTTGGACATAGATTACCTCCCTTGAATAAAACTTACATAACTATTTTACGTTAGAAAGGCATGTTTTGCAAGGATTTCGCACTACTCTTTCACGATATTTCTGATCCAGACTCCCTTCTTCAGAAGGATATATCCGATAATACACTTGATGAGATCGGCGGCATGTACAAGCGCAAAGATCCATACCACCGAAAGCTCCGTAAATTCGCTCAGAACGTAGGCCAGGGGAACGGAAACCGCCATCATGAACACGCTGTCAAAAAGGAAGGTGATGATAGTTTTTCCTCCGGAACGCAGGGCAAAATAACTGCAATGCAGGAAGGAATCCTTCAGCATGGCAATGCCCTGGACCATTAGAAATGCCGTGGCGATCTGTTTTGCCTGGTCATTGGTGTTATACATATTCGGGAACAGCCCCGAGGTGGCAAAAAGGATACTTCCTGTCACCAGAGCGAGCATCATCCCCGTCACGATCATTTTACGGGTCCAGTCCTTTGCTCTTTCCAGATCCCCCGAGCCCAGAGCCTGTCCAACCAGGATTGCTACCGCATCTCCCATGGCTATAAAGGCGATATTGAAAAGATTGTTGATGGTATTCGCGATATTCTGACCGGCTACAACGTTCATGCCTCTGGTACTGTAGGCAAGAGCAAGCAGCGCAACGCCTATGGACCACAGTCCTTCATTTACCAGAATGGGCATACCGGTTCTGAAGAACTTGCCCACCAGAACCTTCGGTACACGCAGTGTCCTGTAGATGCCGCTGAAGAATTTATGGCTGTGACGGTGTTTCACGCACCAGGTGACAACGATGGTCATTTCCACATAACGTGAGATCACGGTGGCAATGGCGGCACCCACAACCCCCAGCTTCGGGAAGCCCATTTTTCCGAAGATCAGCAGATAATTGAACAGCAGGTTGACCAGCACCGCGATGACGCTGGCAAACATCGGAACCTTTGTCTGTCCGCATTCCCTGAGGGTACTGGAGTACACCATTCCGATATAGATCGCAGGAAGCGAGATCAGGATCACCTTCAGGTAATCCTCTCCGTAATGGAGGGCTGCCACCGGATCTCCCCCATCCTGTGTTCCTGACAGGTAGCTCTGTATCAGCGGTGTTCCGAAAATGAGAAGGATCGCGGTGGTGATCAGTACGATGATCAGTCCCAGCCAGAGCTTGTAACGGAAGGTGTGCCGAATTCCTTCGTCATCCTTGTAGCCGAAGTACTGTGCGGTGAAGATCCCGGCTCCGGACAGTCCTCCGAACATGCATAAAAAGAAAATAAAGATCAGCTGGTTCACGATTGCCACGCCTGACATCTGTTCCGTACCGATCTGTCCTACCATGATATTATCAAGTAAGCTTACGAAATTGGTGATCCCGTTTTGGATCATGATGGGGATCGCAATTCCGAAGACGGTTTTATAGAATTGTCTGTTGCCGATATAACGGCTTTTTGTTAACGCTTTCATTGTTCATATATTACTCCTATATTTAGTCTACGCAGGGTTGACATGCACCATTACGTGCTTCACCTGCGGAAATGTCTGTTCCAGGGCATCATGCACCGATTCCGCGATGGCATGTGCCTCTGTCAGTCTGAGATTTCCGTTTACACAGATCTCCAGATCCACATAGATCCGAGAACCGAACATTCGGGTCTGAAGCATATCTATCCCAATAACTCCCGGCTGCTTCATCACACAGTTCCTAAGGTCTGTCTCTGTGGCCTCATCACAGCTATGGTCCACCATCTGGTCGATAGCATTACGGAATACATCGATCGCCACCTTGAAAATAAAGAGACAGATCACGATACTTGCAACAGGCTCAAGGATCGGCGCACCAAGACGTGCCCCGGCGATTCCGATCAGCGCCCCCACGGAGGAAAGCGCGTCGCTTCTATGATGCCATGCTTCTGCCTTTAATGCGGTGGAACGGATCCTCTTTGCTGCAGCGTGTGTATACCAGAACATGGCTTCCTTGCTGACAATGGATACGATGGCCGCAATCAGTGCAAGGGTTCCCGGGATCGTAATGGTCTCGGTACCCGCCTGGATGGTATGAATGGCGGAAAGCCCGATCTCCGCCCCTACGATGGCCAGGATCATGGCAAGCAGCAAGGCTGCTACGCATTCAAAACGCTCATGTCCGTAGGGATGATCCTTATCTGCGGAATGTCCGGAGATCCGGACACCGATGATCACGATAAAACTGCTGATCACATCCGAAGCGGAATGCACGGCGTCGCTGATCATGGCTCCGGAATGTGCAAGGATACCCGCCAGAAATTTGAACAGGGTAAGTGCTAGATTCCCGATGATGCTGACCACGGAGACCCGGGTCGCAACCCTGCGGAACTCCGTAGTGATCTGATCAGATCCGTCCTTATTCAGTTCTGATGTATTGATCGTATTCATGCCTTTTCCTCTGTTCTGTTCAGGTCTCCGCTGATAAGTGCTTCAGTATTCGTTCAAACTCCTCCGGAAGTCCCTTCCGGAAGCTCATCATTTCGCCTGTGACTGGATGGATAAATCCCAACTCTCCCGCATGCAGCATCTGCCCCGGAAGGTTGAAGGGACATTTCTTCGGTCCGTAAACCGGATCCCCCAGGATCGGATGACGGAGCGATGCCATATGGACACGGATCTGATGGGTACGGCCTGTCTCCAGACGGCACTGTACCAACGTGAAATCCTGTTTTAATGCCTGTATGGGTTCAAAATGTGTTACCGCTCTTCTGCCCTCCGGCCGGATGGCGATCCTCTTTCGGTCCTTCGGATCCCTGGCAAGGGGGGCATCCACGACTCCGGGCTCTTTGATGGTCCCGTGGCAGATGGCAGTATAGATCCTGTGAATGGAATGGTCCGCAAACTGAAGAGCAAGCCCTCTGTGAGCCCTGTCGGACTTACATACCACCAGCAGTCCGCTGGTGTCCTTGTCGATCCGATGCACGATCCCGGGACGTTCTACACCGTTGATGGAGGAAAGAGAGTCCCCGCAATGGTACATCAGTGCATTGACCAGTGTCCCGGTGGTATGACCGGCAGCAGGATGGACCACCATTCCCTGGGGTTTGTTCACCACGATCAGATCCTCATCCTCGAATAGGATCTCGAGAGGGATATTCTCCGGCTCGATATCTGCCGTTTCGGGCTCCGGAACGGACACATGGATAAAATCCCCGCATTTTACCTTATAGGATGTTTTGATCGTCTTTTGGTTCACGGATACGGAACCGCTTTGGATCAACTGCTGCAGGAAGCTTCTGGAATAGTCCGGAAGACTTTCTGCCAGGTATTTGTCAAGACGCATTCCCTCCTGTTCCGTTTCCGGAGTCAGCTCTATGTAGTTGTGGGACGCTGTCTGTTCCATACTGCTTATTCCTCCGTGGACTTTTCCGCAGTTTCGGCGCTCTTCTCAGTATCCTTCTCAGTATCATCGTCTGCTTTATCTGCATCCCCGTCAGAGACAGAATCTTCTTTTTTATCGGATCTACGCCTTTTTTTTTCGATATAGGTACCGTCCTCCAGCCGGATCTTCTCACCCAGCATGACGTCCAGGTCATTTCCCTTATACTTGAATATCATCAGGAGGATAAGCAGGATCACGCTGATGGTCACAAAGATATCCGCTACATTGAAGACGGGAAAATTGATCAGCTTGAAATACAGGAAATCGATCACATATCCCAGGCGGATCCGGTCCAGCAGGTTTCCGTAGGCACCGCCTACGATGCAGATCAGCAGGATCCGGATCATCCGGTAATACCGGCCTTCTGCAATATTATGATACACGTACAGCAGAGCTGCCAGCATGACCACGCTGAAGAGAGCCAGCAGCCAGGTCTTTCCGGAGAAGAGACCCCAGGCCATTCCCGTGTTCTGAATGTAATGGATCTCAAATACATCCCTGATCACGGGAATGCTTTCTCCCAGCTCCATATTATGAACCACCAGTAGCTTTGTCAGCTGATCAAAAATGATGATCAGGATAAAGAGCCCCAGTGCTATCAGATAGTTTTTCCGTTTCATGATCCATATTCCTCGTTGTTTCAGATTTTCAGATACCACGCTGCCCATGTGGTTCAGGTGCGGTTCGTATTACCACACCACGGGGACAGTTACAACAATTCACGTTTCGTCCTGAATTGTTGTAACTGTCCCCGTGGCAGAGGTTCATAGTGTTCGATTTACATCCCGGAGAAAGGATCGATACCCTCTCCTCCGAGTACAGAGCCATATACATTGGTCGCACTGCTCCTGCGCTCTTCTCTCGATGAGCCAACAGAGCCTGCTCCACCCAGACCGGAACCTGAACCGGTATCTCTGGCCGGACTGTCGCTGAACTGGAAACCGAAGTCTCCGTCCATTCCTCCGAGTCCGCCAAATCCGAAGTTGTCTTCCTGCTTCGGAGGCTCCTTCTCACGAACCTGTGCTTCTGCATCAAAGTCCCATTCACCGATGGAGCGGAGATTTGCCCGCATCAGATCGGCAAACTGCTGTTTGTATTCTGCATACTGGTCACGCAGCTCTTCCATGCGTTTTTCCATGTATTCCAACTGCGCCTGAGCATCCTTGACGATCTCATTTGCACGGCTTCTTGCCTCCGCCTCAATGTTACGGGCTTCGCGCTGAGCATTCGTCTTCTGCTCTTCCGTATTCTTCTCAGCGATCAGAAGGGACTTCTGAAGATTATCCTCCGTAGCCTTATAATGCTGCAGAGTATCTGTCATGGTAATGACCTTCTCCTTCAGATCGGCATTGGAACGATAGAGCTCCTCGTAGCTGACCGAGACCTCATGAAAAAACTGATTCACGTCATCTTTATTAAATCCAATTCCCGTTTTGAATTTTTTCTGTTGAATATCAACCGGTGTCAGCATGTGTACCTACCCCTCCAAACGACTGTTATCTATAACCTAAAACGAACCGAGCTGCGGCGAAAGTGTGGAATCGTTCAGGATCTCATCCCGAAGATCACCGGACACCTCGATATTATGAGGTGCAGCGATGAAAATGTTGGAAGAGATCGCACGCAGGTCTCCTCCAAGACCATAGCATGCACCGCCGATAAAGTCGATGATACGCTGAGCGGGATCCAACTGAACTCCCTCCATGTTGATCACGATGGTCTTTCCCGACTTCAGGAAATCGGAAACGGTCTGAGCATCATCAAACTCCTGCGGCTTGATCACATATACCTCGCTTGAAGGCTTATAATTCTGTTTTCTCTGATTATCGAAGGACACGAGCTTACTCTCCTCCCTTGTCTTTCTGCGGTTTGTAGTAGACGCAGGTGCAGGTTTATAGGATGCGGCAGACGGCTGATAGGACGCGGCAGACGGCTGATAAGAAGCTGTCGGACGCGAAGCCGGGGCAGGCTGTGTATACTGCGGACGCGGTGCCGGCTGGGGAGCCGGAGCCTGTGCCTGTGCAGCAGCTGCAGCAGCACGCTTTTCCTTTCTCTTTCTGCCAAATGAGAATCCTTCTTCATCCTCATCCTCTTCGTCGAAGAGATCATCGGTATCTTCGTCGTAATCCTCATCCTCCGCATCATTTACACGGAAGTAATCCAGAAAGCTCTTTCTTCCCTTTGCCATGTTCTTCTCCTCTTTCAGACTATGCTATAATCTCGCTCTCCGAATATCGCGGTTCCGACACGGACCATAGTGGCGCCTTCTTCAATTGCGACCTCAAAGTCATTTGTCATCCCCATCGAGAGCACATTCATATCTACATTATCTATTTTTTGCGATTTTATGTCAAGTAATAATTGCTTCATCTGACGGAAAACCGGACGATTCTCCTCAGGGTCATCCACAAAGGGAGCAATCGTCATCAGTCCGCGGATCCGGATATTGGGAAGTGTACTGATCTCACGTACCAGGTTGGCGGTTTCTTCCACCGTAACTCCGAATTTGGTCTCCTCCTCGGCTGCGTTCACTTCGATCAGAACCTCGGCGGTGATCCCGCGCTTCTCTGCTTCCTTCTGGATCTGTTCAGCCAGATGCATGGAGTCCACAGAATGGATCAGTACGGCTTTGTCTATGATGTATTTTACCTTGTTGGTCTGCAGGTGCCCGATCTGATGAAAATGTACCGGCTGTGAAACGTTTTCATATTTATCCCGGAGCTCCTGAGGTTTATTCTCTCCGAATTCTCTGACTCCGATCCGGATCAGTGCTTCTATGTCCGAAAGCGGTTTGGTTTTGGAAACTGCGATCAGGGTCACCTCCTCCGGATCTCTTCCGGCGCGGACAGCCGCTGCCCTGACTCTTTCTTCCACTGCTCTGTAATTCTCTTCGATCATCTTTTGTTCCTTCTTTATCTTAGTATAGCACCTGGTTTTCCAGCACGGTTGCTGCATCCATTACAATATTGTCAAATTCCCGCAGGCGGTCCTTGGTACCGACGATGGTGAACTCATCTCCTGCCCGGACGATTGAGATCTGCGAAAAATCAGCCACTCCCTTATTTGCGATATATACACCCTTCAGGGTGGTATGCTCCAGAGTGGATACGGCCAGGGTGTCCTGGGAGTCCGGCTTGACCAGAACGTCCGAATCGGAGAAAAGATTCGGATCCACATAGAGGAAATTATCATCCGTTTCATAGATCTCGGGATCCAGCTGTTCTACGGTGGGGTTGCCTTCCTCATCCGTGCGCTGAACGTAGAGCTTTGTCTCTCCGGTTTCATTTCCGCCGGCAGCAAAGTATTCCTTGGGAACCTTATAGATCTGCTTGTCGATGATGGCGGAATTCGGAACCTTCAGGCCTTCATAACGGTCCAGAATGATCTCTACGGAGAGGAATCGGTCATTCACATAATCGATCATGTACTTCTCCATGGGAAGAACCAGGATACAACCGTTGTTTGTCCGGACCATATCATAGTTTGCCGCCATTTCCGTATCGGAATTGTTCAGAGTAAAGTAAAGGCGGTTCTCATCCAGGATCCGGTTGGCCTGGTCATAGCTGATGAAGCAGCAGATGCTCCAGGATTCACTGGCGGTCAGCTTGAACAGGGTCTTGCCGGATTCCACGATCTCTCCGCTCTTTAAGGCGGTACGGGTATACTTGGACTTGTCGAAATCAGATTCCTGAAGAGTCTCCGGTGTCAGGGCTTCGTAACCGTCCGTGTAGTAGGTAACGATCCCGCTTTCCGGGGCTACCAGATTGCGGACGGTGGTCTTTGCAATGGAACCCTGAGCTGTGTATTCCTTCATGATGAGCTGATTTGCCATCTCCATTACCTTGCTCTCGATGGTATCCCGGAAGGTATACACCTCGAAGAAATTCGTATCGGAATAATTGGTCTTGTAAGTGTCAATGGCACTTCGGATCTCCAGATAATCGGAGCTGCTGAACTTTGCGTCCGTGGTATCCTTCCTCTCTACGGTCTGGATCAGATTTCCCGTTTCATCAACGGTACAGACGGAAACGTTCTTGGCAACTTTTTCTCCGTCACGGACAAAGTAGCACACATATCCGGACTTGTCGGAAGTGATCTCCCTTTCCTGTCTGAGGGCGATCCCGTCGCAGACGATATTGTTGTTGATGTTGCTGGCATTTACCTTGTAGGTTGTGATCGGCTGCTTTCTGAGCGCAAGAAAAGCACTCACCACTACATAGATGAGAATGATCCCAAATATGATCAGTGCTGAGTTGATCTGAAATGTCTTGTTCATACGAACAACTTTTCTGTTTCCTCGATTTGCCATCTTATGCCTCTAATCTGCGAGATTGAACAGGATGCTGTACTTGGCATACAGATCCGTTTTGGACTCGCCGTCTGCCACCATCATGGTATAGGTGGCATCATTGATCTTTACTTTCATTGCGAGACAGTTTCCCGCACCGGTCGTGGTTCCGGTCTTCCATGCAAGGATGGATATATTTGAGGGCAGAGATGCCCCGTCATTCAGATAATAGTTGGTTGCCGTAGCAGTATCGTCCCAGGACTCTCCGTTTGCATCGGTCCAGGAATAGGTATAGGAGCTGTACTGGTCGATCTCTTCCAGGATCTCGCAGTCTGCGGCCGCATTTACGATCAGATAAAGATCATAGGCGGTGGTGTAATGATCCAGATCATCCAGTCCGTGGGGGTTCGTAAAATGACTGTTCGTTGCACCGATCTCCCTGGCCTTCTGATTCATCAGCTCAGCAAAGCCTTCCACGCTTCCGCCGACCCTCTCGGCGAGAATGATGGCATAGTCGTTATAGGAGGAAAGCATCAGGGCGGTCAGAAGATTCCTGACGGAGATCCTGCAGCCCTTGTACAGATTACTCTGAACGACCGAAAGACTGGAATCAAAGGAAATGTCGTGCTCCAGCTCGATCACCTCGTCAAGACTCAGCTTTCCTTGTTCGATGGCATCGCACACCACAAGACCGGTCATCAGCTTGGTCATGCTGGCCGGGTAGATACGTCTGTGTACATTATGCGCGGCAAGACATTCCTTCGTCTCATTGTTTACCATGATGACGGCGTAGGTGGAATTGACGAACTCTTCCGCATTGATCTCCTCTCCCTCCGGGATCACGGCGTATCGGGAGGAATATCCCGGAAGCGGTGATGTGGAAAGGCCTGTCAGGTCACCGGCGATATCCACATCCTGACCATATTCATGGTCGAAGGAGCGGTTCTTGGTGAAGACCCAGATAAACAGTCCTACGGAAAGAACTACAAGAAATATGCAATAAAAGATACCCTTTTTCATAATCAGTGCTTGTACAGGTCACGCCAGTCAAGATCACCCCGTTCCAGAGACTTGATCAGAAGCTCTGCGGAGGCAAGATTTGTGGCGATCGGAATATTATGAACATCGCAGAGTGTGCAGATGTTCACAAAGTCATTGGTTGCCGTCATATGCATCATCGGATCCCGCATGAAGATCACCAGATCCATCTGGTTGCTTTCGATCTGAGTTCCGATCTGCTGGACACCGCCCAGATGTCCTGCCAGAAACTTATGTACGGTCAGTCCGGAAGCCTCTTCCACGAGCCGTCCGGTGGTCTCCGTTGCATACAACGTGTGATGGCTCAGGATCCCCCGGTAAGCGATACAGAGGTTCTGCATCAGCTTCTTTTTGGGATCATGAGCGATAAGAACTACATTCATAAGTTAAACCCCCATCATTAGTAACAATACCCTTTAATACCTCTCCGGCTGCATTCCCACGTTCAGGACCACCCCGATCATGATCGCGGAACTAAGCAGTGACGTCAGGCCGTAACTGATAAAGGGAAGCGGTATTCCCGTGTTCGGAAGGACTGCGGTTGCAACGCCGATATTGATAAACGACTGAATTGCAAAAAGGCATGCAGCACCTCCTGCCAGCAGCATACCACCGGGGTCCCTCGCTCTCCTTGACGCCCTTATACATTGTAACACTATGAGGAGAATGATTGCAATAACAATTATGCTGCCCACGAAGCCGAAGGACTCTCCGATAACGGAGAAGATAAAGTCCGTCTGCTGCTCGGAGATCAGCTTGGAATTGCTTACGGTCACCACATCCTGTTCAGGTTCCAGTCCCTTGCCCCAAAGCTGTCCTGAGCCGATGGCCATAACGGAATTTGCCTGCTGGTCATCAAGGTGATCCGCAGGATAGACAAATGCCATGATACGGTCGACCTGATACTGGTTCAGCAGCTTCTGATCCGGCTTCTGGATGTACCACATAAAGGTTCCCACGATCGGGATCGTAATCAGAAGGAAGATGAAAATGATCTTATAACTGAGTCCTGCGAGATACAGCATAAGGATCATGATAAAGGCCAGACACAGTGTCGTGGAAAGATCCGGCTGACGGAAGATCAGGAACATGGGGATCGCAACACTTCCGGCGAAAAGCAGAAGCCCCTTCGGACGCGAGACCTTCTCCTCTTCTATCATTTTCTCCAGAAAAGCAGCCATGAAGAGGATCATCAGTGTCTTCATCAGCTCCGAAGGCTGGAAGGTGATACCACCGAAGGTGAACCAGCGCTTTGCATTGTTTACGGTATTTCCGAACAGAAGGACCGCCACAAGAAACAGGAGCCCGGTTCCGTAGATCAGCAGATACAGCTTAAGCCAGAGGTGATAATCCACAAGGGACACCACGATCATGATGACTATCGCGCCTGCCACACCGATCGCCTGCTTTACGGTAAAGGAAGAATCCGCACTGTTGATCACAAAAACACCAAGCACCATAAGCGCGATCACGGATAACAGCAGTATGAAATTGTAATCTCTCAGCTTATAGCGCTTAAACATTTCAGGTTCCTTTCAAGGTCCTCTTTCCTTAGTCGGAAAGGGATCCGGCTCCTGTCAGCTGTGAATCCGTAAGAGCTTCCTTATCGTAAAGATAAGCATAGATGAAGCCGGACAGCTCCGCAGCATTGGAGGATGCATATCCGTTTTGAATTACCGTGGTGACCGAGGTCTCCGGAGAGTCATAGGGGGCATAGGATACGAACAGTCCGTGAGAAGGATCGTTCTTGTTCTCCTGTGCGGTTCCGGTCTTTCCGGCTACGGCAACCTTGATGCCGTTCAGCATCTTATCATATTCCAGGTCATCGGTAACAACCAGCCGCATTCCGCCATGTACGCGTTCCCATAGCTCGGAGGAGATCTCCACCCGGGAATGGACCTTATGCTCTCCGCTGCGGACGATCTTTCCGGAATTATCCGTGATATGATCCAGCAGCGTATAGTCATAACAGGTTCCGTTATTTGCGATGGTCGAAACATATCGTGACAGCTGGATCGGTGCATAGGAGTTCTTACCCTGTCCGATGGCCGAGGTGACCGCGTCGTTATCGGATACATGAGGAGTGATCTCATCCAGCTCGATACCGGTCTTGGAATCCAGTCCGAACATGGATGCATATTTTGCCAGTGACTTGACACCTTCCTCATCCACATATTTTCCGCTTTTTGTGGAAAGTCGATAACCTACCACATAGTAGAAATAATTACAGGATACATCCAGGGCACGCTCGATATCCACGCTGCCATGAGTGCTTCCCTTCAGGTTGTAGAGCCAGCATGCAGGCTTCGTATATACCTCTTCAAACTCGCCCTTGTCTACGATTTCTTCGTCAAGTCCGAGAACGCCCTCTTCCACACCGGCTATGGAGGATACCATCTTAAAGGTGGAACCCGGAGCCGTACGTGTGGTAAGTGCACGGTTGTTCAGAGGCGTGGTACGGTCCTCCAGCAGCTGGGTATAATAATCATTGTCAATATAATTCGTCAGCTTGTTATTGTCATAGCTGGGATAGCTGACCATGGCCCGGATCTCTCCGGTACGGACATCCGAAACGATGACGGATCCTGAACAGGGCTTCAGTGCCAGCATGGCGGGTGTGATGTCCAGCTTTTGGATCTTCATCCGCATGAATGTATAGGAGCTGTAGGCTCCGGCACAATAATCCTTGTATTCCTGATCGGTCTCAGGGTCCAGGATCCCCTGTTCGTAGATCAGATCGATCACGTCCTTTCCGGAAATGATATCGTTCTGGATCATGACGCGGATCATCATTTTATCAAATGAACTGTCCTCGTTCAGGGTTTCGAGGATATGTGCCCGCAGCAGCTGATAGATCTCCTCGGAATCGTAATAGGTGTCTACATTCTCAATTGAGGACACATCGATGGCCTCGATACTGATCAGATATCGCAGATAGTTCTGGAGACTGAGCCTTCCGCTGACATAACTGACGAAGGTGGCGTCCGTATCATCAACCATGTCTCTTTTGTACAGTCCTTCGGAGGCCAGCATCTCACAGATGTATTCCATGTAATCCTGATATTCTCTTGAAAGGCTGGATACGATGGAGGGACTGTCCTCAAGCTCGCCGCGGATCTGCTTCAACACGGAGGTTTTATAGCTTTCATAGGATCTGTAAACCTGCTTTTCATGGGAGGTGGCCGTGGGTTCCTTCATCAGATCCAGTTTGATCTGGTTATTTCCGAAAAGCGCGGCATATACGTCCGTGATCGGAATGATATTATCCTCATTAAACTCCGGAGCTTCGGAGTAGTCGTTGATATGGGCCAGAAGAATGGATGCGATCTCCTTCTCCAGCATATCATAGCAGTACTTGGTCAGATCCGCATCGATGGTCAGATAGACATCCTGCCCGGCCTCGGCGGGGCGGGTATCGGTGATCTCCATTACCTTTCCCAGATTATCCACCACCATGGTCTCGCTTCCGTCCCTGCCGTGAAGCTCCGACTCGTAGATCGCTTCCACACCGGTCTTTCCGACCACGTCCTTATCCGTGTAGGTCACCGTACTGCCTTCCTTGTTCAGACGTTCCAGATCATCCACGGATGCCTTGCCCACATAGCCGATGATGTGTGCAAAGTATTTTGCATCATAGTAGATCCGTTCGGAATCAACCGTGATATCCATTCCGAATAGCCTGTCCTGATTCTCCAGGATCGTTGAACGGCTTTTCTCGGAAATGTCCCTTGCGATCTCAACAGGCACATATTGCTTGAAACGGTTCAGCCACAGCAGATATCTGCATCCCAGGATCTGAAGCTCCCGCTGCCCCTTATAACTGTCTGAAAGCTCGAAGCGTTCCTTCAGTTCTTCAATGATCGTAGTTGCGGAGCTGCTCTTCTGCTCGACGGTAAGTTCGTCATAGGAGCTGGCACCGAAGACATCCCTGAGGAAATTGTTCTTTGTGGTTCCGCTGGCGGTGAAACTGAAGGCATTGTTATGAAGGGAAATGGGGAAATCCAGCTGCAGGGAATCCCCCTGCGTCTCAAGGATATCAATGGTATCCGAGATCACCTGGTTCTTCAGGGTGTTTTCGGACACGCCCATTTCCTCCGCCCGGACAGGCAGCTGCGTACTGTTCCCGAAGGTCAGGTTATAGGTCAGCTTGCTTCCGGCCAGAAGCTTTCCGTTCTTGTCATAGATATTTCCGCGGATGGATGGAATCGTAAGGGTCTTCTCCGTACGTACCACCAGATCATCCGTATAGGTTTCTCCCTGACGGATCTGCAGGTAGAACAGTCTGTTCACCAGAATAAAGGTCAGCACAAAGAAAAGGATCGTGACAGGGAAGATCCGGCTCCGGATGTATTCCACGAATCGTTCTTTCAGATAAATGAGGAATTCCTTGAAAAGCTTCATGACTGCGCCGCCTTTCTCCGGAGATGCCGGTTGATCCGAAGATAGATCCGGTATACGATCACGGTGATCAGCACATCATAGAGAAGCTGGGGCATCATTCTGTGAACAAAGAAGTAACCCAGATTCACGCGGTTTCTGAGCAGGAAATTGCCGATATAGATGATCAGATCCAGGACCAGCTGGTCCACAATGATGATAAATACGGGAAGACTGATATCCTCCATCAGATACTTCTGATGGAATCGCCCGTTGAGATAACCGATGGTCATATAGATAAAGGCGTAAATGCCCAGATATGAGCCAAAGAAGAGGTCGTAAAGAAGACCGGAGAAAAAGCCGGTCAGCATACCCTCTCTTCTGCCCCGCATGATTCCGAAGGACATGGTCAGGATCAGTGTCAGATTCGGAGCATTTCCCGTCAGGTCATGCAGGGAAAAGACTGTCGTCTGCAGCAGAAAGGACAGGATCAATAAAACTGAAATAGTGATGATTCTACGCATATCAGTAGGACACTTCCTGTTTTCTGTCGGTAATTACAAGAACATCCCGTACGGAACTGAAATCCACCGCCGGCTTGATCCGTGCGGTTACCGTAAGGTTATTCGGATCGGGAAGGATCTCCGTCACATATCCTATGGTCAGTCCGTAAAGGAAACGGTCGGATACATTGGACGTGATCACGCGGTCTCCGACACTGACCTTGGCATCCTTTGCGATGTCAACGGCAGTCAGATAACCGTCCTGATAGGTGGAAAGACTTCCCTCCACCGTGCAGAGCGCACCGTTCTGTCCGATGGACGCGGTCACCTTGGACCGGTCATCGATGATGGCGCGTACACGGGCATAATCGTCATAGGACTCAACAACGATCCCCAGAAGACCGCCGTCATATAATACGTTGCAGTCCTCGTAGATTCCGTCGTTCAGTCCTTTGTTAATGTAGAATTCGTTAAACCAGCCGGAATCCTCCACGGAGAAGATCCGGGCAGCGGTTTTATTGTAATCCGGATACATCTGATCCAGAGAATACAGCTGACGCAGCTCAGCCAGCTCGGTCAGCTCCGCCTGATTGCGGGCGATCTGATCCTCCAGCTCCTCGTTCCGCTTCTTCAGCGTCTCATTTTCCTGTCTCAGTTCCTTAACATCGCCGAATACCAGGAACCGGTCCTCTACCCATTCGCCCACATTGCTGACGCCTTCCTGCATGGGAGTGATCACTTTTCCGAACAAACCGCGAAGCATTGTCATGAAGCCGTCGGAGAAAAGCGACAGTGTCAGCAGGGCAATGCAGATGATGGAAAGTGCCAGAAAAAGGTACTTCGGTGATATATCTTTTTTAGGATTGAATTTCATGTAATGATCCTCTCTCGGCAAAACTCACATAGGAGCTTCCGCCGATGATGATATGGTCTAACAGCGGGACTCCGATCAGTTGTCCCGCACTGTAAAGCTGTTGTGTCATGGTAATATCCGCTCTGCTCGGCTCACAGTCTCCGGAGGGATGATTATGCAGGAGCACGACTCCCGTAGAATCACAGCGAAGCGCTTCCCGGAAGATCTCTCTTGCGGAGATCAGCGCACGGTCTATGGTCCCCTCCGAGATCATCCGTTCCCGAAGAAGGTTTCCCGCAGTATTGAAAAAAAGTGCATAGACACGTTCCCGCTGCAGGTATCGTACCTCCTCACAGAAATAATCCGCTATGGAGGATGCGTCGTTCAGCCGGACATCCACGCGGGTCCTTTCTCTTGCGATCCTCCGTGACAGTTCGGAAACGGCCAGGATCTGGACTGCCTTGACCTGCCCTACTCCCGGAAGCCGTATCAGGTCGTCCGCGGACAGATAGTTAAGTCCCGTAAGTCCCTTATGAACGGGATGCAGGGTCAGGATACGTTCCGACAGATGGATCGCATTTGCATCCTTGCTTCCGCTCCTGAGGATCACGGCAAGAAGCTCCGCGTCCGACAGGGATGTGATCCCGAACTGCAATGCTTTTTCACATGGTTTGTTTTGCTCTGCCATGTCAGAGATCCGTAAATGTGACATCAATCCGGTTCCTTTCTGCCTCTTCGGGAGCCTCATGACGCCATCTAACTATATTACCATTTTATCAGGCCTTTTTCTACTATTTTCTGAAGAGAGGACAGAATGCCGAATTTTGCATGGGGATAGGTGAGCCCTCCCTGGAAATAAACCGCATAGGGTTCCTTCATGGGTGCATCGGCGGAAAGCTCGATGGAAGCCCCTGATACAAAGGCTCCGGCCGCCATGATTACCTCGCTGTCATACCCCGGCATGGCCCAGGGGATCGGCTTCACAAAGCTGTCTACCGGTGCAGCGGACTGTATGCCCTCGCAGAAGGCCTGGATCAGCTCCGGAGAGCCGAACTCCACAGCCTCAATGATATCGTATCGTTCCTCAGTGCCGTCCGGGATCGCACGGAAGCCCAGACGCTCATAAAGATTTGCGGCAAGGATCGCTCCCTTCAGAGCCGCTGCCGTTACGGTCGGTGCCAGGAATATTCCCTGTGCAAACTGACGTGTCACGCCGAGAGATGCACCTACTTCCTTCTCCAGACCGGGTGTGGTAAGCCGGGCCGCGGCCTGGCGTACACATTCCTTTGTACCGCAGATATAACCGCCGATGGGAGCAAGTCCGCCGCCAGGGTTCTTGATCAGAGATCCTACCACCATATCGGCACCAACGTCCGAAGGTTCGATGGTCTCCACAAATTCTCCGTAGCAGTTGTCAACCATACAGATGACGTCAGGACGGAGTCCCTTCACGAAGGTGATCACCTCACCGATCTGTTCCACCGAAAGAGACGGACGTGTATCGTAGCCCTTGGAGCGCTGGATATGAACGATCTTCGTAGCCGGACGAAGTTTTGAACGGATCCCTTCGAAGTCCCAGCCACCCTCAGGTGTAAGCTCCACCTGGTCATAGGTGATGCCGTATTCCGAAAGGGCTCCCGGTTCCGGACGGATGCCGATCACTCCCTGGAGAGTATCGTATACCTTTCCGGCCACGGACAGGATCTCATCCCCGGGACGCAGATTTCCGGCCAGTGCGATGGCCAGTGCATGGGTCCCGCAGGTGATCTGCTGACGTACCAGAGCATCCTCTGTATGAAAGATCCCTGCATAGATCTCTTCCAGAGCCGTACGTCCGCTGTCATTATAGCCGTATCCCGTGGTGCCGTACAAATGTGCCTCTTCCAGTCGCGCCTGCTGCATGGCCCGAAGCACCTTTACCTGATTCTGTTCCGCAATCCGGTCGATCCCCAGGAACCGTTCCCGGAGTCCCTGCTCGATCTCCTCAACATAGTCATATACTTTTTCGTCAATTCCGAGTTCAAGATAATACTGTTTCAACTGATCCATGGTAGGTTGTTCCTATGCCTCTTTCTTTCGTATATTTCATAATGATCTGCAGCAGTTCCGCGTCCGTGGGATGTTCGGTCCGGTCCAGCCAGATCACATCCTTCTCTCTCCGGAACCAGGTGAGCTGCCGCTTGGCAAAATGTCTTGTATTCTGCTTCAGGTTTTCTACCGCCTGAGAAAGCTCCGCCATTCCCTCCAGGTATTCCAGGATCTCCTTATAGCCGATCCCCTGCATGGAAATGTGTTCTCTTCCCAGTCCTTCCTCCTTCAGCCTCCGTACCTCATCCAAAAGCCCGGCGTCCAGCATCTTATCTACACGGAGATTGATCCTTTCGTAGAGTCTTGCCCGGTTATCTGTCAGGACAAAGTAAAGACTGTTATAAGCGGATTCCTTCTTTCGTTCTGTTTCATTGTGTTTCGATATCTGTGTGCCGTGCAGCCGGTAGAATTCCACTGCCCGGATCACACGCTTCAGATTGTTGGGATGGATGGTGAGAAGGGCATCCGGATCCACCCGGCGAAGCTCTTCCACCAGAGCTTCTCTTCCCTCTTCGGTTTCTGCCTGCTGCTCCAGTTCCGTCCGGAGAGAGGTGTCCTCCTCTTCCGTAAAGTCGATATCATAGAGAAGCGCCTGGATGTAAAATCCGGTTCCGCCGACGACTATGGGGATACGGCCCCGGGCCGTGATATCTCTGATCGCATCACGGGCCAGCTGCTGGAACTGTACCACATCGAAGGGCTCCTGCGGCTCCAGGATATCGATCAGATGATGGGGGACTCCCTGCATCTCCTCTCTGCGGATCTTTGCAGTCCCGATATCCATCCGTCGATAGACCTGCATGGAATCCGCGGAGATCACTTCCCCTTCCAGAGCCTTCACCAGTGCAATGGAAAGATCCGTCTTTCCTACGGCAGTCGGACCGGTGAGTATGATCAGCGGGAGCTTTGTTCTGTCTGTATTCGGTTGTAAAGCTTCATTGATCTGCTCCATGATGATCTGCTCCGATGATGTGCAGTTCCTGTCTCCTGCGTTCCTATGTTTCTATGCTCGTGCCTACTCCACGATCCTCTTGAACCGCTTGTCCAGTTCCTCTTTGGTCAGCCGGATAATGGTGGGTCTGCCGTGGGGACAGGTATATGGATTTTCCAGTGTCATCAGTTCCCTGAGAAGCTGCTCCGCTTCCTGTGCCGAGATCCGCTGATTTCCTTTGATCGCACTCTTGCAGCCCATGGTTGCGAGCTTATGCACGAAGAGGTCCTCCGTCACTCCGGTCACACCCGAGGACAGATAGGAAGCAAATTCCAGGAACACCTCTTCCCCTGACAGTCCCAGCAGATTTGCCGGGAGTGCGGACAGCTTCACCTCATTGCCGCCGAAATCCGACAGCTCAAAGCCCGATTCCTCAAAAAGTTCCATGGCCTCCAGAACCGCAGTCTTGTCTGCTCCGGACAGAGTGATGATCTTCGGAGGGTAGATCTGCTGGCTGTGGATGGTCCGGTTCTTGAATTCCTTCAGGAAACGTTCGTAGTTTACCTTCTCATGGGCCGCATGCTGGTCCATATAGTACAGGTTATCGCCGTACTGGGTGATCCAGTAGGTATTGAACACCTGGCCGATGATACGGACATCCGGTGCCGCGTCCTCGGAAAGATAGGAATCGTCGGTCAGTGCCGCCTGTTCATACTTCTCCTGAACCTTCTCTTCCAGTGCTTCTGCCTCCTGGCGGGCAGTGTCCTGATCGATCCGCTCCTGTTCCTGCTGTTCCTTCAGCTGGTCGCGGAAGGATTTCGGCATCAGCGCCTCCAGGATGCTGTAGGATCCCCCGGAGGTCCCGGGAGTGGTTTTCTGCGGACGCGCTGCAGGAAATGGGGCTGCCGGCTCCTTACCATATCGGGATTCTTCACGAAACATGGTTGCATTCGAAGGATATGGAGTCCCTGAAGCTACTGAATTTCCTTTCGTAGGGATCGCGTCAGTATCCCTCCTTGCAGGCGGTAAGTTTTCCGTATTTTCCCCAGGCGCATTCGTGCCTGTACTTTTTACGGCGGATATGCTGCCGGTTTTCTCCCATGGAGCATTTGCGCCTGTGCCCTTCTCCGCATGTATGCTTCCCGTATTCATCTTCGGTGCCGTATAGCTCTTCTCCCGTGTGCCGTATTCCGCGGTCACATCCGGGATCAGGGTTTTCTCCTTTAACGCCTGCTCTACCGCATGGAATACAACGGAGAACAGAGCCTTTTCATTCTGGTATTTGAATTCCCGTTTGGTGGGATGCACATTTACGTCGCACTCCTCCTTCGGAAGCTCCAGAAAAAGAACCGTGAAGGGGAACCGGTGCTGCATGATATAGGTCTTGTAGGCCTCCTCGATGGCGCGGTTGATCACGGGAGATTTGATATATCTTCCGTTTACGAAGTAATTCTCGAAGCTTCGGTTACCCCGTGCCAGGAAGGGCTTTCCCACAAAGCCGGTGACGGTAAGACCGCCCTCAGTGTAGTCCACGGGAAGCAGTGCTCCCGTGATATCTCTTCCGTACAGGGTGTAAATGGTGTCCTTCAGATTTCCGTTTCCGCTGGTATCCACGATGGTCTTGCCGTTGCTGATCAAAGTCACGGAAACCTCCGGATGGGAAAGGGCGATATGGGACATCAGATCGTTGATGTAGGAACCCTCGGTCATATTTGTTTTCAGAAACTTCAGCCGTGCAGGAGTATTATAGAAAATGTTCCTGCATAGGATGGTGGTTCCGTCCGGTGCGCCGATCTCCGTACACTCCTGTTCCGCACCGCCGTGGATGACATACTTGATCCCCGTCAGTGCAGTGGGAGTCTTGGTGATCATTTCCGTCTGTGTGACGGCGGAAATGGTGGACAGAGCCTCCCCCCGGAAACCAAGGGTTCCAACCCCTACCAGATCCTCGGCGGTTTCCAGCTTGGAGGTGGCGTGGCGCAGAAATGCGGTCCGTACCTCCTCGGCGGGGATCCCTTCTCCGTTGTCCGTTACACGGATCAGAGTTGTTCCTCCGTCACGGATCTCCACGGTCACACGTCCGGCGCCCGCGTCAATGGAATTCTCCACCAGCTCCTTTACCACGGATGCGGGACGCTCGATCACCTCGCCTGCGGCGATCTTATCTATGGTTGTCTGATCCAGTACATGTATCATTTCGAAAGCTTCTCCTTTAATTGAAGCAATGTCAGTAATGCGGCAATAGGTGTCATGGCATTCGGATCCATATCACGGAGCTCGGTCAGCACTTCCCGCTCCCGCTTCGAGCAGTTGTTCTTCTCCTTGATCTGTATTGCGGGGCTTTCCCCGGCAGCCGTATTCGCGGATCCGTTCTGCGCCTCAGCTCCGGCAGTATCAGCTGTAGATCCCTTTACATGGAGATACCGGATATTTCCGGTCAGGTCTTCCTCCGCCAGGAGCTCGGCAATGGTCCTTGCCCGGTTGATGACCGGTGCGGGAACACCCGCCAGCTGGGCCACCTCGATACCGTAGGAGCGGTCTGCACCTCCCGGTATGATCTTCCGGAGAAATGCGATGCCGTCCGAGGTCTGCCGGATGGCAATACAGAAATTCTGTACGCCGGACAGCTTGCCCTCCAGCTCGGATAATTCATGATAGTGGGTGGCAAAAAGTGTCTTTGCACCCAGGATCTTCGGGTCTGCGATATACTCCACCACTGCCCATGCGATGGAAAGGCCGTCAAATGTGGAGGTTCCGCGACCGATCTCGTCCAGGATGATCAGGGAACGGTCCGTTGCATTCCGGAGAATGGACGCCACCTCGCTCATTTCCACCATGAAGGTGGACTGGCCCTGTGCCAGGTCGTCACTGGCACCCACGCGGGTGAAGATCCGGTCGCTGATGCAGATATCCGCACGGTCCGCCGGTACAAAGCTTCCGATCTGGGCCATCAGCGCGATCAGCGCCACCTGACGCATGTAGGTGGATTTACCGGCCATGTTCGGTCCGGTGATAATGGCGATCCGGTTGTCCCCTCTGTCCAGACGGGTATCGTTCGGAACAAAGGAATCATCTCCCAGAACACGTTCCACAACAGGGTGACGGCCGCCGGAGATGAAAATGGTATCCGACTCGTTGATGGAGGGACGTACATAATGATATCGTACGGCAGCCACGGACATGGAAGCCAGCGAATCCAGCTCCGCCACAACATCCGCCATGTGCTGCACCCTTTTAACGCTCTCTGCCAGCCGGTCTCTCAGCTGTACATAAAGCTCATATTCCAGTGCATAGAGACGGTCCTCTGCGTTCAGGATCATATCGGAAAGGCTGTTCAGTTCCTCTGTGGTATACCGTTCCGCATTGGTCAGTGTCTGCTTTCGGATGAAATAGTCCGGCACCTGGGATTTGAAGGAATTCGTAACCTCCAGATAATAGCCGAACACTTTGTTGTATTTGATCCGGAGATTCCGGATGCCTGTGGCATTTCTCTCCTTCTCCTCCAGCTCCGCCAGAAGCTGCTTGGAATTGGCCTTTTTGTCCTTAAAGTCATCAATCTCCGCGCTGTAACCCGGACGGAAGATCCCGCCCTCCTTGATGGTCAGAGGCGCTTCCTCGTCGATGGACTCCTCCAGAAGCTGATGAAGGTCCGACAGATCATCAAACCGCTCCAGCATGCCGCGGAACAGTTCCCGGTCCGGCAGCTCCTTCAGAAGGCTCTGCAGATAGGGAAGGTATTGAATGGACTGTTTAAATGCCAGAAGATCCCGGGGATTGGCAGTTCGAAGAGAGATCCTGGTCATCAGACGCTCCAGATCGTAGATGGCGTTCAGGTATTCTCTCATTTCATCCCGTACGATCATCTGGGAGGAAAGGGCTTCCACCGCGTCCAGACGGGCCTCGATGGCCTCCTTCTGCAGCAGGGGCTGCTCCACCCATGTGCGGAGCTTCCGGGCGCCCATTGCGGTCTTGGTATGATCCAGGACCCAGAGGAGCGAGCCTCTCTTCTGCTTCTCACGCATGGTCTCACAGAGCTCCAGATTCCGCCTTGTGGAGGAATCCAGAACCATATAATGGTCGGTAAAGTAGAGACTCAGATGATTGATCTGCTCGGTCTTCGTCATCTGAGTATCGGCGATATACTGCAGAAGTGCTCCGGCTGCAGTCACGATCTCCGGATAGTCATGGAGTCCAAGCCCCTCCACGGAGCTGACAGCAAACTGCCGAAGCAGCATTTCCCTTGCCGTATCCTGTTCGAAATAATGCTTCGGTGCCTTTGTCTCGGAAATGTGCAGTCTCAGTGCGATCTCATCCATGGCGCGGAGCCCTTCTACGGGCACGCTGTCGGGATGAAGTACAGTTTCATCCGCTTCCTTCGGCGGATACAGGCTCTCCGGAAGGATCAGCTCGGTGGGCTCATACTTGATGATCTCATCGCATACCTGATTCCAGCGCTTTACCCGGGTACAGAGAAATGCACCCGTGGAAATGTCGGTCACTGCGACCCCATAGGATCCGCGGCTTTCGGAAAGACACATCATATAATGATTCCGTCCCTCCTCCAGGGACTGCTCCGCGATATTGGTACCCGGCGTTACGATCCGGATCACCTTTCGTTCCACAAGCCCCTTTGCCTGTTTCGGATCCTCCACCTGCTCACAGATGGCAACCTTATATCCCTTTTCGATCAGACGCGTGATGTAGGTGTCTGCCGCATGGAACGGTACGCCGCACATGGGGGCCCGTTCCGAAAGTCCGCAGTCCTTCCCTGTCAGGGTGAGCTCCAGCTCTCTTGCCACCAGATTCGCGTCATCAAAGAACATTTCATAGAAATCCCCGAGCCGATAGAACAGGATCGCTTCTCCAACCTCTTCCTTGGTGGTCAGATAATGCTTCATCATGGGGGATAATTTCTCTCTGTCGATTTCCAACTTCCGTTACTCTCTTTCTTCCTTCAGTAATTCACCGGTGTAGTAGAATCCGTGTGCCTTCGTCAGCCGGACCGGTACCAGATGACCGATCAGGTCGGCAGTTCCCGGGAAATGTACCAGGATGTTATTCTCCATTCTTCCGGTGAGAAGGCTTGCATCCTGTGCGTTGATCTCCTCTACCATCACCTCTGCGGTCTGTCCTTCGAAACGACCGCAGCGTTCATGGGCGATGGAATTCACCACCTCCAGCAGGCGGTCGAAACGGTCCTTGACCACGTCCTCCGGCACCTGTTCCCAGCCGGCCGCAGGCGTTCCCGTCCGGCGGCTGTAGATGAAGGTAAATGCCTGGTCATACCGTGCCTTCCTGACCACATCCAGGGTGTCAAGGAAATCCTCCTCGGTTTCCCCCGGAAAGCCAACCATGATATCCGTGGTCAGGGAACAGTCGGGAAGCTTTTCCCGGATCCGGTCTACCAGTGCCAGATACTGTTCTTTGGTATAGTGACGGTTCATTTTCTCCAGTAAAGCTGTGGAACCGGACTGTACCGGCAGATGGATGTGACGGCAGATCTTCGGATTCCGCGCGATCACATCGATCAGACGATCCGACAGATCCTTCGGGTGAGAGGTCATAAAGCGGATCCGGTCCAGACCCGGTACTTTGCACACATCCTCCAGGAGCTCCGGGAAACCGTAATCCGGTTTTTCGGATATTATGGCGCTTTCCTCCATGAAGTTCGTTCCGTAGGAATTGACATTCTGCCCCAGGAGCATGATCTCCCGGACACCTTCGGTCACCAGTTCCTTTACATCCTGTAAGATATCCTCCGGTGTGCGGCTTCTTTCCCGTCCCCGTACGTATGGAACGATACAGTAGGTACAGAAGTTGTTACAGCCGTACATGATATTGACCCCGGACTTAAAGGGATATTTCCGTTTGGCTCCCTTGATCTCCACATGCTCCTTCGGCTCCGGAAGTACTTCGATAATCCTCCGGTTTTCATGCAGCCTGGCAAAGAGCAGCTCCGGCAGACGATGCAGATTATAGGTACCGAACACGAAATCCACAAAAGTATAGGACTTCCTGATCTTTTCGACCACGTCGGGCTCCTGCATCATGCAGCCGCAGAGGCCGATCAGGAAATTGGGGTTCTCCTTCTTCCGGGGCTTCAGCTGTCCCAGATGTCCGTACAGACGCTGGTTCGCATTTTCACGTACCGTACAGGTGTTGAAAATGACCAGATCCGCTTCCTTCTCAGGAGCTTCCCTATATCCGATCCGTTCGAGAAGTCCCTTCAGACGTTCGGAATCATAGGTGTTCATCTGGCACCCGAAGGTAACTATGGCATAGGTCAGTTGCTGACCCTCTTCCTGATAGGTTTTGATATAATTCCGGCATAGGGAGATAAAGAACTCCTGTCTGTCCGGTTCCTTCTCCGGTATGGGCTCATCGATCTGATAGTCCTCCGGAATATTACTGATGATCTTCTCGTTCATAACTGATTCATCCCATCTCATTCTGATTGGATTGCATAACAAATCTTCGTTCGGTCAATCCCCTGGCCATTATAGCACAAAGTGTCTATAATACAAAGAAAATCCTAAGAGCCCGGGAAAGCTCTTAGGACCTCTATAAGTGAGAAAAAGAAAAAGCAAAATCCTAACGATAAACAGGGATCAGCAGACTTGCACCCGCAGTGATATGATCCCCCTCCAGCTTGTTGATGGAACGAACCTCCTTGATGAAAACATCATGGTCATGGTAACGCTCTCCGTACTCTTCCGCCAGGGACCAGAGAGTGTCGCCGTTCTCAACCTCAATGCTGGTGTAATACTTCTGCTTGACGGTGGACGCTTCTACCGAAGGGGTATCGGAATTCTGACCGAACAGAATGACCGCAATGCCGATGATGATCAGTGTAAGCCCCACGATCGTAAGTGCTGTTCTGCTCCGTAATACCCGGAACAGGAGTTCTCTATGATAGGAATGATTGGACTTGAATGCGGAATTAACTTCCGCATACGTGCGGATCCAATAAATGTGTGATACTAACGTCTGCTTTCGCATTTGTTTTTCTTGATTTTTCTGTTATAATTGTTCCTACAGAACGGTTTTTTCCGGATTTTGAGTATGCTAAAAGGATATCCGGGCTTAGAGTGCGAGACTAAGTTCCGCATATCTGAATTTACTTCTGCAATTCAAAATGCGTAATACCTGCCTGTGCACTAACTTTTTTATTTTAATAATTCTGGAGTAAGTATAACGTCATCCGGAGCAATGAGCTTATATCTCATGACCGATAACAGCTTATTATCCAGAAGCAACTGAGACAGTTCGAATGGGCTATGACCGTTCAGGCTGTCTCTTTTTGTGCTATTAATATGATTGGCCAGAATAGTCATTTTCTTCTGATCCAGGTCATCAAACGTTGATCCCTTTTTACGAACATATCTGATATACTCATGGTTCTTTTCGCAGCATCCTTTCTGCCAAAAGGAATACGGATCACAGTAAAATACTATTGTCCTCTGTTTTTTTCCATCTTGTGAAGTTTCCATTCCTTCACGGTCAGAGAATTCACTGCCTCCATCAGTAAGGATAACTTCAAAAAGACTTTTAAACCGATCTGTACCAAGCTTTTCTTCAAGCCAGCTAAATACTTTCAGTACCTCTTCCTGCGTTTGATTCTCCAAAAGAAATATCAGCATCAGGTTAGTCTTGCGAAATGTCAGAGTCAGCAGAACTTTATGGCCGTCTTTATTTCCTTCAACGCAATCCATTTCTACGATGCTTACATCGGTTTTCTTTTCAATATATTTTTGAAAATCTTCATAGTTATGGTTGATACGGTATGCACGGCTTTTAGCGCTTGTACTCGTTGATTTCTTGCGTTTCTTATATTTTACTTTTCGCCTTAGATCAATGTTCCTGACATCAAACACACCGGAATCAATATACGTATAGGTTGTTCTTTTAGAGCATCCAAGTTCCTCTGCATGCGTTGCGTATATATGTGATATTGATTGCCCTTTTTTAATAAGTGGAGTAAGAATATCATTCATCTTCTGTATGCTTTCAGGTGTCTGATTGATGCCCTCGCGACTTGAACTTAATGTTTCGCGATAACAGTCCTCTGCATACTTCGAAGAATAAATCTTCTTTTCCATCATACAATTCACACGTTTGCCGCATCCATTACATACATAAGGGGCTTTCTTTAGCTTCGGGCATTGCTGTGGCTGATAGGCCTTACATACATCACTACATCTGTATTTCTTACACAGTCGACAAGTGCGGTTACATTCTATATCTCCACATACATGTTTTATACCACAGGGCGAGTGTATATCTTTGTTGGCTTCACATGGCGTATTGGCAAAGCCTTTATACTCCTTGACTTTAGAATGCTTTCTCACTTCTTTTGAAATAGTAGTAGCATCCTTATTCACCACTCTTGCTATAGTTGCAAAGGAGTCTCCATTATTTAATCCCTTTTCAATGTTGATCCGGTCAGACAATGTCAGGTGTTTCTGATTACCTTTAGGCGTATTCATCTTTCCTCTCTTTCTGCACAGGCCAGGTAATCAGCAGCCTGATTAGTATACTCGAAAAGATGTGCAAAGGTAAAGTCAGTTCAACCTGAATTTACTATTGCAATGCGGAATTTAAATTAGCACTCAACTTAGGAATGATTGGAATATTCTGCTCTGTCGTACATTATATCACCTCTTTAAACGTATGTTCGATTCGATGTGATATAAATATAACAAACAATTGTTCGAATGTCAAGTGAAAAATCGAACATTGTTCGAAAAATTTCCGAACAATGTTCGACTGGCCTTTCTGTCTTTAGTTTGCCACGATGACCTGTGCGGGGCGCAGAACCTTGCCCTGATACATATAACCAGCCTGCATTACCTGTTTCACGGTATTCTCCGGCAGATCTCCGTCCACCACATGAGCCACCGCGTTCTGCAGGTTGAAATCGAAGGGTTCTCCCTCTCCTGTGATCCGGGTCACGCCGTTTTCCTCAAGGATCTGAACCGCTTTCTGATAGGATTGCCTGATCCCCTGTGCGTAAGGATTTGTTTCATCCTCCGCATATCTGGCGGCATATTCCAGATTGTCTATGATGGGAAGGATATTTTCGGCAAATGTGGCAACGCTGTCTTCCTTTGCGGCAGACGCAGCGCCTTCTTCCTCCCGTCCAAGGATAAAGTATTTCTTTCTGCTGCTTTCCGTCGCCTCAAGGATCACGGAACAGGTACCGTCCCTGTCCACATGGATGCCGGTACGGATCTCCTTCTTCCGGAAGGTATCCATATCATCCGGGGAGGGCGCATTTCCGGCAATCTTCATCAGCTTTCCGCGACGTTCCTCGAACAGGGCGATCTGAGGCTTCTGGTCTGCCGGTTCAGGAAATACATCCGGTTCGCCGAAAAATTCTCCCGGACACTCCTGGTCCTTCGGATAAATCCGGATCTCTCCGTTTACAGAGACTGCCAGCGGATACGGTGTGGCGATGCTCCTGAAGTCGGTGATCCCGGCCACGGGACGCTGCTCCAGACTTCCGCACAGGAATCCCAGACCCTCGATCACGCATTTGGCATCCAGCATCTTCACATCTATACCGCTTCGTCCCAATCCTGCGGTTGCGGCCTGTTCGAAGGTCATGCCCGCGTTGAAGGTGCCGGTGAAGAAAAGGGCGTCCGGCATATGTCGGTACAGAAGCTCAGGGCCGGCCTTCTGGATATGGGGAAGCACTCCCCGGGTTCCCGTCTGTTCCGTTACCAGCACGGATTCCAGACAGCGGACGATGTCTCCCATTTCATAACCGGCGATTCCAACTCTGTCCTCGGTCACAAATGCGGACAGGATCGTCACGCCGTTCTCCACGCGGAATTCTTGATTTACATAGGCAGCCAGGCACATGCTCTCCGAATAGGTACGGAGCAGATCCATATCACAGGACTTTGCCAGCTCCCTCAGCTCCATGGATTCCCTGAGGCCGTAATCATCCGGCACCGTAAGCACCAGATCGAAGTCGGAGATCCCCATATTCTCCTGCATATGTGCATGGATCTTCTCGAAGGAAAGGCGAAAGGCCTTCTCATCCCGAAGCACATCCGCATTCCGGATGGACATGGGAAGCTCCATAGTGTCCGTATAGATATTGTAATCATCGCAGATACAGATACGTGCGCTCTTCTCCCAGAAATGAACACCTATCACATTTTTCATACTTGAAATCCCCCTGACTGGTTTCTCATTTCAGATTCGTTATGACAGCTTCTCCAGTTCTGTCATCCATTCAGTTACCGATGCGTCGCTGGGCATTCTCCAGTCACCCCGGGGCGACATTGCCACCGAACCGACCTTTACGCCGTCCGGCATACAGCTCCGCTTGAACTGCTGCGAGAAGAAACGGCGGGTAAACATCTTCTGCCATTTCAGAATGGTCTCCGGATCATAATCCTCTTTAAATGCGCGGTTGGCCAGGTGATTGATCTTCGACGGAGAATAGCCGTAACGCAGGGTGTAGTACAGGAAGAAATCATGCAGCTCGTAGGGGCCGACACTGTCCTCGGTCTTCTGCGTGATCTGTCCGTTTTCATCCGGCGGCAGAAGCTCCGGACTGATGGGTGTATCCAGGATATCCCTCAGGACTACGGTGCTGTCCGGGAAGATACCGGTCTCCGCGACCGCATCGATCATCCAGCGGACCAGGGTCTTCGGGATACTGCCGTTTACGCCGTACATACACATCTGGTCGCCGTTGTAGGTGCACCATCCGAGAGCCAGCTCGGACAGGTCTCCCGTACCGACCACAAGTCCTCCGTGCATATTCGCATAATCCATAAGGATCTGGGTCCGTTCCCTGGCCTGGGTATTTTCATAGGTGATATCCTTGGTTTCGCCGTCATGCCCCAGGTCCTCCAGATGCTGGACACAGGCTTTCTTGATATCAATGACCACAGGCTCGGTTCCGAGGCTTTTGATCAGCAGCAGGGAATTGTTGTAGGTCCGACCGGAGGTACCGAAGGCCGGCATGGTAATTGCGATCAGATCGCTTGCGGGCCGTCCCAGCTTGCGGAGTGCCTTGGCCGCAACCAGCAGGGCAAGCGTGGAATCCATTCCGCCGGAAACGCCTATCACAGGCTTGGATCCGGTTACGGAAAGGCGTTTTGCCAGACCGCCCACCTGCATGTCGAAAATGTCGGAGCATCGCTTGGCCAGCTTTGATTTCGATGTAGGAACGAAGGGATGCTTCTGGAGGATATAATAGGAACCGTCACTTTCCGGAAGCTCCGGTGCGGCCTCGGTGATCGTCTGACAGCGCGCCACCAGACCGCGGTAATGTGCCGCTGCATCCCCGAAGGACTTCATTTTCGCACGTTCACTGCGGATCTTCCCAAGATCCATATCAGCCACAAGCAGATAATCATTTGCGATATAATCCCGGTTCTCGTTCAGTACAGTTCCGTTCTCCGCCAGCAGGCTGTGACCTGAGAAGATCACATCCTGAGTGGATTCATCCGATCCTGCGGACACGTAGAGATACTCACATACGTGTGATGCGGAGCACTGCTTCACCAGATTCTTCCGGTATTCACGTTTTGCGATCAGTTCATTGGATGCGGAGATATTTACGATCAGCTCGGCGCCGGCCAGCGCCATGACTGCCGAGGGTGCGATGGGTGACCAGAGGTCTTCGCAGATCTCCACGCCGAATCGGAGCTTTCCGTCCAGGTTATAAATGAGATGACTTCCGACAGGAACCGCGTAATCATCCACATCCTCCGGGTCAAAGCTGATCCCCAGATCGCTCAGATATGCATCCCGGCAGGGAAGGTCATCCGCACTGTTGAACCAGCGTTTCTCGTAAAATTCACTGTAATTTGGAAGGAAGGTCTTTATGGTGACACCCAGAAGCTTTCCGTCCATCATAACAAAGGCTCCGTTATAAAGCTGTCCGGACAGCATCACCGGTGCGCCCACGACCACGGCAGATTCATGCCCCGAGGTGGCTGCAAGGATCCGGGACAGGCCCTGCCCCACTTCACGGATCAGGGGCTGCTGGAAGAACAGATCCTGACAGGTGTAGCCGGATACGGCAAGCTCGGGAAATGCGACCACGGCCGGCCCGTATTCCCAGGCGTCCTTCATCTGATCCAGGATCTGGTCGGTATTGTAGGCTGCATCCGCCACCTTTACGCTGGGTACTGCGGCTGCGATACGATAAAAATCAAACATGCATAACCTCCGTTCTTATTCTTCTGCCTCGGCTTCTCTTTCGTCGCGTATGGCAAGATCCTTCTCCAATCCCTTTAGATACGGAACCAGTGCTCCTCCCTGTGGCTTCAGGAAGAATTCATCCTGCAGTTCCATGTATTTCACATTGTTGGGATGTCCCTCTTCCACCCGTTTCAGGAGTTTGGTCAGTTCTTCAAACGTCATGTAGTAGAGGTCATTTCTCATGGTAAAATGCAGCATCAGGAAGGAAATCCCTCCCTGGGCCTCAAAATCCTTCATAAACCGGTACTGGTGCTCATGGATGTTCCTGAGAGAGAAGGTGTCCGTCTTGCTCTCCTTGGCATCAAAGCAAACGGGGATCCCCTGTACCACGCCGATGTAATCCACGGTGGAATCCTTCTCGAAATAGGCATCGGTGATCCTTCGCTGTTCCTTGTCGAACTTCACGGGAGTAATGGGCGTTGGGATCTTCTGTACCAGCGCCAGTCCGTGCATCCGGTAATATTCATTTGTGGCGTTGATCAGGTCCTCCAGGCCGCTGCCTCTGAGACCTCTGGAATTCCATGTTGCCACCTTATACTCCTTCTATCCTAACCCTGTGTGATCTTTTTGATCCGCTCCAGTGCCTTCTTCTCCGCATCGGGAAAATATTTCAGGATCCGTTCCGGTATCCGGGAACGGACCACCTCGCCGTTTGGCAGACGAAGCTGGTAGGCGTGCAGGATCTGTCCGCTGAGCCCGGGATCCAGTCTGGCATTCCGCACCGGATCTCCGTACTTTGGATCTCCTGCCACCGGGAAACCGTAATGCTGCATGGTAACACGGATCTGATGGGACTTTCCGGTATGCAGACGGCACAGCATCAGGGTGATGTCCTTCTCCTTCTGATAAGCCAGCGGATACATTTCCGTCCAGATCTGTTCCGGTTCGCCGTACCTCAGTGTATCCTTCGGACGACGGGCTCCCCGCATCCATACAAAGGCCTGATTTCCGTTTCTGGACTTCACATAGTTCAGCCGGTCAAAATGGCCCTTCAGATTGCAGTCGCCATGTACCACCGTCAGATAAATCTTCTGTGTGGTACGTCCGTCGGTCTCACGGAAGAGCTTCGTAAGCTCCCTGGCGCCCTGCTTGGATTTGGAGGCGGCAATGATCCCGCTGGTATTCCGGTCCAGACGGTTACATACCGAAGGACGGAAGGTATCGAGACTCTCGGGTGTGACGGAACCCTCATCCAGAAGGTACGCAAGAACGCCGTCATTGACGGAACTGTCCTTCGCCGTGGCCTTCTGGGTCAGAACGCCGAAGGGCTTGTCCAGGATGAGCATATCATCATCCTCATAAAGCACCCGGTCCTTTGTAAACCAGGGATAGTCCGAAAGCTTCGGGAGCTGCTTTGCAGTTGCTTCCTTCCGGAGAGAATCCAGAGTCTCTTCCGAAAAATAAAGCTGCACCCGGTCTCCCTCGATCAGCATCTCGTCTCCGTTGGCCTTCTTATCGTTCAGAAGGATGTTCTTCTTTCTGAGCATCTTAAAGGTAAAGCTTTGGGGAACTCCCTTAAAGTAATAGAAACAGAATTTCTTCAGCTTCTGTCCTGCTTCATTTTTGCCTATCGTAATCTCTCTCATATCAGAACCCCAATTCCAGCAAACGTTCTGCTATCCTGATATCCGCCTGGATCTGATCCTCCTTCGGAGGATTCAGGCGATCCAGTTCCCTCTTCATTTCCTTAAGGGAATCCACAACCACCACTCTGGGTTTTGTGGGCGTTCCCTGCTGAACCATTTTCAGATAATTCACGGCATCCTTCTTTTTCTGATTCTGACCGGGCTGAAGCAGTCCGATCACGTTATTGTTATAGACAGCCACACAGGGATAGAACAGAACTCCCTCGGATGCCGTAACGGAAATATCATATGCGAAAATGGTATCCCGTTCCTTTGCGATCTCCTCGGCCTTCTCATAGTCCTCGTTGGACAGGGGCTCACATTTGATCACCATCAGGTAACCGATCAGATTCTTGGCAAAGGGAATGGCCATGACGCAGGCCAGTACCACAAAAAGAGTCTTCTTTGTCTGGAAGAAGATCAGACTGACCAGAACGTCCGCCATAATAAATACAAAGCATGCCAGCATGAGAAGCATCCGTTTTCTCTTCAGGCTTTTTGCATATCCGTAGTTTCCTTTAGCTGTCATTAATTCATCCTCCAGCCGGGCAGATAGTTGTTCTTGATCCTGCCGGCATTTGCTTTTCCGAATCCCAACGGAAGCCCTGCATAGGTTACCAGAAGGCGTCCGTTCCGGGCCTCCCCGTCCTCATATTCCAGGGTTTCACCCCGCAGGTATTTAATGATCCTGGCATCTCCCTCTTCAAGCTCCAGGCAGTTGTCATAGGTGTCCCTGCCCAGGGTCATGGCCAGGGCCTGCGAAGGTTCAAACCGGTTCTTCTTACATTCTCCGAGGAACAGTCCGCTCCGGAGGACCCGGAGACCCGCAAGTCTCGGAAGATCCGGAATCTCAGGCAGGTATGAAAGGTATCCTTGCTGTCCGGTCAGACGGCCGGGGTCCAATGTCATGTGCAGTTCCTTTGTGAATTCGAGGAATTCCGGGTATTTTGAAGGATTCAGGGATATCGGTTCTCTTGTTCTTCTTTCCGTCGCTGCCGATGCTGTGCTGCGGAACAGGGCCGCAAAATGCCCCTCTCCCCGAAGCCGGTGAGGGAACATATGAACCGCTTTGGAAAGCTCCGGCGACCCGTCGGAGATCCAGTCCGGATTTCCCGGAAGAAAGCCTTCACAGAAAGGGATATCACAAAGCTCCAGCCCAAGCTCCACAGCCTCCGGAAGTTCCAGAAGATACTGTACGGAGCCTTCGTCCTCTTCGGGAGCATAGGTACAGGTGGAATACAGCAGCATACCCCCGGGTCTCAGCATGCGGATCGCATGGGACAGGATCTCTCTTTGAAGCGCTGCATATTCCGCCGGCTTTTCCGGCGTCCAGTCATTCACCATGGCGGAGGACTTACGGAACATGCCTTCTCCCGAGCAGGGAGCGTCGATCAGGATCTTATCGAAATAGCCCCGAAATACACCCGCCAGACGTTCCGGCATTTCCGCTGTCACGATGGCATTTGTCACTCCGAAAAGTTCCAGATTCTTGATTAGAGCTTTTGCCCGGGTCGCTGAAATGTCATTACATACAAGGACTCCGCGACCCTGTAGCTTCTCCGCCAATGCCGTGGATTTACCACCCGGCGCAGCGCAGAGATCCAGGACCCGGTCTCCCGGTTCCACGGGCAGTGCCGCTGCCGGAAGCATGGCGCTGGGCTCCTGCAGATAGTAGGCGCCGGCATAATACAGCGGATGCCTGGAGGGTGGATCCTTTATGGCGTCCTCTCCAAGGTAAAAGCCTGAGGAACACCAAGGGATCAGTTCCAGCTTCCAGGGGGACAGTTTACGGAATTCATCTATGGACATCCGTCCCGTATTCACACGAAGGCCATGCTCCATAGGCTGTTGAAGACAGGTCTCATATGCGGAAAGATCGTCCTCACCGAGCATGGTCAGAAGCCTGTTCTTAAATTGTTCCGGAAGTGCTTTCCCTGCCATTGCTGATCTTCTCCGTCTGAGATGTGACTGTAATCTTAGTTTCCTGAATCACCGGTCTCTCCGTTAGAGGAATCACCGTTTTCGCCGTCAGAGGGATCACCGGTCTCTCCATCCTGGGAACCGTCGGTATCACCTGCCTCGGTTGTTTCCCCTTCGGTTGCGGCCTCCGCCTCGGCCTGAGCCTTCGCACGGGCGATCTCTTCCTCGGACATTGCATCCGTGTAGGGATTGACAGGTGTTTCATTGATATTCAGCCTTGTGTAGAGGAAATCATACTCCCTCTTCATATCGGCATTGTCCGGATACTGTTTGCACAGCTCCTCCAGCATGCTGAATGCAGTTTGGAAATCACCTTCCATTTCCTTCAGGATCGCCTGATTGTATTTCAGAAGATCCGCAAAGGTTCCGTCGACGGAGGACAGTCCCTTGTTGATCATGTCGGTGGCCTCTGCGGTCTTACCCTGATTGATATATGCCGCCGAGAGCTCATATGCCACATAGGTGTTCACGGGACGGACGGCCAGATATTTCTCCAGCAGCTTTCCTGCCGACTCGGTATCACCCCGTTCGTTGTAGACGGATGCGATACAAAGATATACATAGGGCTGATTCTCTGCCTTCTGTAAGAGCTGCTCGATCCAGGTGTCATCCACGGGAACCTGACCTGTACGGATCGCGGAGATATCACTCATGGCGTCGGCCGTGTCTATCATGGAATGAAGCAGATCCTCATCTACGGCTCCGTTGTTGTCATCTTCAACGGTTTTGTAGCATTTCGCCGCATCATCATATTTTCCTTCACGAAGATAGCAGGCACCCAGATACATCCTGGTATCCAGATCCATGGAGCCTGTGAACCACTGCGATTCGTTCAGACTCTTTTGGAAGGATGCCTCGGCCTCGGTATAGTTGCCCTGTCCGAATGCGGTGATCCCCTCGTCCCGGAATTTCTTCTTGTCCGAGAATGCGTTCATCAAAAGCAGGGTCAGAAAGGATCCTACGATGATGGTGATCACTGTGTAAACAAGGATCAGCTGCCTCATCCTTTTTTTATATCGTTCTCTGTTTCTGTCGGTCATAACTTATTCCTTAATTGCGGTTCTCTTTCTCATAAGCCTGGGCAAAGCGCCAGGAATCCTTGCACATCCGTTCCAGATCGAACTTGGCTTCCCAGCCCAGCTCATCCTTGGCCTTCTTCGGATTTGCATAACAGACAGGCACATCGCCGGGACGGCGGGGCTTGATCTGATACGGGATCTTAAGGTCGTTTGCGGCCTCAAAGGCATGAACGATATCAAGAACGCTGTAACCGGTTCCGGTTCCCAGGTTATAAATGTTGGTTCCTTCCGTACTCATGACCTTATCCACGGCGCAGACATGGCCCTTTGCCAGGTCAACCACATGAATGTAGTCGCGTACGCCGGTTCCGTCATGAGTATCATAGTCATTTCCGAAGACGCCCAGCTCCGGAAGCTTACCGACTGCTACCTGCATGATGTAGGGCATCAGATTGTTGGGGATCCCGTTGGGAACCTCACCCAGCATTCCGCTCTCATGGGCACCGATGGGATTGAAGTAACGAAGCAGTACCACGGACCACTCCGGATCCGCAACGGTGAAATCCGTCAGGATCTGCTCCAGCATCAGCTTCGTGGAACCGTAGGGATTCGTTGTGGAAAGCGGAAAATCCTCCGTGATGGGAACGGTTTTGGGATTGCCGTATACGGTTGCCGAGGAGGAGAAAATGATCCGCTTGCAGCCAAACTCATTCATCAGCTTGCACAGGTTCAGAGTGCCTGCGATATTGTTCTCATAGTACATGAGCGGCTTGGCTACGGACTCTCCCACTGCCTTCAGACCTGCAAAATGGATCACACAGTCAAATGTGTGCTCTTCAAAGATGGGACGCATGGAATCGGGGTCCAGCATATCAGCCTTATAAAAGGTCAGGTCCTTGCCTGTGATCTTTTTGATCCTGTCCACAACCTCTTCTCTGGAGTTGTACAGGTTATCAAAGACCACTACCTCGTGGCCGCTTTGAAGCAGTTCAACGCAGGTATGAGAACCGATGTAACCGGTTCCGCCGCTGACTAAGATTTTCATAGGGAATCTCCTCTCTTATCATAAATTCATATTGTTTTCAGTATGGTATCAAAGCTTTTCCGTAAAGCGAAGGAATGCTTCCTTCCCCTTTGGATCACGTTTGAAGACTCCGGCGTCCAAAAGAACGCCCACGAATACATTTCCCACCTCCTGCATCAGGATCCGGTCGATGGTCTTCTCGTCAAAGGGACTGTATTTCACCCTGAGCTGTTCTGCCCAGGCAGCATGACTCTTCAGTGTATCCGTTGCCATCAGATCTTTGTCCGTAAGCAATGCCTCACGGAGCTCCACAAAGATCTCCTGCTTCAGGCGAGCAGGCAGGATCGCAAGGCCCATGACCTCGATAAGGCCGATATTTTCCTTCTTGATATGATGATAGACCGGGCCGGGATGGAACAGCCCCAAAGGTCTGTCCTCTGTGGTGCGGTTGTTACGCAGCGTCAGATCCAGTTCGTAGACTCCGTTTCTGCAGCGGGCGATGGGCGTGATGGTATTATGCGGTACGCCTGCTGTTTCGGAAAGGATTTCCACCGAGGGATCGCTGTAGGATCTCCAGCAGCCCAGAATGTGATCCGCCAGATCGATCAGTCTGGCAATGTCCTTCGAACAGATGCGGATCACCGACAGGGGCCAGCGGACGATCCCTGCTTCCACGTCCTCATAGCCCGGGATCACAAGCTCCGTCTCCATGGGTGCCTCCGCCATGGGGAAGGTGTAGTGTCCGCCCTGATAATGATCATGTGACAGAATGGAACCGCCCACGATGGGAAGGTCTGCATTGCTGCCTATGATGTAATGCGGAAACTGTCTTACAAAATCCAGAAGCTTCCGGAAGGTGTCCTTCTCGATCTTCATGGGTACATGCTGCTGGTTCAGCAGGATGCAGTGTTCATTGTAATAAACATACGGTGAGTACTGAAGTCCCCATTCCGTTCCGTTGACCGTCAGCGGAATGATCCTGTGATTTGCCCTGCCCGGATGGTTTACCCTGCCGGCATACCCTTCATTTTCCATACATAACAGACATTTCGGATAGCCGGAGGCTTTGGCCTTTCCGGCAGCGGCGATTGCCTTCGGATCCTTCTCCGGCTTGGAAAGGTTGATGGAAATGTCGATCTTTCCGAATTCGCTGTCCACCTTCCAGCGAAGATCCTTCTTCACCCGGTAGGTACGGATATAATCGGACGCCCTGCTGAGGTCATAGTAGTACTGTGTCGCCGTTTCCGGTGATTCCTTATACTTCTCCCAGAAGGTCTTCGAAACCTCGGAGGGCCTCGGAAGAAGGATATTCATGATCTCTGTGTCAAAGAGATCCCGGTAGGTCACGGAATCTTCGCAGAGTCCACGTTCCACGGCGATATCCAGCAGCTTCGAAAGAATCGTCTCCAGATCCTCCGACTTTTCGGATGGATCTGCCTCCACCGACGGCTCTTCGACAGTATCTGATGAAATGTCCGACGGAATGTACTCATCCTCCCGGAACAGATGGAGCAGACGGTTTCTGGTGTAGATCACATCCTCTTTCTCCAGCAGTTCATGGGTGAGGCCGTAACGGATCAGTTGATCTATGTATTTGCTGAGGTTTTCCATACAGTTTCCTCCTCGTAGATTTTATTCCTGACAGAGAGTGGAGCGTTTCTAGTAGGTTCGCTTGAAATTCTTAATATCATGATCGAACTCCTCGATCAGCTTCTTCAGCTCATCCACCTCTTTCGGCTTCAGAGCACCGGAAGCATTGGCAGCTTCTGTTTCCTGCTTCAGGGTGTTCAGATTCTCCAAGGCATTGTCCTTGTAATTGTTCGCCAGGTCCACACGGATCTGACGGATCACGCCCTCCAGTTCCTTTCTTTTCTTACTCTGAAACATATACATCTCCTCTCGGTTGACAATCAATTGGCTTCTGTGATAAAATCACGGAGTGTCAGCCGGCATGTCGGAACTGGCAGACGAGACAGACTCAAAATCTGTTACGGGTAACCGTGTGTGGGTTCGATTCCCACTGCCGGCACACTGTAAGGAACATCTTCAAGGGTGTTCCTTTTTTATTGCCGTTTCAATGTCCCGGGCGGACATGCCGCCGTAATCCTACTTCTCTTCTTCCTGATCGTCCGGAATACGTCTTGCCACCACCACGTAACGCTTGCCTTCACTGGCTCCGCTGTCTTCACAGGTGGACAGGGTGATCAGTCGGTCACCGTAGGATGCGGTGGCAGGGATCGTGTAGCTGCAACGGCTCTTTATCTCCGAGACGTAGGTGTCCATCTCTTCTGCAGAATGCGCTTCGTAGAAGGCGTAGTAGCGGAAGCCCTCCTCACCCACATTCAGGACCTGTCCCGGAAATGCGGCGATGACCTCATATGTTCCGTTGTCATAGATGGTATCGAACTCGATGGTCTTATGCTCCTGATAGAACTCCTCGTCCTTATACTTCAGAAGGTCGGAGAACATGCTTCCGTCCTTCATGTTATGTCCGTAAATGATCACATTTGTCGTAGGTTTCTCCGGATCGGATTCGGAGGCGATGAAGGGAGTTCCTGCGAGTGCATAATCTCCTTCGAAATTCTTACGAAGATATTTCTGTTCCTGGTCCGGAGTGTACATGACCGGAAGATCCACGCTGGTTCCTTCGATGGTGAGCCAGCCTACAAAGTCATTGTTCTTCTCATACAGATTGCGGAACTTCCGCTGGATCTTCTTGTCACCGACCGTAACATATTCCGGTACCTTTGCGTCCGAGGTGGTATATCCGGGATCCTCGCCCGGATCCAAGCTTCCGCTGTCATCGATCATTTCCTTAAGACTGTTGACCAGCTTTTTGTTCTGCCGGGAGTCCATGTAGTACTTCAGCAGGTAGATCCCGGAGGCCAGGAAGATCACGGCAAATACCACCAGAAGAATGTTCAGGACCAAATTCCTCTTCCTTCTCTTCCGTGCAGTTTCCATCTGAGAACGAAAATAAGCCGCACGGTCCGTCTTGGGCTTCTCCGGTGCGGGGTTCTCTTTCTGTTCCTTGATATCCGAAAGAATCTTATCTAATTCTTCATCGCTCAGCATGTAAGGCGTATCCCTTCTCTGTATCATCTTTGCCTGTCGGCGCTTTTTTTCATGGAAAGAGCCCGGTGTCCCGGGCTCTGCCTAAAAATACTTTTTGCTTCCCCAGAGATTTGCATTTCTCAGTGTAAGGTACTCACTATATGCCTGCTCCAGGATCTGCTTCTCATTCGGGAACTTTAATAGGTGGTATGCTTCATGATACTTGTAATAACCGGAATCACAGAAGTATTCCTCCCGCTGTGGTTTGCTGTAATAGCTGTCCGCCATCATCAGGTACCAGTGGACCTCTTTGTTGATCAGATCATTGGATGCGCTGAAGGAATAGCTTGTCCGTCCTACATACTTCATGATCTGCGCGGATACTCCGGACTCTTCCTTAACTTCCCGGAGTGCCGTCTGATTGAAATCCTCGCCCTGTTCTACGGTGCCTTTCGGTAAAACCCAGCCCTCGTACTTGTTTCTGTAATTCTTGTACAGTAACAGAATCTTCCCACGGAAGATGACCACACCACCACAGCTCGTTGCTTTTGTCACGGCCGTGTCCTCCCTGTTCGTATGGTGTGAATAAACTTAGTAAATTATAGCAATAACAGGGCTTATTATCAAGGATTATTTACGGATAATAGGCTTCAAATACGGCCCCGGCAACATCTACTCCGGTGAGTCCGTCGGAGTCGGAATCCTCGATCACGACGCTGACCACGATGTCCGGATCCTCAGGATTGGAATAGCCAACAAACCAGGAGTTGCAATGCCCTGCGGAGTCATACTCGGCGGTACCGGTCTTACCGATGATCTTATGACGATAATTGGAGAATTTCCATGAAGCGGTACCATATTCGGCAGGTGCTGCAAGAAGCTCTGCCAGCTGCTTTGCTTCATTCGAGGTAATAATGGAGGATACCGTGGAACTCTTATATTTCTTCACCTCGTCTCCGGCGGTATTCCTGATGGAATCCACCAGATACGGCTTCATCAGAACGCCACCGTTGGCAATGGCCGACATGATCATGGCGTTATGCAGCGGGGTGATCTGGGTATCGCCCTGACCGATCACGGTCTGAGGGATGGCTTCCCTGCTGGTGGATCCGTCCATAACGAAGCTGGATTTCTTACAGCCTCCGTCATAGGGGATATCCTGATTATAGAGAAGCTCCTCGCAGGTGGTCCGAAGACCGCTCATGCTGATCTCGTTCATACCGATATTTGCAAAGCTGGTATTGCAGGAATAACCAATGGAATGCTCCAGATCCACGGTTCCGTGCTGTCTGTGTTTATAGCAGATGATCTTCACACCCGAGAAGGAATCCTCGCCGGTACAGTCATAGCTGTAGCCGTCGGCGGTTCCGTGTTCACGGAGATACTGAAGAGCCGTAACCACCTTAAAGGTGGATCCCGGGGCATAGAGACCGTTTGTGGCGCGATTCAGGAGCACAGTACTCTTCTCGCCCTCCTCCGTATGGATCTCGTCCCATACCTCATCGATCTTATTCGGATCAAACCCGGGCTTTGATACCATGGCAAGGATCTTGCCTGTATCCGGTTCCATGACCACTACGGCCCCGTTATGATTCTTCATGGCCTTATATGCGGCGGACTGGAGCCTGGTATCCAGTGTCGTCACCACCGTATCACCGGCCTTCTTACGGCCTGCCAGATCATCCTTTACCTGTGTCACGATATTTTCGTGAGAGGTCAGAAGCTGGAAATTCATGGAAAGCTCGATCCCGGAACGACCGTAATCATTATATCCGACCACCTGGGCAAATACCTCACCATAGGGATATTCCCGGACTTCCTCATTATCCTTCACCGTGGTCCTGGCCAGAGTCTCCCCGTCAGAGGACACGATCTCCCCGCGGGTCACCAGCTCGGCCATCACATCCTGCCTGCGGTTGCTGGTATCAGCCACCACCTGGTCCGCTTCGGCCACCTGGAAATAGATGATATATCCGAACATACCGATAAAAAGCAGAACGAAAATGTATGTCAGAATGACGATCGGCCTGTTCTTCCTTTTATTCTTTTCTTCTCTTCTCTCCTTACGGAGCAGGAAATCCTCCAGCTGCGTCACCGGCGTCTCCGGCTGCTGCGGAAACTGCGGCGGTATATTCTGCTGCTGCGGCTCGGAGTTCTCGTTCCTCTTCTTCAAGCGCGTCACCTTCTTTACCGACTAAGATATATACAAACTGCACCATGGAGAACATGATGAGTGTACCGAACACACTGCTGATACCATAGCTTACCAGCGGCAGTGTAACGCCGGTGGATGGTATAAACTTCGTGACTCCGCCGATATTCAGGAATACCTGAACGATATAACTGATCGCAAAGCCGAAGGTCATATATTTGTAGAATGGCTGCTTGCATTTCATGGCGATATTCGCCATGGCCATAAAACCGCTGACATAGACCAGGATCAGACAGAGTCCGAAGATCACGCCCAGCTCCTCGCAGATGGCCGAGAAGATAAAGTCACTCTCGCTGACCGGGATATAATAGGGCATGCCCTTTCCGAGTCCCATTCCGGTGAAGCCTCCGGTGCCTATGGCAAACAAAGATTCACTCAGCTGGTACCCTCCGGTCTCCCGGTTGGCCCAGGGATCCTTCCAGGCCTCCACCCGGACGGAAATGTGGTAGAACAGGGTATCCTTGAACAGGATGTAACCAAGAACCACGACTCCCACCACCAGCAGGATACCTCCGATCAGGAAGATCGGACGGGAGGTGGCCAGGTAAACCATGGAAATGTATGCAATGTAGAAAATGGCAATGGCACCGAAGTCCTTCTCAACTGCCAGAACCGCCATGAATGCGGCGGAAATGATACCGTTGATCACCACATCCTTCAGAGTCGCGGCCTTAACCAAAGCGCTGGCCACAAAGAGGACGAAGACGACCTTAACGAATTCCATGGGCTGCAGGGAGATCCCCGCAATGCTGATCCAGTTTCTGGATCCGTTGATATTCTGTCCCACATGGGGAATAAATACCGTGAGCAGGAACAGGATTCCTCCGACGCCGTACAGCACCGTCCAGTTCCGCATTTTCTTCTGCAGCTTCCCCATGATGAAGGGAAGAAAGCTTGCCAGAAAGAGGCAGACGGTCGCCAGGATAAACTGACGGACAGCAAGACCCTGATCAAGACGGGTAAGCATGGTGTAACCCAGCAGCGTCAGGAAGGTGATATTGTTGATCAAAAGCCTGGAGGCCTTTGGGTATACCGCATGGAAGATCACAATATACAGGATCGCGATCAGTATCTGAATCGGATAATATATCAGTACCGTTTTGTCATCGGTGTTGAAAAACAGCATGACATGGCACAGAAAATGAATTGCGAAGATGTAGAATACCTGAAGATTCAGGTTTCTCTTCCGCCGTTTCTGATTCTTTGCGGTAAAGTAAGAAAAGCACTTGATGGTGTACAGTGCCATAAAAACCAGTACCAGATATTTGGATGTCAGGCAGATGATATTGATCATAATAATCCCTGATGTCGGATCCCCTTCAGGCCGGAAGCACCTTCCGACAGGATCCCCTCCACTGTCTCCTTCGTTTCATTCGTGAAATGATAAGCCCTTCCGCCGGATGCTGCGTCCTGGAGTACCGGAAGACCGCTTAAAATGACATTATAACACATTTCCGGGTTCCGATAAAGTATTACGTCCCTTCCCCTGGCACTGTGCAGAAATTCCTTCTGTCCGGTTCCGTTGCTTCTCTGCATGGTGATCATCATGGGCAGACGTCCGTAAACCGAAGTGATCCTTTGGACATTTTCCGGCAGCGGGATCCGGTCGATCTCGGCCGCGGAAAGCTCATACGGCGCTTCCATCCAGATTTCCTTTGCGAACCCGCGTACAGCTTCGGAAAAATGGATTGCAGCCATTCCGTTATATGCGTACAGCGCAGCACCCAGGAAGACGGTTCTCAGTCCTTCTGCATGGCCCTTCTGTTCCATCTTCTTCAGGAGCCACGCAAAGCTGTCGATCCCGGAAATGTATGCACCGTCCAAAGCTTCGGCCAGAGTCAGCAGCTCTTCCATTCTGTCATCCGGGATCAGAGTCCGGTAGATATAGGGAAAACCGATCAGAAATTTTACCTTCGGATCTGTGGTCCGCCGGAGCTTCAGGATATCTTCCGGATCCATCCAGGACAGTCCGAGATCAAAGACACAGGCATCGATCCTGTCCGTAGGGAGTTTGCGGAAATCTTCTACGGTGGAGATGAAAGCGATGTCGAAGCTTCCATGCTTATTATCCTGCCTTTCTGTACACTGATCATGTATCAACTCATGATCAGGATGTGTTTCTGACATGATGTATGGTTTGTCTGAACTCTCATGACCGGATTCTGCAGGCAGATCCCGCTTTTTCTTTGAAAGGATCAGCTCACGCAGCTGTTCCAGGACCTCCCGTCGTTTCTGCTTGATCTGCGAGGCGGAAAGGAAAAGGTTCCCGTCATTTTCTATGGTCAGTGAAGTCAGACGATACTCTGTATCCGAAAGGGTTCCGATCTTCTGACGGATCATATCATCTGTTACGGGACGGCCTGAGGCAATATCAGGAATGTCCCCGAAGGCGGTTGTCTCCACGCTTGAAGCATCACCGTAGTCAGCGTCCGCTTCCCTACGGATATCGTTGCCGGCCGAAAGTGGAATCTGTTCACCGTTTTTATTGTCGCAAAGAGTTATGTCAACCGCGGCGCCGATCGAGAAGGGCTCTCCCTCCTTCAGTTTAACCCACATACGAATGGGCAGCTTTCTTTCTTCCTTCAGGAAACGTTCCTCCAGCTCCCGCGTCAACGCGGCATTTCTTGTACGGATCAAAGAGAGCCCCCTGCAGAGTTCTCCTGTCCTGGGCGCACGAAGAACAGCCGTTTTTCCTGCCGGCACATCCTTCGGTGCTGTCAGTCGGACCGGTTCCTTCTTCTTTCCTTTGGGAAGCAGGATCTCCAGGGAATCTCCTGCATGTAGATCCTTTTCCAGTGAAACATTTACCTCGCCCTTTCCGATCCCGGTCAGGGTCCCGACCGAAACTCCTGCATGACCTGACTGTACTTCGTCCAGCATATCCGGACTGCCGGTGTTGAAAAGGTATCCTCCGGTGAACCCTCCTCTGTGGAACACCTCTGTCAGACGTTCTCTGTAGCGGGCGGCCTTCTCCGGACGGAAATCACCGGCCATACAGTCATCTACCATTTCCCTGTATGCATCCACGCAGGCCGCCACATAGTACTCATTCTTCATCCGCCCTTCGATCTTCAGGGAATCGATCCCGGCCTCCACCAGATCGGGTACGGACTCCAGCGTACAGAGATCCTTCATGGAGAACAGGTATTTGTTATTATAGAGTTCACGGCACGGCTGGGCACATCTACCGCGGTTTCCGCTCCTTCCTCCTGCAAAGGAGGACAGATAACAGCGACCGCTGTAGCAGAAGCACATGGCACCGTGGACAAAGGCTTCCACCTCAATGCCGACTTTCTCCCTGATCTGACGAAGCTCCGCCAGAGTCAGTTCTCTTGCAGGAACCACTCTGGAAAAACCAAGAGACTTCGCGTAGGCAGCTCCCTCCAATGAGCAGAGGTTCATCTGTGTACTGGCGTGAAGCTCCAGCTCCGGATACCGTTCCCGAAGCACCCTGTACACACCGAGATCCTGCACCAGACAGGCGTCCAGTCCCTCTTTGTAGAGCGGATCCAGCAGTTCCGGCAGTTCTCGTAGCTCTTCGTCCTTCAGGAGCGTATTCAGCGTAAGATAAACCTTTACATCATGCAAATGAGCCTCTTCAATAGTCTGAAGAAGCTCATCACGCGTAAAATTCCCCGCATACGCACGGGCACCGAACCGGTCAGCTGCCAGATAGACAGCATCTGCGCCCGCTGAAAGCGCTGCGCGAAAGGCAGCGGGATTTCCGCAGGGTGCTAAGATTTCCGGTCGCTTATTTATCATTATTTCTATCCTTTTCCGCCTCCAGCTGAACGATCTTCCTCTGGAGTGCGTTGATCTGTTCCTTATACTCTTCCACCAGCTTCAGAGCAGCCTCGTGCTTGATCTGGGCTTCGATCACCTCGTGACGGAGATCGTACAGCTGCTGTTCCTTCTCCGTATCATCACGGGCGATCTCTTCCGCCTTGTCCTTGGCCTTAAAATAATCATCCGCGATATTCAGTGCGAGAAGAACACCCTGATATTCAGTATTCATCCGGCGATACTGCTCGGAGGTCTTGCACTCGGCTATCTTGCCGTTGATATAGGTTGCTACATTCTGAAGATAATCCTCGCCCTCGTAGCCGCTGAGGGTATAAACCTTTCCGCCGATCACTACAGGTATATCGATCTTCTGTGCCATGTCTCTCTCCTTCTCCCCCTATTCCGTAAGGAGGCCTTCCAGTCCCAGCTGACGGTACGCCTGCTCGGAAGCGACACGTCCTCTCGGTGTCCGGTTGATAAAGCCGTTCTTTATCAGATAGGGTTCATACACATCCTCTATCGTGCCGGAATCCTCGCCTATGGCAGCGGCAAGAACCTCCAGACCGACAGGTCCGCCATGAAATTGTCTGATGATCGTTTCCAGGATATTACGATCCGTCTGATCCAGCCCGGCGCTGTCCACATCAAGCTGATCCAGCGCACGCTTAGCAATAGTATAATCTATTTTACCGCAATGTTCAACCTCTGCGAAATCCCGGACCCTTTTCAGAAGACGGTTCGCGAGGCGCGGCGTTCCCCGGGATCGTTTGGCGATCTCCAGAGCGCCCTCCTCATCGATATCGATCCCGAGAACATTTGCGGAACGGATAATGATCCGCATCAGATCCGGGATGCTGTAGAACTCCAGCCGGTCCACAACGCCAAACCGGTCTCTCAGCGGTGCCGAAAGCATGCCGGCACGGGTTGTTGCTCCTACCAGAGTAAAATGAGGCAGCGACAGTCGTATGGATCGGGCGCTTTCACCTTTCCCGATCACGATATCAATGGCAAAATCCTCCATAGCCGGATAGAGAACCTCCTCCACCTGCTTGTTTAGGCGGTGGATCTCGTCGATGAAAAGCACATCCCCCTCCGAAAGGTTATTCAGTATGGCGGCGATCTCACCCGGTTTTTCGATGGCCGGACCGCTTGTCACCTTCATCTGAACACCCATTTCCTCGGCTATGATACCTGCGAGAGTCGTCTTTCCAAGTCCCGGAGGTCCGTACAGAAGGACATGGTCCAGGGATTCCTTCCTCTTCTTTGCGGCCTGGATAAAGACGCTCAGATTCTTCTTCACCTTATCCTGTCCGATGTATTCCGTAAAGCTGGAGGGACGAAGACCCGCTTCGGTCTTAGCCTCCTCCGGCGTTACATCTGTTGTAATGATTCGTCGTTCCATAGTTGTACCTACAGTTTACGAAGCGCTGCCGACAGGAGCTGCTCCACGGTCATTGATTCGGCACCCTCAACCTTACGGATGGCACGGAGTGCATCCATATTGGAATATCCCAGTGATGTCAGTGCTTCTGCCGTTTCACTGATCACATTTTCCTCCATATTTCCGGAGAAGCCGTCCATGTCAGGATCAGCACTGCCGGGCTGAAGAACTCCCTTCAGATCGACGATCACACGCTGTGCGATCTTGGCTCCGACGCCCTGCGCCTTGGAAATCGCCTTGGAATCTCCGGACTGAACGGCATAATACAGTTCTTCGACGGTCAGTATATTCAGGATCGCCAGAGCGGCCTTCGGACCGACGCCGCTGACAGAGATCAGCTGCCGGAAGACACGGATGTCGGACTTGTCGGGAAAACCGTAGAGAACACGTTCGTTCTCCAGGATCTGCAGATGGGTATAAAGGAGGACCTCATCCGTTCCCTGACGTACCAGATCCTGCAGGACCCGGCCGGTTGTATGGATTTCAAAGCCGATACCATGGTTATCCAGAATGACACTGTCTGTCCCGACTTCCACGATCGTACCCTTAATATAATAAAGCATATATCCCCAATCTCGAAAAAAGAGTGCCACACTTCTGCAGCACTCTGATTCGTTGCAAATTCGGCTTTTACAGGAACTCGAAGTCGTCTCCGCCTTCTTCCTCGCCATCCCCGATCATTGCCTTTCCGGGCTTGCGAGCTTCCTCAATCTCACCTACAAATACTTCATCGTCGTCACCGCCGATGACTGTGGTCTCCTCTGCCTGCTTAATGAACTTAGATGCAGCAGAGTCGTCCTTCTTCTTTCCGTCCTTTACTCCGGAATCCTTTAAAGGAACATCTTCAAACTTGGAGCCCTTCTTGTCGTCCTTCTTCGGTGCAGCCTTCTTGGGATCTTCCTTCTTCTTGTCATCCTTCTTAGCTGATCCGGCTTCATTCACCTGCTTCTCAAGCTCAAAAATCTTCACGCGGTTTTCTTCAATAACCTTGTTCAGTCTTTCGTTCTCTTCCTTGAGCTTTGCGTTCTCGTTGAATGCCTCTTCATAGGCACGGGCAACCGAGTTCTTAAACTCATCTACTTCCCCGGGTTTATAGCCGAACAGACCTTTCTTGAAATTCTGTGTTTTGATGTCAAGCGGTTGAATCATTCTGCCTTCCTCCATTAAACAAAATATTCTCTAAAAGATTATAACATATTTTGAAATAGTTTCAACACAAAAAAAATATGTTATAATCATTCTATCACATTTGACTAAAAAAGGATACCAAATGATCACTTTTGACGAAAAAATCCCTCTGAATATGGTGCCGGAATGGGATAAACTGGCAGCTGTCCACGGTCGTGAAAATGTCCTGATGTTTGACTTGGAGACCACGGGTCTTTCTCCGAAAAATTCCTTTATCTATATCATCGGGATCAACCTCTGGCAGGATGATCACTGGGAGATCCTCCAGCTCTTTAACGATGACGGCCGGAGTGAACCTGCCATGCTTTCCCGCTTCATGGAGCTGCTGGAGGGAAAGCGCGTTCTGTATCATTTTAACGGAGATACCTTCGATATCCCCTTCGTAAGGGCGCGTATGGAGAAGGTCCGCCAAAGCCTCGGGATCGACATCCCGGACCGGATGTCGGCACTTCGCTCCGTGGATTTCCTGAAGGAGATCCGTCCGTTCAAATATGCTCTCGGCCTCCCGAATGTGAGACAGAAAACCGTGGAACAGTATCTGGGGATCCATCGTGATGACAAGTATGACGGAGGACAGCTGATCGGGGTATATCTGTCCTATCTCTCATCCGGAAGCAGAAGGAACAGGGATCTGGTACTCCTTCATAACCGGGACGATTTGGAAGGCATGTTCCATCTGGCACGAATGAACGCGCTCACCGGGCTCTGCGCCGGAACCTTCCGCATCGCAGATCTGTCCATGGAGCAGAAAGGAAATGTACTCTGTCTGAACCTCCCCATGACCTGTGAAGAATCCCTGCCCTGTCCGCTGGTGACCACCGGAGGCGGTATGATGCTGAGAGGTGAAGGAAATAAAGTCTCACTGGAGATACGGATCCGTCAGGAACCCTGCCGTTGTCAGATCACCCGCGAGCTTCAATCCGGCTTCTACCTTCCCTGCGCCGGTTACACAGGAGCCACCGTCTACGAGGATCCTGTCCAAAAGAAGGATACCTACATTGCAGCAGATGACAATCTGCTTGGAAATCCCGAACATCTCCGGGCCTATGCCGCCTGCTGCATTCAGAACCTTATGACCCGGCGGCCCCGTACCAAATAGAAAAAAGCATTTCGGGCCCTTCTCTCGATGCGTTGCATCTCGGCCTTGCCGTTCGATTCCCGCATAGAAAAAAGCAACCGTCGATGACGGCTGCTTTTTTCATGGAGCTGGCGGGAATCCCACCGGCGGCATAGCCGCCTTTCAGGCCGGGCTTCGGCTCGAAGGGCCCACCGGGCCCTTCTCTCGATGCGTTGCATCTCGGCCTTGCCGTTCGATTCCCGCACAGAAAAAAGCAACCGTCGATGACGGCTGCTTTTTTCATGGAGCTGGCGGGAATCGAACCCGCGTCCAAAGACCCTTCCATACCGGTGTCTCCCATCACAGTCTCTGTTTTAAGATTCCCTCACCTAAGCGCCCAAAGACAGGCTCATAGGATCAGTAGCTTCATCATTCGTTTCAACCCTCAAAGCTTTGGGAAGAACGTTCTCCGCCTGTTCGATGCCGGACACGGTGAGCAGCGGATGACCCTCCGGCCGACAAGCCGCCCTTAGGCAGCTACTGCTAAATGATTATCTTCAGCGTTTATTTTTTGTCCGACTTTTAACGTGGATCCGGACCACGGATGGCTGCCGGGATTTCTAAATCCCTGTCGAAACCAGTACAACCCCTGGTTTTATATAAAAGCCGGAATCCGGCTTCTGTTCCTTTGTGGAACGATATTACTGTGCATCCGGTGTTTCAGCTTCTGTGGAACCCGCTTCTGTTGATGCTGTCTCGGTGGATGCGGCTTCAGTGGATCCTGCTTCCGTGGATCCTGCTTCCGTGGATCCTGCTTCTGTTGCTGCCTCTGTGGTATCAGTTGTATCCGAAGCTGTTTTTTCCTCGGATGTCAGTTCAGCGCCTGTATAAAGGTTCGCGTAATTCTCAACCCAGTAATTATTGAACCATTCTTCATAATTATGGGAGTCGATAAAGGTATCTTCCTTGGATTTATGCTCCTGCTGGTAGTTATAGATCCAGCGCCCAAGCGGAATACCGATGGCTGCGCCGACAACCAGAGCAACAAGGAAGATGATGATCACCTTCTTGATCTTTGCTCTTTTCATTGTTTTGGCGCGATTCTTCTTTTCCTCTTTATAACGGTCTACTTTTTCCTGACTCATTTTAATGCACTTCCTTTAATGTTGTATAACGAAACTATTTTAATCGTTATACCTGACAAAATCAAGCAAAAATTCTGTGTTCGGAGACGTCACTTCAGATTCCTTACCTTGAAATCCCTTTCGGCTTCCCGTCTTTGGTCCTTCTTTGCGATATCCGCTCTCTTATCGAACAGCTTCTTTCCCCTGGCAAGACCGATCAGGACCTTGGCTCTGCCGTTTTTGAAATACACCTTCAGTGGCATGATCGTATAACCGGCTTCCGAAGAGGCACCTGCCAGCTTTCGGATCTCCGATTTATGAAGTAACAGCTTTCTTGTGCGAAGCGGATCCTTGTTGAAAATGTTTCCTTTTTCATAGGGATTGATGTGCATATGATAAATGAACATCTCTCCGGCTTCTACGCCCACATAGGATTCCTTAATGCTGCACTGACCCATGCGAAGAGACTTTACCTCCGTTCCTGCAAGGGCTATCCCTGCTTCATAGGTTTCCTCGATAAAGTACTCATGATAGGCTTTCTTATTATTTGCGATCAGCTTTTCAGCTTCCTGTTTCATTTTTTTATCCTCGTTCTGTCCACGCTCTGTCTTCGTCCGTAGAGGTTCTTAACTAAGTGGTTTCCTCCTTTTCAACGAAACGGAACTCGATCCTCCGTTCTGCCTTGTCGGTCCGAACCACCTGAATATGGGCCGGATCCCCGAGGTTATAGGTCCTCTTTGTCCGGTTTCCTATCATCTGGAAGGATTCCTCGTGATATTCATAGAAATCATCCGAAAGACTTCCCAGTGGGACGATACCTTCTATGGTACTCGGAAGCTCCACATAAATGGCCTGAGAATTGAAGCCGGAAATGATTCCGTCATACTCCTCTCCCAGATGATCCTCCATATATTCGATCTGTTTCAGCTTGTCCACATCCCGCTCTGCGTCATCCGCTCTTCGTTCCTTGGCGGAATTGTCTGCAGCCACACCGGGAAGCAGCTTCTCATAATGCTTGATTCTCTTTGCATCCAGCGTTCCGTGAAGATTCTCCTTCAGGATACGATGGATCTGTAGATCCGGATACCGCCGGATCGGTGAGGTGAAATGGCAGTAATACTTGGTCGCCAGTCCGAAATGTCCGGCACATACGGTCCCGTAACGGGCCTGCTGCATGGTCCGGAGGGTCAGCTTCGAGATCATGGCTTCATAGGGCTGTCCTTCGATTTCCCGCAGGATCCGCTGGAATTCCTTGGGATGGATCGCCTCTCTTCCGCCATGAAGATACAGATTAAAGGTGCGGAGCATATATTTCAGTGCTTCCACCTTTTTGTCATCCGGAGCTTCATGTACCCTGTATTCAAATGGCAGTTCCTGCCAGAAGACATCCTCGGCTATGGTCTCATTTGCGGCCAGCATGAAATCTTCGATCAGCTTTGTAGCCACATTTCTGTCATGGGCGCGGATCTCCGTGGGTTTTCCGTCTTCACCCACCACAATCTCCGTTTCCTGAAGATCAAAGTCGATGGAACCCCGTTCATGACGGCGTTCTCTGAGGATAGCCGAAAGCCGTGCCATTCTTTTGAAGAAGGGGATCAGCTTTTCATATCGTTCCACCGGAGCATCCTCAGTTTCCTCGATCAGCTTATATACATCGGTATAGGTCATTCTTGCATCCGAATGGATCACGCCCTCACAGATCTCATGAGACAGGATCTGTCCCTTCTGATCGATATCCATCAGACAGCTGAGTACCAGCCGGTCCACATCCGGATTCAGGGAGCAGATCCCATTTGACAGCTGATGCGGCAGCATGGGAACCACCGTGTCCGCCAGATATACGCTTGTACCGCGACGCAGTGCTTCCTTGTCCAGCGGGCTGCCTTCCCGGACATAATGGGATACATCGGCGATATGAACTCCAAGGTGATAGATGCCGTTCTCCTCGGTTAAAGTGATGGCATCGTCAAAATCCTTTGCGGTTTCACCGTCAATGGTAACCGTTTCCCAGGTACGAAAATCTCTTCGACCCTCCAGGTCCTGCTCCGTGACCGTATCGGGTACCTCAGCCAGCTGCTGATATACATCCTCCGGAAATTCCTCCGGGATGTTAAATGCACGGATCACGGCGATAATATCATCCTTCGGATCATCAATATGCCCGAGAATCTCAACAATCTTTCCTTCAGGTGCACCGCCGCCGGTGTCATATTTTTCTATTTCGGCCACAACGATATTTCCGTCCACAGCCTTTCCGTACTTTCCGGCGGGAACATAGACATCGGTTCCCAGACGTTTGTTTCCTGTGGTGATAAAGCCGATGCCGTCACGCAGACGGAAGGTTCCCGTAACGGTTGTGATGCCGCGGGACAGGATCTTCGTTACTTCAGCCTCTGTTCTGGGACCGCGATTTGTCGTGGAAAGCCGGATCATGACACGGTCTCCCTGAAATGCGCCGTTTACGCCGTGCTCGGGGATAAAGAAATCCTCATCATAGCCCTCCACACGTACGAAGCCGTAGCCCTTCCGGCTACCCATAAAATCGCCTGTCAGCATTCCCTTCGGAAGAGGCATATACCGGTTCTGCTTCGTCCGGACGATGGCACCCTCCCGTTCCATGGTATTCAGAAGCTCCAGGAAATCATCCCTGTCATCTCCTTTGATCTCCATCAGAAAACAGAGTTCCTTCAGTTTCAGAGGCTTATAATCTTTTGCATGAAGAAAGACCTGCAGTCTTTCCTTCCATTCATCCCAATTCTCCATATGATCACCCCCAGATCATGCTCACTTCAAACTCAGGAAGGAGGGGAAGACCTCCTTCAATGCGTAAAAGAAAAGGTGCTTCGAATCAGATTCAAAGCACCTTACAAAGTCTTACGCAACCCATTTGGAACTGAGTGCACCGGCCAACAGGAAGAACAGCACTGCCAGAACAACCGTGATCTTCTTGATCATAGCGTCCTTGGAATGCCCTTTGTTCTTGGCCCAATATGTATCAGCGCTTCCGGTCAGTGTGCCGGTCAATCCGTTTTCTTTACCTTCCTGCATCAGAATTACGATACTGAGCAGTACACATACAACAATAAAAGCAATAGTAAGTCCGGTTCTCACGATGAAACCCTCCTGAAAAACTATCTAAAAAATCATACCAAACGAATATATCACAGAATTTCGTTATTTGCAAGAGCTTTTTTCAAAGATGATCAGGAGATACTGAGAACTTACGGCCATATATACCATTTCCCGTCGACTTTATATACTTCAACATTTTCATGGTCCTCGTCCCACTCGTCTTCACGGAAGCTGGAATTGCCAGAGTCCTTTGTTTCAAAATAGATACGAACTCTGAATGCCTCCTCAATTTTAATCTTGACACCGATTTCATTCAGTATATCATCTTCAAGTTCTTCAATCCTATCGAGATCGTATTGTCTGCGGTCTTCCGATCGCACATAACGATATTCGGTATTTGCGCCGAATTCCTTATCAAAATTAGCGTCCATGTATTGTTTTGCAGACATATTATAGCGATTCATACAATAATCATCCAGAGCAGACTGTGCCTCGGGCGGAAGCATTAAGCTCAGCATATCTCCGGCATTATGGGCATTAATGGCTTCTATATAAGCCTGGCAGGCTGCTTCCTTGGTGGCTTGTCCGCCGGGGCTTCTGAATACCACAAGGACAAGTACCAACACTACTGCGACAACAACTGCTGCGATCGAGCATATGATCGCAATCTTCTTCCCCTTTCCGGAGGGAGCCCTCGGGGGAACGGGATTTGTCCCATAACCTGTCGGTGTGAAAAAATCAGGTTGCTGACCATAGCCCTGCTGACCATAGCCTTGCTGAGGCTGTTGGCCATAGCCCTGTTGGCCGTAATTCTGCTGAGGCTGTTGGCCATAGCCCTGTTGGTCGTAATTCTGCTGAGGCTGCTGGCCATAGCCCTGTTGGCCGTAATTCTGCAGTGGCTGCTGTCCGTAACCTTGCTGACCATAATTATGCTGAGACTGCTGTCCGTAGCTCTGCTGGCCATAGTTCTGCTGTGGCTGTTGTCCGTAGCCCTGCTGACCATAGTTCTGCTGGGACTGCTGAACGTAGCCCTGCTGACCGTAGTTCTGCTGTGGCTGTTGTCCATAGCCCTGCTGACCATAGTTCTGCTGGCTGTAGCCCTGCTGGCCATAATTCTGCTGCCCATAGCTCTGCTGTCCGTAACCCTGCTGTGGCTGCTGGCTGTAACCCTGCTGTCCGTAGCTCTGCTGTGGCTGCTGGCTGTAGCCCTGCTGCCCATAACTCTGCTGGCCATAGCCCTGTTGTCCGTAACCCTGCTGGCCATAGTTTTGTTGTCCGTAGCCCTGCTGTCCATAGCTCTGTTGCCCATAGCCCTGCTGACCATAGCCCTGCTGTGGCTGCTGATCATAAATCTGCTGCTGTGCCAGCTGAGGTGAATAGACCTGCAGTGCGTACTGCTGATCTCCGGAATCAATTGGATTCTGTTCGTTACTCATACCTTCTCCTCTCAAGATCTATAGAAGAAAACCTAAGTAAGATTTTAGCATTTTAGTATTATACAGTCAACGAATGTTGTGGTAAAATAAGCCTTGGGATTTTTCCCGGAAACTGTAAAGAAAGGACAATTCATATGATTCGATTTTTAGGTACGGCCATCGGCAAATCCATACTTCTTGCCGAGAGACTGTTTCATAAAGACGGAAGTACATTTCCCGGAAAATTCGTCATCAAGCTCTTTCCGAGTTATCTGTCCAAACTGAAATATCCGGATAAGGTGATCATGGTGACCGGAAGCAGCGGCAAGGGTTCCACCACCTCCATCATCGCTAATCTGCTCCGAAACAGCGGAATGACCGTCTGTCATAATATAGAAGGTTCCAATATGATCCGCGGTATCGCCTCCACCATGCTGAAGCATGTAACCTGGGGAGGAAAGATTCCCGAGGATGCGATCGTGCTTGAGGTGGATGAACGCTATCTGAAGGTTGTTACAAAGCATATTCGTCCGAACCTGATCGTTCTGAACAATCTGACCCGTGACCAGCCTCCGAGACAGGGAAACTATGATCTGGTCTATCGCGAGATCGAGAAGGGAGTCACGGACTCCGCAGAGCTTCTCTGCAACGGAGATGACCCCATCACGAAGCAGATGGCACTCTCCCATCCGGACAAATTCCACTCCTTCGGTATCAACCGTATGACAAATGATTTCGAAGACCTTCCGACTGCGGTAAAGGACTGTGCGTACTGTCCGAAATGCGGGCGTAAAATGAACTATGCCTGGTATCATTATGGAACCGTGGGTGATTTCACCTGCCCCGGCTGTGGTTTCTCCCGTGGAAAAGTGGATTACGCAGTTACGGACGTGGATCCTGTGAAGAAGTCCATCACCATCAACAGGGATCTTTCCTTCTCCGTAGATCCGCTTCTGCTCTTCCATATGTATAATCTTGCGGCTGCCTACGGTGTTGCAGATCTTCTGAAGCTTCCGAAGAAAGAGGTACAGGCAGCGCTTGACCGTGAAAAGATATCCGAAAAGATCTACTCCGAGACCGAGAAGAAGGGACGACGTTTCATAGCGATCAACTGCAAGGCCGAGAACAATGCCACTTATAACCTGGCTCATTATTACACTCTGAAACAGCCCGGACCGAAGGTCCTGGTCATGGGGCTTCGTGAGATTAGCCGCAGGTACAGTCATTTCGATCTTTCCTGGGTCTATGATCTGGATCTGGAAGCGTTAAATGTTCCTGATGTTCAGGAAGTGATCTGCGCCGGTCCCTATGCGGCGGATTTTGCGCTTCGATGCAAGCTGGCAGGCTTCCCGAAGGAAAAGGTCATCCGGATGGATACCCTGGACGGACTCGCCAAGAGGCTGAAAAAGACCACCGGAGACGTCTACGGAATCCTGAACTTTGACTATATCCCGCCCTTCCTGGAGGAGGTGAACAAGTACTGATGAAAATGAAACTTGCATTTTTATACCATGATCTTCTGAATCTCTACGGGGAAAGCGGAAATGTTAGGATTCTCGAGTATCATTTACGTGAACAGGGGATCGATGTCGAGGTAGATTATCTTTCGCTGGATGATCCGAAGGATATCGCTTCCTATGACTGGATCTATATGGGCTGCGGCGTTGAACGAAGCCTGATCCTTGCGCTGACCGACATTCGGAAATACAAAAATGAACTTGCGTATGCGATAGAACACGGGACCCACATTCTGGCTACCGGCAATTCCTTCGAACTCTTCGGGAAGGAGATTCGTATGCCCTCAAAGAGCTATAAGGCACTTGGGCTTCTGGATTTCTCTACAGAATATAAAACAAGAACGGTTCACGATCTGTTGCTTCGCTATGGCGAGCATGTTCTGGTTGGCTTTGAGAACCATTCCGGAGCTACGGTGGATTCCAGGGAAGAAGCATTCTATCACGATGACGAAAGACAGGAAGGCATACGGAGGATTCATTTCCTGGGAACCTATACCATCGGTCCCCTTCTGGTAAGAAATCCTTTCTTCCTGAAAAGCTATATGGAAGAGCTGATCCACAGCAAGGATCCCTCCTTCCGGTTGAAGCCAATGGATATGGAGTTGGAGGATGCAGCATATACAACAGCCGTTTCGACCCTTAAGGAGCTAAGGCTGCAGTAAATAAGGACATGACAGCATGACAGAGGGACAGGTTCAGTGTCACATCTTCACGTGACACTGAACCTGTCCCTCTGTCATGCATTCTATCTGTTACGGCCGATTGACCGGACCCTGATCTTCGGTTTTCTCCTCGGTGGGTTCCTCAGTCGGCTCTTCGGTGGGTTCCTCAGTCGGTTCCTCGGTGGGTTCCTCAGTCGGCTTCTCAGTCGGCTTTTCCGTCGGCTTCTCGGTGGGCTTTTCTGTTGGAGCCTCGGTCGGCGCTTCCGTCGGAGCCTCGGTCGGTGCTTCTGTCGGAGCCTCGGTCGGTGCTTCTGTCGGAGCCTGAGTAGGTGCTTCCGTCGGAGCCTCAGTCGGTGCCACGGTTGCCTCTGTGGTTCTTGCAGCTGTGGTTGTAGCAGTTGTAGCCTCGGTTGTAGCCGGTGTAGCAGCTTCCGTGGTTGTGGCCTCGGTCTTTGCTGTTGTCTTCGGCTCAGTCACAGCCTCGGTCGTAACCTCTTCTGTTTTCTTCTCTGTAGTTACGTCCGCTTCCGTATTATCCGTACTGTCTTCGGAAGAATTCAACTCATTTGAATCTCCGGAATGATTGTCACGGAACATGGGGCGTACTGCGATAAAGGTTCCGAAACTGATCAGGACCACAAGAACTATGATCGCAAAAGTCAAAAAGATATCCGCTTTCTTCTTGTTTTTCATACTCTGAATCCGCCATCCTTTTTGTATCGATTTCATTTACTGAGATACTATTCTACATTTCCGGACAAAGATTTGCAAGAACAATCTGAAAAAATCCGGGGATTGCTCCCCGGACCTTTCATTTGCTCGATAAGGGTGCCGGGCAGGCATCAAGTTCACCATGATGGTGCCCTAAGCAATCGTTCGAAAATGAACTACGGATTTCTGCAGGTTCCGTCAGAATTGAAATAATAATACTTTCCGTTTTCGTACAGCTTATCGGTTCTCATCTGTCCGTTATAGTTGAAGTAGTACCATTTACCGGAAAGCTTCTTCCAGCCGGTTACTCTTGCACCGCTGGCCTTGAAGTAATACCATTTCCGGTCGATCTTCTGCCAACCGGTCACCATCGCACCACTGGAATTCAGATAGTAGTAATCACCGCTGTAATACTGCCAGCCTGTCTGCATCCGTCCATAGGAATCGAGGTAATAGTACTTCTTTCCGGAGTACAGCCAGCCTGTAGCTCTGGCGCCGGAGGCCTTAAAGTAGTAATAATATCCGTCGATCTTCAGCCAGCCCACTGCCATGGAGCCGTCCTTCTTCAGATAATATGCATTATTACCTTCATAATGCCATCCGTAACAGCATTTGCCCTCAGAACTCAGGTAATAGTACTTGCTTCCGATCTTTGTCCATCCGGTAGCAAGAACTCCGTTGGAATTGAAATAATACCATTCGTTTTTGATCAGCTTCCAGCCCTTTACCCGGTATCCGTTGGCATCAAAATAGTATTTTTTGTTATTGATGGTGGCAAATGTGCTCTTCGGTTTTGTTCCGTCGGCATATTGATACCAGAACTTTCCTGATGATGTTTTATGCCAGCCGGGAACGATCGTTGTGATCTTTAAATTGTAATTACCGTTTGTGTATAAGTTTTTACTGTCATTCGTCTGAACGATACAGAAATAATTGATCCCGGCGGTTACGTCCACCACAAATACATCCTTGGAGGTTTTGGTAGTATCATCAAAGGTGATATACCTGCGAACCAGCTGAGTTCTGTTTTTGTCATAGACGTACATAAATGCCCACCGGATGTTCGAAGTTACTTCAATCTTCATGGTTCCGGCTGCAGGAACATTTACTTTATAATAATCAGTGTTATCATTTGCAGCAATCTGCCCCTTGTAGCTCTTGTTGAGAGAGATCGGACTTGCAGTTTCAAATGTGTTATTGGATCCGTCCAGTGTTTCATTGAAAGATTCATCTGCCGGATAGTAGTTCATGAAAAAACGGAATTCTCCGAGCGACTTATCCCAATCACTGCCTCTTACAACAGCCAGATAATAATCTCCGGAAGTCAGATCGATCACCTCTGTATAAGATCCCATCTTGGTATTTGAGTCCCAATTACCGTATGAATATCGGACCTGATGTCCGTTCCCATCGTAAATGTAGAATCTGATAAAATCGACAAAAAAAGCTTCAGTAAACACAACTCTTCCGGAAGTGTTCAGATGAAATGAATACCATGTAGAAGTCTGTTCATTGGTAATGCTCCCTGTATAAGTTGTACCTGTTGTGATGGGAATGGCATTTGTGATGCTGTCTCCCGCAGCTTCCGAAACGAATGAACATAAGAACAAAGTGTTCAATGCTACTAGCAGAATGATAAGTTTGATTTTTCCCTTATGCTTCATCTCTCTCCTCCATTTGTACCTCATTTTCGAGGAAAACCACTTGTTATGTACACTGCTTTAGTATATCATTCCGTATAGGGGCTGCATAGTGGCGCGGGTCGACGCATTTTTATCATCAGGCATGCCACTGCCCCGGTTTCCGGGCAATCATGGACCATCCGTTGATCACGGAGAAAACATGAATCAGATGTTCAATATATAAGAGAAAGGAACTGCACCATGTACGAGCACTTTGGAGACTCTCTTTCGAGGATCATGGAGGATTATTCTGAATCAAAGAATTCATTAATACAGAGAACAGGCATCGATCGCTCCAGCTTCTTTCAGATCCTGAAGGGGAAAAGGATCCCCACTGAGGAACAGTTCAGTCTGATATTAAATGCACTGATGCTCCCGGAGACGGATACGGCAGTTCTGAAGGAGGCCTGGCTGTATGACAGACTTGGGGACAAATGCTATAAAAGTCGCAGGATCGTGCTTTCTCTTCTGAAACTCCTGTCCGAGAGTGACGATCAGCAGTTTTATGATTCCGGCTATCCTGTGAATCTGACGGCTGCTGCAGATTCTTTCACCGGAACCATTGCTTTCCATAGCGTTTCAGAGCTGAAAAGCTTTATTTATGCGGCGCTTCTCCATTCCAGGGATTATCAGGAGAACCAGATCGATCTTTTCCTTTCCCTGAAGGCTCTCTATACACTGGATTTTTATTCCATGGAGCGCGCCCTTTCCGCCGGGAGCAGGAATGAACAGGACCCTTCTTCTTCGGATTCAAATGCGCCGCAGTTCCGGCACATCCTGAGCTTCTTCATGAGAACTCCCTCTGATCCGGAGGAACTGTTCCATGATTATCAGGAATATATCCGGTTTCTTATCTCATATTCCGGAGACTTCCGAAGCTACTACTATTATAATCCATCAACCATGGAGGATCATCTCGGATCACTCTATCCTTACTATATGATCCTTCCTTTTGGTGTGCTTCTTATTAACACCGGTTGTGACGGAGGACTCTTCCTTTCTGATGCCTCATTTCTGACAGAGTATCGTCAGGGCTTTGAACATCAGCTGACAAGAATGAAGCCGCTGATCACAAATGTGGATACCATCGAGGATTATATACCAACCCTTCTTCGGCTCCCAGATGAAACAAAAACCTGGTACCTGTCCTGGCAGCCCGGAATTTCATATATCGCAACGGATGAGCTGATCCGGACCTATCTGCCTGCGGAGTTACAGGAACTATACATGACTCACGTTCATGCTTTCCAGCATACGGAATATCATGAGTACGTAACACCTGAAGGCTTTCAGGCATTTCTCGGAAGTAAAAGACTTCAGGAACTTCAAATGGATCTTACTGCCAGGAAGGAAGATCTTCCGATGCTCATGCAGATGTTGCAGAGCCGCCTGGGACAGACACTGGATATCGTGAGGCCGGATGTATTTCCCATATCGAAAAACTGGGCCATTCATATTGTATCCGGACGCACGGTCTCATTTGTCCCGATCTTTCAGGGAAGCAGAGCCATCTTCATCCATGAACGCTGGCTGGCCGAGTGCTTTGAAGATTTCCTGACAAATCTTGATGACAACGCTCTTCTTTCGCCGGAGCATCTACAGGAAATGTTTTGCATGTAAATACGATTACGCATAAATGAAGTGCTGCTTTGTATGACTCATTTTGCACAATAAAAAAGACTGCCGGTTTCGCCGACAGTCTTTCTTATTGTATGCTTACTGGATATCTCCTGTACAACAGGGGCACTTGATGGCCTTGATATCGATCTCGCTCTGACAAAGCGGGCACTTCTTGGTAAGAGGAGCTGCTTCTTCTTCGGGTTTCTTCCGAAGATTGATCAGTTTGTTCATTGTTTTGATCACACAGAACAGAACAAATGCTATGATCAGGAAGTTAATGATCGCCATGAGGAATGCACCAAGTCCAAGCTGAGCCTCTCCTATGGTAACCGTCCAATTTTCCATACCACCCTGGATAAAGCATCCGATGATGGGACTGATGATGTCGTTAACCAGAGCATCGATGATCGCCTTGAATGCAGCACCGATGATAACACCGATTGCCATATCCATGACATTGCCCTTCATTGCAAATTCTTTGAATTCAGCAAAAAACTTCTTCATGATAACCCCCTTTTTCGATGTTATTGTAATAACAAAGTTCGAAAAATCTTAATAGTTTACGATCTTTCCGAAGTCTGCCTTCAGAGAAGCTCCGCCTACCAGACCACCATCGATGTTCGGCTGAGCAAAAAGCTCTGCGGCATTTCCTGCATTTACGGATCCGCCGTACTGGATGCGGACTGCAACAGCTGTTGCAATGTCATACATTTCGGCGATGCAGTAACGGATGTTGCGGCAAACCTCTTCAGCCTGCTCTGTAGTTGCAGTCTTACCGGTTCCGATTGCCCAGATCGGCTCATACGCGATAACGATGTTCTTTACATCGTCAGCGGAAACTCCATACAGATCGGACTTGATCTGATAACGGATCCAATCCATGGTAACACCCATTTCTCTCTGCTCTAAGGACTCACCGCAGCAAAGGATCGGTGTAAGACCGGCTTCGATGGCCTTCTTTACCTTCTTGTTCAGGAAGGCGTCATCCTCCTTGAAGTATTCGCGGCGCTCTGAGTGTCCGATGATAACATACTCAACACCGGCATCCTTCAGCATCGGTGCAGAAATCTCACCGGTATAAGCTCCGCTGTCCTCGATGTAGAAGTTCTCTGCTCCGACCTTAACATTTGTTCCCTTAACAGCTTCCACTACGGGAACGATATCAATGGCGGGAACACAGTAAACTACATCAACCTTGTCATTCTTTACCAGATCCTTCAGCTCTTCAACAAGTGCAACTGCCTCGGAGGGAGTCTTGTTCATCTTCCAGTTACCTGCGATGATCTTCTTTCTGGGATTCTGTAATTTCTCAAGTTCCTCTTCAATCTTCTGCCATAATGAAAATCCTGCCATGTTATTCTCCTATCTTTTATATATGTTCGCGACTACTTGTCATTAGCTGCTGCTACGCCCGGAAGCTCCTTACCCTCAAGGAACTCAAGGGAAGCGCCGCCACCTGTGGAAATGTGGCTCATCTTGTCGCCGAATCCAAGCTGGTTACATGCTGCTGCGGAATCGCCACCACCGATGATGGTTGTAGCGTCTGTCTCAGCCAGTGCCTGAGCAACTGCGATAGTACCTGCTGCCAGAGTCGGATTCTCAAATACGCCCATCGGTCCGTTCCAAACAACGGTCTTTGCAGTCTTTGCAGCCTCTGCGAAGAGTGCTCTTGTCTCCTCACCGATATCAAGACCTTCCATATCAGCCGGGATGGCATCGGATGCAACGGTCTTTACCTCGATCGGTCCGTCGATCGGATCCGGGAAGCCTGCTGCAACAACGGTATCAACCGGAAGGAGGAGCTTCTTGCCAAGCTTCTCAGCCTTCTCGATCATTTCCTTACAGTAATCGATCTTGGAATCATCTACCAGAGACAGACCAACTTCCTTGCCCTGAGCCTTCAGGAAGGTATAAGCCATACCACCGCCGATGATAAGAGTGTCGCACTTCTCAAGCAGGTTGGAGATAACGTTCAGCTTATCTGCTACCTTTGCACCACCGAGGATCGCTACGAAGGGACGAACCGGATTCTCAACGGCATTACCGAGGAAATCGATCTCCTTCTGCATCAGGTAACCAACAACTGCTGTATCAACGAACTGGGTAACACCAACGTTCGAGCAGTGTGCACGGTGAGCAGTACCGAATGCGTCGTTTACGAATACATCTGCGATGCTTGCCAGATCCTTGGAGAACTCCTCTCCGTTCTTGGTCTCTTCCTTGCGGAAACGTGTGTTCTCAAGAAGGATAACCTCGCCGTCCTGCATAGCGTTAACAGCTTCTACTACGTTCGGTCCTACTACGTTCTCGTTGGCAACGAACTTAACCTCCTGACCCAGCAGTTCGGAAAGACGAACAGCTACCGGAGCAAGAGTCTTTGTCAGCTTATCCTCATCGGTCTTAACCTTGCCCAGGTGAGAGCAAAGGATGATCTTACCGCCGTCAGCGATCAGTTTCTTGATGGTGGGAAGTGCAGCCACCAGACGGTTCTCGTCTGTGATCTTGCCGTCCTTTAAGGGTACGTTGAAGTCGCAGCGGCACAGTACGCGCTGGCCCTTAACATTGATATCATCTACGGATTTCTTGTTGAGTGACATTTCTTATCCTCCTGTTTAATATATTTTATACTTACGCAATAGATCCTTTCCGTTGCAGATCAGGCATGAAATGCCTGCACTGTATCCGGGAATGATACTATGGCAGAACGGTCATAAAAATGATAAGGGCCCGGCCCATACAGACCGAGCCCCAGATAGGTTTTAATATGTTTCGAGGTCGCGTGGCTGATTAGTCATTGAGACTGCTGTCAAGCTCAGCGAAGTACTTGATGGTTCTTACCATCTGAGATGTGTAAGAATTCTCATTGTCATACCAGGAAACTACCTGTACCTCATACAGATCATCTGCGATCTGAGCAACCATTGTCTGAGTTGCATCGAACAGAGAACCATATCTCATACCGATAACGTCGGAAGATACGATCGGATCCTCATTGTAGCCGAAGGACTCGCTTGCTGCTGCCTTCATAGCTGCATTGATGTCTTCCTTGGTAACGCCTGCCTTCTTAACAACAGCTGTAAGAATGGTGGTGGAACCTGTCGGAACCGGAACTCTCTGTGCAGAGCCGATCAGCTTTCCGTTCAGCTCAGGAATAACAAGGCCGATAGCCTTTGCAGCTCCTGTGGAGTTCGGAACGATGTTTGCAGCGCCGGCACGTGCTCTTCTGAGATCGCCCTTTCTGTGCGGTCCGTCAAGGATCATCTGATCACCTGTGTATGCATGGATTGTGCTCATGATACCGGACTGGATCGGTGCATAATCATTCAGAGCCTTAGCCATCGGTGCAAGGCAGTTTGTTGTACAGGATGCAGCGGAGATGATCTTGTCATCAGCTGTAAGTGTATCCTGGTTTACGGAGAATACGATTGTCTTCAGATCATTGCCAGCAGGTGCGGAAATAACAACCTTCTTAGCGCCGGCATCGATATGAGCCTGGGACTTATCCTTGGAGCAGTAGAAACCTGTACACTCAAGTACTACGTCTACACCGATCTCTCCCCACGGAAGCTCAGCTGCATTAGCCTTTGCATAGATCTGAAGGGTCTTTCCGTCAACTGTGATCGTATTTGCCTCATCATCAGCTGTAACAGTATGAAGATTCTGACCGATCACTCCTGCGTAACCGCCCTGAGCAGTATCATACTTCAGCAGGTGTGCCAGCATGGAAGGCTTTGTCAGATCGTTGATTGCAACTACCTCATATCCCTCTGCGCCGAACATCTGTCTGAAAGCCAGACGACCGATACGACCGAAACCATTAATTGCTACCTTAACTGCCATTTGTCATTTCCTCCTAGAAATATACTTTGTGAACGTATCACTCACATAGAACTATAATACCTTTTTTAGGGGTATATTTCAAGTGAGTTTTCACAATTTTTTCATAATAAAGGCGGTCAAATGGGGCTCCTCACGGAAAACTCTGCCACAGTCCGCAGTTTCCGGCTGATTTTCACGCATTTTCAAAAAAGTGCCCTATTATATAGGTAATGATACTTGCCATTTCATCCCCCGGACCATATAATCGACAATGTATCGAAGTGATTAACCTTCGGGAGGATATTCTCAGAAGGTCATTTATGAGACCATAGATACGAAAGGGGACAGCCATGTATCCGGATTATCACCTGCACACCTGCTTTTCCGGTGACTGCAAAACTCCCTTACGGGATGTGATCGCAGCTGCGAAAGCAAAGGGAATGAACGAAATCTGTATAACGGATCATTACGATCATGATTTTCCGCCGGGCATCGCCGAGTGCAGCTTTGATCTGGACTTTGACCGATATTTTTCCGCACTTCAGGCGCTGAAGGAGGAACTGGCTCCTGACTTCAACCTGAAGATCGGTATCGAGCAGGGGCTTATGCGATCCACCTGCGAGGCATTGTCCGATTTTTCCTCCAAATATCCCTGCCTCGATTTTATCATCTGCTCCACCCATGTGGTGGACGGATTCGATCCCTACTACCCCGCTTATTTTGAAAAATGGGGCGAGGCCGGAGGCTATCGCAGGTATTTCGAGGAGATCCTGTACACCGTGGAGCATTTTTCCGACTACAATGTCTACGGACATCTGGACTATATCGTCCGTTATGGTCCGACGAAGGCGGAGAATTATCGCATCCATGATTATCTCGATCTGTTTGAAGCTATTTTCCGCAGGATCCTGGATGAAGGGAAAGGCATTGAGGTGAATACCGGTTCCCTGTACCGGGGAATGGATTTTGCTCACCCCCATCCGGATCTTCTGAAGCTGTATAAGGAAATGGGCGGTGAGATCATTACCTTCGGAAGTGACAGTCATGACAATGTTCATGTTGGTTATGCCTTTGATGAAGCACGTGAGCTCTGCAGGTCCCTGGGCTTCAAATACTACTGTACCTTCTCGAAGCTTCAGCCGGAGTTCCACCCGCTGTAGTAAGAGGTGCCGGATCATGACAGAGGGACAGGTACAGTGTCTCAGTAAGGGTCCGGATCATAATATACCGTCAGGGCAGATCTTCTGTTACATACGAAATCAAACGGAAAGGAAGATGACTGCGTAAGCCGGGGACGGTTCTGGATGATCAGTATTTCATGATCATCCAGAACCGTCCCCTTTTTCTTAAACCCGGCATGTGTATATTACCGGGAATTATATACGGCATATCAGGTTATTTCACCAGCGCTCCGTTCTTATCAAACCGATATACTTTTCCGTCAATGGTAATGGTTCCTCCCATGACAGCGGCTCCGTCCTTCAGATAGTACCATTTGTTACTGATCAGGATCCAGCCGGACTTCATGATCCCGTCGGAACCGAAGTAGTACCATTTTCCGCTGATCAGCTTCCAGTTTTTGACCATGGCACCATCGGTCTTGAAGTAATACCATTTGCCGTCGATCAACTTCCATCCGGTATCCATCCAGCATCCGGTATTGAAATGATACCAGTTGGCGCCGCTTCTCATCCAGCCGACCACAGCCTGTCCGGAGGCGGTGAAATAGTACCATTTCCCCTTGATCTTCTGCCAGCCGGTATAGATATTTTCCCAAAGCTCATCCAGGTAGTACCATTTTCCGTTCATCTTCTTCCAGCCATACTGGCGGACTCCGTCGCTGTTGTAATAACACCACTGTCCGTTGGTTTTTGCCCAGCCGTTCTTTCTTCCGGTCACCTTTATTCCGACCACCGCCATAACCGAACTGTCCATCCAACCGCCCGATATGGTTCTTACCTGCTCCTGCAGGCGGACCGAATACGTTCCGGCGATATACATGATCACCTTGATGAAGCATCTCTGTCTTTTTCCGGAACCGTTAAGGAAGATTTGCTTAACCTCGCCGGTAGGCGCGATAACAGAGGCTACCACTCTGGATTCTTTTTCACTCGGAGTATAATAAAAATGAATGTAGGATTCGTCACGGATCGACGATTCCATATAATTTTTGATCGGATCGATCTCTCCGGCTGCCGCTTCCGTCCGGATATCCGGGATCATGATCGCCGAAAGAACGATCGCAAGTGCAAGAATGCACATCATACAGCGTCTTCTGATACTTCCCATCGTAACCCCTCCTTTTCAGAAAACAAACCTCATGACTACATTGTGATTTATATTTACTTTTTGTAAAGCTGTCTCATGGCGGGATCTCCGTAAAATCCTACGATCAGTGTTCCCGGACCAACGGACGACCCCACGCCGGACTCTACATAGGCAAACCGGAATTCCGGTTTCGTTCCCCTGCAGCGTTCACGGATCATCTCCGCCAGCTGCTCTGCCTCCTCCAGGCAGTCCGCATGAGCGATCCCCACCTCGGGATGTACGTCCGTACGCATATACTGAACCGCCAGATCCGCCACACGTTCTATGGACGCCTTCCGTCCGCGGAGCTTTTCGATGGCAACGTTATTTCCCAGCTCGTCATTGACCACGATGGGCTTCACACTGAAGACTCCGCCGAAGAAAGCCGCCGAGGCGCTGATACGTCCCGCATTTCTGAGGTAGGTCAGCCGGTCTACCGTTCCGACCACATTATAACATAGCTTCTCCTTTTCGATCCAGGCCTCCACCTCTTCCATGGTCTTACCCTGATCTCTCTGTCTGCAGGCCTCCATCAGAAGCAAGGCCAGCGGATAGGTACAGTTGCAGCTGTCCACACAGTGGATCTTTGCATCCGGATATTCCTTCATCAGACGCTGTGCGGCCGCGATGCTTTCCTTTATGGAACCGGAAAGTGCACCGGTACAGGAAATGGACAGAACATCCTCTCCCGCCTCAATCACTTCCCGGAACGCCTTCTCGTAATCCGCCGATCTGGCCTGTGAGGATCGGAGCTTTGCACCGGCCCGGATGGCGTCGTAGTATTCCTTCGCTCCGATGGCGGTCCAGTCTCCGCTGGCATCGTATTCCGTACCGTTCAGATAGAAATGCATGGGAATCGCTCCTGCGATACCGATCTCCTCCATGTCCTTACTGGAAAGATTGCAGCTGGAATCCGTAAATATGGCAAATCGTTTCATATCATCCACCCCTTCACTCCAGGATCACGATCAGATCATATACGTCCTGCTGACCGTCGATCTCATAAAACTCCTTATCCGGCCACTCCTCACGGAACAGCCCCCGTACCTTCTCACGGTCTTCATCCGTGTTATCCTCTCCGAAGATCACGGTAACGATCTCCCGTTCACTGATCCCCAGTTTTTCGCAGAGATCCTTCAGAGCCATAACCTTATCCTGAGACGCACAGACCGGTTTCTGACCGGCGATCCCCAGGTAACCGTCATCTGATACAGTCAGTTCATCGTTCTGATAGTCCCTGCAGACCCTGCATACCATCCCGGTGGCAGCATATTCCATATTGGAAATGAAGTTCTGCTCCACCTGATCCGGGTCGTCAAAGCTGATATCCAGCATGGACATGGCAGTGTAGGCCTGTCCGGGATCCCGGGACGGGATCACACGAATGTCAGAGTCATGATACATTTCCGCTGCCTGACGCGCGGCCAGGAAAATGTTGGAATTATTCGGGAAGACAAAGACAACATCGGCATTCAACCGGTCAAAGCAGTCCAGGAACTCCTGTATCGAGGGATTCTTTGTCTGTCCCCCTTCCAGGATCTCATCAGCCCCCAGCTCACGGAAGACCTCCTGTATCCCTTTGCCGCTTGAAACAACACAGGTGCCATAGTGACGGCGTTTCTTCTTTACAGTCGGAATGACCGCCCCGTCGTCTGAGTTATTATCATCCTGATCATGGTTCCCTCGTTTTTTTTCCAGCTGCTCCATATGATGATTATGCTGCAGCATCATATTTTCAACCTTTACGGTCAGGAATTCGCCGAACTGCTGACAGAATTCCATGGCCCTCGAGGGCGTCATTGTATGGACATGAACCTTTACGATGGAACCATCCTTAAATGCAACGATGGAATCTCCGATGGTGGAAAGATAATCGATGATCACCTGCTCATCAAACCCATCCACATCCACTTTGGAACGGGTCAGCCTGAGGAGGAATTCCGTGCAGTATCCGAATTCCAGGATGCTGTCCTCGGTGAACAGCTCCAGGTTCGGCATCTGGCCGGTCGTGGCAGCCGGTTCCACCGTGCCCTCGGCTGCATCGCCGTGTACAGCCTCGGCCATGCCCTCTGCGATCATATAGAGACCTGCCCCGCCGCTGTCCACGACTCCGGCCTCCTTCAGTACGTCCAGCAGTTCCGGGGTATTCTCAAGCGAATCATGCATGGCCCGGATCATGTGATCCGTGTATTCTCCCAAAGTGGTTTCTTCATCCGTAAAATGAAGCGCCTGTGCAGTTTCCCGTGCCACTGTAAGAATGGTTCCCTCTACGGGAGTTAATACCTTCTCATAGGCTCTTGAGACCCCGGAATCCAGAGCCTCTGTCAGTTCCGTCAGTGATACCCGGTCCTTCTCTTCCAGACCATCGGCGATGCCCGCAAATATCTGGGACAGGATCACACCGCTGTTTCCACGGGCAGCAAGAAGCATTCCCCCGGCGAGAGCACGCGCCCTCCTGCCGATGGAAGTATTCTTCTCCTGATCCATCTCCCGGATCCCTCCGGACAGGGTCAGATACATATTATCACCGGTATCTCCGTCCGGGATCGGAAAAACATTCAGGTCATTGATCCTCTGAATATTCTGCTTCAGGCGGACTGCCCCGCTCCGGATCAGTATCCCGAACAATTCTCCGTCGATATAGGTGTGATCATTATAGTTTCTGGACACTTGTTCTTATCTTCTCCTCGTCTTTTCACCGGAGAAACCTTCCTCCCGGCGTCATATCTTTTTTTGCCCGGCAAGGCATTTATTGCGGTCAGATCATAAACTTCAGCCACAGCACATTTTTCTTATCTGTATATTCATATCTGAAGTCATCTGCAATGGTGAAGGTCAGGAATCTGCCCAGACCTCCGATCTCATGCTCGTAATCATAATCCTCCAGCTTCAGAATATCCTTTGTAGGATCGAAAGGACGCCCCGAATCCCTGAAGATCATTTCCACATTATTATCCCCCATGGTGATCTTCACTTCCACATCTCCGCTCTGGTCATAGGCATAGGAGCAGATATTTGTGAAGATCTCATCAGCAGCCAGATACAGCTTCTTCTGCATATCCTCACTCACAGGAAGGCTGAGGACCGCTTCCTTCACGCGATGAAGCTCACTCAGGTCCGCCATCAGATGAAGGATCGTATCCCCGGTCAGGATCTTCAGGGTCAGCATGGTGATGTCATCACTCTGTACCGCTCCCTCCGTGAAGCTGCTGAGATCCTTCCGGATCAGCATAAGCGGATTCTCCTCCTTACCGATACAGTCGGTCAGTCTTTCCTCCAGCCGTTCTACGGAATAGAATTCCACATCCTTGCTGATAGCCTCGTTGACACCATCTGTATAAAGAAATACCGTATCACCCTCTTTAAGACGAATGGTTGCTTCTTTAAAATCCTCCCCCGGGAAGATTCCGGAAGCGATCCCCCGCCCCTCTTCCAATGGGATCAGGCGGTCGGATATCACATAAGGAACATTATGTCCGCCGTTGGAATAAGTGAGTTCCTTTGTTACCGGGTCATAGATGGCGACAAAAACCGTGATGAAAAGCTTGCCGGGATTATATGCCGAAAGTGAATCATTGAATTCCTTCAGGATCCCTGCGGGAGAAAGGTTCATTTTCGCATAGATATGAAGAAGGGTTACGGCACGGGACATGAAAAGCGAAGCGGAAATTCCCTTCCCTGATACATCCGCTATCGTAAGGAAGATCCTTCCGTCATCCAAAACCAGATAGTCATAGAGATCTCCTCCGACCTCCTTCGCCGGGGTCATGCATGCATCGATCCGGAAGGATTCGGTCACGTATTCTGTATCCCCAAGCAATCCCTTCTGGATATTCGTTGCAATATCCAGCTCCGCTTGACGGGTATGCTTCTCCCTGTTCAGCTCCTCGATATTGCCAAGATACGTGTGGATATTCTCGGCCATGGTATTAAAGGATCTGGACACCTCGGCAAGTTCATCCTCTCCCTTGACAGGGAGGGTCTGAATTCCCTTTGCATAGTCCTCCACAAAACCGCTCATACGGTCGCTGATCCTTCTGATGGGTACTGAGATCTTCCTGTACAGGATCAGCGCACAGGCAAGAACGATGGCGATGGAAAGTCCGATCAGCAGGATGGACATGATGTTGTAGGTCCTGGCGAGATCGTCCATAACCCTGGAAAGAGAAATGTCCACGCCGATCATGACAGGATTTCCCGTCTCGGTTACAAAGCTGTCCGTACCGGCATCATATTTCTTTTCAAGTGTCGAGTAGCAGATCAGGGTCTCTCCGTACTGGTTCTTCACATGCTGCAAGGAACGCTTGGCCCTTCCTTCGTAGACCTCCATAAGCTCTTCCGGTAATTCCATTTCAATCTCTGCACCGGGATAGAGCTCCGTACGTCCCACCTCAGTGGCCTCGTCACCGAAACCGATGGCCAGATAACGGATCAGGGACCTTTCCGTATCCACCTCAAATGCGTAAATGTAAGGAAGTTCAAGATTTTTGCAGCACCTGGTCATACTGTTACAGATCGTATCCGTATCCGTTTCGGTGGACCTGAAGAAGGCCAGCATTTCCTCCACCACTCCGATTGCATGCTGCAACTGATCCACACATCTTTGGTAACTTCTGTTATATGCGATTTTGTATGACACAACAAGTAGTGCTGAATCTACGACCAGCACTACCAGCAGGATGATCAGGGTGATCTTCCGGAAAATGGATTTTTTCATACGCTATCCGTCCCGTTATCTTTATCCGGATCAGTCTTCCTCAATATTCAGCTTCATATCAAAGCCTGTCAGTTTAAGAAGATCCGTAACATTCCTGTTCAGATTCCGAAGATACAGCCCGTCCTTGGACTCCATCTCTCTATGTGCTGCCACGATCACACGGATCCCTGCAGAAGAGATATAATCAATTCCGGAAAAATCCAGGATCAGCTTGTCACAGTCATCCACATAGGCTGCAACCGCCTGCTCCAGTTCAATTGCATTAGAGGAATCGATCCATCCCTCCGGGAACAGAATGACGGTATCCCCATTTGTAGCAGCTTCGATTTTCATAATTTCTTCCTCCTGAAAAATGAGTTATAAGATTCAGTATTTATGATCCGTCCGTTTATTCTCTGAAGAAATCAAGTTTCTCCAGGATCCGGAACGTATTTGCAAGATAATCATCCGTGATGATGGGCCATTTGAAACTGAGACGGTAGAGAACTTTGGTGGTAAACCTGTTGCTGTGACCGATGATACTGTCTGCATCTTTATTCCCCGTACTCCGGAAATAAAGCAGCGGTGAAGCAATCTTCTTCAGCTTGTCATCCTTCTTGGCATCCTTCAGCGTCTGTTCAAATTCATCGTCATCCACTACCTGGATCTCCAGGCCGATGATCCGCATGGCCTGGATCACATCGCCCATCTGTACCATGTGTCCGTTGGTGGCATGAAATACCGTGAAATCCGAGCCTGTGGCGGAAAGCTTTACGACAGCCTCTGCCGTGCAGTCAACAGGTGAACACTCCACCGGCTGATCCAGTATGGAAACCGGAACCTTTCCCAGAGCGCCATAGGCTCTGAGACGTCTCATGAAGCTGTTGTTCACAAAGTTGGCACGGAACTCTCCGTCGCTGTAACGGCTCATCAGGCTTCCGACCCGGATGATCTTACCATCCAGTTCCTGCTCTTCCACTGCCTTCAGCACGGCCTTCTCTGCCTTGAACTTGGATTCGAAAAATTTCCCCTCCAGATGCTGACCGAAATCCAGTTCATTTTCGAAGAGCACCTTCTCTTCGGGAAATTTATGCTTTACATTGATCCCTGCGACAGCAACCGTGGAAACCTGTACCAGACGCCGCTTCGTCTTCAGACAGAAAGCGATCAGATTCTCCACACCGATGTGATTCACCTGCTCCAGGTTATCGCCCTTGGCCTGATACTGCGAATATGCGGCACAGTTGATCACGGTCTTGAAATCATACGCCGTCAGAGCGTCCAGACTCTCAGGGTCCGTGATATCTCCCTTCACACACCGGATCCGGCTGCCGAAGAGTTCCCACATGGGCCCGTCGAAATAGTACATCAGCATATTCTGGAGCCGCTTCTCAAGCATCTCCTGCTCTCCGCGGATCAGACAGAATATGGTCTTCTGAGTGGAGTCGACCAGATACTTCAGAATATGGATCCCCAGGAAGTCTGTGGAACCTGTCAGCAGGACATCCCCGATATCCTCCGGACCGGTGATCCCGTTCACGTACTCCACCGTATTATGTGCAAGTGCATTCTTTTCCAATGTCACACCCCCTGACTGAAAGTCAAATCCCCCCCCGCTGTGATCAGCGTTACATGATGTAATGATACCATAATCGGACATTATTCACAACGATACGTTGATCAAATCCGGTATGTCACGGTCAATGCCGTTCTGTCAGAAACCGATCACAGCGTTTCGAGAAGCCGGATCAGTGCCGAATGTACCTCATCGGCAACGGCGAACTTATAATCCGCTCTTGTCGGACATGTTCCGAGATCCTTCCGGAAGGAATGCTTGGTTCCCTGATAATAGACCGAAAAGAACACCTGCCCGGGAACGGAAAAGTCCGGGTTTGCAGGATCTACATTTCCGGTGGTTCCCGTGATCCCAATCCCGATGTCGGCATTGTAAGCCTTCGCACAGGCTTCTGCCATGGCATCTGCCGTTTCCGTGGAATACACGGAGTACCGGTCGATGATCTCCGCGGGTACGCCGTTTTTGATCTTTGCCTCATTACAGTAAGTGACGTATGCGCCTCTGAAGATCGCTGACGCCCCTTCCGTATCGGTGATCAGAGACGCGACCAGCCCCGATGTGATGGATTCCATGGTGGTTATTGTCAGTTGCTTTTCAATCAAAAGGAGTGTGAGTCTTCTGTATTTCTCATGTATTGCAGAGTGATCCATTCTGTCAGTTTCCTTTCCCGACCGAAATTCCTGTCCCGATCATTTCTCCCGATTCAGACCTGAAGGAGTCACGTGTCAGTTCCGGACTCAGGGGTTCAGGCACACTCCGGAATAATAAAACCGATAGGTTTTTCCTCCGATCGTACGCGTGCCGGTTACCATGACTCCGTTGCTGTCAAGGAAATACCAGCAATTTCCCCAGTTCAGCCAACCGGTCTTCATTACCCCGGCGGAGGTAAAGTAATACCATTTTCCGGCCCATTTCTGCCATCCGGTCTTCATGGCTCCGTCGATGCCGAAGTAATACCATTTACCGCTCCATTTTAACCATCCGGTATTCATGGCACCGCTTTGATCAAGATAATACCATTTATTTCCGGATTTCACCCAACCGGTCTTCATCTCTCCGCTTTGAGCCAGGAAATACCACTTCCCCCTGTACGTCTGCCAACCGGTCTTCATGATCCCATTTTCGCCCAGATAATACCATTTATTCTGATATTTCAGCCAATCCGTCTGAATGATACCATTATTTCCCAGATACCGCCACGAGCCGTTCTCCTTCACCCATTTATTTGATTGAATGGAAACCTTGAAGGTGATGCTGTCGCCACCGCGTCCGATATCGTAGATCCTTGTTTTGGAGGTGAATCGACTGCTCCGCTTATCCACGTTCTTCCCCCAGCCAAAGCAGGGAAGCATAAGATCCGCCTTCTTCTGACCAAAATTGCTGCCGTCAATAATGGGATCCAGCAGAACACCCCCATCTTTTTTATCACTGATAAGGCTGTAGGTTCCGTCTTTATTCAGTTCCGGATAGAGAGGCATAACACCGGGACGACGATAGAGTACATTCACTGCATTCTGTATCAAACGGGAATCCAGATCGTTTGTATCCACATGCCAGATCACCATACCGCCAACTGCGGGATAGATCTTTGACGGCATATGGGCGGCAATTCCGACATACAGTCCCTCATCCCAGCCGGACATCAGACGGTTTTCAATCAGATAGTACTCCCCTTTTTTCGCCCCGGAAAGGTAATAGAGGGCGGGTTTTTGGGGATCCGTAGATGACTTGTCACCACTTACGGTATAGGTTCCGCTCTCTGTGATAGGTACCGCATCCAGCCATCCGAGGTAATACATGGACCATACATCCATTGAATAAGGTCTGAAGCTTCCGTCAGGTCTCGCGCCCCAACAGCCATCCGCCATCAGACTCATATACCCCACTCTGTAATTTCTCCACTCACCATCAGTCTCCGTATCAGCATTATACAGATCAGGAAGTCCGAGATAATGTCCCAGCTCGTGAAAGAGAGTGGAAAGCAACGCCTGTTGATCAACTCCTTTGAAAACATCTGTTTCTGCCATGCAGATATATCGATCAAATCTGACTCCGTCAATGGACGGATACTCAAAATCCTCAAGATCTTCCTTCATTTCAGTAAAGGTGGTTGCATGCGGCCAGATATAATTCTGTATTCCCCTACTTAGGGTCGGATATTCAACAGCTGTATCATAACCGGCAAAAATGAAGGTTACAGCAAGTTCACTGTTGGATATTTCTCCGTTCCCGTCAACGTCATACTGAGCCAGGTCTACATATGATGAAGCCTTACGGACAGCCTCTGAATATACCGGATACGTAGACTCAGAGGTGATCTTGGGAAGTACACTCCAGTCCAAATGAGGGAAGTCTACGGTTACATGAACGATCCCGTCATTCTTTTTGTCATACAGATTCGTATTCCCGCCTGTACCATATCGGGAATTCTCCGCTGCCGGTTCAAAGGTGAACTTTCCGGAGGACATATCATTATAATACTCTACAAGAGATTCATCCCCATTGAAAATAAAGTCATACCAGTCATACTCGTCCGAATAAGGCAGACCTTCCGGCGCATCCGAGGTTTCTCCGTTAAACCCAACCACAATACAGAGCAACGGAAGTGTTTTCTTCTTATTCTTCTTATCCTTCTTATTACTTCCGGACAATGCAGTTATCGTATTCGAACCGGGCGCATTCTTCGCTTCCTTCATCCGGTCACGTTTCTCCAGAACTTCCAGGGTCACCGGTGTATCCGCCGCAGACGAGTGACACCGCCCCTCTTCATCCTCGGATGAACCGTTCAGCGCAGGCACCGCATAGCAGGAACGATCCGAAACCATAAAAATGATTCCCATGATAACGAGTGTCAATAGGATCCTCAGTTTTTTCATATACTCCTCCTTGCTTCAAACGGCTTCACCGGATCAGATTGTTTCATACACCCATTTCATTCATGCTTCCGGTACGATAGCCAAGCAGATCCAGCGTCACGTAGGAAAATCCAAAGGATCTGAACTTCAGATAAATGTTATTTCGTACATCCTCTGCCATGATCTTCTCGAAATCCTGAGGTACGATCTCAATTCTGGCGATCATTCCGTGGATACGCACGCGCACCTGATGAAATCCCAGATCCAGCAACAGCTGCTCTGCCCGGTCCACCATTGCCAGCTTTTCTTCGGTGATGGTCTCCCCATATACAAATCGAGAGGACAGGCAGGCAAATGACTGCTTGTCCCAGGTGGGCAGCCCCAGTTCCCTGGAAAGCTCCCGGATCTCCGCTTTGCAGAATTCCGCCTCCTGAAGCGGGCTTTTCACTCCCAGTTCCCGAACAGCGATCATTCCCGGACGATAGTCATTATTATCGTCCATGTTGGAGCCTTCCACAACGGTGTCTATCCCGTTTTCTTTCGTAATGGCCCATATTTTTTCAAACAGCTCGTGCTTGCAAAGATAGCATCGGTTTTTGGGGTTCTGCCGAAACCCCTCAATGTTCAGCTCCTCCGACGGAACCAGTATCTGCCGAATGCCGTTCTGTCTGCAGAAATCCTCCGCCTCCTTCAATTCGCGTTCCGGAAAGGAACGGGAGGTCGCGGTAATCGCTATTACCCGGTCTCCCAGCACATCATGGGCAACTCTCAGCAGGAAGGAAGAATCCACCCCGCCGGAAAAAGCCACTGCGACACTGCCGAGCGAACGGAGATATTCCTGTAGCTTTTCATATTTTTCCGATAACCCGGTCATATGTCCGACTCCTTTAAATCCGTGAAACAAACTACCATCCCATTATATTCTATTCCCGGATCGATGGCAAACTGTTCCTGTCCTTGATTGACTTTATGGTATTGAATTTTATATAATAGAATGAGTTATCTATGAATCATAACGTTATGGTTCATAACAGGTTCAGACTTCGGATAAGGAGGCAGGCTGAATTGAATTTCCGGATTGTAAATACCATAAGCGTGATCATGTTTATATTCTGCGTGATCCTGCTTTTTGCCGCGGATAATCTGGCGATCGGAATCAGTTTTTCCGCATTGTGGCTGCTCTACACCATTGTCGCAAATGCGTACCTCATCACTCAGGGGAAACGGGAAGAGAAAGCCCTGGCCGATGCGCCCATCGAGCGGCTCGGAAAATGTGATAAAAGAGGTCTTTTCAGGAATGAGGTTCAGATCCTCTTCACCCAGTACAACAGCATCTCCTCCAGAGCCGAGTATATGCAGAAAACCACGGACAGCATGCAGGAGCTGTACGGGCGGATCCTGGAGCAGGCTAAATCCAATATGGACAGTGCCGCAGCCTACATCGAGTCCTATGATTATTATACAAGACCCGAACCGGTGTATCTTCATAATCTCTGCCGGCAGGGAGATCAACTGGTGCAGAAGTTCAACATCCTGGTGGAACAGCTGGTGGATATTGATACGAATCCAACATCGCTGGACATGAATTATGTGGATGATGTGGTAGAATGTCTTCAGGAAATGCAGGCAATGCAATAAAACAGAAAGGTGGAAATATGGATAAAAAATCAAAATCCATGGTGGTAGTCGGTGTTGTCATATTGATCGTAATGATGAGCGTTCTGATCGCGATCGTTGCCGGCAGGTCAAAGGACGGTTCGGAAGAAAGCACGGGAGGACGCTCGGGAGGAAACTCCGGTGAAAGCACGAAAACCGCAAGAACACTGGATGAACTGAGTCAGAATGTTGAGGTGGATAAGGCAACTCCCACCAAGGGAAAGGTTACCTTTGATAACAACACTCTTTTTGACGAGCTTCCGGCGATCGAAAAGTATCCCCAGGCTGTAACCGGCAGCGGTGAAGTGGATATTGAGATCTTCACCTCCGGAGAGAAAGCCGGATCCGGCGATGATTCCTGGCTTATCGATGTTGCGAACAGGTTTAACCAGGAAAGCCACACTCTTTCCAACGGAAAGTCCGTATCTCTCAGTGTGCGGTCCGTAGCTTCCGGAACCGCAGCGGACTATATCATGTCCAACAAATATGTCCCCGATCTTTATTCTCCCAGTAATACCCTTTTCGGAGAATATGCAATGGCAAACGGCGGGGATCTGGAGATCTATGAAAAGCGTCTCGTGGGAAATACCGCAGGTATCCTGGTCAAGAAGGACAGCGGATATAAGGACTTTGATTCCGTGATCAAGGCCGTGCAGGAAAATAAGATCAATGTGGGATACACAAATCCCCAGACCAGCGCAACCGGACTCAATCTGCTCCTTACTCTTCTGGAGGGCGGAACGGAGAATTTCACCAAGTTCAACGCCAATATTCCCTATGTGGCCTATACCACACAGCAGATGCGTGACAGCGCTTCCAACGGTAATCTGGACGGAATGCTGACCGAGTACCAGGCCTATATTCATGATGAGAATCTTACTTCCATGTATGATTTCATTCCCTTCGGTGTAAGACATGACAATCCGGTCTTCATCTGTCAGAAATCCGCAAAGAGCCAGGACGAACTGGACGCCATCCGTATGATCATTGATTACTGTCTTTCTCCGGATATGCAGAAGATCGCCACCGAGAAGGGCTTCAATGCCAATGATGATTATAAGTCAACCCTGGATTTCTCCGGAGCCGAGGTGACCCAGGCACTGGTTACCTACAAGAAGGAAAAGGATAACGGCAAGGACATCATCGCCGTATTTGTGGCCGACTGCTCCGGTTCCATGAGCGGTGAGGCCATGAATCAGCTGAAGAGCTCTCTTACCAACGGTATGTCCTATATCAACGACAACAACTATGTCGGGCTGGTAAGCTACAACAGCAAGGTAACCATTGAACTGGAGATCGGAAAGTTCGATCTTACCCAGCGGTCCTATTTCCAGGGTGCCGTGGATAATCTTTACGCAAACGGAACCACCAGCACCTATGAGGCATTGGTAGTAGCTGCACAGATGATCGAGAAGGCGAAGGTCGATCATCCCGATGCAAAATGCATGATCCTTCTTCTCAGTGACGGTCTGGCCAACGGAGAATACGCCATTACCGATGTGGAGGATGCGATCCGCACCTCTGCTATCCCGGTTTACACCATCAGCTACGGTGATGAAGCGGATAAGGAAGAGCTGCAGAAGGTTGCCGGAATTAACGAGGCAGCCAGCATCAACGCGGATTCAGATGATATCGTTTATAAACTGAAGAACCTCTTCAACAGCCAGCTGTAGACAAAGTGGGTGGGGAGCGTCAGCTCCCCACCCACTTTGTCTACAGTCTGAGAGGAGACCGAAGTCTCCTCTATTTTTATACTATTCTGTTTTCGACGCATCTCAGGAGTGATACGTATTCCTGCTCTACTCGATCACAAGCGCATTATCAAAGCCCACCAGCTCGATCACCTCTACGGTGAGTTCTGTTCCGTTCCTTGTCATATTGATCTTCATAAATTACCTTCTGCTTCGAATATCCTATATTTCTCGTATTGTTCTTATCATAATCAAAAACATCTACTTGATTATACATAAGAAAGTATTGTAAATCAAGCGACCCGGCCCTTAAGCTTCTCTTCATTCTTCTCAATCTCGTAAATCGTCACCACATCACCGGTAACATTGATAAGATTCAGAACTCCTCCGAAGAGTACTTCAAATAAAATAGCATTTGAGATCAGATAATCTGCCTGCATGAAATTAAAAACGATAAGGATCCCGATCAGAACAGATCCGGGCTGGTTCGGTGCTCCCAATGACAGAAAGAATGCCAGGATACCGACCAGAAGCATGTTAAGGAGCGAAATCTCTGCATTGGATACAAACATGACGACCAGAGGGATCAGTGTGATGAAAAAGCAGTTGCCGTCCAGATTGATCTCCGCCAGCACCGGAAAACTGTTCTCGAGTCTCTTACGATTCATGGACCAGGTTCTGGCGCAATATCTGATATTATACGGTGTTGCATCGATCACGGACCCTATCCTGCGGTTCTCCCGAAGAAGCGGTACCAACTGCCCCACGAAGGTACGTACAGGTATCTTCTTTCTGCAGAGCCGGATCCAGTAAACGAATCCGATGATCAAAATGCCTATGATACCGGCCCAGATCGGGATAAGATAGAGCCATAGCGACTCATACCCTCCGCTGAACAGGATATCCAGGACTGCCAGAAAGACAAAGAAAGGAAGTCCGTTCATTACTATGGCCAGCATTCTGGAAAAAAGCGCATAGCACGTATCTATGACCCTCTTTATCCTGTCAAAGTATTTTCCGATGGTACAGAGTGACGCGGTCACAACAGTTGCAAGAACCAGGATCGGGAACGGTGACATTACCATAAACGGAGTGAAAATGTCAGATGGGATCAGTGTTGACAGAAGCTCCGGCAAAGACTTATCCACACTCATTGCGCTTTGAAAATCAATCTGAGGATCCTCAAAGATCTGCATGATGATCCGGCACGTTATCAGTGCAAGAAACACGGAAAATATCGAAGAACTGATGATCGCCCTTCGGAGTTTTCTTACATCCGAATCCTGGTCCACCAGAATATAGATATCTGTCAGATACTTTACAAATGAGATAAAGGTTATGGGCGTTCCCACCATAAGCACCAGGTTTCCACACCACTTTTCCAACGGAAAGACAATGTCACTCAAAATGGCTGTTTCCTTTTTCTCATCGCAAAGCATATGAAATACAGCATAAACTATAAAAGCGAGAACGATCCCGATGATACAGGGGATCAGAGCTTTTCCGCGACTGTGTCTGACCGTGATCTGAATCCTGTTATAACCGGAAGCATAGCTATAATCGATCCTTTCATTATAGGCCTGGATGATTTTTTCTTCCGGAGAAGGATCTTTCTGATCCGATTCCTCTTCTTTATACATCTCCCCCCTATATCCGATATGGATACAGGTGCTTCCCCACTTCTTTTCCGTTTGAACCGTCACCGGTGCTCCGTCATCTGCCTTCTGCTTCAGGATATTATGATAAATGGTCTCAAAGACGAGCATTGTCTCATAGTGAGTCGTGTCCGAGACCTTCTCTTTCTTCAGAAGATCTTCCACATACAGCCGACACTTCTCATAGTCTTCCGCCATATTGTAAATTTCGATCTTGTCTTCTTTCTTCATCATAAATCTCCAATCAATCCGGCAACTTCATTCAGAAAAAAATACCGCTCAGCGTTCTCATATAATGGATCCTTCGCTTAAGAGTTATTCTTTCTTCAGTTCATACAAAGCAGATTTGCATTCATTGAATATCCGCATTTTATTCCAATTTGATAATTCAGGATCTGCTTTTGCCCTTTTCAGGATCTCATTTATCCCATCCGCATCCTCATTTACAAAGAGTCTGTTGATCCGGTTCAGTTCACTTACCACGGCCTCGTCTTTCTTAACCGCTTCATTCGTTTCTGCTTTCAGTACGGTTTCAGGTCTGTCACCGAAGAAGAGCCGGTATTTGTTGATCTTATCCTCATCCAGAAGATAGTTTCTGACCGCTCTACCGAACATCTGCTTTCTGTCCTGAAGTGTCTCCTTGTCTCTCTGCATCTCTCTCTTCACTGTGCGTATCTTTGACTTAAGAAAGGAAGTCCCCTTGATGAATACCGCAAAATCCTCGAACAGAGAAGGATCATCAAAATATAGATAGATCCATATCCCATCGATGATATACTTTTTGTCCTTATGCTGCCTTGCATGATCCATGGCAAAACGGACAAAGTCGATAAATACCTGATCCTCATATTCTTCCTTTGGGATGCTGTCCCTCTCCTCAATGCCGATGTAATACTTCGCACCCTCACCGCTGAAAAAGCTGTAGAACATATCCGAATAGTCCTTCAGTTCCTCCATGGTGAAATGATCCTTAGTGAGGAGCAGGTCGTCCAACTCGATATGATCGATATCCTCTCCCTCAAGGGTTCTCGCCATCATGGACTTGCCGCTTCCTGAATGACCGAGGATAAAGCATATATTGGTGTCACCGGAATTGAACTCTTCCTGCTTATAGTAAAGGTCCGGCTCTGAAAGCATATACTTTTCGTTGGGCAGCTGATTTTCGTCAAAGGTATAATTGTCGGCCTTCAGTTTATCCTTCATCAGGACATACATTTCGGGTACCGTATGGCCAAGAAATTCCGTTGAATAATAGTCGGAGAATCTCTGCTTCTTTTTCGACAGAACTCTGTATCTGAGATAGACCTTGTTTAATTCCTTCTGTGTTGAAATACCATCAGTGATAATGGCAAGTGACGGATCAAGGACCGCCTGTTCCAAATTTGTATAAAGATCCATAGCTTCTCCTCTCCTGCAGAAGCCCGTTATACCAGGCTCCGCATTCACTTTTGCTTCTCAGTACAAATACCCTTTTTTATCAAAACGGTATATTTTCCGATCGATCTTCAATGATTGATTTTTTGCATACCAGCCGGTTGAATCACCATACCACCATCCGGTTTTATTATGCTTCCAGCCGGCTCTTTTTTTATATGTCCATGTTCCGTTCTTATTCAGCCAATACCCATTGACATACTCGGATCGTGCCATGGTTCCGTCCGGAAATACATAATACCATATTCTATCGGCGTTTTGCAGCCAACCGGTTCTTTTCAGCGGAAAAACAAACACATTTGTATTATATGAGACAGCACCGGCTTCCGCTTTAAGAGTCAACGGGTGATCATTATTTTTCTCATACTGATAACCGGCTCCGGCATAAATCGCCGAATGAATGTCATTACGGTCGTTATCATTCCAGTAAATAATCAGATCACCGGGTTGAATTTTACCTTCTGATTCCGCATTTTTCAGCCTGGTCTGAACCTCGGCAGCATCCTTCAGATTATTCCAGTGATAATGATCGATCTTATCCGCATTGTTGTTCGCCCATCTTGCAAACCATCCGGTATGACTCAGATTATCCTGTCCCTGAAATGATCCATACAGATCAGTTAAGTATGTGATCATTTTATTTGTCCTGTCACAGGAGTTAGTATAATAACCTTTATTTTTCCAATGCGTATAATAATATACCGACCAGACAAAGCCGGTACAATTATATCCGGAGCCGGTCTGATTGCCGGTTTTCTGGCTCCCGTCGTCATTTATATTATAACATCTCCACCATTTTATCTTTCTATATCCATAATATGCGGCTCCGGCATAATTTAATCCGTTATTGGTATTATCCTCGATCCACCTTATCACTGATTCATTTGTCAGATTCAACCCCAGATATTCGGCAAAGGACTTTTTATCCGTAACATCGGTATTCAGATTGGTTAATGAATCCCTGGCAAATGTTTTCGCCGGAAATAAAAGTATCACCAGGCTTATGCATATCAACACGGGGAGTATTCTATTCTTGAGCCATCTATTGCTAAGCATTCTTTTCATATCGGATCTCTCTTTTTGCTTCGATCACAAGCTCCTTCATTCTTCCTTACCTCCCGGACCGTAGTACTTGAATCCTACCATCGTAAGATCATCAAACTGAGGTGCTTCCTTAACAAAGGCGTCAACTGCAGCACGAACGCCCTGAAGCACTTCCTTCTGAGATGCGCCCTGCGGAAGAGAGTTTAAAGCCTCAAGCGTACGATCCGTACCGAAAAGCTCGTCCTTCGAATCCGTAGCTTCCGCCACACCATCGGTGTATACGAAGATGCTGTCACCTTTTTTCAGCGTAAGCTCATGCTCCGTGTATTTTGCCTTCTTCAGCACTCCGATGGCGATCCCATGCTTGTCCTTTAGCAGTTCATAACGTCCGTTTACGTTGATCATCGGGTATTCATGTCCTGCATTTGCAGTTGTAAGCTTTCCTGTACTGATCTCAAGAATCCCCAGCCATACGGTTACGAACATATTTGCCTTGTTGGTTTCGCAGATCTGCTTATTGACTCTTGCCAGGATCTCCGAAGGCGAGCCACCCATTAATGCATGGTCGGAGATCAGGATCTTGGAAGACATCATGAAAAGCGCGGCAGGCACTCCCTTACCGGATACATCGGCGATCACCATACCCAGGTGATCATCATCGATCATAAAGAAGTCATAGAAATCACCGCCCACTTCCTTTGCCGGATCCATGCTGGCATGAAGATCGAACTCCTCTCTGTTCGGAAATGCAGGGAAGATTGACGGAAGCATACTCGCCTGAATATCCGTGGCCAGATTGAGCTCGGTTTGTGTTGACGCAAGCTTAATGCTCTTTTCATTGAATATGATGCAGTACATGATGATCAGCGACATCAGAACAAATCCGTACTGTCCTGCATTTCCGAAGGAACCGTTCACGGAAATATATTCAAAGATCGGCAGGAATATAAATAACAGAGCGGCCGTTTTCTGATTCCGCGGACTGTCACACCTAATGATCAGAACAATCGTAAGAGCCGATAAAACGATAAGAAGGATATCCTCTGTCCAGGCGAGACCCATCGTCTGATACATACCGGTGTCATCGATCATAAACGTTGTCGGATAGAAAACATTCGATAATACTATAATGCATTCAAACACGAGAAGAAAAGGAATGATCTTATCCGTGAAATTTACAAGCTTTCCTTTCAGATCCAGTGTCTTTTTGATATACATATAGAACAGAATGATCATCACCAGATCGATCAGTTTACTGAGAATACAGAAGATGAAACACCATGTGGAAAGAGCCGGTTCCATCAATGTGAAATACATCAGCTCCTGCACCAAAAATGCGGCACTCACCAGAACGTTCAGACCCCTGAAGATCCCAACTCCTTCTCCTTCCTGCCGTATGCAACCATAATAAAGCGCCGCACAGATGAATGCACCCATGGCATCTATGCCGAGATCAAAAAGAAACGGCATCATGTCAGGGTCATTCAGAAACCATGTGAGGGTAATTGCAACAATACCGACAGCAATGGTAAAAACCAGACCAAAATATTTACCTTTTCCTTTGAGTTTCTCTGTCATGCTTCTCCTTATGGTGTTTTTCAGATGAATAACACCAATGATCCTTTCTTTCAGATTATTCTGCGGCGGTATCCAGTCTCTGCCGTCCTACAAGCTCCGCAAAGAATCCGCCGTTTTTATTCAGTTCGTCATGAGTCCGGTTATAGACGTTATTCAACTCGAAAGCAAAAAAAGCGTCAAAAACCCGCGGGGTTTAAACCCCGCCGATTCTGACGCTCATGCAACTGATATCTGAATGTTTTCCCCCATAGCTGCCGACCCCTTCTACTCTTTCACTAACAAAACATTCCCTTGAAAATTATACCAAAAATCGGGCCTTTATTCAACCGACTTGTGCGGCCTGAGCTGCATATAACCCTATGATTTACCTTATGATTCTGTTCTTTGTGACATCCGACGCAGATATTCCTCCAACGTACTGCGCACATAATCCAGCGGTTCCTCCATCCCGCGTTCCACCCATTTAAAGATCACGTTCCAGATCGCTCCGATGTTGAAAGCGATCAGGTAATCCGGCTCCATTCCTTCCATGAGATGTGCAAAAGGATTTCGGCTCATATCCACGTTTTTGCTAAGCCTTGGTATTTCCTCATTCAGACGGAGCAGCAGAAGGTACAGAAGCCGGTTTCGGTTCAGAAGTTCCAGCAGCTTCCGGTTTTTCTCGCAGAAGCTGAAGATCACTCCCATAGGATCTTCTGGGTGTTCCAACAGCCCGCCTACATATTCTCTGATCGCGGAATTGATATAGGCATTCAGCACATCGTCCTTGGAACTATAGTTTCGATAGAAGGTTTTTCGAACCAGTCCGGATTCCAGAACGATCTGCTTCACGCTGATCTCACTGTATGGGTACTGCTCCATCAGTTTCAGGAGGGCATCCGTAATCTCCTGCTTCGAACGGAGGGCTGAGGGATTCTGTGATTCGTTCATGGGATACTCCTTTTTACGGTCAGACAGTTATGATCAGTTCATTACCATGTATCTAAGGACCGATTTTCACAATCGGTCTCATGATACGACAAATGACACATTTTCACTAAAATGTGTCTCTTTCTGTGTAATGGTTTACTTCTTATTTTGTTCATTGTAACATGGGATATGAAATGACACAAGTGTGTCACTTTGGAAAATGCAATATGAAGGATGACGCCGAAATAATTGCTGAACGAATCCTGGAATGCATCTAATGCAGCGTCTCTTTCATGCAGTGATATTCAGGTTCGGAATCCGTCCCTATGTAAGAAAAATGGGCGATTCCTACAAGGGCGTTCGAACAAGGGGGCTAGAGTTCGAGATTCACGTATAGCCCATGAAAGATCGGGGTCCCATGAGAATCAATCACACATGCTGTCCCTTTCGATAAGGAGGTAATCTATGAGTACATACATCTGGCTTCTGCCCGTGATCTTCATGTTCCACGACATGGAAGAGATTGTAGGTGCGGAAAACTGGATACAAAATAATCTCGATGCCGTCATTACGGCATATCCCGGAGCAAAGCGGTTGCTGAAGGTCTACCGGGGTGTCACCACTGCCGGTTTTGCCGCTGCTGTGTATGAGGAACTGATCGTCCTGATCGCGATCTGCCTTGCAGCAGATTTCACGGATATCACATTCTTCGATGGTCTCTGGTTCGGAGGACTCGTGGGATTTACCCTGCACTTAGTCATTCATATCGGGCAGGCAGCTCTGATACAGCGTTATATCCCCTGTCTCATTACCAGCATCATCAGCCTGCCGCCGAGCATCTTCCTGATCTCCAGATGTATGCCTTTACTGACCTTCGATGTGACTCTGATCGCAGGCATAATCGTTGGGATCATCGGGGTTGCCGTGAACCTGAAATTTGCTCACCGTATCATGCTGTTAGCAATTTAGTGATCAATCCCTTCGAATTCCAGCAAAAGATCACTGTCAGAGGCAGGAAGGACAGAAAACGGTACGCCATATACTTCACGTCAAACATAGTGGGGATGAAACAGTGCTGCAGTGCATAGAGGAAATTATCACTGCTTTGTTGCTATAAGGAAAATCGGCCAACTACCAAGCTTCCCTGATCAACTTATATCGTCGTCACTTTCCTTCCGGTCACAGCCTCAAAATGATACTTCACGATCCCGAGATCCACCTTTGAAAACGGTCTCGTCTTTGATGTGATGCTCACATTTTCTCCCTCCAGCGTAATGTAGAACTTCTGCTGGTTGAGGGCTGTGGGCGCCATCATGGCTGCAACCATTCCGTTTCGGAACCATGTGGGCATATCCTCTTCGGCCACGTTGCAGAGCTTCCTTGCAGGCTTATTTTTATGCTTCACGCCGTCATTTTCACCATATCCGAATGCGATCACGCACACAATCTTCTCACCGGCCTCAGCGTCTGCCTTGCATTTTCCTTTTCCGTAGCTTCCGCCAACCCAGCAGGAACGAAGGCCCATGTCCTGCAGCTCCAGCACCAGACGCTCTCCATAGTATCCGCAGAGCTCATCCAGGTGCTCCATGCGTTTACTGCCCACCAGGGCAATGTAGTTATTTGCATTTTTGAATTTCCCGTAGTGCGCGAGAAATGTGTCAAAGCACTCCGGATCATTGTAGATGGCCTGGATCTTGAGACCACTGTCCTTGTTGCATCCAAAGACCAGTTCATCGATTCTCTCCCGAAGATCCTCCGGAATCGGAAGGGGCTTGAAACTCCGTACACTGTGACGTTCTTTCATGACTTTTTTTATATCCATAGGGACCTCCTATCACTAATCCGCGCCTGTGCGCCCCCTGTTCCCTGATCCGGATTTACGATCAGTTGATCCTGCTCCTGTCTATCTTCTGAAGGATCAGGGATTTCTCATTTTCCCGAAGGATCTCGTTATATCCTTCGATAAAATCCTTCAACGCATCCTGTCTGATCACATCGTACGAAAGTGAAATGTTTTGTTTCACAAAGAGCTGGGTATTACTTAATACGAGAATAGGATGAACCTCAACCAGGCTCTCGGTGATCTGCTCAAGATGTCTTTTTTCTTCCATGACCTGCTTTGTCGGAGATTCCAGATCTCTGTTATTTCCGTTTTTACGAATGATCCATTTATCACCCGCATCGATAAACAGGGATGCTCTGGCCGACTTTCCATCTGTCATTCCGAAGGCTTTCGTCTCTATGACGAAAAGACCGTTTACGCCAACAACAATATGGTCATATTCCCTGGTAACTCCTTCCAACTTCAGGACAGGTCCGTTAATGACTGCATATTTCTCCGGGTCCAGCTGATCCAGCACATTTCTTACCGCCTGCTCTCCGGCATTTCCGACTGCCTTTCTTTGATATTCGTCTTCATCCGTTGCCCTGTTCTTCAGTTTATTATCCCGCGTCTCATAAGATGGTCTTTCATCAAGCCCATTTACACCGACAGATACAAGATACCGTCTGAATTCCTCTTTCCTTCCGGTACTCAAATTATGGTTTGGATATACCACATTGAAAAATATGCCCTTAAGATCTCCTTTTTCCTTACCCAGGTATCCCTGCTCCACGATCTGGCCTGCACTTCTTCGAACATATCCGCCCTTATAGGTTTTCAGGAAAGAGAAAAATGCATCAAATTCCTCTTCAGAACAATCGCGTTTCAGCTTCCCTTTGGCAGTCTGGAAATCCTCCGTTGATACCCACTTATTCTTTTTACCTGAAATAACAAGAAAAACAACCAGAGCTGTAACAACCACACCGGCTATGATCAAAATCTGGTAAAGTTCCATTTTATTCACTCGTCCCTTCTGACTGCTCTGCCTATCTGTCGAATCGGAGGGTACCTACTCCTTCAGACTCATAACATAGATCTGACACTAATTTACTCCCGCCTGCAATACTGCTCTCACTTCCATAAGAGTAAATCCAAGGATATTCTGTCCTCTCCATGTCTGCACATCCAGGCGCTCATCTTCATTCAACCTTCTGCCGCAGGCCCAGATGGTATCATGATAACCACATTCCACAAGCCAGGCATCCTTCGTATCTATGAGCTTCTGTTTCAGTTCCGCATTCTGAGAGAACTTCCCCAAAAGGCCGCGAAATGCGACCAACTGGCGCAGACCTTCCCACACATGATCAACATATCCGACCAACTCTCTTCCTATCCTCTGCTGCTCTGCCGTATCCTTAGTGGCCAGAACCTTCTGTGCCGATTCCTCATCCCCGAATATCATGCATTTCTGATACATGATATACTGTTCAGCTGACGAAAAACAGATATCACCAACGTAAAAATCAGACAGATACCAGTTGCTGAGATATCCGTTCGGTTCTGAGGGCAAATGGAAGAAGAAGGCATCTACTTTTTCACCGGCGATTGAAAGCTGTTCTGCCAGCTTACCGGACTTTTTCAATGCATCAACCGTCTCTGACAGCCATTCATTGTAATAGTCATATTTCGGCTGAGTCCACCAGTCAAGCAACTTGTTCAGCTTATTCCTGTCTTCATGCACATCTATGCACAAGTATTGCTCCGGATCCCGGTTCACAACAACTTTGTGGTACCCATCCCCGGAAAATGTAATGATGTACATGCAAACTCCGGTCCAGCTTCGGTATGCGTAGAGGGTGTTCCCATCCATATACCAGAACCATTTGTCCTCCTGCTGCTGAGGAATATTCCCCCGACGCAGAGACTCCATCTGTTCCTTTGTAAAGTCACGTTTCAGAGTGAAATGCTCATTCTCCTCCGGCATTTCCAACGTCTTCCAGTCGGATCTCTCCGCGATCTTCAGATGCGATGCCTGCTGCCGTAATTCATTTTTCCCGGCGGCAAGGATCTCATCGCTCAGGACAGCAAATACGATCTCCATCTCCCAGTTTTGATTCTCATCACAGAAATCCGCACATGCTTCGATCGCCTTCTCCCATGCTTCCTGCATCGGATATCCGAAGATCCCTGCAGAAATAAGAGGGAATCCGATGGAGTGACATCCGGCTTCCATGGCACGCTTCAGGGCATTCTGATATGCGCCGTAGAGTAACTCCGGTTCATTATTGCCACCGCCATACCACACCGGCCCAACCGCATGAATGACATATTTTGCCTTCAGATGAAACCCGGGAGTGATCACCGCATAACCGGTGTTACAGTGTCCGATCCTGTTGCAGGCATCCTGAAGTTCATTATATCCTGCCGCCCTGAAGATCGCACCGCACACACCACCGCCGGCCTGCAGCTCCTCATTTGCGGCATTGACGATCGCATCTGTATTCAGTTCCGTTATCGAAATCTTCTCAATTCTGATCATAACCCTTCCTCTTTTTTGCTTTCTCTATCAACTCTTCCGCTTCTTCCATGGCTGCCTTCAGATATGGCTCCTGCCATTCCTTTCCGGCCTTCTCCGCCTGCTTGATCTGTTCCCAGGCCGCATGTCGATCCTCATCCAAATCGTAGACCACGCCGGAGAATACATGGGGATGACGTCGGATCATTTTCTCCGAAACCGTCCGGGCCACATCATCGAAGGTGAAAAGTCCCTCCTCCTCCGCAATAACAGCATGGAACATCACCTGCAGGAGCAGATCCCCCAGTTCCTCTTTCAGATTCTCGGGGTCTCCCTTCTCCTCCAGGATATTGACTCCGCAGATCACCTCTGCCGCCTCTTCGATACAGGTGGTCTTCAGACTCGCATGGGTCTGTACCATGTCCCAGGGACAACCATCCTCGGCCCGTAGCCGAATCACCACATCTTTCAATCTCTCTATCTCTGACACCGATCTACTCCTCCGACTTCTTCTCTGTTAAGGGACCGCTGATTGAAGAATAATCAGCCATCTGCTCCCGGATTACATCAGCGACAAAGCCTTCCACAAATGCATTTGCGGGATGGTGGAATATCTCCGCGGGCATACCCGCCTGCTGGATCACTCCCTCATTTAATACCACGACCCGATCAGACATAGTCAGCGCCTCGCTCTGGTCATGTGTTACATAGATGATGCTGATGCCAAGCCGCTTCTGCAGATCCTTGATCTCCCGACGCATGGTATTTCGAAGCTTCGCATCCAGATTCGAAAGAGGCTCATCCAGGAGAAGCACCTTCGGCTCCGCCACCAGGGCGCGGGCCAGTGCCACACGCTGCTGCTGTCCGCCGGACAGTTCCTCCGGAGTACGATCCTCCAGATCCTGCATATTAACGATCTCAAGGACACGCATTACCTTCTCACGGATCTCATCCTTCGGCATCTTCCTGAGCTTCAGGGGATACGCCACATTTTTAAAGACGTTCATATGAGGCCAGACGGCGTAGGACTGAAATACCATTCCCAGACCACGCTCTTCCGGCGGGACAAAGACCGTATCCGAACTAACAACAGTTCCTCCGATCATGATCTCACCGGAGGTGGGCCTGTCAAATCCGGCGATCATGCGAAGCATGGTGGTCTTGCCGCAGCCGGAGGGTCCCAGCAGGGTGACAAATTCTCCGTCCGAAAAGGACTCCGTGAAATCCTTCAGGACCTCCACTTTCCCGAAGCATTTCCTTATATGTTCAATCTTAATTTCCGACATCTAATATCTCCTTTCAGATCGAGAATTTTCCCTTCGTCACCTTCCGCATGACGATATTCATGATCAGAACCATCAGCAGGATAACACATGCCAGGGCCGATGCAGTCTGCTGACTGCTGTTCACCTGATAGAGGTAAAGTTCCACACCAAGGGTCTTTGTCTGATCACTGTATAGGAGGTTGGACATGGTAAGCTCGTAAAATGACGGCATGAAGATCAGGAACCAGCCCGCCACGATGGAGGGAAGAAGCATGGGAAATACCACATCCTTCATTCTCCGGAACCAGCCCGCACCGGAAACGGCCGCAGCCTCCTCCAGGGACATACTGATCTGCGAGAAGCCGGGAACCACCGTCCGCATTCCCATGGCCATATACTTGACCATATAGGCAACGATCATGATCATCAGAGTATTGTAGATATTGATCCCGAAACGTCCGGACATAGTCATGATCAGCGCAAGACCGATGACCACGCTGGGGGTTCCTGAGCCGACCGCGATCAGGAAATCCGGAATCTTTCTGCCCTTCATTTCCGTACGCTTCAGCAGATATCCCATGAGCAGACAGATGATCATACCCAGAGTCGCCGCAACCGTTGCGGCGATCAGGCTGTTCAGAGCGGATTTCAGGATCTCAGACCGGGAGAACACATTTCCCCAGAATTTCATGGTGGCATTGCCTTCCGCAAAGACGGACTTTCCCATATTCATGGTAAAGGATGTGAACACAACGGAAAGGATCGGGATCACAACCACGATAATGGCGAACAGTCCCACCAGAAGCGTGAGCGGGATCCGCCAGCCCCGAAGGTCCACGATGTTCGGCTGCACGGATTTTCCGGAAATGGTGATGCGGTCCTTCCGTCCGATCACGAAATTCGAAATAAAGAGAAGGACCATGGAGAGCACCATCAGAAATACAGAGAGCACTGTGGCGTCTCTCAGTCCTCCTTCGGTTCCCGTGGCCACATACTCCGCGATCCGGGTTGTAACCGTGTAGATCTTCCCCGGTGCACCGATGATAGACGGGATCCCATAGCAGGAAGCCGCAGCGATAAAGACCATAATGGCCGAGGCTCCGATAGCAGGCAGCACCATGGGGATCGTAACGGTAAAGAGAGTCTTCATCGGTGATGCCCCTGAGATCCTTGCCGCCTCCTCAAGAGAAGGATCCATATGCTCCAGTGCACGGCAGATGGTAATAAATGCAAAGGGATAGTAAAATGTGGTAAGCACCCAAACCATCCCGCCCACGGTATAAATATTGAAGGGCGCTTCTGACAGTCCGAAGATATTCTGAAGAACCTGATTCAGGGTACCTACCTTGGGATTCAGGAGACGGATCCAGGCCATGGCCCCCACATAGGGCGGAATCATATAGGTCATCAGAAAGATCGACCGAAACAGACCTTTCCCGAAGAGATTTGTCCGGGTCACAAGCCATGCCAGCGGAAATGCGATCAGAACGCCGAACACCATGGAAAGCGAAGACGTGATCAGTGTGTTCTTAAGACATCCCCAGTTCATGAAATAACTGTAGATACGCTTCACCGCATCAAAGGTGAAGGACCCGTCGATAAAGAACGCACGGAACAGAAGGTAAAGCAGAGGAAATACAAGAAATACCAGCAGAAATGCCAGTATCACCCATATAAACACCCATTTGATATCAAAGCGGAAACGCCTGTTTCTGCCTGTCACTTTTGTTGAATCCACTTCACTTCGTCCCTTCTTCGTTCATTTCATAAACATCCGCAGAGAGCACTCTTCGGAGTTTTTTCGTCGAATTCTTCTATTCTTCCGCATTATCCATTAAGCATCTTTAAGCAGAAGCTCACTCATAAAGCGCGAGGTTGTATGGAGCATTGTCGGATCCGCACAAAACCTCGGATGATGATAGGTCTCTCCCACACCGCTTCCGATCCGGATATATAAGCTCTTCTTCCCGCTTTCAGGGGTGACATAGTCTCCGAAATCATCACCGATCATGATGTCATCCGGCACCTTCGTCGGAAATCCGAGCCTGTCAGCAACTCTCTTTGCCTTCTCATACAAAGCCTCATCATTCATCGTCACATGCGGGCCGTCCCACCAGTCAAGCGAGATGTTCACACCGTACAGTTTCTCAAACGCCCTCATGGCTCCTTCGATCTCCGATTTGATCACTGCCCTTGCAGCTTCATCGTAGGTTCTTACCGTCCCCTCCAGTTCACCGGAGGCCGGAATGACATTCCATGCATTTCCTGCACTGATACGTGCAACCGTCACCACATGGGAGGTAAATGCATTCACCTTACTGTCGGAATAGGAATCCAGCCACTTTGCCAGATCCGTCAGCACATGGATCGGATTGTTCCCCTGATGAGGCATCGCAGCATGTGCGCTTTCACCGGTCACCGTAAAATGGAACCGGTCAACGGAGGCAGTGATTCCTCCGCTCTTCAGTCCGAGCATACCCGCTTCCGAGGCAGGATCCACATGAATCGCATAGAACTCGTCGATGCCTTCTGTAATGCCGGAACGGATCACGCTTCTTGCGCCGTCCACCACCTCTTCTCCGGGCTGGAACAGGACATAAACAGTCCCTTCCACTTCATCTCTGCGACCGTTCAGGTCACTTGCCACCATCAGTCCGTTGACTATATGGATATCGTGTCCGCAGGCATGCATACGTCCTTCATTAACGGAAGCGTAGGGAAGACCGCTTTCCTCCTTCACCGGCAAAGCGTCGATATCCGCACGAAGAAGCCTGCTATTTCCGGGCTTCGTTCCCCGGATAACCGCAAGCGCTCCCGTTTCCAGCGGAAAGGGAATCTCTTCGATTCCCTCCTCCTGCAATATCTGTCTGATCCGTATCGTCGTTTCATATTCCCTGAAACCGACCTCGGGATGTGAATGAAACCATTTGAATTCTTCAAGCCAGTCTCTAGATGTACTCATCACATAATCCTCCATGGCTTTAGCACCTGGCGTCAATCCGCGTGTCGGGATCAGAAGGTCTTCATTACAGTGATCACAACTCTCGTTCCCTTGATCCGAATGCTGATATCATCAGCGATACTTGCAGTAATGGATTTCTCCAACTCGTCCCATGCCGCTTCCGCATCTGCACCCTGAGAACTCTTCACACCATTCACGTACTCGACCATGGACCAGTCCAGATTCTCACTGGAATTATAGGTGGAAGGACTTCCCATGCTCATCAGACCCATGGACAGAGCCGAGGGACCGTTCTCACTGGGGAGGAGGGCCACCTGGATCATATCCCTGAGTTTACCCATGAAGCTTTTCGCCGCCTCATTTTCTCCCTTGGAGGAAACGGAGATCAGTGTCTTCCGCATCTCCTTCGTCATGTCGATCCTGGAATCCAGAATAATACGATAGCTCTTATCTTCCTGTTCCACCTTATATTCACCTTCCACCTCTCCGGCGATATTCTGCATCATCCCGAGCAGTTCCTCCGCCAGAAGCTGAAGACGAAGAGCCTCCTTCTTACCGAGTCCGGCATCCAGGCCGATCTTCTCTGTAGCCTTAACCGCCTCACTGACTCCTTCTCCGTTGCTGCGTACAGTCATTTGCGTACTATTCATGTTTGCCTCCTTTTTATCACTTCACGTTCAATCATGCTCTTCTTCCTGTAAACATCAAGTCATCTATCCGTCAATGCTGATATCGTCTTTCAAATACCACTATAACCTGACCGGCTGCGCTATCCCTCGAATCCCTCATAATGGAATGCAGCTTCCAGCCATCGGCCGAATACTTATCGAGGATGAATTTCAGCATTTCATTATCAACGCCACCTGTGGGAGTATCAATGACAACCTGGACATCATATTCAAATTCCTTATTATCATATTCAACGGTGAAGGGACCTGACAAATCGTTGGTATTGGGTTGTGAGGTTCTGGCCGTCTCTTCCTCTTTCTTTCCGTAGATCTCCGGCAGTGACGCTTCATATTTACCAATGAACCCATTTACTCTGTCGATCGCTGCGGAAAAGGTCATAACCTGCTCAACCGCAGTTTTAAGAAATGTATAGGAATTACGCGCAACCTGATTGTCCTGCCCCATATTGTTCTGAAGGGCGGAAAGTCGCGAGAAACAGTTGCCGCAGCATTTTATATCCTGATTCCGTGGAATAAACATGGTGGTTCCCGGAGCGCTTCTGCAGATAGCACACATCCCGCTTTCTTTCGCAAGACTCTTTTCCTGCTCATCACACTGAACGGCGAGGTTTGCCGCATCGCCATACCAATCAATCGCCCTAAGGATCTTCGCTGCATTATGATAATCCAATTCCGTTCTTGCACGATTCAGAATTTCACATGCCTTTGCATACTCATTTTCTGCATGGAGAAGGTTATACCTTTCCGTCAGTTCCTGAATCAGCGTGTCAATCTTTTCAAACCCACTGCTCATCTGAAGCTGTTGAATCAAAGCGAGATAATCGCTTTCATCCGTGGCTTTAGCCGCCTGTTCAGTAACATAGGACACTGTGTTTTCTATACTGGACTCAACGTACTGATCCAGTTCCTTTTTCAGAGCCTCATCCGCATTTGTATATGCTGATTTGAATAACGGGTTGGTTGACAACACTTCATTCAGGCCCGAAAGATCTGATTGATTCCTCAGTTTTTTTGGATGCAAGCAGTTTTCCGAGATATGCCTTTGCATTTCCGGGGTCAACATCCAGAACCTTATCACAGTAAACCGTTGCATTCTCCCAATTGCCCGCATTAAGGAACAGGAATGCACGCTCCAAAAGCGTATCAGCATCTGTTTTTGAACCGATGGATACGCTGCGTGTTATCTTTTCCTGAGGTGCTGCTTTCTCCTTCTCTTTTACCAGCACCTTTTTGATCCCATGAATGATATCATTCATGAATCCGATCTTCCCCATGTCCTGTGCCTGCAGGAAAGAGAACTCCTCCGGCAGTTCATAGGGATCCATGTCTCGGTATGCGGGGATGAGGATCTTGCTGGAATCATTCTTGATGATCGCCAGGAAACGACTCCACTCATTCTTTACCCAGGGTGCAACGAAATACTCCGGTTTCGTACCAAGGACGATCATAACCTTTGCACTGTTCAACGCTGCAAAAATGTACGGCTCAAAAGCAGTACCAAGCTTGCCTTCCAGGGTGATGGCTGCGAAAAAGGTCTTAAACCCTTCCTTCTCAAGCTGATGATACATGTCGTTCGCTATTACAGAATCCCGGGTCCGCTTACCATTTTCATCTGTTTCCTTATAGCAGATAAAGACATCAAAGGGCTTTTCCTTGTTCGAGATCGCCAGGATTCCCTTCTGGATATCATCGATGGTTTTTGCCTCCGCCTCGTAGACCTGTCTCTGGATCATGTCCGCATGTTCGATGGCGGACTTGTAATCCTCGTCGGAGTAAATGGATTTATACTGAGCGCGGTTGACCGTGGGAATCCTCTTATGTGTTGCAGGATCCTCCACATACTCAATACCATAGCGGCAGAGCACGATGGACCAGTAAGCCTCGGCATCCGTCGTATCCTCAGTCAGGATCTGTTCATAGATGGACATCGCCTTATCGTAATCATTATTCCTCCGGAAATGATTGGCTCTGTCATACAGATTCTCCCGCTTTCCGTCTTCCAGCTTGGGAAGTGTCTGGACTGTACCACAGTATGCACACTCGCAAACCGTCATCCCCTCAGAGATCAGAAGCTCTCCCCCACACATTTTACACTTGAATATAGCCATTTTATGCACCCTCGTCCTTCATAACGCGCAGTTTACACCTGTCTTTTTAACTCTTTACACTTGTTATTTCTTCTATCCACTATAATGATCAGATCATTTGCAGTCTGCTGAAGGCTTTGAACATTGCCCATGCCCTGGAACCCGCCATACAGCTGGTTCAGTTTCTCATTGATCTGGAATTCGTCATCTGCCAACCGGGGATCAGAAACCATATCGCTGTATCTGAGCTTATCGTATACCGACTGAGCGATCTCCTTCTTTTCAGGTGTATCTGCCATGGATATCAGTTCCTGCGCTCTGTCAGTAAAAATACGGAATGAATATGTCTTTCTGTTCAGCTCGTGATTTGCCTCTGCGGTGGTTTCTCCCACGGCTTTTGCGCCAAGGAAGAAAAGAACAGACAGGAATAACAGCCCATAACAGATGACAATACCCAACCAACCGGGCATGGAGCTCACTGCCATACATACAATCCCGGCAATGATCATCAGGAGGAGATCGATCGTACAAATGATTATTAACGGCGTATTCAGGATCCTCTTTTCTTTATTCTTTTCTGCAAGAGCAATACATGAGAAAATGAGATGGAGAACAAACGCCAGCATTACCAGTCCATAGATCGTCCAGAAATTTCCGGACTGATTGCCTGTTCTTTCATTCTCTAACGCCGGCAAAAAGCATATGAGGTTAAAAAGTCCCACACCTGCCAGCCACATTATAAAATACTTAATCTGTCTTCCCATATTCTTGGTCCTCTCTCTATGAATTTACAGTTTTGTTCCACACTCCAGACAGAATTTTCCGCCCAGCGGAACCTCAGCCCCGCAATTCGGACATTTATTGATCAGGGGATTCCCGCATTCCATGCAGAACTTTCCCTTAGGGGTCTTCCTTCCGCATATCGGACAGATCATTTCATTATCGGCCAACAGTTCAACCTTCGTTCCGCATTCCATACAGAACTTGGCATTTGACGGGAGTATATTTCCGCATTTTGCGCATACTATGGACTGTGAAGTATTGGAAGTCTGTGGCGAAGTCGCATTTTCCGCATTTTCCGTATTATTCGACGTTCCCATGCCGAAGCCCTTCATCATCTCGCCGACCTGCGGAGCCATGGCACCCATAGCTGCCATTCCGACGCCAAGTCCGATCATATCACCCATGACGGAGCTGCCTCCGCCACCACCGGAAATGGCCGGTCCCATATTTCCGATACCCTCAGCATATGCTTTCTGAACGTCTGCCTGCAGCACATCTTTCTTATTATATCCCTGAGCCTGCATAACAGTAGCTTCCGCCAGTCCTGCCATCTGTGCAGCCTGTGCATCCGCCTGTGCCTGGATCAGCTGTCTCTCAGCTTCTCTCTTTGCGATCTCAGTCTCAGTCGTCTGAGCCTCAAGAACGGCCTCTCTCTCTGCGGCCTTGATCTGCGCTTTATACCGGGCTTCAGCAGTCATATAGGCGGCTCTGGATTCAGCCTGCGTTGTCTTCAACTCTGCATCCGCCTGAGCCATACGTTTCTGAAGTGAAATCGTATGAAGTTCACGAAGCCTCTTGAAATTCGGATCACTTTCCGGAAGAACTACATTTGACAGATAGAACTGAGGGATCGTGAGTCCGTACTCTTCAAATCCGGGAAGGAGCTTTACCCGAAGAGCCTCTGACAGTTCCATAAGATGTTCATCCACTTCAACAATATCTATATTCTGTTGTTTGATCGCAGATGAAAGATTCGCTTTAACCTCCGTGGAGATCAGGGGTCTGAAGGACATCTGGAGTGACTTGGTAAATCCAGCACCGTCAGATCCCCACGCAATACCGTTCATGGTTCCTACAAGCTTGATCAGAAGCTTCCTGCCATCGGACACTGCCAGATTCATTTCTCCGGATGCGCCGAGTTCTACCGGTACACCCAGTGTCGGCTCTATAAATCTGACCTTGGAATCGGTCCCCCACTTAATGGCCATCTGAACGGTCTTATTGATGAAGTAGACCTCACAATGGAATACGCTTACGCCCGTCACCTTGTTGACCAGCCTGGTTAAAATGGGGATATTGGAAGAATCCAGTCTGTATCTTCCGGGGCCAAATGTATCAGCCGCCTGACCATTTGCGAAGAAGATTGCTTCCTGACTCTCATGAACGATCAGTTCGGTCATGTTGTTAAAATCTTCATTGGGATACTTCCAAATAAATGTTGAATTATCGCCCTCATATTTGATTACTTCTGACAGTGCCATTTATACATTCCCTCCTTGAATATTTTCGTTATTTGTATTTTCTTTTTTACCTTTTCGTCTCCAATTCACATAAGCGCCGGTTGTCTTTCTTCCATCCAGCGGCTTCTCCGCATCCTTTGGAATGGCCCAGTCTCTTCCGAATTTGGATGCTCCGGGGATCCGCCCGTCTGCGCACATTTTCTGAACCATTCGAGGCGTTAGTTCCCACTTCTCCGCTATCTCTTTGATCGTTAAATATTCATCCATATTGCTTTCCCCTCAAAAAAACAAAAAGCGCATCAAAAACGACCACCTATGGTCGCCCTGATGCGAAATCACAAGTTGCAGCTGACTACCATTTTACAGGTTCTGGAGCTTTGCGCCGCCGGGTTTCCCCGGGTTTGCTGAATCTTGATTAATATAGTAATATTGTATTCCTTGTAACGAAATTTGTCAATGAAAAAACGATATAAAATGAGCGTTATATAACGATATAAATGAGGCCGTAAATAATCCAACCTTCAGCCTAAAGTATTATGGAAAAAAATCCCCCTGCATGTCAATGCCATGCAGAGGGATCTCAGATTATTCTTTAGTTTGATGGATTCTGACAAACTCCGTTCTTGTCAAATATATACTCCTGCCCGTCGATCACTATCTTACAGTTCTTAACCATTGCTCCTGTCTCATCCAGGTAATAACGATTATTTTTATACTGGGTCCACCCGATGATCATCGCTCCTTTCGTGCTGAACCGATACCATTTACCGTCGATCTTTATCCAGCCAGTATGCAGGGTTCCGTCTTCATTCAGATAGTACTTATTACCCTTATACTCCGTCCAACCGGTCATCATAATACCCTTACTGCTGAAACAGTAGTAAGTGCCATCAATTTTCTTCCAACCGGTTTGAACGACACCATTTTTATCCAGGAAATACTTATTTCCATCAAGTTCAAGCCAGCCAACCTGCATGATTCCCTTGTTATTAAAATAATAGGTCTTGCCTTCAATCTTCTTTACACCGGTTACCATGCTGCCATCTTTGCCGAAATAATACCTTCTTCCTTTCAGGTCCAGCCATCCTGTATGCATCTTTCCAGTTTCGTCAAAGTAGTAAACCTTATTCTCGATGGTCTTTGCTCCGGTTACCGGAACATGCTTGGCTGTGATATAGTACTTGTATCCATCTTCCTCATACCATCCGGCAGGAAGCTTGAAGGTTCTTTTCTTTTTGAGTTTGCATTGCTCACAGGTGAACCGTTTTACACCGTCAGCTGAAAGAGAAGCAGGTGTCACTACGACGCCTTCATCCCAGGAATGACCCTTTGCAGGGATCGTCTCGGTTTTGGTTTCACCGCATGAAGTGCATGTAAATAGCTTTGTTCCTGTTTCCGTGCAGGTAGGCTCGGCTGTAACCTCGCCATCATTCCATATATGGTTTTCACACCCTGCAGATAAAGGAGTCGTTGTGTTGTGTAAAATGTAGTTATAATTACCAACCTTATCCGATGCATATACATCAACATGATAAATACCCGAATAACCATCGAACTGGCTCGAAGTCACCTCGAGAGTAAAATGCTTTCCATCCAGAGATGTCATTTCCGGCTGTTTGCCATTTTCCCAGGTGGTGTTATCAGGCCAAATAACACACCATACACGATCCACCGCTTCATCATCAGTTACATCAACCTCTACAGTGAATTTACTCTTCGAAACAACATGCGTCTGGAAGTCTGTAAGTGTAGGCGGAGTCCTGTCGACTATAGTCCCTAATAACCAGCCTGTATTTCCTGCTGCATCCGTCGCATAAAGATCCACCTGGTATTTGCCGACATAATTGTTAAAATCCTTCGTCGGAATAGATACAGTGTAACGATTACCACCCTGGCTAACAGCATCAATCTGCTTTCCGTTCTCCCAGGTGGTGGTTTCAGGCCAAACGATCGCCCATACACGACTAACACCAACATTATCAGTTACAGTAGCGTCAACCGCGAATTCAGTAGGAGAAATACTTCTTTTCACAACGTTCTTGGAGATAGTCGGAGCGGTGGTGTCGGGCGAACCATAAATATATGGTATCACATCTTTATTGTTGTTAAATGAACTTCCACCCGGCTCGAAATAATTACCACTCATCCATCCGCCGCTCGACAACTCAAAGTGCAGATGAGTTCCAGATGAATTACCAGAAGAACCCACTTTCCCAATCACTTGTCCCTGAGAAACCTTTTGGTCCTGAGAAACAGAGATACTGGACATATGAGCATACATGGAAAAACCACTTCCGTCATCATGTTGAATAACAACTCCATTTCCATATCCATAATTACATGCATAAATCCCATATTCAGATTGATAGTAAGTTCCACAATTCGGCGAGCAACTTGAGCAAGGGCAATTTACTTTGGTACTTGCCGCGTCAATATTCCCACATCCGCTATAAACCTTGATTACGGTTCCTGATTTTGTGGCATACACATTACTGCCATAACTACCAGTGATATCCTGCCCCAAATGCCCATTTTCAAATCCTCTGCTAGTTGACTGTGAATCATTCGGCCATAGGTAGTTTTCAGATGCAAAAGCATCCAACGACCAAATAGCCATGAACATCATCAACAACACAGTTAGAACCAACGCCATTGAAATTCTCAGCTTTCTACTCATAGCTTCCACCTCCTGCAATTCATTTTCATAAACACTCGCCCTCCTCTTGAAATAATAAAAGCCCCATCTGATCACATAGTAAACCACGTATCAGATGGAGCATAATTCATATCATTATTCACATCAAAAGAAACTGCTACGTCAGAGCAGTTTGCCTCGGTCGGTCGGTCAGGATTTTCACTTATCCAAACTAATGCTGTCAAGTATTTTTCCTCCTGAAAATGATAAATAGATTATAGCATTACAGACTATTTCTGTCATTATAAAGTATACGTGTAATAAAGCAACATCAAAATAATAAGTGGTCAAAGAACGTGGATCTTACTTTTTGAAAGTAACCTTTACATTTCCGAATCTCTCTTCATTTTCCGGTGAATGTATATCCCAATATATGGCACATCTTCGCTCATAAAGTTCTTAGAATGTATACGTCCTGATAATGCTCTTTTCATCCACCCCGGTCTCAAAATACCTGAGCAGGATCTCTGCACAGGCATGGCTGTCGCTGTCCGCCTTATGATGATCCAGGGCAATACCATAATAATCACACATAACATCCAGGTTATGTTTCATCTCCGGCAGCAGCTTCCGACCGATCCGCACCGTGCAGGCATATTTCACGGAGGGTCTCCATTCGATCTCATAATCCTTCAGGCATGCCTTCAGCACACTCAGATCAAAGACGGCGTTGTGAGCCACCAGGATTCCACTGCTCATGATCGGTTCGATTTCTTTCCATATCTCCGGAAATGTAGGTTTTCCACGTACCACTTCTTCATCGATTCCGGTCAGCTGCGTATTGAACTCATCGAAATATGTCTCCGGATCAATATAGGAGAAGAACTCCTTTGTGATCACCCCATCCTCGATCACGGAAATGCCGATAGCACTCATGCGGTCATTCCTGTAATTCGGGGTCTCCACATCAAATACGATGTACCGATAGGACGCTTTCCTGTCCCAGGTCTCCCCTGCCGATCCGCACTCTCTCCTGATCCAGTCCATCAGAACATCAACAACATAATACTGCTCTTTCTTCGTGAGCGCCTTCCCGGCAGGAATATGATGCCACTTCTCCAGACAGCTTCTGCAGCAACAGGCCGTGGCATGCTGTGCGATAAAGACCGGATGTCCCTTCATCGGAGTCTGCTTCCCGTCATTCTCAGGATTCTCAGGGGCCAGCCGCTTCTCTACAAAATCGGTCGCATGACTCCGTATCGTATCCATTCCTTTTTCGGACACATATGTCAGATCCTTCTCCGAAAGATGAAACCTGCTGCGGAAGTCAGAGTTCCTGAGCCGCTGAAACAAATCATCTCTCCTCGGGAGTTGATAAGACACTTCATCCGCCGATCCCGTCCCCGGCGTATAACTGAGCCCTGATTTTCTGGCCTGTGACATCTGATCTTTACGGTCTATGTGATAGGTCTTCCCGTTCATCAAAAAGACCGTGCCTGTCTGCTTGAAGTAAAATGGGACGCCCTGCCGGATACATTCCCGACGAACCTCCTGGATCCACCGGAAATCACAGGGTCGCGCATTCGGACCGGATTCGCCGCCACAGGTAACCTGCTCAATCAGTCCGGTTTCCAGATACTTCTCAAAATGGATTTCTTCCAGCATCGGCTCGGAAATGATCCGCCTATGGCGGATGGGAAGCTCCAGTAGGATCGGCAGCCTGTAATCCGCCCTATCCTGATTCTCGCAGGTACTGCAGATCGTTACATGCTCCCATCCGTCTCCCCAGTCCGGTGGTATGCACTGCTCAAACCGATCGATCCGTTTTGTAATGATATGGAACGAAAGATCCCTTCGCTCCCGGATCATATCCCAGCAGCCCTGCCTCCATTCATCCGCTTCCTCCAGGAAGAAATCAGATGTCATACAGGTATAGACCACTCCGTCATCCGACGAGAGCTTATACTCTTTCTTCCTGTTTCTTTTCAGCGGGAAGTCATAATCACCTGTTTTCGATACAATACTTGCATCCTTCCCGACGCTTTCATCCCTTCTGTAGACATAGCAATTCGCACATCCGGGACTCAGTTTTTTACACCCATGCCAGGGATTCCAGATTGCCATGTCCTGATATTCCTCCGAATCCGTCCTCATTTCTATCCCTTCTGATCAAAAAATCCCCCAAGATGATGATACCACAAAACACTAGTTCCAATATGTGCCATATTGGCACACTTTCCGCTTTTTTGTTGTTCGGGTATGGGGAATCTGATATAGTAAAATCATAAACAACAAGGAGAACTGTCATATGGACTTTGCAGAACGCTTAAAGGAACTGAGAAACAAAAAAAACCTCTCCCAACAGCAGCTGGCAGACCTTGTATTCGTTGACCGTTCCAGTGTGGCGCGTTGGGAGTCCGGAGCACGTATGCCGGATGCCATCATGGTCGCCCGTCTGTCAAAATGCCTGGATGTGGACGTTGCAGACCTTCTAAATGAGTCTAATGAAGAAAAAGAACTCACCGTGATCCTGGTCGATAATGAACGGATCATTCTGACAGGTAGTCTTCCCGTGCTGGCGAAAGCCCTGCCGGGTGCATCCATCTCCGGTTTCACAAAGCCCTCCGAAGCACTTGAATTTGCAAGAAACAATCCGGTGGATCTGGCCTTTCTGGATATCGAGATGGGCAAGAAAAGCGGCCTTACCGTCTGCACGGAGCTTCTGGAGATCAATCCGAAGACAAATGTAGTCTTCCTCACCGCATATGAGGGCTACTCCCTGGATGCATGGAGCACCGGTGCCAGCGGATTTATAATGAAACCGCTTACCGTAGATGCAATTCAGAAACAGCTTCCATTCCTGCGAAACAAGATCAGGAGCCTGGAGTAAGATCATCAGTTCCGAAACATGAAGAAACAGAGGATGAAATCATTTTCCCGATTTCATCCTCTGTCTTTTTTGACTATATAGTTTTATCAGAAGCTATTCGCCCAGTTCACAAGAGAGTTATGCCAGATATTCTCTTCCACATCCTTCCGCATCCGATCTGTGACCGGACCATTCTTCTTCATCTTGGAAAGAATCACGGCCTGCAGCTGTTCTACGGTCATTTCCTCATATGGAATATCCGGGATCTCCACCGAATCCAGATCCACCTTCTGTTCTGATTTTGAATCCCTCAATGAATCATAGGTTCCTGTCTTGTTCTCAGGAGTCTTATTTCCCTGACCTGACGCTGTCTTCGTTTTGTTCTGCGCTTCCTGATTGATCTCAGGCTTTGTCTCGGACTTTCCTTCCTGCTCAGACTCCGGCTTCACTTCCGGCTTCGTTCCCTGCGTAGATTCCGGCTCCTCGAGCTTTGACTCCTGTATGGATTCCTGCTTCTCGGGCTTCGTTTCCTGCGTGGATTCCGACTTCCCGATCTTAGCCTCCTGCTTCTCCTCCTTCATCTCTCCTGCATCCGCGATCAGTTTCCCCTCACCCTTTCCGGGCGCGAAGATTTCTCCGGAATACGGAGACAGCTGAATCTCCAGACGTCCACCGGATGCGGAAACCGTCTTTCCACGGAGCAGTCCCGTATATTCTACTGCCGACGCAGGAACATTTAATGTCACTTCCTTATTCTCATTGTTCACTGCGATGATGAGGCTGCCGCGGGCAAATGAGTAATGTCCGTTCATCAGCACCAGCTGCTGATATCCTGCGTTTACAAGATCCGGCTGTTCCTTATGGATCTTCGCCAGAGCCGCGATCAGCTTCGTACAGGGATTCTTCTCAAATGCATCCGCATACTCCTTAAGATCGATGCAGGGACGCAGGGAATCATCGGAATACCGCTCCTTTCGCCCCTCGATGCCGAACTCGCTTCCGTAATAGATAGACGGAATTCCCGGCAGTGTGAAGAGGAGGATATGAACCGGCTCAAAATTTCCCTTCTCGTTCAGCTTGGTATAGATCCGTTCCACATCATGATTATCCACGAAATTATACAGCTTGATGTTCGAGGAGATCATCCCTCCGGTATAATTCACCGTATGAGCGATCTCAAAATAGTTATGGTCATTATGCCCGCTGTACAGGGCCTTATGAAGTGTATAGTTTGTGACACTGTGCAGGGTCTGTGCATTGGCCCAACGGGAATAATCCCCGTGGATCACCTCACCCATCAGCCAGAAATCCGGCTTCACGGAATCAGCCGTACCACGAAGGGCTTTCATGAAATCAAAATCCAGCACATCAGCCGCATCCAGACGGATCCCGTCGATATCGAATTCCGATACCCAGAAACGGATCACATCACAGATATAATCCCGCACTGCCGGATTCCTCTGATTCAGCTTCACCAGAAGATTGTAGCCGCCCCAGTTATCATAGGAGAAGCCGTCATTATACTCGTTATTTCCCCAGAAGTTCACATTGCAATACCAGTCCCGGTATGCCGATCCTTCCCGATTCTTCTGAATGTCCTTAAAAGCAAAGAAATCACGGCCGGTGTGATTGAACACTCCGTCGAAGATCACCCGGATATCCTTCCTATGGCACTCCGCAACGAAGGTCTTAAGATCCTCATTTGTTCCCAAACGGGAATCCAGCTTCTTATAATCCGTGGTCTCATATCCATGACCTACGGATTCAAAAAGCGGTCCGATATAAAGCGCCGTTATCCCAAGCCTCTTCAGATGATCGATCCATGGGATCAGAGTATTCAGCCTGTGTACCGGTTCTCCGTAATCGTTCTGCTTCGGTGCTCCTGTCAGTCCTAAAGGATAAATGTGATAGAATACCGCCTCATCATACCATGCCATAGTACCCACTCTCCTTATGTGTGCTTAATCGTTATATGCCCGTATTCTCCCCGAAAGGATTCATTCCCGTCGCCGTATCGCTGCCGGGATGTTATTCAGCCTGCTTCTTCTTTACGTAATCCATCACGTCTCCCACTGTCCGGATCCCGGTCAGTTCCGTCTCGTCCACTGTGATCCCAAAGGTTTCCTCAAAATTGCCCATCATGGTCATAAACGCAAAGGACGAAAGCCCCAGATCCTCTGCGAGCTGGGTATCCTCAGTAATGGTGGACGGATCCGCCTCAACGTACTGGGAGAGGATCTCTCTTACCTGATCTAACATATTTGTTCCTCCTAAATCATACACGCAATCCTGCGCTCCGTTACATTTCACACACCTGCATCAGATCCAGTCCAGCAGTTCACCTACCGTAATGGACGGGTCCTCAATCCCCTTAAAGATGGTTCTGCAGATATAATAATACAGCTTCTCCAGTTCCTCCTCCGTCACTTCCTTCTTCTCATACTCGAAATTGAAGCTCATGCCGTCATCCGTAGGTCTGTGCATGACCGTCACATAGATATGCTGCATTGCAACGCCGTTGGAGTACCATTTGCTCTTGAAATTCATTTCCGGAATGTTGTGACCCTTGAGATTTGCCGCATTTACGGGCTGATAGGTCAGAGTCGTCGGCTCATAGGACATACCCGGCTTGATCCCGTAGTGCTCCACCACTTCACCCATATAACGGATGGCGTCGTAATTTGCATGCCGGAGCAGCTCATTTTCCTTCGCATATACGATCTTCAGGGCATCCATAAATGTAGTCTCCGGCGGGATATTCGTCCGAAGCGGGAAGAAATGGATCCGCGTTCCGCCGGACTTTGTCTCCAGCAGTGTTCCGCGTCTTGCCACGGCATTCTTCAGAACCACATCCGGGTTATTTCCGGAGAATTTGGAGAATACTGTTCGGAGCGCCATAAGCAGGATCACAGCAACCGGGATGTGATTCTCCTTGCTGAACTGTACGATCCTCCTGGATGGTTCCTCCTCCAGATCATAGACCTTGATGGCCGCTTCCAGATCTCCGATGATGTAGGTTGCCTTCAGGTTCGGATCGTTCGTAGCTGCTCGAAACTCCTCCAGTCGGTTTCTGGCACTGAAGGAGGAGTAGGTCGGTTCGGGCTGTTTCAGCTGTTCGTACCAGTACGCCTGATCCTTCATCATCGCCGGACTGTTCTGTTCATATTTCAGATCCACCAGAAGCTGGTCGATATATCTCTTCGGCAGTGTGGGCGGTTCCACCCCTTCAAACTCCTTCGAGCAGTAAAGCTGAAGCACATAACTGCAGAAATGCATGATGGCCTGGGAATCCATGGTCAGATGATTCACCTTCATGTAGATTCCGTTGTAATAATCCGGAAGACGGATCAGTACGATCTCGTTCATGGGACCGCCCTGCCGGTTCAGGGGGATCTTCGTCCAGCGGGTCATTTCCTCATGGGCATCCTCTTCTCTCCAGTTGGAGAAGTCGAAGACCTTGATCTCACGGTCCTCTGTGGGTACCAGATACTGCAGCGTCTGTCCGTTCTCATCCGTGTGGAACCGGAGCCGCATGCACTCGAACTTCTGATAGCCGTCATAGATGCACTCCTTCAGCACATCAAAGTTCACCTTGTCGTACTGGATATAGAACCCGATACCGATATTCAGAAGTTCCTCCCTCTTACAGCCGTACACCGTGTAGAGATGGATCCTCTGGGCTGCCGTCAGGGGATAGCCCTGTACTACTGCGCCGTTAATGCTGATCTCCTGCCGGAAATCTGTTGTATCTACCGTCTTCGTCTTCTTTGCAGTCGGTTCTGCCACCTTACTCTTTGTACCCTGCTCCTTCATGATAAACCTCCAACTCTACTCAAAAACTCTTTCTCCGTCTTTATATACAGCTCCGGATTCTCAAATGCACTGGAGCCATGTCCTCCACCTTCCACGATCAACAATTCCTTCTCGGTCCGGCAGGCCTCGTAGTTCTGCTCTGCCATCCATACAGGGACGAACTTGTCCTCATTTCCGTGAATAATGAGTACAGGAATGCTGTCATTCTCGGCAAGTGCCTTCAGCGTGGAATACTCATCCGCTCTGTACCCTGCATTCGACTTCGTCATCTTGTTATACACCGCCATGAAAGGAAATGCGGGCAGATGATAATCCTTCTTCATGACATGGGAGAAGATCGCGTCCGGTGATGTAAATGCACAATCCGCGATCACAGCCGATATTTCCTGTCTTACCTCGGGACTTCCCAGAGCCATCAGTGATGTGGTTGCCCCCATGGAGATTCCGTGAAGGATGATCTTTCGGTTCCGTCCGAACCTTTCTCTCACATACCGGATCCAGCACCGGGTATCAAATCTGTCGAGAATTCCAAATCCCACATACTGACCCTCGCTTTTGCCATGGGCCCGAAGATCCAGTGCGAGGACATCATATCCCATATCATAAAATGCCTTGATGTGAAAGAGCCCGTCCTCCGCCTTGCTGGTAAATCCGTGATGGATGATCGCAAGCTTGCCCTGATCTTCACCGGCCGGCAGGTACATGGCATGCAGCTTTATACCGTCATCTGCCGTAATGTAGATATGCTCGAATGTCTGCTGATCCATCCATTCATACACCGGCTCCAGCTCGGCCATATAAACCTTCATTTTCTTCGGATCGGCAAACTCGTCAATAATGTCCTGACTGACCTCCTTAGGACGTACCACGGTCTTGTTGTAAAGAATTCTCGCAACGATCACGACTGCTGCCGCACCTGCACCAAGCACACCTATAACGGCATTATTTCCCTTCTTGCTCATCGTTTACCTCCACATAATACACCAAGAACCTTTCCCGCAGTAACTTCCGCTCTTCTTCGCCGATCCCCAGTGCATCGGAAAGATACCCTTCCACAGAACCAAATTGCCCGATCAGGGCATTTTGTGCATTCTCCAGGTATTTCCTGCTGACCCCGCGGGTCAAAAACAGGAACTGATCAAGCTTCTCAGGAGACAAATGCCAGGGCTCAAGCCTCTTACGAAGACCCTCCAGTTCTTCCGCAAAGTATTCATTTGTCAGAAGATAGTCGTCATACACCGTTTCCTCCGAAGCTCCAAGAGCATACAGGAGCAGCATGGCAGCGCACCCGGTACGATCCTTTCCGTTTGTACAGTGCCACAGGATCGCGCGACCCTCTTCTAATGAGAGCACTGCCTGAAAGAAGGCCCGGTAAGCCCCGATCCCGTCCTCACTGAGCAGAAAGCCTGCATAGACCCTGTCATCGATCATCCCGGATTCAATGATAGTTTTATAGAGCTGAAGCTTATCCGCATTTGGATCAGAAAACATTTTCCTGAGAGCTGAAGCCTCATCCGACGGATCATCCTTCAACACCTCAGATATTTCGATCACACGAAGCGGCAGATTCTCGCAGCCCGGAATGACCGGATCCGGATCCAGCCTTTGTTCATCGCTCATACGGAAGTCGACTACAGTTTGGACATGGTACTTCTGCTGCAGCAGCTGAAGCGCCTCTTCACTGATCTGATCGAGCGAAGCCGTACGCAGGAACACGTCTTTCCGTATGGTCCTGTCCCCTACCTGATAACCTCCAAGTTCCCGGGCATTTTTCACCCCCGGAAGTATTATCTCCTGTTTTAACACCTTAACCTCCTATCCTATACAATCCACGATGTCCTTATTGTATCACATTCCATCACATGCTAACGTTCCATATTGGCACACTTTCTTCTTTTCTGTTGTTCACGATGCGGGAATCTGATATAGTGAATTCATTATAAGGAAGGGAACATACGGAATAACAAAATGCATAATTGGGTCGATGTTACCAATTTTACAGTCGCTATCAACGGTCTGCTCCTTGCGATCCTGGGGCTTTTTCTCAACCTGATCACTCCCTATGCTGAGCGCTGGAACCGCCGTTTCTATATGATATTCTTTCCGATCCTGGTCGCATATATCGCATCGGATATCATAGAACAGATCTCTTTCTACTATCTTGGGAAGGATTTCTGGCTTCTCACGAAGGTCGGTGTCTTCCTGGAGTCCTTCTTTTCTTCCATGCTGGTACCTCTTCTCACCGTCCAAATCCTCCATTATGCCGGAGAACGCGTTAAGAAGAGCCTGCTGTTCCGGCTGGAAGTGTTCCTGTGGGGAACCTATCTGGTGCTTCTTGTCTTAACACAGTTCACGGACAAGATCTACTATATCACAGAAGATAATGAATACTTCCGCGGACCGCTTTACTTCCTGTTGCTCATCCCTCCGGCCCTGATGACGATCAGCAATATCCTGTACGTTATCATCCGGCGTGATATCTTCTCCCGATCTCAAATCAAGGCCTTCCTGGTCTTCCTTCTGATCCCGCTGGGATGTATCCTGATCCAGATGTTCTCCTACGGACTTCTGATGGTAGTTATCGGTACTTCCATCGCATCGCTGTTCATGTTCGGATATCTGATGACGGATGTTGCCGCCGAGCAGATCCGACAACAGGAAGAAAATGCAAAGCTGAAGACGGAAACGGCGGTCCTGCAAATGCGTCCGCATTTCATCTACAATACCATGACCAGCATCTACTATCTCTGTGAACAGGATCCGAAGAAGGCTCAGAAGGTGACGCTGGACTTTACCACCTATCTCAGAAAGAACTTCAACGCCATCGCCAAGCAGGATATGATCCCCTTTGACGAGGAGCTGGTCCATACCCAGGCCTACCTGGCAGTGGAACAGGTTCGTTTCGAGGATACTCTGTTCATCGAATTTGACACTCCGCACACGGAATTCTGTCTTCCACCGCTGACACTGCAGCCCCTCGTAGAGAATTCAGTAAAATACGGTGTCGACCCGGAGAATTCCTCTCCTCTGAACATCAGGATCACAACCTCGAGAACAGATGAGGGAAGCTTTATAACCATTGAAGACACCGGTCCGGGCATCGACGATGCGGGGAACAACGATCAGCCGCACACTGCCCTGCTGAATATCCAGCAAAGACTTGCACTGATGTGCAACGGCACCCTCACGATCCAGAACAGACCGGAAGGTACCGGAACGATCGCGACCATATTTATTCCAAATGATTGAGACATAGCAACTGATCCACGTATATTATAAGAATCTGCAACCGAAAGCTTCAATGATCATTATAATATCTGCAAAGGTTGGTGTAACGTATATGAAGAAACTTCGGGAGATCAATATTGAAGGCTGCCCCGAGATCGGGCGCGGAGCCCACGGCGTTGTATACCGTACCGCACCGGACATGCTGGTCAAGGTATATTACGAAAATGTTCCTCTGGATTCCATCCGTCAGGAAAGGGAACTGGCACGCTGGGCATTTGTAAAGGGGATTCCCACTGCTATCCCCTTTGATATCGTGCGTGTCGGCGACAGATACGGAACCGTATTCGAGCATCTGCACGCTGAGTCCGCCACCGAATATATCAACAAATCCCCGGAACATTTTGAAAGCTTTCTCAGACGTTCTGTGGAACTGATGAAGCAGATCCATACGATCGAGGCAGCTCCGGGAGAGCTTCCGGATATGAAACAGAAGACTCTGGGCTGGATGCCCCGGATCCGGCAGCTACTGCCGGAAGAGCTTTATTCGAAGCTCAGTGATATCGTCAATGCAGTACCGGAATGTCTTACGATCCTTCATGCAGATTTTCATTTGAAGAATATTCTGATCTGTGATGATGAGCTCATGCTGATTGACATGGATACTCTTTGCACCGGCGATCCCATTTTCGAGCTTGCCACCGTTTTTGTATCCTACCGGCAGTTCCCCTCCTTCGATCCGAAAGCCGCACATTTTCTTGGGATCACTGTTGATATGGCCTCGAAGATCTGCGACCGGAGCTTCGAACTCTATCTGGACGGGGCCGATGAGAAAACCATTGAAGATACCAAACGCAGGGCGCAGCTTTTAGGATGTATCCGGATCATAGACTTTATGGACCGCCACACGGAGATTCCCGACCGACAGGAATGTATCGACTTCTGCGTCCGGGATATGACAAAATGCCTTCAAATGTGAGCTTTTTTCCATCAGACAATAAGAACCACGAGCCGTTCTGTTATGATCGGCTCGTTTTTGTGCAATAAGGCCGGCTGGCGCGACCATCAAGTAGCATGTGCCTCTCCTACTCGATTATCCGGTAAAAAAAATATATTTCTTCAGACAGATTTCAGTTTCGTCGAATATAGTCAGATCATAACATACAAAGAAACCATACTCTACCGAAAGGAGGCGGAATTATGAAAGCTAAGGAATACAGACGAAAGTTAGCAGCCATTTCAATCACCATGGGACTTATCGTTTCTCTTGCGGGATGCGGAAGCTCCTCAAAAACGGATGACACTGCGACAACAGCCGTATCGGATACAGAAACAAAAATAGCTACTGAAGGATCTACGGATTCAGGGGAATCATCCTCGGAAAGCACATCCCAATCATCCTCGGAAAGCACATCGGAATCATCTAAGTCCTCAGCCCCGTCTGCAGATAATATCACGATAAATGAGACCGTATCCAACAGCAGCGACGGTGAGCATGCCATCACTGCTGACGGGGAGTCCCTCTCCTACAATAATATCAAGGTTGAAAAGACCGGGGAAGCCGATGGCGATGAAGCAGATTTCTACGGTGAAAATGCGGCCATCTTTGCAACCAACGGAGGGACTCTCACCCTCTCCGAGATCGTTGTCGATACAAACGGAAAGCATGCAAACGGTGTCTTCTCTTATGGCGAAGGAACGACTGTGAATATCAGTGATTCGGTGATCACCACTTCAGGGAACTGCTCCGGCGGTCTGATGACCACCGGCGGAGGCACCATGAACGCCACCAACCTGACAATATCCACATCCGGCAATTCCTCAGCAGCGATCCGTTCTGACCGGGGTGGCGGAACCGTAACCGTTACCGGCGGATCCTACACCACAAGCGGTAAAGGCTCACCTGCGATCTACTCCACAGCCGACATCACCGTAAATGATGCCGAGCTGACCTCGACCTCTTCACAGGGCGTCGTTGTGGAAGGAAAGAATTCCGTTACATTGAACAATGTAACGCTGACAGCGGACAACAAGTCAAAGAACAGCGATAAATCCTCCTGGTATCAGGCAGTCATGATCTACCAGTCCATGTCAGGAGATGCTGCAGAAGGCAAGGCTTCCTTCACCATGAAGGGAGGATCCCTTACCAATGCAAACGGAGATATCTTCTTTGTCAACAATACCGTAGCCGACATCAACCTTTCCGGCACCTCCATCGTAAACAACGACAGCTCCGGCGTATTCCTTCGGGCAGCGGCAGCCGGCTGGGGAAATGAGGGATCCAACGGCGGCAAGGTGAACCTGACCGCAGACAGTCAGACGATAAACGGCGATATGATCGTAGATGAGATTTCCGGTCTGAACCTGTATCTTACAAACGGTTCCACATTTACCGGAGCCATCAACTCCGACGGAACAGCCGGTGATGTCTACGTCGAACTGTCCGGCGGATCCACATGGACACTTACAGGAGATTCCTATATATCAGGACTCACCTGTGATGCATCCTCCATCAATCTGAACGGCCATACACTGTACATTAACGGAACCGCTTATACAGAAGGCTCCTCTTCCACCGGCGAAGCCATCACCTTCACATCTTCCTCTTCCGGAGGTGAAGGCCATGGTGGACAACCCGGTGACGGAAATGAGCCTCCGGGAAAACCCGGTGACGGTAATGAACCTCCCGCAAAGCCAGACGGTGACGGTGAGCCTCCTGCAAAACCCGGAGAATAATCTTAATTCATACCCGTCCCATTACAAATCATAATATGACAATAAAAGATCAAGCAGGCCGGCAAACACTCCCGTTTGCCGGCCTTATCGCTCAAAAACCCTGATGGAAGTCATATCCTACAACCCTCAGATATTATAGTATAGGGCAGACCACAAATTGAATTGCAGTCTGCCCTATCATTGATGCCGCTTGTTTTCCGGCAACCTCAAATTAAAAATTCTTCCTTCACTGCCGGTTTCAGCGTCCAAAGCCTGGGGAAGAGATCTCCCTCCATCCGGAAATGATGTTCCGTCTCCTGTGGGAACACTCTGGAGGTAAATACCGCATCTCCGTCATTTACGAAGATCTCCACGGAACTCCGGTCTATAAAGATCCGTAAATGCTGGAGCCCGTTCTCCAGCGGACGGGTACGCTCTGTACCTTCCTGAAGATTAAACCGGGTCTTTAGTCCGCTGCGGTCCACAGTGATCTCACGCTTCACATCATTGTAACGGATCTCCAGTCCGCCTTCACCCCGTTCATCCGTGAAAAGATGAACCCGAACATGACCGGCCCTGCAGTCCAGCTCCAGCTCCGCAGCCTCAGGCAATTTGCAGGCACCAAACTCGTTCGGCCTGAGTTCCACCTTCTCTTCCCTCAGTTTTTTCAGTTCGGGAAGTGGCTGCTGGATCAGTCTTCTGCCCCTGACCGTGAGCTCTCTCGGCAGGGTCAGGCAGCCGGCCCAATCCTCTTCATCCGTCGGATAAGACACATCCGGTACTCCCATCCATGCGATGAGAACCGCCTTGTCCGCATCCTCAATATTGTTGGCACAGGCTGCCGCATAAGAATCAAAGCCGAAATCCAACACGTGGAACTGACCGTCCGGTGTGAAGGTCAGCTTCTCCCAATCCATGGTTCCCATGATATAACCATTGTGGTTCTGGCTTCCTCCCCGTCCGGGGATGGACAGATGCTGTGGACAGAAGATCAGAACATCCTTCCCGCCGATCCGTTCGATGGACGGGCATTCCCACATATTGCCGAAGGCTTCAAATCCCGGTACCGAGAGTTCCCCCTCAAAATGCCATCCATGCTGCAGATCCTCGGATTTATAAACGAGAACACAGCCATGCTTCTCCTTCGTCTCAGCGCCGATGAGCATGTAATAGGTTCCTTCCTCCACACCGCAGATGATCTTCGGATCTCTCTGATTCTCCGTGTAGTCGTGATGGGCGCCAAAGAGAGGCAGCGGGTACTTCTCCGGCCATCCGTCATTTCCCAGACGCGCCAGACAGGTGTAGGCATGCCGGGTCCAGTCCGGATCCCGGTGATTCCCTGTATAATACAGATAGATCTTATCCCCGATGGGCATGGCGGAACCGGAGTACACTCCCTTGTTGTCATAGCCCTCTTCCTGATCCGGAAGCAGGCAGACTCCCAGGTTCTTCCAGGTCACCAGATCCTTGGACACGATATGATACCAATGCTTCAGACCATGAACCGCGCCCCAGGGACACCACTGATAGAACAGATGCCAGCGGTTGTCAAACCACACGAAGCCGTTGGGGTCGTTCATGAGTCCGGTCACCGCCTGATTATGAAATGTCTGGCGGTAACGGGAGCCTCGGATCCGGTCATACAATCCCACCAGCTCCTGGGGATCCTTCAGGTATCTGTATTTTTCTTCTCTTGTCCATTCTTTCAAACTCCATGCCCCCCTTCTCCGATATATCCACTACATCCCGATATGGGACCCTTCACGCCCCAAGACGTGAAGGATCCCAACATTCAAGCCCTCAACTACAAATGATCACTGTCCAAGTGCATCCAAGCCGAGCTTCACAGCACCCAGGATTCCCTGATCATCATTACATCCCGCAGGAACGATATAGTTGTCCATATCCGCAAGTTCCTTCGTCTCCAGATATCCGTTCAGCTTCTCTGCCACCTTGGTCCGGATCAGCGGGAAGAGATGCATCTGATGCATCACGCCGCCACCCAGAATGATCTTCTGCGGACTCATGGTAAGGATCAGCATCACACAGGCCTGAGCCAGATAATCACTTTCATACTCCCATACCTCTGGGATATCCACCAGTTCATGAGCGGTTTTACCCCAGCGATCCTTCAAGGCCGGTCCGGCCGCCATGCCTTCCAGGCAGTTTCCGTGGAACGGGCAACGTCCCGCAAAGGTATCTCCCGGCGCAGGGATCACCTTCACGTGTCCCATTTCCGGATGAAGCATACCATGAACCACCTTACCGCCTGACAGAATACCGCCACCCACGCCGGTACCGATGGTGATATACGCCACGTCCGTAAGGCCCTGAGCTGCGCCCCAGGTCACCTCTCCCAGCAGAGAGCCGTTCACGTCGGTATCAAAGCCGATGGGAACATTCAGTGCATCCTTCATGGTTCCCACGATGTTATAGTTGGCCCATGCCAGCTTCGGAGTCTTCACGATATAGCCGTAGGTTGGGGAATCCTGATGCACATCCACCGGACCAAAGCTGGCGATACCCAGTGCCTCGATCTCCTTGTCCTTAAAATACTCTATGATCTTCGGCATGGTCTCTTCCGGTGTGGTTGTCGGAACAGAGATCTGCTCGTAGATCTTCCCGTTCTCATCACCGATTGCGCACACCATTTTCGTGCCGCCTGCTTCCAATGCTCCTATTCTCATGTGATTTCCTCCATGTCATTCAATCACTGTTAAGGAATGTCCAACTATGGATCCATTCCTTTCCCGAATCAATCTTCTTAGAAACGGGCGGCTCCGGGTGTCCTGTCCGAACGCTCCCTGAACCGCCCTGATTCTTGTGACCTTATTCCCTTCGTTTCTGACATCCGATATCAGTCATACCGGGGACATGTGACAGATCTGCTCAGTCATTCCACTATTGTCCCTTCTGTTCACGGATATCATTCTCAGCAATGGGAAATTACAGATTTTCCTTCAGGAACGCTTCGATTGCTGCAGCAGCAGCCTCTTCGTCATCGCCTTCCACCTGAACGGTAACCTCGTCACCCTTCTTGATTCCCATACCCATCAGCTTCATCAGAGCCGTAGCCTTCGCAGACTTGTCATCCTTGCTGATGATAATGGTGCTGGTGAACTCCTTTGCCTTCTTTACCAGAAGACCTGCCGGACGTGCGTGGATACCTACTTCATCTGTGATCACATACTTAAATTCCTTCATGTTTCCTTCTCCTCCTGAATTCTCTTGGTATTATAGTATTTCCTTACACCTTCATGTCATACGTTCCGGAATACCGAAATCATCCAAATGTAACATCCTCATAGTCATCGCTGTTGGTCAGCAGGACAACTACCGTATCCGGATGACCAGCCGCCTTGATCTTGGAGATATCAAACTCCATCAGCTTCTGACCCTTCTTCACCTGATCACCTTCCGCAACCAGAGTATTGAATCCGTCGCCGTTCATTTCCACGGTATCGACACCCACATGGATCAACAGCTCCTGATCATTCTCGCCTGTGATACCGATCGCGTGCTTACTTTCTGCCACGGAAGATATCTCACCATCGTATGGTGCGTATACTACACCTTCCGTGGGTTCTACCCCGACGCCTTCACCCAGTGTTCCTGCCGCAAATGTAGGATCCGGGATCTCCGTGTACGGAATGACCTTACCCGGTGTAGGCTGAAGGATCTCACCGCCGGAACTCTTGATAACTACCTTCTGCTCAAAGCCTGCATCCTGAGCGAAAGCTCCGCCTGAAGCAGATCCGCCGCCCGATGCATCACTCACAGTTTTTCCTGCTGCCTCCTTGATGGAAGCACCTCCTGCAGGAGCCTCCTCCTTCCAGAAGAACATGGTGAGACCGAATGCCACACCTCCGGAGATCAGAAGCAGGATCGTATACAGACCCGGACTGTCAATGGTCAGATATCCCGGGATACCGGTTACGCCGTAGGCGGTTGCGCCGATCTTCGTCAGCGCACCGAACAGTGCTCCGGCCGCGCCACCTGCCATACCACATAAGAACGGTTTCATGAAACGGAAGTTTACACCGAAGATTGCCGGCTCCGTGATTCCAAGTGCTGCTGACATGGAGGACGGGATCGCTACGGTCTTCAGTTTTGCGTTGCGGCACTTAAGACCGACCGCCAGGCAGGCACCAAACTGTGCGAAGTTCGCCGCAGATGCTATTGGCATCCACGTATTTAGCCCGACGGACGATAGCATGCCTGCTTCTATTACATTGTACATATGGTGTAGGCCCATGACGACGGTCAGTGGGTATAGGGCACCCATGATCATCGCACCCGGTCCGAACTGAACCAGCCATTTTGCTCCCTGAAGTACATAGTTCTCAAGTCCTGCAAAGATCGGTCCTATAACTACAAATGTAAAGAGTGCCGTTACGAATACGGTGGTGATCGGTACAACGAAGAGGTCGATCATTTCCGGCACGTGCTTATGCAGCCATTTCTCCAGCTTCGACATAACCCATATGGCTATGATTACCGGTATGACATGGCCTTGATAGCCATGCCGGGCGATAGATCCCAACGTATAGCTTCCTATCTGGATATTACCGAATAGATTCCAGGTCGGAATCTGGCCTGTTGAGATTCCGAAGAAGCTGTTGATGGCTTCCTCACTACCTACGTTCCAGCCGTTCAGCAGGCCGGTGTGTACCATCATAAGACCGATAACGGCCGCCAGATATACATTTCCTCCGAAGACTCTTGCCGCACTCACTGCCACGATAACCGGCAGGAATGCAAATGCGGTATTGGCAACCATATCCAGGAAGCCATACCAGTCGGTTTCCGCGAATGACGGCCAAACCTTACCGAGCGCTTCGACAACACCCATCAAAAGACCGGATGCTACGATGGCCGGAAGGATCGGAACGAAAACATCACCAATCGACTTCAGTGCCCTCTTCCATGCAGGCTGCTGTGCGGCTGCCGCAGCCTTTACATCATCCTTGGTTGCTGCGGACATTCCCGTAACTGCAAGAAACTCGTCGTACACTTTGTTAACGGTTCCGGTTCCGATGATGAGCTGAAGCTGTCCATTATTCTCGAACATACCCTTCACACCATCTACGTTCTCCAGGTTCGCCTTGTTGATCTTGCCGTTATCCTTGATCACAAGTCGAAGTCTGGTCGCACAGTGCGCCGCCTGAGCTACGTTTTCACGACCGCCTATATTGGAAACGATCTCCTCAGCGCACTTCCTGTAATCCAGTGCCATGTGGTATCCTCCTCTTCTCTTTTTGAAATTATATTGTAATCGTTTTCACTTACGTTTCATTATAATCACTTTTTCAGAAATCCGCAAGTGTTATTTTACGAACTATACAAATCTTTTTCAGTCCAGTCCCAGATCTGCAAATGCCTTCGCGAGTCCGTCTTCCTCCACCCGGGGACAGATCACATCGGATACTGCCTTCAGGGCTTCTGCGCCATTCTCCATACAGACGCTGGTTCCCACGGTCTCGATCATCTCCAGATCATTCATACTGTCTCCGAAGCCGTAGGTGTCCGAAATGGGCACGCCGTAATGCTCTGCTATGAGCCGTACCCCCAGACCCTTGTCAAACTTCCGGTTCACCAGTTCTCCGTTCAGACAGCTGTAGGCCTTCACCTCCTGAACTACGAATTTGAAGTCCTGCTCCAGTTCTGCCTTGCAGGCATCCAGCTGCTCCATGGCTGTACACATGACCACCACCTTGTAAATGGGACGGTTGTCATACTCTCCCATGGGACGGATCCCAAGATTTCCTGCCAGCGCCTTCCGCCAGCGTTCGATCTCACTGTTACCCTCACCCTGTCCGGACAGGAAGTCTCCCAGATTCTCATCGCCCCAGGATCCGTCCTTTGCTTCTACCGTACAGAATACTCCGCTGTCGTGCAGAGTCCGAAGGGCCACTTCACGCTGTGCATCCGTCATGGGGCAGTCAAAGAGCACCTCATCCTCTGCCACCACATATCCCCCGCCGCAGCCTACATACCCGTCAAAGTTGTATACAAGCAGTGGACTCAGCATGTCCGGATTCCGGCCTGTGCAGAGGAACACCTTGTTCCCCTTGGCCTGGGCGGCCCGGATGGCTGTGAGGGCACTGTCCGGCGGCACATTTTCACCGGGTACGGTCAATGTACCGTCAATGTCTATAAAGATCAGTTTCATGAATCAGATCGACCCCCTTTCTACAATATTATATCCCAGCTTGATCCGATCGATGGCATGGGTCACATCCGGCTCGTCGATCAGTCGAAGCAGCAGGGTTCCGGCCACATTTCCACACTCCTCATAGAAGAGTTCCACGGTGGTCAGTGCCGGATTCGTGATCAGGTCTGCCCAACTGTCTCCCACGCCGGTGATTCCGATGTCCTTCGGGATCTTCTTCCCGGCATCCTTCAGCGCCCGCGCCGCACCATGAGCGATATGGTCCGTGGCACAGATCACGCCGTCCGCCTTCGGATATTTCTTCAGAAGCTCCTGTCCTGCGAGATAGCCGCCTTCTGCTGCGTAGTCGGATATGATATAGGGCATATTCTCCGGTTCAATGCCTGCCTCGCGAAAGGCCTTCTGAACTCCCTTCTTCCTTGCCTTGCCTGTTGCCGGGTCGGACTCATCCACACCGATAAATACAACATTTTTCCGCTTTGACAGCACCCTCTTTGCCATATCATACATGGCCGTTTCGTCATCATGATAGACACAGGGCACATTCTTGAAATTCTGCCCGGTGACTACCAGTGGGATGGTGCAGTCTGCGATGGTCTCCTTCAGCATCGGTGTCATATGGGTGCCCATGAGGACGATGCCCTCCAGTCCGCCCCTTTGCATGTCATTGATGAGCCGGACCTCCTTCTCCCGCTTGCCGAATGTACATCCGAGAATGATATTGTAACCGCGCTCATCCAGTTTACCCATCAGTCCGGACAACACCCGGGACATGGAATGGGACTGGATCCGCGGAATGATCACGCCGATTTGTCCGCTCCGACCGGTGCGCATGGTCTGGGCCAGTGCATTCGGCATATAGGAGTTCTTCTCAACTACCTTCTTGATCTTTTTTCTCTTCTCCTCGCTCAGGGAACCACCATTGAAGTACCTGCTTACTGCAGCCGTGGAAACCCCTGCAAGCTCCGCTACCTCTTTGATCGTCATATCTTCCAGCCTCCTTATAACTCTTCATCCTGGGGCTTATTTCATATTAAGTACAAGCACGCGTCTGCATCATTTTATGATATACGTCTATCGTTACAGTTTTGTCAGCAGCCACACAAAGTCCTGGGCCGGTACACCCACAGCCTTCGCTTCACGGGATTCACCGGTCATGAGATCCCTGTAATCTCCCTCTTCGTTGATCCAGGCCGTTTCATCCTGATCACTGAAGTTAAAGAGTGCGAGCAGCTTCTCGCCCCGGTAATACCGTCCGATCCCCAGGATATGATCATTCCAGGTCTCCAGGATCCAGGTATCAGCCGCATTTTCGAAAACCCGGTGCTCCGCACGAAGCTTGGTCATTTTCCGGATTCCCGTAAAGATCCGATTCTCCCGGGATCCCTTCTTCTTCCGGTTCTCCACCGAATCCCAGTCCAGAGAGCCGCGGTGCAGATACCGGCTGTCCTCGGCCTTCTCCGGATCCTCATGATAGCTGTAATCGTTCCGCTGACCGATCTCGTCTCCACTGTACAGAACAGGAATGCCGCTCTGGGTCAGCAGAAATGCATGAAGCATCAGATCCAGGCGGATGGCCCGGTCCAGCTTATCCTCACGCTGTTCATATTCCGCAGCTTCGATGCCGGACAGAGAAGCCGTGGTACCGCAGAGCCGGGCATCTCCCAGTCTCGGATCATCATTATAAAGCTCCCCACGGGCATCGCTGCCATACCAGGCTCCCTTCAGATAATCGTTCAGATATTTCTTATGTGCCACCTCTTCGATACCGAACTGCCTGAGATAATCATAGTCCAGCCCCCAGCCGATGTCGTCGTGGCACCGGAGATAGTTCAGGAACACATATTCCTTCGGCAGTGCAAATACAGTTTCCAGCTGGTGCCTGATCAGGCGCACATCCCGGGTTGCCACAGTGTGCCAGGTACTGGCCATGGTGGTTACGTTGTACAGCATGTGGCATTCCGGCTTCTCCACGGTTCCGAAGTAAGGCACCACCTTGGAGGGTTCCATGACTACTTCTCCCAGCAGCAGGGTTCCGGGACAAACCACCTCCGCCGCGATCCGCATGATCCGCACAAGAGAATGTACCTCCGGCAGATTCCGACAGTTGGTTCCCAATGTCTTCCAGATATAGGGAACCGCATCCAGGCGGATGATGTCCACCCCCTGATTGCAGAGGAACAGCATATTTGCCGTCATGTCGTTAAATACAGTAGGATTCCGATAGTTCAGATCCCACTGATAGGGATAGAAGGAGGTCATGACCACCTTTCCCGCCTCGTCGCACCAGGTGAAGTTTCCGGGAGCGGTGGTGGGGAACACCTGAGGTACTGTCTTCTCGTATTCATTGGGGATGTCCCAGTTATCAAAGAAGAAGTAACGATCCTGGAATTCCTTCTCTCCCGCCCGGGCACGTTTTGCCCACTCATGGTCCTCACTGGTATGATTCATGACAAAATCAAGACATACGGAGATTCCCCGTGCATGACACCCCTCGGCCAGCGCCGAAAGATCCTTCATGGTTCCCAGGGCCGGCTCCACCGTCCGGAAATCCGACACCGCATATCCGCCGTCCGAACGTCCCTTGGGGCTGGAAAGCAGCGGCATCAGATGCAGATAGTTCACTCCGCATTCCTCGATATAATCCAAATGGGACTGCACACCCTTCAGGGTTCCGGCAAAGGCATTGGTATACATGAGCATTCCCAGCATCTCATTTCCGGAGAACCACTCCGGCATGGCCTCCCGGCCCAGATCCCATTTTTTCAATTCAGCGCTTCGGTCCTTAAAGCTCTTATAAAGCATTTCACAGAAATACTGAAATGCCTGCATATCATTGCCGTACAGCTCGGCATACAGCCATTTCAGCTCGTCATACTTCGGATCCAGCCGATCCCGGAAGGTCTTCTCCCAGCGCTTCTTCTTCATCCAGTCTGTCGTATTCAAGGTTTCCTTCACGTCTGCCATCTGACAATCCTTTCCGTGCTGTCGGCCATATCCGAATTCTCGGATACGGCCGACGCATCTATTCTTCTGATCCTATATGCTGACCTTTGACTCTGTATTCCGAGCCTATTACCCTCGTATATATTACTTCCCGGCCTTGTAAGCCGACACATCCGTCTCCCGCACGATCTTCCGGATGGGAAGGATCCGTCCCGGTGATACGGACAGCTCATCAAATCCCATGGCCAGGAATTCCTTGGTCAGGGTCAGGTCTGCACCAAGTTCGCCGCAGATGCCGGCCCATTTGCCGTACTTATGTGCCGCATCCACCACCATCTTCAGCATCTTCAGGATGGCAGGATGATGGGAATCATAGAACTTATCCAGTGACTGATTCTGACGGTCGATGGCCAGGGTGTACTGGGTCAGATCATTGGTTCCTATACTGAAGAAGTCCACCTCCTTCGCCAGCTCCTCTGCCATGATGACAGAAGCCGGAGTCTCGATCATGATACCAGTCTCAATATTTTTATCATAGGCGATGCCCTCACCGTCAAGCTCTGCCTTCACTTCGGCCAGGATTCCCTGGATCTCCTTCACCTCATCCACAGAGATGATCATGGGAAACATGATGGAGACCTTACCGAAGGCAGATGCCCGCAGGATCGCACGCAGCTGGGTCTTAAATACCTCCGGACGGGTGAGGCAGATACGGATGGCACGAAGGCCCATGGCCGGATTCTCCTCAGCGGGGAGCTGGAAATAATCCGCCTGCTTGTCCGCGCCGATATCCAGGGTACGGATGATCACCTTCTTACCTGCCAGAGTCTCTGCAACCTGCTTGTAGATGGCAAACTGCTCATCCTCCGTGGGATAATCGGAGGAACCAAGATAGATGAATTCCGAACGGAAGAGGCCGATACCGCCGGCATCGTTCTTCAGTACCAGTCCCAGATCCTTGGTGTTTCCGATATTGGCATAGAGATTGATCTTCTGGCCGTCCAGCGTTACATTTTCCTTGCCCTTCAGTTCCTCCAGGAGAGCCTTCTTCTCCAGTTCTGTCTGAAGCAACTTCTGCTTCTCAGCCAAAACCTCCGGTGTAGGCTCCACATAGATCTTGCCTTCAAATCCGTCCACTACTGCTTCCTTGCCGTCCACCTCCTCGGTGAGCGGGATGGGACAGGTAATGACTGCAGGGATATTCATGGTCTTCGCCAGGATGGAGGTATGGGAATTGGCGGAGCCGTGTACCGTAACGAAGGAAAGAATCTTGTCCTTATCCATCTGTACCGTCTCGGACGGAGCCAGATCATCAGCCACCACGATCACCGGTTCATCGGAAGCGATGCCCTCGCCGCCGTTGCCCTGAAGGATCCTGATGATCCGCTCGGAGATATCCTTGATGTCCGCAGCTCTTCCCCGGAAATACTCGTCTTCCATCTCTTCGAACATTTTCTTGAAGTTGTCCCCGGTCTCGGCAACAGCATACTCAGCGTTGACTCCCTGGGTACGGATGATGCCCTCGACAGATTCGACAAAATCGTCATCATCCACCATCATCTGATGGGCCTCGAAGATCTCTGCCGAAGCCTCACCGACCTCCTTCACGGCCTTCTCATACAGTGCCTGAAGCTGATCAACTGCTTCCTCCCGGGCGGAGGCATACCTTGCCACCTCGGCTTCCACATCTTCTACCTTCTCACGCTTTACCGTCTCTTCATTCTTCTTATAGACGGACAACTTACCAATGGCTATTCCCTCAAATACAGCTTTTCCCTCATAAACTATCATGTACGCTCCTCCTTATGATCCTTGATCCGTCTGTGTCCTGCCTTAGATTACTGATTAACCCCATTTTGCAATTTATTGTAAACCGTTTGTAAACGTTTACAATGCCATTATAAAAAAAGTGCCTGCATTTTGCAAGCACTTCTTTCTTCTATATAAACTGTATTTTGATCGATCCGCTGGTAGATTTCAGACTGATATTCCCTGCCGCCTTCCCCTCTGTAAGAGTATGGATACCAAGTGATTTTGCCATCGAAATAAGGGAAATGAGAACCTGTCTGCTCTTCAGTGTAAAGTTGCGCAAAAACAGCATATCAAATTTTCCGGATAGCCACTTTATTTATCTTCTATTTCTGTCATAATAATAACAATAACAATATTTCTCACAGTCAAATATTCCGACAGTATTTACCGGTCTTCTTTCAGTTTTATTATAGAAAGGATAAGAATATGCAGGAAATAACAGATATCTTAACCGCCGATTACAAAAAGGACTATCTCTCCAACGAAGCCACAGCAAAGAACCTGATCTTTATGGGCGGACGCAGGACCATGAGCCTGAACGGCACATGGAATTATACCATTGATCAGTATGACACCTGTCTGCGTCAGAAATGGTTCAATGAGGTATATACCGATTCAGACGGCCGTACACTCCCTGTGGACTATTCCTTCGATGAATGGGAAACCATTACTCTTCCTTGTTCTGCCAGCCTGGCAAAACCCGAGCTTTTCTGGTATGAAGGCCCGCTGGTCTTCACCCGGAGATTCAGCTATAACGGGGATCTCAGTCATCAGAAGGTATTCCTCCGGATCGGTGCAGCCAATTACACTTGCCGGATATTCCTGAACGGAAGCTATATCTGCACACATAACGGAGGTTCCACGCCATTTATGTGGGATGTAACCGATCATATCCGGACGGAGAACCGCATCATTCTGGTATCGGACAACACCAGAGTTCACACCAACGTCCCGACTGAGAATACGGACTGGTTCAACTACAGCGGCGTGTACCGCGATATCGAGCTGGTCACTCTGCCCGAGACATATATCAGAAATCTGCAGATCAACCTGGTACCCGGATCCGACTTCCGAAAGATCCGGATCGCCGTGGAAGCTTCTTCCGAAACAGGAAATGTAACTGTCACGGTTCCTGAACTTGAAATAAAGGAAAGCATCTCTCTTACAGGACATAAGGGCGAAACTGTCATAGATGCCTCTCCCGAGCTGTGGTTTCCCGAGTCTCCGAAGCTCTATGACGTCCGGGCATCCCTCGAAGAGGATACCGTTTCCGATCTGGTAGGTTTTCGTGAGATCTCCGTTCAGGGCAGAGACATCCTTCTGAACGGAAGGAAGCTGTTCCTGCACGGGATCAGCGTTCATGAAGACTCAGAATTCACCGGAAAGGCTCTGACCGAAGAAGAACGAATGGAGATCATCAGGACTGCGAAGCAGCTGGGAGCCAACTATCTCAGACTGGCACATTATCCCCACCATGAGAACATGGCGAAGCTCTGTGACCGGGAAGGCCTCCTGCTTTGGGAAGAGATTCCTGTTTACTGGGCCATCGCCTTTGACAACCCGGCCACCTACGCGTCTGCGGAAAATCAACTTGCGGAAATGATCTCACGCGATTATAATCGTGCTTCGGTGATCATTTGGTCTGTCGGAAATGAAAATCCGGACTCCGATGAACGATATAGCTTCATGAGCCGTCTTGCGGACTTTGCCCATAACAATGACAAAACCCGCATGGTATCCGCAGCCTGTCTGGTGGACAATGTTTCCATCAGCATCAAGGACCGGATGGCGGACAGGCTGGACATCATCGGGATCAATGAATACGTCGGCTGGTACTCCCCGAACTATGAAGAACTACCGCTGCTATTCAAAAACAGCGATCCTAAGAAGCCTGTGATCATTACGGAGTTTGGAGCAGACGCCACCATTGGTCTGCATGGTTCCATCGATGACAAGGGAACGGAGGAATGTCAGGCAGAGGTATACAGACGCCAGATTGAGATCCTCCGCACAATCCCCTACATCAGGGGAATGACCCCCTGGATCCTGTTCGATTTTCGTTGCCCGAGAAGGACCGCGAAGATTCAGGGATTCTATAATCGAAAGGGGCTTGTAAGCTCTGATCGAAAGATCGTAAAGCCTGCATTTTATGTGCTCCGGGAGTTCTATCAGGATATGGAAAAGGATACGAAATGAGTAGTTTAGTTGTAATCCAACAAATGTGTGTAATTATGATACTGGTCTCAGTAGGAATCTACCTTTACAGAAAAAAGGTGATCGATCAGACGGTATCGCAGCGGATATCCACGATCATCATTGATATCTGTAATCCCGCAATGATCCTGTCATCTGCATTGTCAGGAAATGTGACGGCAAGTCACAAGGAGCTTTTGATCGCGATCCTTGTCGGATTCCTGTTCTATGTGGGACTGGTGCTTCTAGGCGCTCTTCTTCCCCATCTTGTTCGTGCAGATAAAAAAGAACGCAGATATTACACCATGATGACGGTTTATACCAATATCGGATTTATCGGCATTCCGGTGACGAAGGCTCTTCTTCCGGAGAAGGCCATGCTGTATGTTGTGATCTGCAACGTTTTATATGCCCTTTTATTCTATACACACGGGATCACAGTTCTCTCGGAAGGACGGGAAAAGATGAATCTGAAAAAGATCATCAGCCCCGGAACGATCCTGGCTATCGTCAGCCTGATCATCATCTGGTTTGATTATAAACCTCCGGTCATTATCAGCAGCAGTGTATCCTACATAGGAAATGCAACCGTATTTCTGTCCATGACCCTTCTCGGAGTCTCCATCGCCAGGTCCAAGGTACTCGAAGGCTTCAAAAATCTCCGGTTGTGGGGGTTTATCGCACTGAGAATGATCCTGATCCCGATCGCTGTATTCTTCCTGCTTCGTGCAGTAGGCTGCGATGATATCATGGTTCTCGGTTTTTCCCTGATGGCCATGATGCCTGTCGGGAATCTTCCGCTGATCCAGGCAGAAAAAATGGGGGAAGATACCGGTGCTCTTTCAAAGGGCATCGCCGTAACGACGATCGTATCCATGGTCACCATCACACTGCTCATGATTCTATTCACTGCCTTTCAGTCACCCTAACTTCTGCGATCCGATCGGTGCCGGGAACCTTGGCAAAAAGATTGTAGCGGGAACGATGCCATTTGCTGTCCACGTGTCTTTCCTCCTCTCCGAAAATAGGCGAACACATCGTCCATATGCCGCAAAAACCACCACGTCGTTAACGCGCTATTCCTTGACCATTCAAATGTAAACATGTTACAATTATTATGTTATCTAATTATACAATTTATACAATTTTACCATGAATCAGCAATAGAAAACAACGTTAATTCACAATAACAGTTAACATTCACGGGGGATACATATGTCGGACGAAAGCAAAAACAAAAGCATATTTCGCCAGGGAAATGCCGGCGAAGAGCAGACAGCGGAAAACCTGAATGAGTATATCAGGACAGGAAGCGCGGGAGGTTATTTCCTGATCGCCGCACTGATCATGGTCGTTGTTGCTCTTTTCATTTGGGGATTCGTCGGAAGGATCCCGGTAAATATCACCGAATACAGCGTCGTAACAGTAGGAAGCAGGAATGCGGATCTCACACTCTGCTTCGTGGATGTCAAGAAAAATACCGGTGCCCTCCCGAAAGGGACTGTAGTAAGCCTTAAAATGCCTGACGGAGAAACCTTCTCCGGCGAAGTGATCGCTGCAACGGAGATGCCGGTTTCCGTAGAAGAAGCCAAGGAACTGCTGAAGGAAGCAGAAAAGGAAATCCAGGATTATTCCTACAGTGACTGGGCATTTGATTATCTTCTGGCAGATAAGACCTACAGCTATGCCCTGTTTATCGAAACCGGCGAGGATCTGTCCAAATACCAGAACCAGATCGCGGAAGCCACCATCACCACCGGTGAAGTCCGCCCCATCTCACTTCTTATGAAATAACGGAGGAACGACTATGGCTTCAAATACGAAACCGGTAAGGGTGCCGGTCATCCTCCAGATGGAGGCACTCGAATGCGGAGCAGCCTCTCTCTCCATGATCCTGGCCTATTACAAAAAATGGGTTCCGCTGGAACAGGTGCGTATCGCCTGCGGAGTATCCCGTGACGGAAGCAATGTTCTCAGTATCGCAAAAGCGGCTAAGGGATATGGCCTGAAATATAAGGCGTACATGGTTAAATCAGAAAAACTTCAGGAGAAAGCCTCCTTTCCCTGCATCATTTTCTGGAACAGATGCCACTTTGTGGTATTGGACGGATTTAAAAACGGCTATGCCTACCTGAACGATCCGGCTATGGGACGTGTCCGCCTGCCGATGGAAGACTTCAAGCGTTCCTATTCCAATGTGTGCCTTTGTCTTGAAAAGGACGAGGGCTTTGAGCCAGGCGGAAAGCCGGCCAGTACCTTTGCCTTTCTGAAGGAACGCATACATGGAAACGGAGCCACTCTGTTTCTGATCATGATCACAAGCGCCCTGTCCATGATCGCAGGCACGCTCATTCCCGTGATCTCCCGTGTATTTACCGATAATATCCTATCCAGAAAGACACCTTCCTGGTATCAGGGTCTGCTATGGATTTTCCTGGCAGTGATCCTGTTCCAGCTTACAGCCGGTATCATCAATCTGATCTATACCCGAAGGGCCACGGGAAAGCTGGCCGTTACGGCAAATGCGGCTTTCATGAAGCACGTATTCCGTATGCCCATGGCCTTCTTCTCCCAGAGAAGCGCCGGGGATCTGGCAAACCGCGCCACCTCCAATGACTCCGTTGCCAGTGCTCTTGTAGGTAAGATGGCCCCGGTGATCGTCAACTCGGTTCTGCTGGTCTTCTATCTTGTAGTCATGTTCCAGCTGAGTGTACCGCTGACGCTGATCGGAATCGCTACCGTCATCATCAATCTGTTCCTTGCCCGCCTGATCTCCAACAAAAGAACGGAGATATCCAGGACCCAGATGCGCGATCAGGCCATGCTGGCGGTAGCCACCGTATCCGGTATCAATATGGTGGAAACCATCAAGGCATCCGGTGCGGAAAGCGGATTCCTGGAAATGTGGTCCGGCTATCATGCTGCAGTAGCCAAGTCAAAAGTTAAATTCGGCAAAACCAACCGTTTTCTGGGTACACTCCCGACACTCCTGCAGCAGCTTTCATCCGTGGCCATCATGCTCACTGCTTACTGGAGCATCATGAACAATCATTTTACTGCCGGTATGTTTCTGGCCTTCCAGGGCTGTATGGCTGCATTTGTCTCTCCGGTAAACAGCCTGATCAATGCAGGTCAGACCTTCCAGGAGATGAAATCATCCATCGAACGCATCCACGATGTCATGATCTATCCGGAAGACATAAGCGCGAAAGAGGATTTTACTTCCGAAGAACTTGAGAACGCCGAAAAGCTTTCCGGAAAGATTGAGATCAAAAATGTCACCTTCGGATATAATCCACTGGTCGCACCGATCATCAATGACTTTAATCTGACCATCACACCGGGAAAGCGCATTGCCATCGTCGGAGGATCCGGCTGCGGAAAATCCTCCTTTGCCAAGCTTCTGACCGGACTTTACAAGCCCTGGAAGGGTGAGATCCTGTTCGACGGAAAGCCGATCTCCGAGATCCCGAAACCCATCTTCAACGGCTCCGTTGCCATGGTGGACCAGGATGTGACTTTATTTAAAGACACCATAGCAAACAATATCCGGATGTGGGACAAGACCATCGAAGATTTCGATGTGGTACTGGCAGCCCGGGATGCTTCCATCCATAAGGATATACTGGCCAAAAAAGGCGGTTACGACTTCCTTCTTTCCGAAAACGGGAAGAATCTGTCCGGCGGTCAACGGCAGCGTTTGGAGATCGCCCGTGTCCTCGCAAATGATCCCTCCATCATCATTATGGATGAGGCCACTTCAGCGCTGGATGCACGGACGGAATATGAAATTTCCAATTATCTTCACGACCGCGGGATCACCAGTATCATCATCGCCCACCGGCTCTCCACGATCCGGGAATGCGATGAGATCATCGTTCTTGACAAGGGCGTGATCGCCCAGCGCGGCACCCATGAGGAACTTCTGAAGGAGGAAGGACTGTACCGGCAGCTGGTTACAGTACAGTAAAGCTATGAATTTATTTGAAGAACAAATCCGAAACAGAATGGCGGGTGATGAACACGCCGCCGTTAAAAATCAGAAAAAGCTTGCTGATGCGGTAAGGGGAAAAACCGGCCAGTACTATGCAGAGGATTCTGCCGAGATGGAGAATATCCGGCAGATTGAAGAAATCTGTCTCTGTCTGAAAGTGCCGGTACCGGAGAAAATGCGGAAATGCCGGACCATGAATGAGCAGATCGAGCTGGCTCTCCGGGCCTCCGGCGCCACAAAACGTCTGGTGGAGCTGTCCGACCGCTGGTGGAAGGACGGGGACGGACCGCTTCTTGCACAGATCAAGGACACAACGGATGTGATCGCTCTTCTGCCGGGTAAATTCCACGGATACTATTATATCGACCGGGAAACCGGCGAGAAAGTACCTGTCACAAAGAAGAATAAGGATCAGTTCGAGCATCTGGCCTACTGCTTCTATAAGCCTCTTCCCAACCGATCCATGACCGGTGGGGATTACATCCGGTTCGTTTTTAAGCAGCTTTCGCCAAGCGACATCCTGATCCTCTGCGGTTCGATCCTGTTCATCACTCTGTTCGGCATGATCACACCCTTTGCCACGAGTTACGCTTTCTCGAATCTGATCCCCTCAGGAGATGAGATGCTTCTGATCCCACTGGGAAATCTCCTGGTCGTAATGGCAGTGGGGACATGGCTTCTGAATATCGTAAAATCCTCGGCCCTGTCCCGGATCAGCAACCGACTGGATGTCCTCTGCGAGAACGCCGTCTATGCAAGACTGCTCCGGCTTCCGGCCACCTTCTTTGCAAACAAAAGCGCCGGCGAGTTGGCGCAGAACACCATGGCGCTTTATTCCATCGCCCCCAATCTGGTGGAACTGATCTTCGGAACATTTCTGACGGTCTTTATCTCGCTGATCTACATCGTCCAGATCCTCACCATCGCAGATTGTCTGGCATTACCTGTTTTGGTCATTTACATCGCTGAGCTTCTCCTCTTCGCTTACACCATCATACAGGAGAAGAAATATCTGACTGCACAGATGATCGGAAATGCAAATAACAGCGGTCTGGTTTATGCTCTGATCTCCGGTATCCAAAAGATCAAGATCAGCGGAAGCGAAAAACGCGCCTATGCAAAATGGCTGGAAAGCTATACGGAAAAAACCGCTCCGACCTATGCGATCCGATTTCCCTTTACGATGCGTGTCCCCCTCATCACGGCGATCCATCTTCTGGGAACCCTGTGGATCTATATCATTGCCTATAATAACGGCGTCAGCGTAGCGCAGTTTGCAGCATTTTCCAGCGCCTTTGCCATGGCCATGGCCGGGATCAGCGCCCTTGGCGCTTCCGGAACGAGCATCGCCATGATCAGACCAACTCTGAAGCTTGGTGCACCGATCCTGAAAGAGGTGCCCGAAGAAAGCATCGGAAAGAAGACCGTCTCCTCACTCACCGGCAGGATCGATCTGGATAACGTTCTGTTTCAGTATGAACCGGACAGTCCTTCGGTCATAAACAATATCAGTCTCCATATCGATTCCGGCGAGTATGTGGCCATAGTCGGGAAATCCGGATGCGGGAAGTCCACGCTCCTGAAGCTTCTTCTTGGCTTCCAGACGCCGCAGCAGGGTGCGGTCTACTATGACAGCATGGATCTTGGAAGTCTGGACCTGCAGTCTCTCCGGCAGCATATCGGTACCGTGCTTCAGGACGGAAAGCTCTTTACCGGAGATCTCTACCACAATATCACCATTTCCGCCCCCTGGCTCAGCGTGGATGAAGCCTGGGACGCTGCCGAAAGAGCAGGCATGGCCGCGGATATCCAGAAGATGCCCATGGGAATGCACACGCTGATCTCAGAGGGAAGCGGCGGCGTCTCCGGCGGTCAGAAACAGCGTATTCTGATTGCGAGAGCCCTGGCTCCGAAGCCGAAGATCATCATGTTTGACGAGGCAACCAGTGCACTGGATAATATCACCCAGAAGATTGTTACCGACTCTCTCGATGCCATGAGCTGCACCAGGATCGTGATCGCCCACCGCCTTTCCACCATCCGGAACTGTTCCCGGATCATCGTTCTGGATCGCGGTGTGGTTGCAGAAGACGGCACCTATGACGAATTATATGCAAAGGGCGGCCTTTTCACTGAGCTGGTTAAACGACAGATGACGGAAGAAGCCTGATTACAAAACATAGTTATGACAGAGGGACAGGTACAGTGTTACATTTTCATGCGACGCTGTACCTGTCCCTCTGTCATATCCGAAGCAGACTGTATCAAATATTCTTCAACTTGCTTTCACGGAGCATCCTCCTGTATATGGCAATCACATACTCTTCTTCTTTTCCTTTCCAAAAGAGGCAGTGTCCCTCATGTCGAAAACGAAGCACCGCACACTGCCCCAGACATACAGGCAGCCATTTACACTCTCGGCACTCGGGATCCTGAAGCGGCAGAAAATCCGTAAAATACTTTGTAAATTCGTCCGGCTGATCCGCGGTTCCGATGGGATCCTCCGGTTTCCATGTTGCTGCCGAACCAAAACTCATCTGCTCATCATTTGGAAATTCCCAACACTTAAAGAGTCTTCCTTTTGGATTTACGCCGACGGACCACATGGTATTCGCATCACAGTGAATCCCATGGGAACGACTGATATGTCCACCATAGCGCTCCTTCACCAGATCACTGTAGTCCTCAGCCGAAAGCATCTGAACGTCTTTCACCTCACTGAAATAATCTCTGACATCGGCTCCATAGTACTGAAGATCGTTTTTGCTTTCCTCTGCAATCTGTCTGATCAGTTTTTTCAATTTCTCTGCCTGATCCTTGTTTCCGTCATGCAGATTATGTCTGACATTGACATGAAAGGGGAGTCTTTGCTCACGAAGGTTCCTCAGGATCCTGTCAAATGAGGATCCCCCTCCAGCCAGGGGCCTGGTCCTGTCATGTACGGATCCGATCCCATCCAGTGTGATATATACCTTTTCAACCTTGCAGCGGCCCAGCATATCGGCGATATCCTGTGTCAGAAGGTAGCCATTGGTAAACATCCACGCCTTATACCCAATCCCTCTTGATTCCGCCAGCTTCATCAGACGTGTTGAAAGATTCTCGATCACCGAAGGAGCCAGCAGCGGCTCTCCGCCATACCAGCGGACCGCCAGAGTCTTAGCACGTGACGCATCTACCATTCGTTCCGCAAGAGCAAGAATATCATCCTGTACCCCGGAGCTCATGATCCCTTCCACTTTCCCTTCGCTCACATAACAATACGGACAGCGGAAATTACACTCCATCGTAGGACAGATCGTCAGATTGACAAAAGGAATGGATGCAGAAGAAAGGCGTCCCATAGCATCAAGGGCTTTTAATTCATCAAAATTTACGATGAGCCCCCTTTTTCGAAAGTGCTCTATGATCGGATGATCCATACAAAGAGACTCTACCTCCGAAAGCAGGTAGAGTTCCTCTTTTGAATACACCGCAAAACTCCCGTTAAACACATTTGTACATGCCACGCGGTTCGAACCTGGGATTTGGGCAAACATATTGTACCGGGATGGGCGCCATCCCGTGCGGTCATTTTTCTCTCTGTCCATAATACACACTGTACGGAGTCTTACTTCTTAACCCTGCCGTTAATGTCTCTGCCTTCCTCGCAGCAGTACTCGGGCATTTCGCAGCTCCAACCGCCTCCGCTGACAGCAGCCATCTGCTCTTCATCCATTTCATAGCCTTCCTCGTCAACCAGTGCCATCACTTCATTGACGTCTCTGCAATTCTTCAGTTTCTCTTTCTGCTCGTCAGTCAGGTTTTTAAGGTACTTGGGATCTACCATTTTCTTTCCTCCATCAATGTCGTTTGTCAATGTAGTTTTTCGTATCGTTTTTCATTCAGACAACTGTCTGTCCGAACACGATCCTGTCCCCCCTATCCTACCATTCAACCTGTTCAATTGTCAATCCAAAACCTGCCCTGATCATCCCTCCCTCTTTTAACCGTCTGTTGATGTCGGTCACAAATCCTCACTTGCTTTGTGCCCATAATAAGGGTATCATAGAAATGATCCTGACCAGGAAAGGAGTCATCATGAATCAAGAAGACAGGAAGAACGAGCAAAGTAAAACGGCCGGCGAAGCCGGCTGGCATCTGTCACGCTACAATCTCTACGCTTCTATCCCCGACAGTCCGAACACTGCGGTGGTGAATCTTTTCAAAGGCACCTATAACGCCTTCAATCCCATGGAAATGTATCTTCTCAGCGTCCTGGAGGAACTAAGCGAAACACATCCGATGATCGGGAGATTCGCCGAAAAAGGAGTCATCGCAGATTTCGATGAATACGCCGCTCTGGAAACACTGGGAAGGCTTGGCTCCGCTTATCACCAAAATGCCTATATCACTATATGCCCCACTATGGCCTGCAATTTTGACTGTCCGTATTGTTTTGAAAAACACAACTCCGGGAAAATGACTCCGGAAGTCCAGGAAAATGTGATCCGCTTCATCGAGCACCTCCTTACTACAGCCCACACAGAGTTCCTGAAGATCACCTGGTTCGGCGGCGAACCGCTGCTGGCTCCGGATGTGATCGAAGTCCTGTCAGAACGGATCATATCCCTTTGTGAGAAGTTAAATGTCACCTATACTTCCATGATCATCACCAACGGATACCTGCTGGATCAGGACATGGTGGACCTGCTGGAACGGTGTCATGTGGATACCTGTCAGATCACTCTGGACGGGCTCGGAGCCACCCACGATGCAACAAGGCGTCTTGCGGGGGGCGGAGCCACATTCGACCGCATCACGGACAATCTCCGACACTGCTCATTTCCCTTCAATGTCATCCTTCGCCATAATGTTCATGAAGGAAACAAACAGGAAACCGAACCGCTCCGGGAATACATCCGGACTCTGGCGCAGGACTCAGGAAATCACATCCACCTGTCCCCGGCCATCGTACTCGGGAATCCCGTATCCGGGGAAAGATCCGATCCGGTGGAGCTTCTCTGTTCGGAAGATGCCGCAGATGTGGAGCTCTCCCTGGAACTCGTCTCCCTTCGATTTCCCAGTGGCTTATACTGCGGTGCCCAAAGGCTATGGTTCATGGGGATCGATGAGGAGGGGAATCTTTATAAATGCTGGGAATGTCTCGACAAAAAACAACTGGCCTTCGGGAACGTCAAAACCTGGCTCCCGGAAAATCCCATCTGTACCGCCGCTAAACCGGACCTCCTTACCGGGTATATGAATACTGCCGATCGTAACCATGACGAAGAATGCAGGAACTGTGTATGGCTTCCCTTATGTGCAGGCGGATGCCCGCAGGCACGGCTTTCCGGAAAGAAACGGTGTCTCCCCTATAAGGACAGCCCTGAAAAATATGTAATGAAGATCAGAGAACTCTATAAACAACAGCAAAGGGATGGTTCCGAATGACCGGAACCATCCCTCTTCTCTTTATCTTCTACTGTTTCAGCCCGTTCTTTCCCCAATGTGCAGGCCTGCATCTAAAGCAGATCCGCTCGCGTCAGGCAGTACAGCTTCGCCGGCTGCAGTTCGCCCCTGGTCCAGCGAACCTTGATCCACTGCGGCATCAGGAGCATGCTGAGATTGCCCTTGCTCCCATCTGGCTTCTCCACAGGATAGTTTCTGGCAAAGGTCATCCCCAGCGCAGCATCCAGACGTCCGTCTATGATCTTCCAGTCCTCAAGCAACTGTCGAAGCGGCGCCCGATCACCGCTGTTAAAGGATTCCTTCATTTCCCCGGGTCTTCTGTTTCGGAGTTTGAGATCGATGGCGAAGGTCTCCCCAAAGGATCCGTCAGGCCGGACATCAAACTGAAAATCCGCTCCCTCCACGGCTTCCGAAAGGATGTGAGCAATCTGATGCAGCATCTTTTCATCAAAAGCCCGGAAGCCGATCTTTTGAAATACACTCCGGACCCTTTCGATGTCCGCAGCTATGGCCACTCTTTCTCCTTCAGCCAGATATCCACAGACGCGAAGGGGCGATCCGCTCCTTCCCCTGAACATCCCGAAGAAGGACAGTTTCCAACCGGGAGGCATTTTCGCAGCCGTGGAAAGATAAAGCCTTCCCTTTTCTTCCTCCCCTATAACCTTACAAAATGGTTCTACCAATTCGAGATAACCTCTCGGCTGGAAATGCACCGCTGCCGGGGCACCCCTTCGCCCCGTATCCAGCTCATATCCGAAATTAATTTTATGATAATCCTTTGAAATACCTGCAAACCAGTCCCTTATCCCTTCCGTTCCCGCAGCCTCCGGCACATCGAGCCGGAACTTTCCGGAATTTTCGCTGTAAAGGACCGTCAGATCCAGAAAAGGCTTTCCGATCAGAGGAAACTCCAGATACACATCCGGACAGACATCTCCCACGCAAATTGAGGGAAATACATCACTTACACCTGGGAAATCTTCTCCAAACAGTACCTTCTCCCTTCCGTCCGCAGATGAATGCAGAAGAAGGAGCTGCATCGCTCCCTCCCATGACAACATGACCATTCGTCTGATCTGCTCCTTTCCCTTTAAAACCCTGTTCACAGTGTTCCCGCAATGATATAGGCTTTTGCATCCAGCAGCCTCCCATCTCTCCAACGCAGCTTGACAAAAGCAGGCGCAGCAAAGAACCTGCACTCCATTTCAGACAGTTTCAGCTTCCTGGCAAAAGTAACCTTCGCAAGTTCCTTCCATCGGTCATCGACAAGGCCCATCTGTTCAAGTTTAGTCATCAGTTCTTCTGTCGCAGGTTGATCACCGTATGCCTGCCATCCCTCGGTATCCCTGCCTACAGAAAAACGAAGACTGGCGCCGAAGGTTCTTCCCGCTTCTCCATTTTCATTCAGGTCAAACTGATACTCCAGTTGAAACGGCGTATCAGCCAGCATTTGACATACCGGCAGAATGGACTCCTCTGTCTGTCCGAGGCCCAAACCGGACAACTGTTTCCCCAGAACAGAAATGTCCTTCACATAACGCTTCTGCTGTTCTGCTTCCGGTATACACTCCACACGGAGATGATGACCGGGGCGGGAGGGAAAGACACCCAGGTAACAGGCAAACCACTCCTTCGGAAGGCGCTCCAGAAACGCACGGTAAGACGGGCTGGTCTGTGGTCGGCCTGCCGCTTCAAGAAAACCGCAGGCCACTTCCGGATCAGGCCCCGAGAGAAGGAGCTGAATTGCCGCTTCCGGTTCCCTTCCGGTATTCAGATCCCAGCTGAGCGCCAACTGCCTTACATGCGCCTGCTTACTGAACCATTGGAATGTATCCGCATACCCGGCACACCGTTCCTGCGGAAGGATCCTGTCTTTCGGCAGATCCTTCGCCGCAGTGAGAACATGCAGATCAAACCAGGGGTCCCCCAGAAGCGGGATTTCAAACCACAACTCCGGAAAGCGGTCCCCCGGTGTACTTTGGAGGAAGGCATCAAAGGCCTTCTCTCTGCCTGAGCCGAACAGTCTCTCCTCCCGTCCCTCAGCCGTCATAGATAAATAGATTAATTGATATATCAGTATCGGATCCATAGGAAAGATAATACCTCCTATCGTATAAGCCTACCAGCCGGGATGATCAATTGTCAATTATATAGGTCCTTATGGAAAAAACATCAGGACTATGATAATTACTGAGGAATGATGATCCCTCCGAAATACTCAGGTTCGCCGTTGCTGTCGCATATTACGAAGCCTCTCGGTTTAAGGAATACATAGGCTCCGTCCGCCTTCCGTGCACGATAACTGATGGAGTACAATACCGAATTCCCCTTCAGAACGGCCTCTACTACTTCCAGATACCGGTTCAGATCCTCCGGATGGATATTTTTCTCCCAGATTTTTTCCACATGGTACATATATTCAGAAGGAAGGCCGAAATCATTGACCAGAGTAAGCGACCACCGGGAATAGTTGTATTTCATATCTGTCAGGAAGACATATCCGTCCCCGGCCGTGGTGTATAAAGCACCAAAGAAACTGTCCAGACGCCGCTTTCGTTCATCGGGAATATCCTGACCAATGGTTTCCGTCTTATTTGTTTTTTCTGTTGTGTCTTCACTCTTCAGTTCCTTTTTATTCTCGTACATTTCAGCATCTGCACGTTCAAATACATCGTTAAAACAGGTGTCCAATTCAGGAGAATAGACAGACATACCGCTGGCAACCACCGGTCCGGAACGCCACCGTCCGTTTGTCCTGGATTCTATACGGAGCAGGTTCAGCAGATCCTCGCGCTGTTCGTAATCATCACCCGAAAGAATAGCAACAAATTCATCTCCTCCGACCCTGTATACAGAACTGTTCTCGAAAATGTTACTGATCAACCGACCGGATCTCTGAATGGCCTCATCCCCGAAGCTGTGTCCTCTTGAATCATTGAGCATCTTCAGATCATTGATGTCACACATAACAACTGCAAAGGGAGCAACTTCCTCCCCGGATTGGATCATGTCATCGATCCTCTGAATATGCTCCGTATAAGCATTTTTATTCCTGGTTCCCGTCAGTTCATCAATTCTCGCCAGGCGTTCGGCGGATCTCAGGAGCATTTCCTGTTCCTCCTGAGCGCGATATCCAGCCTCAATATTTTTGATACAGCCCAGGATATGTCTGTGATCCTCACACATAATGCTGATATGGCATATATGTATGATCTTTCCCCCCAGCACAAACCGGCATACCATCAGACTGGAATTGCTATCTGTAATCTTTTTAACGATAGCTTCCTTATTGATCAGCTTCAGTACATAGTCGAGGTCATCCGGATGAACGACTCTTTTTGCCTGTTCTCTGAGAAATGTAAAAAAGTTCGTTCCCTGTTCCGGAAGGTTTAATTCATCTAACATCTTTGAATGGAAAAACTCTATAAAACCGTCAGATTCGATATCAACGTAATACATACTGTCAAAATGCTTTGCAAGCGTGGTTGCCACTTGTCCAAATGCTACCTGATCAATGTTCATATAGATAACCTCCAATCTTTAGTTATGCGATCACTCTTCCAGATGGATATTCCAGCCGATATCGATCTTCTTTTTTACCGTTTTCATGGTCTCCGGATTCAGGTGCGGCCAGTCCTCTACTTTTCTGGCCTTATCCGAAACAAAATGTGCTTTTTCCGCACAAAGTGCAAGTGGCGTATCCGCCAGTGAGTCCGAATAAAAATTCTCAATTACCGGAAAGCCCTGATCGAATATGTACCGTGCTTTGCTTCTGGCCATCATCACATCTCCGACCAGCACGCCGTTTTCCCGGTCATACTCCGTAGCAGCAAAGTTCACGCCCAGTCTTCTTGCAATAGGTCCGATCACACAACTGGCAGATGCACTGATGATCAAATCATCCGGTCTCTTCTGCGCCAGATACCAGGGAGCGATCTTCTTTTCATTCTTATCCCAGAAGCGCTCGATCTGCTTATCAAAATCTTTGATCCGATTAATCTTATAATACTCACGCATCATAATAGCTCTGGGCATCTTCCCTCTATGAACGCGAATCAGATTCCGGAGAGCTTTCGGAAAAAAAGTGATCCACAGATGGGGATGATGATTCATGCACCAGAAGAGAAACTTGATCGAACAATCCGAAGGAAAAATCGTCCCGTCAAAATCATACACATTCATTTGTTATCCTCCCATTTCCTCCATGTATTCTTATGTATGTGTATTTTCTATGCAATCATTATACCATGTCTATTTTTCAAGAAACGTTCCATTTTGGCACAGGTTCTTACCTCTTCAGGTAGGTTATCAATCGATTTTGAAAATCCTGATAATAGGGTTTCTCAATATATACAACATGTGATCCGCCTTCGATGATCTCCAGGGAAGAGCCTTCGGGGAGCGATTCCAAGGATGTGTTTACCAGCTCATAATTCAGATACGGATCCTTATCACCGCATATTACGAGAGTTGGTACAGGAATCTTCGAAAGATCTATCAGTTTCTCAGAATCTGATACGAAGATATCACGCCTTCCGCCGTTTGAGCTCTGTTCCCCGTCATAATGCCAGCAGCTCGAGCAGAACAGTTCAAGGATCACAGGATCTGTAACCTCCAGATCGAACTGTCCGTTGTCATCTTTCTGAAAATCATCTGCAGCATGCTCCCATGTATTATGGTGAAAGGCCTCCTTAACTTCATATTCACCGACACCGTTCAGAATCGGTGCATAAAGCACAAGTTTACGCACATGCTCCGGATGGGATATGACAAATCGGCTGACGGTGACAGTTCCCCAGCTCCAGCCAAGAACATCGATCCGATCCTGTCCGGACTCCGATACGATCTTCTCCACAGCAGCATTGATATCCTCAGCTGCATAATCCGAATCCGGCAGGAAACCGTCTTCCACCTCTCCCGATTGTCCGAAGCCTGCGATATCCAGACGCCATACGGCATATCCCTCGCGGGCAAGCCTGCGAACAAGACTGTAGTCCAGATAATCTATATCAAATTCGTGGGATGAATACGTGACTCCATGGATGAGCAAAATGTTCTTCTCCGGCTCCATCCCTTCTACAACTACCCGATCCAGATGAAGACTGATTCCATTTCTCTCCAACGGATATGCACGGGCACTGTATTGAGTTACCTCCTCTACTATCGCTTCCGTCGCCGGATCATCCGCAGCCTTAACACAGCCGCTCAAAAATAATAATCCCAGAATCATGCTGATCAGGAAGATTTTCTTCGCGGTGATCTTCATAAACATCTCTATAGTATCTCCTCCATTCCGATCTTCTGCGGTTTTAAACCCAGAGCCTCATAGAATGCCTTGGCTCCGGGATTACACTCCCAGACATTTAGTGTAATATTATGACACCCACAAGACCTGGCATATTCCCTTACATGATCATACAGTGCTCTTCCTATCCCGAAGCCTCTGGCTTTTTCATCCACGCAGATATCATCAACATATAGAGTCTTCACATCCGTCAGGACCGAATCATCCAAAATCTGCCTGTGAATGCAGAATGCATGACCGGAGACTTTTCCGGAATCATCAACACATACAAAGACCGGCGACTGATCGTTCTCCAGTATCTCCTCCAGCTGAGCGGCACTGTACTTCGTTGCCGGCCCCTTGAAGATGTCCGGACGACCAAGATGATGGACCATATCCACCTGAATCAACAGTTCAAGAATCCGTGGAATATCCTCTTTCCCGGCTTTTCTTACGATCATAACAACTCTCCTTTTTCTAATGGTCAATTCAAGTATCAATCGTCAGTATTTTCTGAACCTGCTTATATAATTATCATGCAGAAAATACATGAACTGTCAATACTTTTTTCTTGCAATATAATTATCAGGCAGCACGGAAAAAGGCGCCTTCCATTTGGAAAACGCCTCAACGACAGTATATAAACTATTGGGATCCTGTTCCCATCAAATAAACTTTAGTGTTTTTGCAGCTCCGGAACGTATATCAAAAACAGCCTTCCATCCTAAACCTTCGATTTTATCTGAATCCAATGCCGAATTCTCCATCAGATTATAGCCTCTTTTTTCCTGATCGGATGGATTTTCAAAAACCACCTTACATCCCCCCGCCTCAGCAAGAGCTTCAGCCATATCTCTTATTGACACAATAGAGTTTCTATTCGAAATATTATACGCTTCATTTCTCTCACCATTTATCAAAACAGCAAGAATTGCAGATGCACAATCCAAAGAATAGCAATACGACCTCAATTGTGAGCCGGCACTTTTCATAACAATGTTTTGACCATCAACAACATTCCACGTAAATGCTGCCGACGCCCTGGTATCCGTTCTCCTTATTGTCGGGCCATAAATATGACCTAATCTGACAATCACTACATCAACATCAAACTCCTGAGAATAACATGCACACAATGTTTCCGAAGCCCTTTTCCCGTTCGGGTAACACGCTCGCGGATTAAGAAGGTCTACGTAACCATACTCATCCTCCATGTATGGTTTACTGGAACCGGAGTATCTTTTTCCGTACACTTCACTCGATGAGACAAATAACAGGCGACTGTTTGGACGGCTTTTTGCCAGGTCCAACATACATGTCAGACCATTAATGTTTCCCATCATAGTTTCAACCGGGTGAGTCGAGTAGATCGTTGGATCTGCATTTCCGGCACCGTGGATAATATAATCAACATCAACATCTACCTGTTGAGGACGAGTCGCATCAAACTCTATAAATCTATAATCTGTTTGTTTTAAAAATATGCCAAACCTTTCTTCAATCCGTTCTATGCTCCTGCCTGCAAGCAATAATTGAATCCCGGCATCGTAATGATCATTTAAATACGCTATCAACTCAACAACCGACGAACACACCATCCCGGTGGCCCCGGTGATAAGTACTTTTTTCCCGAATATACTCTGTAAATTGGGAATATTAGTCAAGACACAATTTACATCATTCCAGTATTCACTCGTATACTTCAATTCAACCCCTCACTTCAACCAGCTTTCTTTTTGAGTATGTAATAAAGCCTCAAAAATCATCATATCATCAATCGTAGTTATTTTAAGATTTGTTTCAGACCCTTTTGAAAAATAAACCCTTTCACCTAACTTTTGCATCAAAGTACAGGTCGCAGCCGTATTATATATCTGTTTTTCATCAGCTTGTTCATGAGCCCAAACCAGCTTGCCCAAAGAATAAGTATGTGGTGTCTGAGTTCTGAAGAGTTGTTCACGTGGGATTGAGATAACAGAAGAAACTCCTTCATCTTCACTGCGAAAAACAGCCTCAACACAGGGAATAGCAGCCACAGCCGATCCATGGTTGTGATAAACAGCTAATGAATTTGAAATAATCTCGCTCGAAACCAGACATCTATTCCCATCATGTATTATCACAATATCATCTTGATCTAATTCTTTTTTCAGTTCAAGCACTCCGTTACGAATTGATTCCTGTCCGCTCTTACCGCCTTCTACAACCCATTTGAGTTTGGAGATATTGAATTGACTGGCATAAGCTTTTAAAACAGCAACCCATGCAGGAAGTGTAACAACCATAATGGCATCAACATTTGGATGATTCTGAAAAGCTTCCATTGTGTGAATAATTAAGGGTTTGTTATCAACATGAATAAACTGTTTGGGAATATCCTGACCCATTCTTGTTCCGGTTCCTGCTGCCGTTAATAATGCAACTACCATTTCATCATCCTCTCTTTTCTAATCAAAAATAGCATTATCTACCCTACTATACTACATACACTCCATACTGTCCAATTGATTTCGCGATAAAATCATCAGGCAGCATCAGGCAGCACAGGAATAACCAAAACGCAATAAACAAAAACGACTGTCAGTTTATTCAGTTATAAGACTTCTCACCTCAACTCTCCTGGTTTTGCCCGCTGCGATATATGCAAACAGGAAATAACAAAGTGCTACAGCCGCTATCGGAAGAAATACTGTGATAAATCTGTAGTCGATAACGAAATTAACTATCCCCATGCTTCTCAACATATATGACAGGATTTTCTCGGATAATGTCAGACTTAGCACAGTTCCGATTATGATCCCGAAGAAGGCTACTATGAGAAATCTTACCGCAAACTGCAGTCTGAGATTCCTTGAAGTAAATCCCAGAGCCTTATATATTCCTATATCGATCTTCTCCCTGACAAATGTCTTAGAACATATCATGGATACAACTACCAGTGCAAAGATCACTGAGATCACATATATGACAGCCCTGATCGAATATGCTATCACTGTTATCATCTTCTCTGTGGAACCTTCTCCCGAATAAACAGATATTGTTATTTCTCCTGTCAGCTCGGAGTTGATCGTCTCTTTGATCTCTTCTGCCTTTGCCGGATCCGAAAGCTTATAGCCCACATATTGGACGGTGAAATCATCTATAAAGAATGCTGCGGCGTCGCTGTTCATTCCAAAGAATCGTCCGGCATCTGTAGCATCTGTAATGTATCCGGAAATAACACAGTCCTTCTTCCTTCCTCTATAGGATACTTCCACCACATCACCGATATTATAGCCCATATCCTCCGCATAGATATGACTCACTACAACTTCATTTTCATAAAGCGGAGCACGTCCTTTTGTAACTGTAAATACCGCTTCATCCTCCGCCATACGGCAGGACAGTTTTTCCCCGTTTAATACCATATTGGTGCTCTCAAAGCCATAACGCTCTTCTATATCGGTATACTGTCTGATAATGGTTTCGATACTCCCAAACTGCTTTCTCACATACTCTTTATTATCCGGGTTGTCTCCATCCGTACCCACATATACGGTAATATTCTCAGATGTAGCACCCATAGCTCTCTGTGCGCTTTCCGATGATACCGCATCGGTCATTCCCGTCATGGTCATGAGGAAAAACACCAGAAGTGATGCGATCAGTATCGAAGCCACATAACGCTTTCCTCCTGAGGTAAACTGCCTGAAGGCAAGGCTCGGAGAAAGCATTCTTCCCTTTATAGGAATCGTCAGTCTGCTGTCAAAGAACACTTCGCACCTTCCGCCGGATACGGCTCTTATGGGTGATATGGTTCCTACCTTTTGGGACATGAGCATGATAAATAACGCCGAAACGATAAGTATCCCCATAAGGATCAACAGACTCACTCCTATGGCAACGCCTCCGACTATCTTGATACCCACGACCGGTTCAAATACTCTCGGGAGAAATATTACAACCGGAACAGATAATATTAATCCCAAAACTGTTCCGATGATCTCCGCCAGCATATACTGTCCGAGAAATACCAGCTTCAGTCTGCGGTTGTCAAAGCCCTGAGCCTTCAGGATCCCAAGATCCGTGTAATTCATTTCTATACTTGAGGAAATGCTGTTTGACATTACAACAAAGACTATGACCGATAAGATAATTACAAACGACAGGAAAATGTTCAGAATTATATCCGGCATAAGTCCGTGATAATACAGGCTGTCGGATCTGGTCACGATCCCCGATGCATAGCTTTCTATATCCGATGTTTTATTTATTTCCTGAGCAAAGCGATTATCGGTAAGATCACAGTCATCCGCTTTTGTGATATAGACTATTTTATATAGATCAGGACTGAGTTTGGGATTTTCAGCTATAGCCTTTCTTCTGTTTTCCCAAATCTCATCAAAATCCTCCTGACTGATAAAAGGCACCTTCAGTGGCATAAAGGAGCTTCCGCATACCGGCTCTTCAACAAATCCCTTTATGGTAAATTCAAAGGAAGCACCTTCAAAAGCAGCTGTCATGGTATCGCCGATGTTCAGATCATCATAATCCCTTAGCGTTCTCGGAAGATAAATCTCGCCCCTGGACAGCTTCGGTACTTCTGTAACGATATCTGTCATGTCTTCTTTCCAGACAGCATCCACCGTGTCGTTCTGAGCCACAAGTCTTATTCCGAATGTTGCCTTTTTCCCGTTAGAATAAGTACATTTTTCAGGACACAATGCATCAACTACACTTACTTCTCCTACCAAAGGATCATTCCTCAGATCCTCTACCATTTCATCCGTCAGAAACTCGCTTCGGATATTCAGAGTTATATTTGCATCATATTTACGGTCATAAGTGCTTTCTATGGAGTCAGGAAGATTTCTTTTAAGACTTACAATAACCGATACAGAAAGGGATATGATCATCATAAGTATCATAATGCCCTTGAAGGAACCCTTCTTATAACGAATATTTGATCTGATAAGCTTGATGATATCCATAGCGCGCCTCCTACCATGACATGGAAGAAAGCCATGCGTTCACCTGAGCTTCACGGCTCTTCTCATCCTCTGCTTTATAGGGCGGCAGCGTCATATCACCGATGATCTTTCCGTCTTCGATATAAAGAATTCTTGTTGCTCTGAGAGCCGCCCGCATATCATGAGTGACCATCAGGATGCTCTGTCCTTCCCGGTTACACTCCGTCAGGAGATCCAGGACCTCCACGGTGTTCCTTCGATTGAGCGCCCCTGTAGGTTCATCCGCAAATACCAGCGCCGGACGGTTTATGAGTGCTCTTGCTATAGCGCATCTCTGCTGCTCTCCACCCGAGCACTGAGCCGGAAGATGGGTTTTGATATCGGCAATATTCATCTTTTCAAGAAGACTGTCAGCAAAAGAATTAACCTCTTCTACCGAACGACTTTTATCCAGGTATCCCGGTACTGCTACATTTTCAAATAAAGTAAGATTACTTACCAGATGGATCTGCTGGAATACAAAGCCGAAAGCGGTGCAGCGAAGTCTTGCCAGCTTGCGTTCGCTCATTTCCGTGATATTTTCATCGTTATAGATAACCTCTCCTGCGGTTGCTCTGTCCATTCCGCTAAGCGCGTAAAGCATGGTTGATTTACCGGAACCTGAAGATCCCATGATCACCGTAAAATCACCTTCATAGATATCAAGATCTGCATCTGTTATAACATGTATCTGCCCGCCGTTATGAGCAAAGCTTTTGCAGAGTCCTCTTGCCGAAAGAATTGTTTTTTTCACTTTGATTTTTTCTCCTCTTCTGTCATGATCCGTGGTTCATGATCACAGTTTAGATGAATTCTTATTAAGAAGTATTTAAGAGAAGTATTTTAGAGAAAAGCTTTTACTGTTTTTTTATTGGGAGGCTCACAACCGCTTCAAGTCCCTCTTCTCCGGAGGTATGATCTATAAGTTCCAGAGTTCCGCCGGATTGTTCGGCTATATACTTTACGATATAGAGTCCCAGGCCTGAGCCGTTTTCGTCCCCCGTATTTTTCCCGCGATAAAACTTATCCGTTATAAACGGCATATCTTCATCAGGAATTCCCGGTCCCTTATCTCTGAAGTGAATTGAAACCATATTCTCTGACTGAGTAAGTGAAACGGTAACATTTGTTTTCGCATATTTTCGCGCGTTGTTTATCAGATTCTCTACGATCTGATTGATCCTCTTCCTGTCTGCATAAATAATCGGTGAAATATCCGGCTTCCTGAATACCACGTCCTCCTGTTCAGCTGAGATTTCACTTATGGACTGCTTAAGAAACGGAACAAGCTCAAACTCTTCCGACTGCATCTGTAACATATTGAGATCTGAAAGGGAATGAAGGAAAAGATCGTTTGTAAGCGCCGTAACCTCGTCACATTTTCTCATAAGAACCTCCAGATATCTGGAGCGTCGTTCCGGAGATGTATCAAGATTTGCTTCCAGACCTTCCGCATATGCACGTATGGAAGTGATCGGTGTTTTGATGTCATGCGAAAGTGTTGCGATCACTGTCTTGTTATTTTCGATGGCCTCACGCTCGGCCATTCTCGAACGCGTTATTTCTTTCCTCATACTGTCAAAAGCCCAGGTAAATGCACCAAAATAATTGGACCTTTCATAATTAAGAGGCAGATCAAAATTCCCCTTTGCCAATTCAGATGCATAATCCTTCATCTTATCAAACGGCCGGAGAATATTCAGATATACATATAAAAAGACCATCGCCATAAAAAGAATGGTGAGGGTGCACATAACAATACCGTTTATTCCGACGGAATCCTCTAAAGGTTTTGAACGGAGCATTTCCGCATATTCATCCGTCTTCTGTTTTGCTGTATCATAATCTCCCCGATCAATCAGCTGCGATATCTCATTTAGATCAAGCAGCTGCCCGGACCTGTCATCCTGTAAAACCGATTTTCGGGAATCTAAAGCCAGGATGCCGGTCACTGCTACGAGAAGCAGTGAAAAAATCACAGTAATCTTTATTACCCGTCCTTTCATATTTCTGCCTCCAGGATATATCCAACCTTATAAACCGTCTTAATATATTTAGGATCTGCAGGATCATCCTCCAGTTTTTCCCGTAGCCACCTTATATGAACAGCAAGTGTTTTCGGTTCAACCTCCGAGAATGCGCCCCACACTTCGCAGAGCAGCTTATCTTTCGTCAGGGCTATGTTTGGATGTGAACATAGAAATGCCAGCAGATCAAATTCACGCAGCGACAGATTTATGATATTCCCGTTTTTTATCACAGTACGTGAACCTGTATCAACAGTGATATCGCCGAAGGAAATCGTTTTTTCATCATCGGTGAATCCGTAGGTTCTGCGTAGCAGTGCATTTATATGTGCCAGAAGCTCCTTCATCGAAAACGGTTTTGGAATATAGTCATCACCGCCAATCTCAAAACCTGTGATCCGGTCTGACTCACTGGTTCTGGCACTGGCGAAAATAACAGGGACCTCTGATACTTTTCTCAGCTCACGGCAAACTTCAAAGCCGATCGCATCCGGAAGATTAATATCCAGAATTATCAGATGAAAGCTTTTATTTGTCAGAATTTCAAATGCTTCTTCGTTGCTTGCGGCATGAGTCACTCCGAACCCTTTATCCGTAAGCATATCCATAATGATCATAGCAATATCTACATCATCATCTATTATCAGAATTTCCCTTTTCATAACGAGTCCTTCCTTCATTTTCTCTCCATTACTTCTCGCGGTTTTTGAAATGCAGGAATGCCAGAATCCCCACCGGTAAAAAGTACAGGCACCATATCTCCAGCGCGATCACGCCACCCTTTGAAGTCGATCCGTGGCTGCCAAGGAACATACCGGTCATTGGCATGATAAGGCAACCCGGAAAGAATACCCCATGACCTATTAATAATATCTTCAGCGCTTTATCTATCTTGTTCTTAACCTGCACCGTTAATCCGATAAAGAAAGTAGAAAGAGCCATGATTCCGTAGCCTAAAATATCCAGATTAAACATGAGGCCCAGATTCCTGTAGTTTAGGATCCTGTCGGCTTCTTCCCCCAGCTTCTCATTAAGTACGGTCGTGCACTGTGTATAATAGACGATCATTATAAGCACTGCATAAATCGCAGCGAAAGCCAGCGCCGCTTTGCCTGCTGCGCGTCTTTCATCGGTGCATTCAGCCTCCAATGCAGCTACCATACATACAAAGCTGATCGAGAGAATGATACATACGAAAAAACTTCCGTCGGTAAAATCAAATAACATAAGTACAGCAAACAGAAATACTGTTAATGCATTTATCAGAGATCCCGCCATGCCTATCTTTCTATTCATAGTATACCTCCTGCGTAACATTGTACATTCAGAATCCTAAGGTTTTACTTGGGTATACTATAAAACATATTCAGATTCATTCATAGTGAGATAGGTAACGAAAATCGGTATGACTTAAGTCATACTTAGCCACGTAAAAACCGAACAACAACCCGATTAAACTCTTCCGGGTGTTTGTTTGCAATAAAGTGATTGCCCTTGAGAATAACAAGCTCTGAATCGGGAATACTCGCAATTCTCTCCATTTCCATGGAGCATTATGATCGGCTCTCCATTCCCTTTTTCTATAAAATAGTGAACAATATCCATCTTTTTCTTCTTCCAATCACATATTCCAACAAACTCACATTTACTCCTATCTATTGACAAGTTTTAAGAACTTCTTATCATTCATCTGCTCATTTGTGACATACTCCCCATCATAAAAAAGAGCATAATTCGTGATCGGAGTCGGGGCATTCTGTGCTTCATCCTTGCTCTTTATATGAATTGCCCGGAAAGGAATATCATTTTCTTTAGCAGTCTGCTCCAAGACAGGCACATACTTCGCATTGAACGGGCACTGGCTTGTATAGTACAAAACATATCCCTTCACATCTGTATGCGGATGTTTGGCGCAATCTTTGAATACCGGAGCGCCAGCACTATCCTCAAACGGCAGATACCAAAGCTGAATCCCGTTATCCGCCTCATCCCCCACGACAAAGCCCTTGTACTTCAGGAACTTCGGATCAGCAAGAAACGGCTTTTTCTTTACAGCGCACAATACGCAGAGCCCTCTCTTTCCCTTCTGCTTACTGTCCTCGATGCAGGCAGTAAGCAGATCAGTGGAATACCCATGCCCTTTGAAGGACCCGGACACCCACAGGCAGTCAATGTACATATACCCGTCAGCCTCAATCGGAACCCAGGCATTTTCTGCCGGAACATACTCGATAAAGCACTTGCCGCGTTCCACACTCTTCAGAAAAACAAGTCCTTCATCAAACCTGTCAGCCAGCCATGCCTTCTTTGAAGACACCTGTACATCCTTATTATTGGAAATCGCACAGCATATATGTTCTTTTTCCAGATTATCCTTTGTAACTCTGATGTATTCCATGTTCTACCTTTCCTCATCCTTCTCCTCAAAAGGTTTATTCCATGAACCGATCTCAATCAGATTTCCTTCCGGATCTGCAATATAGCAGGTTCTCTGTCCCCACGGCTCCAACTCAGGCTCTAATACCGATGTAGCACCATTCTCTATCGCATTCTTGAACGCAGCATCGACCTCATCAAAGGTATCAACATATAGAGCAATTTCCGAATGGCCATTCAATCCCTTAGCATACTCATACCGGCGGCTTGTCATCTTTTCAAAATCTTTCCTGCCATACAGAAGAAACAGCGTTCCATCTTTCACAAGATATACATTGGATGTATCCTCCGCTTCCTTGATCTCAAATCCAAGAACGTCCCTGTAGAAGCGAATCATCTTCGCCATATCCTCGACCAATAGTCCAAAACCGTCCAACCTCATAACATCAAGCCTCCTTTTCCCTCATGCACTCTTTAAGCGACAATACTTCGCAGCCCTTATCCGCATAGTACTTAAGCATCTCACCCATCACCGCCCAATCAATTGCTGTGTTTACCTGCCCTATGATCTTTTTGTAATTCTTCGTAATGTCATTCTGAAGGTCTATCACGACCAACGCTTTGTCTTTCATTTACATTCTCCTTCATATCTTTTAGCTATTTCAGAGGTGATCTGATAGAGTTTTTCCCTAATCTGCTTCGGTTCCAGAACAGTCACCTTGTCTCTGCATGAAAGCATCCAGGAAAGCAATCCCTCATCATCCGCATATTCATGTTCAAACAGCAGGCTTCCATCATCTTGTTCCGTAAAGGAATCCACACCATACTCTTCCACGAGCTGCCATTTCATCGAAGCATCAAACAGCGCCTTCACCCGATCCTTCGCGGGGAATACCGTCTCATTCGAAAGATCCGGCATTGGAACCTCACGCTTCCCATCAAAGGATGCTGTATGCGTGATGTTGTCCATACGATTCAGCTTAAATAGTCTGAATTCGTTTCTCAGGAGACAGTAGCCGTAGACATACCAACTTGTCCATTTGAAGATCAGATAATATGGCTCAATCTCTCTTTCCGTATCCCCGCCCGGCGAATAATACATAAACCTGATGGTCTTCTTCAGCCCGATTGCATCCTGTATGGTTTCTATCTTCGGAGCAAGCGAATCCCGATACCATGATGACAGATCGATCAGAATGGAATCCCTACCGGTAATGAACTCAGAGGACCCCGCCTGGATTTTCTCCATTAGCTGACCGTAATAACTGTTTCCGCTCACGCTGTCCAAACTCCGTAGCCCTGCAAGGATCATCTGCATATCCTTTGACGTCAGGATCGTCCTGTCCATCCGGTACCCATCCATAATGCTGATACCGCCGCCGGTTCCCTGCACCGTCTGTATAGGAATCCCCGCCTTGCATAGCTCCTCAATATCCCTATTAATTGTCCTTCTCGACACCTCAAACCGTTCCGCCAGCTCCGGTGCCGTAGTTTTCTCTTCCTGCAACAGCACGGAAAGTATCCCGATCAGCCTGTCTATCTTCATTTCTCTCACGCTCCGTATGTATCATACCAAATCAAACACGACAACTGTATGACATGTTTATTATAGCATTGAAACTTTATTTCGCCAACAGAAACAGAAAACCAGAAAACCGCCGACAGACTAAAATGTCCCATCAGCGGTCTCCTAATTGCTAATTCTTCTGTTTCACTACCCGCTCCACCGGCACCCAGCCGATGTACTTCGGACGATCCCCGGAAGGCGCTGTCATAGCTTCGATTTCCTGATAATCATCGATCCGTACCATATCCCAGGCATGGATGATCCTGCCATCCCCAAGGCTGATGCCGCAGTGCCCCCAGTTGACAGGACCGTCCGGCCCCAGACAGATACAATCGTAGAAGACAAACGCACCTTTTTCCGGTTTGCCCTGACGCATTCCGTCAGCATAGAGCAAAGCAGACTCCTTCGCAGAATCCCCGCCGAAGATCTCGATTCCGTTGCTTTTCTCCAGCGCATCTTCTATGAACGAGAGGCACCATCCGGCGTAATTGCTATTTCCAAGTTTATCTTTTGCGTAGCGAATCATATTTTCTGTTAGTTCGTTCAACCAGTCCTCCCTCGTAATTACCGATACATGCGTTTTTCCGTTGATATCATCCGGATATTCGCAGTCAAAATGCATACCAATGGATTCTGCTGTTCGGACGGAAGGCTCATTCGTATATTTGCAGTAGGAATACAGGTCCGAAACATCAATATTCCGAAACGCCCAATCACGGACGCTCTTTGCAGCCTCTTTGGCATAACCTTTCCTCTGGCAGTCATGGCGGATATGATAGCCGATTTCCGGCAGTAATTCTCCGTTGATATTCTGAAGCGTCACCCCACAATCACCTATCATTTCACCGGTTTCCTTTAGGCAGACAGCCCACAGCCCAAAGCCATCCTTCCGATAGCGGTTCATGTTTCGTTCGATCCAATCCCTGACACGCGCTCCATCAAAAGTATATGGGTAATACCGCATATTTTCATGATCAGCCAGAACAGAATACAGCGCATCGTAATCATTCATGTCCATTTCCCGCAGGAAAAGGCGTTCAGTTTCCAAAATGCCATTCATAAGACTACCCCTATCACCCTCTTGTAACTGCATATAACAGGAGTATCCGACTCGTAATAGGCCCACCGAGTTTTTCTCCATTATTATTTATCCATCTCCAACCACTGGATAAATGCAGTCTTGTCACTGCTGTTATATCCAGCCTTCTCATAGAAATGCAGTGTTTCCGGTTTCTTTGATCCGGTAAGCAGCATCATCTTATAACAGTTTTCCTGCTCAGCGAGCTCCCTTGCATAATCAAGGCATTCACCGGCATAACCTTTCCCCCTGTAATCCGCATGTGTCACCACATTCTCCACAAAGGCATACGGCCGGACATTTCTTGTCAGATTCGGAATGATCACACAGACACAGGAAGAAATGATCTTTCCATCTATCTCATTCACGATCAGATGATGATTCGGATCTTCGATGATCCGGTTCCATGTTTCTCCAAGATGCTCACTCTGCTCGGGAATTCTGTCCTCATGCAGGAACAGATATAATTCCAAAAGCTGCGACAGATCCTCTTTTCTCGCTTCTCTTATCATGTTGTTTTCTCCAATTGCAGTCGCATTTGTAATCTCAAATCCCGTTTTCCGATATAAACTGATTGCTTTTCTGTTCCATCCCGCAACATGCAGAAGGAACCTCTCCGTCTTAATATGGTTCAATGCCCAAAGCAGAATCTGTCGACCATAGCCCTGCCCCTGATACTCTTTCTTTACGATCAGATCATCGATTTCATCCTCTTTCAGTGCCACACTTCCGATCAGATTACCATCCTCCACCAGAAGTACGACCCCGTCCATCCCGGATTCAAAGAATGAATCATCCTGTATAAAGTCGTAGGGTTGGATCTCCAAAGCCTCTCTCATCTCATGATAACATTCGTTATACATTTCCCTGTAAGCTTCCTGAAATGTGGAAGAATACGGAATCATTTGGACGGATGTCATCTCATCTGTCGGATGCGTATATTTCATCTCATATGCAAGTTTCATAATCTAACCTTTCGTAACACTTGTATGATATTCTCTTCCCTTGGAATAATGGTATTGATGTCCACTTCCGGATGATCCTCAGCATATTTCGCGAGAACATCCATAAGGTTATCCTTTGTTTCCATATAGTCGTCAATGATCGTCCGGTCTTCAAATCCCAATCTCTTCAGAATAACCGCAGACACCACACCTGTCCTGTCCTTTCCTGCGTGGCAGAAGTACAATACATTGCTATCCACATTCATTATTGCATCAACGATCCGGTCCATCTGATCATCAAGCATGGCAAGATAGGATGCCGCGACTGCATCCGGTGACTCCGGAACGCCTCCGCCACCCGTGACAGGCATATGAAGATATACGAAGCCCTCCTCTTCTTCAAGCCTGCAGGGGCGCTCTTTGTATTCGCGTTCATCTCTGAGGTCTATCACCGTTGTAATGTCATTCTCATGCAGCCACATGATTTCAGCATCAGTAAGTTTTCCGGGAAAATCACTTCGGATGAACCGCAAATTCCCGGTGGGCAAAGCTCTTGTATTTCGTGTTGATTGTAATAATGATCCCACAGTTAATGCTCCTCTATGGTCAGTTTTTCTCCATACTCCCAATTATATCTGTTTATGTTTTAGACATTAAGTACGGACATTGCCGATCAGGGATTTATCGATTCTGGTCTTCACCCAGTCGAATATACTCTTCATATTCTCTTTTCCATCGTTCATAATCCGTCTCAGTGATCGATCGTATCACCTTACACGGATTACCGGCCGCCACCGAATGACTGGGAATATCTTTGGTAACTACCGATCCTGATCCTATAACAACGTCATCTCCTATCGTCACGCCCGGATTGATAACAACATTTCCTCCAATCCAAACATTTGATCCGATGGAAACAGGCCTGGCATACTCAACCTCTGTATTTCTTATCTCAGCATCTATCGGATGTCCGGCTGTGTATATACTCACATGTGGCGCAAGAAAAACATTGTCTCCAAAACGCACGTAATTCTCATCAAGTATCGTCAGGTCTGTATTTGCATAAAAGTGTTTTCCAAAAAACACCTTATCTCCATGATCAAAATATACCGGAGGCGTGAGAACCATATCCTCAGGTGCACTTCCAAAGCACGCCATAAGTCTTTTCAAAGGTTCTCTGTCGTGCCAAAACTCAGAATCATTGAACTCCTTCTGTGCCTTATGCACCTTGCCCCACGCATCCGAACCGACCTTAAAAGGTGAGTACAGTTCACCGGCTATCATTCTATTCCACTCAAATTCATTTATCATAATCCTCTTCTCCCCGTTATTGAAATATAAAAAATGTCATTGCTCCTTTAAACGCTCCACATTTATGGAATGCTTCATTTCCTCTTCCATCTGAGAAATTGCTATTTCCAGAATCTTAACCGCCGAAGTTTCTTTGTTTATCTCCACCTGAAAATCCATCGCATCATTTTGCGTGATTCTTTCCAACAATGCCTCAAAAATCTGATTCGTACCGGAAAAAATCCCCCGACAGGGCATTATGCCCTGTCGGGAGAACAATCCGGCTATTAAAGAGAATTGCAGATATACGTGATACAAAAATGTTGCACTATCCTTAGTTTCCGTTGGGATCTCCTTCATTTCCTCCTACGATACCGGAATATGCAGCGCCTTCATCCAGGTCGAATATCTCCGCAACCCCCGCCTTAAGCTCAGCCTGCGTCATCCTGCCGCGAGGATAGCATAGGTTCCTATCCTTATCGTAGGTTAGTACCCGCCACTGGATAGCCCAGGTGAAGGGACACCATGCATAAAAATCGATTTCGAAGTAGTCACTAAACCAGTCTGTTCTGCCGTAGTCCAGTGCCGTTCCGAAGCCCATGACACCCGCATATCTATGCGCCATGAGCGCAAAATCCTGTCTGCTGATCAGCTCATCCGGACAGAACTTATCCGAACTGATATTGGGATAACCGAAACAGATCTTCTTATCCTCACCCCACTTCACCGCCTTTGCATAGGATGCTGAGGCGGATACATCCGTAAACCGGGATTCACCCGTTACCTCCGGACTTCCTGCTGCTTCATACAGCGCCTGCATAGCCTGGGCTCTGGTGACAAAGTTCTCCGTGCTCTTATGGCCATCCTTCGTATTGATCACACTGTCCTTCACATCATTCTTCCCCTTATAGGTACCGATGATGGTGGTCCTGTCATCAAAGCATACGCAGTGCCGCAGTTCATCGAAAGGATCACTGCTTCCGCCGTAATCAATTGTCATGGAGTAGACATTTCCGAGATTCTCGGTTTCATGTACATACTCGCCTTCATTATACGCCTTGCAGAGTCTGCTGTTCTGGCTGATGTCGATCTTATCAATGCTGCTGAGACCAAATGCCAGCAGGTAATACAGTCTCGGATTGTTGGAGATATCCAGAGCCTTCAGATTCACATCGCACTCCACTGCCAGATACGCCAGCTTGGGGTTCTTGGAAAGATTCAGGGATTTCAATCCGTCATTATATCCGCAGACCAGCTCCAACAGTTCCGGATTATGGGTCACATCGATCTTGGTCAGTGAGGTCCATGCACAGTTGTAGTACTGAAGTCCCGGCAGATTGCTGACATCCACATTTCCGAGCTTCGGATTATGCCAGATATCCAGCCGCTTCAGGTTCGGGTTGTTGGATACATCGATGGTTTTCAGATCGTTATAGAAGGCCGCCAGCTCGCAAAGCAACGGATTCTTCGAAACGTCCAGCTTGGTCAGGCCGCATTTACTGCAGAACAGATTCTCCAGCTTGCTGTTCTTCGTGAGATCCAGGGTTTTCAGATTCGGATTGGAATTGCACTCCAGATAAGCCAGCTCCGGATTATTCCGAATATTCAGAGATTTCAGCTTACAGTTGAAGCAGTATACCCATTCCAGCTCCGGACAATCAGAAAAGTCAAGGGCTGTGAAGTCATTAAAGGAGCACCAGATCCCCTTAAGCCCGGGATTTCCCGAAAGATCCAGCTCGGAGATATGATTTCCCTTGCACCAGAGACCCTTCAGATACGGGAAGTACTCGATCCCCTTCACGGAATAAATGTTCATGTTCTCGCAGTGAACATTCCAGATCAGCATGATCTCATTTGCACTGAGAGACCCGTCCTTGTTCTCGTCAAAGGCCTTTTTAACATAAGCCCTGAAGTTATCATCCGGGAAATGCGCCTTGTCGATCTTAATCGGCGGCTCACGGTCAACCCATGCCCCGTCTTTCCCGAAGTAATAGCTCTTTCCTTTGATCGTGATAACGCCGGTCTGCATCTCTCCTGCCGCGGAGAAATAATACCACTTCCCAGAGATCTTCTTCCAGCCGGTCTGCATGGCTCCATCGGATCCGAAATAGTACCATACGCCGGAGAGCTTCTTCCAGTCCGTCTGCATTACTCCGGACGCAAAGAAGTACCACTTCCCGGAGATCTGCTTCCACCCGGTCTGCATGATACCGGAGGACGCAAAGTAATACCATTTCCCGGAGATTTGCTTCCACCCGGTCTGCATGATACCGGAGGACGCAAAATAATACCATTTCCCGGAGATCTGCTTCCACCCGGTCTGCATATATCCATCTGAGCCGAAATGATACCACTTTCCTCCATACTGCAGCCACTGGTTCTTAGCGTAGGTTCCGTCGGTATAGCTATACCACCATCCCTTGGAATCACTCTTCCACGTCCCGCTTGCAGCATCCGCAGTGTCGGGTACATTTATGGCAATGCCCGAAATCAGAAATACTACCACCAGAATCCAGCATATCAGGTTTTTCCTCATACCTTCCACCTCTCCATTTATAAGTTGAGCGGACTTAAATTCTTCCATGTGGAAAGAGCATCGCTCACCTTATCTCATACGTTCAGTATACCACAATTGTGCCTAAAATCGAACTGATCAGTATCGATTTATAGAACAATTTGGGGGTTATACACACAAAACAACGAGCAACATTTCCGAAAAAACCAGTTGACAATTTTAATGTAACATGTTACCTTGTATATGTAACATGTTACATATCGAACCATTTTCAGGAAGGAGAATCAACGATATGAAGCTGGAAGACGCCGCACAGCAGCTGGACTTTTCCGAGATCCCCCCGAGCTACTATCTGCTCGGTCTGATCAGCGCATTTGAAAACCGATTTCAGGCTATGGCCGACAACGCCATGCAGGAGGTCAGCTGGAAGCAGTTCTTCCTGATCATCTGTATCAACCTGTGCAAGGAACCTCCGACCATCGGCGAACTTTCCGAGATCGTCGGAAGTTCCCATCAGAATGTGAAGCAGCTTCTGCTGAAGCTGGAGAAGAAGGACTTCATCTCCTTCCAACCGGATGAAAATGACAAAAGAAAGCAGCGCATCCGCCTGACGGAGCACTGCCGGAAATTCTGTGAGAAAAATGATGAGATGAGCATTTCCATCATGAATAACATGTTTGAAGGAATTCCGGAGAAGGACATAAAGACCACGATCCGGACCATCATGCAGATCGAAAAGAATCTAAGGGGTCAGAGCGGATAAGCATGAAACCCGAATGATTTGAAGAAGCATCATACACATGAAAGACGAAGGCCCTGTTTACAGATGAAAGGAGCAGGAAAATGAATGGAATCGTGATATATAAATCAAAATACGGAGCAGCAAAGAAATATGCGCACTGGATTGCAAAGGAGACAGGTTTCCGGTGCATCGATATTGACAAGGTCAGCGTCAAGGTCCTGCAGGACTATGATACGATCATCATCGGCGGCGGAGTTTATGCCTCCGGCGTACCTGCCTTCTCCTTCCTGAAGAAGCATATCGACCAGTTGGCAGGGAAAAAGATCCTCACCTTCTGCTGCGGGGCATCTCCCTTCGATCAGAAGTTCTTCGACGAACTGCGTCGTAAGATATTCACCGACAAACTGGCAGAAATCCCCTGCTTCTACTGCCGTGGTGCATTCGATATGAAGAATATGACCTTCAAGGATCGTACCCTGTGTAAGATGCTGCGAAAGATGGTGGCCAAAAAAGATCCTTCCACCTACGAGGTATGGGAGGAAGCCATCATGTCCGTAGGCGAGGACGAGGCCGGCGACTGGACCGATCCATCCTATATTCGCCCATTGCTGGAGGCTATATAACAATCTCGAGCTGTTCAAAAACCACTGAAGCCGTCCCGACGTATTCCAGAACCATAATGGCATCTTCTTTTGCGTATCAAAACTCGATCTGAGAGGGACCTCGTCAATAAGACCGGATTCAATACATTTAGCATTAGGGAACATTATTCTGCCCTGCCTGCCTTACAAGTTCTTTATTCTTATCCAGCGGACGCTTCAATGCCTTCTCATCTGCGATACTGTCCGGCATCTTCAGATGAAGTCCGCCCGTCACTTCTGCACCATAGCTTTTTAAAAGACGACCCAGCATACCGGATCCATCCCCACTGAAAAGCCCCATAGTTGCAATAACAAAGACTTTCTTACCCCTCCACAGTTTCCTGTTGGCAACTACGAAATCCCTCACGATCTTTGGAACCGGATAGTACATGCGCACCGCGATCTTCCGATCCCCTTCGCAATCTCCCAGTACTTCTTTACGGCCGGTCTCATCAGGAGTTATCCGCTCCGTATTCCGGGAAAAAACGATATTTACATGTGAGCAGTATATTGGATTCTCCGTGAAGGATCACAAGAAGTCCTGCAGCCCCCAGGATCAGGCCTGCATCTCCGGTGGTATGAGTGTTCATTTCATATGACTCACCGTTCTCTGCCGTAAAGGTAACATGCTGATCGGACTTAAGTCCATGAACCTCGTTATGAACATCTGTAATAATGACATTCTGAACACCATAGTCACCGTTCCTGACCTTCGCAAGCTGTCGTTTCGTCGTCCATATGCCGATAGTCAAAATGACCAACAGGATGATACTGATCGGGATCATAACTATACAAAAGAGTCGGCCCAGACCGATGGGAAAGAATAAACCGAGGATTCCCATCGTCAGACAAAATGCGAACAGGATCATAAGCATAATAAAGCTTTTACACTGTCTTTTATAAAACACCGCCTCATTCGCAGCGATCCATTTCTTCTCCTGCTCCTCCGCTTCCCGGAAAAAAATCTCGTTATCCTGCATGGCATTCCTTCTCCATTATTTTCACCAAATCACTTTCTTGTCAAAACCATACATTCCTCTGAGTCAGTAAAGCCCAGACTTTCATAGAGCGGTCTTCCTGATTCTGTTGCATCAAGGCTTATCTCCGTAGCACCTTTTTCCCACGTTTCCTTAATCAACAATTCAACCATCTTGCGTGCAATTCCCTGACGGCGACACTCCTTTCTGGTGTAAACATTCATAAGATGTGCACGTATTCCTGTTGGATGCGAAAACGTTGGCATCATACGTATGAAACTCATTGAAGCACAGCCAACAACCATATCAGCATCAATCGCAAGAACTGTAAGATGATCACCATTTATGAAATAATCTCTGCTTTCTTTAATCATTTCGTCAGAGAACTTGTATTCATCCGGCAGATCATTCACAACCTTGAGCATCTCAATGCGACTGCTCATTAATGCCTCAATATCATCTATTGTCGAAAACCTTATTGTTACCATTTCTTCGTCCCCACAAGGTGTAACTCATCCTTTTTCGTAAACCATATAGTACTCTATGAGTATACCATCCACCATCCCACCTGTGAACTGACATTTCAGCTAATTCTCCGAAGTTTAATGATTGTTTAATAAAATCGTGCCATAATATTTAAATAGATGATGGACCTTAATCAGGAGGACAAAGAAGAATGAAGAGACTGGTAGCTTATTATTCATTAACAGGGAATACGGAAGAAGCGGCAAAGAAGATAGCAAAAGCTTTGGACGCAGATCTTCTGAGACTTGAAACCATCAAAGATATGCCAAAGAGCTTCGCAGCTCGGATGATCGTAGGTGGAGGACAGGTGGCTTTTAAGCATATACCCAAGCTTAAACCCATAGATGTGGATATTAATTCCTATGACGAAATTGTTCTTGGATCACCAATCTGGAACAGCAAGGGAGTTCCGGCCGTAAATGCTTTTTTAACAGATAAAACCGCAGCAACGAAGGTTACATCCATGTTCTTTTCAAGTGGTGGCGGTAAGGTTCAGAAAGGATTGAATGCCATCACAAAACTTCTTCCAAACCTGAAGTATACGGTTTCTCTACTGGATCGAAAACATGAGGATTCAAGAGATAACGATGCCAAAATTGAAGGCTTTATCAATTCTCTCAAATCATGACGGAATTCCACCCTTCCTTTTTTTATAATCCAATCTCACTAATGCTTTCCCATTCGGGAGTTCCTCTGTTTTTTGCAAAATCAATGAATATCCAACAGCCTGCATCGATGAAGAAAGGGCTTCCTGCTCCATCTGATGATGCACCTCATCCAGCCGATCAAATGCATGAATGTATGGAGAATCTGAAACCCACTGTTTTTCATCTGTATTGATCTGTATCACGCAGGACACATATTCCGGATCAACCTGTCGAATCGCCTGCTGAAAAGCCTCATAACCGATATACTCGATCAGCAGGTTGGCTATGAGTAGCTTTACCTTAGGCAGCTTTGCAGCTTCAGTTACGATATCCACATGCAGGCATCGCAGAACATCAGCCAAATCCGTATAACGGTCTGTAACAGCTGTCAGGTATTCCGCATTGATATCAACACCGTAAACAGTATGGTATTTGCCAATGTCTACATGTTCCAGTCCGTTTCCTCCGGCTATACCCAAAACCATGGCTGTATCTACCGGATAAGCCTCAAACTGTTCCTTCATGATTTTATTCATCGTCTGGAGCTGATTCACAGAATCAAGACTCATATGCTTTTCATAATCATCCAGGCTGATCTCTTCCCAGGGATTCTTCTGTCCGACAATTTCTTCCGAGATATATCGGCGCATTCTCCAGCTGAGCATTTCTTCCGGAGACATTTTCAGAACTTCGTCTGCGGTAACCCATTTGAATGCGGAGGTTTCACCCTCCTGCAGAACTACACTGTTCTTATCATAGTCTGTTTCACATAAAAATTCCACATAAAAACTATGTGTCGGATCCCATACAAATCGTCGTATTTCCTGTAATTCTGATGCGATGATACCAGTTTCCTCCTGTAATTCGCGGATGGCACACTCAAGCGGATCCTCTCCTCTAAGTGCAGAGCCACCTGCAGTAGCCTCCCACATACCCGGATGAGATTTAGAGGAATCTCGCTGCATGATAAGAATGGTTCCGTCCGTATGCCGAACTAAAACATCACATACCAGATGATATACACCCTCCGGAATGCTTTCCTCCTTACCACGGATCAAAGTCATCCCATCGATCTTTTCAAAACTTGAATTATAGGCATCCCAAATTTCCATTTCTTTCACCAAATTGCTTTCTTGTCAAAACCCTCAATCCCCACCCAGGTTCTTTTCCTTTTCAAAGAATGCCTTTTGCCTCGTAATCTTCAGGATTCTCTATCGCGATCAATGAGGAATAGATCACGGATTTCATCAACGCCTCTGCAAGGTAATCGCTGGTATTATCGACCTGCCATAGGCTTCCTTGCCGCCCCATTATATTCGTTGTTCCAGCAAACTCGCAGTTTCTTTAACAGCAATCTCATCGAGCAGTTCTATCGTCTGGATAACATCTTCTTCGGTAGTATTTGCGTTAATGATGCACATACGGAGAGTTTTCATTCCTCTCAGCACGGTTGTCACAATGTAAGCAAATCCACTGCCTATGAGTTCTTTAGATATCCTTGACGTCAATTCATCCAATTCCTCGTTGGTCAAGCCCTCAGGCTCATAACGGAAATTAATCGCACCACAGCTTGGGTTTGATATTATTCTCCAATTCGGACGCCTGGTCAATTCCTTCTTTGCAAGGTTGGCATTATAGAAAGAGTACTCGATCAACTCGGCAAGCAGATCTGTTCCCGTAGCCTGAAGTGTATACCAGAGTTTGATTGCGCGCACGGGACGCGACATTTCCGGCCCGAGATCCCAACTGTCGTTATGTTCGCTGGAACAGACATCCGCAAGATATTCCGGATGTTCTGTGAATGAAGCCAGTAAATTCTTTTTATCTTTCACGACAAGTGTGCTGCAACTGTATACCTGCATCAGCCATTTGTGTGTATCCCAGGAAAAAGAGTCAGATAACTCGATTCCCTTTGCAAGGCAGCGATAGATAGGCGAAAGCAGGATAGACGCGCCGAATGCGCCGTCAATATGGAACCAGAGATTGTATTTTTGCGCAATACGCCCAAGCTCTTCAAATGGATCAATACTGCCCGTGTTGGTCGTCCCGAGGCTGCCGATGACGGCAAACGGTTTTTTTACCGGCTTTAATATCACGGCTGATCGCTTCTTCCAAAAGATCTGTGCGAATCTTAAAATTCTCATCCGTTGGGATTTTTACGATCTGATCATTACGAAAACCGATAATCCTCAGTCCTTTTTCATTTGAACTGTGTGCCTGATCTGACAAATAGGCAACTCCCAAACCAAAATCTTCCGGCGCCAGTCTGGAATCCCTGGCGGCGACCATAGCGCTCATGTTTGACATCGAAGCGCCGGACAAAAATACTCCGCCAACATCCGGACCGCTGTAACCGGCACAGCTTCCCATCCACTGAACCAATCTTTGTTCTATTGCGCCTGCCCCCGGTGACAATTCCCATGCTCCGCCAAACACGTTATAAATATCCGTCAATATGCTTCCCGCCAATGAATAAGGCGAAACCGCAGATGCAACGAAAGAGAAGAATCTGGGGTGTTGTATAAGCATTGATTGTTCAAAAACATCTTTGACCAGTTCGTTACCGACATCCACGGAATTCCTTCCTTTGGCCGGAATCTCCATTGACAAAATACGGTCCAGCGTTTCCTGGCTTGGTTCATCAAAGATCGGAAGTTCCCTGATCTGTGAATTCTTCCTCAAAAACTCAGTAATGTAAGCATTCAGCCTTTCGGTTTGTTCTTCATATTCTTTTTTTACATTTTTGTCAAATTCTAGCCAATCAAACATATCATGCGCCTCCTTTTTTCGCTGTAACTATCTCCACCGGATCATCAGGTTTCTATTCATCACTATTCTTCCATAATGTACATAAGCGAAATCTTTAACCAAATTCCATGTCTGCTTATGTTCATTAAGCCTATTATTTTACCCATATATTTCTCTCTACTTTGCGGAACACTATTTTGCTTTGCATGAAAGCTTATCAACATCTACCCTGTAAACAGCAACAGCATTTATCATTTCCTCAGAATACTGCCATTCAGGGCTACCGGTTGCCTGCTTCATCAGAATATTAAGCCCTCTGATCTTTTCTTGCTTATCTTCTACGATACATATCTTTCCCGTACCGATGACACTCTGAAATTTTGCCGAAAAATCGCATGCAATATCAGCCCCCAACAGTTCATAGTTCCCATCTATTTCAAATCCAATTTCGGGCGAATTCTTGCAGAGTTCGTACTTGCGTCCGGCTTTGGCACCATGGAAATAAAAACTATACTTTCCCGACTCATTTGTATATCCGTAGTTTATTGGAACGATATAAATCTCACCGTTGTCATAGAATGCAATTCTCATAACCTGTTCTTTTGCAATAAATGCCTCAATTAATCTCTCGTCCTTTATTTCCCGATCAACTCTACGCATCTATACTCTCCTGTCTAAAATCTTTTCCACTCATCACCCACGCAAACCCCTCCTGAATGTCATTATATCGGATTTCGAGGAACAAAAAAAGAAGGCAATTGCTCATTTCTCGGCTGACAAGTGTTTTGGTACCTATATGCTTAACCATTTGTTCTGATCTCCTAGCCCATCGCCATCCGGATTATTGTTTCAAGATGGATATCCACACTGTCCAGACATGGTAGCGGACAATTATCTGAATTCAGAAGCAACGGCAGTTCGGTACATCCGAGAACAACTGCCTCAATCCCATGACTATCACGCATCTTAGTTATGATATCCTGAAATTCTTTCAATGTAGATTCTTTTACTATCCCGCCCTCAAGTTCCTCAAATATTCGCTTAGCTACAAGTTCTCTGTCTGTTTTATCCGGTATGATCACATTTATTCCGGCATCAAGGAGATCTCTTTTCATGTAATCCTGTTCCATGGTGAATATTGTTCCCAGCAATCCAACGGTTTTGTAACCATCAGCTAAAGCCGCCTCACATACCGCTTTCGGGATGCTCACCAGAGATACCCCGGTCTTCTCCTGTACCTCATGAAAAACAAGATGCATCGTGGCAGCTGTCAGAGAAATAACTTCTGCCCCACCTATCCTCAGGCTATTAACCTTCTCAGCAAGATAATCTGCCAGATCATCATATGCTCCCGACGAAACATATCTCCATGCTCTTCTAAAATCAACACTCTCAATGGCCACATCCGGCATCTGTGCTTCATTTGTTATCCAGTCAATTCTTGCATTAAGCTCTTTATAATACATCAGTGTGGATTCCGGCCCCGTTCCACCGACCAAACCTATTTTTTTCATACTTATCCTTCCCTTTTTTATAATCCAATCTCACTAACGCTTTCCCATTCCAATCTCATAGCCATTCTACCACAGTAGCAATTCACATACCATCCATTGATCTCTTAATATTACCTTCTTCTAAACCTTTGTATCCTGTCATTATCCATGTTCCCAGTGCTGCGCCTCCTGCAAAAAGTGCTGTACAAAATGAAAAAATAAAAAAATTATGAGCAGGCTCCTATTTTTACAGAGCCTGCTCATAAGGGAAAGTTGTTATTCCGATTTTCATTTTTCTTCTTTCTTTATGTGTTTGATGAGGTCAATCATGAACCCGGACGGTGAAATAAAGAACGCATACTTACTGCTTGATGTATAGTTCACGGGAGCAATCTTTGACTCCCTGAAGCCATTCTTCTTAAGCAATTCAGCCGCTTCATCGAAATCATCTACGTTCATACGGATCATGGTCAGGTCACGCTCGATTCGATCTGTATTAGCTGTACATACGTCTACATAAAATCCGTTTGCATCTTTCATACGAACAGATGAAAAAGTCAGACTCTGCTCTTCATTTTCTGTCTCATCGCTTTTGTGATGGTGACGTTCAAACCCGAGAGCTTCGAAAAGAGAGATTGTTTCCTCGGGTTTTTTTGTAAGAATCATCGGGTTAAAGGTTGTGATTTTCATATTCTTCCCTCCAAAATATATCTTCCTTCTTCTTAGCGTTTACAGATGACATTTGCATTATATCATAGATTTGTAATATATAACGTTCCATATTGGCACACTTTTTTTCTTTTCTGGTAAAAGACGAATCCATCCTCTATTTTTATGATATGATAGCCTAATCTTTTGTAAAAAGCATTAGTCCGCTCATTCCAACATGGGGTATCCAGAGTGAACTCAGCAGCACATGGGAATTCCTTTTCTATGCATTCCATCAAACGAATTCCATAACCTTTTCTATGATAGATGCTATCAATAAATATTCTGCCAATGTATACGCTGTTATTTGTTTCATCCTGGAATATAATGGCTGCCCCTACCAAATCTTTTCCTATCATTGCTTGATACAAATGCCCCTCCATGGCCATTTGTTTATGCCATTCTACTGAATCAAAGTCAGGCGGACAATCTCCTTTTATTCCGCCAACATTTACATCTGTTTCAAAAGCTCTGACAGACATATCTACGATTTTTTCTACCTGATTTGTCTCCGCTTTGACAATATTCATCCCACTTCTCCCAACTGTCGTATAAGAAATATCACTCTGACTGTCAATCCAGCTTCAGCCACATGGCGGGTCTTACGCCCATATTCGTTTTATAGAAGGACTTTCCTTCTTCATGGATCTCCCCGTAGATATCCACATACATGGCGTTAGGCTCTCCGTCTGCAACATCAGCCAGCCACCAGGAGGATACTTCCAGTATTTTCTCTTTGCCAGATATGGTCTCCATCCCGCTAATAAACATTAGCCATATTATAGCTAATAAATGTTAGCCTGTCAAGTTTTCTCTGCGTAAAAAAAAACCGTAACCCCGTAAAATATCACGCCAGAAAGAAACATGCCACCTACGGAAAGTAGAGTTAATATGGCAATTAATCTTTGGCATAAACCATCCATTATCCCTTATTTAAAAAACTCTGCACCTCCCGGATCCATTTGGACTGCTCAAAACTCAAAAGCTGCGCATGAGCATACCCATCATATACACGTATCTCTGTCTGCGGATTCACTTCCTTCATCTTAAGCGCTGCCTTTCTGGACACGGACTCATTTCCTTTTGTACCGTGCATGAAGAGTATCCTACAGTTTGGATCATAAGTTTTGTAATCGAACGCACTGAACACACTGCTCAGGATATTCCGAATGGATGTATCCTCTATATGATCTGCAACCTTCAGAAAATCATCGATATACCTTTCAGGAAGGAAATCTCTCCTGCAACTGGCCAGAGTCTTCGGATCTCTGGCCTTTGATTTCTCAATTATCTTTATATAACTCCCGGTCATGAACCGGATCAGGAATTTCGGCATAGATTTCAGCGGAGCCCCATCCAGCACCAGGTGTTCAGTGGAAATGCCCGACAGCCCTGCAATTGTCGCTGCGATCCGCCCACCCATGGAGAGGCCGCAGATCATGAAGAGGTTTCCTCCAAACTCGCGGATAACATATTCACGAATCGCCTTTGCCTCCTCATCCACGGAGACAAAAGTGCTTGTCTCTTCCTCCGTATGAGCATCCAGCTCCGGAACGACCACATAGTATTCCTTAGAAAAATGCTCCACCGCCTCTTCCCATAACTGCCATGGATTCAGCATACCGTGAATCAGGAGCACCGGTTTCATAGAAACATCACCAAATGCATGAAATATCATTCTGATCAACCTCCCATCATGTAAATCACTGAATCCGCCAGACAGTCAAACATCGGTGCGGGTTTGTATCGTTCAGTGATGTGCTCCGTCTGATAGCAATTGGACAGCACATATCCCGTCTGGATTCCGTGAAACGTCACGATCATAAACTGCAGAATCTCATCCGTCGATCTTATCGGATGCAATTTTTCCTCATGCACAACCCTTTCAAGGAACTTCCTCATCATCATTTCCAGTATTAAAAGAGGACTCCTGTCATCTTTATCCAGTCTGGAAGCGATCCGCATCACACGCTTCGGATCATTCATGGCAAGAACATCGGAATATATCGAAAGCTTCAGAATATCAATTTCAGTCTCCTCCAGGTATGATGCAAGCAGACCGCAAACCTCTTTCACTGTCCGTTTCCATTCTCCGATCTTATAGCGATCCAGTATCTCCATAAGTCTTTCATCGATCCGATTTGATCTGTTAATCCGGATCACCAGATCCTGCAGGACTTCATCCAATTCACTGTAATAGCGATAGATCACTCCATGGGAAAAACCAGTTTCAGCTATGATATCCTTCATCTCAACGGAGGTTATAGGTTTCTTCATACACACTCGATAGGCCGCATCAACAATTTCTTTTCGCTTCTGTTCAAAATATTCATCTGACACTTTAGGCATTTCATCACCCCGCAATATAAATGACTTGGTGTCATTTTATTTCAATCTAACTCTTTTGTCAATAGAAAAGAAGCACCTTCCCCTCATCGGAAAGTGCCTCAAATTCTCATCAGAGCAAAATGCAAATCAGTGCGATAGGTGCAACTGCATCAGCTACCGCTGCCATTCGATCACCTCGTATTTATCCTTTAAGACAATATACCTTCTTATCAGATTGTAATCTCTATCAGATTTCCCTCAATGCCGACAATACAACTTTCATAGTAACCATCTCCTGTAGTTCTAGGTCCGCTCTGCACTTCGTATCCATCCTCACACAGTAATTTCGTTAGTCTGTCAACCTCTTCGGAGCTACCAACGGATAACGCGATATGGGCAAAACCCATCCGATTCTCTGCTCTTTTAAACTCACCAATTTGAGGCTTGTTCATAATCTCAAGTCGTGCTCCATCATCAAAACTGATAAAGAATGAGCTGAATCCGGTTTTCTGATTATAATATCCATCATTTGCCGTGCCGCCAAAGTATTTCACAAAGAAATCTCTAGCAGCCTCCAGATCATTTACATACATAGCTACATGTTCTATCTTCATCCCATTGGCCTCTCACATGTATAAGTAGCGTGAACTGCTGCATCAGTCAGCTCATCATTTCTTTCACTCATTAATCTGAAAAATAATTTCTACAATAACTATTCGTAAGATAATATCTTCCGTCATTCGTCTTGTATATCTTTTGGGACTCAAGAAAAGGAATTAATGCATATGGATTATCTATCGCACTGTTCTTTAAATTAACTGCAGTTTCTTCGGAGATTGCTCCACATTTGTCCAAATAGTCAAGAAAACAGCAACCTTCCAAATAGCTCATCATCGTCATTAACACTGAATAGTAAACTCTCCAAAAAAGAAACCGAAGGACTCCATTCCTCAACATCTTGCGGAAGATAATACCCCAATTATCTTACATATTGTCCACATTATTCTCCATCATCTTTCAGCAACAAACCGAAATAGTTCTACATTTCCGTCTCTTTCGGTTGATTCTATACGAAAACCGCATTTTTCAGTATAAAACTTCACATTTTCTTTCTTGTCTATCGGTGTTACTAAAGTGAGCCTCTCCCAATCTTCATAAAATGACTTTACAAATCGAATTGCCTGTGTCCCAATTCCTTTGCCTTGATACTCAGGTATAACACACAAACAACCGACCTCATACAATCCATTTTCCAGTTTAATGCACGATACACAACCAACAGGTTCATTATCGCATAGTATGATGTGTTTCAGATATTTGATGATTGACTCTTCCATCATTTCTTTTGTTTGTCCATATCCCGGACACGAACCATATCGCACATAATCGTCATAAAATGAAGCATTATAGATATTTACCAGTAACTCAGCATCATCTATAACCGCTTGTCTATACTCTATTTCCATAATATATCAACCTCTTCTTATCCATGTACTTGATACATGATTCTAAGCCTATGAGCCTCATTTGCAGAGAATCCAAACTTCTCGTAAAACGGAATTTTATCCGGCATGGCGCAAAGTTCAACAAAGATATTCGTCTCCGGTACACCATTTTCATTGATGAAGGATAGTAATTCGTTGATTAGCATGCGCCCCAATCCCTTGCCCTGGTATTCCGGTAATACAATAACATCCTTGATATAATAGCAAAGACCTTTATCGCCTATGGCTCTCGCCATTGCAACAATTCTTTCGCCGTCATATATGGAAACTCGGAATAATGTATTCTCCATCGCCAACCTGGTTTGTTCGATAGACGGTCCCTGTCCCCAAACGGATTCCCACAGAAATACAAATTCTTCAGCCGAAAACGTATTATGTTTTATAACTAAATCGCTCATTATCTATCCCTCATAGTATATTCCATTCCAGTTTTCGAATCTTACTTGTTTCCGCTAAGGCAGATAAGCCGCCCTTCATTTTGTTCATTCCAACCCCATTATTTCGCCGTAGATCATCACAGCGTTCCTAACACACTCCTCACACGGACAGAGTGGTTTTCCGTCTGTCATCGTTTTAAGATCCCTGCACTTTATTTTATTTCTTCCATCGCAGCCCGTACAGTACTCTCGATAGAATTCCCATCTTCGATAACTGTTATATCAGCATACTTTTCGTAAAGCTTTGATCGTTTCTCGTACATATCTTCTATACTTTCATCCGGACGAAGAACCACACCTCGCTCTTTTACATCATTCAGTCTATTTTTAAGCTCATCAAGAAGAATTCTCAGATAGACTACTGTGGATCCTGCAGCAAGATGTTTCATCGCGGCATCACTATAAACTGCACTCCCACCTGTAGCTATAACCGTATTCTCTACGTCTATACTTAGAAGTGCCTGCTCTTCCTTCTTTAGGAACTCATCAATACCGTAATGTGCAATGATCTCATTCAGTCTGGAACCTTCTCTCTGCTGAATGACAATATCTGTGTCTATGAAATCCTTTCCCAATACCTTAGCAAGGATCACACCAACGGTACTTTTCCCTGATGCAGGCATTCCGATCAGTATTATATTTTTTCTCATATTATTCACTCTCCATCATTTACAGCAACAAAACGAACAAGTTCTACTTTGACATCCGAATTATCCTTTCAAGAATTTCTTCATACGAGGTTGCTCGGATCACGCGGAAATTCTTCTCAATCTCTTTTGTCCACAGATCGATCTCCCCCTCTATCTCTGAAACCTCAGGCAGGATAAATCCCCAGATCTTACAACCGGTCTTCTTAAGTTCCGGCAGAAAGAAGGTGAAGCCCCAATCCACATCTTCCTTCACATCTTCAAAACCATTTCTCGCGTCCACAATGAACACACTTCCTGCATGTTCCCTCAGCATTTCCAACGATGCAGTTACCGGATCTCGATAATCTTCGAAATGCGCTTCCTTTTTCCAAACATGAAAAACCACATTGTCCTTTTCGATGTATTCACATCTGGCATAGTCACTTTCAAACATACATGACCTCCTTAACCGTGAACTTGATACATGATTCTAAGCCTCTGAGCCTCATTTGCAGAGAAACCAAACTTCTCGTAAAACGGAATTTTATCCGGCATGGCAACAATTCTGTCACCGTCATATAAGGAATGCCGCCCTTCATTTTGTTCATTCCAACCCCATTATTTCGCCGTAGATCATCACAGCGTTCCTAACACACTCCTCACACGGACAGAGTGGTTTTCCGTCTGTCATTGTTTTAAGATCCCTGCACTTAATTGCCCCGCAGCGATCACGGAAGGCCTCCTGGATCCGCCTCGCCATCTGCAAGGTCCCCTTTCCCTCTGACTTAAGGCCGGCAACCATCACCGCCCCGATCAGCGCACCACAGGTAGCTTCCAAATTCCCCATCCCGGCACAGAAGCCAGCCGCAACACTCTTTAGCTGTTCTTCAGTAACCCCGGTCTGGTCAGCAAGGGCTGCTGTTACAGCCTGAGAACAGTTGTAACCTCCAAACATTTTAAGCTGTACTGCTTTATCTGCTCTATCTGAAATTCCCTTGCTATGCCCCTTTGGTGTCACAAAAAGGATATCCAGATCTCCCTTGTCTCCGTTTACCCTGAGGATCACACCGCCGACCTTTTCTCCGTCCTTCATGATCCGGTATGCTTCTCCGCCATCGATAGATTGTTCTATAGTCTCGCGTGAAATGATCTCTCCGTCTTCTTCAAAATGATCATCTCTTAATCCAAACTCTTCCAGTGCGCCATAAATAAATTAAATGCCTTACGATTCCAACCTTGTGAAACCCAAAGACATCTGATATCATAACATACAGATATATTTATAACCATTTCATTATTAAACATAATATAGACAGCGAGGAGGCAGTATTATGAAACAGTACTTTGACTTGACAGGACAGGTTGCGATCGTAACCGGAGCTTCCACCGGACTTGGCGTACAGATGGCGAAGGCACTGGCCAATCAGGGGGCAAAGATCGCCGTGATCGCGCGCAGACAGAATCTGATTGAAGAGGTTGCTGCCAGTATCACCGAAGAATTCGGTGTGGAAACACTGGCACTTCCCTGTGACATCACCGATACAGAGAAGGTCGATAAAACCATCGATCTGGTGCTTGAAAAATGGGGCCGCATTGACATCGTCATCAACAATGCGGGAACCGGCGCTGTTGCTCCGGCTGAAGATATCACGGATGATCAATTCGAGAACGAATTCAATATTGATCTCTTCGGTTCTTTCCGGGTTGCCAGAGCCGCAGCAAAGAAGGCCATGATCCCGGCAAATTACGGACGTATCATCAACATCGCATCCATGTACGGCATGGTAGGCAACAAGGTTGCCCCCTGCTCGCCCTACCACGCAGCAAAAGGCGGTCTGGTCAATCTTACCCGCGGCCTTGCAGCTGAATGGGGAAAATACAACATCACCGTCAATTGCATCTGCCCCGGATATTTCTATTCACCGCTGACCAAGGAGACGCTGGACAGTGATTTCTTCCAGGCAAATGCCAAAACCATGATCCCTCTTTCCCGTTACGGAAATGAAGGCGAACTGGATACAGCCACCCTGTTCCTTTCCTCCCCCGCATCCTCCTATGTAACCGGTGTAATCCTTCCGGTGGATGGCGGTTATACTTCCATGTAGGGATTTGCAGGGAAAGTGTGGGAAGCAGGCAGAAAGCAGGACTGAAACTTGCTAAAAATTCAAATTTGAATTTATATAAGAGTATAACCTCTGAACCCGCGCACGGAATAGTACGAATCCGCCCCGTTATGAAATGTGAAAACCGTTCCGTAACGTCGTTCGCAGAACAATGCACCGCCCTTGTCGCGAATATCATCCGGCGTAGTGATCCAACTTGACGTTTTCAAATCAAATTCCCCGAGACTTTGCAGTCGGCGATAGAGTTCCTCCGTCATGATCAAAACACCGATTTCTTTTGCTTTCCATTCGGCGCTGCCTGACGGCGGGTTTTTAGCACGCCCCTGTAATGCCTTTTCGTCATAGCACAGGCTTCTGCGCCCAGAAGGGGACTCCTTTGCGCAGTCGCAGAAAATTAGCTTTCCCGTCTTTTCGTCATAGCCGATGGTATCCGGTTCTCCGCCGCTCTCCTCCATCCTTCTCAAAACGTCCATGGAGCCCGGATGCTCAAGCAAACGTTTCTCCACGTCAAGCCAACTCAGTTCCATATGAAGATTCTTATTATCCTGAAACCTCGCTTTTAATATTTCTAACATGGTTTCCCCTCCAATCTCCCGATTCAACATTCCAACAATTCTTTTAGTGTCTTCATAATATCCGGAACATCATACGGTTTTGCCAGATGACCGTTCATGCCTGCCTCCATTGCAATCTGACGATCCTCCTCAAATGCATTTGCCGTAACCGCTACAATGGGGATACCGGCCTTTTCATTATCCTCCAGTGCGCGAATCTGTCTGGTTGCTTCATAACCATCCATTTGGGGCATTTGAATATCCATCAGGATAATGTCATAGTACCCCGCAGGTGCGGATTTCATTTTTTCCACCGCCTCCGTACCGTCATTCGCAATCTCAACTGCAAGACCGACTTCCGTCAGCATATTCTCTGCAAGCATCTGATTCAGTTCGTTATCTTCCGCCAGCAAAACACGTTTTCCGGAGAAATCCGGTTTGGCCTCAGCGTCACTCTTTTCCTCTGTCTGTTTATCCAAAGATATCATAAGCGGCCGGGCCATGACATTTCTGAGTTCGGACATGAAAAGCGGCTTTGAACAGAAAGCCGTTACGCCGGCCTCTCTTGCCTCTTCCTCGATATCCGACCAGTCATACGCCGTCAGAATAATAATCGGCGCGCTGCCTCCAATTACTTTACGGATTCTCCGTACGGTTTCAATTCCGTTTAAATCCGGCATCTGCCAGTCAATAATATAAACCCGGAATTCATCCGCTGAATCCAGTGCATCCTTTGCACGTATCACTGCTTCTTTTCCGTAGTTCGTCCAGTCGGGACGCACTCCAATCTCGCGCAGCATAGAACAAACGGAAAGGCAGGTATCAGTATCATCATCAGCCACAAGTACACGTACGCCCTGCAGTTCCGGAATCGGCTCAAACTTCGCGGATATATTGCTGATTTTACAGGGAAGTTCTACAATGAATTCGCTACCCTTGCCTTCCGTGGAATTCACCATAATCACTCCGCCCATCATATCAACAATTTTCTTTGCGATTGCCATACCAAGACCTGTCCCTTGGATGCCGCTGACCGTACTTGTCTTTTCACGGGAGAATGCTTCAAAAATGGATTTCCGGAATTCTTCGCTCATACCGATTCCGTTATCTTTGATACGAAATTCAAAATTAGCGATGTTATCGACAGACGACGGCTTCTCGATAACCCGGAAGCTAATTGTGCCTCCTGCAGGTGTAAATTTAATCGCATTGGACAAAATATTTAAAAGCACCTGATTCAGCCTGAGTTTATCCGTAATAATATCCTCATGCATTACATTCTGCGTATCAATGAACAGTTCCAGCTGCTTGGCGGTAATATTGGACTGGATAATTGTCCTTAAACCATGAATGACATCCGGTAGATGCACATCTGTCTCTTCGATGGTAACTTTTCCGCTTTCGATACGGCTCATGTCCAATACATCATTAATCAGGGATAAAAGATGCTGACTGGATACAGAGATTTTTCCGAGATAATCCTGCACCTGCTCTTTATTATCAATGTGCGAAGCCGCCAACGCAGTAAACCCCACAATGGCATTCATTGGAGTACGAATATCATGGGACATATTGTTTAGGAAAACAGTCTTTGCTCGATTGGCATGCTCCGCAGCTATCAGTGCATCAGACAGTGCTTTCTGACTTTCCGCAAGCTCAGCATTCTTTAACTCAAGATTCTGACGGGCTTTTTCCTGTTCTTCCACTTCCTTCCTTGTGCGCCGGACATCCCGCACAAGCAAAAATACAATCACAACGACAATAATCAGAATAATCGTTCCGACCAGTGCCATATGATCTTTCAATGCATCGATAAAACCGTAAGAGTAAAGGCCTCCGGTATACCGGTAAGAGATACTTTGTGCGTAATCGGTTCCAAGTACATTGATGCCACGATTGAGAAGTTTTAATAGTCCTTCATTACCGATTTCTACTCCAAAACATCTGGCATCATTATAACTGGTCTGGTAGAGCGACAAATCTTCATATTTTTTGTTGCGCAGAATATCGTTTGCTCTTAGTCCATTTAATGTCACACAGCCTGCCTTACCGGAAAGTAAAGCAGAAAGGCAGTCTTCACTCGACGGATAGAAGGTAATTTCAGCATCGGGATAATTCGTCCGCACAAAGTAATACTGCATTCGGTTGTTCTCATTAACTGCAAAATGCTCTGTTGTCTTTTCGCTGAACTCACCCTTATAGACTAAATCCGCATGGGAAGAGGATACGGGATTTGACAGATAGATTCCGCTCTCTTCTGAATAATACAGTCCACCGCCCACCGGGAATGCCACATCGATTTGTCCCGAACTAACGTCGGCAACCATAGCGTCGTAGTTTGAATATCCACTGTAAGTGACATTTATGTTCTGCATTCCAAGTCCGTCCAGAATCGCAGGAATAATATCTTTGACAATACCCGTCACGTTCCCCTGTTTATCCGTATCGCTGTACGGCAGATAATTATCCAGATAACCGACATGGAGTGAGGTATGATGATTCATCCAGTCCCGTTCGGCCTGCGAAAATGCCATTGCCGTCACACTGACCGAATAATATTTCGCCCGTAGTGAATTCAGATAATTGGGCTCCTCCGTTGCAAGCAATGATTGTGCGGAGTTTAGCTCTGCTAAAAGATCCGGGCGCTTCTTATTTACGCACAGGTAATAATCGGATGTGCCGAAAACGGTCAGCACTTCCGAATGCTCTCTTCCATGAGCGCCGTCACTTTCCGCCGCAAGAATATCCACCTCATGAGAATCGAATGCTTCAAATAACTGCGTGTAATCGGAATACGTAACCACTTCTGCCTTTATGTGATTGTCTTCCAAATACTGGTTCAGGGTACCGACCATTGCGCTGTCCAGCACACCGATTTTACATTTATTCAAAGTAGCGGGATCCGCGGAAATGTCGCTATCTACATCGTGCTTAACCAGGTAATAGGATTCTTTACCCATTACAGCATTCGGATAGCCGATTATTTCGGCACGGTCTTCTCTCCACGCCAGACCGGCAAGCAAATCAATCTCGCCATCGAGAAGCATTTGATAAAGATCACCAAACTCCCCATAGACATATTCATATTTCCAGCCAGTATATTCCGAAAGCTTTCGATAGTATTCATAGGCATAGCCGTTCTTGACCTCACCTTCTTTAGCTCCCTCTTGAAAAACTTCGTTCTCGTAATAACCTACTCGAACTACTTCCGGCTCTTGATCAGCATATGCATTAATCCGGTAACCAATAATAAAGAACACTATCGTGAAGATGAAGAGAATAAATCTATGTAGCAGCACCCTGTGATGTTTAATATGAATTCGTTTCATTGTTTTTTCCCTCTCCACTCTCCATATAGTCAAGTGTTTTCTTCAGTAAATTCAATACTTTTTGAGTCCTCATAATGAATGATGCTAAGGTTATGGAGTGATCTTTACCTCATACAGGGCAGATATATAGTGTTAATGGGTATACCAAATAAAACGTCATCACTAAACGATTTTAAATGGCCTCGATGTAATACCCATCCCTATATGGCAGCTCACCTCTCATGTCCAACAGGATCATCCCAACTAGGGGAGTCCTCACTTCCTTCGTTCTGCCTGTCCATAACCAGGGTGCCAGCTTAGCTATTCATCAGGGTCATGCCCTCCGGAGAAAATTCCTGCCGGCTACCAGCTCATTCTTTGTAACTACACTACTGATCCAAACACTTGCATTACAGCACCTTTCGGCGGACGCTTCCCGTAATGGTCATGGTTGTTTCATCTTATGGGAACCTATGCCACCTTTCGGTCAGCTGCTCCCGGATGCCGGATATCTCCGAGCATTTTTGATGCATCATAGTCTACGCCTTTTGTAAGGATCACATGGAATACTCTTATCAGCTTACATGCGACTGCTATGAGCGACTGCATCTTCTTTAACGGATTGTTATCTCTTGTGGTGTAATACTGATGGATTTCCTTAAACTCATCATTCTTACCGATCACTGATACCGCAGCTTGCACGAGCAAATATCTAAGCCTCTTGCGTCCCCGCTTGCTTATTTTTGTCCTGCCGTTATGCTTGCCGGAATCAGCAGACACAAGCTCCAATCCAGCCAGTTTCTGAAGCTCCTTGGCGTTACCAAAGCGCGTGATATCGCCCACCTCAGCAATAAACCCAGCTACTGTTGTTATTCCTATGCCCTTGATCTCAAGTAGCTTATCTACATACCTGATCTGTGAGCAGAGGTTCTTGATCAGGTCATTGACCCGTTCAATACGTTTTGTTTGGAGTTCGTAATCCTCAATCAGATCCAAAAGCTCCATTTTAGCCTCTTCAAGGCCTTCTTTCAGTCCGATGCTATTGGTGGCCGCAGTCACTATCTGCATTGCCTTTTTGAAACCACTACCGCGTAGTTTCGCATCTTTCCAAATCTGTTGTATGCCATCTACACCGCGCTTTACTATATCGTCCGGTGTTGCAGCCTTCTTTAATACCATCAGGCCACCCTTGGCATCTATATGTGTGTAAACTCCCTTGTATTCCGGGAAATATACAGCTATCCACTTCTGCAGGCGGTTCTTTGCCCGCGTATGCTCTTCCATAAGTACAAACCTGCGATTGGACGCATTTCTTAATTCTGCATACACGCCGGTAGGCATATATGTGTAAAAATATCTTCCGTCCTTAACCAGGTTCGCTATGATATGTGGATCCTTACGGTCATTCTTGGACGGGCTGTTGTCATCCAGCTCCTTGGTCTTGTGCACGTGATGCGGATTTACCATTACGAACTTGATGTTCTTACCGCTCAAAAACTGACCAAGATTAAACCAGTAATGCCCTGTAGGCTCAAAACCCACGAGAGCCTCCTCTAGATGGTTGTTTTCCATCAGCTCTATCACAGCCGAATGAAACATATCAAATCCCGCCATAGAATTGGAGAATGGGATAGGCTTTCTGGTGAGTTCGATCCCCCTCCAGTTAAAAGCCCTAAAATAGTGCTTTTCGCTGCCGACATCAACGCCGACAATCATTGTTGTTTCTTTTACTTGCTCAATCTTCTTATTTTGTGTAGACTTCATTGTGTAGATACCTCTCTTTTCTGTTTATTACCAACTTCTCAGGGTCAGTAATGACAGTTTAGCTGAGGTATCTCTTTTTGTTAAGTCTGGCTTACCTATTGTCTACACTTTGAATTATACAGGAAGCTATCCATAAATCGTTCACTTGGTTTTTTGCCATCTTGATTACTCCTTTCCGTGAGGCAGCCGGAACGTCAGAGATATGCATCTTCAGTATATCATGTCCCGACTGCCTGCGCGATAGATTGTTTCTTCATTTTCCTCGTTTTTTGCAAAAACAGCGGTAGCTTTAAACTGAACCGATAATCTATTAATTTACATAGATTTTACATACAGATTACCTGAAATACACTTTAGCATTCTATAGTATCCTCAAAAAAAGAGGTATTATGGACGTTATATCATTTCTGAAACTATTCGGCGGTATCGGCTTATTTCTATTTGGAATGAGTTATATGGGGCAACCGATCACTGGGGTACCGTTATGTTGAAGAGTCATCCACTGGCAAAGAAAAAAAGCATAAAGGCAGCTGACCTTATCGGCCAGCCACTCTTCTGCTCTGAACAAAGCTGGAATATTGAAATACAGGAATGGGCAGGTGATCTATTCCGCCCGCTCTCTCCGAAAAAGGAGACCAAACTCTATCTAATCTGGAATAAATATCAGACCTTTACACCTTTAGCAGAAAAGTTCCTGGTACAGAGTGAACTACCCCGACCTATAGAGGTCGGAGCTTCCTGTTTCAACCACCACAGCTTCGTCAACGATATTCGTTATAGAAGTCTTACACGATGTCCACAGGCGTAAGGTTCGGGCTATTCCATCCCTACCGTATATTTATCGCATTAGGCGACAAATCGTTAAGGAAAGAATCGAAGATGATGCAAACGAAAAAGCAGTCTTACATTTTTCGATAACTGCCCCTTCGTTTGCATCAATTTCGATTTTTCCTGGTTGAACAAAGCGCGTCCGGGGTACCACCACATATGGGATTTCAATCTTTTCGCTCTTTGTCAATCAATATATCACATGTTGAGAAAAATGAATATCAAATACTCAGATATTCTTTTTTAAGGCAACACAAATAAGCCTCACGAGGAAGCTTTTTTTGAAGTATTCAGTTTCCGCTTCTCAACATAGCATATGAGGAATCGGCGATGTAAAATACTTTTCCGCAGGCAATGGGATAATATTCCCACCACAGGAAGAGCATTTACACACATCTTTGTTGTAAAGCAACTTGATAATATCCGGTGCATCAAGATTCTTAAGCCGTGATATGTATTGCCTGCATCCCAATAGGTTGCGGCATAAGGTTATCTTCCTGCTTTTGTTGCGTGATGACAGCAATCCATAATGCCGTATTCGGACGAAACGTTTGGGAGGAACATGCATCAAGAACCTGCGAATGAATTCTTCTCCGGAAAGACTAAGTTCTTTCCACTGACCATGGTTCTTGTAATCTTTAACCGTAAATGTAACGGTTGAATCAGTCATGCATTTAATACGATAGTTGCTTATGGCTATACGGTGGGTGTACTTGCCAAGATATTTGATCACGGATTCAGCACCCTTAAAAGGTTTTTTGCAATAAGGAATCCATTCTTTGGCATAGCAAGTATCCAAAAGTTCCTTGAAAACATAATGATTTTTAAGCGGTTCCGCTGTGCCATGGAATTCCAGCTTTCCATCTGACCAAAGCTGTTTTAATTCCGCGAGATACTTACCGCGGAATACTTTCGAGATAACCTTGATGGGAAGAAAGAAATCTTCTCCGTTATCCTTCCAATGATTCTTAGGATCAAGTCCTCCGCCAAGTACTATGGAGTGTATATGCGGATGGAAATTCATCTCGCTCCCCCAGGTATGAAGGATACATATATAGCCTATGTCGGATCCGAGATGTTTTTTATCTGACGCCAGCTCACTTAAGGTATCGGATGCAGCGTGGTACAGAGCGTTGTAAAGAAGCTTCTGGTTGCTGTATATGACTGGATTCAGCTCTTCCGGAACAGTAAAGACTACATGAAAGTATGGTGCATCCAAGACATCCTCTCTGCGGGCATCTACCCACTTTTCCTTCGGGAATTCCTGGCACATGGGACAACACCTATCCCGGCAGGAATTATAATGGATAGAAACGCAGCCACAGTCTTCACATACGCTTATGTTTACGCCAAAGGCACCTGTCTTGCAATTCATGATGTGATAAGCGGCTTTTCTCTGAACTGCGGAAAGTACATGACTTTTTTCATAAGAAGGATAAAAGCGATTGAACACATCCTGAATTGTACAGTCGGCGCTCATGCTTCGTCACCCCTCGGATTATCAAAAGGACTGCGAATTCCAAGCAGACTCTTGTTGCTGACATGGATATATACTTCTGTAGATCTCGGGTCCACATGTCCGAGCAGTGCCTGAATATATTTAATGTCAACACCGTTTTCAAACAGATGGCTGGCAAAACTGTGTCGGCAACAATGACTGGAGACATGTCTGGTAATGCCGGCTCTGGCTGCACTTTTTTTAAAGTACTGGTTGATACTGTTCTTATTCAGATACGTCCCGGTCCATGAACTGGGGAAGAGAATGCCTCTGGGTTTTCCGCACTTAAACCAGTATTCGGTCAGGAGATCGAGGTTACGGTCAGAGAGGATCGTATACCGATCCCTCCTGCTCTTGCTTTCGCGGACATGGATAGTCCTGTTGGTGCGAGATATATTGTCATAATGAAGATGTACAACTTCCGACACTCTCAGGCCGGAAGAATACATGGTAGCGATGATCGCTTTGTGTTTAAGATTAGGCGTATGGTCTATGATACTCTGTATCTCCTCCCTTGACAGGACCGTGGGCAGGGTATGATCCAGCTTCATTCTGGGGATATCCTCATCGTCCCAGTTCATCTTCAGGATCCGTTTATAGAAGAAGCGGATCGAAGAATGATAATGGTTATAAGTCTGGGGAGCCAGTCCGCTAAGTCGTTTTTCAGTAAGGAACGCTTCAACGTCGTCTGTTGTAAGAGAGGAAATGTCTTTGTTAACAATGCGCAGGAAATAATCTACAGAGTTGCAGTAAGCATCAATCGTAGATTCCTTCAGGTTCCGCTTCTGTGCTTCATTGCGGATCTGAGCAAAAATATCTTCGTACATAAAAACCTCCTTGAAAGTAGTGTTTACAGAGACAACTACCCATCAGGAGGTGCATTGGCATCATAATTCCGGTTGCGGAAGACGCCTGAAAATGTTATTCTTTTCATAGGCAGTGGGGCTTTCCGTATTTATTTGTTTTGTGTGGTAACTTAACAATATCGGATTACGAAAAGAATTTCCACTGCTTTTTATTTTTCAATAAAGTAAAACTGCGCCATAGCCCTGGCAGGCCATCGCGCAGCGATTTTGTTCAATTGTTGTTTATAGATTCGCATGCCTTCCGTTAGGATATTTTTGGCTGCATTGATATCGCGATCATGCGTTTCACCACAAACAGGACATGTCCATTTCCGAACATCAAGCTTTTTGGTCAATGGATTGATGGCCCCACAACAATGACAAAGCTGACTACTTGGAAACCATTTGTCCACCCGAACCAGACATTTCCCGCGGTCGGACAGCTTGTATTCCAACATGTCGAGAAACATTCCATAACCGTTATCCAACGTAGATCTACCGTTGCCAAAGCTCCTATTGGCCAGAGACTTCATGTTCAACGATTCTACACAGACGATGTCATACCGGTTGGCTATCCCTGTTGACAGTCTGTGCAGCTGATCTTTCCGCTGGTTGGATATATGTTTGTGTATTTTGTTTATTTTATGCAACTGTTTCAGATAATTGGATGATTTGGATTCACCTTTTCTTGAACCAGTCTTTCGAGATAATCTGCGTTGTTCTTTTGCGAGACGTTTTTGACTTTCCCGGTAATACTTATGGTGGCTGCCATTGTTTCCATCACTGTCCACATATAGAGATTTGGATGAATAATCCAACCCTATGGCATTTTCCGTGCATAGTACTGGTTCCACCGATGTAGATTCATACTCAAACAACACAGACGCGAAATACTTACCATCGCTATCCTGTGATATGGTTGCCGACTTCAGTCTCCAATCTTGATCCGGCATACGATGGATCACCGCCTTTACAGCACCAACCTTCGGTAATCGTATAAAGTTCCCAAGGATAGCAACAGTTCCTTTCTGATTATTCGTGGTGTACGACTTGTGACTACGTTTTGCTGACTTATACTTTGGAAAAGCATTACGTTTCTTTCGCGTTTTGCAGAAGCAGTTACGAAATGCACTCTGTAGATTTAGCTGCGTATTGGCTAATGCAAGACTGTCTACCTCTTTCAAATATGGATAATCAGACTTATATTGGGCTGGAGTTACAGAAACAAACTTACCGGTAGTCTTATAGGATTCAATCTTATCGGACAGCATAAGATTCCAGACCTTACGACAACAGCCAAAGGTCTGGGCAAACATCTGCATCTGTGATTTTGTTGGGTATAATCTGTATTTGAGTGCTTTATTCATACATTCATTATACCAAACACGCGTTCGACTTTCAAGCGCTGATTGGCAATTCATCCCACCGCCTTGGAGGCGGGGGACTTCTTGCTTATAGGGTTAAAGAGGCCTTTATCTCGTAAATTGCAAACAAACTCAGTATTTTCACCGTTGTGCCTCCATACTTATCGTAATTGTCACATCTCCGTTGCCAAGGAGCGCTGCCATTCCCTCATTATTCTGATCTGTGATATGTCCCAGCCTTGTATAGCTCCATGAATTGCTGCCGTAAAATACCACGATCTGATCTCCTGAATAGAGGACGATATCTCCCGCTGATGTGGTTGTCTGCGAATCGTTTCTCGGAAGATTTCTTCCGAGCGGTCCTACCTGTTCAAAACCGCCATACATGGACATTTGGATCTCAAGCGGCGCATCCTTGCACATATCCATCAGCGCATCAACGGATTCATTTTCTTCCCACAAAACATTCACGACAGTACCGTTAATCTTCATTTGCAGCATCTTTTCTGTATCCTCCGTTTCTGTTTCCAAATCCTCTGTTTGGATTTGATCTTCATTTACATTACTTTCCGATTCATTTTCCGGTACCTCGGTTATTCCGATTGTCTCTTCCTGTGTACTTCCTTTGCTGCTAACTGCTTCAGTTGAAACAGCATCAGGTTCCGGTGTGCCGGTCTTACCGCATGCGCTGAAGGCCACCGCCATGATCGAAACCACAATAAACAACGTTGTCATTTTCGTTTTCATAGTTCTTCCTGCTTTCTGTGCTTTTTTATCTGAAACACAAGGTAATCCAGACAGTCCAATGCTTTCTGATAGCCATGTATCCCGGTAAGCAGTTCTTTTCTATGCTCTTCAAGAATCCGTAGCACGTGAAATCTTTCTTTTATGAACAGTATATGTTCTACACCAAGAAATGTCCAATATCTACATTGTATTTTTAGTTATTCTGTTTTAGAATATCTATGGAGGTGTTCATTATGGAAATAAGGGTACTCAGATACTTCCTTGAGACAGCCAGGGAGGGCAATATGACAAGAGCCGCCGAGCGTCTGTTTGTCTCACAGCCCACCATGTCAAAACAGCTCAAGGAACTGGAAAAAGAGCTTGGAACCAAGCTTTTTGTCCGCTCAAATTACAGCATCCATCTGACAGAGGCGGGGATGCTTCTCAGGGAGCGTGCGGAAGATATTCTATCTCTGGTTGACAAAACCGAGGCTGAATTTAAATCATTGGAAGAGATAAACAGCGGCGATATCTCTGTCGGAGCTCCGGAATCAGAGGCAATGGGGCTTTTTGCAGATATTGTCTGCAATTTACAGAAAAGCTATCCAAAGATCCGATGCAATATATACAGCGGCAATATGCAGGATGTATGTGAAAAGCTCGACAAAGGCTTGCTTGACTTTGCCATTGTGATGAACTTTGTTGATCTGAATAAATACAACTATCTCCCCATGTCCACTGAGGACAGATGGGGAGTGATCTTCCGAAGTGATGATGCTCTTTCAAAAAAGAAATCCCTTTCAATTTCCGATCTAAGAGATATGCCACTGATCTGTTCAAAACAGTGGGTAGATCAGGAATTGCCTGACTGGTTCGGTTATGACCTTAAGGACGTAAATATAGTCGCTACGTATAACCTTCCGTATAATGGCGCCGTTATGGCAAAAGCCGGCATAGGCTACGCTGTAATGCTTGATAAGCTCGTTCACACAGGTGATGGAAGCGATATCACCTTCCGTCCCCTAAAGGATGTTCCAAATGCTGAGATGTTTATCATCTGGAGAAAATACCAAACCTTTACCCCGGTGGCAGAGCTTCTGATCAAAGAACTACAAAAATCTTTCAAATAAAAAAGAAACCCACTGCTATCGAAAATAATAAGGGATACCACAGCCACACCATAATGTGCAGCTATGATATCCCTTAAATTATGTATTATCCTTCAATAGCTATATACTGTTTTTCCGGAAGTTTCTCTGCTTCATTCTTAGGAATTGATAATTTCAAAACTCCATCTTCGAACTTAGCCTTTACATCTTCCTGCTTAACTGCATCTCCTACATAAAAACTTCTCTGCATAGCACCTGCATAACGTTCCTGACGGATAAGTTTACCCTTCTTATCCTTTTCTTCCTTATCAAGTCCCTTAGCAGCGCTTACTGACAAGTAACCATTTTCAAGTGATAACTTAATCTCGTCCTTCTTAAATCCAGGAAGATCAATATCAAGCTCATACTTGTCATCATGCTCATGCACATCAGTCTTCATAACCTGTGCAGCTCTCTTTCCATAGAGTTTTCGGTCGATATCTCCGAAATCCATCCTTGGAAAATCCATCCAGTCATCCAACAAATTTTCTCCAAAAATACTAGGTAGTAACATAAGTCATTCCTCCTTCTCAAGAAAAATATTATTTAATAAGTTTCATGAGCAATGGAAGGAGCGTTTGGATTCTTACCCGGAATCTTCTCTATTCCTTTGTTCTGACTATGTTATAGCACAAATTGTTAGCACTGTCAAGAGGTGAGTGCTAATTATTTCTGGCTACTTCATATTTCGTTTTTATTCAGTTCTTATCTTTTCTTTATTTTCTTTTGTAATCTAAAGTTTTTGCTCATTTACCCTAATAATCTTTTCTTGAGTAACTATATGGTTAAAATCTACTTGTACTCCTCCATTACATCCATTACAATGAAATCGTATAGGCGCGACTAACCGCGCGCGGGGTTATTTCACAGAAAGCCGTCCTGCAAGAAGGGCATTGCCAGCATCAAGAAGAATGCTCCTGATGCAAAAATCGTTCAGGAGTAAGATTACAAATCAAAAAGAGGAGGTATAGTTAAATGGCTGTTAATCGTTTTGTACTGAATGGTGTTTCCTATCACGGACACGGTGCTATCAAAGAGATTCCCGGGATTGTGAAATCCAAAGGTTTCAAAAAGGCATTTGTCGCTTCCGACCCGGATCTGGTCAAGTTCGGTGTGACCGCAAAAGTAACCGATCTTCTGAAGGAAAACGGCATTGATTTTGAAGTCTATTCCGACATCAAACCGAATCCTACCATTGAAAATGTTCAGAGTGGTGTTGCCGCTTATAAGGCATCCGGTGCAGATTTTATGATCACCATCGGAGGCGGCTCTTCCATGGATACCGGAAAAGGCATCGGAATCATCGTGAACAATCCGGAATTCGCGGATGTCCGCTCTCTGGAGGGCGTAGCTCCCACCAAACAGCGCACTGTGTTTACCATCGCAGTCCCGACAACCGGCGGAACCGGTGCTGAGTCTACCATCAACTATGTCATCACTGACGTGGAAAAGAAACGGAAATTCGTCTGTGTAGATCCCAACGACATCCCAGATGTGGCTGTTGTTGACCCGGATATGATGTCAACCATGCCGAAGGGACTTACCGCTTCAACCGGTATGGATGCACTGACTCATGCCATCGAAGGGTACACCACGGCAGCAGCCTGGGAACTGTCCGACTGCCTGAACCTTGAAGCGATCCAACTGATCGCAAAGAACCTGCGTAAAGCTGTAGATAACGATCCCGATGGACGTGAAGGAATGGCTCTCGCTCAGTATGTCACAGCTATGGCATATTCGAATGTCGGTCTTGGAATCGCACACTCCATGGCCCATACCTTAGGTGCCGTATATGATACACCTCACGGAGTTGCCTGCGCTATGATGCTTCCGATCGTAATGGAATTCAATGCCGAAGCAACCGGTGAGAAGTTCAAGTACATCGCTGAAGCATTTGGCGTTGATACCACCGGTATGGATCAGAACGCTTACAGAAAGGCTGCCATCGATGCAGTACGCCAGCTTTCTGTTGATGTCGGAATCCCGACCAAACTTGATAAACTGAAAGAGGAAGATCTTGATTTCCTGTGCGAATCCGCAGCTGCTGATGCATGCGCCCCGGGAAATCCCAAACCGGCCACCCTCGATCAATTCAGAGACATGTTTAAGAAACTCATGTAAAGCAGTTCTCATCCAAAAACACGAACTAATATAATCGTAACATCTCATAACTCCGGCCTCCCTGCATTTTCCTTTGATGCAGGGAGCCTTTTTGTAAAACCAAAAAAGGCCCCAGTTCATCGAACCGAGGCCTTTAGGATCAATCCGTTTGCTGCAAACCATTTTTTTACTGCGTCCTTGGAATCAGCTGCCTTAGAACCCGTGGCTGCTCTTTTTGTCACTCCGCTTGCGCTGAAATATGCTACTAATGCTTTACTCATTTGTCACCTCCTATGATCTTCTGCGCTCCTGTGGTCCATACGTGCTTCTTCGATGCATCGCTCCTCTTATTCTGCGCCATGACACCTGCAAGAGGATGAGGCAAATAGGGCTCCTCAAGGAGTTTCATTTCATCATCCGTTAGCTCCAGATCTACAGCCTTTGCGGCTCCTTCGATGTGATGCAGCCTGGTTGCTCCAACCACCGGAGATGTCACTTTGGTAAGAAGCCACGCCAGAGATACCTCCGTCATGGTCACGCCGCGTTTCTCGGCAAGTTCTGCCACACGACCTATGATCACATTATCCTGCTCAGCGGTAGCATCATATTTAAACTTTGCATAGGAATCCTCGGCCGCTCTCCTGGTATCCCCTTCGCCCGGCTTTCGCGAAAGCCTTCCGCTTGCCAATGCGCTGTAAGGAGTGAGCGCGATATTTTCTTCCTCGCAATATGGTACCATCTCACGCTCTTCTTCACGGAAGATCAGATTATAATGCCCCTGGATGGAAATAAACCGGGCAAAGCCTTCTTTTTCCGCCAGCGCATTTGCCTTTGCGATCTGCCATGCAAAACAGTTGGAAATGCCGATATATCTTGCCTTACCCGCTTTCACGATTCGGTTCAGGCCGTCCATGATATCATACAGATCTGTATTCCAGTCCCACATATGATAGATATAAAGATCCACATAGTCCATGCCAAGATTCCGAAGACTCGTGTTTATCATATTTTCGATATGCTGCTGACCCGTGATCCCATTTTCTATCTCTTCCGGCGTCCTTGGAAGGAATTTTGTAGCAACAACTACATCCTCTCGCTTTGTATAATCCCTTAGCGCACGTCCGACATATTGCTCGCTGGTACCGCTCTGATAAGCTATCGCTGTATCATAGAAATTCACTCCGAGATCAAGACCTCGCTTTATGATCTCTCTGGAATGCTCCTCATCTATCGTCCAGCTGTGCTGCCCCTTTGTCGCATCGCCAAATCCCATACAGCCCATACAGATACGGGATACATTTAATTCAGAATTTCCGAGTCTTGTATATTTCATCACCGCATGCCCTCCTGTTCAGTAAATTTCGTTAAGCTGATTTTGTGTCGTCGCTTGCAGCCGGATGACTGAGCTTCATACATTTATAAAAGCTTCAAAAGACAGTTACTTGTTATCTCGAAAATGGATTGATACACATAGTCCACATTTGCCCGCTTCACAATACGATAAGACGACTGTATAATCGCGTAAAAATGTTCTTTCCATCCTGATCCTGTGGTATAATCGAACCAGGCACAGGAACTCCCTTTGGCGTATTTGTCTCAACAACTCAATTATACCATAAGCACGGGGTCTATGCCTTTCTTATTGCCTGAAAATTCAGGGAAAAATCCAAGGAAAATGTTGGTCTTTCAGGTGAGCGGAAGTGGCTCTAAATCAAATGAGCGCGTGGCTCACGTTCAGATAAGCATTCATGACCGTCGGACCGGAGCTATATCAAGGAGGTTCTATGGAGAATATAAAGAATGGATCGGAAGAATCGCCGATAATCGTATATTACTATTTCGATCTTTCCGATACGAAAGCTTTCTGTTCAAGACTTGAGAAGCGGTTCCGCGACAGCGGTCACACGCGTCCGCTGGAATTCCGCAATTGGAACTGCTACAATGAGAAACCGGGGTATGACGGTGACGTCTACTGTTATGATGCCATCGTCATGTCAACTCTGGTGGATGAAGGATATCTGCGCGTGCTGCCGGATATCATTGACACCGGCAGGGTCTTCCCCTGGATCCTCGATCGGAGCCGTATCCATAATAAGATCTACGGCATCCCGCTAATGGCCTGCTCCAATGTTCTCATCTTCAGGGAAGAGGATGATTTCCCCATGACCAACATTTTCGATATCCCGGAGGGGCTTGCCGCGCCGCTGAAGTCTATGGCGCCCTTTTATTATCTCTATGCATTTTGCACCATTCAGGGGCAGCAGGATACCGTCAACCGCACGATCAAGCAGCTTAGGCTTCTCATGAACAACGACACCTATGAGAATTCACACTTTGCGACTTATGACGGCTTTACCCGGTTTATGAACGGTGATTGCAAATATATCATTGGATTTACCGAGGATATCCGGCGCTTTGATACCGGCAAATACAAGGTCCGGACCCTGAACCTGTCCGACAACCCAACCAATGAAATGCCGCTCTATCCTGTGGACCTTGCATCTCTCGGCAGAAATGTTTCGGGGGATAAGCTGCTGGATTGTCTGGACCTGATGGAGATCATTTCCGATAGTGATTTTATCTATGATATCTGCTGCGTGGACGGAAAGCTTCAGTATATGCTTCCGGCAGATCAGACACTCTACCCACGCCTTGCCGAGCTGGACCCCATATATAACGACTTTTTCGAATTTATGAACGATGAAAATAATGGCATTCTGAGATTCGGGAAGCACTTCTACGAGATATTCCCGGAACGAGAGAAAAAAATCATGGAAATTCTGAACAGTTAGGTGAGATGCATATGAAAAGAAAGAGGTTATTAGCGATATTGGTGATCACCCTCCTGTCGGTGCTGCTCTGCGGGTGTGATGACAAAGGTGCGGAACAGAAAGAGTATATCGGCATCATTTCCGCCATGGACAATGAAATAGACATTTTGCTGAAAGAAGCAACGATCGAACGGGTGGATACCGTGGCGGGAGTGGAATACCATATCGGAACACTTCATCAACAGCCGGTCATCATCACACGGTCGGGGATCGGAAAGATACGTGCTTCGTCCGGGATCACAACTCTGGTAGACAATTATCCCATATCGAAGGTTATCTTTACCGGTATCGCCGGCGGTGTGGCGGATGAAGCAAAGGTACTGGATGTAGTCGTCGCTACACGTCTTTTGGAGCACGATTATGGAATCCTCACAAACGATGGATTTAAGTGGCGTTCAGGCGATCCGGGATACGGAAACAAAGATGGCGAGTATTATGCCTGTGATCCGCAGCTGGTGGACCTGGCATATGAAGCTTCTGTTCAGGTAGTGGGTAAAGAGCATACGCATAAAGGTACAGTTGCGACAGGTGATCAGTTTGTCGCTTCGGAGGATTATGTAAGACTATTGAAGGAACAACATGACGCCTACGCTTGTGAAATGGAGGGCGCAGCGATCGCCGCGATCTGCCTCAACTATGGAAAGCCCTTTGTGGTGATCCGCTCGCTGTCGGATAAAGCGGACGGAAATGCCCACGACAGCTATGAAGATTTCGCGGACCGGGCCGCAAATCATTCCAGCAGGATCGTCCTTAATATGCTGGATCAAATGAAAAGCAGCCCATAACGGCTCTATTCTTTGTAATGGTGTTGACATGCTTTACTATTACATGGCAATTTCACCGAATCGCCATTTGAGTTTTTCGATAAGTTCCTCACTGAACCCTTCTAAATCATCTATAGTAATTGCACCTTCATCAATCAGTGAAATAAGGTTCTGATACATCTTGGATCGACGCATTTCGGCACTGACGCCTACCGCATACTTGTCCTGTTTGATTCTTCTCTCAAGTTCCCAGAATCTGTCCAAGGCATTCTTCTTCGTGTCACACAACAGCTGGATGTATTCATGGTTTAACCTGTCCATATACTTCTCCTGCCAATCCGGAAGACGCTTCCTGTATAGTTTCCAGTCTTTCTCATTAACTTCATTTACCAAGATATTGTTCCTCCACTCCACGCTTTACCCATTGCTCCTTATACCTGAAGGTATTTCTCGATGACGGAAATGTTCCCATCGACAACTCGGCCAGCTTATGCTCAGGTTATTTTTATCCTTATCTTTTAGCAAAGAGCGCGTAAATAACCGTGTTCTTCATACACTTATGAGTCCTAGCCACAAGGCATGACTCTCAATACAGAGTTTGGACTTTTTGAAGAACGCAGAATCATCCGGTATCTGTTTTACTTTTGTCGGATCAACAATTTCTATTTTTTTCGAGATCAGTCAAAAAGCGGGATTCATAATCCTTCACGAGATTGGAGATACCAACCACTTGAAGGGTCTGATTTCCCAGACTATTAGTCTCTACTCGCTTTACCATCCACTCCTCACCGCGGACAATGATCCGCATACCCGGAGCGTATTCCACCCCTATATTATTCATCCACTTTTTCCTATGATTCATTTTGCCAGGGCGATCAGAATGACCAAATCACCATAATAATAGGTCAACGCCCTCACCCCAGCTTCCGTTCTTTCTTCCCCTTAACCACTACCAATCACTGTTTTTCATTTGACGAGCATTAGATAAGTCCTCTGAAGTAATCCTTCGAAAATCAGCAACGGATATCGTGTCCAACACAGGTTCAAGTCGGTCTGCGCGTGTCCGAATCACCTTCTCAAAGAAGTTTCTTACATCACGACCATTTGCATAGTCCTCGCCACGATTAGTATACATGTCTGAAAAATAGTTTTTCAGAGTATCCTCACATCCTTCATCCAATACAAGGTGCTGATCATCACAATATAACATGAATATTTCTATCAATTCTTCCGGTGTATAATCTTCAAAGTTGATGTATTGATTAAACCTTGATTTTAGTCCGGGGTTGGAGCTGATGAACTCCTTCATCAAATCCGGATATCCTGCAACTATTACAATAAAATCATCTCGATGATCCTCCATAGCCTTCAGAATCGTATCCACAGCTTCCTGGCCAAAATCACTTTCACCTTTTCCATGAGTCAGTGCATACGCCTCGTCAATAAAGAGGATACCTCCCATAGCACTGTCTATCACTTCCTGAGTTTTAATTGCGGTCTGGCCCACATAACCGCCTACCAAGCCTCCCCGATCAACTTCAACAAGTTGTCCGCCGGATAAAACACCTAATGCTTTATATATCTTCGCAAGTAATCTCGCCACTGTGGTTTTTCCTGTTCCCGGATTACCATAAAAAACCATATGCAAAGATAGTGGTATCTTCTTTTCCCCTATCTCTTCTGCCTTTTTTTGAAGTCGGATCAGATTTATGATCTGCCTTACCTCATTTTTCACACCCTCTAATCCTACCAATGTATTCAGTCGGCTCAGCAATTCTTCCAAGGACTCTTCCGGCTCAGAATTCTCAGTATCTGCTGATACACTTTCTTTCTTTGCCAACGATACATCATCCTTCCCGGTCGAACGTACTACTTTAGGTGAAGGAACCTCTCCTTTATTCGGTTTAGAGGTATCAGAATTTGTGGCCTTCCCACACGGATCTGAATCAGTTCCTTGTGAGGATTTCATTAAAAAGCTCTGTAGTCTCCGGATGTAATCAACATATTTATTCTTATCGATGTCTCTTTTATCGAATTGACTAAATATGTAGTGTCTTCCAAGCACAGTGTAGAATGACAAAATATCTTCCCCATTCTTTTTATAGAGATTCTCACTCTCATCCGCTTTCCCTGACGCACGAAAATCATACGATTCTTTTATTTCATCGTTCTGAATATAGGTTTTTCGAAATGCCGCAAATCGATTATCAGCTTCAGCATCGGAAATGTATGAGATAAAACTATAGATTTCCCGTATAAATGCGCACAATTCTTCTTTATCATACTGCTTAATGACATTTCTGAATGCATTCTTTACATCAACATCCATTTGACACCTGCCTTTATGCGATACCCACCTGCTTCATTGCTGATTGATATGCCTCTACAATTTCAGGATCATCCATAGCACCATCCGTTTCATCAAACGCTTTTTGGATTTCATCGGCCATTTCTTTCTTTATACTTTCTTCAAAATCAGCCATTCTTTCCGGACTATCAAATGCTTCAATCAAAGATTGGTTATCTCGGATGCTTTCAACCATTTCCATAATCTGATCATTGAGACTGATATAGTAAATATCCGCATCCTCCGTTGACAAGTTCAGATCAAAAATGGCATGGTCCTGTATCCTCTTAATGAATTCCGTATCCGTAAGCTTGTCGAAAACTGACATCCAGTTATCATGGGACGAATGCCATTTATCTCCATCACCAATTACTTCCCGATTATTATAATAATACAATTCGTCAAAATACCTCAGTGCCACTGCCAGCATCGCTGCCAACGAGAAAATGGATACAACGAGATTATCCGAATCCTCCGTGAGATCTCTGGAGTAAACATCTATCAACATGTTTAAAACATTATATTCATCATCAACCAATTTTCTCATCTGTTCTTCTGTATATGGTTTCTGCCTTTTTCTTGCATCAAGCATATTGGAATGCTCAGATAAAACCTTCTTGAATTCATAATCCGTCTGTACTTCATTTCCTTGTTTTACTACACTCATCAGCTGACTGATCTGACCACTTATCTTATCAAGTTTGGCATACATAATTGCAAAACCTGCACATGTTGCACAAAGATTCACCCCATTCAGGATTACAGACAGCTGCTGAAGACTCATGATACTATTCAGCTTATTCAATCCGCCCTTCAACAACGAATTATTATTGTTCATAAAGTCCAAGGCGTTATCGAGCATTGATTTCTTTGCTCCGCTCTGTGCCAGATTGCTTATCGTCATCTTTTGAAAAGCGCTAAAACGTTTTTTTTCACCTCTTAGGGCAATCTCAACAATACCTTTTTCGTTCGCGAATGGTAATAACTGTGTAATATGCTCCAGATTTAAAATACCTGCCATCTTTAATACTCTCCTTCCACCACTTTGGATTTGATGTAATAATACATAATGATCGTCACAATAAACATGCCTGTATCTGAGCTATACAAATCAGACGTATCAAACATCGCCCCACTGCCAATCCCCAAAAAACCGCTTGACCTTTTTAGCCTCATAGCTCTAATAATTCTGTCAATATCCAGACATTTAGCCGAATACTCGAAGTCTTCAATTTCCTGATATTTCTTTTCTATGATAGCCATATAAAGACACATGATAATCCGGGAATAATCTGTCAGTTGTTTCAAGGTTATGCTTCTGGATTCATTAATCCCTTCCGCATGAGAATAATACTTCCTAGCACGGGAAGTGGTTGCTGCTGACCCTTCCTTTCCATCTGATACTTCCTTTACAATCTTATTCTCCACAAGGGTATCCCAATCAGATATATATTTTTTAATCAGCTTCTCAAAACCATCTGATGTTTTCAATTCAAGCTTTTCAAAATAATCGCATAGTTTCTCTGAAAAAATATCTACGTTTACCGTTTTTTCATCCATGATCGAAAACGTGATATATTCTCCTATCAACTTACCCTTTAGCTCCTCAAAACAGGACTCATTCATTTCTTTTACTGTCCCTAAAATAAACTTACTAACCTCCAATGTACTATCCTCCTTACACTTATTCCAACGAGTAACATCTACAATTTACCTGCATGCATATATCCTCACGACTTCTTCCGGAATGGATCAAACTCCGATTCCACACGGAATTCATTAAAGTTCACTTGATGCGGTCCAAATAATATGTTATTGATCTGTTTTTCCCTCTGCTCGTTCATGAGATGTTCCTTATTTGCATCTATTTCTTCCTGCGTTGCTTTTCGTTTAAACCCACAGCGATTCAGGTCTGGACACATCATCACAACTGGTCCATTATAACCTGTTAGTCTTAACCTTCTGCCACATTTTGGACAAAGCCTTGACGATCTGGTTTCTCCTTCTCGATGGATTTCCCTCTCATGCTTCTTTTTCAGTTCTTCATTCCCTATGTAGTACTGAAATCCTTGATAATACGAATCTACGACCTCTCGTGTAAAAACATCACTTCTAACTGAGAAATCCTTATTTAGTTCATTTACCAAGTTCTGTCTTTGAACAATCGTAAGATACATTTCGTTTTCTGGAACCACTTTTAATGTGCATCTTTCAGAAAAGACAATATATGACATTACATATGGTCTTGGAACTTTCGTCAGGTCACAGATGGCATTACAATGAGTTCTGTTCTGCATGATCGGGTTATAAAAGTGATTCTTCTTTCCGCCTGCCAGTGTTTGCGTCCATGTCTTTTGATTCTTATCTCCAAAGATCCATCCACTATAGTTTTTACTCTCTATCACGAAGATTCCCTTTTCGTGAATCAATACTATATCAATTTCCGTAGCGGTTCCATTAATTGGTAAAATCAAATTTTGAATTAAACGATAATACCCCGTTACGCTTTGCTTTATCATCTCTACAGTCAGTTTCTCACCATATGCTCCCACCCCATCCCGATCATAACTGTCCAACTGGTCATCATACAGATCAGAAGTAAACTGACTCATGGTTTCGGCCATTTTATTTGTATCCCCGGACATCATTCCTTTTAAGTAGTCTTCAAATCTCATTACCACCACCCCCGTTGCTTAAAACGCTTAGTCATATCTTATCCTTTCAAAACGTTGATAGTTCTGAGAATCTGGCTCATCATATCATTCGCCACATCATCCAGTGGCGAATCCAGTAATGCTTTGAGAGCTATAATAATTCTGTTATCATATATGTCACGTTCGTATTCCGGAATCAAATGCAAGCCGATATTCACCAATAATTAGTTCTACATCTTTTTCTTCGGATAAAGTTGCCTTGAGTTCTCTCATCACCTTCGGATCACGCTTTGCTTCCAATACGAAATCTAATGAATACACCATAACTGTAGCTCTTAAATACCAGATTCGTAATCGGAAATGTCGTATCGATATAATCTTTTAGGCCACTTTGTATCTTCCTCGCTAAAACTAAAGGAATCATTGCTTACCCTCCCGTAAATCTTTATTCTTCATTGTCGTATTTGAACCGGTACTTGCCTTTTCCCTGCCCGCTTACGGCAACCAATACATTTATCTTTTTCAACTTATTCATAATATTTTTTGATGTTGATGTTGAGCAATGCGTTATTCTCTCTATGTCAGGTGCGGAGACCACCACATCAACATCCGTGTTATCATACACCTTCAGAATAGTCTCCAAAGTAGGCCTGTTGTAATTCTGCCCTTTGCATAGCTCATATATTCTCTCGATAGCCACCTTTTGATGCCCGGAACTTGTCTTTTCACCTTCAATAGCCAACTTTTCGCCTTCAAAATCTGGCTTTTCATTTTCAATTGCCGGCTTTCTGCTACTGATCCAGGCAGTATCAAGCCTTTCATACGGTATGCTCGCAACAATCGAGTTTTCCCTGAACTCGTATGCTTCCCTTCCATACACATCCACTATGGACGGCACTCCCTGTCCTGAACGCTCGCTAATATGCAGTTGCAGGAAGATATCCGATAATTTCTGGTTTACGGGAACAGATTCCCCAAGGAAAAATCCTTATATTGTTTCCTCATTTCCGTCACAATCTCCTTCATCCTCATAATCACATCCTCCGATCCGACGATCTTCACACCGTCACCGAGAGCAATCAGCCATCCAAAGAATTGCAGGCTCACCGCCACTTCTATGTCCACCATAAAACGCTCATCATCCACCGGCACCATCTTCACCTTATGTCCGAACTGATCCACGATGACATTCGACATTTCATTTTCACAGATCAGAGTTACAGTCTGAATCTCTCCACCATACATCCGGAAATGCTGCTGTGTATACTTTGCTTTATTGACCTGCCGGAATTTCGTAACACCTTTCCGCTTCAGTTCAACTTCTTCCACATCCAGCATCTTATCTACCCGGTAGTGGCGGATCTCCTTATGAAGATGGTCGTACCCCACCAAATAATATTTCTCATCATCATAAATGAGATTCCATGGACTCACGTTATAATATTCCCCATTCCGACGGAGTTCCTTTTTGCCTTGCAGATCCTACCGAAAATAATGAAACCGGAGCTGATGATCAAGTTCCTGCGCACGGAAAATAACATCTACTGCGTGGTAGACGCTTTCCGACATATTCTTGATCCGCCCCGGCACATGAACATCCCGTTCCAGGAGCCTGGCGTCATTCTCTCCTACGAGAAATAGCAGCTTCCGGATCAGGACCTTTGTTTCCTTTTCGGATATGAATTATGAAAACCTTGTACAGGTAGAAGAGCTTCTGCTTTCTTCCCCTTGCCATAATACATTCTTCCCCCATTTTGAATGATGGCATAACCCCTATGTATTATAGCATAAATTGCCTGTTAAAGCCACATTATGTTGCACCGAAGCAGTGTCCCATAAAGCAGATTCGTTATTATTCAATTTCCGTAGATTTTAGTCCTTCTTCAACTCACAACTCACAGATCGCCGTAATGTGAACAGTTACCTTTATTCATGATACCTACAAACACAGGGAGTTTTGTCTCCTTATGCATGACCGCATAGATAAATGGTCTATCCAGGCGAACGATCTTAGCTTCCTCCATAACCGCAGCTCCGGCGCAAACCACTCCTGCCATGGTTACAGCTGCCGCTTTCGTGCCCTTCCGGTCCACTTCAACATGAGCCTTGTGAAGAATCGCATCCACCTTTAGCCTCTCTCTGGATGCCGAAGAAAAGTCAGCGTCATCGGTAAAAAGCGTGTTTATGCCAAGTTCCTTGCAGTATTCCTTTAGATTGAGCTTGCTGTCACAGCAAAACTCCGGCATGGAAACAATAACCTTTTTATAGGACATACTGCTATACAATTCGGAAATATTCAGGAATCTGGTAGCGTGAGTCATGGCGCTCTTTGCTTTTCTTTTAGGAAGTAGAGCCATGAATTCATACTCCGGATCTTTGTATGGCTTGATGAAACCGATCATTCGGTCATTCTCGACGTACATTTGCTCCTTACTATCCAACATCTGAACTTCGCTGATCGAACCATCCACATTCGTGAAATCCGAATCGTAGATATCATCCTCGTCATATTTATTGTTCCACTCCGCATCAAAAGCCAACGCATTCAACAGGCACATAACCATCTTTCGCATTGAATCATCTACAATCGACTCTATCATCCCCTTGGTATTGTTTTTCACCCAGGCATTGACATCCCCGATCATATTCTCCGATACAAAAAGCTCTGAATTGTATTTCTTCAAGTTTCGGAGATACTCAGGATTGACCTTTTCCTTCAGATCATTTCTGACGCATACAGCATTGGCAGAAACCAGGGATCCTTTACCCTCTTTCTTTCCCTCTGAAGAAGTCCCGTCCGTAAAAAGCCTCTGGATTTTGGATATCATATCTCCATAACTCTCGGATAAGCGTTCAGATCCGATCACATCCAGGATCTCCTGCCGGGCAGTCCCATTTACAGAATCCGCAGCCATGGATAGAAGCATGAAGATGGAAAACGGTGAGAACACCAGATTCTCTCCATTCGAAAACCGTTTCAAGGTTTCAGATGTGAATTCGTTATATTTGTCTGCATATGCTTCAATTAGTTCCTTTACTTCTTTCATTCCATTTCACCTGCCTTTATATAGATACATGCCGGACATGTAATTACAACCCATTTACGTTTTGACATAGTCTTTCTCCTCCTCAACAAATTCTCTGTAGCCTCGCCTGAAATGCCGGCTGTCTCCTGACAGTTTTGGAAGTAACTCCTTGAATGAAAAACTCATTGCAAAATCTGTAAATTATCTCAATTCAAATTCATGTTTTTTCTATTTTCAGAGTGTTTTTTATGATATAATCCGTTTAAAACTGTTGAAAAACGCTTAATCGTTTACATGCCAAAACTGCGACTTGCATTTTCTTCTGCAAAAGTTAATGCAACCCACCTGGTGATATTTATGGATGATTAACTATCTGCTTTTCATTCTTATTTATTACCTAGAAGTTTTGGACTTAAACATATCTCGTCTGCGGGGACTGGTGACATGTTAAGCACTTCCAACAGTTTTTTCATTTCTTCAATTGTGGCAAGATCATATGGACTTTTATAACCAAGCCCTGGTCTCACTGTACTGTTGATATGATTTGCGGTCAGCGTCATTTCTTCTTGGGTGTAAACGCTTAGAGTTTTCCCTTTTGGTATTACATACCTTATAAACTCATGATTCTTCTCTATGTGAGGTTTCTGCCAGGAGGCTTGTGGATCACAATAAAACACTTTTGTTCTTGGAGATCCACGCTTGGTATACTCCATTCCTAATGCATCTTTGAAACAGCCTCCATTATCCGTTAAAATCACCGGGAAGAGTTTTCTGAATCTTCGGATCCCCAAGTTTTTAGTCAGTCCATCAAACACTTTAAGTACTTGCTCTATCGTCTCTTCTTCCAATAAAATCATTAACATAACAGAGTTTTTATTAAACATGATCGTCAGAAGAACCTGTTCTTTTTTAAGCTTTCCTTTTACGGTATCCATCTCAACAACCGGCGTATCTGGATGCTCCTCCATATACTTCTGGAAGTCATCATACGTTCTCCCCTGCCGATAGCTTTGCTTGTTACATTTAATCTCACTCTGTTTCTTTCGACGCCGTTTATATTTCACCTTGCGCCTTAAATCCAGATTGCAGATTGTCAGTTCCCCAGAATCTATATAATTATAGATACTCCTCTCAGAAACCTTTATCTCATCACCATGTATTTTACAGATATGTGATAAAGGCTGTCCCTGACGGATCAGAGGGGATAGGATTTCATCCAATTCCTTAAGCTCTGACTTACTCAATCTCGGTCCTTCTCTGGATTCAGAACGGAGCTTCTTGGCTTTTGCATCAGCTTTTTCAGCGAAGTAATAATACTTGTCGTAACGACATGATTTTTTCTTCTTTTCGCTGCAATTATCGCATACAAACGGAGGCTTTTCTGTTTTAGGGCAAGTATGCGTTTTGTGTTCGCTACAGTACTCCGTACAATTAAAGTCCCTACATGTACGACAGCGTATTCCACATTCCTCATCACCACAAACTCCTTTTACGCTGCAATGAGCTGCAAGGATGCAGTCTTTTTGTAAAAGGTACGCACCTCTGTTATGAAGTGACCTTTGTCAAGGGGTAAATTTCTCATCCGGAAACTTTTTCTTGACGGTCACATTTGTTTGTTTCTGTCAGCACCTGTAAGAAGCTCTGATTTAACAGTTCCCGGCATATGGCCACTCTGTTATTCGTGGATTGGCTACCGACAGGCTAATGGTTTCGCCGAGAGCGCTGCGATCTAAAAGCGTGGTTCACCGAAGTGCCAACATAGAGGTGTCGCAGATCACTCAAACCCTACAGTGATCACAGCTTCTTACAGATACTGACAGATATTCAGTTACTTTTTGTTTAGGCAGCAAGCTGCAGTTTACTGCTGATTGCTGCTTGATTGTGATTTACATCAGGGACGGTTGACTGTCAAGGGCCGCGAAGCGGTGCATTTTACCCTTGACTGACAGCCGGAGCTGATGTACCTCCAGAGGCTATGTTGATATTTCCGGTCATCATGCCCCATATGAAACATGCAAGTTCCCTTGCAACTGCAGCCACTGCCACATTTTTCTTTTTTCCATGGCGAATCATTTTATAATACTTGCTACGAAGCCTGGTATTCGCTTTGTCGGCATAAGCAATAACTTCAGCTGACTGTCCGTTCTGCCTGGAACGGAGTGCTTTGGACTTATGACCGATTGCGCCTTTGCAGATGCCCTTTGCTGCTTCAATTAACAAGCAGCGGAGATGTGCATTCCCTGCCTTGGAAATACCAAGTCGATTTACATTTGACGAACTGGAATGTTCACCAGGTGCAAGCCCCAGGAATGCCGCGTAGATATTCCCTTTGGCAAAGCGCTTGAAATCACCTGTTTCAACGATCAGAGATAATGCTGTGTGTGTCCGGATCCCAAGGAAGCATCCCAATTTTTCGGCTTTTTCCTTGTAACGCATCTCAGCAGAGATTTCTTCAATCCTTTTATCGTAACGCTCGATCTTTGCCTCCTGCTCCTCATATGAAGCCATGTATTCATCGAGAGTTTCCCTATACATCGGATTAAGATCCAGCTTTCTCAGCCAGGCAACATGCTTAATAGTCCATTTGGTTCCTGTATACTGGTATCCGTGTCGAAGTACAAATGCGTTGATTTGTTGTTTCAGTTTTTTCAGTGCAAGCTTATGGTCATCTCTCATCCGGAGATATTCCTTTACCGCATCATCTTCGCCGGTAGGAATATAAACCGGATGGTATCCACCATAACACAGACAATGAGCGATTAAACGTGCATCACGTTTGTCTGTTTTGATGCGCTGTCCCTGTTGAGTAAGCATAGTTGTCGGTGCAAGAATAACACACTTGATTCCGGCATTGGTAAGCTGGTGATAGAGAGTATATCCGAGGCAACCCGCCTCGTAACCGCATTCAATAGAATAATCATCATTAAGACCAAGCTTCTGTTTCAGAGTTTCAATAAAATAGATGACTTCTTTGTAGTCCGGTGCAACCTGCACCTCTCCAAAGATACGGTCTTCGGATCCGATAGTAGGCTCCATTGCGCATAATGTGAAATTTGTACTATGGACATCCATTCCAATTTTGAGTATTCTATTCATAGGTGACCTCCTTTTGTATGCGGTAATCCCTGTTACCAATGATCTTGACAATCAAAGTATACAGGTAAATCCACGTTGCTGCAAATGTGAGGTCACTTCATATTATCTAACCCTAATACGATTATTCTTTACTTCTCTTGTAATACTGGATGTACTTCTTCCAATCTCCTTAGCGATTTGAGCAAAGCTTTTACCTGCATAGATACCTGCTTCGATCCTCAATCTTTCTTTATATGTTATTCTGTTGTATTTGTTCATTTGACTCCTAACCGCAGATAGTAATCAAACGAAATAATAACACAAGTACATCCACATAATACAATGTAGATGCAATAGCCGGGCGCTGCCCAGACCCGCAAGGGCGCTACAGACCCGTGACTCCGTTCCCACTCCGACGAAAGAGTATTCTAAAATACACCTTTCTGCAAAAGTTATTGCAACGCATTTTTCTATTTAATGGGATTTTTGTTGCGTTAAATTTTTCAATTAAAGTTTGGAAGTAACTCCCATGATTAATTCTAACAAGTAAGATGTCCCTTAGAGTCACCCGCTCAAACGCCTGATCTTATTGGGTTTTAAGCATTTTATATCCCACAACCCCATAGTTTATGCGGGTCCGATTCCGAATCCTTTATAAAATAAGGGCTTACAGCATCAAAAAAGCACCTCCTTTCAAAAAGAGGTGCTTCCCTTTGCGTAACCAAATCCGTCAGTATGTCACATCCGACAGGTATCCTCCGTCGATCTGCTTTGCGAAGCTTGCCGCCGTGTGTCCGTAATAGTAGCTGTCGTCGCCGGCCATATGCATTCCGATCACTTCTCCATATTTATCTACCAGAGGACCGCCACTGGCTCCCATGGTGCTGCCGTATTTCTTATCCAGTGTGTACACGATCTGATGCTCACTGCAGCGCACAACCTGGCATTCATAGACACAGTTGTCATTCAGAACTTCCCCGTCCCACAGCCGGGCAAGCAGATATATCTTCTCCCCGGGTTCCGGCATTCTGCTCGACAGCTTCAATGTAGCAAGGCCCTCCGCATCCTTCAGCGTAAATGCGGCAACGTCCTTTGCGATATTCGGTACGGCATCTGCATCCGGAATGATCAGATTACATTTCAGCGATGCTCCCGCATCCTTCCCGGACTGCGCATAGAAGAGCTTTCCACCCTTCACATATCCCGGAAGCTCCGGTCCGGTAAATGTCTGTGCATTGTCCGGCCACAGATAGTGAAATGCCGTCACCAGCAGCTTTCCGCCTGTCTTCTCAGAGTCAATCAGATATGATGTCCCGGCGGAATACTCTCCTTCTGTTGTGGACCATGTAACATTGAACACTCCCGTCGCAGCAAGCTTCTCTATCTCCTCAAATGTCACTTCCCGCTTGTTTTCCGCCTCACTTCCGGATCCACATGCCGGAAGCATTACCAGGAAGATCATAAGAAGCAGTGCTATGATTTTCCTCTTCACTTTCCTCTTCATTCCCTCTCCTCATGAACAGATTCGGGAGCTTTCGCCCCCGGATCCGTCTTACTCTTTTATTTACTCTTCAATGATTAGTCTCAGAGCATATGGACAACCTCCGCGATGATATGGATTTTCTTCACGGAATACTGGACCTCAAAGTATTCCAAGGATGCATTCACAAGCTCATAATTCAGGTATGGTAAGTGTGATCCTGACAGGATTATGATCCGAATGGACAAAGTCTTCATTGATGGTCTCCATAGATTCGACCATAAGATTATCAGAAACTGTGACATCCTCCCCCACCTGAAGAGGTGGGGGCTTCCTCTCGCCTGCCGGCGAGCTGTCGGTTCTCGTTCGATAGCACTAATGTGCTAAGCATAAGCGAGCTATCCCCGTGTGCCCCACGGTTCATTCTTTGCTTTTCTATATATTATACAGAAACAATCCTCATGCCTTCATTTCTGATATTAATCGCCGCGTTTATGTCTCGGTCATGATGAGCCCCACAATCCGGACAAATCCACTGTCTGACTGAAAGGTTTTTCACTTCCTCATTTACATAGCCGCAACACGAACAGATCTGACTGCTGGCATAATACTTGTCTACCTTTACGAGCTTTTTTCCCTGCTCCTCCAGTTTATATTGCAAAAATGATACAAACATCCCCCATCCATTATCCGAAACCGATTTACCAAATTTCATTGTCTGCGACATTTTCTTCATATCAAGATCTTCCACGCACACGCAGTCATAGCCATTGGTTATCTGTCTGGACTGCTTGTGAAGAAAGTCTTTTCTCTGATTGGCGATTCTTTCATGGAGTCTTGCAATTTTGACCCGCTGTTTATTCCGATTATTTGATCCTTTCTGCATCAGAGAAAGCTTCCTTTGCTCCCTTTTCAGCTTCTTCTCTGCCTGTCTGTAGTATCCCGGATATTCCGGTTCATTTCCATTACTGTCAATATATAATTCGTGCATGGAATAATCCATCCCAAGATATCTATCCATTTTCTTTTCGACAGTATTCAGTTCATACGCATATAATATGCTGGCATAATACTTTCCGCAGGGTGTTTTGCTGATCGTCACGGATTTCAGTATGTATCCCTCCGGAATGACACGGTGCATTTTCACTTTCACCCTTCCGATCTTCGGCAACTTTAAAAAACCGTCTGCAATGTTTATATTCCCATTAACGCATACGGTTGAATAACTGTTTCGATTGCTTTTTTTAGATTTGAATCTCGGAAATCCTGTCTGCGGCAGGTGAAAAAAGTTTTGGAAGGCTGTATCAAGATGCCTCAGCGCCTGCTGAAGTGCTATGCTGTCAACCTCCTTCAAGAATGTGTAGCCTTCTTCGTTCTTCAGTTCTGCCATCTCCCCGGCGCACATTGTATATGTAACGGTTGTCTTGTCTTCCTCGTACTGTTTGATCTTCCGATCCAGCCATCGATTATATACAAATCTTACGCATCCGAATGTCTTCGATAGCAGAACCGACTGCTCCTGATTGGGATAGAGACGAAATTTGAACGCTTTGTTAGCCATATAATACCTTTCTGTATCATTTCTTCGCTTTACCGGTATCTCCGCTTCGTTTCTTCTGCCCCTGACTTTCAATATACTTTCGGATCACCTCGATCGGTGCACCGCCCGTGGTAAGCAGACAGAAGCTCTGACTCCAGAAATACTCTTCCCATAATTTCGACCTGATTTCAGGAAACTCCTTCTTCAACAACCTGCTGCTCGCACTTTTATATGCGTTTATGAATTTGCTGATCTCGGTATTTGGATGTGCCCTAAAGAGAATGTGTACATGATCGGCATCATGATTCCATTCCTCAAGGGAAATGTTATATCGGGGAGCGATATACTCAAATATCTCTTTCGCCCTGTTTGATATTGATTTATTGAAAACTCTTCTCCGATACTTTACAACCAGAACAAGATGATAGTGAAGCAAAAATACTGAATGTGCATTGTTGTCTAAATCCATATATATTATACCTCTATAGAAGAATTCGACTGATTATATTATAGCACATTTTCATGTAATTGTCATGTGAACATTCAGCAAATTTGTGCGCAATTCATCCCCCACCTTAGAGGAGGGGGTCTTCTTGCTGAGAGAGGATAAAATAGCCCGGTATGTCACTACCGGGCATTCTTGGCCAGCTCCAGGATCTCTGCCGCCAAATTATTCAAATGATCTGCTGTTCAGCATCTCATTATATTTTGCGTTCGCCTCCTGGCTTTCCTTCTTGCTGCGCCAGCTCTCGATTTCCGTCCGGATTGCGAGCATCTCATCCACTACCTCTTCCACCCGTCCCGGTTTCACCTTATCCAGATAAGAGGTCATCCGCCAAATGGCCTTCGGACTTCCGAGATTCTTTGCTATTTCATCACCAAGCTCCTTCGGATAGCCTAATGCTGTGAGGCTGTCCACCATTTCCTTTTTGGCGAAGCTCCATTCCTGCTGATCCTGTGCCATAGTTACCTCTCGCTCTCTATTCTGTATCCTGCTTTCTCTGCCGCCACGTCCGTCACGGCTTTCTCTGCCACCACATCCGTCACGGCTTCCCTGACCAGCTCCGCCGGGTCCGCATCCGGATTGATCCATGCATCTACCAGATGCTCCGGCAGGATCAGCGGCATCCGGTCATGGATGAAACGTATTTGCTCCCCTGGCTCCCTTGTGAGGATGACAAAGAAGGGAAGGTCATTCTCAAAGCGGTACAGGCCGCACAGCCATGTAATGATGCTGTTCTCCGGCTGGATTGCATATTTGTACCCTGTTTTTTTTCATATCTTTCATCGGTAACCTTTTCTACGAAGAGAAATCGCTTTGATCCCCCCGGTAATCCCAATCGCCGCAGCCACAAAAATGAATCCAAGAAGAACGATCACTGACGGATGAAGATCAAGCTCAGTCTCCGTTGCCGCTACCGTTGAATTAGCAGCGGAAACTAAGAGCCACTGAACGATAAATATCGTATTCAGGTTGGTACCTGAAAAGCTCACCAGTCTTCCGAACTTCGTATTCTCCAGAGGACCAAACAGGAAGAAACATGCGGAAATCGCAAGCAGGATCAGCGGAAGAGACCAAATAGTGCTGATAAAGGTCTGAAAATAGTACAAGTTATCGCATACGACATAGGAGTGCCGGAGATCATATCCGACATAAACCAATCCGACTGTACATGCAGTAAATAACACAGCCGAAATGATCATCAGCTTCTTATACATTTCCCTCTTATCAGCTGTCTTTTTCAGGAACTCTCCAAATGCCATTCCAAATGTAGGATAGACCAACCATAAGGTAAGCGGAAATGCCGCCCAAAACCCGACCGGCAGCAGGACACCAGCCACCCCCCGCAGGACATCGGATTCTATGTTCCAGTTCACGGCCCAAATACCGACAGCCTGCAGCAGGCAAGCGATCATGCACATGGCAAATATGGATAAGTGCACCTTTCTCATCAAACCGATCGTGATAAACGCTGCCCCGGCAAAGGTGAGAATATCAACAAGCAGGAATCCTCCGATGATGTCGAAATCGTCCTCCATTCCCATCATTTTTCCGATCAACTGCGGTAATGTCAACTTGAAGAAATTCAGCGCATATCCCATGATCATGAGTTTGATCCCACGCCGAATGAAATCAACGGGAGCATTATGTTTTGTATAAACCATACCGATCCCCATACAAAACATCAGCACCGGAGCTACCAGTGGTCCTCCCAAAAATTCTATGATATTCCGGAATGCAGAATCCGGCATCACATGATCCGTGTCGTAGGGACCCAAATACTCATATACATGGATCGTCACCATAAAAAAGATGGCAAAAAACTTTACTGCATCCAGTTCAAATCGTCTTTCCTTTATTTGTACGATCGATTCCACGTGTCCTCCCTCATCACCCATATCTTCACCCTCGCATTCGTATCACTTTATAAACTACAGAAACAGCGGTAAGGCGTTTGTTTACTGCAATATCCTGTCTGACCACATTTCAGACATAGCAATACTCTATGTCCGATTTCGTGATAAGCACCGCATCCGTGTTTATGATGCGTTTCAGTTCATCCGCCAGGCGATGCACCTCTTCCTCTCTGATCCCGATCAGGATCACCCTGAGACTTGTCTCCGTTGTATAGCCCTTGCTGTGGGTGTAGCCTCCCATCTGCTTTATCAGAGAAAAACTGATCTTCTTCTCAGTGCAGATCTCTGTCAGTATCCTTTTGAAATCACTGACATCCAGATGTTCTATATAACTGTCCTTGTCCTTTATCCCCACAAAGACCTCATACCTTATTCCCTTTTCAAACTTATATTCATCCATAGTATCCCTCAGCGGATATCCTTTTTCACGGGTTTCTTCACGACCATCGTGCATTCCTGATTCATGAACATGGAGATACTTCCGGCAATCCGTAGGATATCAGTCTCAGAATCGCCTATGATACTGATACACAACGTATCCTCCGTATCAAACCATCCCGCTTCGTAATGATACCCGCCCCTCATAGTCATCAACGAAAAATCTATCCTCTTTCGTTCGAAATAATCGGTTATCACACGGATCAGTTCCTGTTCTGCCACAACCTCTTCCTGAAATTGCGAATCCTTGCATCCGATAAATATCTGATATTCTACGCTGTCCGCCATTCTTCCAGACCCCTTTGTTTTTTCACGCTCACGGATCCTGTAAGCGATCCGGAGGGCGAATAAACCGGCCGCCCCCTTGTATCTGTTATGATTATAATATACCTTGTGAAATGAATCTACCCCGATTTTTGCCGGGTAAGATCTATCAATAAAGGAGGAAACGACTATGACAAAGATGAAGGAAAAAACAACAGGAAAATGGAAACTCAGAGTGATCGCAGGAGTCCTTTCAATGGGAATGATGTTTCCTGCCGGAGTTCTGTCCCAGGGATGGACGGTAAACGCAGCATCCGTTACCCAGGAACAGACTACAGAAGAACTGAAGAAGCTGGCGAATACCGGGATCGACGCCGCATTCGTAGCACTTGAAGAATACGTCCCCGGCGGCAAGGTGATCTCCTCGGTACTGCATTCCGCTCTCGGTGAAGTCATGGGGAATAAGGAAATGTCTCTGGAAGAGATCAATGACAATATCTGGACCGACGGTATAGAGAGCCATCCGGAGCAAGGATGCGCACTGATCTTCTGACGGCTCAGCATGGTTTTGCTGTTTCTATTATTCACCTTCGGTTATATCATATACAAATACCTCATGGATTTCCTCTTCATATCCTTCATAAAAGCCTGACGGCATTCCGGCAATGATTCTTGCCCCTCTATTGTAAAGAAGGAGCAGCCTTCCGGACTCCCTGCAGAAGGAAAGACCTTCGATCTCGCCCTGCCTTATCACATCATCAAATACCTTTTCCGGGCTGATCTGTCCTGTTTCCCGGTTTTCGGAAATGTCTATCCTGTACATATGATCCGGCGCATTGTCATCAGCATTTCCGTCATCGCATGTAACATACAGCTTCCCTTCATGGTAAGCCACGCCCTGTATCCATTTGGGGGCTGACTGCATCTTAAGCTTTCCTTTGTAATCCCCGGTATCAAGATCATACATATACAGGTATTCGCTGGATTCGTCATCAATCCACGAGGACATATATACCGTTCCGGAATCCGGGTCCACCGCGATCCCGCTGCATTCCAGCTGTCCGGTATCTGCCCGGAAGGGGAAGACCTTTTTCAGCTTCAGGGTATCCCCGTCATAGACCGCGACCTGGATATTTTTCCCTTCGCCATCCATAAAGTATTCCACGCCCAGATACAATTCGTTGTTGTACACATCAATATCTCCGATATGATTAACCTCAAGGGAATATCCTGCAAAGGGATCCGTGTTTTCCGCAATCAGCTTCCAGTTGCTGTCATACTTTTCCAGCTTCCCGGATCCGCTTACCCAATAATTGCCTCCCTCAGTACATATTCCCTGCCGTCCCCCCACCGGATGCGTTTCCACCAGCTTATAGGTGACGGCGGCATTTGTATTGCCGCACCCGCACAGCAACATTAAAGAAGCTATACCTAACAGCAGATAAATCTTTTTGTTCATTTCCTTCCTCCCCCCTAAATCCGTATTTATAATCATAGAGCCCCTTGCCGAAGCCTCATCATTTTCCGTAATCAAAGCGATCCGCCGGAAGCTGTCCTTCTTACTTCAGCCTCTCTATATCCTGTCCTCATAAAAAGCCTTTGCAAATGCTCTTAACGCCTTTATATCTTCAATTCCTGCCACTTCGTATGATGAATGCATCGCCAGCTGTGCCAGACCTATATCCGCTGTTCTGATTGATACATGAGAATTTGAAATATTTCCCAATGTGCTGCCGCCGGGTTCATCCGAATGATTCACAAATATCTGATACGGAATATTACTGTCCTCACAGATTTTCCTTACATATGCTGATGATATGGCATCTGTGGTATAGCTCTGTCTTGCACTAAACTTAAGCACTATTCCTCCGTTCATTATCGGAGCCTGTGCCGGGTCATATTTATCTGTATGTGCCGGATGAAGTGCATGAGCATTGTCTGCCGATATCATAAAGCTGTTGGCATACGCTGTATAATACTCTTCTCTGCTTCGTCCCAGATTATCATTTATCCTGCTGATCAGGTTTTCCAGAAAATCAGAATCGGCTCCCTGCCTGGTTCTCGATCCCACTTCCTCATTGTCGAATACACATAGCATCTTTACATGTTCCGTATGTTCAGATTCTGTAAAGCCGGAAAGTGTCGTCCAAACACATTCCTGGTCATCCAGTCTGGAAGATCCTATGAACTCGTCACCTACTCCCCAGATCACACCTCTGTCACGTATATACATAAATAAATCCCTGCCGATAATACTGTCTTCTCTCACTCCTGCCGCAGCAGCAACAAGGGACATAATCGTCTTCTCCTCCTTTGATGTACTTACTACCGGAAGCATGTCTTTCTGGAAGCTATAAGAATAACCTTTATTGGCTTCTCTGTTCATATGTATGGCAAGCGAAGGAATAACCGCCACATCCTTATCCAGATCAACAAGGATAGACCTTATATCCTCACCGTCTCTTACAAGTATTCTTCCCGCCACCGAAAGCGGCCGGTCAAACCACGGCGCCAGAAGCATCCCTCCGTACTTTTCAACATTGAGACGCACATAGCTGTTTTTATTGATTTCCGCATTCTCCTTAAGTTTCGGACATGGCGAATCCGAGTGACTTGCTATTATCTTAAATCCTTTATAATCCGTCTTCGGAATGGAAAATGCTATGATCGACGAATCATTTCTGGCAACATAATACTTCCCACCCTCTTTAAGCTTCCATACATCCGTTTCCTTAAGTCCGGTAAAATCAGCCGCATCCAGAATGCATTTGATATTATCTATAACATGAAATGCCGTCGGTGATTTATCAATAAGCTTCAGTATTTTTTCAGCATATTCTCTACTCATTTTTCCTCCTGTCAAACCGCATAACGCTTTCAGTTTTGTGCATGATATCAATTTTAAATCAACACGTCGATCATAACAAGAGCTTCCTTACATCATATCCCCAAAAACGAATAACCGGACGAATGCGCCGAACGCTTGCCCGAGAGTGCAGGACAAAAAACGGCAAAAGAAGCCCCTATCCATCAGTCCACTACTGATGAATCGGGGCTCCTTTGGTAAATCTGAAAATAGCCATGCGGAATTATAGATTCTCCCGTCTATTTGCTGCCGCGAGAAGCTTTGTTCTCATATTTACCTCTCACGGAAAGGCCGATTGTTCCATCTGCGATCAACGCGGTAACGTATCCTGTAAAGCTGAAATCAAAACCGATATTCACCATATTGATAACCGCCAGGATCAATGCCACTATATCCAATCCGAGTATGACATAAAAAAGAATCCAGGTTCTCATTTGCCCAAGATCCTTCCAGAAGACAAGGATCAGAAGATCTAACGCTTTAAAACCATACAGGATGCAAATGGCGATCATCAACGGATTCACGGTATAGTAAACCAGATTGACGATAATTGACAGGACACACACTCCGACATGCAGGAACAGAAAAGCCTTATAGAAGACCGAAGCCTGCTTGCTGTAATCTTTTATAATATACACTGCGCCCATCATCAGCATTGAAAAGATCACAACCATCAAAACGATATTCGTGATATTTGAGAGCAACGCCGATGACGTTTCAGAGCCGACTGCATCGATAATGAATTTTACCGCACCACCTATGGTACCGAACATCATAAGAAACATCATGACCAGATGAAACACTGTAACAGATCCTTTTTTTTGCATTATAATCACCTCCAATGTAGTAATCTCTAATTCCTGCGGCCGAACTATTTTCCTTTCCCTTTTCTTTTTTCCTGTTTCTTCACTGGTTCAACGGATACACCCGGCCATTTGATTCCAAGCATCTTACGAATGCTTTTATCATCTGCATCAGGGTTATTTTTCTTTATCTGCGTGAAAATCCGTTCCCATGATTTCCCGGGATCCTCACTGTAGGAAGATGTAACATGAGCTTGTCCCCATTTGGTCTCCGGAGTTTCATACACCGCGAGACGCCAACCATAATCCTCACCTTTTTTATTCTTTTTCTGCTGGAAGCCGGAAATGACAAGATATGTCTGCATCTGCAAATGTACCAGCGTACTCTCATCTTTACCGGCTATGCTCCGAAGCTCAGAGGTTAACAGTGATCTGCCAACACATGCGTCATTCAGTTCAAATGCATCCATGATCTTCTTTGACCTAGTGGATGCCAGATCATCTTCATATAAGGAATCGAAATCGTAGCCATTCCTGCGGTAGTTTGCAAATACAGGAAACCATTCCTTACTGACAAACCCGGCAGACCGGTTAAAAAACTTTCCATAGGTTATATCGGGATGACTGGAAAGGATTTCCCGCCAACGCCAGGGATCTGTTTTTTCCTCTTCTGTCCACCACTGATCCGCTGTCACTCGCTCTTCCACGGAAAATCCGGGGATGGAATTTGAAAACAGCGGAAGAAAACCGATACGTCTAATTAAACGTATTAGCTCATCCAAGGATTTCAACCGATCCGGATCTTCCGGAGAACAACCTGTCATAATCCACTCGCCATTAATGCATTCCATTCCCGTTTTCTCCCTGTCAGAATTCTCCCGACAAATGTTCTTTCATAATTCCATTACAATGGTTCGGCTGATATACACAGACATACTCCCCCAGGCTGAAAACCCGAATATTCTCTTTCAATTGCCGGAGTCAACTGCCCCTTGATTTTATCATGTTGTTTTTCCGTAATCAATACTGCCATCAGATACACAACCGTAACATTTTATTTCTTTTTTTCCGTTTGACACTAATTTCATTCATCTGATAAAATTGGTATATCTTGAAAAAACAAGGAGGAAAACATAATGAAAATCACATCATTCAATCCGCTTATTGTTACGACCGATCCTGAGAAGACCATAAAACTGTTTGAAGAACTCGGCTTTGAGAAGCGTCATACAAAAGATGATCTGGATGGTCGTGAAGACCTAGTTGGAATTCGTATGAAAGACGCAAACGGCTTTTATGTAGACATCGTTAAAAGTGAGAATGCAAAACAGGATATGATAACAATCCGCATGAATGTCGATGATTTTGATGAGGCACGGGAAATGCTTGAGAGCCATGGCTTCAAGCCTTCGCCGGCAGGGATTGTCACGGATTCTTCTTCAAAGTCTATTGGTATGTATTCTCCATCAGGTTTTTCATTTAGTCTGGTTCAGCATATCAAGAATTGACTCAAACCGCTCAGCACTATGTGGCTGGGCGGATTTTTTATGGAACGATTGGGGACGGTTCTGAGCGTTCCAGAACCGTCCCCAATCGTTTCAGTAGAAGAAGTGATGGAATTTATAAACATCAGGAGTGACAGAGCGCTATCGCTTGATGAACCGGATGCTTTATTTCATAGTATTTTTTTTAGAGTCAGTATATTTTGCTCATCTTTATATTCATAGCTAAGGTCATCCATGGTACTCTGTACCAGAAAAAGCCCCAGCCCGCCTATGGGACGGTCCTCACCGCTGAGCTCCAGGTCAGGTTCTTCTACCTCTAATGGATCGAAGGGATTTCCTTTATCCATAAAGGTGATGATTATGGCAGGCGGTTCTTTTTCACTTTCCACACAGACGGTGACCGGCCCTGGCTCAGAGTCATAGGCATAGAAACAGATATTGCCGTATATTTCGTCGATCGCAAGCTTTATCTGGGATCTGGTTTGATCGGAGCAGCCAAGAGTATCCAGCTCGGAATTTATGAATTTTATGATGGTTGAATAATTATCGATCGTTGACTCGATTTCCAGATTTTTCATATTCACGTCACCTCTTGGAGTAAAGATGTGATAGGTGCAGCATAAATGCATCATAAATGGACCGACCATCCGGTGTCGATCTTTTCATGTATTTTCTGTAATGTTTCCTCATCCAGCTCCGGCCAGTCATTTACTGTTCTGGCTTTGTTCGTGATCAGGTGAGCCTTCTCGGCGCATAATGCCAAAGGGGTGTCCGCAAGTGAGTCTGAATAGAAGTTTTCAATCTCCGGGAAATCGTGATCGAAGATGTAAGCCGCCTTCTCCCGGGCGTACATCAGATTATCCACAAAGGCTCCCACCTCCCGGTCATATTCCGACGCCACGCAGTTTACACCGAGTCTTCTCGCAATCGGTTCAATGATACATTTCGGAGAAGCGCTGATAATCAGATCATCCGGCCGTTTCTGAGCAAGGTACCATTCGGAAATCCTTTTCTCATGCTTGTCCCAGAAGCGTTCGATCTTCACATCAAAATCCTTTACCTTGCATAAATAACTGAAGAAGGTGCGTTCCATGACATATCGGGGCGACCTCCCGAGCTTATGTGAAATCATAGACGCCAGTGCTTTTGGGAAAAATGTAAACCAAAGAGAGGGCTGTCTGTTCATGCACCAGAGAGCAAAGCTTATGGCACAGTCAGGATGATATATAGTTCCGTCAAAATCATATACATTCATATTATTTGCACCCGAATACTTTATCCAGACCGGTAATGTTAAGGGTTTCTTTAAAAGTAGGACCGATGTTGAGGATATTCATCTTGCCCTTCTTTTTCTTCAGTGTTTTAAATGTGGCAAGCAGGATACGGAGACCGGCGGAGGATACAAAATCGCATTTTTCAAAATCGAAGGTTACAGCATTCAGGCTCGGTAGTTCCGGATCCAGGATCTCCTTCAGCTGCGGTGCGGTCATGGTGTTGACCTCTCCGATCAAGAATATGGTCAGCGCATCTCCTTCTTTTTGGGTTTTCAGTTCCAGTTCATTTTCCATTTTTAAGTCCTCCTTATTCATGAGTGGTTATTTTATGGTGAGTATCGTCATGGTAATGTCATCAAACTGATCGATCCCTTCCGAAAAACGATTTACATTCTCAAGAATGCGGGCGAGTACGGTCTCGCCGCTTTCAGAGGCAGTTTCGTTTAAGACCTTTTTCAATCGGTCATCTCCATATATGGCCTTGTTCTGACCGTGAGCTTCGGTTACGCCGTCCGTATAAAGGAGCAGGCGGTCTCCGGAGGAGAGCCTGATCTCGCTTTTTTCATATTCTGTATCATCAAGACCGGCCAGAAAGAGTCCGTGTGTATCTGCCAAAAAATCAGAAGGGCTGTTTTTCCGCATGAGAAGGGGGTAGTTGTGCCCGGCGTTGGTATACTGCAGGATCATGGTTTTGATATTCAGGATCCCGATCCATGCTGTGGCAAACATTTCGGCTTCATTATTCTCGCAGAGACGCTGATTGGCTATGGTGAAAATCTCTGCTGTGTCTTTGTTTGTCAGGGCATAATCCTTGATGGTGGTCTTTGCAGTCATCATAAACATCGCAGCAGGGATGCCCTTACCGGAGACATCGGCGATCACCAGAACCAGATGGTCATCATCTATCATAAAGAAATCGTAGAAATCTCCGCCTACTTCTCTTGCGGTGGTCATAGAGGCATACAGGTCAAACTCCTTCTGCTCTGAAAATGTAGGAAAGATACTGGGAAGCATATCGCGCTGGATCTTCTCTGCAAGCTCCAGTTCAGCACCGATCCTTGCTGTGCTTTCCGTAAGCTCTTTTTGCTTCTGCATCAGCTTCTGGCAGCAGCCTACCAGGGCAACGCTTGCCACGGAAATGATGATATACTGCAGAAGTTTGACAAAATAGTCAGAAACAGAGGTGTTAAAAAGCATGAGATTGCTGTCGTAAGGGATGTCTCTCACGGCATCATCTAACCACATTTTGTCATTTGTTACAATGGTTGTGCCGGGGGAATACTGGACAAAATTCATATCCAGCATACCATGATTGGCGCCATACAGATAAGCAAGATAGAATACGATGATCGAAAGGATTGCGATAAAGATGGTATATTTTTTGTTGAAATACCGAATGGACAGCAGGATCGGAATGGTGATCAGCAGGGGGACATTGTAGGTGAGCGCTGATGTGGTCACCGCAAAAACGATGGTCATCGCACCCATCAGGATATACTTGATCCAGGGCTTTTCGTACTTGAAACATATACTTGCCGCAGCGGCTAGAGCCAACAGCAGAATGTTGGATATCATCAGCTCGCGAAATTGAACGCGAATATAGAAAAAACCGGTCTCGAAAAGGATCCATGTTATCACAACTATGCCCAGGGTGACGAGGAGAATTCGTGTCAGGACACGATTTGCCTCGATTTCATTTTCCTTCAGGATCCTGTTAGTATCCATTTTGCCTCCTTATTTCCTTGGCTCATGCGTTGATCTTTTTAAAATTCCCGGAATTGGTCCTGTAAAGTCGCTTAAATACTCGGTAATTCCTCTCGTATATTTTCCGGTTCCTTAAATCCGGAACATAGGTATGCACGGGCTTCACCAGCTTCCGGGCCAGCTTTCGGACATCGCATCCGCGAATGCCGGCCGCCACAACCAAAGCGGCGCCGATGGCTCCTGCTTCCTGTGAGTTGCTTATGGTTTCAATCCTTCGCCCGGTGATATCGGCCAGCATCTGGCTAAATTCCGGAGAGAGAGCACCGCCTCCCACAAACCGGATGGAATCGGAGGTTTTCACTTTTCTGTCTTCACACTCCAGTAACCACCTGAGGTGATAGCAGATACCTTCGAATATGGCGCGGAGCAGATCCTTGTTGGTGGTATCAATTCCTATATTGAAGAAGATCCCTGCGGCTTTGGAGTCCTCAAAGGGACATCGGTTTCCGTGAAGCCAGGGAGTGAAGATAACACCGTTCGCACCGGGAGGAACCTTGCTGATCGCATCAGAGATGTACATATAAATGTTCTTGAACAGATGTTCAAAATCCGACGAATTCTCTGAGGGTTTTATATAGTCGCTTAGCTCATCCAGTATGAGATTGTCCTTTACCCAGTCGATGCACTTGCCTGCTGTTTCCAGTTCCGCATAATAATTGTAGTAGCCACGACAGGCGGAGAGGACGCCTGTGATCATCGCATTTATATCCACCACCTGATGATCTAAAAAGGTGGAGACCCATCCGGAGGTTCCGACATAGATGTGTGTATCTCCGACTCTTGTTGCGCCCGCTCCGATGCTTACGAAGGTTGTGTCGCCGCCCCCTGCATATACGGGAGTTCCCGGTACCAGTCCCAGCTCCGAGGCTGCTTTTTCCGTCAGTTCACCGGCAAGATCTGTACAGTCGATGATCTTTGGCAGATGCCGTGGGTTTATGCCATACATTTTCAGTAAGCCTTTGTTCCAGCCCTCCCGGCCCTTTCGGGTATCATAGAGGAAGGTGGCAAAGGCCGAGTCCGCGGTTCGAAAGATATTTCCCGTACAACGCGCGGCCAGGTAATCATTGATATCCAGCCATTTATAGACTTTATTAAAAATCTCCGGTTCGTTTTTTTCTACCCATTTGTATTTCCAGACCGGATCCTTGGCACTGGTAGATGCAGCATAGTTTACGGACAGATTCCGTACGAGCTTGAACAGGTTGCAGCCGGATACCCGTATCGGCCCGCTGCACATGCATTTCTTATATTCATTCACGCCTCTTTGGTCCAGATAGTTCATAGGACGCCTCAGTGCATTTCCCTGTCTGTCTACGAAAACGGAACCCTGTATCTGCGTGCAGAATGCAATCCCGCTGATCTCTTCGGGTTTCACATCACAGAGCTGAAAGACTTTTTTTGTGGTGGAGCATATGGCATCCCACCATTCATCCGTATCCTGCTCCACTCCGCCGTCATCACTTGTATACAGGGAATAATTGGCAGAGTTCCCCGCGATGAGACGTATTGTTTTATTTATGTCAAAAAGACAGGTTTTTACGCTGCTTGTGCCGAAATCATAGATGATTGTATACATTGTCGGATGCTCCCTCAGCCAGTGTCAGGGTTCAAAAATATACTTTATTTTAACATATGTTTTTGCATTTGCATAATTGAATTTATTCGGAAGATGCCTCGCCATATATCCTCGTGAGAGCCAATTTACTTTTTTGTTCTTCTTTGATAAAATCTGATCAGTATTAGCATTTGGGAGCAGAGTATGAACGCGAATAATAAAAATGAATACAAATACAATCAATCTGCGAAGAAAATGCAGGATGCCCTGATCTTACTGCTAGATAGGAAGGAGTTTACCCATATCACAGTGAAGGAAATCTGTGAGAAGGCCGGTGTAAACCGCTCAACATTTTACCTTCACTATAATAATGTGAATGAGCTTCTGACAGAGACCATGGAAGCCACCTATCAGGATTTCTTTCATCGGTACGGGAATCTTAACCTGGAGAAGATGAAAATCGATGAACGGACGGAAGACGAATTATTCTTTATCCAAAGCAAGTACCTGGTTCCCTACCTGACCTTTGTTCGGGATAACCGAAAACTCTTCTGCCTTATGTATGACAAGCATGATCTTATGGGCGCTGAGAAAATGTACACAAATTGGTTTCGTGAGATTTTCAGGCCAATCCTTACCAGGTTCGGCGTATCGGATACGGAACAGCCCTTCATCATGATCTTCTTTCTGAAGGGACTTCTGGGTGTGGTTACCGAATGGGTCCAAACGGATTGCGAGATGCCCATCGAAGAAATGATCGCTATCATCCGGAAATGTATCATAAAGCCTTGACGAAAGCTTCTGTTCAACACTTTTTTTGAAACGTGTCGGGACCTTGTCCGCCGAAATCAACACATTTCAAAAAAGGTGTTGTTCTTTTTTTCTCTCCGGTTACGTACACTGTTATCAGATCAACAATTTGGAACAGGAGGAACGAATATGACGAACAGAATCTATCTGGTAACAGGTGCGGCAGGTTTTCTTGGAAGTACAGTAGTCAGACAACTGATCAATCAAGGGGAAAGGGTAAGAGCTTTTGTTCTTCCGGGTGACAGATCTGCAGATTATCTCCCGAGTGAAACAGAGATCGTATATGGTGACCTTTGCAGTCGGAATGACCTCTCTCATTTCTTTGACATCCCTGATGAAACCGAAGCGATCGTTTTGCATATTGCGAGTATCGTAACCGTGAATCCGGATTACAGTCAGAAGGTTATGGATGTAAATGTAGGCGGCACAGAGAATCTGATCGCTCTCTGTAAGGAAAGAAACGTGGCCAAGCTTGTTTACTGTTCCTCTACCGGCGCGATCCCGGAAGAAAAAAACGGGTTCATTCGTGAATGTGAAGGCGCCATCCCCATCGATCCGAACAGGATTCGCGGATGCTATTCCCTGTCCAAGGCCCTGGCAACGAATCTGACGCTGAAAGCAGCCGAAGATGGGCTTAATGCCTGCGTGGTCCACCCCTCCGGAATCATGGGCCCGGAGGACTATGCCATGGGAGAAACGACAAAAACCCTGATTGAGATCATTAACGGCAAAATGCCTGCAGGTATCAACGGGAGCTTCAACCTCTGCGATGTCCGGGATCTTGCTGATGGTGTGATCCGAGCTGCAAGATCCGGGAAACGTGGGGAATGCTATATTCTTGGAAACGAACCGGTGAGCTTCAGGGACTTCACCCGCCTGGTTGCAGAAGAAAGCGGCTGTAAGAAAATGAAGATATTTCTTCCGATCCGTGTGGCTAATTTCCTTGCAAGGATCCTGGAGCGTAAGGCAAAAAGGGCCGGAGAAAAACCCCTCATGACCACATTTTCCGTATATAATCTGGCGAGGAACAACCGCTTCGATTCTGGCAAGGCAAACCGCGAACTGGGATACACCGCACGGCCATACAGAGAAACCATCCGGGATGAGATCATGTGGCTGAAGTCCGTAGGTTTGACCTAGAGCCACCTCAATTATAGAATGTCTGCTCTGTGAAAGCTGAACATCTTTCTCTGCATCAGATGATTTTCCCCCTGTAAGTGTTTGAAAAAAAGATTCTCAGCCGGCATACCCGTTCTTTGCAAACCGGACCATATTGCGGTTATAGCCCGTAGTCACCAGGTATTTCTTCTCATCATGAGATTTCATAAGGCCGTTCAGGACGAAACTGCTGAGTCCCTTAACCTGACTATAGGAATCGGTCAGATCGAACAGTTCTCCGGAATCCCGTTCCACAATTAGAACCGAGTTTTCTTCATAAAAGAGCGAAAGCTCGATCAGAACAGATTTTTTCGCCTGCTTATTCTTCTCCAGGATGGTAAGTCCGATTTCCTCAACAAAAAGGGCTGCATGATTGGCTTCCTCTCTAACAAAACCATGAGCCACCATGCTGTCAACGACCCGCTCTGACAGAGTGGCAGCCGCAGCAACCGACAGGGTATCGTCCATTACCTCGATCTCCGAATCCATATCCTTCAGCAGATAGGGGAAATCCTCCTTTCCAAACTTCAGATATACGAACAGGAGCGATAGGCCAAGCGTCAGGATCGGAGCGATGACAAAGCCCGACCACATACCACCGGTTCCAAAGCAAAGCCCCCCGAGTACCGGAAGCAGGATATAAAGCAGGCCGTTATGAAGGCATGCGAAACAGGTTGCCATGCCGATCCGGTCGATCAGCATATAGTAGGATGTCATCAGGGAAACCGCGCTGCAGAAGGTAAATCCCAGAGATACGATCCGGATTGCGGTGATGGACGGCTCCAGCGACGCTCCGCCGGAAATCCCAAACAGTCCGCAGAACTGCTTCGAGAAGATCCATATCAGCGCGGTGGCGATCACGCCCTCGGCCAGCGCCGCCTTGATCCCGGCCCCCATGACCCTCCTGATCAGCACATGATTCTTCTCTCCGTAGTAGGTTCCCATAAGGGGCTGCATCGCCATACCCACTCCGTCCAGAACGACACTGAATTCGATCAGACTGACAACGACAGAAAGGGTGACCAGACCGGAGTCCCCATACCGGGCGGAAACAAATCCGATCATCACGTAATCCATCAAGGCCCAACACAGGTCGACCGAGGAGTCCACGATGCTGTAGCGTGAGGTAAGAAGGAAGTCCTTGAAGGAGAAATGCCATACGAAATGCAACGTATTCCCCTTCCGGAAGAAATGCCAGCAGCATACCAGGATCCCAAGCCCGTTTCCGATCACGGAGCCGAGTATGATACCGGTCATTCCGTAGAACTTTGCAAGAACGATGGAGAGAACCACATTTCCGCCGATCTGAAATACATAGCAAAGATTATTGCACAGCTCGTCTCCATCACTGTAGACCATCTGCTCCATATAGAAGATCACAATGGTAAGAAAAGCATTGATCGGGACAAATCGATAATACTTCAGTGCATTATCCAGGATCTCTCCCGTGATCCCGTTTGCGCTGAAATACACATTCTTGATCAGAAGGATCGTAACCGCGGAAATGAGTCCGATGGCAATGCTGATGATCAACCCCTGACCGTAGATCTCATCCGCCCGCTTCTTACGCATCGCTCCCACTTCTCTGGTAAAGACGATCCCGACCCCTGCGGATACAAGATCTCCGAAGAAGGTCACGATCCCTGTTACCGGGTTGATGGCATTGATGGCCGCCACTCCCGACTCGCCGATAAAATAACCTGCGATAATACTGTCACTCAGAAGCGTAAGGTACATCACCGCCTTGGTAAAGGTTCCTGAAATAAACATAGATGCAAATTTCTTTTCGCAGAATCTGTTATTCATATATTTCCCTTATGCCCTTCGTTCAGATTCTTCCGTATGGTAAGAATATTTCTCCCATCCTTATATTCGTAATGGACATCATCCATGGTCTTCTTCACCATAAAGATACCAAGCCCGCCCTTCTTTCTCTTCTGCTTCGGCAAAGTGATATCCGGATCCTCCCTGGCCAGCGGGTCATACTGCTGTCCGTTGTCGATAAATGTGATCTCCACCGACAGCGGATCTTCCAGTACCGTCACCTGAACCACGGCTGTTCCGTTTTCCATGTCATACGCGTAGCTGGCGATGTTGATAAAGAGTTCTTCCACCGCCACATCGATGGATGTCTGGGTAAGCATAGGGCAATCCACAGCCTCCAGCTGCCCGTCAACAAACGCAAGTACCTTGGGAAGATTCTCTCTCTTTGCTTCCGTTATTAACTCCTTCATTCGTTCTTCCCCTTTTTTATGCATATTTCTTGTTCCACAGATGCCATTCGTCTTAAGCGATATCCTGCAGGCAGGAAAGCCTTCGGTCCCGTAACAGTTTCCCTTTGCACTTTTTTTTACTCCGGGCACTCTCCTGTCCAGCCAGTTTCCCAAAGGCTCACAGTAGCTTTCCGCCTCAAAGGTAAGCGCGTCTGCGGCGGCGGGTGCAAAATCGTCCGTCTGAAGCAGCCGGCCGGCCATGAGAAGCGCTTCCGCGATCCCCGGCGCCGAAAGCATAAGGATCATTCAGGATCTTCTCTGCATCCTTAGAATAAAGGAGACGCGAGATCATGCCAAGGCAGGAATCCAGACACTCCTTCGCATGAGCGCCTGCCTCCGTATCCTTCGCGCAGGCGGTCATGGCCGCGAAGAATACCGCCACGCCCGAGAGCCCGGTATATTCTGTCTGAATATCTGTTTCTTCTCTTCCGCCATAGGCTCTGTCCCTCCTCTATTCGATATTCAGCGCGCTGTCGAATCCAACCAGCTCGATCACATCCCGTACCGGCCGGGTCAGATTTCGCACTACCATCTCCCCCTGTTCGTCCATAACCTGAGACGCTCCAAGAAGCACACGAAGACCCGCACTGGAGATATATTCCAGCTTTGCCAGATCCAGGATCAGCTTCTCAAGTCCGTCATAGGACTCCTCCAGCGCCTCCTCCAGTTCCGGAGCGGTAAGGGAATCCAGTCTTCCCACAACCTCTACCGTAAGCTCTGTTCCGTTTTTCTTCATGTTGATGTTCATAACGATCCTCCTGTATTAGTAAAGTGAAAAAAAAATACGTCGAAACCACCGGGGACGACCGTCCCCCGGAAGCTCCAACGATCATTTCTAATGCAGACAACATTTCTCCGTCATCATTGGCTTTCTATCCCTTTTAAAAGTCCAAATGGAAGCACCGACAAACCCTTCCGTTCTTCCTTTATCAAATGAATATACTACAGAGATATTATACCAAAACGCCGGTATAAAAACAACTGAAGCGCATGGATTCCATCGTCCAACCGGTCAAGGGCGATCTGTACCTTTTCTTTTGTAGTAAGTTTTTCCATACGCTTCACCTTCCAAGCATGAAAAAAACCCGGGGATTCCGGGTTTCTTCAAAACAGTATGACAATGATTTCCGTTAACCTTCCTTACCGGATAGACATCAGCTCATTCAGCTCGTCGAGCAGCTGTTCCATCCGCGGGAAGAAGTATCTTCTTGCCGCTTCCACAAATGTTTTCTTAGCTTCCTCCGGCATATTGATCCAGATTGCCGGGATAAGCGCGGATTTCAGCATGCAGAAGCCCTCAATCGTACGGTTAATGCGGTCAAGCTTTTCCCTGTCCCCTGTGTGGAAATACTCCTTCATCATCACATCCCAAAGCTTCATCGCGATTTCCGCTGAAACATTCAGATAACGCATCACGCTGTCCGGATCCCTTTTCGGATTCAGCACATGGACGAAATAAGCCGCTGCCAGGTCATAGATTGGATTCCCGTAACTGATTTCTGCCATGTCTATAATCAGCAGTTCATCTCCCTGCACCATAATATTATTGGTATGGAAATCCCCATGAACCATCGTGTCTCTCTCCGGGATCTGTTCGATAAACCATCTGAGACGCTCTGTCTCTTTTTCATCATACCAGCCGCTTAGCCGATCCAGATAGTCAAGATAAAGACTGCTTGTTGAGGGAAGTCCTTTTCCTGCAAGACTGACCGAATGTATCTTCTTGAAAAGTTCCGCATACTTCTTTGCATATTCATCAAAATGCTCCGGTTCACCTGTAAACTTCCGTGCGATCACATCCGCTTTCACCATCTCAAAGATAAGTCCGTAGCTATCTCCCACTTTTACCATATCATATGGTATGGCTGTGGGCACACCGGACACAAATGCACTTCGCGCCAGCTTCCTTTCCTGATCGATACTCTCTACAGATGTATTCTGAGTAAACACCTTAATGATCTCATCCTCCGAGATACGGTACACGCTTCCGTTTCCCCCCTTTCCGATGAGTGCACAGTTTTCAACCGAAACCTCTCTTAACTTTTTCTTTACATCCAGAAGATCGGTAAAACCAGTCACTTCCAGGATATCACCTCTTTTACGTTATTTTATACTCACAGTTCGTAACTATATTCTGGATTATAGCAAACAAAATCAGAAAAATCATGCATTCATTTAATGGCGTAAAGGTATCGAAAGATCTTTGTTGTGGTGAAAATCATTACAATTTGATATAATATAGACGTTTCAATCGAGTCAGAGATCAAAACTCTGGAACAAATGAAGTTTCCCCATGATTATAGGGCAGAGTATCAAGGATCTCATTTAGATCAAGGAGGAATAAACCATGAAGATTACGTCATTTGACCCTGTCATCGTTTCCCCGGATGCAGATTCCATTGTCAGCCTTTTTGAATCCCTCGGGTTCGAAAAAACGCACGCACCCTCACATACACTCAACGGAAACGATGTGATATCCAACCGAATGAAGCACCCGGAAGGATATCATTTGGATGTTATATCGACCTCAGCAGATCTCCAGCAAGACCATATGCTGATCCGAATGAATGTAGATGACTTTGAGGAAGCGTATGAGATCCTGACTTCACGCGGATTCAAAAATGTCAACGGCGATAAAACCTACGATGTTAAGAGTTCCAAGTCAGCGGTCATGGAATCTCCGTCAGGATTCCGCATCTCTATCGTGAAACATATCAAATAACATGACATACTAGGCTCTTCAGGGGTGAAGGTGGGTGCTTTTCACCCACCTTCACCCCTGAAGAGCCTTCTATTTTCTTTATTTCAGCTTGGCGCCGTCCTTAAATGCCTCTCCGACTCTGCCGCTTACTTTGTAGTATCCATGGGTATATGGATCAAAGGCGATAGCCTCCAGTGAATCAATATCCACCTTGCCGTCTTTCATGTTGGCTTCCTCAACAGACGTTCTTAAAACCTTTCCGATAACACCAAGGCCGGTATCATCGCTCTGATACTCTATAAACTCACACTCCATGGCAATCGGGAATTCATTGATAACCGGTGCATCCACAAGATCAGACGTTGTAAAGGTCATCCCACTCTTTGCGAACTTCTCCTTTTCGGTATTTCCGCTTGCGATGCCAAAGTAATCTGCCTCAACCACATGCTTTGCATCGGCGATATGAACCACGAAGCCTTTTCTTGCTTTGATGTTCTCAACAGTCTTGTGAGTCTCCGTAAGGTTAAGGGCAACCTTATCCCTGTCGAGCATGGTTCCCCAGGCTGCGTTCATAACGTCCACGCTGCCATCCTCATTGAATGTCGATATCATAAGTACCGGCATCGGAAAAATCGCTTCTGTTGTCTTGATCTCCTGTTTCATTTCTTAAGTCCTCCTTTGTCTATATTTACCCTGCATCGTAGAATGTACTACAGTGATTTTTTGAGAATCTGTCTTATCTCATCCTTTGTAAGCACTTTATATCCGCCTTCGAGGATCAGTGTTCCTTCTGTGATTCCGTCGATCATATCCTCTGTAGCACCAAGCTCGGATATGTTCATAGCAACGCCAATCTTTTTCATCCAGTTCTCCATAGCTTTAAGCCCTTCATTGGCCACCTGATCATCGGATAATCCATTAGATGATATATTCCACACTTCTTCAGCAAATCTCTTGAATTTCTTCAATCCATAGGGCATTACGTAACGATAATACGGCAACGATACCGCCGATAACGTCATGCCATGTGTGGCATCCGTATACGCACCGACTGCCTGACCGATCATATGCACCATCCAGTCTGTAGACTTGCCTCTGGAGATGAGCGTATTTAATGCCCATGTTGCCGTCCACATGATATTGGATCTTGCTTCATAATTCTCCGGATCCTCAACCGCTATGAGTGAGCTGTGGATCAGTGACTTCATAAGAGCTTCTGCGATATAGTCGCTCGTATTGTCATCTTCTCCGGAGAAATACTGTTCGCATATGTGATTGAAGATATCATAAATGCCTGCTACCATCTGCCTTTTGGGGAGCGAGAAGGTAAACCTGGGATTAAGGATTGAAAACCTGGGCATTACCTCTTCTCCGAAAACATGCCCGATCTTCAGCTTCTGCTCATGATTGGTTATTACGGCACCTGCGTTCATCTCAGATCCTGTCCCGGCCATAGTAAGGATACATCCTACCGGAAGGATATCGCATGTAGGTTCCTCGAACCTGATATAGTATTTATCCCATGGATCCTCATCACAGTTCACCGATACGGAAACCGCCTTTGCATAATCGCAGCAGGAACCTCCGCCCACTGCCAGAAGCAGATCTGTTTTATTATCCCTTGCGATCTTAATACCCTCGCGAAGCTTCTCGATAGTAGGATTCGGCATTACACCCGGATCTTCTATTATATTTTTCCCGTTGTCCTTTAAGATCTTTATGATCTCATCATAAATACCGTTCTTCTTTATGGAGCCTCCTCCATAGATCAGCTGAACGTTTTTTCCATACTTGGGAAGTTCTTCATTCAGATACTTAAGAGAATCATCTCCAAAATAAAGTTTTGTTGCATTCTTGTAGCTAAAATTACCTAACATGGTTATTTCTCCTTTCGTTTTAAGCTATACGAATAAAGACTCCCTCCATCGTTCTTTTATTATTTACCAAAGCCCAGACCATCCACCCAGTCCCTGACAGCCTGTTCAGAAGAATCCACTTCACTGCCCCGTATGGAAAGCGCATCATCAAATCTTACCGTGGAACCTACTGCATGCTCTTCTATCGTCTTTCTCGCGTTTGCCCCGTTTGAGCTTCCCTCATGTGACAGGAAAGGGATAATGGTTTTTCCGGAAAGATCATATGAATCGAGGAAGGTGTACATCGGCATGGGTATGTCATACCACCATACCGGGAACCCAAAGAACACCGTATCATATTCCGCCATCTGTTCCTCCGTCAGATCAATGTCGATCTCCGGTCTGGCATCATCATCCTGTTCCTTCTTGGCTCTGTCTACCGTTTCATCATAATCCTCGGGATATGCTTCCTTTGCCATTACCCTTACAAGATCTGCACCCGATTCATCTGCGATCCAGTGAGCCATGCTGTCCAGATGACCTGTGTATGAGAAATACACAACAAGTGTTTTACCGTCTCCTGTATTTTTTTCTACCGCATCTGCAGCCTCTGTTTCGACTGTCTCCGTTTTGGCAGCTTCCGTTTGAGGCGTTGCTTCAGTTTCATTTTTCTTTTCATTCTGTGCCTGCCCCGTTGCTCCGCATCCCGCCAAAGCAAAGAGCAGAACGAAAACAAGCAGCATCCCTATCCATCTTTTTTTCTTCATATCTGATGTATCCTCCTTACTCAGCCAGCTCTATACGAACGTCATAGGATCCTTCCAATGCAGCGATCTCACTGAGCGGAACGGTGATGACACCGATATTTACCTGGTCACCATACTGCTCCGATTTATCCTCATCTTCAAACAGGATCGTAAAGTATGGCGCATTGATCGCATAATCTATATCCCCGTTCAGCCATCCGTAATGTACTTCGTCCGCATTGTATGGCAGATCTTCTGTCACTCCGCAAAAATCGTGTGAATACCTGCTCACATGCTGCGTCATGGGAAGCTTTTCAATGAATGCCTTTGCTGTATCACAATCGTTCAACACTCCGGTGATGAGCGTATCCCCAAAATACATATTGATCTTTGTGCCGCCCTCCATCGGTATCCTTGTGGGCATTGATTTGTCCTCGGTCTGCATATCAGCTCCATCCTTTGCAACTTTTACATCTGATGTGTTATCTGTCTCTGAAACCTCTGATGAGTCTTCCTGTATAGCTGCAACCTCTTCAGCAGGCTGTGGCTGAATCTGCTCCTGTACTGTCTCTGTTTCCGTATTTCCTGTACCGCAAGCCGTAACAGAAACGCACATAATAACTGCCAGTAATAAAGCTATCGTTTTTTTCATCTCTTTTTCTCCCTTCAAGTGCGTTGCTTCACATCCTACTCTTCCTACAGTTTATTCTCGCAGACAAGAAATGTCCAATATCTATATTGCATTATTAGTTATTCTTTATTAGAATATCTATGGAGGTGACCTGTATGGAGATCAGAGTACTAAGATTCTTCTATACGTAATCGGATCATTGGGTTTCTCTATCTGGCGATCCCGTTCACATCGAGCCAGGCCTGAATATCTTCCTGAGTTGTCTCATAGGGATCGATATAAAATGCCGATACATTTACTTCATGCTGCACCTCATCATCGATTCGCCAGTTCTCGGACTCGGGACTTCCCATGAGAAATGTCCCGCTTCCAACCAGAATAAATCCGTCCTGCACCTTTGCCGGATCTGCTTTTGCCGAAGGCTCCGCTGTCTGTCCTGCCCGACTTTCGGTTGTTGACTCCGTTTTTTCTGTTTTATCCGTCTTTTCGGATGATGATGTTTTTACCGTTTTACCGAAGCTACTCCATCCTGCCCCGGCGGATCCCTTTTTGTCTCTATTTCCTGCTAACATATGAATGATCACCCCCAGTAACACTGCACCCATGATCAGGACCACAGGCAGCAGCGGATTCTTCTTCTCCTCTTTCTTCCTCTGTGAATTCCTGCACAGTACGGCGGTCTCTGTCCCGATATATCCCCAAAATGTAAGCTGCAGGATATTTTCCAGAAAAACAAGGATGCCGGATTTCTCGTAATCAAGAGATGCAAAGGGAACCTGGAAGAAGAGATAATCCGGCACCCCGTTTTTTATGAATAAAAACAGCCCTGTACCTGCTATGATGCAGAATACCACGGATATGGCCGTCTTTATTTTATCCGCGATCGAAAGCTTCGCAAACATTACCGGGATATGCAGTCCGAGGTGCAGCCCCATTAACACAAACGACCAATGTGACATGGACAGATGCATGCTTCTTGCAAAGGAAACCTTTACCATGCCATACATAAACGGTACTGCATGGCCGCTCATGGCCATTCCGCAGAATGCCGTAAGTGCAAAGGATATAATAAGAAGGACACTGATCACCGTTGTGATCATCCGGTACGACTTATACTTTCCCTTGAACATCGCCCCGTACCATTTCCTGTTCAGGATCTGGTGGAGGATCACCAGGACCGTCATGCCTATCCCGATCCACTCATGAAGTGTTTCGCCTGTCACCTGATACGCCATCAGGCATAGTAAGAGGGCGGTCATGCAGACATCCACTGTTCTTCTTATCATCGTATTATGTTTTTTCAGCATGGATCCGTCCTCTCTTTCCTTACTGTTTACAGCAGACCATCGATCCAGGATCTGATCTCATCCTCTGACGCGCCGGCTCCGAAGCGCTCTCCATCCAGCCAGTTTCCGCTTCCTGCATTGTCTGCAAGGTTCTGTCCGCTCCTGCCTATCCCGCTGCTGCTGGAGGTGCAGAAGGGGATCATGGTGATACCGTCGAATTTATAGCTCTCCACAAATGTATCCATGATGCGGGGCTCTTCTCCCCACCAGATGGGATATCCGATGTAGATCTTTGTATATCCCTCAAGGGATATGGTCTCACTGCCGATCTCCGGTCTTACGGAGGGGTCATTCTGTTCCTTCGTTGAGCGGCTGTCGGAATCGTTCCAGTTAAGATCCGCATCCGAATATGCCTGTGCCGCCTTGATCTCATATACGTCCGCTCCCGTGATGCCTGCGATCTTGTCCGCGATATCCCTAGTGGTTCCGGTTGCAGAGAAATAAACTACGAGAGTCCCGCTCTTCTTCTCTGTATTGTCTGTTTTTTCCGACGACTTGTCTCCCGGAACCGCTTCCGTTGCCGCGGATGTGGTCTGATCCTTCTCATTACCGCTGTTATTCTCGGTTTTCTTCTCCTGTGAACTCTCCGTCTGTACGGTCACTGCCGCGCCTGTCGTTGCCTGTCCGTCGTTCTTCCCACAGGCAGTCAGTCCAAAAGCCAGCAGGATAAATGCCAGTATCGATATCCTTCTCTTCATGTTGATCTGCCTCCTTTATTCTTCCGATACCGTCAGCGTCACACGCTCCGGCATCTGTCCTACCAGCTTAAGATCACCGTCATGGATATGGCCGATGATCATCATATCCTTATACTTTCCGGATGCTTCCTCTCCGCCATACAGAAGCGCGAACCATCCACCTCCAAGGCTGATATCTCCGTTCTTCCATCCGACCTGCGTTTCCAAAGGATCGTAAAGTCCGTTTGCCGCACTGCAGCAGTAGTCAATTCCTGAGTCGTATCCGCTGCATGTAAACGGCAGTCTTTTTTCAAAATCCCTCGCAGCCAGAGTGTCATTAAGTGTCGCCCGGATTCTTACACTTCCATCCGTGATAATGACATTCTTCATGGTTTTATTCCTCGTCTGCATATATTTCCTTAGCCAAGTTAAATGTAGCCCAGGAATGGGGCCAACCACAGTAGAAAGCAGTATGAGTAATGATAGCCGCCATCTCCTTCTTCGTTACGCCATGATTCTTCGCATTTGTCAGATGATACTTTAGGGAACTATCGGTAACCCCCTGAGACATCAGCGACACTACAGTAATAATACATCTTGTCTTCAGATCAATATCCTCATTATTCCAGTTCTCTCCAAAGAGAATGTCATCGTTATAATGAGCGAACTCCGGTGCGAAAGTACCAAGCGCATCTCTTCCTGCTGTCTGTACGATTTTCTCTGCCATAATAGCCTCCTGTATAAATATCCACGTGTTGATTTTTCGTTCTGTGGACAGTATAATAAAAAACAATTATAAAAGCCATTTCCACATTGTTCATTGTGGCGAGTAAGCCACATATTTTTAAATGTGGACATTTCAAGGAGGATCCCATGCCTATCGAAAGAAAAACAGATCTCCGCATACAAAAGACGAAAAATGCCATCAAGGAGACTTTCAAAAAGATGATCTGTGAGATGGATGCGTCTGAGATCACCATCAAAGAACTAACTAATCGCGCCATGATCCACAGAAAAACCTTCTACCTGCACTATACCTGCATCGAAGCTTTATATGAAGACATGTTTTCAGAACTGTCAGAAAAATACTATGAAGCAATCGATCAGGTACCTCCTGATGCGCCATTCACGGAGGTAAACCGTGTATTCTTTACTTTCATGGCTGATCAGGAGCCATATATGGAAAAGATTGTCTGTTCAGCAAGTTACCGTGAGTTTGCCGACAAATTCTTTATGTCAATGCTCCGGCACAACCGGAGCCGCCACAATCCTTATGCAGTTTTCTCCCCGGAAGAACAGAATATCATCAATACTTTTCTGGCACTGACAAGTTCCAATATCTACCGTCAGTGGGTTACCGATGGTAAGATAATTCCCCTTGATTCTCTGATTGATTTATCGGGAAAGTTGTTTTTAAACGGTATATCTTCTATCCTTTAGTCCAAAAAAGAGGCGGCCACTATTTTAAGTGACTGCCTCTGCTCACCTCAACCTTTTTCAAAATCGGGCCTCCAGCCTGCAAACTGGACAAGCTGCTCATCTGTCCTGTGATAGTATCTCTCATTTTTATCAAGCTCCGCGATCTTAGCCATCCTAAGTGCTTCTCTTACACTGTTTTCCGCATCGGCAGGCGAAAGCATAAATGTTCCGATCCCGACTACAGGACATTCCAGTTTGTTATTAAGTGTTACATATTCCATTGCATGATCCTCCATTCATTAATAGGTTGAAGCCTTTGAACTCGTCAGTTTCCATGTTCCGTTTTGTTTATTCATTATCTGTTTGATCATTCCTGTGTGTTTCGCTTCGTTGATATAATTATTGCATGAAGCGCTTGAAATCTCCAATTCAAATATCCTATAATTGATTTAATTTTTAAATAACTGATTCTGGGGGATTTTTCGATGACCACCAAACAGATCGATTACTGTATAGAACCGGCGCGAACACTTAACTTCAGTCGCGCTGCAGAGAATGCCTTTGTAAGCCAGCCCACATTTTCCTATCAGGTAAAACTGCTGGAAGATGAGGTCGGCTTTAAGATATTTGAAAGGAACGGCAAGGGTGCCGCACTCACTCCAACTGTATCATTTTATTTGTGGCATTGCATTGACCTATGTTAAGAAATAGATATTTTTCAGGAAAAACACAGAAACCGTCAAATGATATTATAAAGGATTTCGAGGAACAAAAAAAGAGGGTTGAACCCATTGTCATGTGGTTAACATAACTGTGAATTTGCCCTCATTTTTTAACCATGTGACTTTACTCCGATTTATCAGTTAATCTTTTTGTAATGGACCTTATCTGATGTCATACCCTTAAATGTGACATCCTTCCCCTTCAGGTACTGGTCAAAGAATCGGATATGGCAATACATCAGATGCCTGAACATTTCTTCTGAATCCAGTTTACCGGACAGCATCTTGATGGGGATATAAAACTTGGCATCTGTAAAGCCCATATGTTTCATATCCTCAAAAATCACAAGATACGTATCTGCCTTCGTCTGAACCAATGGACGGGTTTCCACATTCACATTTTCCTTACAGCTGATCTGACAGAATGGCTTCTCCATGATCTTCTCCGGATAATTACCGAAGAGTCCGCCATCCATATTGATACCGCAGCTGAATTCATCGTTGTATCGGCACAGGAAATAAGCAAGACACCCTCCCAGAGAATGTCCGGATGCTCCGACTCCTCTGCTGAGATCCAAATGTTCGCCATACCGGATCTTCACCTCTCCCAATGCCTTTAGGATATCCGCCTCCCATTCCTTTACACGATTCATGATGTAGGGTGTATACTCATTCTGAAAAGCTTCAAATTCAGTGAGTGCGGCCACATATTCATCCTCATTCCTGGGGAAGCCTTTCTTCAGCAGGTTTTTATGAGCCTTCTTCCATTTTCCGTTATACATACGCTTATTGATTTTCTTATCATACAGATCATAGCTTCCGTCTTCATAATCGTTCTCCACTGCTTCATAAGCATGCCCAACAGAAGCTACGATGTAACCGGAACTGGCAAGCGCACAGAGCAGGTAGGTATTGGATTCCACATAAGAATTATATCCCATGCTGAACATGATCAGCGGAAACTTTGTCCCTTGAGCAACAGGAACATTTTCATAGTAGTCCGCATAATTCATCTCATCACTGACTTTTCTGATATGATACGCTTTCATGATGGCAGTTTTCTTTGCATCTGAAAAGATCGCGGCCCGCTTTCTTCCTTCTACATCTTCCTTTGCAGCCGGATAATACATGAGCACTGAGATCTTCCGATCCCCTTCGCCATCTCCAAGTACTTCTTTACGACCGATATCAACAATGGAAAAACATGAAGTCCCCACAGCGTACTTTCCAACTACGTAATTCTTCGGCGCAAAGGCTTTTTCTTTAGACATTTTCATTCATCCTCTTTTCAGTAAACTACGATTTGATTTGCTAATTCCATATCTAAATCGTCAGATAATTCATAACAAGCGCTACCATTATATCCTTTTCTTCCGGTCTTGATTCAGCAATCATAAGTGTAATTGCGACGAGCGCGCCATCGCTGATTAGGATCTGAGTCTCACCTTCCTGACTGTATTCGCTATCGCAAGGACAGAGCAGACATTCTACGACTGATATTCCGAAGAGAAACACCCGAATACGATCAGTCCGCAAGATGTTCAACCATATATTCTACGATGTTGGCGCAGTTTCTGGCAGCATCAGCTTGAAATGTCTCAAACTGAACGTGCTGGGACCCGTCTTCTTTATCCGAAATGGCACGTATGATAACAAACGGGGTATCGTTCAGACAGCAGGCCTGCGCCATGGCTGCGCCCTCCATCTCGGTGCACATGCCGCCAAAACCGGATATTATCTCATCCTTCTGTTCACGGGTCGCAACAAACTGATCTCCTGAACAGATCCTGCCTTCATAAACATTGATATCCGGCGCGGATTCCTTCGCAGCCCTCACAGCTGCCTGTCTGAGACCCGCATCCGCGGAAAATACACGCATATCCGTATATGGTATCTCGCCCTTCTCAAAACCAAGAGCAGTAGCATCCATATCATGCTGGACCGCATCAACCGATACAACTATATCACCTATATTGATATCGTTATTAAGCGAACCGGCTACGCCTGTATTAATAATCCTGGTACAGCCAAAATTATTGATAAGTGTATTGGCACATATGCCTGCATTCACTTTGCCCACGCCGCATTTAACTATTACAACAGATCTGCCCCGGAGCGTCCCTTCTATGAATTCCATACCGGCAATAACGGTTGTTTTTTTATCGCTTGTATGCTCCTTAAGCGAAGTAACTTCCGAATCCATAGCTCCGATGATGCCTATTACCGCATTCCCCGCAGCCGATTCCGAAGATGAACCTGTTTTTACACAGCCGGCCGAAATAATGCCGACCGTTAATGCCATCACACTTATTACCATGATCCTGTTGATCATGCCGATCTTTTTCTTCATTTCCAAGCTTTCCTTTGATCAGTCTTCAGTACCTGTCCGCCGGTAAAAACCGGGGGTCTCAACTATCCTATAACCAGCTTTTCAGCTATCCTGATTTCAGCTAAATCCACATCGTAGGAATCCGGGAATGGATTATCCAGTCTGCTGCCCATATCCGTAGTTTAGAATCTAACCTCCGCTGTCTGAATCGGAGTCATCCCGTATTCATTAACGGTTATGCCATTCTCCTCCAGCTCCTTTAAGAATACCTGATAATAGACATCCTCACGAAAGGTCTGGATCATGGAGATATACACATTTCCGTTGATCGCGGAAAGCTCCAGAAGAGGGAAGGGTCCTCCCGGGGTCTCCGTCCAGAACTCCCGGATATGCTCCCCCAGCTGCGGATACGCCCACCGTCCTACATAACTGACCGTATAGGAGAATGCCGAAAAAGCATTTTCCATGGAGCGTCTTGCCGCCATAACCTTCGCGTCAAAATCCGGAAGGTCGAGGATTCGCTGACTGTTCGAGGCAGAAACGGTGAGCAGCTTTCTGACAGTGCTCTCATCGCTTTGAAGGATTGTTTTCCCACGATATGCCGTACATTGCTTATCCAGCGGCATCCTCCGGATCGCATCGCTGAAATCCAGAAGCGCTCTTCCCAGGCAGTTATGGAAGGTATCCGGGGCATTCAGCATAGGACGTGCGTTGATCACATAATGATTGATGATGGGAAGTGTATGCTCCGGAATAACCCGTTCTATGGCTCTGGCCATCAAGACACATGCCAGAATTCCCGGACTTGCATCATTTCCCTTAATAAAGGGAATCAGCACATCCTCCGGTATGGACAGCTTCCGGATATAGCCTTTCCCCTCTCCCCGTTCCAGTCCAAGACTTTCCATCAAGTTGAGCGCCCGAGGCAGGGGCGGAATCTGCAGTGTGGAAAGATCGATCAGGGGAAATGCCTCCAGCGGATCCACCGTCTCCGCATTTGTCACGGGCGTTTCCAGCGTCCGGATCCCGCTGCTGTCCGTAAGCCCGTATAGTTCATGAAAATAGTAATAAAGAAGGGTTGCCAGCACCCGGTACATCCCGGTGCCGTCGGCACGGCCATGAAAGAAATCCAGATAGAGATGCTCCTCACTGTAGCAAACCGCCCAGATTTGTCCATTTGTATCTTCCGATCCCAATGTGATCATTTGATCCGTGTGAAGAAGCGCTACAGGGGAATCATTTCTTACATAATATGCCTCCCGCTCATTCCGCTTCAGCGAAACGCAAAAGTACGGATATCTTTTCGCCGTAAGATCCAGCGCTTTCCGCATGGCATCCGGCCGGATCGGTTCATCCAACCTGAGATGAAGCCTCACCGTATACCCTCCCTGGGAGGTTGCATATAACATCAATGCATCGCTGCGGGTCACATTTAAACTATAGTCTATCGGTTCCGTCATTTTCGCTATTCCTTTCCCTCATTTTATATATAGCAATACTCAATTTCCGTTTTCGGGATCAGCACCACATCTGTATTGATGATCCGCTTCAGTTCATCCGCCAGATGGTACACCTCGTCATCAACGAAAAATCCATCCTCTTTCGTTCGAAATAATCGGTTATCACACGGATCAGTTCCTGTTCTGCCACAACCTCTTCCTGAAATTGCGAATCCTTGCATCCGATAAATATCTGATATTCTACGCTGTCCGCCATTCTTCCAGACCCCTTTGTTTTTTCACGCTCACGGATCTTGTAAGCGATCCGGAGGGCGAATAAACCGGCCGCCCCCTTGTATCTGTTATGATTATAATATACCTTGTTAAACGAATCTACCCTGATTTTTGCCGGTATGGTGAGAACGTGCCGCAAGAGGGTCTGTTGTTTTAGAAATCGTTGCAGACATCGACCTGCTCTCCCATCTCCTGAAATGGCGCCTTTTTTCATCATGTTGCTTTACCTCTCTTTCAGTGAACTACCCCGACCTATAGAGGTCGGAGCTTCCTGTTTCAACCACCACAGCTTCGTCAACGATATTCGTTATAGAAGTCTTACACGATGTCCACAGGCGTAAGTTCGGGCTATTCCATCCCTACCGTTCATTTATCGCATTAGGCGACAAACTGTTGTTTATAGATTCGCAGGCCTTCCGTTAGGATGTTTTTGGCTGCATTGATATCGCGATCATGCGTTTCACCACAAGCAGGACATGTCCATTTCCGAACATCAAGCTTTTTGGTCAACGGATTTATGGTCCCACAACAATGGCAAAACTGACTACTTGGAAACCATTTGTCTACTCGCACCAGACATTTCCCACGATCAGACAGCTTGTATTCCAACATGCTGAGAAACATCCCATAACCATTATCCAACGTAGATCTGCCGTTGCCAAAGCTCCTATTAGCCAGAGACTTCATGTTCAACGATTCGACACAGACGATGTCATACCGGTTGGCTATCCCTGTTGACAGTTTGTGCAGCTGATCTTTCCGCTGGTTGGATATATGTTTGTGCATTTTGTTTATTTTATGCAACTGTTTCAGATAATTGGATGATTTGGATTCACCTTTTCTCGAACCAATCCTACGAGATAATCTGCGTTGTTCTTTTGCAAGACGCTTTTGACTTTCCTGATAATACTTATGGTGGCTGCCATGATTTCCATCACTATCCACATATAGAGATTTTGATGAATAATCCAACCCTATAGCATTTTCAGTGCATAGTACTGGTTCCACCGATGTAGATTCATACTCAAACAACACAGACGCGAAATACTTACCGTCACAATCCTGTGATATAGTTGCGGACTTCAGTCTCCAATGCGGATCCGGCATACGATGGATCACCGCACTTACAACACCAACCTTCGGTAATCGTATAGAGTTTTCAAGGATAGCAACAGTTCCTTTCTGATTATTCGTGGTGTACGACTTACGACTGCGTTTTGCTGACTTATACTTTGGGAAAGCATTACGTTTCTTCCGTGTTTTACTGAAACAGTTGCGAAATGCCTTCTGCAGATTCAGCTGAGTATTGGCCAATGCCAGGCTGTCTACTTCCTTTAGAAATGGGTAATCTGTCTTATACTTGGCAGGAGTTACAACGACAAACTTACCGGTATTCCTATAGGCTTCTACTTTTTCTGACAGCATAAGATTCCAAACCTTTCGGCAACAGCCGAAGGTCTTGGCAAACATCTGCATCTGTGTTTTTGTTGGGTATAATCTACTTGAATGCGGAATTAACTTCCGCATACGTGCGGATCCAATAAATGTGTGATACTAACGTCTGCTTTCGCATTTGTTTTTCTTGATTTTTCTGTTATAATTGTTCCTACAGAACGGTTTTTTCCGGATTTTGAGTATGCTAAAAGGATATCCGGGCTTAGAGTGCGAGACTAAGTTCCGCATATCTGAATTTACTTCTGCAATTCAAAATGCGTAATACCTGCCTGTGCACTAACTTTTTTATTTTAATAATTCTGGAGTAAGTATAACGTCATCCGGAGCAATGAGCTTATATCTCATGACCGATAACAGCTTATTATCCAGAAGCAACTGAGACAGTTCGAATGGGCTATGACCGTTCAGGCTGTCTCTTTTTGTGCTATTAATATGATTGGCCAGAATAGTCATTTTCTTCTGATCCAGGTCATCAAACGTTGATCCCTTTTTACGAACATATCTGATATACTCATGGTTCTTTTCGCAGCATCCTTTCTGCCAAAAGGAATACGGATCACAGTAAAATACTATTGTCCTCTGTTTTTTTCCATCTTGTGAAGTTTCCATTCCTTCACGGTCAGAGAATTCACTGCCTCCATCAGTAAGGATAACTTCAAAAAGACTTTTAAACCGATCTGTACCAAGCTTTTCTTCAAGCCAGCTAAATACTTTCAGTACCTCTTCCTGCGTTTGATTCTCCAAAAGAAATATCAGCATCAGGTTAGTCTTGCGAAATGTCAGAGTCAGCAGAACTTTATGGCCGTCTTTATTTCCTTCAACGCAATCCATTTCTACGATGCTTACATCGGTTTTCTTTTCAATATATTTTTGAAAATCTTCATAGTTATGGTTGATACGGTATGCACGGCTTTTAGCGCTTGTACTCGTTGATTTCTTGCGTTTCTTATATTTTACTTTTCGCCTTAGATCAATGTTCCTGACATCAAACACACCGGAATCAATATACGTATAGGTTGTTCTTTTAGAGCATCCAAGTTCCTCTGCATGCGTTGCGTATATATGTGATATTGATTGCCCTTTTTTAATAAGTGGAGTAAGAATATCATTCATCTTCTGTATGCTTTCAGGTGTCTGATTGATGCCCTCGCGACTTGAACTTAATGTTTCGCGATAACAGTCCTCTGCATACTTCGAAGAATAAATCTTCTTTTCCATCATACAATTCACACGTTTGCCGCATCCATTACATACATAAGGGGCTTTCTTTAGCTTCGGGCATTGCTGTGGCTGATAGGCCTTACATACATCACTACATCTGTATTTCTTACACAGTCGACAAGTGCGGTTACATTCTATATCTCCACATACATGTTTTATACCACAGGGCGAGTGTATATCTTTGTTGGCTTCACATGGCGTATTGGCAAAGCCTTTATACTCCTTGACTTTAGAATGCTTTCTCACTTCTTTTGAAATAGTAGTAGCATCCTTATTCACCACTCTTGCTATAGTTGCAAAGGAGTCTCCATTATTTAATCCCTTTTCAATGTTGATCCGGTCAGACAATGTCAGGTGTTTCTGATTACCTTTAGGCGTATTCATCTTTCCTCTCTTTCTGCACAGGCCAGGTAATCAGCAGCCTGATTAGTATACTCGAAAAGATGTGCAAAGGTAAAGTCAGTTCAACCTGAATTTACTATTGCAATGCGGAATTTAAATTAGCACTCAACTTTGGGTATAATCTGTATTTGAGTGCTTTATTCATACATTCATTATACCAAACACGTGTTCGACTTTCAAGCGCTGATTGGCAATTCATCCCACCGCCTTGGAGGCGGGGGACTTCTTGCTTATAGGGTTAAAAAAGCCCGGTTATCCGGGCATATTAAAAGGAACCGATGCGGTGATCAGTTCCTTCTGGTTCAGTATTCAGTTTCTAACGCATTATTTCTCCGCAGGCTCCCATTTGCAGCGAACCGGAGAAACGATGGATCCGTCCTTCTTCATGGCAGTCATCGTCTTATCTACCACCTTACGGTCAAGCCCAGTCAGTTCTGCAATCTTTCCTGCATTGAGCGGCTCTCCTGCCTTCTTCATTGCTTCAAGAATCTGTTCCTTTTCATTCATTTGGGGTTCCTCCTTCTCATTTTATCTTCCGAGATAATGTTTTATCTCTCTTTTTCTACACTGACAAGAAAACCGCTGTCATCGGTCTTAATTTCATATCTGTCTGCAAGCGGTTTTTTATCGCCAACAACACAGTAATCGCAAATATCACTATTGCCGCAGGTTCCGCAACGGAGTAAAGTCCCATGAAGCTGCTCAATTCCAAAGAAATCACAGTTGCACATAAGCGGCAACACATGAAGTAGATTGTGTTTTTTCGCAAACTCCGCATCAGCTGTAGTAAACCTGCTCGGTTCTTGCAATGGAGAATGCAACCAGAAAAGCCATATCGATATTTTCATCCGCTACTGTCACATCATATACATGGCTGAATCTGACCATACTCTTTCCCTTCGGGGTAGAGGAAGCGATCGTTGCGATCGGTTGTCCTTTCACACTGAGTTCATAGGTCATTCCGATCTTTTCGGAACTCATGTGTGAGTTCAGACGCACACCCTGTGCATGAAGATAGTCCCATATCTTCTCCCCGTCATACTTATAGGATGACTTGATGGACAGGAAATCCGTAAAGTCAAGTCCGCCGATACCCGTGGACATAGAACTCGTAACCACCTTGCCGATCTTATGCTGTGTGGTCTGACCGGTCTTATGGTTGATGAAATCCACCTGTGCCGCACCGAAGATCGGGTTCTTTAAAACCTTTGCCTCATAAACGATCTCTCCGTTCTCGTCTGCCATATAGTATCCCTGCCGCATAAGGTTTTTATCCGGCTGCAGCTTATATGTTCTACCTTCCATACGTCCATTCCTCCTCTTGCTTCCTCAATGCTTTATTCTTCTTTCTGGTTCTCATGATACTGATGATCGCACCGATGAAAGATACAGCTCCTGCTGCTATGATCGCGATCGGAACGATGATGTTGACCTTCTCAGAGATCTCCGTCGGATTCTTCGGATTGTAAATGATCGTCTTCTTATCTCCTACCTTTACTCCCTCGTACTGTCCGAGTTCTGCCTCATATTCCTTCCCGTCAACCGTGTATTTCACATAGGTTGTATAGGTTGTATCGTAATGGGTGTCGTCTTCTGTATGCTCCTCTTCGTAGAGTTCAATCCGGCTTATGGTGGAATCCACCTTCTTATACCCAATCTGCTTTGCGATTATGCCGAACATAACCGCACCGAACGCGATCAGGACAACTCCCAGGGGGATCAGGAATCTGGCCACACTATAGTCACGCATAAACTTTGCAAAACGATTCATATTGTGTACCTCCTGTTGATGATGTCCTCATTCTATCATTTCATCCGTCACAGAATTGTCACAGCCTTGCATGCACCCTTTTGCATGGGGAGTTGTTTTTTATCTTGATACACCCGCTTTTACCCGTTCACCAGCTTCAGGAACTTCTTATCGTTCATCTGTTCGTTCGTGACATACTCTCCTTCACAGAACAGAGCATATGTGGTGATCGGAGTCGGAGCATTCTGCGCATCCTTCCTGCTCTCAATCTTCACTGCCTTGAAGGGTATACCGTTCTTCTCCGCAGTCTCTTCCAGAACAGGCACATACTTTGCATTGAACGGACACTGGTTCGTATAGTAAAGCACATATCCCTTCTCATCAATATGCGGATGCTTTGCGCACTCTTTGAAAGACGGAGGCTCAGTCCCTCTTTCAAATGGCAGATACCAAAACTGGATCCCGTTATCTACCTCGTCACATACCTCAAAGCCCTTGTATTTCAGGAACTTCGGGTCCGCCAAGAACGGTTTCTTCTTTGCAGCTGCCAAGATACAAAGCCCCTTCTTCCCCTTCTCTTTACTGTCATTGATACACGCGGAAAGCAGATCATTGGAATACCCATGCCCCTTAAAGGAACCGGACACCCACAGGCAGTCGATATACATATACCCGGGTGCCTCGATGGGATTCCATGCATTCTCCGCCGGAATATATTCGATAAAGCATTTCCCCCGCTCCACGCTTTTTAAGAACACAAGACCTTCTTCAAAGCGGTCAGCCAGCCACGCCTTCTTTGAAGAAACCTGCACATCCTTATTGTTGGAAATGGCGCAGCAAATGTGCTCCTTTTCCAGATTGTCTTTGGTAACTCTGATGTAATCCATAGCCTTTATCTCTCCGTCAGATCCTTCTCTTCATCTTCATTCTGCCCTCGCTCCAAATAGATTATATCAGGGTAAACACGACACCTATTTTGGCGTGTCCTTTTAACACCATATAAGAGCTATCAGAAAGCACTCTTTCGAATTCCGTTTTTATGTTCCAACACGTCAGTACATTGATTAATAGGTCTTTGTTTATTCTTGTGCGCCAATTTGTTCAGGAACAGGAAGAGCGCACCAACAGCAAACATCATAAGATAAAGCACACATTCCTTTTTCGGCAGTGCCCGAACTTCATCAGGTTTCATGAGATCATGCTCGATCAACTGCTCCTGCCGGAGGAACCTGCCTGCCGTCCATAGTTCTTCGTATAGGTATAGGCATGGATGGTCTCCTTGTCAAGAAGTTCTGAGTAGTATTTGCAATAGAGAATTGATGCTACATATTATAAAAGTCTCTCTGTATGTTCACAGGGAGACTTTTAGTTTATAAATTAGAATCTGTCGATTATCACTAAAATGCTATCACCTCACGTCCCAGTGCCGTGAGAATCTCGCGATCGTTCTTAATTGTTGAACCAGAGGTCGTCAGCATATTCCCGGTTATTGTCGCGCTGGCGCCACCCTTAAATGCAGCGATGCCATTTTCTGTTATCAATTTTCTTCCTGCTCCGAGTCGTATGTTGCTCTTCGGATTGATGTATCGGAAGATAGCAACTGTCCTGAGAATTTCATCTTCCGTTAGGGTTGGAAGGTTTTCCAGCGGTGTGTGAGGGATAGGGATAAGCGAGTTGATTGGAATTGACCCGATGCCCAGTTCCGAAAGTTCGAGTGCCATATCGATTCGGTCGTCCATGTTTTCACCCATTCCGATGATGCCACCTGAGCAAACGCTAAGCCCTGCAGCCTGCGCCCTCTTTATATTTGCAATCTTGTCCTCAAATGTGTGAGTAGTGCATATATGTTTGAAAAATCTCCGCGATGTTTCGATGTTATTGTGATAACTTCTGACTCCCGCCTCATAGAGCCTGTCGAATTGCTCCTTTGTCAGAAATCCAAGTGAGGCGCAAAGTGATATCTTGAGATCATTTCGAAGCCTTTTATATATTTCAATCAATTTTTCAAAATCTTCCTTAGACGGGCTGTGTCCAGATATAACTATAGCAAATCTATCCACACCCTCTTCTTCATTAGATTTGGCTTCCGCATATATCCTGTCGTAATCCATAAGACCATATACTGCGCACTCTGTGTGGTTGTGAGCTGACTGTGCGCAGAACTTGCAGTTCTCACCACAATTGCCACTCTTTCCAGCAATTATAGTACATAGATCAACTCTATCGCCTACCAGTTCCTTGCGTATTTTGTCCGCACCTTCTGTTAGTTCATCAAGTGGGCATTCTTTAAGGAAGCTTAGGTCATCCTCTCTTCCAAGTCTTCTTCCGTCTATTATTTCGTTAGTTAGATTCTGTATATTCATTTTTCCCTCGCTATATTATTTCTCATATAAGTAATTTCAATGATTTTTCATAAACCATAGTTTGTTATAGCAGAGGCAAAATAAATTGTCAACCTACTACCGCTTGTAGGTTGACAATTTATTTATCAATTAAATATTTACCGTCCTTCAGTTTATTTTCAGTTTTGCAGATTAGTATCAGATCACAATCAAGCTTCAACCCCGGAAATGAGGTGATTCATGTGACACGAACAAAAGTCCTTTCCAAAACATTCTTTGCCATGGGAACCGCAAACACGATAACGATCCCTGAAGAATTTGCATATGTTGCGGAAGACATCCGCTCATTCACCATGAACCTTCATGATCTGGTAAATGTATTCGACAGCCGTAGTGAATTATCTGAGATCAACCGCATGGCCGGCCGACAGGAGGTGAAGGTAGATACGAATACCTTCCGTCTTCTGGTCCACGCAGAACGCGCCCGCATTAAAACGGACGGAGCCTTCCATGCAGGCCTTCTTCCGGTCATCCAAATCTGGCGGAAAGCAAAAGAGACCCGAAAACTCCCATCCCACTCTGAACTTCGAAAAGCATCGCATATCATCAAAAAAAGCGAAGTAATACTGAACCCCGAAAGCCATACCGTTTTCCTGAAAAATGAAGGACAGGGCATCGATCTCGGCGGGATTGCAAAAGGATATGCCATCGATCGTGCAGTGGAAATATTGAAGCAGAAAAATGTTCCGAAAGCCCTCCTGAACTTTGGAGGAACCGTATTCGTTTATGGCGGAGAGTGCCGGATCGGAATACAGAACCCCTTTGCGGGAACCGGCTGTCCTATGGGCAGCCTCCTTATTCAAGATCAGGCAGTGGTAACCTCCGGCATTTACGAACGCTATTTCGAATTGGATGGCATTCGTTATCAGCATATCATCAACCCACGAACTTTAAAGCCGGCCGAAACGGATCTTGCCGGTGTTTCCCTGATCGGAAAACTTGTCAACGAACTGGATGCACTTGCCACCGCAGTGATCGTCTCCGGTGCGGAAAAGGGACTGAAGCTGATTCAGGAATACAATGTCGAAGCTGTTCTGATTCAAAAAGGCGGCAAAACATATGTGACGGACGGACTGAGAAGCCGCCTGAAACCATATCACCCGCTTACAAAGGAGGTGACCGCATGAACGAACGCAGAAAACCACAAATCACTCAGATCATCAGGCACAGCATACAGCTGGTCGGCTTCCTTCTTTTCCCGGGACTGTTTCTGACTGTATACTCAGCCTTCAAAAATGTTTATATGTCAGTCATCGCAGGCACCTTCACCTGGGCAGTGAACGGACCTGAGATCCTTCTGATCATAGCCATTGTTCTCGTAACAGTTCTTCTCGGACGTTTCTTCTGCGGGTTCCTATGCTCGTTCGGAGCCCTCGGAGATCTGATCTACGCAGTATCCGGAAAATTCATGAAGCATCGAAGGCTGCCCGGCAGGAAACTGGACCGCATCATGAAATGGGGAAAGTACGTAATTCTTCTTGGACTTTTCATCTTCGTATGGAACCTCGGAGTTGTGATCAGCAACGATATCAATCCGATCTATGTCTTCGGAATGCTCAGCCGTCCGACAACCACGGACGCACTGACTTCCGCCATAAGCATCGGCGGTCTTCTGCTTCTGATCATCATGATCGGCTCCACATTTGTTGAACGATTCTTCTGCCGATACCTCTGTCCGGCCGGTGCCATTTTATCAGTTCTTTCATTACTCAGAATCTTCAGGATCCGGCGGAATACTGAAACCTGCGTATCCTGCGGTGCATGCAGCCACAAATGCAGCATGGGTGTGGAAGTAGATCAGGGCAAACGTGTAGCTTCAGGTGAATGCATCAATTGTATGAAATGTATTCCTGCCTGTCCGAAAGAATCACTTTCCACAAATGCCGCGCCGGTGATGGCCGGAACGGCTGCCGCTGCCATGATCACAGGCCTGTATTATGTCGGAACCATCAAACAGGAGCCCGTCACTACAGCATCTGCTTCGAATCAGATATCTTCTTTCATGCAGGGAAAATATACCGACGGTTCCTACACCGGCTCCGCTCAGGGCTTTCGGGGTGCCGTCCAGGTGTCCGTAAACGTAGAGAATGGTTATATCTCAGATATCGAGATCCTGTCCTATCGGGATGACCGGCAGTATTTCAACCTCGCCGAAAGTCAGATCATCAGCAGCATACTTGCCTCTCAGGACACAGATGTTGCAACTGTCAGTGGAGCGACCTTCAGCTCCAGGGGAATCATAGATGCTGTATCCAACGCACTTGCAGCGGCCGGAAACGATGGCGATATCATCATTTCCGCCAATAATGATACGGAGTCCACATCAAAGGAAACAGGCGATCATGAAGTCGAACTGACCCCTCTGGATCCCAACCAGGAACAGAAAGAGTCATCATCGAATGAAACCGGCGAAAACAATGGTTTTACAGATGGTGTATATACCGGAACAGGAACCGGATACCGGGGTGAAACGGAAGTAAGCGTGACAGTCAGCGGCGGAAAGATCACGGATATCACCGTACTCTCCTACAGAGATGATGAACGCTTCTTCCGGCAGGCACAAAATACCATCATCTCCGATATCCTGGCATCACAGAGCCCAAATGTTCAAACCGTCAGCGGTGCCACCTACAGCTCGCAGGGAATCATAGAAGCCGTCTCCGACGCACTCGGGATCACTTACGAAAAACCTGCCGTTCAGGAACAAGGCGGTCATTCCCACCATCGTAGAAGATAAAACAGGAAACACACTCTGCCGAAAAGAGGCGATTGTATGAAACCCTTATAGTTTTCTCCAAATGAACAGAACCCGGCGTGTATAATGCCGGGTTCTGCCATAAAGCTTAATGTTTACTTCGTGTAGCCCTTCTTGTCAAAGGTGTACTTCTTGCCGTCGATGGTGTAGGATTTGCCCTTTGCATACCAGCCATCCTTGGTTCCGTACCACCACTTACCGCCGGACTTATGCCAGCTGTAGCGTACCGGATCTGTCCATGCACCGGTCTTACCTACCCACTAGCCCTGAACGAATTCATTCACTGAGATATAGCCGCTTCCTATTTCTTTTCTATGATATGCTTGACGATGCAAATGCTGAAACCCGAGGGAGAGATCATCATTGCAGCCTTGGAAGAAGCGGTACTCACCGTCTCATCACCATAGGCATTCCTGAAGCCACGCTCTTTCAGCAGTTCATATGCTTCATCAAAGTTGTCCACATTCACACGAATCCCCACCATATCCCGTGGCAACTCACCCTCCGGCTGCAGGATATCGAGATGGAATCCATTCGCGTCCTTCATTCGGATAACCGTATCATCCCTTTCTGCTATCTCAATTCCCACTTTTTTATGGGTTCTTTCAAAGCCCAGCTCTTCAAACAAACGAATCGTCTCATCAGCGTGTGATGTGGAAATAAACGGGTTAAATGTTGTGATCTTCATATACGTTCCCTTCTTTCTTCATTGTCAGAGTAGTTTTTAGTCCTGCATATTATTATTCTCCCACCGGGGAAAAGTCTATAGCCCAATCAGATTAACAATCTTTTCCGGCATCAGCATGAGGATCTTCCGGCCGACTTCGATTGCAACAAGAGCAATCACTGCGATAGCCCCAACCGGGATCAGAGTATCAACCTTGGACTTTTTATAGCTCTTCGTATAAGAGAAGAACAGAATGAAGGGTGCAATGAAGATCATCGAGAAAGCGCCACCGAAGCCAATACTCTTTGCTTCTTCTATCACATAATCAAGCAGCTGCATAGCCTCCTGATTGTCCGCCCCTGCATCCAGAAAAGCCTGTAATACTCCCGCATTTGCAAGCCGAAGAATTATCAGAACAATCACTATCACCAGATCAATAAGACCGTAGATAAAAGTCATCAGGGCGAATTTTCTGGCAAACTGGAGAGAGTTCCTGTTGGTCTTCATGAAAGCATCGTAATCCTCCAGTGTCTTTCCATGCTTCAGGAACTTTGTTTCCCTTCCCTTAATGTAAAAGGCCATTCGGACAAACAGAAGGAAGCAGAGTACCGGTTTTGTGGTAAGGAAGGGCGACACCATGGGATGAAGCTTCAAACCATCCACTGTGGAAAAGTACTTAAGAAGGATACATACAAGCTCATAAAGGATCGGGATCGCCACAAAAGCCCGGAAGATGTAAAGCTTCTTTCCAACGAAATATTTGGTCGGCCTGTAATCAATGAAGAAGATCACGGCTGTACAGAGAAGCATATCCAAAAAAACGTTAAAAGTCTTGAATCCTCCCCCCATCAGATCTGCAGTACTGATACTCTTTCCTGTTGCATCACCGATCGATCCGATAATTCCGCCCAAAAAGCGATAATATACATCAGCAAAAAGCAGTACGAATCCACCTGCCAAAGCCCCATACATGATGAAAAGCTTTTTATAGCCGGATTTCTTATCGATGATCACTGCAAAGTTGGCAAAGAGGAAAAGGAAAACCCCCAATTCAGCAAAGAAGGATAATACCTCATGAACACCGGAATACTTCTCAGTTACACGTGAAGACATTTTCATTCCCAAACCGATCATGATACTGGCCACGGTCATAGCCATACATACCCATCCTGCGATCCTGAAATGGCGATAGGAAAAGATCCCCTTGAACTTAGTGGTGTCATTCTCCGAAGTCACATCATACATCGAGATCCTTTTACTCTTCTTTTTCTCTTCCTTTACCGTATCCTTTTCTTCTACAGAGGCGATCCCCCCCGCCTTTTCCTCTACGGAGGCGATCTCCCCCGACTTTTCCTCCACTGAAGCAGTCTCTTCTGCTTTTCCTTCAGCCTTCTCTGTCACGGCATCAACCTCAGTCATTGTTTTTGTTTCATCACCCATAACTTATATCCTCCCCATTTATCGTCCCATGTATTACTCAGCATTACTCCCTTCATTGTCTTTGAGGAGAGATTTATCCTTCCCCGTGATCCTTTGTTTCTTCTCAGTCAGCAGTTCCAGTTTCTGACGCAGTTCCAGGATCTCTGCATCCAGCTTCTGTTCCTCGTTCTCCTCAGCCTTGTCATCTGTTTCTTCCGTATCATCTGTATCATTCTTTACTTCTGTATAGAAATTGATGATGATCGATGTGATCAATGATACGACGATGATCCCATAGATCCCGAGGATCACGGAAAGGATCCTTCCCGCAAGAGAACCCGCTGCGATATCACCAAATCCGATCGTCGTTACAACTGCAAAGCAGTACCAGAGTCCGTCCCCAAATGAGTGAAATGTATCCTGGTCAAAATACTGCAAAACATAGGAGAATGAAATGATCAGCATTCCCAGTCCGAACAGGATTTCCAACGCATAGGTTCTCCGTATGATCTTCATCAGGATATTCAGCTTGATCTGGGAGAAGGACATTGCGATGATATGAAACAAACACTGCAGGCAGATATATCCAAGCAGTACCATGACAAGCGATGCGATCTCATCCACACTTTTGACGAAGAACATGCAGTATATCGCACAATATGTCCAAAACAAACCGATCATTATATTCAGAATCCTGGTTCTCCATCTTATACAGCTGATTGTCGCATAGACTCTGCCGATGATCAGATCCATGAAAAGAAAAACCACCAGTAATTTCATTGACCCTATGGAGCCGTCTGAAATAATGTAAAAAACCGTCGACAGCAGGTAGATTCCTGCCGACATGAATATACGTGCTACTTTCTTTTCTTTCTTTTCATACCTGAGAAGAGCATGAACCACCTTCTGGGCAGCTACCATAAGGAAAAGGATCATGAAATAATAATCCTGATAATCCCCCTCCAGATATCGGGTAATGTCAAAAATAGCGATCAATAAAACGGCGGTGGACAGTATTCCATCCAAAACCGTGTATAATACAGCCTTTCTGCTTCTGACTACTCCATCCATAACCGGTCTCCTCAAGAAATGAACTGATCACATATAACGCCTGCCCGGCTTCACTGACTTTCACCCGCAGGTGCAGCTCCATAGAAAAAGGCCGCCAAACCTGACAGAGGACATACTGTCCCTTCAAATCCGACGGTCATCCATTTCTGATACAATAATCACTTGTGCACGCTTCATCCGCAACGCATGATAAAAAGAAACAGTCAATCCTGTTTCGCCGTGCTGTGCTGTATACAGCATATTTCCAATCCACATAGCTGTCAAGTCCCCCTGTCGTTTACGATCAAAATTCAGATAAAAAAAACAAGCATCAAAATGATAAACGATGCCCGTTTTATAAATGTGCAGCTGGCTGCCATTTCACAGGCCCTGTTAGCTTTGAGTCATCACGTTTCCATGATTTTTCTAAATGTATTTACTTCCCGGTCTGATGATGTCAGAATAGGATTCGCTCACTATTATCCATTTCTTTCATTTGTTCAACCTGTATGATTTAGTATAGCAAATTTGAACAGAAAGCACAATAGAATTAACGCTTTCTTTTTTGAAAAAATGCCCAAGAAACAAAAAAAATCCGGACAGCGATTTGCCATCCGGATCTTACTCAAAGAACTGCAACGGATCCACCGGCGTACCATTCACATGGACCTCAAAGTGAAGATGCGGTGCTGTACTAATCCCGGTTCCTCCTACTGCTCCGATATCGATGCCATTATGATCTGAAGATGCTCCCTGTTTCGGTGGCGTACGGTTTCCAAAGTAGGAAGTGATATGATTACTGGACGGACAAGGCCAAAGGAAAATGCCCAGACTGGCATTCACAGAGCACTCCGCCCTGAGATCCACTTCAAACTTCTCCACATTATTATAAAAAAGCTCGTTCTTTTTCTGTACGACGGGGTCTGGGGTGTCCACAGAAGCAGTCTCCTGTACTCTCGGTTTCCGAGATGTACATGGAGACGTTGCTTGTCAGGATTATACCGAATTCGGTATAATCCCGACAAGCAACGTAAATAGGCCCGCCCGGTTTCACCGAACGACCTATTTACCTGCATGCTGGTGGCTATCGCCCCCAGGCCCCTAAGTAATCTCCATAAAAAGCATCCCTCTCACAAAAAGGTGACGTTATGCAGGGCATTATTCACTTTTCTGTTGATTTTGGATATGATAATACATGATAACCGTAAGAACAAAAAAACCAGTATCCATACCGTCAGTTCTGGAAGCGTAGGCTTCTTTATCCTTGCCCGTTACATTTCCGCCAAAACCCGGATGGAGCATGACGAAGATATATGCCAGAAGAATGACTCCTGCGATGGATGAAAAGATTATGATCAACACGCGAAGCCACCTCCTCTTCTTTTTGGGCTTAGTCACGTCATCGGCCTTATTCTGATCTTTTACATTTTTTTCATACCTCACGAATATAATATTTCAGGTGTTGGAACTTTTTATCGAATTTTCGGACTCCCATCCGGATTTCCCCTTAGAAATAACTTAATTTTATCCGCTTGCCCATTTTTTTGAGGCACTCGGACAACTCCTCTACGAGGTTCATCTTAATATTAAATGTGATCGGCAGATCAGGGTTTTGATGTGCAGGATTTACCGCTCTTCCGACATAAAAGTTTATATCGGTGGCTTCTTCAAAAAGAAGACGACAAATAAGAGATGCACCGTCACGCTGAAAACTCCATTTTTCATAGAGTTCGTTTTTATCGAGGGCATCTTTGGCGTATTCAATTACTTTATTGATAGTAATAACACCCTCGGTTACCAAATCAACCCCTTCAATCTCGGCAACCGGCGGTACATCACCTCTTTCATAAGTAAGGCTGGCTTTTACCGGCCGACCAAGGTATTTGGCGGCAATGGATGATGTTGTGCCGCCGCAGATGATATGTTTTCCTTCTTTTGAGAAGAACAACGACATCATACGATCGCAGTCGTTACGGTTACGGGGCGGTCCAAAAAGAATGTTCACCGGATTTCGTTTACGTATCCTGACAACGCAGGCAGTTGCATCATCTCCCGGATGATGACCGTATTCCTTATCGCACTGATCCACGAGCATTGTGGCAAGCGTCTTTGCATTATACCCGGCAGCCACCAATGGCCGCATAAAATCTGCGATATCTTCAAGTTTCCAACCGAAATTGAAAGCAAGCCCGATTCCGGCATGCGGACAGCCGTCGCTCATTGCCACCATACAATCGTCTTCCTGAAGACCAATAACGGACTTCAGCACCTTCTTGCCTTCAATATTCAGTTCGGTTGCAGGGTAATTGTATACTTCAAAATTGCGGAAAAAGATGACCTTAGGATTGTCGTATTGAATAATCTCGACAGTTCTGTTTTCAATAATATGAAGAATCGTAAACGTGGAATATGCGACGCCTCTTACCGAGCATATCGGCAAAGTAGCTGCAATTGTTGAAACACAGTCCTCGATCTTAAGGCCCTCAGCCATCATCGTTGAAATGATCCTGGAAGTAAGTGTAGAAAGAATACTTGCTTTTACCCCACTGCCAAGACCATCAGCCAACACGATAACCTGAGAACCTTCACCCTGGTTAACGATATCCACGTGGTCGCCGCAAAGCTGTTCACCCTCGTGGTTAATGCTTTTCCAACCGATATCGGCACAAAGATTATTCATGACTGATCGACTCCTTCAGCTTTGTAAGCGCAATCTTGGTCTCTGCTGCGGTCTCTCCGAGAAGAGAAGCAATTTCCTGAACAATCCTCATCTGCTTGTCAACGACTTTATCCGCGATTTCAACGGTCTGACGACGGATTGTCTCTTTCCGTTCACGCTGTGTCTCTTCTTCGGTAACATCACGCAGAATACCAAGGATCAGACGGTATTCTCTATCATACACAATGGTCTTATCAACATATTTACCATATTCAGCCAGATATTCCCGTTTTTCATGAATCGCTCTTCCATCCGAAAGCACCTCATTAAAATCGGTGGGGTCAAGGACACGGACAACCTGGTCTCCGAGAATATCACCCGGAGTGCGAAGATTAAGAATTCTCTGTGCGGCTGTATTCACCTGCTGCACTTCCAATTTCTCATTTAGTACGATCAGACCGTTGGGTGAGTTTCGGGCAATCGTATCCGAGAAGTTTTCTGCCTTATCCTTTAGATACGGCAGGCACATAGAGATTTCCGCCTTGCCCTGCAGAATTGCAATTGCTTTTTCGCGGCATGTGTTGTAACCGCAGGAGCCGCAGTTGAGCTCGTCAGCGGGCTTCATTTTGCCCATCTGACGAAGGGTCTCGGTAATCTCGAATTCGCCCGGGACAGCGGCACAACGGTCAATGACTTCAAAGTGCTTTACGAGTTCGTCGGATTTGGGTTGAGACACGTCAAAATCCGCTTTACCTGCATAATCAGATACAGACAGATAATCCTTAACAGGAGAGCAGTGGAATTTTTCCATGACGGGGCCTCCCACACAGCTGCCGACGCAGGCGGACATTTCAATGAAACAGTTATGTACATTACCGCTCTCAATATCTTTAAGCGCGGCAATACAGTTTTCCGTGCCGTCAATTGCCATATAACTGTATTGAGGGTTGTTCATCGCCATCGTTTTGAGAATTCCGCCGGTGGTAGGGAAGAATCTTGCACGGCTGTTTTCATTGGAATCTTTCTTTTGCTCAGGAACGATTTTTTCTGTTTTAAGCCATGCCGTCAACTCATCGAATGTGAGAACTGCATCAACGATTCCTTCGTAGAGCTGTGCTTCATCTTTTTTTGCAACACAGGGACCGATAAAAACGGTTTTTGCATTTGGAATACGTTTTTTTATATCTGTACAATGTGCCTGCATGGGAGAGAGAACATCTGCCAAATACGGTAGCAGCGTCGGAAAATACTTCTGGATCAGCAGGTTTACCGAATGACAGCATGACGTGATGATAACATCTCTCGTTCCTTCGTTCGCCATACGATCATACTCGTTTTTAACGATCGTGGCTCCGATTGCGGTTTCTTCCACATCATAAAAGCCGAGTTTTTTCAGTGCCTCACGCATAGATTCAATGCCGACACCCTCATAATTCGCAACGAAAGAGGGAGCAAGACTGACCACAACCGGATCACCGCTTTGAAGCAAAACTTTTGCTTTTTCCGTCTCGTCAACTATTTGCTTTGCATCCTGAGGACAAACCACAAAGCATTGTCCGCACAGAATACATTCATTCTCGATGATATACGCCTGATTTCCGGAAAAACGGATCGATTTTACAGGACACTGACGAATACATTTATAGCAGTTTTTGCAGTTGGATTTTTTAAGAATCAAACACTCCATTGAACTCCGTCCTTTCCTTCTCTAAAGCAGGCATTAGCTTGTCAGTAAAGAATCTTTCAAACGTTTCGGGGGTTATGCCGGTGTAAACATCGTCGTTTAGTGTAATCGTGACTCCGACACGATTGCACTGTCCGGTGCAAAAGCTGCCGGCCAATGTAATATCGTTGTCAAGTTTGCGATTTTCAATAACCTTCTGAAAGAGTTCAACAATCTTTTCTGATCCTTTTAAGTGGCAGGATGAACCCACACATATTTGAACTATCATATTAATCTCCATTCCGCCGCCTTGGGCTGGCGGCACAAATAGTAACGAAAGTGTTTCCACCTTTCAGTTTCCGTATGCTCTTTTACCGCAGACCCAAATCGCCGTACTGTTTCGTACGAAGCCCCAGCAATCCCGCCATGCAGTATATCTTCTTTATCGTTTCTCTTTTTCGTCCATAATCCCCCAACAAATAATGTCGTTTAGCTCCCATCATGCAACAACATCTTAATTATACCATCTCCGCCAATCAAAATGAACATTTCCTCATAAAAATCATCCCTCCCGTTTTGAAGTAAAAGAAAAAGTACCCTGAATACTATCCAGAGTACTTCTCCTTTTTTCTTACCGATTTCTTAATACAGTTTTGTATTCCGATTTTCCGTTCTATCCGATACAGTTTACTTTAAGCCAATGAGCCACGCCATCTTCATCGTTTGACATAGTTATATCGTCTGCTGCAGCTAATGCTGCGGGAACTGCATTAGCCACTGCTATTCCTTTTCCGCACAACTTCAGCATTTCCACATCGTTGCTGTCGTCACCGAAAGCAACAATATCTTCGATGCTTATTCCGCTGATCTTGGACAATGCTTCAATGGCAGCAGTCTTTCCGGAACCTGAAGGAAGGAAAGAATACCACTTCTCGCCGCGATAACACTGCAGTTTACAACCTGACTGTTCTGCTATTTTCCGGGCTATAGTCTCATTCGGCAGTTCAGCCACGATCTTATTTGCTTTGACGTTAAGCGCTGCAGAATAATCGTTATATGTAGCCTTATGAAGTTTCTCTGATTCGGCGATGTGAAGGCTGTTCCAGTAAACCGTCTTTCCGTGGGCAACGGTAATCTCCGACCCGGGCACGGCATTTAAAAGACTCCTTACTATATGTTCGGTGTCTTCTTCTGAAAACTCGCAGGAATACAAGCATTCACGGCCTGAATGTATAAGAGTTCCGTCCGTAGTTATCTCATAGTCAGGATTTAACATATCTATGTATTTTTCAGCACCGATCCAGTATCTTGCTGTCGCGATTGCGAAAACAACACCTTGTTTTCTGCATACATCCAATACGCGAAGTGTCTCATCAGAAACGCTCCCGTCCTGTCTTAACAAAGTGTGATCCAAGTCTGAAAGAATAAGTCTGAACATTTTTACCTCATGTTTAGTTGCACTTACCATCGTGCATTATTCTGAAAGTTAATCCTTATGTTCCGTGTCCGTTCCACCATCAGGTGGAACGAGAACCATACGCATTCAGTTCCGAAGGAACTGCCCGAGCGAAGCGAGGGTTTGTTGCCGCCTTCCTTGGGCGGCAACAAAATTTATATTTCCTGACAAGAAACACAGAGTTTCAAACCAAGTTTTCCCATGCGCTCCATCAAGCCAGAATCAAACTCCATGTTGCATTGCTTATCGTAATAGTAAATCATCCATATCTGTGAATCAGAGAAATCAACTCCCAACTCGATAAGTTCATTCCTGTTTTTTTCCGCCAGATCCAGAAGCCATGCAATTTCTTCATAAAAAACAGGTCCATCCGGATCTTCCGATAAATCTTCCGGTAAATCTTCAGGTACACCGATACGGTTATTATCAAGTTTTATCTGAAGTAATTCCTCGATTCCAGGCAAATTGATATTTTTGCCATACAGTGCCATCCAAAAACACATTTCAGGCTCGCGTTTACCTTTCATCAGTCACCACCATTCTTTGTACAATTCCGAGATAACGCCCTAACACATCGGCACGACAACCTGGAAGTTTTGAGTGTCTCAAAATTTTATACCCATTTCATACGCCTTGGAAAGATGTCGAGCAATATTCTCACTTCGTGCTTCTTCATTCCAATGCGTCATACTATCAAAAATAACCATTTCTTTCTCTTTTGCTCTATCACGAATTCTATCTCCCAACATTACTGTTTCCATAGCACTCTTTTCCCCTGTTTCAATGAGAGATTCCATTGATTTTCCTGCACAAACTATAAATAATGCTTTTTCAAGAAGCTTCATAGTAGGATCTGGCTTATAAGCAAATCCTGTTGTCCAAATCCGATCAAACCAACCCACAAGCTTTGCGGGTGCTTCTGTCCAAAATACAGGATAAATAAACACAATTGCATCACTGTTCTGTATTTTTTCCTGTTCAATCAAAACATCTTTTGATTTTATTCCATCAGCTCTGTAATAGGTTTCTCGTAAATATTCTTCTTCACTTATATCCGTTTTAAAATTCATTTCATATAAATCAGAAATAATAATCTCATGACCTGCATCTCTTAAACCTCGTTCAAAAGATTTATATACAACATTCGTAAAACTATCTTTTGAAGGATGGCAATATACAATAAACACTTTCATACCAATACCTCTGCCAAATCGTTAAGGAAAGAATCGAAGGTGGTGCAAACGAAAAAGCAGCCTAAAACTATTCGATAACTGCCCTTTCGTTTGCATCAATTTCGATTTTTCCTGGTTGAACAAAGCGCGTCCACGGAGCAATTATATATGGGCTTTCAATCGGACCGCTTCTACCCAAAGTTTAGCACGGATTCTCTGAAAACTGTACCGTTTTATGCGAAAAAACGGAAATCAATGCAGCAGAAACAAGCCTTCATCAGGCTTCGGGAGAATCCGTATTCAGTTTTTTGCGTATCAACAGAGTAGATAGTATCGTTCAGCATTAAGTGGAATGATCTTCCCACCACAGGATGAGCACTTGCAGACATCCTTATTGTAAAGAAAGCGGATGATCGCCGGTGCCTCCAAATCCTTGAGCCTGGATAGATACTTCTTACTGCCCAGTAAGTTCCGGCATAGAGTGATCTTGCTTCTTTTGTTACGTGAGGACAGCAGGCCATAATGCCGGATCCGGACGAACCTTTTGGGCGGGACATGCATCAGAAACCGTCGAATGAACTCTTCTCCGGAGATCGCGACTTCTTTCCAGCGCCCTTGATTCTTGTAGTCCTTGGCGGTAAAAGTAACAGTGCTGTCAGTCATGCTTTTTATACGGTAGTTGCTGATTGCGATCCTATGGGTATATTTTCCCAGGTACCGGATCACGGATTCCGCGCCGTTAAAAGGCTTTTTACAATAAGGAATCCATTCCCTGCTGTAACAGGAATCTATAAGTTCTTTGAAAACATAATGATTGCGATAGGGCTCAGCTGTTCCATGAAACTCAAGCTTATCGTCTTCCCACAGTTTCTTCAGTTCCGCCAGATATTTACCGCGGAACAAACGTGAAATAACACGAATCGGAAGAAAGAACTCCTCTCCGTTATCCTTCCAGTGATTATTGGGATCAAGACCGCCGCCAAGGACAATCGCATGAATATGCGGATGAAAATTCATTTCACTGCCCCAAGTGTGGAGGATACAAATGTATCCGATATTGGCGCCGAGATACTTATTGTCAGAAGCCAGTTCACAGAGTGTAGCAGATGAAGCATGATAAAGGGCGTTGTAAAGAAGTTTCTGATTGCTGTAGATGACAGGGTTCAGTTCTTCTGGAACAGTGAAAACCACGTGGAAGTATGGAGTGTCCAGCACATCCTCCCGGCGTGCGTCTACCCACTTTTCTTTTGGAAACTCCTGGCACATGGGACAGCATCGGTCACGACACGAATTGTAATGGACGGAAATGCAACCGCAATCCTCACACACACTTATGTTGACACCGAAGGCACCGGTCTTGCAGTTCATGATGTGATAAGCTGCCTTCCGCTGAGCCCCAGACAGAGCATGGTTCTTTTCGTAATCCTGATAAAAGCGCTGGAAGACATCCTGAATGGTACATTCAGTACTCATGCTTCACCGCCTTCCAAAGTGTCAAAAGGACTACGAATACCGAGAAGCGCCTTGTTGCTGACATGGATATATACCTCGGTGGATTTGGGATCTACATGGCCGAGCAGCGCTTGGATGTATTTGATGTCAACGCCACTTTCAAACAGATGGCTAGCAAAGCTGTGGCGGCAGCAATGACTGGAAACATGTCGAGTAATGCCAGCCTTGGCCGCGCTTTTTTTGAAGTACTGGTTGATGCTGTTCGTATCAAGATAGGTGCCGGTCCAAGAACTGGGGAAAAGAATGTTCCTGGGCCTGCCGCACTTGAACCAGTACTCTGTCAAAAGATCAAGGTTTCGGTCGGAAAGGATCGTATACCGGTCATGCCTGCTCTTGCTTTCACGGATATGAATGGTCTTTTTGGAGCGGGATATGTCATCATAATGAAGATGAGCGACTTCAGACACTCTTAATCCGGATGAATACATCGTGGCTATAATCGCCTTATGTTTAAGATTCGGTGTTGCATCAATGATGCGCTGCATTTCTTCCCTGGACAGAACTGTTGGAAGCGAGCGATCAAGTTTCATTCTGGGGATGTCCTCATCATCCCAGTTCATCTTCAGTATCCGCTTGTAGAAGAACCGGATCGAGGAATGATAGTGGTTGTAGGTTTGGGGAGCCAGGCCACATAGCCTCTTTTCTGTGAGAAATGCATCGACATCATCCGTCGTTAGGATAGTAACTTCCTTATTTACAGTGCGTAAAAAATAGCCTACAGCATTGCAGTAAGCATCAATTGTAGAATCCTTCAGGTTCCGCTTTTCAGCTTCAATGCGGATCTGGGCAAAAATATTATCATACATAATGAAACCTCCTTCAAAGTAGTTGTTTTGCAGTGACAACTACCTATCAGGAGGTGCGTTGGCATCATAATTCCGATTGCGGAAGACGCTTAAAAATGCTATTCTTTTCATAGGCAGTGGGGCTCTCCGTATTCAGTTGTTTTGTGTGGTAACTTAACAATACCGAATTATGAAGAGTATTTCCACTGCTTTTTTATATCAATAAAGCAAAACTGCGCTACAGCCTTGGCAGGCCATCGCGCAGCGATTTTGTTCAATCCGAATTTAATGCTTATCGTTTCTTTTTAGCCTTATTTTCCCAGTCATATGTTCTACAACTAGTTTGTAAACTGTTGTTCGAGGCATGACAGCCTTATTGAATGGAAAATGCTCCATGTGATAATGCTTCATTAAAATACACAAGGCATTATACTTTTCTTCATCAGGTATCATCTCGATATGTCCATGCCCAATCACACTTTGATATTCCATTGTGCAGCTTCCACGTTCAATTTCCGATACCAAATTATGTTCACAATCCATTTCAAAACTTGCCCGATTATCTTTTGCAATTAGTTTGAGTTTTGTTCCCTCTGATGCTCCATGGAAATAAAGTTCTAAATTATTATCCTCTGTAATATTGATTCCAAAGTTAAGTGGCAGTATATATGGATAATCCTCATCATTCAAAGCAAGTCTGCACACATCACATTTTTCAATTATTGCAATTATGTCTGAGAACTTTGTAACCTCTCTATCACTACGTCGCATTGTTTTTCCTCCATAAACCTAAATTTGCCGTTATTTGTTTCCTATGCCCAGATCGCCATCGCCAAAGTGCCGACAACAATCAGAATCAACCCGGCAAGCGCCTTTCTGCTCAACTTTTCTTTGAATACGAAATAGGAAAAAGCGACAGAAACGATAATGCTGAGCTTATCGATCGGTACGACAACGCTGACGACGCCGTTCTGTATGGAGTAATAGTAACAGAGCCATGATGCACCTGTGGCAATCCCGGACAGAGCTATGAATACAAGTTCTTTGGAATCAGTATTTTTCAGTTCAGCGCCTTTGCCTTTAACGAAGACGATCAGCCAAGCCATAACAAGAACAACACCAGTACGGATTGCCGTCCCGAGATTTGATTCTACATCCGTTATGCCGATCTTTCCCAGAATAGAGGTCAGGGCAGCAAAAACAGCGGAACCGATCGCGTAGGGCAGCCACGTGCTCTTTGTGTCCTTTGCTTCAGTTTTCTTCTTTTCGATCATCAGAAACACGCCTGCCGCAAGAAGTGCAGTACCGATCAGCTTGACCGCCAGATGTTCTGTCTCACTGAAAAGGATGATTGCGATAAGCACTGTCAGAACCGTGCTGGATTTGTCGACGGGAACGACCTTGTTCACATCGCCGACGGACAGGGCTTTAAAATAGCAGATCCACGAGGCTCCTGTCGCAAAGCCGGACAGAATTAAGAAGAGGATAGATTTTGCCGATATTTCCGTGATCGTTCCAGCAGAGCCAACGATAAACACCATGATCCAGGCAAAAAGGAGGACAACGACCGTCCGCAGAGCAGTCGCCACGTCTGAATCTGTCTTTTTGATCCCGCATTTCGCAAGTATCGCCGTAAGTCCGGCAAAGAGCGCGGACAAAGCCGCCATGATCAGCCACATATCTTCCCCTTATTCATTGTCATATATTCTAGTAATTCTCGTCCATCAATTATCTCTAAGATAAATCCCGATTGAACAAAATCGCTGCGCGATGGCCTGCCAGGGCTATGGCGCAGTTTTACTTTATTGAAAAATAAAAAGCAGTGGAAATTCTTTTCGTAATCCGATATTGTTAAGTTACCACACAAAACAAATAAATACGGAAAGCCCCACTGCCTATGAAAAGAATAACATTTTCAGGCGTCTTCCGCAACCGGAATTATGATGCCAATGCACCTCCTGATGGGTAGTTGTCTCTGTAAACACTACTTTCAAGGAGGTTTTTATGTACGAAGATATTTTTGCTCAGATCCGCAATGAAGCACAGAAGCGGAACCTGAAGGAATCTACGATTGATGCTTACTGCAACTCTGTAGATTATTTCCTGCGCATTGTTAACAAAGACATTTCCTCTCTTACAACAGACGACGTTGAAGCGTTCCTTACTGAAAAACGACTTAGCGGACTGGCTCCCCAGACTTATAACCATTATCATTCTTCGATCCGCTTCTTCTATAAACGGATCCTGAAGATGAACTGGGACGATGAGGATATCCCCAGAATGAAGCTGGATCATACCCTGCCCACGGTCCTGTCAAGGGAGGAGATACAGAGTATCATAGACCATACGCCTAATCTTAAACACAAAGCGATCATCGCTACCATGTATTCTTCCGGCCTGAGAGTGTCGGAAGTTGTACATCTTCATTATGACAATATATCTCGCACCAACAGGACTATCCATGTCCGCGAAAGCAAGAGCAGGAGGGATCGGTATACGATCCTCTCTGACCGTAACCTCGATCTCCTGACCGAATACTGGTTTAAGTGCGGAAAACCCAGAGGCATTCTCTTCCCCAGTTCATGGACCGGGACGTATCTGAATAAGAACAGTATCAACCAGTACTTTAAAAAAAGTGCAGCCAGAGCCGGCATTACCAGACATGTCTCCAGTCATTGTTGCCGACACAGTTTTGCCAGCCATCTGTTTGAAAACGGTGTTGACATTAAATATATTCAGGCACTGCTCGGACATGTGGACCCGAGATCTACAGAAGTATATATCCATGTCAGCAACAAGAGTCTGCTTGGAATTCGCAGTCCTTTTGATAATCCGAGGGGTGACGAAGCATGAGCGCCGACTGTACAATTCAGGATGTGTTCAATCGCTTTTATCCTTCTTATGAAAAAAGTCATGTACTTTCCGCAGTTCAGAGAAAAGCCGCTTATCACATCATGAATTGCAAGACAGGTGCCTTTGGCGTAAACATAAGCGTATGTGAAGACTGTGGCTGCGTTTCTATCCATTATAATTCCTGCCGGGATAGGTGTTGTCCCATGTGCCAGGAATTCCCGAAGGAAAAGTGGGTAGATGCCCGCAGAGAGGATGTCTTGGATGCACCATACTTTCATGTAGTCTTTACTGTTCCGGAAGAGCTGAATCCAGTCATATACAGCAACCAGAAGCTTCTTTACAACGCTCTGTACCACGCTGCATCCGATACCTTAAGTGAGCTGGCGTCAGATAAAAAACATCTCGGATCCGACATAGGCTATATATGTATCCTTCATACCTGGGGGAGCGAGATGAATTTCCATCCGCATATACACTCCATAGTACTTGGCGGAGGACTTGATCCTAAGAATCATTGGAAGGATAACGGAGAAGATTTCTTTCTTCCCATCAAGGTTATCTCGAAAGTATTCCGCGGTAAGTATCTCGCGGAATTAAAACAGCTTTGGTCAGATGGAAAGCTGGAATTCCATGGCACAGCGGAACCGCTTAAAAATCATTATGTTTTCAAGGAACTTTTGGATACTTGCTATGCCAAAGAATGGATTCCTTATTGCAAAAAACCTTTTAAGGGTGCTGAATCCGTGATCAAATATCTTGGCAAGTACACCCACCGTATAGCCATAAGCAACTATCGTATTAAATGCATGACTGATTCAACCGTTACATTTACGGTTAAAGATTACAAGAACCATGGTCAGTGGAAAGAACTTAGTCTTTCCGGAGAAGAATTCATTCGCAGGTTCTTGATGCATGTTCCTCCCAAACGTTTCGTCCGAATACGGCATTATGGATTGCTGTCATCACGCAACAAAAGCAGGAAGATAACCTTATGCCGCAACCTATTGGGATGCAGGCAATACATATCACGGCTTAAGAATCTTGATGCACCGGATATTATCAAGTTGCTTTACAACAAAGATGTGTGTAAATGCTCTTCCTGTGGTGGGAATATTATCCCATTGCCTGCGGAAAAGTATTTTACATCGCCGATTCCTCATATGCTATGTTGAGAAGCGGAAACTGAATACTTCAAAAAAAGCTTCCTCGTGAGGCTTATTTGTGTTGCCTTAAAAAAGAATATCTGAGTATTTGATATTCATTTTTCTCAACATGTGATATATTGATTGACAAAGAGCGAAAAGATTGAAATCCCATATGTGGTGGTACCCCGGACGCGCTTTGTTCAACCAGGAAAAATCGAAATTGATGCAAACGAAGGGGCAGTTATCGAAAAATGTAAGACTGCTTTTTCGTTTGCATCATCTTCGATTCTTTCCTTAACGATTTCTAAAGCTCACATACCATGATGAATTCCTCATCATTTTCATTCATGATCCTCGTCCAGACAGCCCCAACTTTTTTTCCGTCGTGGATCGCGACGAGGCAGTTGTCTCCAGACTTTGTACCGAAACCATCAGTGTATACGCGCAGCTCCGGTTTCTCTACAATATCTCTCGAAGGCGGCTCCACACCTTCCGGAATGAATATGGCTTCATATAAAAAGTCTTTGAGACGGCCGAGTTCGTTTTCCCGAATACAACGGATCTCTATTGCGTTCTTCATACCATCTTTACACCTTATTTGGAATAGTTCTCAAAGCACCATTTTGCGATCCTTATGATCAGTGCTTCCGGTAAAGGCTGATCATAGGGGATCCGTATCGTGCCCTTGCTTACGTCATAATCGGAGAGTTCCTCCGTAAATACAGCTATAGCCTCATCACCGGGATAAATGCCCAGATGTTTCTTTGATGCTGCGAAATGAATGATATTACGACCTTTCCAATAAGTAGGCATCGACCAGGAGATCCGTTCCTCCGCGTCCGGCAGTGCATCACGAAGGATCTCCCGGATCTCCATTAATCTGGGCTTATATTTCTCATCCTGGACAGCAATGTATTCATCAATATTCTGCGGTTTCACACAGTAATGATCCTGGTTTTGTCTGCTGAACTCTCTGCCGCATTTCGGACATTTCCATGCCATGGCTTCACCTCTTCAAATTGCGATTTGTCATCGTCTATAAAACTGAAATAAAAACTCTCCAAACAAAACTGAACGACTCCACTCCTCTGCATTATATCACGGCCTCACACCATAAAACAGCTTTTCTATAATCCCGCTTCAAGCTTTTTTCCTCTATCAGTCTGAAGCCTGTTCATCCCCACAAGATAATCATTCACGTCCTTGCATCCGGCAGGCGGATACTGCTGTACTGCCTGGATTCCATTCTGCTCCAACGCTTCCTGTAGTCTCTGTCCTGCAACACGCCCCGGATTATCGTTATCGAAGTGAATATACACCCGTGTCGTTTCCGGATACCGGTCCAGATATTCTTCCATCCCCATTGGCAGCTTCACTTCCACTCCGGATCCTGTCCCAGAAATCCCGGAGAGAGACACCAGGTTAAACTGCCGGAAATCATATCCTGCGTTCTGAATCAAGCAGGCATAGGACAGCAAATCTACGGGGGCTTCGAAAAAATTAGCATCAGTCCGTCCTTCTGAATGCGTCATGAAGGAATACCGCCGGTCAGAACCGGTACTGTTACCCTTAAGCTCTCCCATTTGTAACCTCTCCTCTTCGCATCAATGCAGATGTGTTGATTTCATCACCCACGCAAACCCCTTCGCCATCCGAAGCTCCGGCTCCCGAAAATGATTTCCTTCGTTCCATTCCAAAATAGTGTCTATATCTTCTGTCCCCTCGTAAATCTGGTGTACCCTCCGGATGGAATCTCCTACCATTGCCATGACCGGATTCTTTGTTTTCTCTTCTTTATCCCCCAAACTGAGATACACCTTTTTCGTCAGTATCCGCTCTCGTTCTGCCATATCCACGAACCCCGGGAACCATACCGAAGGAGATGTTGCAGCCACTCCGTCAAACCTATCATCCCTGTAAGCCGCCCAGAGAGCAAAAAGGCCGGCCAAAGAATAACCGCCGATGATTATCCTGTCTGCAGGTCCAAATCGGCTTAAAACGCACTCCTTGAGCTCCACAAGCGTTTTCTCAGCCTTGCCACCAAATCCTTCCTTACCGAACACAGGAGGTGCCTCCCAGGGTGACAGATCCCGGTTCCAGTCATCCACCTGACACGCCACCAGCCGGAAATCATCCCTGCCGGACAGATTCCGGATCAGCTCCACTTCTGAATCCATCATTTTGATACTATGGCTGTCTACCATCTGGATCAGGATCAAATTAGACTGCTCATTTCCAAATTCGAATACCTTCATCTGCCACTCCTCCTGGATGTCATTATAAAGGATTTCGAGGAACAAAAAAAGAGGGCTGAATCCATGGTCATGTGGTTAACTTAACTGTGGATTTGCCCTCTTTCTTTGCAATATAGTTTGTACGCCATTTTTTGTTTCTGTAAGCCATTTTGTACGCCATTTTGTGGCGTACAACGTGAAAATACGTGATTTTACGTGAAAATCCGCCCTCTCATTTTCGTCCGTCTCCGAACTCCCAAAACCCGCATAAACACTGGTATTTCAAGGGTTTTATACCCCCTCTTCCGTCCAGTTGTACGGAGTTTGCTGATAGACGTAATAAGGCTTTGGCGCAACACACCGCCGAAAGTCTCAAACTCCTTATAAATAAAGGGTTTCAAGGGATTCACTTTCCTGAAAAAACATCGTCTGACACCATTTTACACCATTTTACAATTTTGTGGATGGCATTCTGATAATGTTGTCATTTGATGCTCTCTGATAAGCCGTATCGATGAATTCCGGTGAGTTCAGCACATTGATATTCTGTTCAAGTAACTCTATCTCTTCCTGCTTTACGCTATCTGTAGTATGAACATAAAGATTCATCGTCATTTCTAACGTTGCATGTCCGAGATAGCTTTGGATGGTTTTGGGCTTTACTCCTGCCTCCAAACATCGCGTTGCAAATGTGTGCCTGAAGGTATGTCCGCCAAAGGGCTGTAGCTTTTCTATATCATCCAGCATCTCATTCCGGATATCAATGATACGACGGATCGCATCATTACAAATCTGTACGTTAATCGGAGTATTGTGTTTCGTCACAAACAACAGATTTGCAAACTCATCTTCTCTAGGAAACTTTAAACTAACCATATTTTTCAGGGTAAACTGCCTGTAAAGATACTTCTCACAAATACTATTGATTGGAACATCTCGAACGCTTGATTTCGTTTTGGGTGGCCCGAAACGGAAGGACTTCTGATTCTCCCCTTCAAATGTAGCATAGAGCAATGTCTTATTTACATGAATTAATTTTTTCTTCAAGTCAATATCTGCTTTTGTCAAAGCGAATAGTTCACCTGGCCTAAGACCAGTGTTAACCGCTACATTAAACAGATTCTCATAAAAAGTTCCTGCTGCTGTTTCAAAAAATAACGCATGCTCTTCTGCACTAAGGACATGATGTTCTTCACTTTTTTCCTGAGGAATTCGAACACCTCTTGTAGGGTTCTTAAGGGCATAATCATCTTCAATAGCTCTCCCATACATATCACTCAGAATTCGGCGAACCTTATCAAGTACCTGCCAGGAATAATTTTTCTCTTTATACAGTTCATTGATCAGCTTCTGTACATGTATCTTCCCGACAGAATTCAGCTTCATTCTTCCTATTTTGGGAGAGATCAAACGACGAAAAATGTCTTTATATATCCTCAATGTACTCTCTCTGACTGTATCCTTTTTGTAAACACTGAGCCACTTTTCATACCATTCATCAACTGTAATACTCTCATCGATCTGGTTCAAGTGATGATCCAATTCGTAAATCTTTTCATTATACTGCTTTTTGAGTTCTTTCAGGTCCCATCCATAAAGCATAATCCGCTTTCCAAAAGCATTTGTATAACGTGCACAGTATTTTCCATTTTTCCTCTGTAAAATACCTTTTCCAAGTTCTCTACCCTTTAGGTCCTTTCCCATGATCCTCCTTTCCGCGATCATATATCACTCACATTATAGCATGTTTTAATCATCAATATAAGTCGTTTCGCTAATCATTTTTTCAAATGCTTCTCTTTTGATCCGACGTTTCTTCCCGATCCACAACACAAAATCATACTGGGGGTTATTCATCATCCGATAAATTGTTCGGATCCCAATGCCACTCAGCAGACTGGCCTCTTCCGCTGATAAAGTCATCATCTGATTCAAATCAGGTTTCAATTTCATGGCGTCCGCCCTCCTCCTTTCTGTGATTTGAAGAAGACAACACGAAGAATACCCATGCCCGGCATTATCTTCATTACTCCTATGGTCATCCATCTCCTACTATGGAATGGAGATAACACGCCATACATGCACAATCCTTTCATAAAAAAAAGAGGCTATCTGTTTAAGATAACCTCAAAGCCTTATCATCATTTTCAAACCATTTCACATTTTATTATTTCATCACGGTTTCTCCATGAATCTCCGTTTCCGGACAGTCGGATAATTGTCTACGATATACTTATAACGAGGACAGTCCTTTCCGTGGTCATTGATGATCCCACACGCCTGCAGATGAGAATAAACGGTCACTGTTCCCAGGAACTTAAATCCACGCTTCTTCAGTTCCCTGGCAATCTGATCTGATAGTCCATTGCTCACAGGTATACTTCCTTTCTCGTGTCCTATGTAGAGAATGGTCTTTCCGCCCGAGAAAGACCATAACCATTGATCAAAACTGCCGTACTCTTTCCGAATCTGCTGGAAGCATTTAGCATTATTGATGATAGCTTCGATCTTCCGCCGGGAACGGATCATCCCCTCAGTATTCATGATGCGGTCCACATCAGCTTCATCATAGGCCGCTATGCGGTCAAAATCAAAGCCATCAAAACAACTGCGGAATATCTCCCGTTTCTTGATCATAAGATCCCAGGAAAGACCGCATTGCATGGCTTCCATCATTAGAAACTCAAACTGTTTCTGATCATCATGAAGCGGAATTCCCCATTCAGTATCATGATATGTTTTCATCGCCTCAAAGCTGAAGCCCCAGTCGCATGAACTCATGAATCGCCTCCCCGGATCATTTTACTCTACTTGTTCTTTACAGATACTCCTTGACCATCTCAGCCAGTCCGTCTTTTGACCACTCCCCGTTCAGCATTACGCCTTCCATGATCTCCGCCGCACCCGGTGCACTATCCTCCAACCTTTCCAGAGTCTTCCCAAATCCGGATCCTCCTGACGTAGCAAAGAGCACGATCTTCTTTCCGTGCATATCGTAACTCTCCAGGAACGAATTTACGATTGTGGGAGCCACATACCACCAGATCGGAAAACAGAGGAAAATCGTATCGTACTGCTCCATGTTCGAAACCTTTTCCCCTCCGATGGCCGGTCTTCCAGCCGGATCATTCATCTCCACAGAACTTCTGGACTGCTCATTACGCCAGTTCAGGTCATCATTCGTATAGGGAACCTCTGGCTGGATCTCATGAAGATCCGCACCCGCAGCTTCTGCCAGAGCAGTTGCTGCAATGCCGGTTGTTCCGGTTGCTGAGAAATATGCTACCAATGTCTTTGCCATTGTTTTATCCTCCGATCATTTCCACTCATATTCACAGAACACAGTATCATAGGGAATGTAGTCTCCGGGTGTACTGCTTATCGAACCATGGAATATTTTTTTCCATGTGACATCATCAGCATTTACCAACACATACATATCGTAAGTCCAGTATCGGGCATCCGTAGAATCCGGCTCTCCTGTGAAATGTTTCAAATATTTCCACGATGTCTCCGGTGTATCAATGCCCTTCTGTTCATATACGAAGTAACCGTTCTCTCCTCTATGTAACGGACGAATGACAAATTTCGCTCCATCATAGCACAATTCCCGCAAATAAAACGTTGGGTAATCCTCTTTAGTCGCCTCATAAAGATCACTGGACATTTGCCCTTGTCCCTCAAGGGGATAATAGTATCCCAGCTTTATTTCAGCCGTTTCTCCGGCCGTAACTTTCTCGTAAAAGCTGATCCATTTTTCCTTACCATTGATCACGCTTCCATTCTCCATAATCACAAAGCCACTCTCTATAGCCTTATCAAGTTCACCCTCTTCAGACTTCAAAGCCGGCATGTATTCGAGCTGTACCTCATCAGTAAAATCGCTTCCGCTTTCTTTGTAACAGTCGGCTAATGTGCGATAATCATCATGCCCTTCCAGACTATAAATGGAATGCTCATAGCTTGTTCCTGAAGCATCCTCAACAAATGAAAAGATCAGTTTATTCTTCTTCGCACCCACAACTCCGGATGACACATTATACCGAAACACTTTACCTTCTATCGGAATAAAAAAATATCCACCAATAGCTCCCGTTCTTTCCATTTCACTCGGAACCATCTGTTCTTCTTCTGATATTATATCTTCCGTTATTACTGCGTCGGTGTTTTTCTCGTAAACCTCCTTTTTTGAAAAAGGTTTTATCGTTACCAAAACATCTTTTGCCGGCATAACGAAAGAATAGCCCCAATAAGAACTGGTATAAGAAGACCTTTCAATCTCATTTCCATCAACAAAAACATGCCAACCACCATCAATAATAATCGATGCTTTTATTTCAACTCTTTCCCCTTCTTTTGCCTGTTTTGGAGTGTCCGATTTGAATTTTTGTTCTGATTCATATTTGATCTGAAATACATTCTCCCGTCCTTCTAACTCTGTTATAAAATCATCCATCGATGCTGTTTCGGAGATATTTTCCCCTGATGCTCCTTCTGGATTACCTTTGGAAACACAACCTGAGAACATCATGACAATCATCATACTGATCAGTCCACCGCCAATTATTCTTTTTTTCTTTATACGGGGCATATCAGTTTCCTCCATACTGGTCCATATACTCCTGTTCTGTGATGACTTTAATTCCATTTTCCAAGAAGAGCTCTGTGCAGATGCCATTTCCGGAAATCATTCCTCCGTCAAACTTCCCGTTGTGGATCAATCCACATCCGCAGGAAGGACTGCCGGATTTCAGCACCGCCATGGTACAACCATTCTCCCTATAGATCCTGAGCGCCTCTTCAGCACCCCTGCGGAATTCTTCAGTCACATCTCTCCCCGTACAGCTGACTACTCTTTCGCCTTGCCGCTCACTGGGATCCCTGGGTGTAGGCAGCCCCCCGAGAACCTCCGGGCAGGCAGCAACTGCCTCTCCGGAATCAAGAAGAGCCTTCAGCTCCGGAATCATCTTGCTTTTCCCGTCCATCCTGCATGGGATACCTGCAAGACATTCGCTGATCAGGATCATATCACTCATCCACTCCCACCATAACAGATGTCGCCTTGATCACGGCATAGGCTTCCTTACCGACCTCCAGTTCCAGTTCCTTTATGGCGTTCATGGAAATCGTGGAAGAGATGACATTGCCTCCACCGATATCGATCTTAACGATTCCATTCACAGCACCTTCCTGAATATCAACGATAGTTCCCTTAAACTGATTTCTTGCACTTAACTTCATTTGTTCTTCCTCCTTTACTCCAGATTCATTATTTTGCCGTAGATCAGCACGGCATTCCTTACACACTCTTCACACGGACAGAGAGGTTTTCCATCTGTCATCGTTTTAAGATCCCTGCACTTAATCGCCCCGCAGCGGTCGCGGAAGGCTTCCTGGATCCGCCTCGCCATCTGTAAGGTTCCCTTCCCCTCTGTCTTTAGGCCGGCAACCATCACGGCTCCAATCAATGCACCACAGGTAGCTTCCAGATTACCCATCCCGGCACAAAAGCCTGCCGCCACACTCTTTAGCTGTTCTTCAGAAAGCCCGGTCTGGTCAGCAAGGGCTGCTGTTACAGCCTGCGAACAGTTGTAACCTCCAAACATTTTAAGCTGTACTGCTTTATCTGCTCTTTCTGATATAGTCATTCCTTCGTCCTCTTTTCAGTAAACTGCGATTTGATTTGCTAATTCCATATCTAAATCGTCAGAAAATTCATAACAAGCGCTACCATTATATCCTTTTCTTCCGGTCTTGATTCAGCAATCATAAGTGTAATTGCGACGAGAGCGCCATCGCTGATTATCTTCTGACCATTTCTAAAAAGTGCATTGTTCTTTTCCAGAAATTCCAAAAATAAAGACGCAGCTATACGTTTGCATCCATCTGCATAAGGGTGATCCTTTATCATAAAGTAAAGGAGATTTGCTGCTTTTTCTTCTAATGACGGATAACAATCCTCGCCAAATGCACTCTGGTATACAGCTGCTATTATTCCTTCGACCTTGCCTTTTTCTTTTTCAACCCCAAATACATCTGTCTGGAAGGAATCTCTCATGGCATTTACCATTGTCTTACACTCTTCATATGTAATTCTATAAACGGGTGTATTCCCCTCTGGCCTAGGCACAACCTGATGGTCATACTGATCGAGCAGCGTAAGTGCCTCGGTATATTGATTTACTGCCTTCAGAATATCTGCCTCTTCTACATCCAACGCATCCGCAAGCATTTTGGTCTGAATTTCTACGGTCTTCTCAAGAGCCTGTAGTCTCTTTTCATTGATTGCATAGCCCTGAATAATATACTGCTTAAGTACTCCATTAGCCCACTGTCGAAATTCCGTACCTCGTTGTGATTTTACACGATATCCTACTGAAATAATAACATCCAAAGTATAAAATGGTACTTTTTGCTTAACACCAACAACACGCATTTTTTGCGTGTTGTTGGTTCGATCAAGTTCATTCTCATTAAAAACATTATTTATATGCTTACGAATGGTTTTTTCATCCCGGTCAAATAATAAAGCCATTTGATTTGCACTTAACCAAACTGTATCATTATCCACAGATACAGATAATTTTATTTCCTTATCTTTTGTCTCAAACAAAACTATATCATTATTCATCATTTTCATTCTGTCCCATCCTCTTAAAATGTTGACTTAGCATCTTTAGCCAGAAGCCATGCCATAACATGAACGGACTGCTGGAATTTTCCACTAAAAATCATGGACTCAATCTCATCTTCTGTATGTTTTACAACATTCAGGTATTCCGTCTCATCGAGATGCTGTTCTCCGGTCTTCCGGCAATTCTTCGCCATAAAAATATAGGCATAATTATCTGCTATCGTAGCATTGGAAGGTACCGTTATCAAATGCGTCCAATCCGAAGAAATATATCCGGTTTCTTCCTCCAGCTCTCTTTTCGCACAATCAAGTGCCGTTTCCGCGGCATCCTTATTGCCATACTCCTTACCATCTGTACGTTCAATCCCTCCTGCCGGAAACTCCGTGGTAACTTCTTTAATTCCCTGCCGAAACTGACGGACACAAATATAATTTCCTTCTTCATCGGTAGCAACGATTACCGTATAATCCCGCCGGCTATAACTATAATACGGAGAGAACACCCGCCCATCCGGATATCTATATGTGGACTTTCTGAAATCAATCCACTGATCCCGGACTATATGTTCCATCTCAATTTCTTCCCACTCAAGATCCTTATCTGTACCTGTCGGTTTTGATCCACCCACTTCGACGTCTCCTTCTCATTGTTCATCTTTCCATCCCATGGCCTTATTCTACCATAACTGTGAGCCTCCCACCATAAAAACTCAGATAAGAAACCGACACCAATTATGTAAGATTTGCCCCCGATCACTTATATCACCTATGACATAAAATAACCATTTACCGAACATATCTGTCCGAACTAATCAATAAATCCCCTTTGATTTCCTTTTCACTCCTGGGTTCAGAGCAAAAATCCAAAAGCCATCAGCCTGGTCACAGCTTGGTCACTAGCCTGGTCCCCAGTGACCAAGCTTGACATCATGGGTAATGTCAGAATTATCCGATCACCTTATTCGTATCAAACTATCCCTCCACGATTGGCACATAAGCACAGAACAATTTGTTCAGGAATCAGCCTTTCCAACAATGGATGTACCCGCATTTCAGAATAATGAAAAGCGGCAGACAACCGGCGCATACTCCTCCTCGCTGCCGATCATCTGCCGTTTCTCTTTTCTGGGGCATTGCCCCAGCTTTTTCCGCCCATTCACATTTCTGGGGCATTGCCCCAGCTTTTCCGCGCTTTTCCGTTTCTGGGGCATTGCCCCAGCTTTTCCGCCCATTCACGTTTCTGGGGCAATTCAACTCATGCCAAAAAATCTGAAGTTCTGACAAGCAACGCTTCCATGAACAATTTGTCCACGGAAGCAGCTTGTTGGGGGCTCCGCCACCCAATCCCCCGCATCATCTAGAACATAGTACCACACCTCTTCTTACCGCATTAAACTCCACTACTTTTTAGCTAGCACGGTTATCCACGCCTTCTTCGAATGATGGTCAGCTTTCACCTTGGAAAAACCTGCCTTCTTTAGAGCTTCTGTAATCTCCTCCACAGTATGGCATTTCATCCCTTCAATAATCTTTTCGAATTTAAGACTTGTCGCATCAGTCCCGTCCGATTCATTGACGATCATAAAAATACCGCCGGGTTTAAGGATCCTTGCGACCTCAGCAAAGCATTTCTCCAAGCCCGGCCAGAAGTAGATAGTTTCAAAAGCCGTAGCCAATTCATATTCCCCATCAGCAATATCCAAAGCAGATACATCACCCTGCTTTACAACACATCTGCCGGCTTCGATCATCTCCTTATTATACTCCTTCGCCTTGTCTACCGAAACCTCAGAATAATCGATGGCTGTTACTTTTGCCGACGGATATTTCATCATCAGTTCTGCTGCGTTCCGTCCACCACCGCAACCAATATCAACGATGTTTTCAGGATTTACCTTTGATAAATGAGAAAGACCCCAATCCGCCATTTTGGCATGACCGCTATTCATCCCATTTACCATCATTTTCCCGAGATAGCCCTCCGGTTTTCTTGTCTGATTTACAAATCTCTTATAAATTCCCATCCTATATACAAGCCTCCGTCATTTCTTAGATTTGAAATATGATCAACCCATCACTTTCCTTTATTTCTACGAATTCTTTTTACGAAACCGGATTTTAATAATATTGTCAACTACTTTTATAACAGAATACTCATACCCAAAAACATCACTGCATTAGCCAGATTTCCCTTTGCCGGTACTTTCGTCGGAGCCAGCACAAGAAATATCGGGAACGTATTAAATACACATGCCCATGGAGGCAGACTGGTTTTCCCGATCAGCACCACGATTCCAAAGGTTAGCGCAAAACAAAGAAGTCCGACATAAGCCACTGCTGAAATCGCAGTTCTCCTGAAAAACTCCATTACGACCGCTAAAGCTTCGTCTGTTCTTCCAAGCCTTACATAGAACCATTCAACGGTTCCGCAAAGCACATGATGCGTTGCGATCAGAATCAGAAAGAACAGACCGGATACCATCATAATTTTCCCTGCAATATCAGAATAGTCTGTCATCCATTTCGACAGAGATACATATCCGAGGCTGGACATGAATAATGCAAATATTCCTCCCAGCATAGCAATTTCCAATCTTTTTGTCGTCATGGATTGAAACAGTTTGCGCATTCCGGCAGGATCCTTTGTATCAGTAAACTCGAATCTGCCGTCCTTTGTATATGCCATCATGCAATCGGTAATTCCGCACAACACATGGCCAAGACAAGCTATGATCATCAGTACCTTTAGCATCGTTTCTTAATCCTCTTTTTCTTGTATGAACGCTATCCTAATTACAAACCAATTCCCCAATAATGCCGCCCACTATTACAGCTACAGGAATAGAAAACGGGAACAGTTTAACAAATATTTTTTCTTTCCTTTCCGGACTCATCATCCTGTTCCGATGGTTCTATGCATTCTTCACCAATCCGATCATCTGATCCCAGCCTTCTTTCGCTTCCTTAACGATGGGGAATACCGGGTAGCAATGCAACATACCATCCCCCACGATCATTTCGTAATCCACACCAAACTCCTTCATTTTCTTTTCGAAGGACGGGGCACAGGCGTAGAGGGTTTCATCAGAACCATACATGAATGTTACCTTCGGGCAGTTAGTAAAATCCCCTTTTTGAAGCCAAATCATGTAGTCCGGAACATTATCATCTCCATGCTTCATAATCTCCTCCGCCGTCTTCATATACTGGGCGGGGATGATAATGTCCTTCTGATCCAGTTCCAGCATCCTCTGCCACTCCTCATCTGTATCAACACAGGTCCCGGGTGAAATAGTAAGAATATAACCAGGCATCGGCGTATCCCCATGTCCATCGTTAATATAGGGAACCATTCCCAGTGCAAGATTTCCGCCCGAAGAGGTCCCGAGCACGGAAATGTCCTCGGCCTTATAATGCCGCAGCATTCTTTTGTAGGTTTCATGGATCATTGCATACGCCTTGGTAATGGGATGCTCCGTACAAAGCGGATAGTAAGGTACATAGAGATCAACCCCGGTTTCCTTCGCAAACTTCAATGCCTTTTTGATTGAACCCGGTCGGGGCGCCGATACCATACCACCTCCGATGATAAAGAGATTCGCCCTAGAGACCTTCTTTTTGTGGATCATCTTGATCACGGGGCAGCCCATGATCTTTGTTTTTATGATCTCAAACTCCGGATCATTGAGTCTCGGGATCCGGTTCTTTTCATTTTCAATCTTTTTCCTCGCCACGATCTCTTCCGCGCTTTTTCCGCTCCAGGCATTCTTTAATCCCAAGGCTTTTACAAGCCTTTTCAGGACTTCATATTTAATGCTCACTTTATCCAACCTCCATCGTTCTTTTGTATCCATCGGATGATTTCCCGTTCCGATTGCTTTAAATACGAAATATTTTCCTTTCGATACTTTCCAAAGGTCTTGTATACAAACCCAATCAAAGGAATTATCCGATATAGTTTCTTTTCTCTTACTCGATTTGGCATAAGACCGTTTAGATGACTTCCATGCGGGTAGACAATTATCTTTACATCTTTATCATAATGAACCGCCCGAAGCTGCTCTCCTATCTTTCTTACTGAATACATCGCCGGCCAGGCCTCGTCCTCATCGCCTGCGATCAGCAGCACCCTTGTACCCGTTTTTTTCTACAGATAATCTTCATGTTAAAATCTTCGTGTTTCATGATTACTTCTTTCCGACAAGAAGGGTTGATCCTGAAAGTCCCATCCATTTCGCCTCTGCCTTTGACATGAAAAGCCCGTCATCCGTGGGAATCAGTTTCACCTCTTCATACCCCATCGCTCTAAGCTTATCCGCAAACTCCTGCATATCTCCATATCGAGATTTCGACATAATGTCATGAATAGCAAAACAACCGCCCTTTTTCAGCACACGCAGTGTCTCCAGCAATAGTTCCTGCTTATCTGCACCAACCACATTATGATAGACATAGTTGCTGGTCACTGCATCAAAGGTTTCATCTTCAAAATCCAGATGTACCGCATCTCCCTGTTCAAAGCCTGTATTGCTTACCCCTTCAGCCGTTGCATTATCCTCGCACAGCGATTTTGAGAAGGATGCATATTCCTTTCCCCAGCGGTCGATCCCTACCATCCGGGCTTCCGGGAACCTTTTCGCACACGCGATGGTCAATGCTCCGCTTCCGCATCCTACATCCAATCCGACTCCGCCCTCCGGAAGGGTAATGTAATCTGCTGTCCCGTCAATGATCTGTTTGGATAACTGTCTTTTTCCATCATAGGAAAACTTCCTATACGCCAGAACAGACCAGAGAGTCGCCGCTCCACAGGCTGCAGCCCCGGCTCCGAGTACGGCTTTTGTCCCGATCCGAAGTTTCGCCGAAGAACCCTTCATCTTTTTTGCTGCAACCGCGTATCCCGCAGCAAGGACTCCCGTTCCGGCTGCAAAACCATAGATCATTCCCTTCGGTACCCAGTTCTTATAATCTGCTTTCCTTCTTCCTCCCATAGGATCCTCCTTTGCATATGCAGGCACAGCCCATTTTCTCATTTCATCCCATACAGGCATCTCATTTCCCGGATTCAATCTGCGGTATTCCTCAAATCGTCTGTCCAGGTATGCCATTTCCCGTACCCCGTTCTCACAATGATCGGATACCATCAATCGTCCGAGCACCGTCTTCCCCATGAGTCTGTATAACAGGTACATGGAGGTTCCCTTCGCACCCTTTTCATAATATGCATCCTCTCCCGGTGGCATGACAGGAATACCCTGGGCTTTCAGAAAATCGAAACACTCCTTTGTGGCTTTAACAACCATCTGTATTTCTTTTTTTGTTGCCTTCTTCAGATTGCAACCCGTATGATAACTAAGATAACAATACGGCATGACCTCGGCAAAATGATACATGTAATAAGCGTACATGCTGTCCACCGGCGTCACTTTGTACCCCTTCACCTGTAAAGCGTCCTGAATCATGCGAACATTTTCCGGATTCGCAGGTTCATGCAAACCTCCAATCACCAGCTCTGTTATCGGAAGTTGCCCGACAACAGCCATTCCGCCTTCTCTGTGACCGGCAGATCCCTGAAAACCATATACCACATTCTGACCCTTCAGTTCCCTGCTGCAGATATCCGTATCCATGTTGTTTCCAACAAGAACCAAGAGGTCTGTATCAACTTTCGTGAGTGTCGGAAGAAGTGCCAGCTGCTGCTGCCCCTGCATGACCGAAAAAACAATATCATAATGAGTATTGTCAGCCTCACAGATCACGCGAGGATGATCCACCGTTGTCTTCCTTTGCAGATAATGCCTGATAACTAATCCATTTTCTTTCAGCTCCTCATAAGTCGACCTAGCCACTACAGTGACGTCATTTCCTGCCTTGCATAGATAATGCACCATAAGTGACCCGATTGCCCCTACTCCGAATACCAACACTCTCATTTTGATCTTCTCTCCTTTAACACGAACGGTCTGAACAGATCCGCCCCCATAATCTTCACATTAACCTTATCTGCCGCCTCCTCCAATCTTCTGACTTCACCCTTTGTCAGCCTGATCTTCGCCGCCTGTGCCAGTTCCTCAACCTGTTCAGGTTTTCGACAGCCGCACATCGGGACTACACCCTTTGTGGAACAGAAGGCCATGGCGACCTGCGGAACCTTTATGTCATGGCGTTCGGCGACCTTGATCATAATCCTGTAAAGAGGTTTCATCTTTCGAATCTTTCGACTGAATATTCTTTTGACCAACGATTTCTTTTTGATACGCGGATCCACCAGAAGTCCCTCTTCCAGTACAGCCCACCCCCAAAACAGGATATCATTCTCTTTGCACCACTGAAGAAGACCATTCTTCTCCCATTCCCTGCAGATAATGCTGTAATGATTCTGAACCCCATATAGTGGGATTCCCGCCCGATCAAGAATCTTCTTCGACCTTATACATTCTTCCAATGTGAAATTGGATACCCCTACATGCCTGATCTTTCCTTCTCTGTAGAGTACGGCGATTTCCCTTAAATGCTCATCTATATCAGTGGGAAGGTGCAACCAGTAAATATCTACATAATCCCTTCTAAAATCTCTGAGGTCCTTCATCAGAGACTTCCTGACACACCCCGGCTTATAATGCGTAAACGGCGTATACTTTGCAGAAAGGAAGATGTCTTTTGTTCCAAATTCTCCGATCATCTTTTCCGCTTTTCCGAGTCCATAATCCCGGGCAAGATCATAAATACAGATATCCTGCTCTTTTGCCGTTTTCATAGCGTTCCTGATCACTTCATCTTCAACATAGCTGCCTCGCATGGCTTTTCCATAAAGCTTTCCGCCCCAGGCGTTTGTACCTATGACCCCTGCTGGTTTCATAATATCCATGATGATCATTACTCCTTCATCTTTTTTTAATTCCTTCTTCCGCCTCTCATTCTATTAAGCTGATCTGCTATCCCTTTACCCTGCGAAGATAAAAATCACAGTGATCCGATTCTTTCCCGATCGTACCGGTTCTTTCAAATTTCAGCCCCGGAAGGTTGCCATACATACGCTCATCATTTTCACAGTAAATCTTTGTCAGTTCCGGACATCCAAGTTCGCTGAAATACCGGAAATACGGACATGCAAGTATATCCATTCGATATTCTCCCTTCGTTTTGGGATAGAATCTATTTTTAAATCCACACTTTGGTCCGAATTTCTTTTTTGTCATAGGATCCCATACTTTTACAAAAAGACTCGCCACCCCCGGTAATTTCATACATTTTGCCAATGTGGGCTGTGCCTTAGCGCATAGATTTATGGCTGCATTCTCTATAACGCTATACGCCAGATCATTCCCGCATTTTCTCTTCACCGTTAAATACACCGCGGCAGCCGGGAAAATACTGTTGGTATGTGACTGTACACCCTTCGGCAAATCACCATATTTATTTAAAATTGCATTCAGTTTTTTCGTGGCAACCTTCCACAGATAATCGCTTTGTTCCTTCGGCACAACCTTATCCAATTCGTCCTTGATAAATGCTTTCTTCTTCATCAACTTCCCGGCTGTTTTCATAGTCGTAAACTCCCTCTTTACAAATCCATCATTTTGAACTGTCGTTTTCTAATGCTTCTACCGAACTCCGACAACACAGAACAGATTATCCTTCTTTGATATGCGAATTCCCCTGAATCCTGCATTCCCCATATATAAACCTATTTCCTCTGCTGTATGGCGCTTCATGCAGGGAACCTTCTTCTCCCAGTCGATCTTCGGATCTCCGTAGTTATTGATCACCACGAACTGTCCGCCGGGTTTCACGATCCGGTACACCTCAGAGATGTTGCTTTCCACATCCGGCCAAAAAAATACTGTTTCAAATGCCGTCACCAGATCGAGACGTTCATCCTTAAAAGGCATCTTATCTACACTGCCCTTCAGGATCTTCACCCTCTTTCCAAGCTCATCCTTATTTACCTTCTTCGCCTTTCTGACGCTTTCCTCAGAGATATCCAGTCCGACGATCTTGCCCTTCGGAAGCTTCTGCAGCATACGTTTTATGTTGTAGCCACCACCGCAGCCGATATCCAGCACATTTCCCTGTGCCGGGAATTCAAACTGTGTAAAACTCCACTCCGCCATAGGCAGGTGTTCCTTATCCATGGTCGTAAGCATCATCCGTCCCAGCAGTCCCTGAGGATTTCCAAAATTATCCGAGAAGGATCTCTTCCTTTTCTTCACCTGTTTTTCTCCTTCACCATCTTTCTTTTTCTTATATCCGCAGTCGCAGTATGGTCCGCCACCCGCAAGCGTGTATTCACGAACAAATTCAGACGCTCCACCCATCTCACTCATGGTGTAATCCAAATGGCACATGGCCGGGATCAGATCTCCGAAGCCATACTCTCTCATGAGCACGCAGATCCCACAGGTGGTAAACCTTGCCTCATATCCGCTACCATCCTCGTAGGGAAGGTACTCCATATTCCAGGAATAGGGATTACGATCTCCTGCCCGGAGTGCCTCCGTCTTCTTCTGGGCTTCAATATCCTTCTCAGAGAACTTTGTCTTCCCGGCCCTTTTGCAGAACCATTTCGTCGCCTTCGTTGTCATGGCATGCTCATAATAATCCGTAGCCTCCTGAAGTGTCGGACGACGATACACACTGAGAAGCACCGAAACGAACATGGCGCAGCTCAGGATATTGGTCTTGAACCGGTCCTCCTTCTCGAACTCCGGAAGCTTCTCAATGATTTCCTTATACCTTGAGCACGCCTTCTTCATGATCTCCGATGCATTCTCCGAATCATATCCGAGATCCGTTACCAACGCCTTTCTGAAAGACTTCCTGAAGATCTTCCACATACCTGCCGGCATACCTGTATATTTCATTTGTTTCCTCCATTCCATACTTAGCACCGGGACGCACTCCGTAGATTATCGCTTCGCGACTTCCGGCACTGCTTTAATTATAGTGAGCGATGTTATCAGAATTTTCATTTCATGAATAGCGTGCATATCCACGCCAGCAGCGCGGAAAGCGGGAACCCACAGATGATATGCGTGATATGCGTCTTCTTGTTGTATCCGAAGAGGTAATGCCCGAGCACAGCCTTTGTCTCGGGATAAAAATGCGGAAAAAAGTTGAATCCCGCATTGCAAAGCAGAACCCAGTCAAAGAACAAAATGTCATATGCTTTCAGCATAAGAAGCATAATTACGAATCGAACAAAGAACTGCCAGAATGTGAAACCATTCTCTATGCCATCCCAGGCTCCCAGCACCATGGCACCCAGCATCATGAGAATCGCAACAACGATCATCACCCAGCCCAACGCATGCTGTCCGGCAAAGCGCTCAGGCATAGTGTCCGGCACCACATCCTGCACCTCCTGCGGCGCTGAGGAGAAGAATTTCTTTTGCTGTATAAAGTCTACACCTCCCAGAAGGAGCAGGAACAGACCTGCCATCATCATGATTCCAAGTAATATCGTTACCAGCATTATACTTATCCTTTGCCTCCCTGATCTTACAGATTTCGCCCCCGCGGTTAGCATTCGCTAACGCAAAGTATAACACACTAACCGAATATAATCCAACAAAAAAAATGCCATGCCCCCTGTTTCTGTGGCATGACACTTTTCTGCATCTTTTTTTCCTATTCACTGACATTTTCTCTCAAAAATTTTCCCGGAACAGATACCTCACGATCATATCCGTAAGCTCTTCGATCACAGCTTTCTTATTCTTCCCTCCGTTATGGAATGTGGTATCATGCACCACTGCTTCCACCGCCGTTAAGATCAGATAAGATGCTGTCTTCAAATCTTCTGTTCTAAGCTCTTCCCTGTACTGTCCCAGAATGTTTGAGAAAAGCAGTGTGAGATTTGCCTTGTACTGCATCTCAATCTCCCGGAACTCATCCGACTGTTCGGACAAGGATGCGATTTCCCGTTGGAATGCCGTCTCATACTCATGTCCCCGGAAAACAGTGGATATATAGAGATACACAGTATCCCGGACAGGCACATCCGCCGGCAGCTCTTCCAGATCGATCGGAGACAGCACCACATTGTAGATATCCGCCACCAGTTCTTTATAGAGTTCCTTCTTGTCCTTAAAGTAGGAATAAAATGTACCGATGGAGACTCCCGCTTCCTTCGCGATTTCATTGGAACTGGTCTTATGATAGCCCCGCTCGGACATAAGCCGGATGGCAGCATCCTTGATCTTCTGCTTCTTCTCCATGCTTCTCTTCTGTTTCGGTATTCGTATATCCTTTTCTGTCATGTGTATTCTCCTCCTGCTCCGGATAATCATCGCAGATTGATTTATCTCATAATCTGATCTATGCAGAATTGTTTCGTTCTTCGATCATGGTTATAATTCACAATTCATATTCAGTATAACACAATAAAAAAGTAAATCAACACAAATATGAGTAATTGCTCACATTTCTATTGACAATGCGGTTAGTCGGTGCTAATATGCAAACATGAGCAGTTGCTCATGTTAAGATAATACAACCATTCAGCTTATGGATCGTTTCCATGATCGTAACCAAAATGATCCATACTGCAGTCATGATACAAATCTGAAAGGAAGGCATACTATGTATCTTGAAGTAAAAGGCATCAAAAAAAGCTATGGCGAAGGCGGAAGCTATATCCAGGTTCTGAAGGGCATCGACCTGTCCGTTGAAAAAGGGATCATGTGCGTGATCCAGGGAACCAGCGGTTCCGGAAAGTCCACATTGCTTAACTGCATCGGCGGACTGGACACGGTAGATTCCGGATCCATCCGGATCGAGGGGCAGGAGATCGTAGGATTAAAGGGTAGCGCACTGTCGGAATACCGGCGGCAAAGCCTGGGCTTCATCTTCCAGTTCTACAACCTGGTTCCGAATCTGACCGTTCGGGAGAATATCAAAGTGTGTGAGTACCTCACCGATAACCCCATGGATTTGGATGAGTTGCTGGAGATTCTTGGTCTTATGGAGCATCAGAACAAATTTCCGTCCCAGCTCTCCGGCGGTCAGCAGCAGCGCTGCGCCATCGCCCGGGCCCTGGTAAAGAATCCGAAACTGCTGCTCTGCGATGAACCCACCGGTGCCCTGGACTCCAAGACATCCCGGGATATCCTGGTTCTGCTTGAAAAAGTAAATCAGACCTATGGCACTACCATGTTGATCGTAACCCACAACAACGCAATCAAGAATATGGTTCAGCAGGTAGTGATCATGAAGGATGGGGAGATCCGGAAATGCTATCAGAATGAAACCCGCATCCCCGCAGCCGAACTGGAGGATCTGTAAGATGAAAGAATTAAATGCAAGAATCCCAAGAGAACTAAAGGCTCATCTGGGAAGATACCTAGCGCTTTTCTTCATGATCGTCATGGGGATGTATCTGGTGGTGAGTATCGCCGGCATGGCGGAAACCACCATCCAGGGAAGCGATGCCTATAACGAAGAGTGCCGTCTGCAGGACGGACAGTTCACCGTATTCACTCCGCTTACCGATGCTCAGATCCTGGAACTGGAAGATGGAAAATGTGAGATTGAATCGATCTTCAGCGTAGAAATCAATGCAGAGAAAGGGACACTGCGGGTATTTAAACCACGTGAGAATATCGATCTTCTGAAGACAGATGAAGGATCCGCTCCCACCGCAGACCATGATATCGTGATCATGAATCTCTATGCGGATCGAAATAAGCTCAGCGTTGGAGACCGCATTTCACTTGCCGGCGAAGAATTCACAGTATCCGGGATCGGCTGCATTCCGGATTACAATCTTCCGGTAAAGAGCTTCTCCGATATGACCGCAGATCCGGAGAATTTCGGCATTGCCATTGTCAGCAAGGATACATATGACAAACTCATCATCTCGGGAAAGACCGGCGGAGAAACCTTTACCTACGCATACCGCCTAAAGGACGGTGCGACACACCGCACACTGAAGGATGCACTAAAGGAGCTCACCATAGACTCGAAGGTTCCCGGTACAGATTCCGTTATGAAAATGTCCAACCTGGAGAGCTTCAGCGAAAACAAGGACAATCCGCGGATCGCCAGCGATGCTGCCAGCGACGTGATCCTGAAGCGGCTGGTGAGCCTTGTGGCCGGTGCGATCCTGGTCATGCTCTTCGCCTACGTGATCTCCGTATTCATCATCCACCAGATCAACGAGGAAAGCAGCGTCATCGGAACCCTTTATTCCATGGGTGTGAAAAGGTCCACTCTCACGCTTCATTACATCCTGCTTCCGACAGTGATCACCTTCATCGCCGGTCTGATTGGAATGCTCCTGGGCTTCTCTCCCATCGGCGTTGATTTTCAGATGCAGGACAGCTATCTCTATTACAGCATTCCGAAGATGAAACAGGTTTACCCGCTTTACATCATCCTCTACTGTATTGTGATGCCGCCGCTCATTTCCATCCTCGTAAATGCCCTTGTGATCCGAAAGAAGCTTTCCCGGACAGCACTCTCTCTCATTAAAAATGAGCAGGAGCACCTTCTGAAGCGGAATCACGGAACCGCACGGAGTAATTCACGAAACAACAAGAAAGGGCGCGCATTTTTACTTCAATTCACCGGACGTCAGATGTCCCGCGAAAAAAGAGGTGTATTTACGGTAGTGATCGGAATGACCGTTGCCCTACTGATCTTCATGATCGGTCTCAACTGCTCTGTTCTCTGCAACAATGTGAAGACGGAGAATCTGGCGGACATCAATTACGAATATATGTACCTGTTAAAATATCCCACCGAGCAGGTACCCGAAGGAGCCGAGCCCTGTCTGGTAAAGAACCTGTCCGTGAACTATCTGGATTATTCGCTGGATGTAAATGTGATCGGTATCGATCAGGACAATCCCTACTATCCGTTCCGCACCAGCGGTAATAAGAAGGATCTTGTGATCGCATCCTCCACCGCCCAGAAGTATGATCTCTCCGTCGGGGATACCTTCATCATGGACGATACCGCTGAGGATATCCGGTACGCTTTCAATGTATCTGAAATTGTACCTTACTCCATCGGACTGACTGCCTATATGGATATCGACTCCATGCGGGAGCTGTTTGGCGAAAGTAAGGATTATTACAATATGCTCCTCTCCGATAAATCCCTTTCCATTGAGAGCTCCCATGTGTATTCCATTACGCAGCGAAGCGATGTGGAAAATGCAGCCGGGATCTTTGTGGATCAGATGATGTCACTGGTCATCATCCTCATCACAGTATCCGTGCTCATATTTATCGCTGTCATGTATCTTATGCTGAATGTTATGATCGACCGGGCATCCTTCGGTATCTCTCTTGTCAAAATCTTCGGATACCGGATGAATGAGATCCGAAAGGTCTATCTGGACGGAAACTTCTACGCTGTCATGCTGGGGGCATGCATCATCATCCCCCTGGTAAAGCTGGCTGCCGACTCTATCTATCCCTTCTTTATCGCAAATACAGCCATGGGCATGAATCTGCATTTTGAATGGTATCTGTATGTAGGTGTATTCCTGGGAATCCTGGCTGTATACCTGATCATCAGTACCATCCTAACACATAAGATCAAGAAGATCGTTCCGTCAGAAGTATTGAAGAATCGGGAATAAACCGCGAGCTATTCGTAATTAATCAAAAAAGAACCGTGTTATCAGCGAGTCCGACTCGCCGATAACACGGTTTTTCTGAATAAATTAAAATCTTATTTCTTTCTGTAGCCGGTGATCACCGTCATCAAAAGACAGAAGATCATTGCCCATGCAAAGAATTTATGCTTTTTCATCTGTTTTCTCCTTCCTGTCGCTGAGAAGCGGCGTCATGCTCTTCAGTCCCAGCGCAATGGTGGAACCGTTATGCAGAAGCGCCGATGTAGCCGGGGGGAGAATCCCTGCGATACCAAGCATGATCAGTGCCGTGTTGAAGCCCACGATGGTCCGGTAATTGAACCGAATCCGCTTCATGAGCTGTGTGCTGATCTTTCGAAGTGTCACGATGCTTTCCAGATGTGAGGAATTCACTGTGATATCCGCAATCTGGCGTGCGATCTCCGCCCCTTCACTGATGGCGATGCCTGCATCCGCCGCAGAAAGTGCCGGGGAGTCATTGATCCCATCGCCTACCATGATGACGTGCTTTCCTTCCGCCTTCGCCCGCTCTACAAAGCCTGCCTTATCCTCCGGCAGCACCTCTGAATAATACTCTTCAATTCCCGCTGCCTTAGCTATAGCCGCTGCCGTCCGCTCACTGTCTCCCGTCATCATCACGATATGTTTGAAGCCCAGATCTCTTAAACTTCTGACAACTTCTCCGGCTTCTTCCCGCATAGGATCCTCGATCAGAAGACAAGCCGCCAGTTTTCCGCCTTTTGCATAGTACAGATGGGAATACATTACCGGAAGATCCCAGAACTCCTTCTCCTTTCCTTCCGGAATGATCACTCCTTCATCCTCAAAAACAAAATGGAAGCTTCCGATCACCGCCTTCTCGCCGTCGATCTCCGAAGCGATGCCGTGGGCAACGATATACTCTGCCTTTGTATGCATTTCCTCGTGCGTAAGGCCTTTTTCTTCTGCAGCAATCACTACCGCCCGTGCCACGGAATGTGGGAAATGTTCCTCCAGGCAGGCTGCCTGTCTCAGCAGTTCATCCTCGGATTCGCCGTTAAAGGAGACAACCTTCACCAGTTTCGGACTGGCCTTTGTGAGCGTTCCCGTCTTATCGAATACGATGGTATCTGCTTCTGCCACTGCCTCCAGGAAACGCCCGCCCTTCACCGTGATGTCATAGTCTGCCGCCTCCCGGATCGCAGACAGAACCGAAATGGGCATGGACATTTTGAGCGCACAGGAATAATCCACCATCAGGACAGAAACTGCCTTGGTGATATTTCTGCTGATGAGACCGGTGAGTGCGGAGGCTAAAAGAGTATAGGGAACCAGTCGATCCGCCATTCTTTCCGCCTTACTTTCCAGTGCAGATTTCAGCTTCTCAGACTCTTCGATCATTTTCACGATCTTATCAAACCGTCCACATCCACTGGTCTTCGTAACCCGGACGATCAGTTCGCCCTCCTCCACAACCGTTCCGGCAAAGACAGCCGAACCGGGCCCCTTGCTGACCGGGATCGCTTCTCCCGTCATGGAAGCCTGATTGACCATACCTTCTCCGCTGTCTACCTCTCCGTCAAAAGGAATAAGGTTCCCCATTCGTACCACAACCCGGTCATTTAAAGCGACCTTCGTAGCCTCCGTCAGGACCTCTCCCTGCTCCGTGATCAGCCATACCTTATCAATGTTCAGGGACATCCGCCGTGCCAGATCATCCACTGACCTTTTATGAGTCCACTCTTCCAGTGTGTCTCCGATCTTCAGCAGATACATGACACCGGAAGCCGTCTTATGATCCTTTGTCAGGATCGCCGCAGTGATAGCCGCTGCATCCAGAAGTTCCACCTTCAGATGTCCGCTAGGTATGGTTTTCAAGCCGCGCCATACAAAGCGTAGTGCCTTCGCCATGACCCAGAGCTTACGGATCGGAAGCGGAACGATCAGCCTCTTTCCGTAGTGCAGGATCGTTGTCATGACGATCTTCTCACGATATTTTGCAGCCACTTCTCGACCGGAAGATTCATAGACGCTTTCCGGCACCTGTACTTTTTCAAATGAAAATCCTCTCAGGATCTCGATCACCCGATCCCGGCTGCAGGAATAGCGAAGGACCGCATCCGCCGTCCGTTCATATACCTTTCGTTCCTGTATCTCCGGAAATCCTTCCAGATAATAATCTAGCGTATCCGCCTGCCGGAAGGTCATTCTCTGCATCGGCAGATGTACCCGGATCCGTCCTCTTGATTCATGTAATATACGGTATTTCATAACAGCCTCTACCTAATATCGTATGACGATCTCAAATCATATCGTCTTCACTCTGTAACAGCATTCTCCTCTGCAACGGCCTCATCAGAGGTTTCTTCATCGTTATTCTCTATGATCTCATCCTCGATCACCGCTTCCTCATCCTTTGCTCTACGTTCCTCATTGATGGCTTTCGCATCCGCATAAATGTCCGAGCAGTTCTCCTGCAATGTGGTAACCTGATCCATCACTGCATCCTTTGCGCGAAGCACCCCTGCTGTACAGTGTGTATATACCTTTTTTGCATCTCTCGAGGAAAGCAATTTAATTCCTGCCGAACCAAACAACGTTCCAAGCGCAAAAAGACCAACCTTTGACCAACTCATTTCTCCGTCCTCCTTTGTCTATGTTTTCAGCCCATAACCACAGTTAGCATCTACTAACCTAACCGCATTATAGTTAGAGCCGGCTAACATGTCAAGTTGTTTTATTCTATCGCAAAATCTCAAATATTTTCAGAATTGTTTCAGTTTGTCTGCATAGAATCACGAGCAAAGGAGGTGATCTCATATGTTAAAAACCACAATTCTGATTCCAGCCTATCAACCGAATGAAAATATGGTAACTATAGTTAAGCAACTGTCCGAGATAACACATTGCCAAGACAAGCTATGATCATTAGTACCTTTAGCATTCTTTCTCAATCCTCTATCCGCCTTAAAATATCATCAACTTCAGCCGTGGATAATCCTATATTTTTCGATTCAACCTTAAATGCCGTCTCTCATTCTCTGGCGTCTATCTGCTGAATCCAGTCACAGATTGTATGCATTTGTACCTATAACCGCTGTCGGTTTCATAATATCCATAATTGCCGGTACACCTCCACTCCTTCGTTTTAAATGATCATTTTTTTCGCATTACTTCATCCGTACACGATTCCCCGTCCGAAAGATCCGAATGACGTATAAACTGTACATGTCTTGTCAGTCCGGCGTAAGCAGTCTCATCAGTCATACAGAATATCTTACACAGGCCTCGTATCCCGTAGCTTTGAAACATTTCAACATACATACATTTTGAGACGCTGTACTCTACCTTATTATCACTGACATTAAAATAATCGTAGGTAATACTCCCGTCACAGACACGTTTTTCATGATCCTGTATATTCCACTTCTTCGCAATTTCAAAACTGTTCGGAAAAAGATCCACGAGATATATCAGAGCCTTAAAGAATGCCCTTCGCTTCACAAAGCCTCGATTGATAGCATCAATAATTTCCGAGTCGGACAGTCCGAATTTCTTTAACTCCAGACACATTGCTATCACTGCGTATACGTGAGTTGTGTCCGTCGACGGATAGATATTATGCTCTTTGTATCTGGGGGACAAATACATCTTTGCCAGTCTTTTTCTGTAATCCTGCACAGATCCATCCTTTATTTCCGCGGCAACCAGTGCCTTTTTGTACACCTTACTGTTACTGCGAATCGACTTGTTTTCCTTCTTCCATTTTGAATTTCTCATCTTCCGCCTCTCGTTTCCCGTAAATAACCATAAAACTGTTTATGCGGAAATGCCGCATCGTTTTTTAAATGTTGTGCAAGTTGAACAACACAGCATTCAGGGCTTTCAACACTGTAACCCCTGTTCTTTAAAATCTTTAAAGCCTGCGGATCATCCAGATCTTTCTTAAGATTCTCCGGACGATACAGGTAGATCAACGTGTTATCCACTGTTCTTTTCATCGGGATCACACGTATACCGCACTTTCGAAGTGTTTGGTTCAATTCACGGATCTCCGAGAACAGATCCCTCATCTCTTTTGTCTTTACCGAAAACAGACTGCCGGTTTTTATTCCCGCAAGTGTCGGGGAGCAATGCTCTATGATCAGTTCTTCAGACATCGTAATCTCCAAAATGATAAGAAACCGTATCCTGTATGCTTAAGTCCGGCGGACTATCTGCAGTAAACATCGATAAACAAAGTTTTTGTTTCGGTTATATACTCCACCCTGCGCCTTCCGTCTGCAGTGTAAGCATGCGGCTGAATATGCTTCCCTGCCTGTTTTTCAGTTCTGCAGGAGTGCCCTCTTCTGCCACCTTTCCGTCCTTCAGCACCACGATCTTATCTGCCGCTTCCACGGTACGCATACGGTGCGCTATCACAAGCACAGTTTTATCTTTCAGCAGTCTTGACAAGGCGCCCTGGACCTTCGTTTCATTTTCCACATCCAGAGAAGCGGTTGCTTCATCCAGAAGTACGATGGGCGCATCCTTAAGAAGAGCCCGAGCGATGGATATCCGCTGCCTCTCACCGCCGGACAGCTTCGCTCCGTTTTCTCCGATAGGTGTTGCATAACCCTCCGGCAGCTTCCCGACGAATTCATCACAGTTGGCCGCCTTTGCCGCAGCCAGGACCTCTTCATCGGTCGCTCCGTGCTTTCCCAGCCGGATATTCTCCATAACGGTATCATCAAAAAGAACTACATCCTGAAAGACCACCGCGTAATCGGAAAGCAGGGTTTCCGGCTCTACCGTACTGACATCCACGCCGCCGACGCTTATCGTTCCGGAGGAAGCATCCCATAACCTGGCTGCCAGACGGGCACAAGTACTCTTTCCTGAACCGGAGGGTCCCACCAGCGCAGTAACCTCGCCCTCCTTTGCAGTAAAGCTGACTCCGTGAAGAACCTGCTCGTCATCGTAAGCAAAAGAGACGTTTTCAAATGTGATGTCATGACCTTTTGGCTGATACTCCGCTTTACCGGAGGCCGCGGGGGTATCATAGATCTCCATCAATCGCTTTGCGGAAACCTCAGACAGGAATACCTCGGCAATGAGGGCCAGGCTCTGATCAAAGGGTGCATAGATCCTGGTGATCACAAGAAGGAACATGAACAGGATCATAAAGTCCACCTGTCCTGAAAGTATCAGGTTTGCCCCCGCAAGGATGGTGGTTGCAACACCGAGACGCATGATCACACTGGCTGCATTTACAAAAATACCCGTGGATAATTCCCCGTGAATATTCGTCTTTTCATGGTTGTCGATCTTATTAAAAAGCTCCTTCAGGAACCGATCCTCCTGATTGGTGGCATGGATCTCCCGGATATTTTCTATCGTCTCCTGCATGCCGTCGGAAGCACGAAGTGCTGCTGCCTTGGCTGCCGCCGCATTTTTCTTTGCCATCTTCCGGCTGCCGAACAGAAGACCGAACGCCACCGGAACGCCCCAGAGACATGCAATAGCCAGTCTCCAGTCCATGATAAAGAACATGACCGCGATGATGGCGGTAGATACATAGGACCCGTAGAGATATCCCAGAACATGGGACCACACATGTTCCATCCGGTTCACGTCGCTCATCATGGTTTCCGTCAGATCCGCCAGATCTCTCTTTCCGAAGAAACTGAGGGGCAGCTTCCGAAGCCGCTCTGCCAGGCCGATCCGCATGGTCAAGATCTCTCTGTACACAAGACCGTAGGTGGTTCTGTACTGCTGGATATGTGTGATAAGGGACAGGATCAGAAACCCGATCACAAGTCCGATGAATATCCATGCGTTCGGCAGAGGATCTCCTCCCGTCAGTGTCTTCATGAAATGATCCATGAGGAAATACAGGATGCCCATACCTCCCATGACCGTCAGATTCACGATGATGGTCCAGATCATTCCCTTCTTCGTATTGGAGACTCCCGCATCGGAAAGCGCGTATTTTCTCTTAAACTTCTCTCCAAACACTATCTGGCACCTCCTTCCGAAGAGATTTTCCATTCCACAGCCCGGTTATAGTCATTCCACATGGAGGAATACATGCCGCCGGCATTAACCAGTTCCGCATGAGATCCTTCTTCAACGATCCGTCCGTCTGCAAGAACAATGATCTTATCGGCTCCTACTACGGCGGAAAGTCTGTGGGCGATCATGATCACGGTTTTTCCCTGTGTCAGGTGCTTCATTGCCTTCTGGATCAGCATCTCATTTTCCGGATCCGCAAAGGCAGTTGCTTCATCCAGAACCACCACCGGTGCATCCTTCAGGATGGCCCGGGCCAGAGCAATCCGCTGCTGTTCACCGCCGGAAAGATATGTACCTTCCGCTCCGATCACCGTATCCACACCCTTCGGCAGCTTCTCGATGATATCCATACACTGTGCGGCCTCAAGGGCCTTCATTACCTCATCTTCAGTGGCGTCCGGTCTGGCCGCACGCACATTTTCCAGAATCGATGTTTTGAACAACCTGTTATTCTGGAATACAAATGCGATCCTGTCCATCAGAACCCGGGAGGAAATGTCCTTCACATTCACGCCTCCCACCAAAACCTCACCTGAGGTCACATCCCAGAACCGGGGGATCAGACTGGCCGCCGTGGTTTTGCCTCCTCCGGAGGGGCCGACGAATGCAAGTGTCTGTCCGCTCTCCGCTACAAAGGACACGTGATCCAGAGCTGCTGTCTCCGCACCTTCATAGGTAAAGGACACATCCTTAAACTCCACGCGGTTTCCGGAGGGTTCCTTCGGATACGCCGGTTGCTCAAGGATCGGAGCATTCATTACCGTTTCGATCCGAGCAAGAGCTGTATTCGCAAGCATGGTTCCGCTGGCTGCAAACATGATCTTGGCCAGTGCCGTGGAAATGATGGCTGAAAATACCGCATAAAAAGCAAAGTCCGTGATAAATCCGGCAAAGTCCCCTGACTCCAGGGCCTTCGGCGCCAGAAAAAGAGTGACCGGTACAAGGAAGATAAATGCGCCTTCGGTAACCGTCAGATTTATAGACTGGGGGAGTCGACATACGCCGTCCGTATACCGCTCCGCCTTGTTGCTGTAATCCTCGATGGATTCCTTAAATGCACGGAAGGAATATACCGTCTGCTGGAACACCTTCACCACAGGGATCCCGCGTACATATTCGGTTCCTGTCTTACTCATCACATCCTGCGCGCCCTGGTATTCCATCATGAGCTTTGCGTTCTTGCCGCCCATCATGGAGAACATCGCAGCGATCGAAATCACAGCCGCCAGCATACAGGACGCTCCCATGCGCCAGTCAAAGACAAACATCAGCACCAGCATGGATACGAACATGGTTGCCGTTCCCACGATATCCGCCAGATTGTGGGCCAGAAGTGTCTCCGTCTCCGCAGACGCATTATCCAGACGGTTTCTGAGCAGACCGGATGCGTGACTGTCGAAGAAACCAAGCGGCGCCTTCATCAGATGCTCCATACCTCTTTTCCGGATGTTGGAAGCTGTCTTGAACGCCGCAAGGTGCGTACACATCAGCGCGGCAAAATAGATAAGGATCCCTCCCACAGCCGCAGCAAAAGCGATCCATCCATAGACGGATATTTCAGAAGCTGATGCAAAATCCGGTGCGGCCTTGATGAGTTCCTTCAGCACCAGCCAGATGCATACATACGGGATCATCCCTGCAATCATGGCGATGGCCGAAAGAAACAGGCCGAGAAACGTCAGTTTTCGGTAGTTCCCCGCATACTCCAGAAGCCTGGATAGCGGAGATCTTTTCTTCTCCTTCTTCACAATGCTCCTCCTGTCTTTAATGGTTAGTTGCCGCTAACCTCTATGTTTTTTTATACTCCGCCTAAGCGGAGTATTAAAAGATATGATCCTCCGGACGGCACTGTCCACAGGATGTTAGTTATGTCTAACTTTCAGCAGTATATATCCAATAAATACATTTGTCAATAATCCCCTTCCCTGACCGTATTCTTCTTAGCATCCCGATCCATTTTCCTTCATAAATGATCTGATTCTTTTTGCATAAGCCCTCGGGTATTCATGTAAAATCTGCCCATGCCCCATATTCTTATAAACACGTTTTTTCATTTGCGGCAGATACTGCTTAAGTAGTTTTGCGCTCTTCACCGGGTAGGGTTCATTTTCTCCATGCCAGAATACAATCGGATTTTTGTATTCTCTCAAACCTTCCTTAATCTTGTACTTATAGCAGGAAAGTGCTGCATTTCCTACCGATTGCAAGGAAACTCCCTTATACAACGTATTCACTATACCACTGTTTCCCTTTCCCATGATACTCTCCACGAGCGCCTTTGGAATAGGAACGCCTTTTTTTATGCACCAGATCGAACCCTGAAAAACAAATTTAAATGGATATGTCATTATCCCCATCCTGATAGTAAATGCCGCATCAAGGATTGTCTTCTCTACCTTTATCCTTCCTCGACTGATCAACTCCGTAGCAATGGTTCCTCCAAGTGAAAAACCCAGAAGGCCATACAGGCTCCCGTCAAGATGCTCATTCACATACTGCTCAATCTTCTCGCTTGAATCCGATACAGAAATGAATGTACCTTGCTCCTGATCCGAATGGCCGTCCAGTTCACAGACGATAACAAAGTAATCCGTCAGAAAAGGAAGAATATCGTCAAACAGGCTGGATGTATTTGCCATTCCATGAATCAGCATAAGCGATCTGTTGGATTTTTGTCCATACGTCAGAAATCTCATCTTTACTCCTTTAATTCGGATAGTCATTTCACCATCCATTTGCTGTAACAACGCAATCATTTTTAAGCCAACACAGTAATCCACGCCTTCTTCGAATGATGCCTTCTTAATCCTCTTTTTTCCTGTATTTACCACTTATAAACAGCCAGTCTGTTATTAAGATTTTTCCCGATTATTGCAAACAACTTGCCTCGTAAAGTATATTTCTTCATCTCCTCGTTATAACTTGTCTCTGATATAAGTGACATCCTCGGTTCAAGTTCAATGTATTCTTCTCCCGATTTTGTTCCCCATCCAAATGTCGCATTCGTATGCTTAATTGCATCATGATGTTTACTGTTCTTTTCTAATATCGGAGAATGAAGTTCTGCCAGAAGATATCCGTGTGGAAAGCTGTCACATAGCATATTCAGACATGTCTTTACCTGTTCTTTCGAAAAATACTCAAGAACGCCCTCCATCACGATGATATACATATTACTTTCAGGTATATTTCTTGTCCACTGACCATCCAGGGCGCTCCCCTCAAGCATTATGCATCTCTCCCTATCCTCATAAACCTTACGTCGTTTTTCAATCTGATCCGGAAGATCAACATCAAACCATCTGAGTGTACCGTTATCAACCTGCACAAACTTGTCATCAAATCCACATCCCAGATTTATTCCTGTCGCATTAGGATACCTCTTAAAAAAAGCGTTTAATTTGTTCCTGAACATTATAGTTCTCGCAACTACGCCTTCATGTGACATAAACGGATCATATTTACTCACGTCTACCCCAAGAGAATCAATAATCTCCTTTGCTTTTTCATCTTTGATCCTTGCATTTGGCCTCGATGTTTCACTAGCTTTTATTGCAAGCGGAATCAATGCTGTTTCCTGAATATCTCCAAATTCTAAACCCATATCATTTTCCTCCTCATCATACACAACATTTTACCAATTCTTTAGCTCTTAAGGCTAATTTCAGTTCCATTGTTTTGAAGCCCGCTTCTTCATCTCACATTTGGATCACCGGCGCTGATCTGCTCGATCCAGTTGCAGATGGTATCGATAACCAGCTTTCCATTTCCGACGTTACAGTGGTTCTGGGCATCCTCCTTATCCGTGAACAGGCGGAAGGTCAGGCTCTTCACATTCTTCAGCATATTGATCTCCCGTCCCACCATACGATAGTCAATAAAATGATCCTGATTTGCTCCCACGATCAGCATATCCTGCGTGATCCTGTCCGCAACAGGTTCCAGATCATAAAGCTTCAGCTTCCGCGCATATCCGTAAGCATCCTTTGCTTCATACGCATAACAGCCATGCTTGATCCCCCAGTCGATCACCGGTTCCTTTTTTGCTTTCTTCCCAAAGACATAATTGATCAGCGGTCTGGCGTGAAGACCCATCAGAAGATAGAACAGCTTCTGAATTGCCGGCTTTTGCATACCCACGATCACATCCTGAAAACAGGGAAATACCGACCATGCCACAACCCTATGAATCCGCTTGTCAAATGCCGCTGCTCTCGGTGCAAGATAACCGCCCAGAGAAATCCCGATGATTGTAACATCATCAAGATGAAAATAGTCAAGAACCGCTTTAACAGGCTTCTCCCATTCATGTGTGAAATGCATTCCCTGAACGCGCATCACTCCTCCCTGTCCAGGGCCTTCAAACATATAGACTTCATAACCCTTTTCCTGCATATAAAGGACCGTAAAGAGAAACTCCTCAAAGTAGCTGTCGTTACCGCCATGGATCAGGATCGTCCCCCTGCTTTTCCCCTCCGGGACCACATGCATGACCGGGAGCTTAACATTCCGGTAGGGCACTTCATATCTTCTGACTCTCGGATGATCCCCTTCAAAAAAATCCGCATAATACTGATAGAAGAGCTTTGTTGCACGCTCATAATACTTCTTCTTATCCGGATCCCCGTCATACATGAAGAATTCGCTCATCCGGTAATAGGCGATGGCATTCTCTGTTCTGCCTTCCTTCATCGCCCGGTTGCCCAACGTGATCATGGCGCGTTTCCAATCCGCGCTGTTGTGAATCTTCCCGGCCACCATCACCACATCCTCCAGCCGTCCGCCATCCCAATTGATGACGCGGTTCAGCTGGTAATTGAAGTTACTTTCATCATTCAGTTGATAAACGCCCTTCTTTAAAACAACCGGTTTTGTAGTATCATATTTTTTCATCATTATACCGTCCTCTTTTTTTCGTTTCGTACAGTTCTTCCCTCAAAGCGTCCCTACCTTTTTCTCTTCCGCTGTATTCTTTCCCTCCTGTTATCCATGCTATGATCGCTTTTTCCGACTTCTCAAAATACTCCATATTTTCTTTACGATACTTTCCAAATGTCCTGTACATAAGTCCTATGAGCGGAACCATTCTGTATAGTTTCTTCTCTCTTTCTCGATTCGGCATCAATCCATTCAAATGGCTTCCATGCGGATATACGATCACTTTCACTTCTCTGTTGTAACCTGAAGCTGCCAGGTTCTTCTCGATTTCTCTGACGGAATACTCAGAAGGCCAGGCTTCATCTTCATCTCCCGCAATAAGCAGAATTCTCGCTCCACTATTCTCAACATGCAGTTTTGCTTTTTCTACCGCATCAGCATTTCTATAGGCTTCATGATAGGCAATCCACATTCCCATGACCTTGCATTTTGCCTCATCGTGATGCTGATATTTGGTTGCTTTCACTTTCGAGAAATCCGCCTTGACAAAGGGAATATCCTCACCCTGCCATGTCGCCACGCTCCTGCCGGTCATCGTCTTCTTATCCTTCAATGTCCCTTCAAATGGTACATGCGTTGGAGAAACCATGATCAGATTATCAAAACCTCCGATATACTGTGCTGCAAGCACAGCAAAGATAGAGCCCATAGACTGACCATATACACTTAGATGCTCTATCTTCTTCTCTTCTTTGAGGTATTTTACAGCCGGTACAAACATATCCAACGGAATCTGATTTGGCGAGTCAGGAATCCCTTCCGCACCAAACAGAGAAACCGACAGTCCCGTTAACCCATAGTCTGCAAATCTTTCAGCAAATTTTATACCCGGAAGCAGACTCTGTTCACCGCCCATAATCACGATAACAGCCCTGTCACTTCCCTCGTCCGGTTCAGCCAGATGTCCGACAAACCCGTGTTCTCTGAAAATAAAATCTTCGTGTTTCATAGTGCTCCCCATAATACGGATATTGATTTCACGACGTCTTCCATTATTTGAACAGTGTACAAATACACGCGGTTAGCAAATGCTAACCATAAGTATAACACACTAACTCGTCTTATCAAACAAAAAATGAGCGAAAGAACGGTTACGTAAGCCCATTCCTTCGCTCAATCGCCTATGCTTCTCTCACCAGGTCGTACATAAAACTCTTTTCCGCAAGCGTTCTTGTATTTACATGCTTCAGCCCAAGATGCTCATACTTATCCTTCTTCAGCTTTGCATCCGTTGAAACGATCACCGGCAAATGTGCCTTCTCCGCCACTTCAAAGGCGGTTTCTACCAGCGGACGCATGAACCCCTTCCCCTGATACTTTGTTCTGACAGCAAGAAGCTCAATCTGAACAAATGACCGTTTTTCGTCTCTGTACTTCTTCTCAAGACTTGCGCCTCCTGCCTGAAATTTCTTCATGATCCTTCGGAAATCTCTAAACCCAAGCGCTTTGGCCATCCTCCAAACCATTTTTATCATGGCCCCACGGGGATACGGGTGCGTCGTATCCGTGAGAATAATGATTCCTTCCTTTCTAGCCGATGTGACGTACACCGCATCATACTCATTCGCCGTTCCGATCATCGCCAACAGATACTTTACCAGTTTTGTTCTGTCAGGATATCCGGGATAAAGTGGAACCATGCCGATCTCTTCCTCTCCGTAATCATAATATGCAAAAGCCTCAGCAAATTCCTTCATTTCCTTTTTCGTCAGTTTCACCTTCTGCAGCATGACAACCTCCTTGAATTCTTCGATGAATCCAAGTATAATCGTTATAAAATGACTATCAACACTTTCAAAGTCATTTATCTTTTTCAGAGGTGTACCATGCCAAAGATCTTTTCTGACGAATACAGGAATGAATTGCGTCTCAGACTTCTTGACGCTGGATTTCTCATGCTCAAATCCGGTGGACTGTCCGCCGTAAATATCGATCAACTCACAATGGACTCCTATATAGCAAAGGGCACCTTCTACAATCTGTTTGAAAACAAATATGAATTTATGTATCATATGATGATCCACGAGAGGAACCGCGCCAAGGAGAAGCTTCTCTCATTCCTGAATGACTGCGGAAAAATAACAAAGGATTCCCTGCGCACCTACCTTTCCTGGCTGGTCGCCGAGAATCCAAATGTATTTGCATATCTCTCTGAGGGTGAGAAAAAAAGACTCATATCGGTATGGGCTGATCGTTATATCGAAGATGAAAACAATGACAAAAAAACCATGCATATGCTCATCTCCCTTTTGGAGAAACCCGCAGAAAACCCGGACTGGCAGCTTGCCTGTAACTACATGAAGCTGATTGCGGGTAGTCTTACCATGAAAAATGTATTCATCAGCGAATACTTCGATGAAATGATAGACGCCCTGATCAGCAATACCGTGGATCTTCTATGTCTGTAACCCGTATTCCCCCTCCCTTCATCCAGCATTTCATTGAAAATCCGCTGAGCCATCAGTGTCTGACTATTATCAATTCCATTTCTGGTATATGCTTCACTCGGCCGCATATCCTCTCCGCTTTGACAAATCCTCTGTTCCGGTACTTTGACTTAATCAAACCGTCCATCATTTCTTCCCTGTCATTCGTCTTTCTTTTCATCATATTTCCTGCAGAGATCATTTACTTCCTTTTCGCTGTAGGTGCTGTAACGATGTCCGCTCCACCACTCGGATGCGCGGTCACCGGCGGTCTCCATCACACGGTTTACCCTGGAGAGATCATCCTTGCCTGCAAAGCTGTACTTCACTCCAAAGAATAACGATACAGCCATGGCCACCAGAACTGCCCCATGAAGAAGAAGGAACAGAAGGACAAATGTGAAGATGGATACCTTGAATTTCGTCACTCCTTCATGAGATACAACGATATAATTCTCCAGGCTTTTCTTAATGATATTTCCAACGCCCTGCCAGAATGTGCTTTTTCTTTCTCTCGTCTCGTTCATAATCTTCCTCCGATCTGTTACCGGACTGTTCATCCGTTGTCGTCCTTACAATGTGCATACTATCAGAGAAAAATGAATTCATCTTTGAACAAAGATTAAAAAACAATTAATCCTCATTTTGGCGTTGAACATATGTTCGATTTGTGCTATATTATGATCATGACGGACCGCCCACAACTATATTTCGTATATTTCAACTATATTATTCATGAGGAGATGATTTTATGAACTACAGGATCATCGCCGTGGACTTTGATGGAACCCTTTGCTACAGCAACTGGCCAGAACTCGGCGAGCCAAATATGACATTAATCGAATATCTGCGTGCTCAGAAAAAATCTGGGAACAAGCTCATCCTTTGGACCTGTCGCGCCGGCGAGGCCTTGGAAAACGCTGTCTCCTGGTGCAGGGAACTTCATTTGGAATTTGATGCTGTCAACGATAATCTCCCTGAGATTATCGAGAAATACGGCAACAACTCCCGGAAGATCACCTGCGATTACTACATTGACGACAAGGCTGTGCTGCCCGAGGCGGTGAGAGCCTGTGGCTGACACTCATACCTATATCGCCATTGACATGAAAAGTTTCTATGCGTCTGCGGAATGCGTTGCCAGGGGAATGGATCCCCTGAGGACGAACCTGCTTGTGGCTGATTCCAGCAGGTCGGATCAGACCATATGCCTTGCGGTCTCTCCTTCCCTGAAAGCCATTGGTGTTCCTAGCCGGCCGAGATTGTTCGAAGCAAAGCAGGCGATCCGGAAATACGAGCAGACGCACCTTACTACGGTTTCCTATATAACCGCCGTTCCCCGTATGGCCATGTACGAAGAAGTCTCTGCTCAAATATACGGAATCTATCTGAAATATGTCTCCCCCGAGGATGTTCACGTATACAGTATCGATGAATGCTTTATCGACTGTACCCCTTATCTTCACCTCTACAAAACTGAAGCAGATAAATGGGGCAGTTCATCTGCACATGTTATGGCGATGACGATGATCCGGGATGTCTTACGGAGTACCGGGATCACAGCTACAGTCGGCATCGGGACAAACCTCTATCTGGCAAAGGTTGCCATGGATATTGTTGCCAAGAAAGCCCCGGCGGATAAAGACGGTGTCCGGATTGCTTCACTTACGGAGGATTCTTACAAGTTCCTCTTATGGGATCATAAACCCCTTACGGACTTCTGGCAGATCGGTCACGGCAAAGCCGGCAGACTGGAACGGAATCACATGTATACCATGGGGGATATTGCCGAACGTACCCAGTGGGATGAGGAATGGTTCTATAAGACCTTTGGGATAGATGCAGAGATCCTGATCGACCATGCCTGGGGGATCGAACCCGTCTCCATGTACGATATCAAGCATTACAAGAGTGATAACCACTCTCTTTCCAATGGACAGGTGCTGCCACGCCCCTACAAATACGAGGAAGCATGCCTTGTTCTCCGGGAAATGATCGACATTCTCTGCTGTGACATGTATAAGAAAAACCTGATTTCATCCAGATTCACCTGGTGGATCAGTTATGATTACAAGAGCCTGGAGCACTGCCCGAACTATGACGGTCCTATTTCCATCGACTGGTACGGAAGACTTCACCCGGCTCACTCGAATGGAACCGTACACATACCTTCTGCAACCAACATCTCAAGCCAGGTCAGTGAACTGATCATGCAGGATGTAAAAAAGAAAAGCGACCACCGGCTCCTCTTCCGACGACTCGGAATCTGCGCCTGTGACGTAAAATCCGACGACGGAATGTATCAAATGGATCTTTTTACGGACTACGATGCTCTGAATAAAGAAAGACAACTATATGCTGCCTTGCTGGAAGTGCGGACCAAATACGGAGCAAATGCACTCCTGAAGGGAATGAACCTTATGGAAGGAGCTACTACAATCGAAAGAAATCAACAGATCGGCGGGCACAGAGCCTAGGCTCTCCCCTCCGGTCTGTTAAACTACCGGAGGAATGCCTATGAACACTATAACCGATACCGGTTCTCTTTCCTCTTTCAGATACAGAGAAGTCTATGAGAAAGGGAAACCGGTCCATGAGAAAAATGACAGCTTCTCAGTGAAACACCCACCCATGGAACTCTCCAGACGGGCCAAGATCTTCAGCCCCTTTGACGCACTGAAAGGATTCAGTGATGAGCTTGCAAAGGCTGAGAAAGAAAATACTAACGCCTTTAAAGAAAAGAATGAACCAATCGAGGATTATCCATAACTGTATGATTATTTCTTATTCTGATATGCATACCCGAAATTGATCGGCGGTGCCGTTACCGACACATATACAAATTCATCATTACCGTCGTTTAACAGACCGTGAACATCCTTCTCGGCAAACCTTACTACATCTCCAGCCGCAAACTCCTTCTCAACATCATCAGCAAGTAGCAATTTACCTGTGCCTTGTACAGCATACCAGATCTGTTCCGATGCTTCGTGCGTGTGCCTTGGCTGGCAGGCCCCCTTTTCGAGATGGACTTCTGTTATGGTCACCCTTGTACTGGAAGAGTTCTCCGGGTTTAAAAGTTGTCTTGAAACAACTCCGGGATTTGACAACTCAATGATATTTTGACGGTTTATGAATTCCATTTTCTATTACCTCACTTATATCTTCCTGATCAGGAGTATTCTTCTGATTCAGCCTCTGCTCTTGGTAATTTGGCAAGATATATACCATATACAATCGCAACCAGTATGGTAGCACCCATATAGATCCATCCTGACACGTCACTATTGCTTTCGTTTGCAAACTTGGAAAATGCATCTACCAGGCTGTGTGCGATGATACACGGAAGCAAGCTTTCACATTTATAGAAAACAAATGTAAAGATGAAGCCCCATGCAATCGCAAAGAAAACCTGTATAACCGTTTCTATACTGGCCTGCCCGGCAAATAGATTTATGATATGCCCAATTCCAAATGTAACCGATGAAATAATAACCGCCAGCTTGATTCCATCCTTTGGGATAAGCGCCTTAAAGAGGAAACCTCTGAAAAGCACTTCCTCAACATATCCAATAAGCAACATGGAGACTATAGCAAATACCTGACTCGATCCCTCATAAGCTACTCCAAATCCGCCCCAGAGATTTCCGGTAACCAGAATCCACATCGGAATAAAGTATAGGTACCTCTTCGTATTTCGAGGCCATCTCGTAAGACCATACTTCTTCTCCAAATGATTTATCTTTATAAAAACTGTAGCACTAACCGCTATAACTATAAGGACGATTGTCATCCAGATGCTCTCATCACCCAAATTCCCTCTTATTGGAATCGTTGTAAAACAATACACAAGAATCCAAAGCACCGCAAACAGTATTTCATTTTTCTCATATAATCTTTTCATTCGTTTCGACCTCTATTCATAAGATTGATATAAGTGTTTTCTAGTACTCTCCGAAAAGACTCTTCTTCATATTCTATAGAATTATTCGCAATCAAACTTGCAATTCCGTGTGCTGAGACAAATAAGTTGAAGAACGCATCTTTAGCTTCATCCGCTGTGCACTTAAACCCTGCTGAAAGCATCCCCAGCATTTCTGTAAGTCTCGGATCCGACATTAGATCAGCAACATTTAACCCATCAAAACTATTAGTCTGAAACAGGAATCGGAATAGATTTTTCTCTTCGTATCCGAAGCGAATATAGTTCAGTCCCAGTTCCAGAAGCGGATTATATCCCTTATCACCTTTTGGCATAATAAAACCGGTATGATACTCATCTGCTATCTTATAAGTCTCTTCCCGGATTTCTTCAATGGTCTTGAAGTTATACATTACTGGTTGTGTAGAACAGCCCAGTTTTTCTGCGATAGATCTGGCATTGATCATCTCATGTCCCTGTTCTCGGACTATCTCAAACGATGCATCCAAAATCATCTGTTTATTAATCCTTGGTTTTGGTGGCATTACTCTGTCTCCTATTTAATAATTGCCGTTATATAACTACAATTATAATTCTATGAGTTATGCTTGTCAATCATACTTCTTTCAGCTTGAAGGAAACACAAAGCCCGGAAAGTTTTCTGCGTGATATATGCAGTCCACATTCCGGTCTATAATGTAAACGAGCAAGCTCCAATACAAAGCCTGCTCGTTGGGGAAGGTATAGGCGCCCAACTCCGAAGAAGTTGCCCCGCGAAGCGGGGTTTTGTTCCGGCCATCCTTTGCCGGAAAAAAAGTATCCTAAATACAATTTCGAATTACATCATAAATCTCGATCAATCTATTCATTTGGCTTACCTCGCTTTCCTATATTTCAAGTTGTTTCCCTGTTTCTGCACATAGAATACACCACCGACTCTTGCAGAATCCTTGCACAGAAACAAAAAAAAATGCTCGGACAGCAAGAACGCCATCCGAGCACTAATTCCCCACCCTTATTTCCTTCTGTTTCTCACGATAATCACAATGAAAAAATCTCAAATTTAGATCCGGAAACAAAAAAATCTCCCGACAAGGCATTTTTGCCCTGTCGAGAGAACAATCCAACCTATTCCTGATGGAGAGTCGTTTTATTATCTGCTTCTGATAACATCTGATCCATTTCAATATCATCCGGCTTCTCAAAGATAGCCTCAAACTTCGCTGCCAGCCCATCATCCACAAAATATGCTTCGATCTTATGTTCCTTTATATCCTGATTTCTTTTCTGCAAACGACGATGCCACTCCTGATCACTGATGTCGATATAGTGGAATTCATAGGCAATGTCCCTGGATCCATAGTAGTTCCTTGCATAATCACGTTCCCTCTTTGTCCAGAACCCCCAATCCAAAACCACATTGATCCCCATTTCAAGGATATCCAGAGACTTTCGATAAAGATACTCTTCTGACTTTTCCACGTACTCATCAAGTTTCTCCCCGGGATTGCCACCAAAAAGTGCCAAAGTAATCTCATCCACGGATAAAACTACAGCCCTATGTTCCTTTCTAAGTTCTTCAGCATGAGTAGACTTTCCACTGCAGATCTTTCCGCACATAAGAAATACCTTTGCCATGTTAACCTCCAATCATCCCGCCTTCTCCGCCACCACATCCGTCAACGCTTCCTTAACCAGTTCTTCCGGATCCTCATCTGGATCAATCCATGTATTCACCAGATGCTCCGGCAGGATCAGCGGCATCCGGTCATGGATGAAACGGATCTGCTCTCCTGGTTCTCTGGTCAGAATAACGAAGAACGGCATATTATTCTCAAATCGATACAGCCCACAAAGCCATGTCATACTGCTGCCCCGGGGCTGGATTGCGTATTTATCCCCAGTCTTCGTCTTCCCGTTATTTCCGATCAGATGCTCCCACTCATAATAATACGAAGCAGGGACAATACACCTGTGACTCTTCCAAGAATCCCTGAATGTTGGTTTTACTGAAGCTGTCTCTACACGGGCGTTCATCAGCAGCGTCTTTCCGGTAAATCCCCATTTCATCGGAAAGACTGCCCGCTGTCGGTTCCGATTCGAAGCGATCACCGGCACGATGTCGGTAGGACTCATCTCCCCATAGGTCTTTATCGGATACAGCTCGTTCCATTTCCGAACAAGGGAGGACCGCATCATGTCACTCACGATTGCCTGCATCTCATTTGTTTCCTCGATATAGTACCGACAACACATATGCGTCCTCTCCTTCCCTTGATGATTAGTTATCCGTCGTCATATGACATTATAAAGGATTTTGAGGCACAAAAAAAGAAGGCAATCGCCAAATGCCATACGTGAAGCATGAGACAAACGCCTTCTTAATTGCAATGCAGTGAATAGCTAATTTTACGTTATGTTAACTACACCATTTTTTTATTTTACTACACCATTTACTACACCATTTTTTGGTGTAAAAAGTGAAAATACGTGATTTTACGTGAAAATCCGCCCTTCGGTTTAACCCACTCTCCGATCCCCTGCAACCCGCATAAACACTGGTATTTCAAGGCTTCTACGCCTTCTCGTTCGTCCAGTTGTACGGAGTTTGCTGGTACACGTAATAATTGAGCCAGTTCGTATAAAGTGTGTTCGCATGACACCGCCAGGATCTCATGGGCTTCTGTGTCGGGTCGTCATTCGGATAATAATTGACCGGAATATCGGGATTGAGTCCCTTGCCCAGATCACGATGATACTCGGAATCCAGTGTCAGGATATCATATTCCGGATGTCCTGTTACAAAGATGTTCTTCCCGCCGTCTCCGATGATGATGCAGGGTCCGCACTCTTCGGAATCCGCAACGATCTCAAGACGTGGATCCTTCTCGACGGCCTCCCGGTCCACACTGGTATAACGTGACTGAGGAATCAGGAAGGTATCATCGAATCCGCGTATCAGCTCTGTCCGCTTATGGAAAGTCGTCATCCTGTATACGCCGGAGAGTTTCTTCTCCATTTCGTACTTCGGGATACCATAGCGATAATAGAGTCCGGCCTGTGCTCCCCAGCAGATATGGAATGTAGAGGTCACCGCCTTCTCTGACCAATCCATGATATCCACAAGCTCCGGCCAGTACTCCACTTCTTCAAAGTCCAGCTTTTCCACGGGTGCACCGGTGATGATCAGACCATCCCATCTATGAGAACGAACCTCCTTAAACTTCCGATAGAACTGATGAAGATGCTCTTTGGAAGTATGCTTCGATTCATAGGAGGATGTACGGATGAAGTTGATATTTACCTGCAGTGGTGTATTCGAAAGACTGCGGAGCAGCTCCAGTTCCGTATTCTCCTTTAACGGCATAAGATTCAGGATCAGGATATCGATCGGTCGGATATCCTGACTGTTGGAACGGTTCTCATCCATAACGAAGATATTTTCATCTTCCAGGATTTTCTTTACAGGCAGGTCATTGTCTATTCTAATGGGCATTTTTAATTCCTCCCCTGATTATGTACTATGGTAGAATCCCTCACTCCCGTACCGGGAAATGTGACTGAGATTCCTACAGATTACCGGAGACATAGTCTGCTTCGGTGATGATCGGAACCCCAAGTTCCTTTGCTTTCTTATTCTTTCCGGAGGTTGAGGTGATATCGTTATTGATCAGATACGAGGTCTTCGCACTGACAGAGCCGGCCACCTTGCCGCCGCGGTCTTCGATTTCCTTCTTCAGGGCATCTCTGTTCGGATAGGATTCCAGACTTCCGGTGATCACAAATGTTTTACCGGCCAGATCCTGGGGAAGACTGCTCTCCTCCTTCACCAGGACAAGCTCCTTAAGTAGGCTGTCCAGTTCGGATCTGTGGCCTTCATCTGCGAAAAATGCCACGTAGCTTTCCGCGATCACCGCTCCGATCCCTTCGATCTCACAAAGTTCCTCATAGGGTGCATCAAAACAGTTCTCCGGATCCTGATCAAAATGCTTCACGATCAGCTTGGCATTGGAAAGACCCACATTCGGAATCCCAAGTGCGTAGATCAGATTTGCCAGATGCGCGGATCTGGAAGCCTCCACACTGGCGATCAGATTCGCATAGGACTTCTCTCCCAGCTTATCCATAGCTACGATCTCGTCCTTATATCTGTCCAGATGATAAAGATCCGAAAGCTGTTTCAGGAAGCCCTGATCGATAAAGCGCTCCAAAGTTGCCTCGGAGATTCCGTCGATATTCATGGCATTTCTGGATACATAAAGAGAAAATCTTTTCAGGTCCTTTGCCGGACATTCCGGATTCGGACAGTTCAGTGTCTCTGTATCATTTTCGTTCTTTATGACTGTCGGATGACCACAGGCGGGACAGGTATCCGGAATCGTCAGCAAACCGGAACGGGTCAGATTCTCGGAAATCTGGGGAATGATCATATTTGCCTTATAGACCTTGATCCTGTCACCCTTTCCCAGAGCCAGTTCCTTCATGATGCTGATATTATGCACGCTGGCGCGCTGAACCACGGTTCCTTCCAACTCAACAGGTTCAAAGATGGCAACCGGATTGATGAGTCCGGTACGGGACGGGCTCCACTCCACATCCAGGAGCGTGGTCTCCGCCTCTTCATCCTGCCATTTAAATGCGATCGAATCCCGCGGGAACTTGGCGGTTCGTCCGAGGGAACGACCATAGGCGATATCATTATAGGACAGGACCAGACCATCCGACGGAAAATCATTCGATGCAATGGCTTCGGAGAACCAACGTACATTCTCGGGAAGATCACTCATGGTCACCATTCTGTAATCTACGGTATCAAATCCAATGGAGCGAAGGAACTCAAACCGTTCCCTGATGGTTCCTCCCACCTTCTCTGCCAGTTTCGCGTCTTCGGGATCCACCATGGAGAAAGCAAAGAAACGAACATTTCTCTGTGCCGTGATCTCACTGTTCAACTGGCGGACGGAACCACTGCAGAGGTTTCTGGGATTCTTGTATTTTGCTTCCGCATCTGCGATGGTCTCGTTCAGGGCGTTAAAGTCCGAATAGAAAATGATGGCTTCCCCACGAACGGTAAACCTGCCGTTTACAGGAATGCTCTTGGGGATATTCTTAAAGGTCCGTGCATTTGGAGTGATCACCTCTCCGATCTCTCCGTTACCTCGGGTCACTGCCTTGGTGAGGACTCCGTTCTCATAGGTCAGTACTACCGTGAGTCCGTCCAGTTTCCAGGAAAGCACTCCCTCATGATCTCCCAGCCAGGCCTGCAGTGCTTCTACCTCTTTGGTCTTATCCAGGGAAAGCATGGGGGACGGATGCGCTTCCTTCGGGAGGGAGCTTACCACCTCGTAACCTACCTTCTGGGTCGGGCTGTCCGAAAGGATGACACCGGTCTCCTTCTCCAGCGCCAGAAGCTCATCGTACAGCTTATCATATTCAAAGTTACTCATGATCTCCCTGTCTTCCATGTAATAAGCCTTTGAGGCCTCAGACAGGATCTGCACGAGTTCCTTCATGCGATTCATTTTTTCTGTTTCTGCCATAATCAATTCCCCATAAAGATCTTTCGCTCTACCTGCTTCGGATCATTGTCCGGAGACATTCCTGCTTTTACTCCGGTATTCTCATATCTCAGTGGGCCGCATGCCCTCTCAGGATCCTCAGCTCTTCTCCCTGAATCTCCCGGTATTCTCCCGGCTTCAGTTCACCCAGAAGGATATTGCACTCACGGATCCGCTTCAGAAATACGACTTTATAATCCAGCGCATCACACATTCGTCGGATCTGACGGTTCAGGCCCTGTGTAAGGATGATCCGAAAGGTATTCTGTCCCTGTTTTACGACCTTACACGGCCGGGTCACAGTATCCAGGATCTCCACGCCCTCCGACATCTGTTTCAAAAACTGCGCTGTCACGGGCTTATCTACCCGAACCACATATTCCTTCTCATGATGGTTTCTTGCCTTCTGCAGTTCATTTGACAGATCCCCGTCATTTGTTAGGAGCAGAAGCCCCTGGGAATTCTTATCCAGCCGTCCCACATAGGTACAGGGAACCGGTAGCGTCAGCGACCGGAAAATACTGTCCTTATCAGCCTCCTTAGAGGTACAGACCTGACCCAATGGTTTATTATATGCGTATACATGAACCGAGGCCCTGGGTGTCACTGTTTCCCCCCGGTAGGTCACCACATCTCCCGGGACCACCTGGGAGCCCATAGTGGCTTTCATTCCGTTGATCTCAACCTCACCGGCAGCGATCGCTTCATCTGCCTTTCTGCGGGACAGAACACCTGCAGAACTCAGGTATTTATTTATTCTGATCTGCTCATTCATAATAATATTAAAAAATACTGGCAATAATAAAAGATTCACTATATAATAGTGAAGTAAACATGTTGAAAAAGTTTATAAATTTAAGCAGAGGTGCCATTATGGATAAAATCGATATAAAACTGCTATCCCTGTTACAGGAAAATGCACGCTATCCGTTGAAGTATCTGGCAAGCCAGGTCTATCTCTCTTCACCGGCTGTCTCCGCACGACTGGAGCGCCTGGAAAAGCAGGGGATCATCGGAGGCTATCATGCAAATGTAGAACCCCTCTCCCTCGGATTCCATATCACGGCATTTATCAACCTGTCTCTGGATCCGAAGCAGAAGCCCGAATTCTATCCCTTCATTGCCGCATGCCCCAACGTACTGGAGTGTGACTGCGTGACGGGTGCATTCTCCATGCATATCAAGGTCTGTTTCCCCAGCACTCAGGAACTGGATACCTTCATCGGACATCTCCAGGCCTTCGGAAAGACCGAGACACAGATCGTGTTCTCCACACCGGTCCCCTATCGCGGAATAGATGTGGAGCAGCTGTTCGGCGAAGCTGTTGAGTCGGAAGAAACAGACAGTTAATCCAAACTGTTATTCCTGTGCCCCGTCAGCAGGCTTTTCGGAAGAAGCCTCCTCAGATGAGGCCTGCTCCGTCGATGCAGCTTCCGTCGAAGCCTGTTCGGAGGATGCCTGCTCTGACGATACGGCTTCTGTCGAAGCCTGTTCGGAGGACTGACCTGAACCGCTCTGATTATCCGTCAGACGATTATAGAAGATCCGAAAGGTTTCATCCTGTGCAACGCATTTCTCCTGATCATCCTTGACCATCTGCATCAGGTCCTGAATATCCGCCTTCTGGTTCATGGACGCGATATAGTCGGAAACCTCCTTGCTGAGCGCGGAATTATCGATCAAATATTTGCCGTCCTTTTTCACAACGTAAAGCGCAGGATTCATATCCAACGGTGTGCTTACCACATTGGCTATGGAAATATTTGCAACCACATATACTACTGTCGCATCCTCTGTCAGACCCTGGATCGTATAACACTTGATGTTGTTATATCCGGTAACGACGGAGGCTTTCTTTTCCACGATCGTCATATCATCGTACTGTGACGGATCCACCACCAGACTCTTCAGGGTCATCTGATCACAGGCAGCATATGCCGTGAAATAATTCCTGATCAGCTGGTTGATCTCCGGATTCGCATCCACCTCATAGACATAGGCTTCCTTCAGCCCCATGTCCTCCATGACCTCATCCTTGTTCTTCACAAAGAAAATGATCACGACGATCAGAACCGGAATGAAGATCGCCCACATGATCAGCAGGGTCTTCCTCATCTTTAACTGCTTTGCTCTTGACTTATTTGAACTCTCGCTCATAGAAATCCTCCATAAGTACGAAAACACTTGATTAAAATAAAAGTCCCAAGGCATATCTGCTGCCCTGAGACTATAGATGCGCCTGATAGGAATCGAACCTACGCACGCGGCTCCGGAGGCCACCGCTCTATCCACTGAGCTACAGGCGCTTCTAAACCGGACGAGTCATATTGACTCAACCTTATATACTATAGCCGTTTTTGGTGCAGATTTCAAGTAAAATCGAAAAATAATAAATCTTTTTGGATCTGCTGCTGAAGATCCTCCACTGAATCAAAATGCCGTTCCGGCCGAAGATACGTTAAGAGCCGTATCCGGATCTTCTGATCATACAGATCCCCGTCAAAATCCTTCAGATGAGCCTCTATGGTCACCTGATCTCCATCATCAAAGGTGGGCCGTATCCCGATATTGGCTATGGCCCGGAACTCTCCGAAGGGCGTAGTCACGGATGTGCCATAGGCGCCAAATGCCGGAAGAAGCTTCTCTTCCCCGGGGACCAGGTTCACCGTGGGAAATCCTATGGTCCTCCCCTGCTTCTTTCCGTGAAGGACCACTCCGGAAAATGTGATCTCATGTCCCAGCAGCCTTTCTGCCGTCTCGATCTCTCCTGCTTCGTAGGCCGCCCTGATCCTGGTAGAGCTGACCGGATCTCCGTCCATCTGAAGCTTATCCACGGAATGCACCTGAAAGCCGTAATGCTTTCCAAGCATGCTCAGGGTTTCCACATTTCCGATTCGATTACAGCCGAACCGGAAATCCGAACCCACGATCACATGTCGTGCATCCAGTTCTTCCACAAGCACCTGCCGGACAAATTCCTCCGGCGTCTTACCAGCAAATTCCTTTGTAAAGGGAAGTCTTACCAGCCTTTGGATCCCCAGCTGCTTCAGATAGTCTTCCTGTTCCTGCCTTGTGAGGAGTCCGGCTCCCGGAAAATCGATCTTGCATACGATGGTTTCGTCCACGTCGGTTTTCAGCATCTCCTGAAGAAGCTTCTGATGACCCTTATGAAAGCCGTCGAATTTTCCGATGGTTACCGCATTCAACTGTTTATCCTCTTTCCAATAGCATTTTTTCGTTTTTTAAAAGTCGCTGCTTTGCATCATAGCGATACAGGGCCGCAAGCTGTCCGTCCAGATAAACCCGGTACATCTGATCCTTCTTCAGCTCTTCATCTGTAACACAGGTGGAACGGAGTGCATTTCCGTTCAGAAGAAGCTTTCTTCCATACTCCGTACACTGAAGCGCCGGATAATCCTGTAAAAGGACATCCATGGGAAGTACGAACTCGGACAGACGTCCCTCTTCCTTCGCCGCTTCCAGTTCGGAAAGCGTTACTGCCCGGTCCAGCGAAAACCCACCGGTATATCTTCGGGTCAGTGCCGTCATAATGGCACCGGTCTTCAGCTTCTCTCCCACATCTCTGCAAAGACTGCGGATATAGGTCCCTTTGGAGCAACGAACGGAATAGGTCACCTTTGGAAACTCCATGTGAAGGATCTTCAGTTCAAATATGGTGACCGGCCGGCCCGGTACATCCACTTCTATGCCCGCTCTGGCGTATTCATACAGCTTTCGTCCGTCCTTCTTGATGGCCGCATATCTGGGCGGAACCTGATCATAGGTTCCGATATAACTCTGCAGAGCCTCTTTCACTTCCTCTTCGGTAAGCTGTGACGGATCGGTCCGCGAGAGTTCCTCGCCGGTACAGTCATCCGTATCGGTGGTGATCCCCAGTTCCATCTCCACCTCATACTCCTTCTCGGAAGAAGTAAGCAGGCCGCTCAGCTTTGTGGCACGGCCCAGACAGATGGGAAGTACACCACAGGCCATGGGATCCAGGGTTCCGGTGTGTCCCACCGCCTTCTGTCCGAAGATCCTTCTGCAGACCGCAACGGCATCAAAGGACGTAAAGCCCGGCTCCTTATTCAGTATAACAACACCCTGATACATCGCATCACCCGGTTACTTCAACTGCTTCTTTGCTTCCTCAAGAAGCTTCGAAATGATCTCATCAAATTTGCCGCTGGTCTCAAAGCCCGCTGCTCTCACATGGCCTCCTCCTCCGAACTCAGTGGCGATCACATTTACATCTGCATAATTCTTTGCACGAAGACTGAACTTATAGGATTTCTTCGTCAGCTGGTAAGCGAAGATCGCAATCTCCACTCCTTCCGTCAGACGAAGCTGCTCCACGATCCCTTCGGTATCAAGTACATTTGCCTTGAAATCCTTCATGGTATCCTTCGAAAGGTATCCGACGATCACCCTGCCGTCCAGATACTGTACGGACTCCAGGATACAGCGCGCCATAAGCAGATTCTGCTTGTAGGTTTTCTTATAGAAGGTCTCATCGATGATATAATTGCTGTCGACGCCCTTTTCCAGAAGAAGCCCTGCCAGTTCCATGGTATTCCGCCTGGTACAGCTGTACTTGAAGACACCTGTATCATGAACCATACCCAGATACAGACAGTTCGCCGTATTCAGAGAAATGTTCTCCGGATCGATCAGTTCTGCAAATGTTTCGCAGGCACTGGAAGCATCCGAATCTACAAAACAGAGATCACCGAATCCGCTATTGCTGACATGATGATCGATACATACCGTGGAAATGGACGTCAGATACAGATCCTTGAATTTTCCGAGGCGCTCGATTTCGGATACATCAATGGAAATAGCCAGATCATAGTGCTTTCCGGCCGCATCATGCTTCACCTTTCTGGCTCCGTTCAGGAACTTCATGGATGCCGGGATCGCTTCCAGAAAGACTTCAACAGTCTTTCCCTTAAACATATCCGTGATGTAATTGTATACGGCAAGGGTCGAACCCACGCAGTCTCCGTCGGGACGTACATGGCCCAGGATACAGATACTGCCTGCGGCATCGATCATCTGATGCAGACGTTTTCCCTTCTCCCTGATTTCATTTTCCATAGTTTTATTCCCCGTTCTTTTCGCGGTCCTGCGCGATCACCTCATCGATCCTGCGGGACATATCCACGCCATAAGCGATGGAATGATCCGCTACGAACTCGATCTCCGGTGTATTCCGCAGATTCAGCGAGGATGCCAGCTGCTTCCGGATAAATCCCTTGGCACTGTTCAGCCCCTGCATCGTAGCTTCCTCGTCCCCCATCACACTGATGTAGCACTTGCATTCCTTCAGATCCTTCGTAACCTCACAACGGGTCACGGACGTCATAAGACCAATCCTCGGATCCTTCAGTTCGGAAATGATCCGGCTGAGCGAGCGCTGAACATCGTGGGACACACGGGAAGCCCCATGCTGATTTGTCCTCATATACTATCCTTTCTTATCGGGGCACCTCGACCATCTTGTAGATCTCGATCTGGTCGCCCTCTGCTACATCATTATGGCCTTCGAATACGATACCGCACTCATAGCCTGTCTTAACTTCCTTCACATCATCCTTGAAACGCTTCAGGGATGCAATCTTTCCTTCGAAGATCTGCTCTCCGTCTCTTGTGATACGTGCAGAGCTGTTTCGCTCGATCACACCGTCCAGCACGTAGCTTCCGGCGATGGAGCCGATACCTGACGCCTTGTATACCTGACGGATCTCGGCATGTCCGGTTACCTTCTCTTCGTAGATCGGATCCAGCATACCCTTCATGGCAGCCTCGATATCATCGATGGCATTGTAGATGACCGTATAAAGACGAACATCCACCTTTTCCTCATCGGACAGCTGCTTTGCCTGAGCATCCGGACGAACGTTGAAACCGATGATGATGGCTCCTGATGCGGAAGCAAGGGTTACGTCGGACTCGTTGATGGCACCTACACCGGAGTGAATGCACTTGATGACGATCTCCTCGTTGGAGAGCTTCAGCAGACTCTGCTTTACAGCCTCTACGGAGCCCTGAACATCCGCCTTGACGATCAGCTTCAGTTCCTTCAGATTGCCTTCCTGCATCTTGTTGAACAGATCATCCAGAGACATTCTGGACTTGGTATCGCTGATCAGCTTCTCCTTATCTCTGGTAATGAAGGCCTCACTGATGGAACGAGCCTCCTTCTCTGTCTCTGTCGAGATAAATGTATCACCGGAATTCGGTACTCCGGCAAGACCTGTGATCTCCACCGGGGTAGACGGTGTAGCGACCTTCAGGCTTCTCTGCTTATGATCGATCATGGCACGGACACGACCGTTATATTCACCGATGGCAACGAAATCACCCACATGCAGCGTACCCTTCTGTACCAGAAGGGTTGCTACCGGACCACGTCCGCGGTCCAGACGGGCCTCGATAACGACACCACGTGCCTTACGGTTTGCATTTGCCTTCAGTTCCAGCACTTCCGCTGTCAGAAGGATCATATCCAGCAGGTTGGAGATACCCTCATGGGTATGAGCGGATACGGGACAGAAAATGGTGCTTCCACCCCAATCCTCAGCTACCAGACCGTATTCCATAAGTTCCTGCTTTACGCGGTCCACATTGGCACTGGGCTTATCGATCTTATTGATGGCAACGATGATCTCGATACCTGCAGCCTTGGCGTGGTTAATAGCCTCAACAGTCTGGGGCATAACTCCGTCATCCGCTGCAACTACCAGGATTGCAATATCAGTTGCCTGGGCACCACGGAGACGCATAGCCGTGAAGGCTTCATGTCCCGGTGTATCAAGGAAGGTGATCCGCTGATCACCGGCCTTAACAACGTAAGCACCGATATGCTGTGTGATTCCACCGGCCTCATCCTGTGTAATGGACGAATTCCGGATCGCATCCAGAAGGGAGGTCTTACCATGGTCAACGTGTCCCATAACACAGACAACCGGCGGACGCGGTGTGAGAGAATCCTCCGGATCCTCGATATCGCGGAGTGCCTCTTCAACCAGATCGATCTTCTCCTCTTCTTCAGCTATAAAATTGTATTCCAGAGCAATCATGGAGGCATCCTCAAATGAAAGCTCGGTATTAACGGTTACCATCTTTCCTGCCATAAACAGCTTCTTGATCATGGCGTTGACCGGCTGCTTGATCTTGTCGGCCAGTTCCTTCAGAGTCAGGGACTCAGGAAGTGTCACGTTGCGGATCACGGGCTCCTCCGGCTCCTTCGGCTGCTGCGGCTTCACGGGCTTGGTCTGAACCTTCTGACCCTTCTTTCCACGCAGCTGATCTCTGGAAGTGATATCCGTTCTGTCTCTGTCTCTCTTGTTCTCGTAACGATCCTTATCACGGCTGTTCTTCTCGTGACGATCTCTTCTATCCTGCTTTCCGTACTTCTCTGCAGGTACATCTCCGCCTGCATTCCGGTCCGGACGGTCTCCTCTTCTGGGAGATGCCCCTCTCTGTCTGGGATCTCTCTCCTGATCCTTATCCTTTCCCTCGAAGCTTCTCGGTCCTCTGTCCTGACGGTCTCCCGGTCTTGCCGGACGGTCTCCCGGTCTTGCTGGGCGGTCTCCCGGTCTTGCCGGACGGTCTCCCGGTCTTGTCGGACGGTCTCCCGGTCTTGTCGGACGGTCTCCCGCCGGACGACGCGGACGATCTCCTGTAGCAGGTCTTCCCTCGCGTTTGCTCTGGGTTGCTGCCACACGCTCGGCGATCGTTTTTGCATCCAGGATCTTCACCGGACGCTGCTTCTCCTGGATCGGACTTGAAATGACCTTCCGCTCCTTCTTCTCTTCCTTAACCTCGTCCTTCGGAGCTTCGGATTCTTCCTTCTTCTCCTCAGCCTTCTCCTCTGTTACTTCCACCTTCGGAGCTTCGGATTCTTCCTTCTTCTCCTCTTTCGCTTCCGTCTTCGGAGTCTCAGCCTTTACTTCTTCGGTTTCAGGCTTTACTTCTACAGACGGAGCCGTTACAGTTTCCGGAACCGGAGTCTCCGCTACTGCTGCAGGAGTCTCCACCGGAGCTGCCGGCTTCTCTACAGGAGTCTCTGCTACCGGAGCTGCCGTTACCGGTGCTGTTACAACTTCCTCTACCTGTGCCGCAGTCTCCTTTTCTACAGGCTTGACCGGCTTCTCCTTCGGTGCTGCCGGACGTACGGGACGCTTCGGTTCATCGTCCTTCCGCACCTTAACGGTAATTCGTACAGGCTTCCGCTCGCCCGGTTTTACGGGGCCTCCGGATACCGGACGACGTACCGCACCCGTTCTTGAAGCGGATGAAGCTTCTCCCGGTCTTCCTGTTCTTCCTGCAGCTCCGGACTTCCGGTCTGCGGGATTCAGATGCTTATTCGGTTCCGGTTTCTTCTCAACCGGCTTGATAAATTTCGCACGAGCATAGGCCATCAGATCCTCGTCGATGTTACTCGTAGACTTCAGGCCTTCTTTTTTCTTACTGAGGATGGTCGTCACCTGACTGCTTGTGATCGTTTTCCCAGTTTCTTTGGATAATTCCTTTGCAAATTCGTGTACTCTCAAACTTACACCTCCTAAATCTCTATGCCGAATCGTTTTGCGATCTGCTGTCCGAAGTTCTGATCTGTAATGGCCAGACAGCTCCGGGCCTCTTTTCCGATCATATGTCCTAAAGTATCCTGTGTCTCACAAAACGCATACGGCACATGATAGTAAGTACATTTATCCTGAATTTTCTTTCTCGTATTTGCCGAAGCATTCTCCGCAATGACCACAAAGACCGCTTCACCGGTCTGGACAGCCTTCTCGGTGAGAAAGCCTCCGCTTGTCACTGCGCCGGCTCTTGCCGCGAGCCCCAGCAGGGATAGTCGACGATCTGTCACTTCTTCTCCTAACTTAATTCCTCAAAGATCTCCTGTGTGATCAGACGTTTCTTCTTTGCAAGTGCCCAACAGGCCGGATCCTTGCAAAGATAAGCTCCGCGTCCGTTCTTCCTTCCCGTGGCATCCACCTCGGCTTCTCCTTCGGCGGTCACGATCCTGATCAGTTCCTGCTTTGGCTTTGATGTTCCGCAGGCCACACAGCGACGCATGGGAATCTTCTTATTCTTCATCCTCAGTCTCCCCGGATCCTTCGGTTTCCTCTGCCTCCTCATCATCTGCTTCCGCAGTTTCTTCCTCAGCGGTTTCCGGAGCAGTCTCTTCAGCAGCTTCTTCCGTGTATTCCGTTTCCTCATCTATAAATTCTTCGGCGCCGTCCACATCCTCTGGATATTCATCCTCATCGTAGTATTCATCATACTCGACATCGCCGTAGTTCTCAGCATAGTAGGCGTCCATATCCATCTCGGCAGCCTGGGTCTCGCTCTTGATATCGATCTTGAACCCGGTCAGACGCGCCGCAAGTCTTGCATTCTGTCCTTCCTTACCGATGGCAAGTGACAGCTGATAATCAGGTACAACCACCAGTGCAGACTTTCCATCCGGTCCGATGGTAACGGAAACGACCTTGGACGGAGACAGCGCATGCTCGATGAATACTGCCGGATCCGGATCCCACTCGATGATATCGATCTTCTCTCCATAGAGATCATCAACAATGGCGTTTACTCTTGCACCGTTCATGCCGACACATGAGCCAACCGCATCCACATTTTCATCATGGGAATATACAGCGATCTTGGAACGGGAACCGGCCTCACGGGAAATGCTCTTGATCTCCACAACGCCTTCGGCGATCTCCGTAACCTCACGCTCAAACAGTCTCTTAACAAGATCCGGATGGGTTCTGGACACAACGATGCGGAAGCCCTTCTGGCTCTTCTTTACCTCAACCACATACAGCTTGATGCGGTCACCTCTCCGATAGTACTCACCGGGGATCATTTCCTTTTCATTCAGAAGTGTATCTGTACGGTCATCCAGGCTTACACTCAGATTGTTCCCTACATAACGCTGTACAACGCCTGTGATGATATCCTTTTCTTTATTGACAAAATGAGAGAATACTGCGTCACGCTCGCCTTCCTTGATGGCCTGAACGATGATACCGCGTGCCTTCTGAGCTGCGATACGACCGAAATCACGGGTCGTGATCTCAATGGGTACCTCATCATCCAGATTGTAGTTGGGATCGATCTGACGAGCCTCCTCAAGGGTCATCTCGGAACGGCTGTCATACACCTCTTCCACAACAAGTTTCTTGGCGAACACCTTGATCTCGCCGGTCTCACGATCCATGTGTACGGAGCACTCGGTATCCTTACCGAAATCCTTCTCACAAGCGGAATTCAGGGATTTCTCGATTGCTTCCATGATAAGGTCCTTGCTGATCCCTTTCTCTTTCTCCAACTGATCCAGCGCTTCAATGATCTCCTGCATTTGTCTTTTCCTCCTTAATTTATGGACAAATCATTATAACTCTTTTTCTACATAACAAAGGCGGACCTTTGCCAGATTACTTCTCTCTACGGAAATGGTTTCACCATCCAGTTCCACGTCGATCCGGTCATCATCCCCGTAGGTGAGAACTGCCTCAAATTCCTTCCGGCCGTTTACCGGCTGGTAGGTCTTGATCTCGATCAGTTTCCCGATGCTGCGGGTGAAATCCACGGTTTTCTTCAACGGACGTGTAAGTCCGGGGGAGCTGACCTCCAGCGTATACGCCTCGATGATAAAGTCCTCCCGGTCCAGTTCGGCTTCCAATGCGTGGGAAACGGTGACACAGTCATCGATCGTCACTCCGCCTTCCTTGTCGATATATGCCCGGAGGAACATATCCTTTCCTTCCTTGACATACTCCACATCCCAAAGGGAAAGCCCCTCCTTTTCAAGGATCGGAAGCACAAGCTCTTTCGTTTTCTCTTCGATTTCCGACTTTTTCAATTCATACCCTCATTTCTATCGATATGAGACCTCATTTTACAAACAAAAGTGGGTTCCTGCCGAACCCACTTTCAGTAAAATCAATATGCTATATGTATATTAACATAACTCCGAAAAAATGCAAGCACTTTTTTCAGCAATCGTAAGTCACCCGATTTCGATCAGGTTCTTCTCGGAGTGGGCAAAGCTCTCGTATCCCTGTTCCGTAACAACGCCCATATCCTCGATCCGGACGCCACCGAAGCCCGGGATATAGATTCCCGGTTCCACGGTTTCGATCATTCCCGGCTCAAGGATCGTCTCATCTCTCGTATTCAGCGCGGGACTCTCATGGATATAAAGACCGACGGAGTGTCCCAGACCGTGTCCGAAATACGCACCATAGCCTGCTTCCTCGATATGGTCTCTGGCGATCCGGTCCACATCACAGCAACGCATCCCCGGACGAAGTCCCTCCATCGCCTTTCTCTGGGCATCCAACACGGTCTGATAGACCTTTTTCTGTTCTTCACTTGCCTTACCGATCACCACGGTCCTGGTCATATCGGAGCAGTAGCCCTGATAGATGCACCCGAAATCCATCGTCAGGAAATCGCCTGCCTCCAGCTTCTTCATAGACGGAATCGCATGGGGCATGGAGCTGTGGATCCCTGAAGCGGCGATGGTGTCAAAGGATAAACCTTCCGCGCCTGCCCTTTTCATCCGGTATTCCAGTTCTGCAGCCACCTCCAGCTCCGTCATTCCCGGACGAAGCACCGAAAGGATCTCATTGAACGCTATATCCCCGATACTCTCTGCCTTACGAAGCAGTTCCAGTTCCTCCGGCGTCTTGATCCTTCTCTCCCGGGTCAGGGCATCCTCCAGGGGGATCAGCCGTACCGGCGACAGCTTCTCCTTGTAGGAAATGTAACTGCTGCAGACCATGTACTGATCCTCAAACCCCAGTTCCTTTACTCCGTCTTCCGATAACTGTTTCTGAATCAATCCCATCAGCGGAGCTTCCCGATTGAACTCCGTAACCGTAAAGCCTGAACCTGCGGCCTGAACCTCTGCCTTCGCAGCCTCAGTATAGCGGGAATCCACATATAGAACCCCTCTGTCCGCCGAGAAAAGAGCAACCCCCTCTCCGCCCCGGAAGCCGGTAAAATATCTGAGATTATAAGGATCCGTGATCAGGATCCCCTGTAGTTCCTTATTTTCTGCTATGATTTGAAGCCTTTCGATCATAATCCCTCCGAATTGCAGAAAAGAGCGATACCGGACCGGAACCGCTCATTATCTTTTCTTCTATTCACGCATTCTACTGCGTCTCGTCTCCGCCAACCTGCTCATCAACAGGTGTATCTACAGCTGCTTCTGTACCTGCTTCAGTAGCCTGATCTGTATTCTCCTGGCCCTCCTCAGATGCAGCCTCCGTATCCTGAGTCTCTGAAGGAGCTTCCGTATTCTGTACCTTTCCGCTCTGGTAATCGCTGAGAAGCTTGAGCTCATCGTTGAGCGTAGTATCACTGAATCCAAGACTCTTTGCTTCAGAAAGCATACCGACAACGCCCGTGGAACTAAGCTTGTCAACTGTCTTGTACATAGCCGGGAATGTAGCCTCTCCGCCATACTTATCGATTTGCTTCTTGATCAGGCCTGCTGCGCCGCAAACAATCGCGATATTGAGAAGCGCAAGAGCCAGACCTACTATACCGCACACCATACCGGCCTTCTTCTTCGGAAGCTCAGCCTCTGCATTCTTCTTATTCTTAAGAATCGTTACAACAATTGCAAGCACGCCGAATACTGCTGCGATACAGAATCCGACCCAACCTCCTACCCAGGGTGAGACTATACCGAGGATAATCGCCAGAACACCAAATAAAATAGCCATTTTTCAATCTCCTTTACCTTATTACTTATATAAATGTTAATAACTACCTGTTAGAAATCCAATTCCTTCTTACGGAATACGGTCTGCGCCAGCGCGATCGGAACTACCATATACGCTCCGATCATGATACAAACGTTGAGGATTGCCTTTCCGGCATCCTTTGCAACCGCCGCGATATCCAAAGCTTCATTTGCCACCTGACCGAAGCCATAATTATTGATCTTTGTCTGTATCCCGGAGGGTACCCACTCTGCGAACTGAATACCATTATCCTTAAAGAAGGAAATACCGTCCAAAAGATTCAGCATCAATGAGAACACTCCTGCAGAGAACAGGATGAAGAATACCAATCCAACCGTCGGATTCAGTGTCCCGTATGCCAAAAACATACAGATAGATATATGTGCAAGGATCAGCAGTCCGTTTACCCAGAGCTTTCCAATGGTAATACCAAGGTCTCCTGCCGAAGAGCCCATGATCAGTCCTGTGATGACGGTTACTATCGAATAAACAATGAACGCTTCCGCCAGCATCATAGCCGCTTCGAAAAATCTGCATAAGATCAGCTTGGATCTGGAAATGCCTCTTCCGATGGCAATCTGCATGGTCCGGCTCTTAAAGTCATCTGTGATTATTGCCGAATATACCGGAATACCCGCAAGGAACGGAGCTGCAGTCGTAATGATATTAAAGCCACTGACAAACCCTTTTCCCTTGTCCTCAATTCCGGGCAGGATCCTGACAACAACTGCAATACCTATGATGATCAGGATCACTATACCCATCATGATATTGAAGCTGACCTTCTTCTGTGAACGGATGAGATCCGTAAAGATTACCCGCTTTGTCATTTTTCTCCACCTCCGATCAGATCGAAATAGAAATCTTCCAGAGATGCGGTCTCCTGTGTAACTCCCTTGACCTCGATCCCGTTTTGAGTAAGTAATTCAACCGCGCGTTCAGCATCCTTATCCGATACACTAATGGAAGAGATATGATCAGAAGTACGTAACTCCTCCTGGTTCATTTCCTTCATTATCACGCCTTCATGAACGATTCCGAAACGATGTGCCGTATGCTCAAGTTCGCCGAGGATATGAGATGAAACAATGATCGTTGTTCCATATTCCTGATTCACATGCTGAAGCATATGACGGACATCCAGGATACCCTGCGGATCCAAACCGTTTGTAGGCTCATCCAGGATCAGGATCTCCGGATTCCCCAGCATGGCATTTGCCAGTCCGAGGCGCTGCTTCATACCTAAGGAAAACATTTTAGCCGACGCATTTGCGGCTTTGGTATTCAGCCCCACAAGCTCCAGAACCCGGTCAACCTCAGACTTATCCTTGATCCCCTTCAGCCTGCGGAAATAATCAAGATTCTCACGTGCATTCAGGTATCCGTAGAAGTTGGCTCCTACAAAGAAACCGATCTTATTGCGATTTACTATGTTCTCACTGTTTTTCCCGGCTCCCAATATGGAAACCTTTCCCCCGCTGAGTGCGGAGAGACCGAGAACCACTTTAAAGAGGGTCGTTTTACCGGCACCGTTCTTTCCGATGAGGCCGTATATATCGCCCTTGTTGACGGTCATATTAACGCCTTTAAGAACCTTGTGATTCCCATAGTTCTTTTTGACATCCGTCAATTCGAGTACTGCTTCGCTCACGCTCAAATCCTCCTTCAAAATTCTAAATCAGTATTGTATACATCCCTACCAATATTGTCAATTAAAACTATATATTTTAACCATAGTGGCAAAGGATCCTACGCGCAAGCACATCCGCCTGCCGGCCGTATCGCGCAAAAAACCCGCAAGGCCGGAGCATTGCGGGTTTTCTGTATGCGGAATCCGAACGGATCGAATTACTTATTCATCTGTGCGGCAACTTCTGCTGCGAAATCCTCGTTCTTCTTCTCAAGGCCTTCGCCTGTCTCAAAACGAACGAACTTCTTGATATCGAACTTGCAGCCATTGTCCTTTGCAACCTGAGCTACATACTGAGCAACGGTTTCCTTGTTCTCTGCCTTTACATAGGTCTGGTCAACCAGGCAGATCTCCTTCAGATGCTTGGAGAAACGTCCCTCTACCAGGCCGTTGAAGATCTTGTTCTCCTGATACTCTGCCTTGTGTGCTGCACCAAGATCTCTGAGTGTCTGAACTGCTGCATCGGAAAGGAAATTGAAAAGATACTTATCGTTTCTCTTCTCCTCAAGGATAGCCTTGTCTTCCTCAGCAAAGCTGTTGTTTGCAAGAACCTCATCAAAGAGTGCATTCAGAAGCGGCTTCGGAAGGGAAGCAGGATCAGCGATGGAGCTGTCCACTACGATCTCCTTCTCCTTTGCAAGTGTCTCGGCACTGATCTCTTCTCTCTTGATATAAGAAGGATTCATAGCTGCGATCTGCATTGCAAGGTTCTTCATAGCCTCCTTGATAGCGTCAGAAGCGTTGTCACACTCTGCCTCTACAAGAACACCGATCTTACCGCCCATGTGGATGTAGGAAACAACTGCATCACCGGTAACCTTCTCAAAACGACGGATGGTCAGGTTCTCACCGATCTTTGCAACCATTGCCTTGTGGTAATCTGTTACTGTTGAAGACGGCTCGATCTCGGACTGTGCTGCAAGGAAAGCATCCATATCAGCATAGTCACCATTGTTGATCTGCTTAGCAAGACCTGCAACATAGGTCTGGAATACTTCATTCTTAGCTACGAAGTCAGTCTCGGAGTTAACCTCGATGATGGTAGCTGTCTTAGCGTCATCAGATACGACTGTAGCAACGATACCCTCTGCAGCGATACGTCCTGCCTTCTTCTCAGCAGTAGCAAGACCCTTCTTACGAAGGAACTCAACAGCTGCATCAAAGTCGCCGTCTGTCTCTGTCAGTGCCTTCTTGCAATCCATCATGCCGGCACCGGTCATTTCTCTCAGATTCTTTACATCTGCTGCTGTGATAGCCATATTTATTCTCCTTATTTCTTAGTATTAAGATTCTTCGCCCTTCGGGCTCAGAATGACATTGTGAAGCCTGCGGGATCAGAATGACATTGTGAAGCCTGCGGGCTCAGAATGACATTGTGAAGCCTGCGGGATCAGAGTGACATCTTTCTTTCCGGTCTGTCCGGGTGATATCTTACTCCTCAGCTGCCTCAGCCTCTGCAGATTCAGCCTCAGCTGCTGCAACAGATTCAGCATCTGCGCCCTGGTTAGCCTCGATAACAGCGTCAGCCAGCTTGGATACGATCAGCTTTACGGCACGGATCGCATCATCATTTCCGGGGATCACATAATCCAGCTCTTCCGGATCACAGTTTGTATCAGCAATACCTACAAGCGGGATACCAAGGGCATGTGCCTCCTGGATGCAGATGTGCTCCTTGCGGGGATCTACAACAAAGATCATATCCGGAAGCTTCTTCATCTCCTTAACACCGCCGATGTTTCTCTGCAGCTTCTCCATCTCCTTGCGGATCTTAACAACTTCCTTCTTCGGGAGCTTGTCAAAGGTTCCGTCTGCTTCCATACGCTCGTACTTCTTCAGAGTCTCAACACGGGACTTGATGGTCTTGAAGTTTGTCAGCATACCACCCAGCCATCTCTGGTTTACGAAGAACATACCGCAACGCTCAGCTTCTGTCTGAATAGAATCCTGAGCCTGCTTCTTTGTACCTACAAAGAGGATCTTGCCGCCATCGGCAACACAGTCAAATACTGCCTTGTAGGCCTCGTCCATCTTTACAACGGACTTCTGAAGGTCAATGATGTGGATCCCGTTACGCTCAGTATAGATATACTCAGACATTTTGGGGTTCCAACGTCTTGTCTGGTGTCCGAAATGTACACCTGCCTCGAGTAACTGCTTCATAGAAATAACGCTCATAGTTTACCTCCTGGTTTTTCTTCTGCATACCCTTATGGACCGCAAACCGGTAGAACTGCCGGCACCAGCGCCCGTAGGTAATGCATGTTTTTTAGCGCAACGCTTATAATATCACATAAAAACAGCACATGCAAGGGAAAAATCCCTTATTTCTCAAAAAAAATGATACCTCCTCCCAGCACATAATCCCCGTCATAGAAAACCGCGGACTGACCCGGCGTGGCAGCCCTTTGAGGTTCATCGAAACGAAGCTTTGCCGTTCCGCCCTCCGGTCCGGGGATCAGAGTGGCCGGCTGTTCAGTCTGTCTGTATCGGATCTTTGCCTTGCAGCGTATCTCCGTATCGGGAGGTGTTCCCGTGATCCAGTGAAAGTCCCGGATCACTACTTCCCTTCGAAAGAGATCCTCTTCATCCGAAAGGACCACCTGATTCTTTTCGGGATCCAGTCGTGTCACGTAAAGCCTCCGGTCAGCGGGAACTCCCAGTCCTCTTCTCTGCCCGATGGTATAATGGATCAGTCCCCTGTGATGTCCCAGGACATTTCCGTCTCTGTCAACGATATCACCACCGGGATACTCACGGTTCCGGTATCTGCAGATCATTCCCGCATAGTCTCCGTCCGGTACAAAGCAGATATCCATGCTTTCCTTCTTTTCGGCAGTTCGGAAGCCCTGTTCCTCGGCGATCCGGCGAACCTCCTCCTTGGTCAGTTCACCCAACGGAAATGCTGTTCTGGCCAGCTGCTCCTCCGTCATACAGTACAGGACATAGCTCTGATCCTTTGCAGGATACAGCGCCTTCTTCAGATAGAAATGTCCGTCCTTCTCCTCGATCCGGGCATAATGTCCGGTCACGATCTTCCCAAGTCCCAGCTCTTCCGCCTTTTTGTAAAGTGAATCAAACTTCATGAAGCGATTGCATTCGATACAGGGATTTGGCGTCTCGCAGCGCTCATAGCTTTGAACAAAGGGTTCGATCACCTTCTCCCGGAATTCATTTTCATAATGAAAAATGTGATAGGGCATCCCCAGTCTTTCCGCCACACTTCGCGCGTCATCCGTATCCTTTTTACTGCAGCAGGTAGCCAGCAGATCCTCACCGATCATATCATTCTCGTAGAGCCGCATGGTACAGCCCACGCAGGTATAACCCATTTCCTTCATGCGGCAGGCGGCAACGCTGCTGTCCACGCCCCCACTCATAGCAATCAGCGCCGTAAGTTCCCCTGCGGCGCTGATTGAAGATTCATGCTTTGTATCCTTAAGCATATTAATAGCCTTTCGTTGTAAGCTCCTTTACGATTTCCTCAAAGCTCATATCAGATGACAGTGAGAAGGTTCCAACATGGAGTTTGCTGGAATAGCCGTTTTTCTTCACCCAGCTGTCAAACTCATTTGCATCCTTGATCACACCGGCATCCTTCAGGACGTTGGCGATCCGCTCGGAGGTCATACCTCTCTCGATGGTCACATCAACCATACCGGAAGCAGGAGCCTCTGTCTTCTCCTCGGTCTTTTCCTCCGTCTTTTCGGTATTCTTCTCGGTCGTTTCCTCTGACTTCTTCTCAGTGGACTGCTTCTCTGCCTCCTCGGAAGCCTTCTTTTCTTCCTCGGCCTTCTTGGCTGCCTCTTCCTTGGCCTTCTTTTCTTCCTCAGCCTTCTTGGCCGCTTCCTCCTGGGCCTTCTTCTCTTCTTCGGCCTTCTTGGCTGCTTCCTCCTGGGCCTTCTTCTCTTCCTCGGCCTTCTTGGCTGCCTCTGCAGAAGCCTTTTCTTCCTCGGCCTTCTTCTTTTCCTCTTCAGCGGAAGCCTTCTCAGTCTCGGCAGATGCCTTCTCTTCAGAAGAAGCCGTTGTTCCTTCGGCCGGTTTATCTGTATAGTCTCCGGTCTTAAATGCGGTATAGCTTACCAGCATACCGATGATCAGACCGATGCCGATTCCTCTCAGCAGGTATTTTCTCTTCATTTCCAATCCCTCCCCGGCCTAATTTGCGGTATTGCTGTCGATAATGTACTTCACTTCGCCGACACCCATTTTCAGAACCTTGGAGATCTCGATGATACTGAGACCGGCTCCGTACATGGTGAGAATATTCAGTGTCGGATCCTCGGCGGAAAGGTCGATTCCCTCACGGTCCAGGATCTGATCCAGATTCGTGATGGCCTTCAGGTCGTCCTCATCATCGTCAAAATCTTCGTCATATTCATCAAAGTCATCATCGTCTTCATCTGCCGTCTCATGTCCGAGGGTTTCCTTTGTTGCATCCTCGATGGCGCTCTCGGCTACATCTCCGGGAACGAAGGGGATAACAACTCCTCTTCCTGCAGAAGCATCCTCTTCGGAAACCTCTTCATCCTCTTCTGAAACAGTTTCTGCTTCGTCATCGTAGTCTTCATCGACTTCTGCCTCTTCAACGACCTCCTCAGCAGCTTCCTCGGTTTCCTCTGCTTCTTCAGCGTCCTCCTCAGCAGCTTCCTCGACATCCTCTGCTTCTTCAGCGTCCTCCTCAGCAGCTTCCTCTGCGTCCTCCGCTTCTTCAACTTCCTCCTCAGCAGCCACCTCGGCATCCTCTGCTTCTTCAGCGTCCTCTTCAACTGCTTCCTCTACAGCCTCTTCAGTTTCATCTGCAGTCTCCGCCACATCCTCGGCAGCTTCCTCCACAGCTTCAGCTTCCTCTTCAAGGTCTTCTTCGTTTTCAGCCGCTGCAGTTGAGATTCCTGCTGCAACGCCGGCAGCCGCTCCGATCACAGCCTCCGACTGCTGTAACTCGGACAGACGGGTCACGGAGGAATCCGCATCCTCCTTCAACTTCTCCAGACCCTTCTTATACTCATCGATCAGGTTCAGCTGGATCTTGATTTCCTTCTCCTTCTCGGTGATCTGCTCATATACGCCCTGTACCTCACGACGGTTCTCTTCCCAGCCGGAGGAAATCGCTGCAGCCTCATCGGAGATTGCCTTTACTGCTGCTTCGGAGCGTGCATCGATCTCGGCAAGCTTCTTATCGATCGAGGATACCTTCTCATCGATCACCGGCTGCTTCTTGCCGACAGCTTCCTGAATCTTTGAATCCACGGTACTCTGAACAGAATCCTTAACCTGTTTCTTTCCATATTCGCGGATATAATTGTCCGTCATTTTCTTAAGCTGCTTTTTATCAGCTTCTGTCAGTTCCTCACGCAGGCCCGGAGTGGTCTTCTCCTCTGCCTCCTCTGCTTCGTCCTTACCGGTAAGCAGAAAGCTTACGATGATAAGGATCACACCGATGGATAATACGATAATGGTTGCGGTTGTCATGATATTCCCCCTTTAGGTTGTTAAAATCGTTTCATTCAAAACACGGATATGGGTTCCTCGCATTCCCATGGACTGTACCTCCAGAATGCCGGCGCCCTCCAGTTTCTTGATGGCATTTACAATGATGGATCTCGTGATCCCGTACTTTGCTGCAACCTGACTTGTGACCAGATTGCCCTCGGGTCCCGGAAGCTCCTTGATCAGACATTCCACTGCCTTCTGCTCCGACGCGGACAGAGATTCAAGAGCGGCCCGTAGGATCTCCTTCTTCCTTTTCTCTTCGTCATCCTCCTCGTAGAGGGCCCGCATGATCTCCAGCTCGATCACGGTATTGGCATACTCGCTGAGAATGATATCCTCTACCTCATACTCGGCCTTCTTACGGTAGATAAATGTGGTTCCCATCCTTTCACCCGCAAAAAAGACCGGAAGCAGGATGGCGGATATATCCTTTGCTACCGGACGTTCAAATCCCAGCGTCAGAAGATTCACATTTTCCTTCGTGGAAAGAACCGAGAGAAATCTTTCATTCAGTCTCTGATCGATCATCTCACCCACGGAGTCCGCCAACAGATCCGAAAGACTCGGGCCCTCATCTCTTTCATAAAAACCAAGGACCTTACCCTTCGCGCTGACGACCATGCAATTCGCCTTCAGAATCTCACCGACGCATCGACAGATGTCATCAAAGATCACCACCCTGGAAGAATTATCATGCAATAATTTGCTGATCTTCCGGGTCTGATCCAGAAGTGTTACGCTCATTCTTTTGTCTTCCCCCAACATAAAAAGTTTGTACTACATTAATCCCACGGACTAATATAGCACAAACTTATTACGTAAACAACAAATTTTATGACAATTTTTGAATTTGTCAGATTATTTTTTATTCTGTCGCAGTATTTGCCTCCACATAACCGCAGGAAGCATCTATACATGCAAGCTTCTTGCCCTTAATGGTCATAAGAGAACCGCACTTGGGACATGCCTTTTCCACCGGACGGCTCCAGGACATAAAATCACACTCCGGAATATCGATACAGCCGTAGTAGATACGTCCCTTCTGAGTTCTGCGGATCACGATATCCTTGCCGCACTTGGGACATGCCACACCGATCTTCTCGAAGAAGGGCATGGTGTTCCGACAGTTCGGGAAGTTCGGGCATGCCAGGAACTTTCCATAAGCGCCATACTTGATGACCATTCTTGCTCCGCACTTATCGCAGACTTCCTCAGATTCCTCGTCGGCGATCCGGATACTTGCCAGATTCTCGCCGGCATTTTTAATGGCCTCATCAAGATCCGGATAGAAATTCCGGACAACGACCTTCCACTGGATCGCGCCCTCGCCGATCTTATCCAGCAGGGACTCCATGGTTGCCGTAAAGTTCTCGTCTATGATCACCGGGAATCCGGCTTCCATGATGCTGTTCACTGCACTTCCCAGTTCTGTGATGAAAAGATCCTTCTTATCCTTGGATACATAGCGTCTTGCAAGCAGGGTCGAGATCGTAGGTGCATAAGTGGACGGACGGCCGATTCCGTTCTCTTCCAACGTACGTACCAGAGATGCTTCCGTAAAATGTGCCGGCGGAGCGGTGAAGTGCTGCTCCGAAGTCACCTCAAGCTTCTTCAGTTCATCTCCCTGGGAAATACCATGGAAATTTACTGTTGCCTCTGCTTTCTCCTGGCTGGGATAGACGGTCTGGAATCCGGCAAACGCCACACTGCTGGTGGACGCCCGGAAACCGTAGCCTGCGCTCTCTGCGGTGACCGCAAAGATATTGAATACGGCCGGTTTCATCCGGCTTGCCACAAACCGCTCGTAGATCAACTTGTAAAGCTTATACTGTTCATCGGAAAGGATCCCTTTCAGATTTGCCGGCTTCTGTTCCAGATCTGTGGGACGGATCGCCTCATGGGCATCCTGGATCCTCTTTCCGTCTTTCTTCTTCTCTTCCTCCTCGGCAAGATACTCCTCACCGTAGGTATTCCGGATCATATTCCGTGCGGCTGCATCTGCCTCCTCCGAGATTCTTGTGGAATCGGTACGAAGATAAGTGATCAGACCTACCGTTCCCTGGCCCTTGATCTCCACTCCTTCGTACAGCTGCTGGGCAACCCGCATGGTCTTGGATGTAGAATAATTCAGCCTTCCTGCCGCAGTCTGCTGCAGAGTACTCGTTGTAAACGGCAGCGGAGCCTTCGTGCTTCGCTGTGATTCCTTGATGGAGGACACGATAAAATGCCCCTTCTCCGAAGCCTTCCTGATCTTTTCGGCTTCCTCTCCATTCCTGATCTCACCGGTATATCGGAAAGCCACCGGCTTCTTCTGTCCCGGAACCGTAAGGGACGCATCAATGGTCCAATACTCCTCGGGAATAAAATCCTCGATCTCCTGGTCTCTGTCGCTGATCATCTTCAAAGCAACCGACTGAACCCGTCCAGCTGACAGTCCCCTCTTATGTACCTTCTCCCAAAGCAGCGGGCTGATACCATAACCTACCAGACGGTCCAGCACACGACGTGCCTGCTGAGCATCTACCAGGTTCATGTCGATATCCCGCGCATTCTTTATGGATTCCTTTACCGCATTCTTTGTGATCTCATTAAACGTGATTCTCTTATACTTCTTCTCCGGAAGCTTAAGTGCGATCGCCAAGTGATAAGAGATAGCCTCTCCCTCACGGTCCGGGTCGGTTGCAAGGTAGACAAAATCTGCCTTGGACGCTTCCTTACGAAGGGTTTTCAGGAGGTCTCCTTTTCCTCTGATCGTAATATAGTGCGGCTCGAAATCATTCTCCACATCCACACCCATATCACTCTTGGGAAGATCTCTTACATGTCCCTCAGACGCGATCACCTCGTAGTTTCTTCCGAGGTATTTTTTAATGGTCTTCGCCTTTGCGGGCGACTCCACGATCACCAGATTCTTAGCCATTGCCTTCTCCTCTGATTCATATTCCTTAAAACGAGACAAACTATACACCAATTTTTTTCGCCTTGCAAGCAGAAAATATTTCCCGTTCCGGAATGAACGAAGCGATGCCGTCCATATCCGGCGGCAGAGGAACCGGTCTCATTACAGCTTACTGCAACGATTGATCAGAAGAAGATCTGCGATGGTAAATGCCGTCATGGCTTCAACAACAACGGATGCCCGGGGGCCGATCACAGGATCATGCCTTCCGCGAATGGACAGTTTCACTTCCTCCCCGGAGGCATTTACGGTATCCTGCTCCTTAAAGATAGAAGGAGTCGGTTTAAATGAGGCTCGGATCAGGATATCGCTTCCATCACTGATTCCTCCCAGGATCCCTCCGGAATGGTTTGTCTTCTTGGAAACCTTTCCGTCCTTTATGCAGAAGCCGTCATTATTTTCGGATCCTCTGCTTTTAACTACGTCGGTTCCGTCCCCGATCTCCACAGCCTTCACCGCTCCGATGGAGAAGATTGCCTGACCGAGGCGTGCATCCAGTTTATCGAAAACCGGTTCACCGATCCCGGCCGGAACCCCCTTCACAACACAGGTCACTTCGCTTCCGGAGGAATCCTGATCCTCCATCAGCTTCCTCAGATATAGAGATGCGCGTTCTGCAGCTTCCGCATCCGGCATACAGAGTGCATTTCTTCTGATCTCTTCAGGATCAAAGCGCTTCGGATCACAAACTACCGTCCCGATAGCACTGACATACGCAGAAACCGATATGCCGTATTCCTCCAGCAGCTTCGCCGCGATGGCTCCTGCAGCCACTCTTCCGGCAGTTTCCCGTCCGGAGGATCTTCCGCCTCCCCGGTAATCCCTGAAACCGTACTTAGCATCAAAACCATAATCGGCATGTCCCGGCCGATAGGTGGTTGCAAGATTTCCATAATCGCCTGACCTCTGAGAAGTATTCTCTATCATCATGGAGATCGGAGTGCCTGTCGTCTTTCCTTCAAATACTCCGGACAGGATCTTTACAAGGTCCGCCTCCTGACGCGGCGTGGCGAAATCACGTCCTCCCGGTTTCCGCCGGTCCAGCATATCCTGGATATACTCCTCCGAAATGGAAAGCCCGGCTGGACAGCCGTCCACAACCACACCGATTCCCGCCCCGTGAGATTCACCCCAGGTTGTCATCGTAAGCACTTTTCCAAAGATCGATCCTGCCATGTATTTCCTCCTTCTAACACCATTACGGATTAATTTCTATCAGGCACCAAATGAGCATTCATGCAGGCACGATACTCGCCTGACACCCTTACCGCACAAACGATAAGAGCCCACTGACCGTGGGCTCTCCATCAAGCTTTCTTTCCGGCACGCGGATGTGCCTTATCATATACTTCCTTCAAATGTCCCAATTTACCGGACAGGTAGATCTGCGTTGTAGAAATATCCGAATGCCCGAGCATTTCCTGCACCGCATGCAGATCCGCTCCGTTATTCACCATATGAGATGCGAAGCTGTGACGGATCATATGAGGTGTGATATCCTTTTCGATATGTGCCTTCTTGGCATATGCCTTCAGCAGCTTCCAGAAGCCCTGGCGGGACATCTCCTCTCCCTTTACATTAACGAAGAGGTATTCGCTCTGTTTTGCCATCTTCGGTCTCGCGTCTTCCAGATACTCTTTCAGTGCTGCGATCGCGGCGTCCTCGATGGGAATGATCCTGGATTTACCGGCACAGTTACACTCAATATAGCCCATGGAAAGATTCGGATCGTCAACCTTCAGTGAGATCAGCTCGGATACACGAAGTCCGGTACCATAGAGGAGTTCCAGCATTGCCTTGTCCCTGATCTCCTTCGGAGACTTACCACGAGGCTGTTGAAGCAGAAGCGTAACCTCCTCAACCGTAAGAACGTTCGGTGCCTTCTTCTCAACCTTCGGCGGCTTGATCTGTTCCGTCGGATTTCCCTGCACCAGTCCCCGTCCCAGAAGGAACAGAAAAAAAGAACGGATGCTGGCAATACTTCTGGAGACTGTAGCCGAACTCATTCCGAAATTCTCCAGATAAAGCACATACGAACCAAGGGATGTGGAAGTAACATCCTTCACATCCGTAATCCCGTTCTCAAGGAAATACTCCTTCATCTTACATAGATCACGCCTATAAGATTGAATTGTATTCTGGCTTGCATGTTTTACCTCATGCAAGTAAGTGATATAAGATTCAATCAATTGTTCCATCATTTACCCCTAATGAATAACCCCTGCAAAGAAGTATTTACATAATTCTATGAGCGCCAACTCATACTCCTTTGCTTATATGTTACAGTATAATTACAAATTTACATAAAATCAATAACATTTTTTTTGCGAAACCCTTATAAATAAAGGCTTCGCGGGCATTTTCCGCGAGATAAGGTGGACGCTATGTAAACGGGCACTAAATGTTGTGATTTCCTCTCAGAAAAAAATTTTACGATTTTTTACATCCTGAAAAGCAAGTAATGCAATGATGGTCTTTCCGTCAATGATCGCACCGTCGTAGATCATCTGAACCGCTTCCCGAAACGGTACTCTGACAACCTCGATGGACTCCTCCGGATCCGCTTCCAGTTTTTCCTCCACCAGCTCCGTTCCAAGAAAAATACTGGTGTGTTCATCAAAAAGACCCGCGGCATTCAGCACCCTGCCGACCGGAAAAACCTTCTGAGGATAGAAACCGGTCTCCTCCTTCGCTTCCCGTACCGCAGTCACTTCAGGCGTTGCATCCTCCGGATCCATGACGCCTGCAGGGATCTCCAGAGTGAAGTCATCCTCCACATTTCGATACTGACGGACAAGAAGGACCTTTTCTTCCTCATCCACCAGAAGAATGGCCGCACCATCCCGGTTCTTCACATAATCGTAATGTCGGACGGTTCCGTCCGGAAACTCCAGCACATCCTCGTATACCTTTACCCGGTGTGCTTCATATTTCAGGATCCGGTCCAATCGTTTCGTCTTCTTCATCTTTTTCTCCCTTTCTGAAATGTCAGTAAGTAGCATTCAGCTGATACCGTCAGACCGTGTAGGAGGCCTCTCTCCTCGATGTCGTGCCAACCGGCAGATGAAACAGAAAAAGGAATACCCATGGGTATTCCTTTCTCTTGCAAGTACTCTTACTTTGCATAATCCGTGACTCTGGATTCCCGGATCAAGCTGACCTTGATCTGACCGGGGTATTCCAGTTCGTCCTCGATGCGCTTGGAAATATCTCTTGCGAGGATCACCATATCGGCATCGGTAACATGCTCAGGAACTACCATCACCCGGATCTCTCTACCTGCCTGAATAGCAAAGGACTTGTCAACACCCTTAAATTCATTTGCGATGCTTTCAAGTTTTGTAAGTCTTGTCGTATAGGTCTCAAGTGTCTCACGGCGTGCGCCGGGACGTGCAGCGGATATGGTATCTGCCGCCTGTACGATGCAGGCGATCAGCGACTCAGCTTCACAGTCTCCGTGGTGGGAAGCAACGGAATTGATGACCGTAGCATTCTCCTTGTACTTTCGACAAATATCCACACCAATGGTTACATGTGAGCCTTCCATCTCATGATCGATGGATTTACCGATATCATGCAAAAGACCTGCACGCTTCGCCAGCTTCACATCTTCACCGATCTCGCCGGCGATGAGTCCGCTGAGTTCTGCGACTTCAACGGAATGCTTCAGAGCATTCTGACCATAACTGGTACGGAATTTCATACGGCCCAGGAGCTTGACCAGTTCGGGATGAAGGCCATGCACACCTACTTCAAGAGTAGCCGCTTCACCTTCCTCGCGCATCATGGTCTCCACTTCCTTCTTGGCCTTCTCAACCATTTCCTCGATTCTGGCCGGATGGATCCGTCCGTCCACGATCAGCTTCTCAAGTGCGATACGGGCAACCTCCCTGCGCACCGGATCAAAGCTGGAAAGTACAACCGCTTCCGGAGTATCATCGATGATCAGGTCAACTCCGGTCAGTGTTTCCAATGTCCGGATATTACGTCCTTCACGTCCGATGATACGACCCTTCATGTCGTCATTCGGCAGCTGTACAAGCGAAATGGTCGACTCGGAAACAACGTCTGCCGCACATTTCTGGATGGCGGTCACCACGTATTCCCTGGCCTTCTTGTCGGCCTCTTCTTTTGCTCTGGATTCCATTTCCTTAATCATGACTGCGGTTTCATGCTTTACTTCATCTTCCACAGTCCGAAGCAAATATTCCTTTGCCTGTTCAGAGGTGAGTCCGGAGATTCTCTCCAGTTCCTGTTGTCTCTTTGCTGACAGTTCCTCGATCTCGGCCTGTTTTCTCGACAGATTCGACTCTCTCGCGGATAAAGACTGCTCTCTCCGCTCCAGAGTGTCGCTCTTCTTGTCAAGATTTTCCTCTCTCGACAGAACCCGCTTCTCCATACGCTGAATCTCGTTTCGACGTTCCTTTACTTCCTTGTCAAGGTCGTTCTTTGTCTTCAAAGCTTCTTCCTTGGCCGTAAGAAGTATATCACGCTTCTTCGTCTCAGCATCCTTCAGGGCTTCATCTATAATCTCTCTGGCCTTGTCCTCTGCCTTGCCGATCTTCGCTTCTGCAATATTCTTGCGGTATGCGATAGCGACAAACCATGTAAGAACAACTGCCACAATTACTATGATAGCACAGATGATTATGGTAGACAGTTCCACAGGAGCACCTCCTTATTTAGTTTTTTGCCGTACTTTTTAGAAAAGTACAACAGATTAATGATATAATTTTTTTTGCGTTATGTCAAGTCACTTAAAAATTTTATGACCGTATCCATTTCCGCATCTGTCCCTATTGTAATACGCAGAAAATTGTCGATCCGCGGCAGGTTGAAATAGCGGAAAAATATCTTCTTCTCTTTTGCCTTCTCAAAGATCTCCCGGGCAGGGATCGTCCTGTGAGATGCAAAAACAAAATTAGCCGCAGAAGGGATCACTGTGAAGTCCATCTCCTCCAGTGCCTTTGCGAAACGCTCTCTCGTAGCAATGATCATGGAGATGGTCTTCCTGAAATAATCATCATCCGCAACCGAAGCACAGCCGTACAGGATGGACGGCCGGTTCATGGTATAGGAATTGTAGGAATACTTCACGGCCTGCATGGCATCGATCAGCTCCTTCTGTCCGATAGCATAACCGATCCGGAGTCCTGCCATGGAGCGGGATTTGGAAAATGTCCGGACCACCAGAAGATTGTCATACCTGTCCACAAGAGAAAGCGCCGAGCTTCCCTCCGGAGCAAAATCGATATATGCCTCATCCACGATCACAACACTGTCACGATTCGCCTGAACGATCTCTTCAACGACAGACAGCTCCAGCAATCTGGCTGTGGGTGCATTGGGGTTCGGGAAGATCACTCCTCCGTTCTCCTCACTGTAATCCTCCGGAAGGATCCGGAAATCCTCCGTCAGAGGCTTTGTCTTAAAGGGGATCTTATAAAGCTCCGCCCATACAGGATAGAAGGAATAAGTGATATCCGGGAAAAGTACCGGACGATCGGAATTGAAGAAGGTAAGAAATGCCATACCAAGAACGTCATCACTTCCGACTCCCACGAAAACCTGTGCCGGATCCACTCCATGGAACTCAGCCAGTGCGTCCACCAGATCCGTAGCTGCAGGATCCGGGTACTTCCGAAGAAGATCAAAGTCCTGTACACAGGACTGCACCCTGGCGGATGGCCCATAGGGATTCTCGTTGGTGTTCAGTTTGATCACATCCGCATCCTTCGGCTGTTCCCCCGGTGTATAGGGTTCTACCGGTCTTACATAGTCTCTCCAGTTCATCTTCTGTCTCCCAATCCTTTATTTCTTTTCAAACTCAATATCTGCCTGCACATAAGTGTCATCTCTGGATATGATCTTTCCGTTCTTTCTGTCATATTCGCAGACCAGAACATTTCCGTCCTTCGAAAATTCCACTGTATTCCCGTCAAAATACACATCCACCTCTATCGTTCTGGTATCTGTATAAGCCGTATCTCCGGTCTTGCTGGCGGGATTCGAATCCATGGTGATCTTCGCCTTGTCACCGTTGATCTCAATCTCCGAATACAGACCGAATGCAGAAAAATCATCCCATACATAGGTGCCGTTCCTGGAATGAAAGAAACCAAGCTGCCAGAAGGTGATAACGGTTCCCACAACAAGAACACCCGCTACGATCCCCAGGATCATACCGATATGGGATTTCTTCTTTCGTACCGGTTCAGCAGGAGTATTCTTCGGTTGCGGCGTATAATGTACCAGATACGGATCATAGCCCGCCGAACCATAGCCATCTGCCGGCTGCTGAGGCATATACGGCTGGTTCATGCTGTCAGGCATGTAGGGATAATCCTGCCTGGGCGGCATGTACTGCTGCTGTCCGCCCTGCGGGGAGTACTGTGCATCCTGCTGAGGAGCGTACTGCTGCCCCTGCTGCGGCATATACTGCGCATCCTGCTGCGAAGCGTACTGCTGTCCGCCCTGAGGGATGTACTGCGCGTCCTGCTGCGGCGCATACTGCTGCCCTTGCTCCGGCGGCGTATCCTGCTTTGTCTGCTGCGGATCCCATCGTCCGAAGGGATCCCTGAATTCCTGTTCACTCATATCCTTCATCCTTTTAAAACAGGCGGCTGATCCAGCCGCCTGTTCGATAAGTTATTTCTTAAATGTCATTTCAACTCCGGTATAGGAGATTGTGATCGTTCCCGAACCCTCGCTATAGGTTCCGTCGATAGACTCTCCGCCACCTGAGAAGGTTACAGTGCTGCCGGAGAACTTAACATCAACTTCCGTCGACTGTCCGGCCATCTCAAGAGTTGCTTTATCACCCTTAATGACAATCTTGAACTTATTAACATCCAGACCAAAACTGGAAAGCTGATCCTCGGTAACCTCTACACCGTACATCTTCGCAGAATTCAGCTTGTAGGTACCATCAGTACCCTTTCCGCCTCCGAACACTCCAAGCACCCACATTACTACAAGTGCGCCTACAACAGCAACACCTGCAATGATACCGATGATCAGTCCTGTGTGAGACTTCTTGGGCATCGGAGCTAACGCAGTCTGCATAGGCTGAGCATATGGATCGGCATAAGCTCCCTGATTCGGATCATATCCGCCATAAGCCTGGGCCTGCTGTGCCTGCTGAGCTGCCTGCTGTGCTGCAAAATTCGCCGGATCAGCGCCAAACGGATTCGACGGTGCCGCATTTCCACCTGCCATGGAATAACCACCCTCCGGTGCTGCTCCGGGAGCTGCTGCTCCGCATACGGGACATGTAGATGCGCCTGCAGGGATTTCTGCTCCACATACATTACAATTCATCTTTTTTCCTCCATCCTTTACAAAAATGAAAAATCCAACATTTTCACTATATCATAAAACTTTTCAGATTTCACTCTTTTTTTTGCAACTAATTCCGTCCGGCGCTTTATTCCGTCTTTTTCAGGACATAGTTTCGATTTTCAGACCTGCAAATTAGAAGAGATCTTTAATCTTATCTATTCCTCCACTCAATGCGTCACCGGTCAGCTTGGCCTTTACACCGGTAACGATACCGTTAACCATATCATCGGGAAGATCCACACCTACGATCTTTTCGATCGCCTTCGTCGGGTTCTCATTGAATTCATCCTTCAGATTATCATCACTTTTGATCTTCTCAACAATCTCAGTTACCTTTGCCTTGATATCCATAGTTTACTCCTCCTTAAGCTTTGTCGCCGGGGACAACAATTCTATTACGGCTTCGAATCTGCCGTCCGGTTCATTTTAACACAATCAGATAAAGTTTGCAAAAATCATTGCACCGACCACGGTGAGCAGACCGGAAACCACAATGGACAGACTGCTCATGGCTCCTTCCACGTCTCCGATCTCCATGGCCTTTGCCGTTCCCAGAGCATGGGACGATGATCCGATGGCGATCCCGACAGCGATGGGTTCTTTGATCTTAAAGATCTTGCATACCAGCTCCGCAAATATATTTCCGATGATCCCGGTGATGATGATCACCGCCACGGTGATGGCAACATAGCCCCCCAGCTCCTCCGAAACGCCCTTACCGATAGCCGTGGTAATGGATTTCGGAAGAAATGTAACGTACTCCGCATGGTTCAGCCGGAATACCAGCGCGAACAACAGTACACTCAGCATGCTGGAAAGAACACCTGTAAAGACTCCTGCAAAAACCGCCTTCCAGTTCTTCTTCAAAAGCTCGATCTGTTCATACAGCGGAATGGCCAGACTGACCGTCGCAGGCGTCAGCAGATAACTCAGATATTTCGCACTGCCCTCATAGGTCTCGAAATCGATATCCAGCCAGAGAAGGACTCCCATGGTAAGAAGGATGGCGATCAGAAGCGGATTGAAAATGGAAAGCTTCGTCTTCTTCCGAAGGAACACACCGATCATATAGGCGAACAGACTGATAAATACACCGAAGAATACCGTATTCTGAAAGAATTCCTTCATGAGCGCTCACCTCCTTCCCCTGACGGGGCTGTTTCCCGAACTCCGTTCTTCCCCGAAGCATTCTCCTGTTGAAGGGAAACATCCGAAACGTCTGCAGACTGCGCGGATAATTCCGAACTGCCCGCAGCTTGAGAAGCCATTTCAGAACCGTCCGATGATTGAGCGTTCATCTCAGAAGCCATCCCTTCCACCGAAGGCATTTCCTCTTCCGTTCCTGCCTTCTTTTTGCCCCGCCGGATTACCGCCTGAGTGACGCGCCCGGACAGGATCATGACGATAAATGTGGTGGAGAACATGATCACGGTATAGGTCAGCCAGTTGGGCTTCAGGATCCCCCAGTCCTCGATCAGTCCTACGGCAGCAGGAATGAACATGACCGGCATGATCTCGATCAGGAAACGACCGGTCTCCCTGACTGCGGACAGCGGAATGATATGAAGCTCCAGTGCAAGGAACATGATCAGGATCCCGTAAATACTTGCCGGGATCGAAAGGGGGATCAGATAATTCAGAATCTCTCCCAGGAAAGAAACAAACAGTATGATCAAAAACTGTTTCAGATATTTCATACAGTCACCCCTTCCAGTTTACCCCAAAATGTTATCTGTCCTCTCCGGCCGGATTGTCTTCGTCACCGAGCAGCCCGTATTTATCCTTCAGCTCAAGGATCCGGAGAACACTCTCATCGATCCTGGCCTCAGTGATACGGCCGGACTTTACCGCTGCAATCAGTTCGTTATAGGCAGATATGTAATCCGTAGGCATGAGAACGATATCCGCTCCCGCCTCGATCGTCATGATCGTAGCTTCCTCCGACGTGAAATTGTCGTAGATCGCACCCATTTCCATGGAATCCGTAACAACAACCCCGTCAAAGCCCAGCTCGTTCCTGAGCTTTCCGGTGATCATGGTCCGTGACAATGACGCCGGGATCCCGTCATGCGTTACTTCCTCGGCGGAAATATGGGCCACCATGATCATATCCGTTCCGGCTTCCATGGCCTTTTTGAACGGAACGATCTCACACTCCAGAAGCTCTTCCCAGGTTTTCGTCACATATACCGCCGAATTATGCGTATCTCCTTTGGTATCTCCGTGTCCGGGGAAATGCTTCGTGGCGGTGATGATATCCGTCTTCTGAAAACCTTTGATCTCAGAAGCCACCAGATTTCCCACCTTCTCCGGATCCTTTCCGAAGGCCCTGGAACCGATGACACGGTTCGACGGGTTGGTATTCAGGTCCGCAACCGGAGCAAAATTACAGTTAAAGCCGTACTCCTTCAGATAAGTACCGATATACTCTCCACGTTCATACGCCTCATTTTCATCAGCCACCTTTGAAGCAGTGGGAAGATCGGGGATCCCGAAGCTGGACTTCCCGGAGATCCGGGCCACGGCTCCCCCCTCCTCATCTACCGCGATAAAGAGCGGCAGTTTGCTTTCCTTCTGCATATCCGAGATCAGCTGCCTTGTCTGCTCCGGGTCCACGATATTCGGCGAGAACAGCAGGACTCCTCCCGGTGCATACTTCCTGATATTGGCACTGAAGGATTCATTCATCACTGCGGTGCCCCGTACCTTCTGACCCTTCACCGGATACTTGGTGTAATCCGGATCCAGGGCTTCCGGCGGAACGATAAACATCTGCCCCACCTTCTCTTCCAGGTTCATTCCCGCAAGGACCTTTTCGGCCCTTGTAAGAATTACGACATCTGAAGGAGCATGTATCTCCGTCTCCGCCTTAAGATACAGGACCGGATTCTCGTTCAGTTCCGGCGCCTCCAGCGTCTTCTCATGTCCGATCAGAATGGCAGCAAGAAACAGCAGAGGCAGAAATATGATCTTCAGTTTTTTTAAGAGTTTTCCCCGCTCTTTCGGAGCAGGTTCAGGAACGGCCGGAATGCCGACGGCACTGCTGCCGTTGTCTCCGGAACGTCTCTCTGGAACCATGTTATTTCCTCGATTCTGTCTAGTGTATCTGTCATTTTCTCACACAGGATATAGTAAGCAGTCATATGCCATTCCACATGACTGAAAATGTGTGTATACGGAAGCTCCATCCACGGTCCGGAAGGGGACAGTTCCCAGTCTTCCGCCTGTTTCAGGGCTTCTTCCATAGACAGCCGGCCCTCCACATTCGGAAACTCCCAGAGTCCGGCAAGAAGGCCTTTCGTATCTCTCTTGTGAAGTGCAAAGCTGTCGCCAGCGACAAGGACAAAGACGGTTCGTTCCTCCACTCTCCGTCCCTTCTTCCTCGCCCGGACCGGCAGTTCGGCGATCCTGTCCTCTGCCCTGGCCACACAGTCCTTTGCAAGAGGACAGTTGTCACAGAGCGGTGTCCCGTTCGGAACACAGACAGTCGCTCCCAGTTCCATCCAGCACTGGGTCAGTTTCCCTCGTTCTTCTGCAGAACAGCCTTCATACAGGGGAACCATTCTATCACGGATCGTTTTCTTTGTCACCTCCAGATCGATACAGGAGGCGTCTCCGGTGAGACGTGTGATCACCCTGAGAACATTTCCGTCCACGGCAGGCGTGGCCTGTCCGAAGCAGATCGATGCTATGGCCCCGGCGGTATAGGCGCCGATCCCGGGAAGCCTCAGGATCTCCTCGTAGGTTTCCGGGAAATGCCCTTCATGCTCTTTGCAGATCATTACCGCTGCCTTCTGTAGATTTCTGGCACGATTGTAATAACCGAGTCCCTCCCACAGCTTCAGAAGACGTTCCTCGTCCACCGCTGCCAGCGCCTGTACATCGGGAAGCTCTCTCATGAACCGTTCATAATATTCGATCACGGCTGCCACCCGGGTCTGCTGAAGCATGATCTCGGAGATCCAGACATGATAGGGTTCACGGTCCTGTCTCCAGGGAAGTTCACGATGATTTCCGGCATACCATTCCAGCAGGCGTCCGATCATCTCATCCGGTGATTCGATTGTACTGTCCGATCGTTTCATTATACTTTATGCAATCCTATTTCCGCGTGAGTTTCACACGCCATATTATAGCAAATCCCACGATGCATTTCATCTATACTTTTTTTATTTTTCTACTACATATTTTCTCGTATTCGTGTTATAATACTTCAGATTATGTGAGCAGTTGCTGCCGCATGGTCTCTATTCTATTTGGAGGAACTGAAATATGGCGCAAAGAACAGATATTCACAAAGTATTGATCATCGGTTCAGGCCCGATCGTCATCGGTCAGGCCTGTGAGTTTGATTATTCCGGTACGCAGGCATGCAAGGCTCTCCGTAGTCTTGGTTATGAGATCGTACTTGTCAACTCCAATCCGGCTACTATCATGACGGATCCGGAGATGGCTGATGTTACTTATATTGAGCCGTTAAATGTAAAACGGCTGGAGGCAATTATTGCCAAGGAACGTCCCGACGCACTCCTTCCGAACCTGGGTGGTCAGTCAGGACTTAATCTTTGCTCCGAGCTGGCCGAAGCAGGCGTTCTCGAGAAGTACAATGTACAGGTCATCGGTGTTCAGGTTGATGCCATCGAACGCGGCGAGGATCGTATCGAGTTCAAGAACACCATGAACGCCCTGGGCATCGAGGTTGCACGCTCCGAGGTTGCCTACTCCGTTGAGGAAGCACTGAAGATCGCAGACGATCTGGGTTATCCGGTGGTGCTCCGCCCCGCATATACCATGGGCGGTGCCGGCGGCGGTCTGGTGTACAATAAAGAAGAGCTGGCAACTGTCTGCGCAAGAGGTCTGAAGGCTTCTCTCGTTGGTCAGGTTCTGGTTGAGGAATCCGTAACCGGCTGGGAAGAGCTGGAGCTTGAGGTTGTCCGTGACAAGGACAACAACATGATCACCGTCTGCTTCATCGAAAATGTGGATCCCATGGGTATTCACACCGGTGATTCCTTCTGTACCGCGCCGATGCTTACCATCTCCGAAGACGTTCAGAAGCGTCTCCAGGAGCAGGCATATAAGATCGTTGAATCCATCCAGGTTATCGGCGGAACGAACGTTCAGTTCGCCCATGACCCGAAGACCGACCGGATCATCGTAATCGAGATCAATCCGCGTACCTCCCGTTCTTCCGCTCTTGCAAGTAAGGCAACCGGGTTCCCGATCGCCCTTGTATCCGCAAAGCTGGCTTCCGGCCTGACTCTTGCCGATATCCCCTGCGGTAAGTACGGAACTCTGGATAAGTATCATCCGGACGGAGACTATGTGGTTGTTAAGTTTGCACGCTGGGCTTTTGAGAAGTTCAAGGGCGTTGACGACAAGCTTGGTACACAGATGCGTGCCGTTGGCGAGGTTATGTCCATCGGTAAGAATTATAAGGAAGCCTTCCAGAAGGCAGTACGTTCTCTTGAGAAGGGACGCTACGGACTGGGTCATGTAAAGAATTTCAATGACCTTTCCAAGGAGGAATTGCTGCAACAGCTCATCACTCCCTCCAGTGAACGTCATTTCATCATGTATGAAGCGATCCGCAAGGGTGCGACCATAGATGAGATCTTCGAGATCACGCATGTTAAGAAATACTTCATCGAGCAGATGAAGGAGTTGGTAGACGAGGAAGAGGCCCTGGTAGCCGAATATAAGGGCCAGGTTCCCTCTGACGCTGCTCTGACACAGGCAAAGAAGGATGGTTTCTCCGACAAGTATCTGTCCGAGATCCTGGGTGTATCCGAGGATGATATCCGGAACAGACGTGAGGCTATCGGTGTTGTGGAAGCATGGGACTCTGTCCATGTCAGCGGAACTGAGGACAGCTCCTACTTCTACTCTACCTACTGTGCACCGGACAACAACCCCATCAAAGAAGACCGTCAGAAGGTCATGATCCTCGGCGGCGGCCCGAACCGTATCGGACAGGGTATCGAGTTCGACTACTGCTGTGTTCATGCAGCCCAGTCCCTGAAGAAGCTCGGTTTCGAGACCATCATCGTTAACTGCAATCCGGAGACCGTATCCACTGACTATGATACCTCCGATAAGCTGTATTTTGAGCCTCTGACTCTGGAGGATGTACTCTCGATCTATAAGAAGGAGAAGCCGGTGGGCGTGATCGCTCAGTTCGGCGGACAGACTCCTCTGAACCTGGCAGCCGATCTGGAAAAGAACGGCGTAAAGATCCTCGGAACCTCTCCTGCAGTTATTGACCTGGCAGAGGACCGCGACCAGTTCCGTGCCATCATGGATAAGCTGGGCATCCCCATGCCCGAGGCAGGAATGGCCACAACCGTTGATGAGGCCATCGAGGTTGCCAACCACATCGGTTATCCGGTAATGGTTCGTCCTTCCTATGTCCTCGGCGGACGCGGCATGGAAGTGGTATATGATGATGAAAGCATGATCGGTTACATGCAGGCTGCTGTCGGCGTAACTCCCGACCGTCCGATCCTGATCGACCGATTCCTGCATCACGCACTGGAATGTGAGGCAGACGCCATTGCAGACGGTACACACGCATATGTTCCTGCAGTTATGGAGCACATCGAGCTGGCCGGTATCCACTCCGGAGACTCTGCATGTATCCTGCCGTCGAAGCACATTTCCGAAGAAAATCTTAAGACCATTAAGGATTATACAAGAAAGATTGCAGAGCAGATGCACGTTGTCGGTCTGATGAATATGCAGTACGCCATCGAGGACGGAAAGGTATTCGTGCTTGAAGCCAATCCGAGAGCATCCCGGACCGTTCCGCTTGTTTCCAAGGTCTGCGGAATCCGTATGGTTCCGCTGGCTACCGAGATCATTACCGGCGAACTGACAGGTCGTCCGTCACCGATCCCCACCATGAAGGAACGCAAGATCCCTTACTACGGCGTAAAGGAAGCTGTCTTCCCGTTCAATATGTTCCCTGAGGTAGATCCGATCCTCGGACCGGAAATGCGTTCCACGGGCGAGGTTCTCGGCATGTCTCTTTCCGCCGGCGGTGCCTACTTCAAGTCCGAGGAAGCTGCAAAGGCAACACTTCCGCTTAAGGGCACGGTACTCATTTCCGTCAACAGTCAGGAGCGTGATGAGGCTCCTGCCGTTGCAAAGATCCTTCATGACAACGGATTCCGCATCCTGTCCACAGGTAAGACCTGTGACACCATCAACGCTGCGGGCATCCCTGCCGAGAAGGTTAAGAAGCTCTATGAAGGACGTCCGAACATCCTTGACCTGATCACCAATGGCGAGATCGATCTGATCATCAATTCTCCCATCGGTAAGGCAAGCGTTCATGATGATTCCTATATCCGTAAGGCAGCCATCAAGTCCAAGATCCCGTACATCACCACGATCGTTGCGGGCAAGGCAGCAGCAGAAGGTATCGACCATATGCTCCGCCGCCACATGGGCAACATCCATTCCCTGCAGGAGTGGCATGAACTGATCAAAGACGTTGACTGATCACCGAATACCTGACATAAAGACCGGGAGCATACAGGCGACACATTTTCATGTGCCACCTGTATGCTCCCGGTCTTTTCTCCTGAAGATCAGATCAGGTACCCCTTCTTATCGAAGCTGTACTTCTTTCCGTCGATCCAGATGGTGGTACTCTTCGCATACCAGCCACTTGTATCTCCGAACCACCATTTCTTTCCTTCTTTATGCCAGGATCCCTTATACTTATAGGTCCAGGCTCCGTTTTTGTTGAACCAGTAGCCCTTATACCACTCATTCGCCGCCATATAACCGTTGGGCTTAAAATAATACCATACACCGTCGATCTTCTGCCACGAATTCTTCGGATACCAGCCGGTATTGTCCACGATCCACCAGCCGGTCTTATCCTTCTTCCATTTCATTGTATATTTGGTGGCATAGCCCTTCTTGTCATACCAGACATTTTTCACCCACTCATTGGAATACTTTGTCTTTACGGGCTTTTTCGGTTCCTGTTTCTGGGATTCCTGCTTCTGAAGCTTCGGAACCGTCTCCTGCTTCTTTATCACCTTGCCGCATTTCGAGCAATGGCTTCCTTCCGTAAGTCCGGTGGCAGTATAGGTCGGAGCCTTTGCAGGATCCACAACAACCGTATGATGAAGCAACGGAAGCTCTTCCTTCTTCTCCATTCCGCAGATCCTGCAGACGGATACACGACTGCCGTGAACGGAACAGGTGGATTCCCTCACAATCTTTCCCTCTTCCCAGGAATGCCCGGCATATTCCCGATTCTCCTGATTTATGGTCGACCAGTACCAGGTTCCGTCCGACTTCTGCTTTGCCTCCTGAAGATTATCCTCCGTGATCAGATCCGAATCACCAGCCGGATACTTCTCCGCACGATAAGCCTTATGGTATCCGTTCTTATCCATAACCTCCAGATGTTCATCCGACAGATTCAGATACCTGGTAAATCCTGTCGGATAGCTTCCCTCCAGATCATTCCATGTCACATCGATGTTATACCATTTATCCCCATCCAGACAGACCTTGTTCCAGGCCACGTAGGAATTCTTTTCGGAATACAGGATATAGACCGGCACATCCGACATCCGCATCAGATAATACATCGCCCAGGAGTACCCCTGATAATGTGTCTTCTTTCGAAGGAGTAATGATACATCATCATCGCGGCTCTCCGTCGACTCGTAGGAGAATTCCCGGCAAAGGATTTCATTTGCCGCACGGACCCGTTCATATCGGGTATCAAAGCTGTTGATGATATCCAGCCAGTGATCCAGTTCCTCGAAGATCTGATTGGTGCAGGCTGCCCTTACCTCCCCGTCCAGATACTCCGGCTTCGCATATATCGTGATCGTGGTATTTGCCCCGTTCACGGTTGATACCATCGGAGCATACTCCACAAAATAGAACTGCGGATTTTCGTGCAGAAATGAATGAAAAATGGAGACCGCTTTGGAACCGTCGATGCTTCCGCACGCCAGTTTTCCGATCACTCCTTTGGAACCCTCTCCGGACGTGGGTTCCATTGTCTTTGATGTGATCAGATACCCAAGACACAACTGATACATGTTCTGATAAAGGATCCGATCGACACTGCTCATATCAAGGTATCTTTCATCCTCATCCTCCGGAGCTATCATGTATCGTTCCCAATCATGTGCATTTACGGTTCCGTCCGGCTCCGGATCCGGCGCTAGCTCCGGATCATAGCCCGGTTCCGGTTCGGTGCTCTCCTTGATCCGCTTCATGGAGAGCGACCCGTCATCATTTGAATAAATCACAAAATGGGTTTCATCACCGATGTAGTCCTCCGTATCTGTCTCAGGGAAGTATTCCGGATATGCGATCTGATGAACCTTATTTGTATCAGAGTACAGCATATGCGCATCTGCCCGATTCAGATAATACTCCCTGTGACCGGGATAATCATTCCATGTTACATCCGTTGCATACCACTTGCCGTTGTCCAGCTGTGATTTGTTCCAAAGGTGCGCATTTCCAAACACACTTACGGTAGGCACATCGCAGTAATTCATAAGCAGAGAATATGCAAGTCCATATCCTCTGCACACGGTACTCCGATCAATAAATACACTGTAGATACTCTGATTAAATTCCGAATGGAAATATGTCAGATTATTACACAGCATATTGTTGGCAGCCAGTACACGCGCATAGCGGGTATCTCCGGCTCCCCGGATCTTACCTGCCCATTCTTCCACTTCATCAAATATCTGATTGGTAACCTCCGCACGCTTCTTTCCATCGGAAAACTCCCCGTATGCAGTCAGGCAGAACCTGTTATTCTGACCAGGAGAACCACCGTATCCGTTGTGCAGAAAATAGAACTGCGGATTGGCCCCCGTAAAAAGATTTATGACCTTCATCACCTGACTGTCACTCATTCCCCGCGCAGAGAGCGTTCCCGGTACATTACATCCGCCGGCCCAGGCAACACCCATATCTTCAGTCGTGGTCAGATAATGATAAGCAATGGCGTACATATCATCATAGAGCGCCTTTTCATCCTCGTTCAAACGTTCATATACATATGTTCCGGAAAACTTCTCCCAGTCTCTCCCGGTGACCGTCACTTCATCTTCCATATCTCTGGCAGCAAATACGACATCTCCCGGATTCCGGAAGACAAGGAACAGGAAGAAGACAGCCAGTCCAAGGATCAGTCTTTGTCCATTTTTTTTATTACCTGATTCCATCCGCACCTCCTTACGTTTCACCCCTCATCCATAACATTCTCCCCGTCAGGGCAACAGAGACAGTCCTTCCGATATCCGTTTCCGTATAGATGTCGAAAAAGACTGTCTCTTATGATCTCAATCTATTATTTTACTCAGGTACCTTCGGCGTCCAGTACTCTCTTCCGTAGATATCTCTCAGAAGATAGGTCACCTGGAGACCGTCACCGATGGTTACATAGCTGCACTGCAGATCAGTGCGGTAATGGATCTGCTCGCCCCACAGATAGCTGTCCCGATAGGTCTGGTCATAGGCATAATAATCGCAGATGAAGTCGATAGAGGTTCCCGGAGCAATCTCAGTCACGCCCTTCGCGATCGTCTCGGTCTCACCCTCCACGTAATCAAAACGCGCACCGGCTATATAACCGCTCTTATGCTCCTTGTCAAATACGATGATCAGGTTGGCTCTCTGTCCGTCCAATAATACAGGAACACGTCCCTGTGTTACGGTATAGCCTGTTTCATCCGTCATCTGGGATTCAAAGTAATAGGGAACCGCAAGACCGTCGATGGCAAACCAGGTTCCGTCGGAGTCGCCGATCAGCTTACCTTCATCATCAAATTCGTAAACGTTGTCCAATCCAAGATCCACATATCCCTCGCCGTCATCGTAGAAAATATTGACCTGCAGATCCTTGATCAGCGCCCAGTCCTCCTGCTTTACGGACATGGTATGAGTTCCGTCCGCCTCCGTATCCCACTTCAGAACGGAAGGATCAAACTGATTCTCGGAGATATACTTTGCAACCTTATCCACATCCATATCCTGCATGTACTCGGCTGCATCAGCATCCACGCCCGGAACGGAACGTCCTCCCAGGAAGTTACTCAGAAGACCCGATATCATATCGGAACCGCCGCCGGAACTACCGCTGCTTCCGCCTCCGAACAGTGAACCCAGCGGGTTGCCTGAACCGCCGGCTGCAACCTGTCCGCTGGTCTCAACGCTTGCAAAAGCCTTGATACAGTCAGAATACTCGGAACGAAGGCCGATATTCTTGTAGTTGCTGACCGCTGTATTTACACTGGAAGTCTTCCTGTACGGAAAATAAATGGACACGCCATATGCATTTGTCATGTTCTTGGATGTCCGGTTATACTTAACGCTTTCCTGAAGGACCTTGGAAAGCTCTTTTGCTTCCGTGGTTCCCACCTGCTCTGCAAAGTGAACCAGATCCACCTGGTCGATACCTGAGGAGGAGAACTCACGGGTACCGGCACGTGCCTCGGATACCTGCTTATAATTATCCCCCTTGATCAAAGTACTTGTACTGCTGGAGAAGGCTGAGAGCTTGTCCGGTACGGTTGCGGAGAACTCCGCAAGATCGATCACCGACAGGGTGGTCTTCTGGCCGGCACATTTCCGGTTACATTCATCCACGAAGCCGTCTACGATATTCTTACCGATCTCAACGGTGGGCATGGAGGTATTCTGAGAAAGCGCATTCAGCCAATCGGTATAATACCAGCCGATACCGGGCTCCGTTTCCTCGGAAGCGATCAGGTAATCCGCGTAATTGCTGGTCATGATCGCAGTCTCCAGTGTAGCCATGAGACACGCATCATAACCGATGAAATCAAACTTCACTCCGCCGTTCTTCAGCGCGGTATTCATTCCCGTCAGATCCATGGAGCCGGATCTCTTGTAGCGCTCATCATAACCAAAGCCGCTGATGGATCCTCCGCCATGATCCCAGAAGATCAGTTCATTACGGTCCGCCGGATAATACTTGGCACAGAACTGGATGAATTCGGACAGAGTTCCCGGATCCGTCATGGGCTTATCCCCGGCATCCGCTACGATCTGCGCCAGCTGACCATTCTGAATCCGGTAGATCTGATTGGTCTTGTTGCTGATACCACCGGTCTTCCATCCGGCACATCCGCCGGTATAGATGATAATATTGATCTTATCGGAGAGACTGGCCTGAGCCATCTCCCGCATATCATTGGTAGCCATACCGCTCCGGGATTCCAGATCGGTACCGCACATATAAACCATGATGGTCACGGTATCCTGACCGTTCCCCTTGATCTGAGTACGCTTCGGTGCTGCCGCCGGACTGACCGACGTATTCAGCTTACCGGTGTTGTTCATGTTGTTAAACCAGGAAGCTGCCTCTGTGGAGCCTCCGCCCGTGAACCCGCCCAGCAGGGAGGAAATGATACTGCTCCCCGAACTACCGGAGCTTCCTGAACTGCCCGAGCTGCCGGAGCTTCCTGAACTGCCCGAGCCGGATCCACCCGGATCCACACTCCCGGAGGTACTGCTGCCGGTACCCGCATCATCCGATCCGCCTCCGGCGAGAAGTGCTGTAAGTCCACCGCCTCCTCCGAGAAGAAGCGCAATGATCACGGCTATAATGGAGGTCTTTCCGCGTCCGGCTCCTCCGCCGCTGCTCTCTCCGTCTCTATGAGAGGATCCGCCGTTCCTTCCGGCATAACCGTCCGCACGGCCCACCGGTCCCGTTCCGAGTCCCTCTCCCCGGCGCTTCATGGGTTTTGACGCACCGGTCACATTTTTCTCTCTGTCACTGCTTTTCGGTTCCATATTTCTTCCTTTCTTCTGCAAATGTCATTTGCAAAAAAATGCACCCGCCTCGCGTGCACATACAATTGTATTATACTATACTGAAAAATATGAAACAACCAAAAATCAACCGCCTCATAGCGTTCCTTTTCTTGTGAATCATCCGTTCTTTTGTTATAATATGATTGTATTATTATGCAAATCTGTCGGAAAGGAGGATACGGTATGGGTCGGATCGCTTACTTTGATATCGCTGCATTTATCATACTGAGTATTCTTCTTTTCTCTTTGTTATTCCGAAAGATGAACCGTGGCCGGATCAACACCACGTACATCGCACTGCTGCTGTGTCTGCTCATCGCCACATTTGCGGATGCGCTTTCCACTGCTCATCTTACCTCTATCACGGACTCCGATCTTCGAAACCGATACCGGATGGGAATCAGTACCGTATACTTCGTGTTCCGGATCCTGGCCGGACCGATCTATATCATCTTCATCGGTCACATGTCCGGTACCTGGCATCGTACGAAGCGTCACGCGTCCTTTCTGGCAGCCTTTACGCTCCCGTATCTTCTCTGCTTCGGACTCCTGATCTACAACCTCGGTTCCAAAGCCATATTTCATTACACGCCCGAAGGAGCCTACGTGCGCGGACCTCTTATGGTCATTTTCTATATCGTGGGAATCTATTATATGGTCATCTCCCTGGTCTATCTCTTCCAGAGCCGTTCTATTCTGGACAAGGAGAAGCTCTTTACTCTGTTTATGATCTTCCCTCTGACCGGAGCAGCCATGATCGTCCAGTATTTCCAGCCGGATTATCTGTTGGAAATGTTTGCATACGCCATCGTGGCAATGCTGATCAACGCCATTATCCTGCGTCCCGAGGAGACGATCGATCCAATCACGGGAGCCCGTTCCTACCGGTCCTTCACCATGGACATGCAGAAATACTACCGTTCCGAGGTTCCGGCCGACATCATTTTCGTGCGGATCAAGAACAGTACCGCTCTTCTGTCCATCCTGGGAAACGAAAAGCACCAGAAGATGCAGCGTGAAGTAGCAGTGATCCTTCGTAACACGGACACCCGCAAATCACACGGTCTCTTCCATGAGGTCTACTACCTCTATAATGGTCTGTATGCCATCCTGATAGACGGAAAGACACGAAAGGAATTTGCTGATACCGAGGCACAGCGGATCTTCGACATCATGAAGACCCCGCTCCACTCCAGTCATCTGGATCTGGACATGGATGCCAGTGTATGTATCGTCCGGACACCCACGGATATCGATAACTGGGATGACCTGATCGCATTTGCCAATTCCTTCCACTACAACGTTCCCGATGATAAGGTGGTTATCCTCTCCGAGATCGCACCGGAGAAACAGTTCCAGATGAAGAACAACATCGATGAGATCATCAGCAACGGGATCATCAATCACAGTTTTGTGATGTATTATCAGCCGATCTACGACGTGAAGGAACAACGGTTCACCTGTGCGGAAGCCCTGATCCGTCTTTTCGATGAGAACAACGGCATGGTTTCGCCGGGCGTCTTCATTCCGTCTGCTGAGAAAAGCGGCGCCATCCATCAGATCGGCGAGTTCGTTGTTCAGGATGTCTGTGAATTTATCGCCCGTCAGGATATGGAAGAGCTTGGGCTCCGTTATGTGGAGATCAACCTCTCCGCCGTTCAGTGTATGAGAAACAACATTGCGACCAAGGTCAACAATGTCCTGAAGAACTGCCGGATCGAGCCGCAGTACATTAACTTCGAGATCACGGAGACCGCCTCCGATTTTGTTCATGATACAGTCAAGACAAATGTACTCGCCATGCACTCTTTCGGTCTGGAATTTGCATTGGATGACTATGGGACCGGATATTCCAATCTGCAGAGAATGATGGATTTTCCCTTTAAGCTGATCAAGCTTGACAAGAGCTTTGTGGACGAATGGGAAGACCCCACCATGCGAATGGTCATCCGTGATACCATCCACATGCTGAAGGACATCGGGAAAGAGATCGTGGTCGAGGGTGTTGAAACCGAGGAAGAGGCAACCTGGTTTGCCGAGCAGAACTGTGACTATATTCAGGGCTTCTACTACGCCAGACCCATGCCGGAGCAGGAGTTCCTTGACTTTCTTCACGAACACAACCATACCCGCTGATCCGCATTCTGTTCAGTAAGGCAAAGTAACGCCCGCGGCATTTCCCGGATGGATATGCAGGCATCTCCCCCTGGCTCATAGCCGGGACACAAAAAGAAGGAGCAGGTTTTCGATAACCCGCTCCTTCTTTTAATGAAACCTTATAATTTAGCTGAAGTAACGATCCAGCAGACCCTTGAATCCCTTTCCGTGTCTTGCTTCGTCCCTTGCAATTTCATGGACAATATCGTGGATCGCATCCAGATTCAGTTCCTTTGCCTTCTTGGCAAGCTTTGCGCGTCCCTCGGTAGCACCAAATTCCGCATCTGCCCGAAGCTCCAGATTCTTCTTCGTCGAATCTGTAACAACCTCCCCCAGAAGTTCTGCAAAATGAGCTGCATGCCATGCTTCCTCGATCGCTGCCTTCTCAAAGAATGCGCCGACCTCCGGATATCCTTCTCGGATCGCTACGCGGCTCATGGCAAGGTACATACCAACCTCACAGCACTCACCGTTGAACATCTCACGGAGTCCGTCCTTGATCTCATCCGGTGCGCTGTCCGCAACACCTACCACATGCTCAGCTGCCCATGCCTTCTCCTCATCCATCTGATTGAACTTGGATGCCGGTGCATGGCAGATGGGACATTCTTCCGGAGCAGCATCGCCTTCATAAACATAACCGCAGACTGTACATACAAATTTCATTCTGTAACCCTCCTTCATTAAGTAAAGTAAAGGCCGCAGCCTAAGCTGCAGCCTCCTGCTTGTCGCTGAATATATCATATCATCCGCATCATGCTTCCGTCAATCACCAATTGCGCCAGTACCGTCCAGATCATAATAGAATACGACACCGTCCTCCACATTATAGACACCGTAATCCTGTCCGTGGGACTTCTGGATCGCTCCCACGATGGAAAGTCCGATACCGGATCCTCCGTAGGACCTGGTACGAGCCGCGTCCTCCTTATAGAACTTGACAAATACCTTTTGCAGCGCCTCTTCTCCAAGCTTCGGTCCCTGATTATAAACAGAAACACGCACCACATTCTTAAGCTCCGCAGTAGATCCGCCTGAATCGGAACCCGGATCCTTCGGTACGGCTTCTGCCTCACCACGCTCTGCCGCACGCTTTGCCGCATCTGCACCCGTCATATGCTCCACGGAGATTCGGATCTCTCCTCCCTCATTCACATAATGAATGGCATTGGACAGATAATTTGTGAATACCTCGGACATTTTAAATGCGTCCGCCCACACGAAGACCGGCGTCTCCTCAGGCTGGATCAGGCGTACATTTTTCTGCTCCAGCAGAATCTTATTCGCCGCCACGATCCCGCGGATCTGCTCGATCACATCAAACCGCACGATCTTCAGAGGTTCATTTCCGAATTCCAGTTCATTCAGATTCAGCAGCTTCATGATGAGTGTATTCATCTTCGAAGCCTCATCGGAAATGACGTCACAATAAAACTCACGGCTCTCGGGATCATCATTCACAGAGTCCTTCAGACCTTCCGCATATCCCTGGATCAGTGCCAGAGGAGTCTTCAGCTCATGAGATACATGGGACAGGAACTCAGAACGCATCTCTTCGATCCGTTCCTTCTCCTCGATATCCTGGGACAGGCTGGCATTCGCCGACTTCAGTTCGGAAACCGTATCCTCCAGCTTCAGCGACAGTTCGTTCATGCTGTGGCCCAGCTCTCCGATCTCATCCTTCCGGTCCTCCGGTGCCTTTGCATCGAAGTCCAGTCTGGCCATACGGCGGGCCACATGGGACATCTGGATAATGGGCCGTGTCAGGGTTCCGGAAATAAAGAGCACAAGGCTCGCCTCGAAGGAAAGGATCACTACCGCAACGATCAGGAACAGACGTGTGGAGAAAAGGATGCTGGAATTCAGCTGCTCCAGCGGCCGCTCCAGGATGATGATATCCCCGTTGTCCAGAACCCCTATCAGATCAAAGGAATCTTCATGATTCAGGAATTTGTACTTCGTTCCTCCCTCTGCCAGTTCTCTGATATTGGTGAGATCTATGAGATTCTGCAGAGATACGGCAATACTATCCGTCACAACAACTGATGAATAGACCTTGGTATTCGAATAATCAATAATAAAGATCGTCGCATTGGAGGGATTATCTACCTGTTCGTAGATCTCTCCTGCGGCGATCTCAAAACGCGCCGGGACTCCCGACGCATCCAAAAACAACTGATTACAGGATTCATAGGTTGTAATCAGATTGCTTCTGGCATTCAGTATATAAAAACTCCTTGTCAGATTGTTGCTGATGATCCAGGCAGCAACGATGGCGATCACAGTGATCCCGCCTACAAGCCCTACCAGCTTAAAGCGAAGGGAATGACGGAATTGTGCCGCTCCCCTGAAACTTTTCATGACTCTGTCACCTCAAACTTGTAGCCCAGAGCCCAGATGGTCTTGATATATTCACCCTTATCACCCAGCTTGGCACGAAGCTTCTTCACATGTGTATCTATGGTTCTGGCATCTCCGAAATAATCGTAGTTCCAGACACTGTTCAGGATCTTTTCCCTGGAAAGGGCCACGCCCTGATTCTCCAGGAAATAGTTGAGCAGTTCAAATTCCTTGAAGGACAGCTCCACCTGCTCTCCGTCCACCGTTACGATATGTGCGGAGGTGTCCATAACAATCCCTCCTGCGGATATCGTGGTCTCGGCCCCCTCCTGTACGGTACGGCGGAGGATCGCCTCCACTCTCGCCACAAGGACACGGGGACTGAAAGGCTTGGTGATATACTCGTCAATACCGAGAGAAAAGCCCTTAAGCTCATCCTTCTCTTCGGATTTCGCAGTCAGCAGGATGATCGGAACCTGCGACAGCTTGCGGATCTCCTCACATGCCTCATAACCGTCCATTTTCGGCATCATGACATCCATGATAATGAGTGCGATCTCCTTCGTCTGCATGAACAGAGTCAGTGCCTCCTCGCCGTCAGCCGCCTCAAGAACCATGTATCCGTCTTTTACCAGAAAGTCACGGACCAGCTTCCGCATCCGCGGCTCATCATCTACAACAAGAATCTTTGCATCACCCATAGGAAACCTCCTCCGGGATATCCCCCATCTTACCGAATCTGAATCCGGCTGTTATTCCCCTGCCGGTGTTTCTCCATCTGCCGGTGCCGCTCCGTCTGCCGGTGCTGCTCCATCTGCCGGCGCCTCGGTGGATGCCTGCTCTGATGCAGCCTCCGTTGCAGCCGTTGTACTTTCGGAAACAGCCTCCGTAGCCTCGGTCAGTCCCTCAAGAGAGATGTTATTCGCCTCACAGAGCGCCTTCAGCTTATCATAATATGCCTGAAGCTTCTCTTTGGACTGGTCCACCTTCTTCTGTGCGGAGTCCAGCAGCTGGTTGTCCGCGTTCTTGATCGCATCCACGACATCCTGGATCGCATTTTTCTGCAGCTCGGCACTTGCCACATAGAGATCCTTCAGTTCACCGACCTCTGCATTCGTGAAGGGAAGTCCCTTCAGCTTCTGAAGATAGGAATCATACTTCGGAAGCGCCTCCTGAGAAAGAGTTGTCATCCATTTCTCGGAATCCTTGTCATCTCCTGCGGAGAAATAATCATTATACAGCTTTACAGCCTCATCCCGCTCTGCAGCGATCCCCGGAAGATCCGTTCCTACAAAGCTCAGGATCTCATCCTGTACAGAAACCGTGGTTGCAACCTCTGTCGCAGCCGTTCCTGTTCCATCCTCTTCCTTGGATCCGCAGGCTGTTACGCCTGTAACCAGAACCAGACCAAGTGTCAGTATAAGCAATTTCTTCTTCATTTTGATTCTCCATTCATTAGGTGTTCAATTCCTTCACAATTATATCACTCAATTACCATTCTGTCACGCAGGCGGTGCGGATTTCCGACGTTTCTTTTTCGGTTCGGGAACCGGATGCTCCTCCCGGTAAGCCTGATACAGATCAGGTCTCCGTTCCTCCGTCAGCTTCTCTGCCTGTTCCAGTCTCCATGCCGCTATCTTCGCATGATTACCGGACAGAAGGATCTCCGGTACCGCCAGACCCTTATAAATCTCCGGCCGCGTGTACTGAGGACATTCCAGAAGGTTCTCATGAAAGCTCTCATAGACCGCACTGTCATCGTCTCCAAGAACTCCGGGGAGCAGACGGCTGACAGAATCCACAATAATGGCCGCACCCAGTTCTCCGCCGGTCAGCACATAATCACCGATGGATATCTCCTCTGCCTGAAGAAGTGTAAGCACCCGGTCATCGATCCCTTCATAGTGTCCGCATAGAAGAACGATCGGCCGGTTCTGTTCACCCGCATAGGCTTCTGCGATCTTCTGCGAAAATGTCGGCCCCTTCGGTGACAGATAGATCACTCTCGGGTCCGCCTCCGGATCCCTGGAACGGATATCCTCACAGACCGCCTGATAGCATAGATCGATCGGCTCACACTGCATCAGCATTCCGGGGCCGCCGCCATAGATATAGTCGTCTACATGCCTCGATGTATTCTGCGCATAATCCCGGATATTCCAGTTTTTCACCAGAATCCTTCCGGCCTTCTGTGCACGCCCGGTGATACTTTCGCCCAGGACCGTGTCCATCATTTCCGGGAAAAGAGTCATGATATGAAACTCCATCTTAGATCCTCCCTTGTCGTTCCGGCATTCCCGGTTAAAAATCTCAGATCATCCCCGGAATGACGCGGATCACCATCTTCTTTGCCTCCACATCCACCTCAAGGATAAACTCATCCACGGCAGGAACCAGGAATTCCTTCCCCTCCGCCGTTTTCATCTTATAGATCAACTGGGCCGCAGTCTCCATGTAGTCCTCCAGCGTTCCCAGAACATTTCCGTCTTCATCATAGACCGTACTGCCGATCACATCCGCCAGATAGTACTCGCCCTCCTCCAGCGGTATCGCATGCTCACGGTCCACATACAGTTCCTTCTGTTTCAGAGGCATGGCGGCATCAATGTCTCCGATCTCTTCAAAGCCGAGGATCACCAGGTTTTTGAAATACCTGCAGCTGCTGATGGTCAAAGGACGATAGGTCCCCTTATCCAGCAGAAAGCAGGTCTCCAGTTCCTCGAACCTGTGCAGATCCTCCGTTGTCGGATAGACCTTTACCTCGCCCTTCAGTCCATGTGTTGTTGTGATCACTCCGATCCGGAAATACTGTTCCATAATTCACTCCGTATTATGCGCGGCTGAAAATGCACGCATCTTCTGTCATGACCGGCGTCATGAATGATAAAAAAAGAGGGCGATCCTTCCGGCTCTGTAGAGAGCCGGGAAGAGCCGTCCCATCCTTTGTTACCATTGCTCGACATCCGTCGTTATTTGATATCCACAATGACCTTCTTGTCGCTTTTCGACGCCGCAGCCTTTACCACCGTACGGATGGCCTTTGCGATCCGTCCGCTCTTACCGATCACCTTTCCCATATCGTCGGGTGCTACGGTAAGCTCAACAGTAATTGTATGCTCGTCAGTCGTTTCAGTTACCACAACCTGATCAGGTGCGTCTACAAGGGATTTTGCAATGATTTCAACTAATTCCTTCATACTGCAATCCTCCCGTGTGCTTATTTCTCAATGCCTGCCTGCTTGAGCAGCTTGGCAACTGTCTCAGTCGGCTGAGCACCGTTGTTAAGCCACTTCTTCGCTGCCTCAGCATCGATCTTTACCACACTGGGCTCCTGATTCGGATCATAGGTTCCGATCTGGTCGATCACACTACCATCTCTCGGAGATCTGGAATCAGCAACAACAACTCTATATACAGGGTGCTTCTTGTATCCCAGTCTTCTCAATCTGATCTTTACTGCCATTTTGGTTTTCCTCCTTGAATAATATCTATCGACAGGCATTTCGCCGTGTTGATCCTGCTTGTTGTTCTTATGGTCTTTCTCAAATCTAGAAGCCGAAGGGGTTTCCGAATCTGCGCTTCTTCTTTCCCTTTCCCATCATACCCGAGAACTGCTTCATCATCTTCTTGGACTGTTCAAACTGCTTGAAGAACCGGTTCACCTCGGCCATATCCAGTCCACAGCCTCTTGCGATCCTCTGCTTTCTGCTCATATTGATCAGATCCGGGTTGGCACGTTCTGCAGGTGTCATGGACTGGATGATCGCCTTCGGATGAACCGTGGCATTGTCATCGATCTCCACATCCTTCAGCTTGCCCATACCGGGCATCATGCCCATGATGTCGGAAAGACTTCCGATCTTCTCCATCTGCTCCAGCTGATCCAGGAAATCATTGAAGTCAAATGTGGCCTTGCGGAGCTTCTTCTCCATCTCAATGGCCTTCTCCTCATCGATGGCAGCCTGTGCCTTCTCGATAAGACTTTCCACATCCCCCATGCCAAGGATACGGGATGCCATACGTTCCGGATAGAAAGGCTCCAGATCCGTCAGCTTCTCTCCCATACCTGCATACAGGATCGGCTTTCCGGTAACGGAACGGATGGAAAGCGCCGCACCACCACGGGTGTCGCCGTCCAGCTTGGTCAGGATCACTCCTTCGATCCCCAGGTCATTGTTGAAGGTGGTCGCCACATTTACGGCATCCTGACCTGTCATGGAATCCACAGTAAGGAGTGTATAGTCCACTGTTACCGCTTCCTTGATATCACGGAGCTCCTGCATCAGTTCCTCATCGATATGCAGACGACCTGCCGTATCAATGAATACCAGCTGGATATTCTCCTTTTTTGCATGCGTCAGAGCTGCCTTAACGATGTCTACGGGCTTATGGTCCGTTCCCATGGAGAAGACCTCTACGCCGACCTTATCACCGTTGATCTGCAGCTGCTGGATCGCTGCCGGACGATAGATATCGCAGGCAACCAGCATGCATTTCTTACCCTTGTTCTTGTACTGTCCCGCCAGCTTGGCTACCGTGGTGGTCTTACCTGCACCCTGCAGACCGCACATCATGATGACCGTCTGCTCGTTGGATGGGCGGAGCTTCATTTCCGTCATCTCCGACCCCATCAGGGCTACAAGCTCTTCCTTAACGATCTTGATGACCATCTGACCGGGATTCAGTCCCTTCATGACCTCTTCACCGACCGCACGCTCGCTGACCGTACCGATGAATTGCTTTACAACCTTGAAGTTGACGTCCGCCTCAAGCAGCGCACGTTTTACTTCCTTCATGGCCTCCTTTACATCATCTTCCTTCAGGATGCCCTTGCTCCGCAGCTTCTTGAACACATTTTGAAGTTTATCACTTAAACTGTCAAATGCCATAAAATCCTCTTCTTATCGAAATGCCCTTACGGGTGTTATCGTCTTTACAGTTCCTCCAGGATGGCCCCGGATCTTTTCAGGATATCCTCCACATATGACTTCGAAGTGTTATCAGTGGTCCTCTCCTGAAGTACCTTGGCGGTTTCCTCGATCTTCTGAAGCTCCTCACGGATGGACAGGAAACGTTCCACCAGATGAAGTTTGGCTTCATACTCCTCCAGCTGCCTGTCACAGCGGCGGATCATGTCATAGGCGGCCTGTCTGGAAATGTTCTGCAGACGGGCAAGCTCGGCATAGGACAGGTCATTCATCACCACGTCCTCGTAAGCACTTCTCTGATGCTCCGTCAGTAATTCGCCGTAAAAATCAAACAGCATGGTTTGTCGAACGATCCGCTCCATAGCATAGTTCCCCCTAAGACCTCGGATATCATACTACAGACGCCGTCATGTGTCAAGCATTTTTTCTTGACGCCCCGGATCATTTTCGTTTTGTCTTTCTTTTGCCGATATAATGTGCGGTATGTGCCCTGGCCCGGTCCGCCGCCTGCCCTTTCCGGCTGACAGACTTCTTCACCCTGACAACCTTCTTCCTGCGCTCCTTCTTCTCGGCAATGGTAGGCTGATCATCAAAAACGGTATAGTCCCGTTCGAAGATCAGATCCGTCATCTGCCGCTTCAGCCGGTCGTGATCCACCTTCTCCAGGAGCTTTCCCGCGATGAACTTTCGGCTCATATTCGTATACTTCGGCCCGTTATTCAGCTGAAGCAGACTGTGCAGCTCCCTTTTCCACATCAGGGTGATCTGCTCCTCCAACCTGGCATTCGGATTATCATCCGCCCCGCGGTCCATTTCCACTCCGTTTTCGGTGATGACAAGGATGCCCCAATGATCCGGAACATGCTCGGACACATGCTTCCGATGACTGGCTCCCACCACAATGTAGCAGAAGTCGCAGAACCGGTCATAATCCTTCACCTGTGTCTTCAGCCTTTCATAGGTATCATGGTCGGACTTGATCTCGAAGCCAACAAAATAACCATCCAGGACTCCCAAAACATCTGCTCGGGAGCCCCGGATGGTTTTCTCTTCAATGATTCGGATCCTGCCAAAGTTCTCGTCCAGATAATCGAACAAGGGCTCGCGCATTTCCTGATCCAGCAAGGCTTACTCCTCTACCAGGTACGGCTTCAGTGCGGTCATGATCTCATCCATGTTGTCCTCAGCATAGATGTTCAGATCGATCGGCTTGGAGATATCCAGACTGAAGATACCCATGATGGACTTTGCGTCGATGACGTAACGTCCTGCCACCAGATCGAAATCAGCCGAAAAACCGCTGATATCATTTACAAATGCCTTAACCTTATCAATAGAACTAAGCGATACTTTTACTGATGTCATACCGATTTCCTCCAAATATTTCATGTGTAATTTTGACTTACATATGATATGATACCACATAGTGATTAAAAAGCAAAGAGGAAATCCGCCGTTCTGACGGGTATTTCTCCCCAAAGGAAGCTATCTCATGAGTATCGTGTTAGAGAAGAAAAAGGTGTATATCCTGACCCTCGGCTGCAAGGTGAATCAGTATGAATCCGATGCAATGTACGAGGCATTTTTTGCTGCCGGATCACTCCGGGGAGAGGAAAATGATGCGGATATCTGCATCATCAATACCTGCTCCGTGACGAACATCGCCGACCGGAAATCCCGTCAGATGATCAGTAAACTCCGAAAGGAGAACCCGGATGCGGTGATCGTAGCCACAGGCTGTTATGTGCAGGCTGTAGCCAACCGAAGTCAGTTTAACGCCGGAAATGCGGCTGTGAAAAAAGAAACGGATCCAAATTCTTCGGACAAGGCTATGGCTGATGCTGTATCACAGCGTAAGGCCGGACAGAAGGACTCAGGCACCGACCGGATCGATGCGGATCTGATCGTGGGAAATAACCGCAAGAGAGATATGGTGCGTCTGGTGGAAGCCTATCTCACCGGTGAGCCGGTCTCCGACTCCATCATTGATATCAACCATGATCCGGAATTCGAGGATCTGCGGATCCGCATGCCGGAAACACATACCCGAAGCTATCTGAAGATCCAGGACGGCTGTAACAGCTTCTGTACCTATTGCATCATCCCCTTTGTCCGCGGACGGATCCGGAACAAATCCATTGATGCCATCGTTGACGAGGTGGAGACACTTGCAGCCTCCGGCGTGAAGGAACTGGTTCTGACAGGGATCAACATTTCCTCCTTCGGAGATATCGGGGACCTGACCCTTGCAGATGTGGTCTGCCGGATCCATGGCATTCCCGGGATCGAAAGGATCCGTCTCGGTTCTCTGGAACCGCGTGTACTGACCGAGGATTTCCTTCAGCGGATGAAGGAACTGCCGAAGGTGTGCCCGCATTTCCATCTCTCCCTGCAGAGCGGCTGCGACACCGTACTGAAGAGAATGAACCGTCATTACACCACAGAGGACATCCGTGTGATCGTGGAAAGGCTTCGCCGGTACTACGACCGCCCCGCTCTCACCTCCGACATCATCGTAGGCTTCCCCGGGGAATCTGAAGAGGAATTCGAAACCACCTACCGGACACTTGAGGAACTTGAGCTCTATGAAATGCATGTCTTCCCCTATTCCCGACGCAAAGGAACCGCCGCGGACCGGATGGACGGCCAGCTGCCGGAATCCGTAAAGAAGGACCGTGTACGTCGTCTCCTGGAGCTGAAGGAACGTCAGATGAAGGCCTACGAATCTGCTTTCGCCGGAGAGCCCCTGAATGTCCTTGTGGAGGAGATCGTGACCAAGGACCGAAAGAGCTTCTACAGGGGACATACGGAGCGGTATATTCTGGTGGACATCCCCTGTGATTCCCTGGGTGACAGCACACCGGATCCCGACCGGATCAACACGATCCTTCCCGTTAGATCCTGAAGAAGCACCATACCCGGTTCCGGCAATCACATGTCCAAACACCGGAACCGCCATTCCCCCGGCATCATAAAACATCTGCAGCCCGGCGTTCAGGCCCGTGGCTGCAGGTGTTTTGGGGAATGCCCGAACAGCCATTCCAACAAATCGAAAAAAAATTAAAAAAATGCTTGCATTCTGATTTATGTTTTGATATACTAAGCAAGCGTTCAAGAGATGGTCCGTTGGTCAAGCGGCTAAGACGCCGCCCTCTCACGGCGGAAACAGGGGTTCGATTCCCCTACGGACTACAAAGAAGAGCCTTTGCGATTGCAAAGGCTCTTTTCTTCTATGTCGCTCTTTCTATTTCCTGCCTTTCGAGGCCAGCCACTCAAAGAGGTGGATCTCCTCTCCGTCGATCTCCTTTGTGATCCTGTCCTGCAGCAGGGGGATCCATGAGAAATGTCCGTTGTATTCATACGGAAATCCCTTTGAATCAAATCCCATGACCTGAGGAAGCCGGGTATAGATCACTTCACCCGAGGCTTCTCTCAGCTTCGGAACCAACGCGTCCGCATATGCCGGACTTCCGTCCTTCTCCGTAAGGGGCACGGTCTGATCCGTGGCAGCCGCCGTGAACCAGATGGGAATGCCTGCCAGTGTCTTCACGCGCTCCGGCGTCTGCCATGCGGCATGATAGGCCGGACAGCACGGAAATGCGGCAGCAAAAAGCTCCGGTGCCTCAAGCAGCATCTTGATGGTCATATAACCGCCGTTGGAGCATCCGCCGATATAGATCCGGTCCCGGTCGATCTCAGGATGATACTGCAGATATCTCCGGATAAAGGCAAGGAGTGCCTTGGAATAGCAGGACTTACCGTCACTGTCCTTACGGCTGACATTATACACTCCCTTTCCGTTCAGATCCATCCACATGGTAGGACACTGGGGAGCCAGCACGGCAGCTCCGGTTTCGGGGAAGTACGTCTGCACGGTTTCCTCGGTCAGAGCCGTCACCCGGTTTCCCAGAACCGTAATGGTCGGGTCCGTTCCTCCCTCTCCCGCTCCGTGAAGCCAGATAATGAGCGGCAGCGTATGCTTCAGGGAGCCTCGCGCAGCGGTCCTGTCACGATAACACTCCGGCAGATAATCCATATAATGAAACAGGATCTCCTTACCGTCCTCCCCCTGAATATTGCGGTAGGGCTTCCGGTTCCGGAACCGTTCCAGCACGGGACAGATCGTCTTTACACAGGTAAGCCCCTCCAGATCCAGCTTCCTGTATTCATTTCTTTCCTTCCTCTCATTCCAGGAAAATGCCATGGTCCATTCGATCTCCGGTCCTGACACCGGAAATACCGTATAGAACATTCCCCGCGGATCCGGATATCCGTGCCCGTCCGAGCGAAACCTCTCCCGTACAGGTCCCGGAAACTGATACTGCTCAGCCCTGGCCATTTCCTCCTCACTCCTGCAGTGGATCACCAGACATCGGATCACCGCGCCGTAGTCCTCCGGTCCAAGTACTGCCATGAACGGCAGCTTCTTCTTTCTCAGCATACACCCCTCCTAAAACTCATATGAAAAGCCTCTTGTCTGCCCAATCGTTAACGGAGCTTGTACTTTACATACCTGCGGACATTAGAAATATTTCCGCCTGCGGATACCGGTGTGGAGGATTCCATTTCCGAGTCCCTCTTAAAGCGATACGTAGTAGTAATACTCCGCCAGTGATAAAACGTCTGGTTTTCGTATATATTGGAGGAAATAAAGTAAATGATCCCTTCACCGTCAGAATCAACATTGATCACATACCCGGTCTCCCCTCCGTCATTCCTGCCTCTGGAGCCGTACTTTGACCAGCCGCCGGGCGCCACCTGTTCCACATGATTCAGATGGTCAACGGAAACCGTCCTCCAACGTTCCCAGATAGATGCCGTTGTATTTGGACGATACTTACAGTAAATTCTATCATCGCCCCAGCAATAGTTAAACTCAACCATATTATAACCGGTGTGAACCTGTTCGGTCTTTGTCTCTACATCGACCGTACTGCTTGCCGAAACCGGAGTTGTGGACCAGCCGCTCCATGAACCATACGATGTGCTCTTATCCACATATTCCCATCCGGCCATGGTGGACTGGGAGGAGTCCTTGTACTCCGTATAGGTATATTTCCATTTCTCCTCCATGACATCTGCTCCGGAGGGAATGTCATATTCGCTCACCCAGTCGGATAGCGGATTCTCGGTCCAGCCGGCATAAAGTGTCAGATCAGCACCTCCCATTATGTCAGATGCAGTGACAGCAAGGCCGCTTGCGGAGCTGTTATCATACCAGCCTGCAAACTTGAAGTAGGTTCGGACCGGAGTGGGAAGCGTTCCGAGCTTGCTTCCCTCGGAGACGATCCTTGAGGGTTCGTCCACACTTCCGCCATTCGCATTGAAGGTTACGGTATATTGTTTTCCTCCCTTGCTGATATAGAGTTCGATCGAAGAACCCTTCTCTACGGTGGTTCCCGCTGCCGGGCTGGTTCTGGTGGCCGATCCGGCTTTCACGTCAGGGGAATACTCCTCTTTTACACTCACATTGAAAGCATATTTATCTAGCTTCAATGTCTTCAGAGCCTTATCCTTTGTCGAACCTGCCACATCCGGAACCGTGACCTTTTCCGCCTCCGGAGGCGGTTCCTTTCCGAGACTGACCGTCATCTTTACGGTATCTCCCTTTGCCGCCTTCTTTCCGGCAGCCGGACTGGTACTGATCACATTTCCCTTTGCTACGGAATCCGAATAGGCATTTCCGATAGATACCTTAAGTCCCTTTGACTCCAGAGTACTCTTCGCCTTTGCCTCCGGACTGCCGACCACATCCGGGATCGTTACAGATTTATCCTTTCCGGGTTTCTTCTGATCATCCTGCGGATTCTTCTGATCGTCCTGATATTTATCATCTCCCGTTCCGCTGCTGATGAACAGAACCACAAACTCTCCCTGAAGTCTTTTATTTCCGGCCTTCGGATTCGTTCTTGTCGCATATCCTTTCGGAACGGATGATGAATACTCATTGGATACACTTACCTTGAAACCGGCCGCTTCCAGAATGGACTTTGCCTCATTTTCCGCCTTATTCTTTACATCGGGGATCTCAACCAGCTTCTCCTCAGGCCCTGCAGATACTGTAAGCGTGATCTTCTGTCCCTTGGTGACCGTTTCCCCGACAGCAACACTCTGCGCAAGGACCGTTCCCTTTTCGGCGTCATTCGGCTCATAGGTGATCTCGGGACGGGCCAGTTCGATATCGATCAGCGCCTGGATTGCTTTCTCTTCCTTCATACCGACAACATTCAGCTTCAGGACAAACGGCTCCGGACCTTTGGATACCTTAAGTACGATCTTTGAACCCACATCAACTCTTGTATCCTCTACCGGATCGGAAGAAATGATCAGCCCGGCTTCCGAATCATAATAAACCTCTTCGTATTCCACCACCAAGCCGGCATCTGCAAGCATCTTCTTCCCGTCTTCATATTTAAGACCCTTTAAGAAGGGGATGATGATCTTATTCCCGTCACGTTGAACCTTTCCGTTGCCGACGCATACCTTATAGGTAACAACATCTCCCTCTTCAATATAGGCTCCGGGCAGATAATCCTGGTAAATGATACAACCCGGCTCGCAGTACTCCGAAATGATCCCTTCGCCCATCTGATGTCTCAGCTTCTTGTCTTCGAGCATCCTGATGGCCTCTGCCTCAGTCTTCCTTTCGATGTTGGGAACCGTAACAAAACGATCGGGAACCACGATCTCCTCATTTTCATTCCTGGAGAAGCGGATCACGCCTGTAACCAGTAACACAACAAACAGACTGACAAGCGCTGCCGCGACAGGAACCGCGATCTTCAGCCATTTCGGCCAGCGGTAGGTGGGAAGCTTCTTGATCTTTCCGTCCAGTCTGCGCGCCGGAACCTCAGCGCCCAGCTCTTCGATAAAGGTTGCCACATCCGGTGTTCTGTCGCTGATCTGGATGTTCATGGCATTCAGGATCGCAACCTCCCTGACCCTGGAAAGATCCTTACGGTATTCCGCAGGATTCACCAGCAGATCCTTTCCCTTCGTTTCGTACATGGTACGACGTTCCAGACCGTCCGGAGGCGTCTTTCCCGTAACCATACGATATAATGTGGCACCCAAAGCATACACATCCGTATGCGGCCCCTGATCATTCGAGCTTCTGTACTGCTCCTCGGGAGAATATCCCGGCTTGATGATAGTCGTGATGGTCCGGGTATGGGATGTTGTGGCATATCTCGCCGCTCCGAAATCCAGCAGCTTTACCTCTCCTGTATTGCATACGAAAATATTGTCCGGTGATATATCCCTGTGAATGATCCCCTCTTTATGTACCACCTCCAGAGACTGCATGACAGGCATCAGCATCTCAACAGCCTGATCCTCTTCGATGGTACCATAGTTCTTCAGAAGCTCCGTAAGGGTCATTCCCTCCAGCATTTCCATAATGATATAGGCTGTGGAATTCTCTTCGAAGCTGTCAAATACCTTTACGATACCGGGTTCATTCTGAAACTTTGCCAGCCGCTTGGCTTCATCTATGAACTTCCGCATCCCGTCCAGGAACTGCTCCGACCGGGTGCCTCCCAGAACGGTGATCTGTGTCTTTCCGGGCATACGTGTGGAGAATTCACTGGGAAGGAACTCCTTGATCGCAACCTTCTGCTCCAGCTTGGCATCCCATCCGATATAGGTCACACCGAAGCTTCCGTGTCCCAGGGATTTTCCAATATAATACCGATCGTTAAGGACCGTGCCGGGAGCCAGAAGAACCGGTTCCTCCGCCGGCGTACCAACCACATATCCGCAATGAGGACACACATAAAACTGTGCATCAAAGAACTCCATACAACCCATACAGAGATTCCGCGCCATCTGCCCGGAACCGTCTTCATTCCGTATCTGTGAAAAGAATGACGTGGTATTGTCAGCCATGTGTAAGCCCTCCTTTCCTATTTCTGATCAAATACGAAGTGATCTGCGATCTTCTCAACCGCCGTCCACTGCTCGTCTCCCTCGGCTCTCTGATGAAGCGCCTTGTCATTCACCGGAACCATTCCGGTGCTGCCCAGAAGATTCACCTGGGCATTTGCTCCCAGCAGCCATGATGCAAAATGCTCCGCTGCATTGATCTCATCCGCAGTACCGTTACCGATACTCCATTCATAAGTGAAGGCCGAATGGATCTGATCCGTGTCATAATAAGCAAGCTTTACCGCGAACCATTTATCCGAGAGACTCTTCTTAACCTCGGTAAAGGATGTGGTCGAAGCCAATACCACGGACCAGTCATCTTTTGAACTGTCATACTTTCCGGCCCCTGCCTCAAGGTGGTTCTTTTCCAGCAGTTTTTGATCCTCTTCAACATATTTTACGTTCTTTTTAAACGTGTCATTATTAAAGTAATCATCGTTATACTGGAGAACATACTTATTATCATCCGCTCCGTCAGTAAGAACATATGCGATGGGCACCTCAACGGCGAGCGGTATCCTCTTTTTATCAGAGTAATAGCTGCTGTAATTCTGAAGCACGGAGCACTCCTCTGTCAGTGTGATCACCTTTTCCGCATCGGAGGCTTTCTTCAGGACCTCATCCGAAACATCCGTGCTTTCAAATACCGCCGGAAGCTTCCCCTCATCCGCCGCCTTCTGCAGCGCCTTTTCATACTCGGTCCTGTCCGTATAGGCAACAAGCTCGATCTCAACCTTCTCGTAGCCTTCCTGAGCATTAAAATTCTGCGTTATGGTTTCCAGTGCCTGTGTCTCCAGCGGATTCGTATCGTCCTTCAGATACCAGACCGAGATCTTCGCTTCACGGAGGAACTTCTCCTTCCTGGTCTTCTGATACTTCATAAACCCAAATACAGCTCCGATCGTAACCGCCAGCATGGCTGCCGTGATCCCCAATGCGATCTTCAGTCTTTTCTTCTTCTTTTCCTTCTCCAGGGAAAGAACCTTCTTCTCACCGTTGACCGCCTTCAGAAACTCTTCAACCGTGGCAAAACGTTCATTACCGTTGATCGCCATGGCCTTCATGATGGTATTGCTGAGATTCTCAGGCACCTGAGGATTCAGCTGATTGACATCCTGCAGAAAATCCTCTTTCTTTCGGGTGGTGGATTCGTACGGTCTGACGCCCGTCAGCATATGATACATGGTGGCACCAAGAGCATAGATATCACTCCAGGGTCCGAAGTTGTCAGTCTTATCGTACTGCTCAACCGGCGAATACCCGACCTTCATACAAAGATCGATCACGTCATCCGAGCTGTCCTCGATCTTTGCGGCACCCAGGTCCATCAGTTTGATCTGGAGTTCCGTACCGGAGCAGATGAAAATGTTATCCGGAGCAACGTCCCTGTGAATGACCTTTGCGTTATGCATGGTGATCAGAGCCTGCCCGATCTCATTTGCAATAAAAACGGCAAATCCGAGATCCACCTTTCCGTCCGGCATCATTTCGATATAGTCGTTCAGCTGCTGTCCCTCCAACAGCTCCATCACAATATATGCGGATTCATTTGCTTCAAAGAACTCGAATACATTCGGAATGCTTCTGTGCTTGCCGAACTTTGCCATCGTCCTTGCTTCCAGGAGAAAACGTTTTTTTCTGTATTCGTATTCCTCTCTCTTTTTCCCGATGACGATCAGGTTCGGCTGTCCTTCCGCCCTGGTGACGACGCTCTGAGGGAAAAACTCCTTGATCGCTATCACATTGTCCAGCTTCATATCCAGGGCGCGATAAACGATTCCAAAGCCACCCGCGCCTATGGATTCTCCGATCACATAACGACCGTTCAGTACCGTTCCAGGCCAGAGGAATATCGGTTCCTTGGGCCGCGGGTTCTCTACGGTCCCGCAGAACGGGCATACATTGAACTCATCTCCATATGATCCAAAACAATGAAAGCATCTTTTCATCTCAAATGTGTCCTCTGTTTCCTGTAACTATCCTTTCAGGAGAGTCTCCCATCCGAACTTTTCCCAGCAAAGCGGAACAAACATGAACTGGCTCTGTCCGAGGCCGATCATGTCTCCGCTGGACAGGTTCACTCTTTCAGCAATGTACTGGCCGTTCAGATACGTTAACCCGCTGCTGTCACCGGGTTTCAGGAAGAAGCATCTCTGTGTCGGTTCATAGATGACCATCGCATGCTTCTCTCTGGAAATGGTATCATCTCCTGTTACGTTGATCCGGTTGGACGCTCCTCTTCCTATGGAATTACTGCCCGAACAGATACGATAGTCTCTTCCGATATTCGGACCTGCCATACATACGAGCCATCCTACCACCGGTTCGATAAACTCTTCTGAAGAACCTGCAGCCGTATTGGTTCCTTCCGAACCGGCCGGAGCAGCCGCTTCCTGAACCGAACCGGATGCTTTATTCCCCTGCGATTTGGAAGCAACACTGAAGTAACTCATGGTCCGTCCCTCGGCCACGGTGGATACCCGTTCCACCATTTCAGTCAGGGATTCGGAAACCGATCCGGAGGCCTCCGGCTTCTTCATCTGCGGATTCGTACTGAGCGCCGCATTCATATCAAGTATCTGTTCCTTAACGGCTGAAGCTCCCGTCTGGGCAGCGCTCTTCTGGTTACTTACAGACTGGGTTCCACCCTGCTGTGCATTCTGCTGCTGCGGATATCCCTGTGCTGCCGCCTGCTGCTGCGGATGCCCCTGGGCTGCTGCCTGCTGCTGCGGATATCCCTGGGCTGCTGCCTGCTGCTGCGGATATCCCTGGGCTGCTGCCTGCTGCTGCGGATATCCCTGTGCTGTCGCCTGCTGCTGCGGATGCCCCTGTGCTGCCGCCTGCTGCTGCGGATAGCCCTGGGCTGCTGACTGCTGCTGTGGATAGCCCTGGGCTGCTGCCTGCTGCTGCGGATAGCCCTGGGCTGCTGACTGCTGCTGCGGATGCCCCTGGGCTCCGGTTCCCTGCTGCGGAACTACCGGACGGGCTTTCACCGGCTGCGAACCTCCCTGCTGCGGATAGCCCTGTGCAGCGGTTCCCTGCTGCGGATAGCCCTGGGCTCCGGTTTGCCGCTGCGGATATCCCTGCTGAGCGGCAGCCTGTTGAGAAGGTATCGTCTGCGAGTTCCCCTGAAACATACTGACTGTTTTCCTGCTTCCACCCGGAGTCGGATTCTGGGTCGGACTCATCCCACTTCCATCCAGGCTGGTCGCCCTTGTAAAAAGGCCCTCCCCTTCCGGTGTTGCCGGACGGGGATTCACTCCTTCCTGTTTCAGAGTTTCGGTGAAATTGTCATTTCTCGGCGGTTGTGATGCCGGCGACGGCACCTTTCCCGGATTCTGCGCATAATTCTGTGGTACAGGATTCCGGCCCCACTGTGCTCCCTGTGCGGCATTCTGACCCCACTGGGTCCCCGGAACAGGATTCCGGGCATTCTGCGCTCCGGGTACGGGATTCTGTGCCCTCGGCGGTTCCGCGCCTGCCGCACCTCCTCTTCCCTTCGGAGGCGCGGCATTCTTTGCGACTCCCGGGACGCAGTGCGGACAAGCCGGATATGCATCCGAATCATAATAATGTGAATTTATACACTGAATAATATTCATGATCCATCTCCTTTTATTTCACCTTGATCACGGCTAATGTGGTATTATCCCGCCCCATCTGATAGGTTTTTGCCTTGGAAACCATTTTCATTTCCAAAGTCTGTGCCAGATTCACAATATCCGGTACATTTCCTATGATACGATTCATCTCTTCATCTGAGAGAATCTTATATACACCGTCAGACATCAGCAGTACAACGTCACCGCTCTGCAGCTGAAGGCTCTCTTTATTCGAATCTATAAACTCCGTATCCCTGATCATTCCCATTCCGACATAGTTGATCAGTGCCTCCTGCTGGGAGGCTCCGGCCTGATATTCCTCTTCACTGATGGCACCGGCCCGCAGGCTCTCATCAAGATAGGTCTTATAATTCTGATCCTTCGTCAGCTGGACATATTTTCCATCCCGGAACAGATACGCCCGGCTGTCTCCGATCGAAACCCAGTTCAGAAGGTAATTTCGGATCATTACGCCTACAACCGTACATCCTGCATTCAGGCTGTTTCCGTTCTGATCTCTTTCATGAAAGATCCTGTCATCCGCACGTCGGACCGGCTCGATCATTTCCTCTTCATTGGAAAATGTACCGCCCTGTACATAAGCTCCCAGGAGCTCCTTCACGGTACATTCACTGGCTTTCCTTCCGTTATCCAGACCGCCCATCCCGTCAGATACCACGCAAAGGCACTTATGATCCTCGATCAGATAACCGAAGGTGTCCTGCTGTTCATCACGGTCTCCCATAACAGAATAGATCACAATCTCGATCTCGGCGTTTGTATCACGAATAATGTCATTATCCTTTTGGCTCCACATCCACCTCACTCCTTTGCGATCCACACTGCTATAGCAGAATTATTATCCATGTCACGACCTGCACCGTTCCTTTTGACTACGGAGGCCATTTCATCCAGCCATTCCCGCGGACTCCGGGCCTGGGACAGCAGAACACACATGTCCTCGTCCTCGATCAGCTCCCAGAAGCCGTCCGAACAGAGCAGAACCGCATCACATTTGGAAACGGAGACCGGTTTCGCCAGTTCATACATCGGTTCATCCCATGTGATCCCCATTGTTCTCAGAATGATACTTCGGTTTTTATGATTTCTGATCTCGCTTTCCTGAATCTCTCCTGTCAGGGCAAGCATCTGTGGAATGCTGTGATCCAAAGTCCTCCAAAGGACCTTATTGTCCTTAAAAAGATAGGCACGGGAATCTCCGATATGACCTACATAGAGTTTCTTCTGATCCGTTACCATGGCTACCGCCGTGGTCTTCATCCGTTCCTCCGCATGCAGATGCTTCTGCTCTGCGGTCAGAACATCCTGAGCCGCCTGAAAGGCCTCAGGAAGAAAATGACTCATCTTCCCGGCTTTCATAAACATATTCTGAAAGACCTGAACTACCAGCCGGGACGCCTGATCCCCCATTCCCATTCCACCAAGCCCGTCACACAGAACAAAGCCATGGTTCTGTCCGTTTACAAACGAACAGATGGAATCCTCATTCACCGGCCTTCCGCCGGGATCTGAATATTCAGCAAATGTAATTACGCTTTTCATAATATGTCCTTCCGGGAATCCCCGTTAATTCAGTCTGAAAAGAAAGTCCTCATTTGCAACCCTGATCACGGCTCCGTCGAACAGTTCCTGAGAAACCATCGGCTGAAGACGAACACCGTTGAGATAGGTGAAATTCGTCGAATTATTATCGATCAGGTAATACTTACCGTTTTCCCTGACGATCTGGGCATGCCTGCGACTGACATAAATGTTGTCGACAATAAAAACATCACAGGTATTCTCTATTCCGATCCAGAACGGGTTCTTGTCGATCATGTACGTCTCGCCGTTTGATCTCCGGACCACAGACGGTTTTTGTACCGCTGCCATAGCTCCTCGCATCGTCCCTCTGAGACGATCCATCATATCCGATGAGGGCTGTGAAGTTCCTGCTCCTGTCCTGATAAAATTCGAATCCGGTCGTATAAAAGCCGGATTCGACCGTGAGGAAGCAGAACCCGGTCCCGTTTGATACACATCCCTGTTCAACGGCTGCGGCTGTGGCTGCGGATAAGACGCAGAACAGGGATCATACTCGATCCCCGCAGCCGGTTTGTCATTTACCTGAAACCTGTCGATACTTTCCTGCGCGACCAAAGGACCGGAACCAACCAGAGTGACCGTTTCCTCCGGGATCCCCATCAGCTCATTCAGCAGTCGCTCAAACCCCTTCAGAGAGAAGGGATCATATCCGTCAAAGAAAGCCCTGTACCGTTTCACATAGGATTTCTCTTCTCTGGGATTGAACTGAAGCTTATCCGGCAGAGTCCTGAAGAATTCCTTCGGCGGCTTCTCGTTCTGATTATTAACGATCGGCCAGCAGAGACAGTACACCCTTTCCCTGTATTTATCCACAAAGATCCTGTCCAGACCCAGTTCCAGATTATTTGGATTGAACGGTGTATCCTCACAGTTCTTTATGATCATGACGATCTGATATACCGTATCCAGGAATTTCCTTTTCGAAACAACGCCCTCGAAGTATTTCTCCAGTGTTATCATGGACTCGATCCTGCACTCTACCACCACGGATTTCCGTCCCTGTTTCACATTGACAGGAAGGAAACCCTCCATACGATTTGAGGTCAGCTCCTTATACGCGCGTTCATTGACCGCTTCCGGATACGTCAGTTTATTTGTCAGAATGATCTTCCCGTGATCATTCTTGCATGCCACCTTACTCAACTCTGTTCATCTCCTGTTTCTATCACATCATCAGATGCGCTTGGCTCTGTTATATGCATTGGCCTGGGTTTCCTTATACTTTTTCTCGGCATACCGCAAAAAGGAAGCATATGATTCAAGAGACTGTTTCATCGCATCATATACGGATCCCTGGGAAACAACGCCATTCCACTGTTGTTTAAACTGATTATAGTCTTTCCCTTCCCAGGAGGAGAATAATACATTCACTTCCCCGTCTGCCTGATTCATTTTTGATTTCATATCGCCAACATGTCTGTCAATCGCCTGCGCCGTCGGTTCAAACTTGCTATGATCCACACTGATCCGTGCCATCCGGTCTACCTCCTATCACTTGAATGCATCGGCCAACGATTTATTCGCCTCTTCTGTAATAACAAATCCTTCGCCGACCTGCTGCGTCAGAAATCGGACATAATTCTCAACAACCGTGTATCTTTGCGACTCATACTTGTTCTTGATCTTATTAAATGCATTCTCTGCCGCCCACGCAGCGCCTCCGTCCCATACATTGTTCAATCCGTTAACAGCTTTGATCACCGACGAAAAATCCTGATGCAGATTCTCATTGACCTGATGAAGCGATTTTGCGACACCGGAAACCTTATCTGTATCTATTCTATGATCTGCCATTTTCAAAACCTCCGATCATCATAGTATCGATTCAAAAACATCCGTTAAAATCCTTTACTCCTCAGTGCACTTCTGATTCTCATACATTTTGAACTGACATCATTGATCCGATCCGCACAAACATCATTTCCCACACCGTCAAAATCATATCTTATTCCATAAGCAAGACTGTCCAAAGAGGATGCTATCGAATACAATTCACTTTTTATAGACGATATCTCGCTTCGTACAGACCCATCCAGTAAATCAAGTGCTCCCATACTCATTCACCTCACTTTATATTTTTCCCGCTATATCATTCTCTGTAGAATCAAACTCACTTGCGGTATCGGAAAGATAGGAACAGCATCTGTTCAGCTTGGCCACATCATAGTAGACAGACTGTAATCCGATAATGTTTGCCGCAGGTCCGATCTTCCATAACAGTGCGTCTATCCTCTGATTCAGGGTGTTCAGTCTTCTGCTGACCGCCCTCAGCTGTTCGGCATAGGAATACATCTTTCCGGTATCAATAACAATTCTCGTATGATTCTGGGAATACTTGTATCCGGCATCGAAATTCTTTTTATACCAGTCTACTATTCCCTCGATAATGTTGATCACGGCCTGCTTGATGGCATGATATACATCCTTTGCCCAGTTATAAATCGCCTGAGCAATGTCACAGGCCACATGGGCAAGAAACACGGCAAACTCATATACACCTTCGTAAAGAATGATCACTCCTAATACAGCGATCACCGCCAGCACCGTCGGGACAACGGAAACTATAGCCACCGGAATCATCCATGCATGCATGGCAATTTCTGCCACCCCTGCAATCATCAGCCCCCATCCCAGCGGTGTAAGATTACCATCCTTGTCGACAAGAGCCCCCTTCAACCACATCGCACTGATGATCAACGTCTCCGTCACTATCAGTATTCTTTCTCCAAGCCACACCGGCATATGATCGATGGATTTGGAAACCACGCTGGCTAATGCCGAAGCCGGATCCTGTTCTCCTTTAACGAAATTACCATTTTCGTCATACTTCACAAAATATCGGTTATGTCTTGTGATCGAATTATACCCGGAATCATTCAGTTTTACTTTACCGGTACTTGAATCATATTCATAAAACGAAGCGTCCCTTACATCAATAAACTTACGATTTTCCTCCGGAATCGGAAGCGGTTGCAGTAGTTCACCCACCAGACTCCAGCTGTAATGCGTCATCTTATCCTTCATCTTCTGAATTTCCGCCCAGTGTGAAGCAATAAACTCATTTGAGAACCCCGGTCCGTCGTTACTGACACTCTGAACAATATTGTCATCCAGTCCGTATCTGCCGGATGTGATCGTAAAATAATCCGAAAGGTTTCCTCCCAGAGAATGCCCCGTCGATGCAATGGTATACTTGTCCAGAATATCCTTCTTCGCCTCCATAAACTTCAGTACTTCTCTATGCTGAGTTGTCTGGAATGAATTCAGTAATTCAAGATCCCCATGAAACCAGTCATTCACAAGATTATCAAGTGAATCAAATCCCTCACTCCCCCGAAAGGCTACAATTGCATTTCCCGGTGACGTCTCAATGATAACCGCATAAAACCCGGTAGCGTCGTTGGTATCATAAATATCCACCACCTTCCAGGTAGCGATCTCTTCCTTCGAAACTCCGAGTATCTCCAGATTATCAAGCCGGGACTGTCCTTCAGCACCGAGATTTCCATCACCATCGGATAACAGTTCCGTAAGAGGGACCGGTTTCGGAGACGTGCTGGAATCAAACCTGTCTGTCAGATCATAGTACGCTATCTCCGATGCTGCATTTAATTCGACATCTTTGTACATACGCCTTCCTCCATTATTTTCTGTAGCTCATCAGCAGACAACGTACTCCTTCCGTCCTCAATCCGAAATGAGAATGAGCAGACCGGTTCGTATTGTCTGACGATATCCTTGCTGACCGTCGGATAATCATAGTACAACTGTCTGCACTTACTGTATCCGTCCTCATTTAGTACATTTCCATATACCAGACACGCAAGCTTCTCCCTGGCGGCAAATCCTTCCAGAACATCAATGAGCTTTTTGGCGTCCATACTCTCATTTGGGAAGATCATCTGGAATACCACTTTTTTCAGTCCATGCTTTGATATAAACTCCGGAATCGTAAGCTCCTTGTCCGTTTCATAGATCTCACGCCCGAAGGTTGCATTAATATCACAATGTATCCCTTCGGAATCCAGTGCAGCGACAACGGAATCCGCCATCTGCGTGAGAATACACTGACTCACATAATCCTCGTCCACGCTCCCGGAATGATGTAAAATTGCTTTTACTACAACTCTCTCATTCTTCCCGGAACGAACATAGACGGTTGCTGTGTTCGTATTAAATCGGTTTCCGACACGTAATGGAATAAATTCCTCTCCATAGGTGTGTTCAAGATACATTTTTACATCTGCAGCATTTTCCTTCGTTACCTGATGATAAGTATTGGGCATTTCTTTCAAATTTATATCCATACGTGACCCTCTTTTTTATTATGTAGAACTCAATATATAAAACGAGTCTTGTTTTCAACTTCAAAGTGTCCGATTCGGACACAGATCAAATCATTTGTGATCAACTTCCGTGTGATCCCGGAGTCATCCCATATCGATGACTCCGGGGCTAAATTTCATTTTTCTTACTTAAACGAACTGGAAAGACCGATATTCTGGGTTTCCGTCTGAACATATCCTGCGTCTACATTCTGACGAAGGAATTTTACATACTGATCTATAATATCCTCATAAGTCTTAAAGTACTTTGTTGCAAAAGAGTCATACGCAGAAATAGTCTCCTGAGCTGCCTCTCCCTTCCAAATATTGGCGAGATTATCAATCGTCTTCTTGCTGTCAGCTAATGTTGAAGCCAGATCTTTATTCAGCTTATCAAGATTATTTGCAATCTGCGCCACTTGATCGGTATCGACTTTAATATAATTTCCTGCCATAATGATTCTCCCTCCTGATTAATTAACAAGTTTTTTCACCTGAGTGATATTATTGTCCTGACGATCCTCATAATTCTTTCTCTGCTTGTCAAGAGCATCTCCGCAAATAGTCAGTTTCTTTGCCATGTCCTTCAGCTCCTGGGTAAACCCTGTGATCTGCTGAACAAACGCCTGATTATCTGCACCATCCCAGGCTGCCCCCATTGTGCTCGCGTCACGCATCAACAGAGTTGCAATCTGATCATACGTGCTTGACAGACTTCTCAGCTTGTTAGCTGCCGCTGCCATGTTACTGAATGAATCGACCTGAATCTTCTTTCCCATGTTTACTAGCTCCTTTCGTTTTTTGGTTTTTTATATCAACATAAGGTGTGAACCGTTTCGAATCCCGAGTTCAGCAACCTCCATGTTAATATTGTAAATAATACCGGTTTTTTCATCACACAGGACTGCCTGTTCCGTTGCCCTGTATTTTCCGTCGGACAGTTCACTGAGTGCAGCAGAGATCAACTGTAACGCTTCGTGCATTTTGATATCCAACGGAATTCTTACATCATATCGTTCTCCCGAAGCCGGGATGAAAATCTCCACAAGCGCTTTATTATTCATCCTCGTCTCCTCCTACCCGTTCTCTTAACAATTTCACCTTGATCGTCTTTCCTCTGATAAGTGAGAATCCGAATCCGGAAGGAATCTCTCCGCGAACGTCCTGAGAAGATTTACTGATCTTCAGCTGATACTGATCCGTTGCACCGTCTCCGATCCAGATACCATCATTCTCAGACACATTGGATTTATACCAGTTCTCATAGAATACCGTAGATGATGCTCTTGTCTGTTCTCCGATGATAAAATGAATTCCGTATTCGACAGAACCCTTTTCCAGGATCAGGGATAACTTCTCATTTGCCTCTTCTCCGACGGATTCACGAAGAAGTGACATGGAATTGATCACTACAACTATCTTCTCAAAGTGTTCACACTCAATGCCGGCTTCTATGGAATCTTTATAAGTATTATTTCGATATACCATCTGATCAAAGAGGACGGATATCTCTTCCTCAGCCAATTTTGTGGAATTACACAGCTTCAGTGTTCCGCAGGTCTCCGTGATCGACTTCGGCATATCAAAGACGCAGCCTGTAACTCCGGAATATCGCCCGATAAAGGCGGAAAGATCAGCCACAAATTCCCGGAACTCATCCCCTGCAGAAAGTACCATCGTGATCAGGGAGTCGTCAAACGGATACATATTCACATTCAGGGAATTTGTTTCCACACCGATCGGAAGCTTCAGTCCTCCTTCCGGACTGACATAATCCCTTAGGAAGCCGGAATCAACCACCTTCGGAAGAATGGGGATCCTTCTCGCCGTTTGTCCGCTCCATTGTGCCCGTATTCTCCGGCATTGTTCCTGAATGAACATGAACGGAACATCCTCGCTGGTCAGACTGGCTGTCTGGAACTCATAGATCTCATCCGTCTTGATCAGACCACGGCCCTTATACTTGGACGGAACAAGCCCGTCGGTCTTTCCGACGATGGAGGAATAATCCGACTCGTCGTTCATCTGTAAAGTGATCAGCTGCTTAAAGCTCTGCATGAGCCGGAACCTGACATCTCCAAATCCAAGTGCCGTCAGCACAAAATAAATACCGTATTTTGTTCCCTCTCTTGAAAGGAATGCAATAGAGCTCTCATGCTCTTCATATGTTTCCATAAATGCGGCCACGTTACTGATCGCAACCACGATGGACGGAAGAACACTTCCCGAATTTCGGATATAGGACGAATAATCTCCTCCGTAGTCCGCGAAAAGCTTCTTACGCTTTGATACTTCACTGAAAAGCATCTTGAAGAGGTTATTCACCTTCTCCTCTTCATAGGACAGAAGCACGTCACCCACATGAGGAGCCTGCGCAAATGCCCGAAGTGTTTCTGCTGCAAAGTCCAGCACATACAGGTTCACTTCTTCCGGTGTATGTTCCGTGATCAGAGAATAGATCATCGCATTCAGGAAGGTTGTCTTTCCACTCCCCGCTGATCCGTAGATGATCGCATTTCCTTCCGCTGATATGGGAAGTCTTAACACATCCTGTCTCTGATGTGAAGGATCATCATACTCACCGATCACAGGATTCAGAACAAACCTTTCCACTCCCGTGTTATACTTCATGCGGAGTTCATCCAGAAGTATCACCGCTGGGATCGGCTCCAGCCATAACGGCCTGATCCGGATACCTTCCTCTTCTGCAGTATTCTTGAGATAATCCGTGATCACATCCAGCTGCTTCTTCGCATCCTTCATCATCCCACGTTTCTTATCAAGCTTGATCTCCTTAAGGGGATGTCCGTTCATATCGATCACGGTAACGCTGTGGTCCTTCTCCTTCTGAACCACATCTGACGGGAAGTAGGGAGCACCCGCCCAGGCGGACTGTCCCATTTCAAAGAGCTCGTTGTATCCTACCTGAAGATAGAACCGTCCTGTGTCCGTAAGTTCCGCTGCATCCGGTCGTTTCAGCATATCCATACTGTCCGCACGTTCCTGAACCTTCAGACAGATCTTAAACTTACTGTTACTCCAGATCTGATCATCGACCACGCCGCTGGGCTTCTGTGTGGCGAGGATCAGATGCACACCCAGACTTCGTCCGATACGTGCAGCACTGACCAGCTGCGTCATAAATTCCGGCTGCTGGGTCTTCAGCTCGGCAAACTCATCGGAAATGATGAACAGATGCTGCAGGGGTTCCTGAACGATACCTTCCCGATACATCTTCTGATACTTGTAGATATCGATATTGCTTACCTCGACCAGTTTACTTGCCTCGGCAAAGATCGCCTGCCTGCGCTTCAGCTCACTCTCGATGGAAACCAGAGACCTTTTGATCGCAGCCCCGTCCAGGTTTGTGATGATCCCGGCCGTATGCGGAAGGGTTTCAAAGGATTTCGCCATTCCACCGCCCTTATAGTCGATCAGGATAAATGCCACTTCATTCGGATGATAGTTCACTGCAAGTGACAGGATGTAGGAAATGATAAACTCTGATTTACCAGATCCTGTCATTCCGGCTACCAGTCCGTGAGGTCCGTGAAATCTCTCATGCAGATCCAGTTTGAACAGTTCTCCGTAGGAATCCACACCGATCGGGACCTCCAGGCTCTTGGTGGGATCATTTTCCTTCCAGCGGGTCAGTGCATTCAGATGCTCTACCTTTCCGACACCGAACATCTCAAGGAAGGTCAGCGTCTTCGGCAGTTTAAAGCCGGAGGCGATGGTATCCAGCGGTACATTTGCCAGCTGAGTACTGAGCTCCAGCAGATTCTGGTCCGGATAAATGTCCGGATGAAAGGCAGTACTCTTTCCTGAAATATCATTCTTATCATAGAGTCTTCCTTCAGAATCCGTCAGATCCACAACCATGGAGCATTCCTTGTCAATACTGGTGATCTTATCATAGAATTCAACAATACTGATGTGCAGGTTCTTCTTCTGGGCAAGAAGTTTTTTGATCATCTCCGCCCTGGTTGCAAGTTTCTTGTTCATGGAGAAGATGATGAACTGAGGAGAAATCGTATCCATGTCCTTCTCATCGACCGCCTCCCTTACAGCGATCAAGTTTTCAAAATAAGCCGAAACCTCCTTGACCTCATTTGCATTGGTCGCCACATAACGAAAACGATAATCATCACTCCAGACATGGGGCAGCCACTTTACAAATTCAAATTCACTTCTCTCCGTTTCATCATAAAAAACCACAAATTTAACTTCGTCATAACTGTATAGGGCGGCAAGCTGAACGATCATGCCCTGTGCAAAGCGAATCACACGGTTACGGTCTCCGATCACACCCGATGCCGGGTCCTCAAACAGAGAATAGGTGATCGGGATATCATGGAGTTCCTTAGGACGTTCACAGATTGCCAGCAATTCCTCCTGAAGATTGTCGTCATCCAGAGTAAACCTGCGTCCCTGATACTGAAGCTCCGCCTCCAGCATGCCTTTTCCCGTTCCAAGACGAACCCGAAGGAAATCGTTCTGCCCTGTGGATCGTTCCCAGAGATTCGCCCTTACCTTCAGGATCCTGTCCTCACAGTTTTGGATCGTAACAGAATTCTCATTCAGGATCTGAGCCTGCAGTTCACACTCTTCATTGATCTGAACGGCCACACTGTCCAGATATTCTCTGTATTTCTTCTGTCGTTTCGCTTCCTTCTTCCTTTTTCTTTTTGTCTCATACCGACGGGTGATCATCGGAAGAAGCAGAGTTCCGACCAACATAGCTCCACCCATGACCATAGATGTGACATTCTTTGAAATTATGGCAGTCACAAGAGTAACCAGTGACATCATTCCCATCGCCATGGACGAACCGATCACCAAAAGCCAGGGCATTTCGTCACCGATGGGGCTGCTGGGGGGCGAATCGATCCGGAAGGTCTTCTTTTCAATATCCCTTTTGAACCTGGGTGCCCGGTAGAATACCTCTTCTTCCGGTAATTCGTACTCATATTCCTCAGGATCCTGCTGAACCGGCTGATTGATGAGTACGGAAAGCTTATTGGATACCCGAACCATTCCGTCCGGATCATTGAGTGCAATAAAACTCTTACCGATGACGATCTTCAACCCCATGATATAGATCATATCACCGATATTCAGCTCACATTTTTCGACACGTCTTTCATTTACAAAGGTGCCATTCGTACTGTTCTCATCCTGTAAATACCAGGTACCACCCCGTGAATAGAGCGTGGCATGCCTGGAAGAAACCGCATCATTCTCATAACTGATGTCATTCAGCTCGCTTCTTCCTATAAAGAGATCCACGTCATTCGTTGAAATAAATTTCGTGAACACCTGTCTGTCTTCAGTTTTAGATTCGGAAAAGATGAAGAATTTCTCAGAAGAATTACCGAAAATCACATAAAAGCTAAGCGGATGAAGATATGCACTCTTTACTGCATTTCCATTCGCATCAAGCACTTTATACTGCCGGTTGGACTTGATCATCCAATTGTCATTGATACCTTCTACACTGACCAGACGTTTTAACGAATCACCGTCTGTCCCATAAAGCCAGTACTGACCGGTTACCTTTTGCGGCAAAGAAATAGTCTTGGTCCCTTCTTTGCTAAAAGTCGTTACAATCATCGATAGTTACCCTCTCCAAAACTATAGCTTTCATTGCATATGTAAATGTAACCCGACCCGGTGATATCCCCCATATTTTTTTACACACCGAATCACTCAATTATTCTACCATAATTCAAGGTAATAGTAAAGAAAACAGCACCCCGTTGTCGTGATTTATGAAGAATAAAAACCGCAGGACCCGGTGCGTTCCGGCTTCTGCGGTTTTCATCTTAATTATCATACTCCAGGCGGTCCGTTACCGGTTCCCATCGGAAGGCTTCGATCCTGAACGGAACGCCTTATTCCGAATATTCCTTGTACTCCGTCGGAGTCACTCCTACATTTTTCTTAAAGGTACGGCTGAAATAGTTTGCATCCGGTCCTTTTCTTGAACAGCTTGCTGAAATAATAGGGACTGATCATCATAGCTTGTTCTTTTATTCTTCTCTTTCTTCATGGGATCAATATACAACCCGGTTTCTTCCGCCGGTCTTTCCGATATACAGTTTCTCGTCCGCTTCCTTTACGGTGTGGTCAAGATCACCGTTGAAATCATATTCCGTAAGTCCGAAGGTCATGGTGACCCGGATCTCATGCTCCTTTACCCGGATGGTACTGTCCTCGATCTTTGACCGGATGGTCTCCAGCATGACATGCGCCTCATCTCCGTTCTTTCCCGGGAGCACAAGAAGAAACTCCTCTCCGCCCCAGCGCGCAAGAAGCCCGGTCTCCCCCACCTTTTCCTTCATGGCGGATGCCACGAATTTCAAAACCTCGTCTCCCGCATCATGGCCATAGGTATCATTCACCTTCTTGAAGAAGTCGATATCCCCGATAGCCACACTCACCGCATTGTAGACTCCGCTTTCCCTGAGCCATGCAAGATAATCCGCAGCATACCGGCGGTTATTCAGACCCGTCAGAGGATCCGTTCCGGCAGCCCGTACCAGCCGGTCATTAAACTTCATCAGCTTGCTCTCCTCCGCATTTCCTTCTCTGCTTCCAAAGTAGGATACCACCGCTGCCGCAAGAAAGATCGCCGTGATATTTGTGGTGTGAAGAAGGATCCCGGTGGTGCTGTCAACGGGTACCGCAGCTTCGGTTCCGGAATAGAGAAATCCGTACAGGATCCGAAACAGCAGGAGGATTCCCGCCAGCGCAAACTTAAAGCCGTTACTGTCATGGGTTGAGAAGAAGCTGACGATCAGGATGATCAGAAAATAATTCTGCATCCCGGCATCCCAGCCAAAGCACCGGATCATAAAAAGGATCCAGACACACATGAACAGAAAGAAGCAGGTGAGGCCCGTGCGCGGTCTGGCATGATATGTCTGGATAAACAGCAAAATGATCATAATATAGGAGCCGGTGATCCACAGCGGATGTTCAATCACAATATCCGTTCCCACCAGCAGGATATCAACGGTCAGGGCGAAAACAATGATCAGACACAAAACGCGAAGTGTTACCATTCCGCGTTTTGTCTCATTCTCGAAATTCACATCTTTGTTGATAAAAGAAATGAGCCCCATAGCATACCCCAATAATTCCCATACTGTCTGTGATTTTATCACATGGACAGGGAAATGAAAAGGTGGTCCTGACGATTAATGCGGCATGTCGGGCACGACCGCTCCGCCCTCCGGCAGACTCAGTATCAGTGTTGCCACCTTTTCACGGAATCTGACGTCATGCTCCACCATCAGCATGGTGGGACAGAATTCCAGGATCAGCTTCTCGATCTGCATCCGCGAGAACACATCGATATAATTCAACGGTTCATCCCAGATATAGAGATGGGCCGGCGTGATCAGACTGGATGCGATCAGAACTTTCTTCTTCTGCCCTTCGGAGAAATCCTCCATACTCTTTCCGAACTGTTCCCGTCCGAAATCCAGTTTCCGCAGGATGGCCAGGAACAGACTCTCCCTGAGTCCTCTCTTTTCGCAGTAATCCCGAAGGGATCCGGAAAGATGCGATGTATCTTGGTTTACATAAGATATGATCAGTCCGGAACCCACCTCAAGCGTTCCTTCTGTGACCAGAGTTGAATGTGATTCCCTGTTCTCTTCTGCTTTGATATTTCCGCCCTCATCCACAGAGTCGGAAGCAACTCCTGCCAGCTGCAGGATCCGCTTGATCAGACTGGACTTACCGCATCCGTTGTCTCCCGAGATCACTACCCTGTCTCCGCGTCTTACCTGAAAGCCCAGCCCCTGAAACAGCGGTTCCTCCGCATCCTCATACCGAAGAGACAGATTTCTCGCATGGACCAGGATCTCCTTATGATACTTCATGGGCTCCAGCTTCAGATCCGCCACCCGCTCGATATCCTGCAGAAGTCCTTCCTTCTCTTCGATCTCCCGGTCCATCCTCTTCTCGTAGGACTTCACCCGGGCCTGCATCTTCTTGGTCTTTGCTCCGATATAGGAACGGGTGGAGATATTACGCTCCGGCTCCTTCAAGGGATCAAAACCGATCTTCGAATTCTCATTCTTCTCAGCCCATCGGCTGCTTCGGTCCGCCGCTGCCTTAAGCTTCCCGATCTCCTTCATATGCTTCTCATTTTCGGCGATGGCATTCTTATCGCTTCGCTCCTTATTCTCCCACCAGGAGGAGAAATTGCCCATCTGCACCTCTATGGTCTCCCGGTTCATTACCAGCATGTGATCACAAACCGCATCCAGAAGATCACGGTCGTGGGATACCAGGATGAAGCCCTTCTTCGAGGCCAGGTATTTCTTCACGATATCCCGGGCCTTTGCATCCAGGTGGTTCGTGGGTTCGTCGATCAGCAGGAACTCATTTTCCCCTGCGAACAGGACTGCCAGCATGATGCGGGTCCTCTCTCCATGACTGAGGGTTCCGAAGGGACGGTACAGATACTCCGCATCCATTCCGATCTCGCTCATCTGGATCAGCACCTGCCAGGACTCCGCCTGAGGCTTCCAGCCCTCCATCAGTTCGTCGGCGGTCTTTGAAAGCTCCTCCGCCTTTACTTCATACGGGAAGTAGTCAAAATGTGTGCTGGTCACGATACTTCCCTGATACTCATACTCATTCATCAACAGCTTCAGAAGGGTGGTCTTTCCTTTTCCGTTCCGACCGATCAGCCCCAGCTTCCAGTCGGTATCAATATGGAAGGTCAGATGCTCCAGAACATCCTCAGCCGTACCTTCATAGGCAAATGTAAGATCTGTCACTTTGATCTGTGCCATGTATCATCACTCCTTTATCTGTCACCGGACTTCCTGTCCGGTCTGTGTATCATTCCTTTTCCCGACCGCGTCTTTCCTGTAGAACGGTTCACCTTGGAAATGGGAATGCTCTTTTTCACTTCCCGGGTTCCGTCAAAAACGATATGCTCTATCTTCTTCCTGCCCATGGAATACCTCCTTTTCGATCGGCCTGCATTCGCGCAATCGAGCAGGAGGAGATTCCCCTCCTCCTCGATGTCGCGTTGGCCGGCAAATGGACGTGCAAGCACGTCCGCTTGTCGGCCTTATCGCGCACACAAAAAGATCCGCTTCCTGCCGAAAGCGGATCCTGTATTCCATAACTATATCATCTCAAACGAAAGCACGCCGCATCAAAAACATACGTCGACAAATGTCGTTCGCTGAAGGTGATCCCCATGAATACGATAATCCGATCCGGCATACACAAACAGACCTTTTGCAAGGCCATTTTCATTCCTGTCTGTATCTACCTGATGTCTTATCGAATCCTCATCGGTTCACCCACACACTGACGTGCGCCTTTCTTACATTTTTACTGATGGTAACATGTCTTTTTTCATCTGTCAACCAAAATTAAGCATCAAACCCAGTCAAGTGATCGTTGGCACGATTACTATCACACGAATGGTCCTCGGCACTATGGCCTGGCCACAGATACTTACACACCCCTGCAGTCGAATTCGGGGATGAAGCTTTCGTCTGCCGCTTCTCCTTCCTGCATGAAGCCACGGGTCACTCCCAGATCCGCTGCATATTCGATCAGGCTGCGGTATTCCTGCTCCGTGACTTTCCGGTCTATCTCAGGGAATTGTTCCGCCAGCAGTTCATGATCCGGCGTATACTGGTTCATAAGGCTGAGATAAACGCTGTCTCCATAGGTCCGGTACAGATAGCTGACGATCAGCTTTGCCTGGATCAGCTGACCGGGTAACAGAAGGTGGCGGATGACCACACCCTTCTGAAGTATTGCATTACTGTCCGGGGTTTTCTGCCGAAAGATGCATTCCGGCTGCTGCCGCACCATTTCGGCAATAGCTGCTTTGGCAACGTCGGGATAGCCGGGTGCCCGGCTGTATCTTACCGCGTCCTCATCCCGGATATACTTCATATCCGGCAGATAGATGTCGATCAGTCCTTCCATACGCTTCAGGGTGTCCACATGAAGATAGGATGAGGTGTTCAGCAGGAAGGGGATCGTGATCCCCTGCTTTCTTGCCGCTTCCACCGCGATCCCTATGGTAGGAAGGTAATGATCTCCCGTAACCAGATTGATATTATTGGCTCCCTGCGCCTCCAGTTCAAGGAAGATCTCCGTCAGCCGTTCCACCGGGATCTCCTTACCGGATTTTCCCCGGCTGATGGCCTGATTCTGACAGTACACACAGCCGAGGCTGCAGCCTGCAAAGAAAACGGTTCCCGATCCTTCCTCACCGGAGATACAGGGTTCTTCCCACATATGCAGTGCGGCCCGGCTGACCTTCAATGTGCCGGTCACACCGCAGGCACCCTTCATCAGTTCCCGGTCGATCCCGCAGTTTCTGGGGCACAGCCGGCAGTTGTTATATTCATTCATCATATCTGTCTTTTCAAAAGCATTTTTACAAGCTCTGCAAATTCCTCCGGCCGGGTATACTGCGTATTGTGTCCGCATCCATCCATCAGCTCGATCCCCTTGACCGGCGCCTTAATGGCTTCAAAGTATTCCTTAACGGTGTCTACCGGACAGATCCAGTCATCCGATCCGGAGATAAAGAACACCGGCACCTGATATTCCAGACTGTGATCATACACATCAAACTTCTCTGTATAATCCAGCAAATGACGGTTCAGCTCCACAAATTCATCCATGGAATACACTTCCTTCAGGAACCAGTTAAAATCCTCCATTCCCATATAGGGGGAGGCAACCGCCATGGACACCGCCGTATCCTTCTCCGTTACCGGATGATAGTAATTGGCCGCATTGCGGACCTCCATCAGGTTCTGAACCGTCTTATCCTTCTCATAGGCGTCATACGCAGTCTTCAGAGGAAGGATGGAATCCCCCATCTTCTTTGCCCGTTCCAGCGCATCGTTATAGCTGTAAATATCCGTTTTCTCGAGGGAGGTCATCTGCGCTACCGCAATATATGCAGTCACCTTATCAGGATGATCCTGTGCATACATGCTTCCCAGAATGGTACCGTAGGAATGCCCCATGATGACCACCTTTTCCTGACCGAAGCGATCCCTCAGGTAATCCACCAAAGCATCCAGATCCTGCTCCGCCTGATCGAAGGTAGCCGTTTCATTGTTGGGATCCTGATCTTCATTCCTGTAGTAGGTCCTTCCGCAGCCTCTCTCGTCCCAGCAGACGAAGGTATACTCATCCATCAGTTCTTCCGCAAAGCTGTAGGTTACAAAGGAATCCGGTGAGGCAGGTCCGCCATGCAGATATACAATGACCGGATTCTCCTCGCTTCTTCCCATCATCACCACATACTGCTCCTGCCCGTTCAGGGAAATGTAGGTTTCCTCCTCCACGCCGCCGAAGATATTTCCCCAATGGGGAAGATAATTCAGATTCCGCATTCCGATAACGGTACCGATTCCTCCGAAGAACAGGATCAGCACAAGGGTTCCGAGCCTGCGCAGGATCCTGAGGGCCAGCGGCCTTCTTTCCTTCTTTCCCCAGGCCTCTCTTGCATGATTCAGATGGATCCCGATATGACCGATCCCCAGGATCACCGTTGCGATCATCAGAAGTGCATTGCTTCCGTAGATCCCCAGCAGAAAAGCGGCATAAACCGGAAGTGTCGCACCCGCCACCGGGAAGATCAGCAGCTTCCGATACTGGTCCTTCATGGTCTTCTCGCTCTTAAAGTATCTTACCCAGTAGATCTCGTAAAGGATCATCAGGAGAAATGCGGCAACGAGCCACCAGCTCCACGCCGTCCACGTACGCAGATTGAAATCCCTGAAACATATCAGAATGCAGGTAACAAGAACCTCTCCGATCCGTTCCAGGATCAGCAGGAATTTTTTTTCATTTTTGACATACTCCTCATAATCCTTCGGCTTATTCTTCGCCCACAGGATATTGGGAGCCATCAGCATAATGATGAAGATCAGACCTATGTAGGAAAAACCCGGACGCATATTTACCTCCAAAACCACCCGGCTGAGTTCTGCCGGTATCAGATTCATTTGAATCACTCATTCAGCTCACTAAGTTCAACATTGCCCAACACCTTAAACCTCCAGAATATACCCGGTCCCCCAGACGGTCCGGATCATTTCCGGATTGTTCGGATCCTTTTCCAGCTTCTCCCTGAGCTTCCGGATATGAACGTTCAGTGTCCCGTCACTGTAGAAGGAATCTCCCCAGACTTCATTGAAAAGCGTCTCCTTGGTAACTATGGTGTTCTTATGCTCTGCAAGACATTTCAGGAGGGCAAATTCCTTCGCCTTCAGAGGAATGCGCTCTCCGTCCCGAAGCACGGACATGACGGACTCATCCAGGATCAGGCTGCCGACCTGAAGCCTCGTATCCTTCTCCTTATCCTGTCCTGCCTCCGTCTGCAGCTGCTGCATCTGCCGGATCCGCTTCAGATTCACCCGTACCTTGGCGAGAAGGACCGAGAGACTGTAAGGCTTCTTCACATAGTCATCCCCGCCGATGCTGAGCGCCACCAGTACATCATCATCACTCTGCCTTGCACTGATGAAGAGGATCGGCAGCTGCTGTTCCTCACGGACCCTTCTGCACACATCAAAGCCGGAGCCGTCTCCCAGATTGATGTCCAGCAGGATCAGATCCACCGTATTATGTTCCAGGAAATCGTAGCACTCGGCAGCACTGCCCACATAAGCCGTGGTCACATCAACCATCTGAAAATATTCTGCCGTCATCCTGGCCAGATCCGTCTCATCATCCACGATCAGACAATTATAGTGTGCCATTCCCGCTCTTCCTCCAAATCCTTTATCTCACCTCACGAAGCATGCTCCGCATACCGGTCACAAGGTCCGCTTCCGCCGCATCTCCCCGGAATCTCACCCGGTAATATCCCCGGAACAGCTTCTCGAGCTTCCCCTTCTGTTCCTCATTTTCTATGTACGGAATATAATCAAATACGGATTCCGCCCGTTCTCCCTCCGGCAGCTTCGCATCCAGCTTCTTCCGGAGTGCCTGCACATCATGCTTCAGCTTCTGCTCCGGTGTCATACGCTGATACATGATCCACCGAACCAGCAGGTATCCCGCGATCAGGACACCCACCATCCCCAGCACCGCCAGGACGTAGTAGCCCACCGTGATCAGAACGTCCCTGACCGAAGTGCTGTCCTTTCTCGTGATCTCTGCCGGAAGCCGCACCGGTTCGGGAACATCCTCAGGTTCGGAAACCTCCTCTTCCTCCGTGGTCTCTTCCGGGAATTCTCCCTGGTCTGTCTCCCGGAGTACCAGACGCCATCCGTAATCATCCGCATTCTGTTCAGAAGCCGTGGGTTCAAAACGTACCCATCCCACACCGGACATATATGCCTCCACCCATGCATGGGCATTTCCGCCGTAGATCACACCCTCCTCATTCGGACTGTACAGGAAGCCCTGAACCAGTCTGGCGGGGATCCCACAGGAACGGAGCATACAGATCATGGCCGAGGCGTAATGGATACAGTATCCCTTCTGCTCTTCAAACAGAAAGGCATCCACGTAGTTTTCCCTTCCCCGAAGATCCACGGAGAGATCATAGGGATATTGTCTGAGATATGCCTCTATCTTTCTTGCCTTTTCCATATCCGAGGAACTGTCTGCAGTGATCTTTGCCGCCAGTTCAGCCGTCCTCTCCGAGGTCATTGAGGTATCCAGATACACCGGATCCGTCTCAACGGCCTGATATGCTTCAAGACACTGATAGTATTCCTCCTCTGTAAGATACTCCGCAAGAGAAAGGCTGTAGATCTCCCTTGCCACCTTTTCCGCCTGTTCGTAACTGATGGTCTTCCGACCGGCGGCATTCTTGCAAAGTCTCCTGAAATACTTACTTGCGTTATCCACGGAAATGTAGTTCGCATCAAAGGTGAAGCCCTTGCCCTCCTTTGATGTGAGTCCGTATTTCAGTTCTCTGTCCACCCGGAAGGTGGTGGCTGGGATCAGAAGATCCGAGGTCCGGATGTATGCATAGCTGATCTCCGCCCGTTCCACCCGGGAGAAGCAGGCCGCCTCCAGCTGAGTCACATCCCCGTTATAAATTGCGTTCAGATACATGGCCAGCCAGCCGTTTACCGGAAGCTGATCCGTGATCCTCTCCGTAAAACCATCGGGTCCCATGGTTCCATAGACCGCACCGTTCAGATACGTGGGCTGTTTTCTGCCCATGGTACGAAAATACAGTTCCTCCCGCCCGGACTCTCCCAGGCCTCCGTTCAGTCCTCCGGTTTCGGAATATCCCACATAGGACTCTTCATCGTCTCCGAACAGCCCTTCAACGAAATAGGATATATTCTTCCAGCCCGTTTCTATCCAGGACCCCATCTTACCGAGAACGGAGCGGACGCCCTCCCATTTCATCGGTTCCTCCCCTGAGGGGATCATGCAGGCCAGCATCGCGGTAAGGCCCAGAAGCAGAACCCAGCGATCCCGGTGTTCACCTGAAAGAAAACCGGAGATCACGCCGGCAAGCTCCAATACGATGCAGCCGGCCACATAACCGGGCGTACCTTCCTGCGGGATAAAATAAATCAGATAGACTATGAGGGGGATCGGAAGGATCCATTTCCTGAAGGGCAGCCGAAGGATCAGCACAAGGATCCCCAGGATCCCATAGGCCGCCAGGCAGTTCCACAGCAGAGCCATGTCCCGGGAGATGATCAGTTCTGCAACGGGAATGATGGGAAGGATCCAAAAGGACATCCGGATCTTATCGGCGGTTTCCAGAAGGAGCATGGTAAGAAATGCCGCACCGGAATAAAGCAGCAGGAAATCCCTTCTGAGCCCGAAGTCGGTATTCTCGATCAGCATCTCCATTGCCGGAACGGCAAAAGCCAGGATCAGAAATCCGTCCAGTATGAACTTCCACATCCTCTCCTTCATCTACCTGGTATTCTCCTCCGTAACATTTTCCTTCAGTGTAAGGATCGGACAGTTCCAATGTTCTGCCTCCGCAAGCACCTGGGTGTCCACGGCGGCCGTATCTCCTCTCAGCACCAGTTCCTTGGACAGCTCCAGCCCCAGGCTGTGAAGTCCTTCAAAGTCCTCCACCAGCATCCGCTTTACGCCGGCGTTATAGAAGAAGAACTGTACCGGTCGTTTCTGTCCGGCGAAATAAGCGGCAACAGACGCTGCTTCATCCAGGAACCGGTCTCTTTCCGCCAGTCTCCCTGCAGCCAGATCCCCCGTCTCATCCTCCAGCCCCTCGACAGGTCTTGCCAGAAGTACCACGGATACCAGCTGAAGATCCTTCTCCTCCGGAAGACGTACAAAAAGCTCACCGCTTCTTGCATAATTCTTCCAATGGATCCTCTTGATGGGATCCCCCTGGATGTAAGGTTTGATCTCATTTCCCAGAGTATTCTCCCGTTCCTTCATCCGTCCGCCGGATGCACCCATGTTCAGATTCAGGAGGGCTTTCGCCGTCTCCTCCGAATGGTCCGGGTTCACAACGGGAAGCACCTGAACATACATTGGTGCCGGAGTTTTCAGCGTCATAGTGATAAGGCCGAAACAGTCCCGGAAGGTGAGCCGTGAGATTCCCGCCGCATAGCTTCCTGAATACTTACAGCTGAGAGCGGTTTCCCATTCTATCTCAGCCTTCGGAAGCAGGGATATGGTCTTCCCGTTCAGTTCTTCTCCGAAGACAGTTCTTCCCTTATAGGTATGGATCGTGATCCCCGCCGAGGGGAGCAGACCGGAATTGACGATCTTCAGTACATAGGGCTGATCCATATTCTTCTTTAACTCCCGGACCGGAAGAGCCTGATCGATCCGGATGGTTGCCCGCATATACAGGAGATACAGAAACGCCAGCACCGGATATGCCAGGGCAGCATAGAAAAGGGTATAGGAAAAGGCCCCTCCCCGGTTGCTGACATAAATGATGGCCGCAATGAGAAAGAGCACGTAAATGACCTGCGGAAGCCGCGGCCGTCTCAGCCTTTTCTTCTTTTTATCCTTTTTCTGTTTCTTCATGGGATCAGTTCGGCCTCTTCAGCTTTCCGAGAACATCCAGAATGACCTGATATCCCGTGTAATGATTGAGTCTGGCTTCTGTAGTCAGAACCATACGGTGCGGCAGCGTGATCTTCGCCATCTCGATCACATCCTCCGGTGTGACGAAATCTCTCCCGTTCATATATGCGCATGCCTGAGAAGCCCGCAGCAGGTCCAGACCCGCACGGGGACTGGCTCCGCAGCTGATCTCCTTTGCATTTCTGGTGGCCTCGACCACCGAAAGCGCATATTCCACCAGTTCATCGCTGAAGATCACTTCCTTTACGGCCTTCATCATTTCCAGCAGTTCATCGGTAGTGAGCACCGCACTGACGCCCTTCCGGAGTTCTCCGGTCAGGAAGCTCTTCGCCAGACGGGTCTGTTCGGTCTTTCCCGGATATCCCAGGGAGATCTTCATCAGGAAACGGTCCAGCTGGGCTTCCGGAAGGGGATAGGTTCCCAGAGATTCCACCGGATTCTGTGTAGCCACTACCATAAAGGGTTCCGGAAGGGGATAGGTCACGCCGTCGATGGTCACCTGATGCTCCTCCATGGCTTCCAGTAAGGCCGACTGGGTCTTTGGCGACGTACGGTTGATCTCGTCCGCCAGCACAAACTGATGAAAGATCGGTCCCTGCACCACCCGGAAGCTTTCGTTCTTCGCATCGAAGACCGAGGTTCCCAGAATATCCGTGGGAAGTGTGTCCGGCGTGAACTGGATCCTGACGAAATCCATGGTGACGGAATCCGAAAGAGTCTTCGCCAGTGTGGTCTTTCCCACACCGGGAACGTCCTCGATCAGTACGTGTCCTCCGGACAGGAGCGCCACGATCAGCTTATCGATGGTAGACTCATTTCCTGCATAAATGCCAGCGATATTCTCTTTTAACCTTTTGATACCCATATACTTAACCTTTCGCTTTTCTGCCCTTTTCCGTCCCTGCCGGTCCCGAAATAAGACGTATAATATAATAGCCCAATTCAGGCATGAATACAAGCCGGATGCATTACAGACTGATGTATTCGCTCTGGCCCCGATAGGCTGCCGGTGTCGCTCCCGTCAGTTTCCGGAAGGCTGTCGTGAAGGCACTCTGGGAGGAAAATCCCAGGGAAAGTGCGATGTCGGAGATAGGATAATCGGAATTCTGAAGGATGTTCTCCGCGGTATGAATCTTCACGGAAAGAATATAAGCCTTCACCGTAGTTCCCACCTCCTTTGCAAACAGCCGGGAGAAATAGCTCGGACTGAGTCCCTCCGCCTTTGCCAGATCGTCCATTTTCAGGGACTGGTGTAAATGATCGTATATGTAATCGATGGCATGACGCACATAGACAGAGTATGCCCGGGGACTCTTCTGCAGTTTTCGCATTCTGGAAGCAAAATCCAGCTGCGCCTGCCCCAGCAGATCCAGCACCTCATCCACGGTCTTTGATTCATCCGCCCTTTGGATATAAATATCGCTGATGGTATATGCCTCCGAATGCGGAAGTCCCCCTTCCACGCACATCCGGGCAATGACACCCATGGATACTACCAGATGATAAATGCTGTTTCTGAGAGGATTTCTGGAAAGCACACCCTTTCCGGCAAAAAAGTCCTTACGCACCTCCGCATAGTTCTTCTTCACCTTCTCCACCCGTCCCTCCACGATATCCGTATAGCGGGAGAATTCCTGTCGTACATCCGTCCGTACAAACTCCTCATCCCTCTGCAGATACAGCCTGTAATCCAGTTCCTTACTTGTATTCATAAGCCCTCCTGCCCTACAGCCCTACATTTCCGGTCACCATGAACATACAAAAACATTATGTCATATATTTGTAAAACTGACAATAGAATTGAAAAACCTTTTTTCAATTCCATGTTTTAATCCCTATAACAAAAACAGTTACAGGCAGATATATCAACACTTACATCAACGTATACATCAACACTACAGAAAGGCAGGGAGTCACTATGAAACGTGTATCCGGCTCCGTATCCGATTTTACAAACGGAAATGCACGCCGTCAGATCCTGGGGTTTTTCTGGCCCCTTCTTCTGACAAGCATGCTTCAGCAATTATATAACTTCGCAGATACCATGATCGTAGGAAAGGGACTTGGCGACAATGCACTGGCAGCCGTAGGAAACATGGGCTCCCTCTTCTTCTTTGTGGTAGGATTTTCCATCGGTCTTTCCAATGGTTTCGGCATCCTGATTGCCCAAAGCTTCGGTGCAAAGAACTATGAGGCTCTTCGGAGAAATCTTGCCTCCACCATTAAGCTTTCCGTGGGAATCGCAATCCTGCTTACCGGGATCAGTATCATCTTCCTTCCAGGAGCTCTTCATATGCTTAATACGGATGAGACGATCATGTCAGACAGTCTGCGTTACGGATATATCGTCCTGGGCGGGGTATCCACCTCCATCCTTTACAATGTATCCGCCTGCATCCTGCGTTCCCTGGGAGACAGCAAGACCCCTCTGAAGGCGATCATCGCATCCTCCTTCCTGAATATCGGTCTGGACTGTTTCTTCATCTTCGTCCTTCATACAGGTGTGGAGGGTGCAGCCATCGCAACCATCTTCTCCCAGATCGTATCAGCGCTTATCTGCATCCGGCAGATCCGCAGGATTGAGATCATTCGTCTGGAGAGAAGCGATTTCCACAACCCGCTGTCCAAGTACCTGGAGCTTTTGAAGAACGGTCTCCCCATGGCCTTCATGAATGCACTTACGGCCATCGGATGTATGGTGGTTCAGTCCTTCGTAAATGATTACGGTGTGGCTTACACCAGCGCATATTCCGTTTGTGGCAAGTACAACAACCTTTTCATGAATCCAGCATGCACTGCCGGAAATGCCATGAGCGCATTTACCAGTCAGAACTACGGGGCAAGGAATTTCGGCAGGATCCGTGAAGGACTGCGTGTATGCTTAGGCATCTCCTTTATCTCATACCTGCTCCTGGGAGGGCTCATGTTCTTCTTCCCGCATACACTTGCCACTCTTCTTCTGGAAGGCTCGGAACCCATAGCCCTTGCAACGGCTTACTTCCCGATCACGGGTGCCAGCCTGATCGCAGTGGACTGCCTCTTCATCTTCCGGACCGGCGTTCAAAGCATGGGACAGCCCTTTATCCCCATGCTCTCCGGTGTCCTGGAAATGGTAATGCGGATCCTGGTGATCGTGCTTTTCATGGGACAGATCGGTTTCAACGCTACAGCCTATGCTGAAACCGCTGCATGGACCGGCGCGCTGCTGATCAACATGATCGCATTTTACCGCATCTATCTTTCGAGAGCGGCTGAAGGTGACAGCCTGGCCGGCATGCACAGCAGGGCTCACGGACACAGAATGCGCCGTGCAGTCGAAACGCTTCAATAAAGAACATGACAACTGAAATATAAAAGGAGGCGGCCTCTCACAGAGACCGCCTCTTTCCATATGTACGCCGCTTCCCGTCAGGTTTTCGAAGTATTCTTTTTCTTCTCTTTGATCCTTTACATTTCAATTCATCCGGTCATGAACCGGTTACGGAAGTCCCCTCTGCAGCTCTTTCTGCAGGAGCATCCTCCTCATGAAGATACATGATCATGCCCGGACCCAGCTCCGGTGTAGGACGGGCGATGAAGCCGTTCTTCTCATAGAACCGTTCCCTGCCCTTGGCACACATCAGTGTAAACATCAGTTCCTCTCCCGGTTCCAGCGCCTCGGCCGCCTTCTCCCGAAGACACCTGATCAGCTCCGATCCGATCCCTCTTCCGTGATAATCCGGCCGTACGATCAGATCCTGAATGTTCATGATCACCAGTTCATCTCCCACGAGACGACCCATACCGACAACCTCACCGGACTCCGTATCCCAGGCCGTGATCATGGCCTTGCAGCCCTGCAGCGCAGCCTGTACCTGGCGTTCGGAAAGTGATTTCCAACCCACGGATGCCCGGAGTCCAAGATACAGTTCCCGCGGCAGCCGCATGAATTTATACTCGATCATTTCTCATGTCCCTTTCCGAACCCATTATAACCTTACAGATACGCCCTTTTGACGGAGCGCTTCCTTTACTTCCCGGATCTCCAGCTCCTTAAAGTGGAACAGGGATGCCGCCAGCGCCGCATCTGCCTTTCCCTCGGTCACTGCTTCATAAAAATGATCCGTAGTCCCTGCACCACCGGATGCAATGACGGGAATGGAGACCGCCTCCGATACCGCACGTGTCAGTTCGATGTCATAGCCCTCCTTGGTACCGTCACAGTCCATACTGGTAAGCAGGATCTCCCCTGCCCCCAGACGGTCCGCCTTTGCAGCCCATTCAACGGCATCGATCCCACAGTCCAGACGACCTCCGTGTTTATAGATGGTCCAGCCGGAGCCGTCGGCCCTGCGCTTTGCATCGATCGCAACCACCACACACTGACTTCCGAACTTATCTGCCGCATCACTGATCAGTTCGGGGTTGTCGATCGCCGCCGAATTCACCGCGATCTTGTCCGCGCCCTCACGAAGGATCGCACGGAAATCATCCACCGTACGGATCCCTCCTCCCACGGTAAATGGGATAAAGACCGTTTCCGCCACACGGCGCACCATATCCGCCACGATGGCTCTCCGGTCACTGGATGCTGTAATATCCAGAAAGACCAGCTCGTCCGCACCCGCTGCATCATATGCGATCCCGCACTCCACCGGATCACCTGCATCGATCAGATTCACGAAATTGATTCCCTTTACCACCCGTCCGTCCTTAACATCCAGACAGGGGATGATTCTTTTTGTAAGCATATTCTATCCTTTCACAACGATGATCGAAAGCATCTTCGCTCTCAGAATTACATGGAAACGAAATTCTTCAGGATCGTAAGACCCACGCCCGAACTCTTCTCCGGATGGAACTGGCAGGCAAAGACATTTCCCGCCTCTACTGCCGCATCAATGGTCACTCCGTACTCTGTCGTGGCCGCAACCTCCTCCCGGTTCTCTGCCTCAAGATAGTAGGAATGGACAAAATAGACATAGCTATGATCCGCAACTCCCTTAAAAAGACGTGACGCAGGATTCACGGAAATGTCGTTCCATCCGATCTGCGGAACCTTCCTTCCGTCTCCCTCGGGAATCTTGCGAAGCTTTCCCTTGATCAGGTTCAGCCCCTTAACACCCGGGCTTTCCTCGCTTTCTTCAAAGAGGAGCTGAAGTCCCAGGCAGATCCCCAGAAACGGTTTTCCCGTCTCCACGAATTCCCGGATCACGGATTCCAGTCCGTAGTCGCGGAGCTTTCCCATGGCGTCCCCGAAGGAACCGACGCCCGGCAGGATCGCCCGGTCCGCCGACAGGATCACATCTCTGTCACGGGTCAGGACCACCTCCTGTCCAAGATACTGAAGCGCCTTTTCCACGCTTTTGATATTTCCGGCATCATAATCGATCATTGCTATCATTTGTGTATCCTCTCGATTCTTTGATCAAAACTGTCTGATAGAACAACCACGGGGACAGGCCCGTCACTTGTCCGGGTCTGTCCCCATGATTCAACAGAACGCCTTCTCATTGCTTAGAAGTCATTCTGCGTATTGATAATATGGAAAGAACCTGTCTCACTACCGTTAAATACATAATAAGCCATGTCCTCTTCCGGCTTTACATAAAGAGCAATGCTTTTCAGGTCTGCTGCCTTCTTGCCGCTGTCTGCCCAGATCTTCTTTGCAGCAGCAACCAACTCATCCTGGCTAACCTGCTCGCCGTAAAACTCAACATATACTGAAGCCTTCATGTTACAATCCTCCTATCAAATATTTTCCCCTCAAAACACTCTGTTCTTACATCTTACAGAGTTATGGCAAAAAAGTCAATACTGAAGGCCCTCTTTCAAAACCTTCAGATTCTCTTCCATAATGGTAAGATAATTTGCGCCCTCTTCAATATTTGCGGAGGTGATACCCTGCATGGAATTGATCGCCAGGATCTTCTGGTCCTTAGTCTTTGTATTGCTCTTGATGGTTTCGGCAATCTTCAGATTATTTCCCTCCAGGACGAAAATGCTCCTCAGTCCCAGTTCATCCACCTTTCCGGCCAGGAAGGTGATGGTCTCAAAGCTGGCCTCCGTCTCGGCGGAGCATCCGATAAATGCCGCATAATAATCAAGTCCGTAATCCTCCACCATATAACGGAAGGGGAAACGGTCACCGAAGAGGATCGTCTTCTTTGAACCGTCCACAGCCGCTTTGTATTCTCCGTCCAGCTTGTTCAGGGACTCTGTATATTTCTTTGCGTTTGCACGATAGGTCTCGGCATTGGCCGCATCCAGCCCGGCCAGCTTCTCCGTGATCACATCCACGAACCGGACCGCATTCTTCAAAGACAGCCATACATGCTCGTCGTACTCCGGTCCCTCCTCGTGATCGTGGTCATGCTCAGCATCCTCATGATCCGCATCCTCGTGGTCTGCATCCTCATGCTCATCCTCTTCTCCCTGCATGCCCTCGACCAGTTCTTCCTCTTTCGCATTATCACCGAGAACATCCATCAGATCGATCACGATCATATTCTGATTGGTCTTTTCCTTCAGCGCATCATCAACCCATTTATCGGATTCTCCGCCGACATAGATGAAGAGGTCACATTTGCTGATCCGCATGATATCCTCTGCCGTGGGCTGATAGCTGTGAAGATCTGTTCCGCTGTCCAGAAGGAGTGTCAGCTCCGCTCCCGCCGGGTTCGTCCCCAGGATCTCTCTCACCCAGTCATATTCCGGGAAAATGGTTGTAACGATCTGCAGCGTATTTGCATCCTTTTCCTTCTGTCTCTCCGTTGCGGATGCCGTGTCCCCCTCTTTGGAACCGCATGCTGCACAGGCCAGCATCATACAGATGATAATGATGATCCCTGTAATTCTCTTAATATTTCCTACCTTCATTTTGTATTCTGCCTTTCTTTCCGAGGCCCTGTCTGAAGACAAAGGTCCTGCTTACTTCTGTCTTTCTTTTTCCTATGCCGGCTCATGCCGTCCGGCATGCTTCGCATACTCCGTAGAATACGGTTCTCCGGGGATCCAGCAGAAAGCCGTGATCCTCCATCAGATGCTCCCTGATCCCGCTTAACGCTTCGCATGTCATATGGATCAGCTTACCGCATTTCTCACATTTACAGTGAAAGCAGACACCCTCGGTCCGGTGATCCGACTCGGGAACATATTCGAAGCAGGCCGGACTGTTCGCATCGATCAGATACTTATTGACGATGCCCTCATCCACCATACGCTCCATCTGCCGGTAGACCGTCGTCTGCCCGATGGACACGCCCTGACGATGCAGATAGTCGCATACGTCATTGACGGTGATATGCTGTCCCGGAACTGTCTTCATGTAATCCAGAAGCTGTGTCCGCTGTTTTGTCTTATAATTTGGTTTTCCTTCCATGGCAATCCATCTCCTCCGCGTAAGGATTCAAGAATACGTCTTCATACACGTGTAATTATAATTTGAAAACGATTTTCATTTTATCAGATTGTTTCCAAATGTCAATATGAAAATGAAAATTATTTTCATTTTTCTTTCATGTGAATGATCTCAATGCAAATGAGCCATGTGATCGTTTCCCGTGCATGGCTCATTTACGCGCGAAAAGACCCGCAACCCCTGCTTGGGGATCGCGGGTCTTCTATTTTATGATTCTTACTGTAAAACCGCCGAAACGATCTCATCAAAATGCATTCCGTGGGAAGCCTTCATCAGGACCACATCTTCCGGCTTCAGCTCCGCCTTCAGCAGAGCGGTCGCATCCTCCAAACCGTCAAAGGACTGAACCTTAAGACCCGGAAGAGCCTGCTCTGCGTGCTTTGCCAGTTCCTTCGCCAGATCTCCGACCGTAACCAGTCTGTCCACATGAAGTCCGGCAAATGCATCACCTACGGACGCATGCAATTCCTTCTCCAGGCTGCCAAGCTCGAACATATCTCCCAACACTGCCCAATGTGAACCGGCAGCCGCATGTTCCGACAATACCTGAAGGGACGCCTTCATGGAATCCGGACTGGCATTGTATGTATCATCGATCACCACCGTACCTGCCTTGGTCCTGCGTACCAGCTGACGCATGGGCTGAAAATCCGCCAGCGCCTTTGCCGATTCCTCAAGATCCAGGCCAAGATAATCACAGATTGCCATGGCGACCACTGCATTTCTCACGTTATGATCTCCGGCAACCGGAAGTTCCACCGGTATCCTCACATCCTCGTGACAATAGACAAAGCGCACGCCGTCATTGATATTCCGAAGCTCCTCTGCGCGGTATTCCGCATCCTGAGACAGACCGTAGAAGTACACTTCCTTCGCTGTCGCACGCCCCTTCATTTCCCGAAGCAACTTATCATCCGCATTCAGAAACAGGATCGCATCCTCGGACGCAACCTTCAGCTTCTCCTGTCGGATCACCTCCTGGGTTCCGAAGTATTCCATGTGGCAGACACCGATCATGGTGCAGACTGCGATCTCCGGCCGGGCAACATACTGAAGGATATCCATCTCCCCGATCCGGTCGATCCCCATTTCCAGAACCGCAACCTCCGAGGGCTGGTCCAGCATACGGCTGGTGGCAATGGGAACTCCGTATCTGGAATTCAGGTTTCCCGGCGTTTCATAGACCTCACGGTTTCCTCCCAGGGCCGTTGCGATCATCCGCCGTGTGGTGGTCTTTCCCACACTTCCGGTAACGCCGATGACCGGCGGTTCATACTGCATGCGGATATAGGCTCCCACATCCTGTAGCGCCTTCTCCGTATCCTCCACCCTGATCAGGACATCTCCCCGCTTCTTCGCTGCCGCAAGTGCTTCCGGCGTCCCGTACAGTTCCTCCGGAGCCTTTGCCGTCAATGCAGCGGCGGCCTTCTCCATGGCCGAGGGCAGATAGTTATGTCCGTCTGTATTCTCTCCCAGGAGCGGTACGAAAAGGTCTCCTGCCTTGATCTTCTGCGAGTTGATACAAAGATCCGTCACCTGACGTTCGGCGACGTCTCCTTCCTCCTCTTCCTCATTCATACAGATGAGGGTTCCTTTGGTTGCCCGTTCAATGTCACGTACTGTGATATGTTTCATTTTCTTCCTTTCCTGTTCCCTATGCTTTGGGATATAGCACCTGATTTGCTATCTGCTGTGCCTTCTCGGGAGACACCAGAATTTCCACAAGCTTCAAACCGAAATCCATGGCAGTTCCCATGCCACGGCTGGTAATAAACTGTCCGTCCACCGCTACCGTCTGAATACCGCCGGTCCACTCCGCACCGAGAAGCTTGTCCTCAACACCCGGATAGCAGGTAGCCTTTTTCCCTTCCAGAAGTCCCATCAGGCCATAAACCTGCGGAGCCGCACAGATGGCTGTCAGATATTTTCCGGCTTCCTTATGCGCCAGGATCAGCTCAGCCACAGCCTTGCTCTCCTTCAGATTGTTGGTCCCCTTCAGACCTCCCGGCAGGAAGATCGCATCCGCCGGCTCGGTGAGCTGACCGATGGTGGTATCCGCCGTCACCGGAATCCCGTGTGAACCGGGTACCAATGTCTCCTCCGTGATGGAAACCGTTACCACTTCCACTCCCGCTCTCCGAAGCAGGTCAATGGGCACCACAGCCTCGCTCTCTTCGAATCCTTCTGCAAGAAATACATATACCTTACTCATAATATGCTCCTTTCATGGATACCGCTCTTTCACTTATGTTCAGGTCCTCCCGGTTTCTCCGGTCTTGCGGACAGTACCTATCAAGTATATAATGGAATAATCCAAATGTCAAAACAGAGAAACGAGGTATTCCCTATGGAAATCGAACGAAAATTCCTGGCAGATCCCTCTGCCTTATCCCTGGATCAGTACCCCAGAAAGGAAATGTCCCAGGGCTATATCTCCACCGATCCGGTGATCCGGATCCGGAGAAGCAATGATTCATACATCCTGACGGTAAAATCCGGCGGTCTACTGGCCCGGGAAGAGTTCGAAACCGAACTGACCGGGGAGCAGTATGACCGGCTGTCCGACAAGGTGGAAGGCACCTTCCTGTCCAAGACCAGGTATCTGATCCCATACTCCTTCTCCGGCAGTGAGCTGACCATCGAACTGGATGTATTCCACGATGCGCTGGACGGACTGATCTATGCCGAGGTGGAATTCGATTCCGTAGAGGAGGCGGAAGCCTTTCTTCCTCCATCCTGGTTCCTCCGGGAGGTGACCGAGGACGGATCCTTTACAAATGCGGCGCTGAGCCGTCTTTCCGGGGATGAGATATCAACTTTTCTCGACAGAGTCCGACTTACTCCCGGCGTGTTTTAGCTTCGTTCTTCCGGCGTGAATAAGCCTTCCGCCGCACCTGCGAAGCTTCACCCGGATACTACTCGTCCTGCCCGAATCTCATGTAGGGCTTAAAGGTCTTAAATACGAAATTCATCGTAATGAAGATCCCGACCATCGATACGATGGTTCCCGGCAGATATCCGCCGGTGGCACTGTTGATATTGACAAGAAGGATACCGATGGTCTGCGCATAGAAGCAGAGCCGGAATACATTTCCCTTTGTCAGATCCAGTCCGGTACGCTTTGCAATGGCCCATGCGATCAGCATGTACAGAAGGGATCCCAGCAGATACTTGACGACCGTAAAGGCCAGCACAAAGAGTCCTCCCAGGAAGAGAGCGATATAAAACCCGGGTATGGCTTCAACCAGCGTTTCCCTGTTAAAGCCCTCCGGGAAAAAATCGGAAACCCTTCCCTCCACAAGCACCGTCCTGAGGCCGTTCTGCGTCAGGATCGCCTGCACTTTTCTTGAACCGATGGCAAAGGTCAGTTCCCTGTTCCCGAGAGAATCCGACGCTACGGTCGCGCCTGACGTATCCACCACGATATCACAGGTTCCGAGATTGATCGTAAATGGCTCGTCCGCCTTCAGGATGGAGTTCTGAAGACTGAATTCCGGCATCTGATTTTCAAAAAGATTCCTGAGTCCTCCGAAATGGATCAGGGTCGTGGCAACCGGAACCACATAGAGCATCACGGTGATCAGCGTTCCCAGGAACAGAACATAGCGTACAAACCTTCCCACCGTAAGCTGGGACAGACCGATCAGCTTCTTCGGACACACGATGGAAAGCCGCAGCTGCTCGAACACATTTGTCCGCTCCGGCACCTCAAAATCCAGGGAAGACCTGTGCTCGTGCTCCGGTTCCTCTTCCGGATCCCGGTCATTCTTCGGCTCCGGGTCCTCTCCCTCGTATTTTTTTCTTTCTTCTTCGTTGTAATAACTCTTCATTTCCGGTATTACTTTCCAAACAATCCGTAATGTGCCAGGGCCTTCCGGATCCCTTCCTGTTCCACTCCGGTGGTTACAAACTCCGCCTGTCTCCGACAGAGCTCACTTCCCTGTTCCATGCAGACCGAATGTGCCGCATACTGCAGCATCTCCAGGTCGTTGTTACTGTCACCGAAGGCGTAGCTGCTGCTGAAGGGAAGATCAAAGTATTCCAGCAGGAACTGCATGCCGCTGGCCTTGGAGAAGCCCTCCGGCTCCACCTCAAAGAAGCCCGGCCCCCGGTCAATATACCTGAATTCCCCTGCGATCTCCCGTTTAAAACGTTCCACATCACTGGTCTCATCGAACCATCCGGAAAATTTGTCAAAACGGAATTCCTCTCCGGAAATGTCGGTGACAAAGGAATATCCCGGATCCTTCATCTCTTCCACCACCGGCGGAAGGTACGGCAGATCCACCTCCGGATCATAACAGCAGAAATCCGAATACTCAAAGAAGGACTGCATCCTGCATTCTCTGCACATCAGCGCGATCTCCCTGCAGCGCTCCTTCGGGATCGTCCGGTGCAGAAGCACCTCTCCCTGATACTCGATGTAGGTACCGCAGCCACAGACCATTCCGTCAAACTGAGTCTCATTCAGGATCTCATTCACATTACACCGGACTCTGCCCGTATTGATAAATATAAGATTCCCGGCAAAACGGGCAGCCTGAAGGGCCGCCTTCGCATCCGCCGGGAATATCTTTCTTCCGTCATCTGTGATGAGTGTTCCGTCTATATCAAAGAATAGAAGATTTCGCATCCGTTCTCCTCTATACTGTCCGCCGCAGCTGCAGCAGACGCTCCATAACTCTGCAGATAACCGGTGACCGGCCTACATCTGCTTCAGCAGGTTCACCATCTCAATGGCACCAAGTGCACAGTCATAGCCCTTATTTCCGGCCTTGGTACCTGCACGCTCAACTGCCTGTTCGATATTGTCCGTGGTAAGGATACCGAACATCACCGGAATGCCGGCCTCCAGAGATACCTGTGCGATCCCCTTGGAAACCTCAGCACAAACATAGTCATAATGGCTGGTCTGACCGCGGATCACTGCTCCGACACAGATCACTGCATCATACTTACCGGAAAGTGCCATCTTCTTTGCAACCAACGGGATCTCAAATGCACCGGGAACCCAGGCCACCTCGATGTCATCCGGGTTCACGTTGTGACGTACAAGCCCGTCCTCGGCACCTGCCACCAGTTTGGATACGATAAACTCGTTGAAACGCGCTGCTACGATGCCGACCTTCAGGCCTTCTGCTACTACATTTCCTTCAATCTTCTTCATGGTTTCTCTCCTAATACTCTATACTTGCGCTATTCTACACATCCTCCAGGATATGACCCATCTTCTCCTTCTTCGTCTTCAGGTAGAACAAGTCGTAGGTGGAAGGCGCGATCTCTATGGGCACACGCTCCACGATCTCCAGCTTATATCCGGCAAGTCCGTAGATCTTCGACGGATTGTTCGTGAGAAGCCTCATCTTCCGGACTCCGAGATCCACAAGGATCTGGGTTCCGATGGTATAATCCCTGGCATCCTCCGGGAAGCCGAGCTCCAGATTTGCTTCTACCGTATCCCGTCCCTGATCCTGAAGGGCATAGGCACGGATCTTGTTGATCAGGCCGATCCCCCGGCCCTCCTGCCGCATGTAGAGAAGAACTCCTCTTCCTTCAGCCGCGATCTGCTTCATGGCCGCATCCAGCTGTTCCCCGCAATCACATTTCATGGAGCCGAAGGCATCACCGGTCAGGCACTCGGAATGCACTCTCACAAGCACCGGAGAACCATCCGTCACATCCCCCATGGTCAGTGCCACATGATGCTCTCCGTTCAGCTTATTGATATATCCGTGAATGGTGAAGTTTCCGTATTTCGTGGGAAGCTTCGCATTTGTAACCTCCTCCACGAAAACCTCATGCTCCTTACGGTACTGTACCAGTTTCTCGATGGTGCTGATCTTAAGATCATGCTCTGCAGCAAAGGTCACAAGATCATCGTACCTGGCCATGGAACCGTCATCCCTCATGATCTCACAGCAGAGACCTACAGGCTGCAGACCCGCCAGCCGGCAAAGATCCACCGTTGCTTCCGTATGACCGTTCCGCTCGATCACTCCACCTGCCTTGGCTTCCAGAGGGAACATGTGTCCCGGTCTCCGAAAGTCCTCCTTCTTTGCGGTCAGCGACGCAAATGCCCGCGCCGTGACACCTCTCTCCTCTGCGGAGATACCCGTGGTCGTAGATACATGGTCTACCGACACGGAAAAGGCGGTACAGTGATTATCCGTATTGACAATGCACATCTGGGGAAGATTGTACCGGTCAGAATACGACGGATCCATCGGCATACAGATCAGTCCCCGGGCAAATTTAGCCATAAAATTGACGTTCTCTGTGGTCGCGAATTCTGCCGCACAGATCACGTCTCCTTCATTTTCCCGATCTTCATCATCCATGATCACAACCGGACGCCCGGCCCGGAGATCATCCAGGATTTCCTCGATCGAATTCAGTTCAGACATAGTTCCTCCATTGCGAAGGCCACAAGCCTCCGCATTTATTTAGTAAAACCCGTGTTCAGCCAGGAAATCCATGGTGAGCCCGCTTCCCTTCGCATCCTCTCCGGACGCAGGGGCCAGAAGACGCTCCACGTACTTTCCTATGATGTCATTCTCCAGATTGACGGTGTCGCCGATCTTTCGTTCGGAAAGAGCCGTCACCTCTCTGGTATGAGGGATCACCGACACCTGAAAGCTTCTGCTGTCAACCGTCGCCACCGTAAGGCTGATGCCGTCAATGGCTATGGATCCCTTCTCAACGATATACCGAAGCAACTTTGCATCCGCTTCGATCCGGTACCATACCGCATTGTCCTCCTGCCGGATCTCAGTGATCCTTCCGGTTCCATCGATATGTCCGGACACAATATGTCCGCCCAGGCGGTCACCCACCGCAAGGGCACGTTCCAGATTCAGGGACGCTCCGACAGATAGATTTCCAAGGGAGGATCTGCGAAGCGTCTCCGCCATCACATCCGCAGAGAAACGGTCGCTTCCTAATGTGGTAACGGTAAGGCATACCCCGTTCACGGCGATGCTGTCCCCGATCTTCGTCCCCTCGAGCACCCTGCCGGCACCTATGGTGAGTATAGCAGAGACGGCTCCTTTCTCTATGGAAAGGAGCCTTCCCTTTTCCTCTACAATCCCGGTAAACACTTATTCACGCTCCTCGATGTTGAAGGGGTTCAGATCCGCCGAAAGAACCTCGGTCACGATCCTCGTCTCCAGTTCTACCGGAGGTCTGTCCTCCACATCATCGTCATCCTCTGATTCAGGTACATATGCGGGGATATTATCAGCCACTGCCCATCCGTCATCCTCGGATGCAGCCGGCTTCTTTACTTCACCGGGCATATCCTCAAACTGGATCGCCTCGGAAGCCTTCTTCGAGGTCGCATCCGCATCCACAAAGCCCTCCGGGGCAACAGGTGCGGGCGAGGACTGGATCTTGGCGATCGGACGGGGTTCTGCGGTTTCAACATCCACATCCTCATCATCCTCCTCCGGCTCCGGTCCTACGATATAACGCGCATAGATATCTCCTCCGGGAAGGACCTCGGACTCAACCAGATGAAGAGGAAGTGCATCCTCCACGAAGTTAACGCCCTCTCCTTCCACAGGAGTCATAGCCGTAATACCACCGAAGATCTTCGGTGCGGTAAAGATCACAACTTCATTTACAAGGCCGTCACGAAGCAGACTCCAGGAGAGATTTCCGCCGCCCTCGGACATGATGCCGCTGATCTCCATCTCGCCCAGCTTGTCCATCAGAGGCTCCATATCGATATGGCCATCCTTCTCGGGGATCAGCAGAACCTCTACGCCTGCCTCCTCCAGCTTCGGAAGCTTCTCCTTTGCATCCTCGGACATACGCTCGCTGGTTGCAACGAGGGTCTGAATCTTACCGGCGGTCTGAACCACCTTGGAATCCAGCGGGATCTGAAGATGGGTATCGCAGATGATACGGATCGGTGTACGGTCCTTCTGACGACGGTTATCCAGCATCGGGTCATCCGCAAGGACGGTACCGATACCTACGATGATCGCAGGATACTGGTTTCTCATACCACGCACACGTCCCCGGGCAAAATCTCCGGAAATATAGCGGCTGGCGCCGGTGGTGGTTGCTATCTTTCCATCCAGGGTCATGGCATATTTCAAAACGACATACGGACGCTTGGTCGTGATATAGTGAAAATATACCGGATTCAGAGCATCACATTCCTTCTTCATGCATCCGGTCACAACCTCAACGCCGTGCTGACGCAAAGTCCAGACTCCTCTGCCATTTACCTTCGGATTCGGATCCATGGAACCTACATATACCGTACGGATCCCCTGATCCAGAATTGCCGCGGTACAGGGCGGCTGCTTTCCCGTATGAGCACAGGGCTCCAGCGTGACGTACATTTCCGCCCCCCTGGCGGATTCCGTCAGACTGTTGATCGCCTCGCGCTCCGCATGAGGCATACCGTAACCCGTGTGGTATCCTTCACCGATGATCTTGCCGTCCTTAACGATCACTGCACCTACCAGCGGATTGGGATCTACACGTCCGACTCCCAGTTTGGCAAGCTTGATCGCACGTTCCATGAACTTAGCATCATACGCCATAAATTTTAACCTCCTCTTCGTCAAAAAGCCCCGAAGCTCCGGGGCTTTTTCAATTAGTCAGCTGATTTTCCGATGGACAGGAATCCACCTTCATTTGCCTTCAGCAGGATGGACAGACCGATATCTCTCCGGTTTCCGTCCTCTGCAACATAGATCTCACCGGTCTCAACCAGCGACTTGGAGATCTTGGTCACTTCCTCCTTGAACTGCATCATCTGACGGCGGTCCTTGGAGGACAGCTTGAAGAGATACTGGTTCTTGGAGCTGATCAGCAGGATACTGAAGGAGTGGATGTTGTTCTTGGACTCCTTCATACCGGAACCGATCATACGGGAATTTGCAATGATGATCTCGGCCGAATCGTCCGGAAGATACTCGGACAGGATCAGCTTGTAGATCTTCAGGTAATCATCTTCGTTCTCAACCTTGACAGGCAGCTCTGCAACCGCAAATTCGATCACGGAATCCGCAAGATTGATGGTACCGCCGTCATCGTTGATGGTGGGGCTGCAGTTCTTCGGAACCAGAAGACGGAAGAACTTGTTCTCGATAACCTTCTCGTCCTTGGAGGGCTCTGCAATTACAAGATCCGGATACTTCTTCTCCAGCTTGTTCATGGAAATGATCGCATTCTCGTCACCGGTCTCCGCCAGCCCGATCAGGCGCTGATACAGTTCGGTGATGGCCGGTGTACGATATCCTACAAGCTCTACGATCTTATCCACTGCAGGCACATGCGCCATAGCCGCGTTCTGCAGATAGAGCTTGATCAGATTCTCCGTGGTCTCGCCCTTGGACTCCTTGTACTGGATCACCTTGAAGAGGTTCTCCTTATCGAATTCTTCGTAATTCTGATCGAAGGCCTTCTCGAAGTATTCCATACTCTTCTTCTCACCGGTAAACTCCGGATCCTTCTCCTGGCGCTCATAGATCTTCGCCAGCTCGTAAGCAGCCTGTGTGCTTCCGAGAGTAAGAGCCTCCTGGAATGCCTTCTCGATCTCATAGTTTGTAGCAATATAGAAGACCTGACTCTGCTTCATCAGAGCCACCTTCAGAGCGGTTGCGGCACTTCCGGCCTCTACGGCGCGGTCCCATTTCTCAACGGCACTCTGCAGGTCCTCACCCTTCAGCTCCTTGATATCCTTGATATAGGCATCCGCCTCAATGATACCGTTCTTCTGAGCCTCCAGGAAGTAAGTCATGGCCTTGTCACCGTCACGCTGTGTACGGAGCAGACCATAGTAATAGAAACGTCCCAGATAGAAGGCTACACGCTTGTGGCCGAGACGATGTGCATTCTCGTACCAGTTCAGCGCCTTCATATAGTCCTTCTGCTGCTGATCGTAGATATTTCCGATCAGGAAGGCCAGATCCGGATCCTTTGTTGCCTCAAACAGCTGCTTTGCGTAGCTGATGGTCTTTTCGATATCACGATAGGGTGAATCGTTATCGTAGTACAGGTCGATCAGAAGGTAGCTTGCCTTGATGGAGCCTTCCTTCAGCGCCTGCTTGGCTGCCGTCATGGCACCCTCATAGTCCTCCAGATAGTAGCAGTAAACAGCCTCGCTGTAATACTGGTTATCCTTACGGTTCAGACTCTGATCACTGACACGGGTCGGAGCAACGAAGGCAAATGAGTTCGCTGTCTCGAAGATGATCTCCTCGTACTGCTCGATGATCTCCATGGTCGCGCAGACGAAACGCATGCAGGCAAGACGGCGTCCGGAATAGAACGCGAAGGTAACGATACCCTTATTCATGCCCTTATGATAGAAGGTGGTGCAGATACCGTCCGCATACTCTGTGATATACGGCTTCAGCTGCAGTTCCTCGTCAAACGCCTCGTTGCAGTAACGGAGATAATTCTCCAGAGTCTTCTTGGAATCCCTCGGGATACTGTCATAGCTGACATACATGGCGAAATCCCGATAGGTGATGCTGGGTGCATAGTACTCTTCGTCGGTCTCCTCGTTGATGGTCTTTACCCAGTCCTTCGGTAATTTGTGGATGTAACCGTCCACCTGATTGTGTACATAGGTATACTGGTACTGAAGTTTGGCAGGATCGATGGCCTTATAGCGGGGCTCCTTGCCCTTCTCCTTACGCTTCTCGGCGATCTCGGAATAGAGCTTGTCCTTCTCCTCAAATTCCAGACTGTCTGTATGCTTGGACGCATAGTCCACACGCTCAAACGCTGCCACAGCCTTGGAATCGCCCATATCTGCCAGTTGTTTGTACCACGACATGGCCTTTTCCAGATCGACGGGAATAACGAATTCGCTCTTATTTCCATACTGGTCGATCCGGCAAAGACCGTTCTCATAGATAGAACCCAGCTTCATATATGCGGGCTTGATACCGCGCTGGGTAGATTTTTCGAAAAATGTGATGGCTTTTGAGAAGTTCTGAGCTTCCAGGTACATTTCCGCCGTTTTATAGGTGGCTTCCCCGTCGTTCGTCTGATTGGTATACTTCTCGAGATAGGCCGCTGCCTTATTCAGATCGCGTTCAACCTTCGCGTTCTTAAAGGAGCCGGTCTCATAGAAGCCGCTGAGGATCTTCAGTGCATCCAGACCAAGAGACTTATACTGCTGATCCATGATGCCGATGTCGGCGATCTTCTCCAGGATCTCAACAGCCTCGGTCCCGTTGGCGTTCTCCATCAGGTTCATGGCCTTGTCATACTGAAGCTCTACGCTGCTTTTGTTAGACTTGGGCTTACCGATATTCTTAATAAGCGGTATATGCTCTTTGATATTGCTGAAAAATCCCATGGTGCGTCTTCCTCCACATCCTTATGACCTGTTACGTAAAAAAGAACAGATAAAATCCACTCTATTTTATCATAAAAGGTTCGAATGTGCAAGGAAACTTACGCAACAGGACTCATATAATCAACGATCGCGGATACAGCTGCTTCCTCATCCGGGCCGGCTGCCTCAACCTCGATTTCTTCATTGTTGCAAAGGGAAAGACTCATCATTCCCATGATGCTTTTTGCGTTGATCTTCTTGTCTCCGGAGATCAGGAAAATCCGGCTCTCATACTGACTCGCTGTCTGTACGATCTCTGCGACCGGACGAGCTTCTGAGTAACTGGGAAGGTTAATGATACATTTCTTGGTAGTCATTGCTTTTCTCCTTAGTATTTCTTGTAGGATATATCCTGAGGCCTGTCACCGGAGAGACTCCGGATCGGCCGCAAGTTCACTGATCTTACGAAGCCGGTGGTTGACACCTGACTTCCCGAGGGGCGGATCCAGCAGCTGTCCCAGTTCCTTGAGGGACAGATCCGGATTCTCCAGCCGGACCCTTGCCAGTTCCTGCAGACCTGCCGGAAGACTGTGCAGGCCGACGGTCGCCTCGATCCGGCGAATGTCCTCGATCTGCTTTATCGCCGCATTTGCGGTCTTGGTGATATTTGCGGTATCGCAGTTCACCTCTCTGTTTATGTTATTCCGGATGCCCTTTAGGATCCGAATATTCTCAAATTCCATCATCGCGTTCGATGCGCCCATCTGTCCCAGCGTATCACTGATCCCGTCCGCATCCTTGATGTAAACCACCTGGCTGTATTTCCGTTCGGTCACACGGCCCGTAACGCCGAAGCCCTCCAACGCCTGAAGCACCTGGCGGGTCACGGTATCCCGTCCCGTTACGATCTCCAGCTGGTACTGACTCTCGGGATTGGAAACCGATCCTGCTGCCAGAAAGGATCCGCGTAGAAAGGCGACCATACAGCAGCCCCGTGCCATGACCACATCATCCACATCCAGCCGGTCCTCGAGCTCGGTCAGTTTCAGGGTACGGAACATCCGGTCGATCAGATCCGTGTTGTAGATCCGGATCCTTGCGCCCTCCTGGGTTCGTGGAACGATCTCCAGATCCTTCTCCTCCACTTGGAATACCATGCGGAGAAGCCGCTTCGTCGTTTCCACCACCTCGTCCTTCTCCATACGGATGGAGAGGCATCGTCTGCCGTCCTGCAGCTTCATTTTCCCGTCCAGGGTGATGATACCTGCCAGCATGGCGATCCTGCAGTGTGCGGACCGGTCGATCCTGTCGCAAAGCTCCGTACGAAGTTCAGATGAAAATGACATAATTACTCACCCTTGATTATGGTATCCATTCCGATATCCCTGTGGAACACACGAACCGAATACGGAAGTACCTGCAGACGGTCACGCAGAAGATTGGCAATGGTCACCGAGCGGTGTCTGCCGCCCGTACAGCCGATGGCAACCACCAGCTGATGCTTCCCCTCATTTTCAACAAACCTGGGGATCAGATATTCCAGCATGCCGTAGAGCTTGTTCAGGAACTCTTCGCCCTCGCCGGACTGCATCACGTAATTCCGGACAGCCTCATCATTTCCGGTACAGGTCTTCAGTTCCGGAACATAGTAGGGATTCGGAAGGAAACGGACGTCAAATACCAGATCGGCATCCCGGGGGATACCGTTCTTATATCCGAAGGACACGACCGAAACGATCATGTTCGAGTATTCCTTCTCAGCGGACAGGAGCTTCTTTACTTCCTTCTTCAGTTCCCTGGTCAGAAGTCCCGATGTATCCACGATATAATCCGCGATCTCCCGCAGGAAGGCGATCCTTCCGCGCTCCTCCGCGATACCGTCCTCCACTCTTCCGCCTCTGGTCAGCGGATGTTCCCGCCTCGTCTCCTTGAAGCGTTTTACCAGCTCGGAGTCATTGGCGTCCAGGAAGAGGATCTCATATGTAAAATTATCATTTTTCAGATTGGCCAGCACCAGGGAGAGATCATCCAGCTTCTTTCCGCTGCGGATATCGATCCCCACTGCCACCTTGTCATATTTCAGATTCTGGTCACGGGAGATCTCTGCGAATTTCTCGATCAGAAGAACGGGGAGATTGTCCACACAGAAATATCCCATGTCCTCCATAGTCCGAAGGGCTGTGGACTTTCCTGCTCCGCTCATTCCCGTTACGATGACAAAACGCATACCGTATCTCCTGTTCTTTAACTCTTTTTATTCAGTCGTGAAGTCACCTAAAAGCCTGACCTCCGGCTCCAGTGTCACGCCGAACTGTTCTTCCACGGTCCGGATCACATGAAGGATCAGCTGATAGATATCCTTCGAGGACGCATCCCCCCTGTTGATCACGAATCCGCAGTGCTTTTCGGAAACCTCTGCTCCGCCGACCCTGTAACCTGCCAGGCCTGCATCCTGGATCAGCTTTCCGGCAAAATATCCCGTGGGTCTTTTAAAGGTGGAACCCGCACTCGGGAACTCCAAAGGCTGTTTCTCTCTCCGTCTCCGGTTCAGTTCCTGCATTTTTGACTGAATCTCTTCCTTGTCCTTCGGCTGAAGCAGGATCCCTGCTCCCAGCACGATGATCGGCTCCTCGCTGCAGATGCTGTGGCGATATCCGAACTTCATATCAGCTCCCGGGATCCGTTCCTTCTCACCGTTCCGAAGTACATCCACATACTCCACCACATCCTTCATTTCTCCGTCATAGGCACCTGCGTTCATGCAGATGGCGCCACCCAGCGTTCCCGGGATACCGGAGGCAAATTCAAAGCCCCCCAGAGAAGCATCCCTTGCGGCAGCTGCGATGACGGACAGAGGCGCACCGGCCTCGGCATAGATCTTCTGTCCCTCAACGGTCACCTTACGGAAATGCTCTCCGATCTCCACCACCGTGCCTTCGATCCCACGGTCGGAAACCAGAAGATTGCTCCCGTTCCCGATGATCACCGGAGTTTCTCCTTCCCGGGAGAGCTCTGCAAGCACCTCCATCAGTTCTTCCTCGGATGCAACCGAGCAGAATCTGCCGGCAGGCCCGCCAGTCCGGAAGGTCGTATGAAGTTTCATCGGTTCGTCATACAGGAAATTCATGGCTGCTCTATCTAAATACCAAATCATATTCTCAGAATCCGCCCGGACATAGTTCGGGCGCTATCATAAACTATACATGATAGCGCCCGCATTTACAATTTACAAACTTTACGAAAAAAAGCCGATTTTCGGGGTTATTCCGTCATTTTTCACAAGCCGCGGAAGCTCCGCGCTGTCAGATGAAACTAACCAAGCACAGCCCTTGCTCCGCCGTACATACCCGCGTCATTACCGAGAACCGCCAGCTCGAAGCCGGTGTTCTTGCAGGCATGGAATGCATACTGCTTATAGTACTTCTCGGTCACATCCAGGATGATCTGGCCGGCACGGCTCACGCCGCCGCCGATAACGAAGACCTCCGGATCTACCACGCCGGCAACCTGTGCCAGAGCCAGGCCCAGCTTTCTTCCCAGATCCTCAACCAGCTCCATGGCAAGATCGTCACCGCTCTTCGCCGCATCAAAGATCTCCTTGGCGGAAATGTACTGCACCTCACGAAGCTTGGAGGGACGGTCTGAATCATTCAGGGCCTTATTTGCCATACGAACGATACCGGTTGCGGAAGCATACTGCTCCAGACATCCGCGCTTGCCGCAGTTGCATACATCGGTCTCCGTAAGATCCATGGTCATATGTCCGATCTCACCGCCGGCACCGTTTATGCCCGCCAGCATCTTTCCGTCCAGAATGATACCGCCGCCGACACCGGTTCCCAGAGTGATCATGACAATGTTCAGATGGCCCTTGCCGCCGCCCTGCCACATCTCGCCGAGGGCAGCCATATTTGCATCATTTCCGACCTTCACCTTCATATCCAGGAGCTTGCCCAGTTCATCGGCTGCGTTGAAGACTCCCCAGCCCAGATTTACGCACTTGATCACGGTTCCGTCGTCCTTCACCGGTCCCGGAACGCCCATTCCAACGCCGATCACGTCGTCCCTGGAGATGCTCTTCTCCTCCATCTTTGCCTTTACGGACTCAGCGATATCTCCCAGGATGTATGCGCCGCCGTCATCCGTACGGGTCGTGATCTCCCACTTATCAAGGATCACACCGTCCTCCGAGAAAAGACCGATCTTAACCGTAGTTCCCCCAATGTCTACTCCGAATACATAACTCATTCTTCCTTCCTCCTATTATGAATTGTTCTTCTGAATATTCTCCATGACGCGGCGGTACATTTCCTGCGCCGCATTATAGCCCATCTTCTTCTGACGGTGGTTGACCGCAGCGGACTCCACGATGATGGCCAGGTTCCGGCCGGGACGGATGGGGATGTTGTGGCTTACCACCCGGTTCCCCAGGAACTCCACATATTGATCCTCCAGACCCATACGGTCGTAATTCGCATCCTTGTCCCACTCCTCCAGGTTGATCACAAGATCGATCTGCTGGGAGATCTTCACGCACTCAACGCCGAACATGGTCTTCACGTCAATAATCCCGATCCCCCGGAGTTCGATGAAATGCCGGGTGATGGCCGGGCTCTGACCGATCAGCTGATCATCACTGATCTTCTTGATCTCCACCACATCATCCGCCACCAGACGATGCCCGCGCTTCAGAAGTTCCAGCGCCGCCTCGGACTTACCGATACCGCTGTCACCCATGATCAGAACACCTTCGCCGAATACATCCACAAGCACCGCATGGATGGAGATCCGCGGAGCCAGCTCCTCATGCAGCCAGCGAACTGCCTCATGCACGAAATTCGATGTGGTGAATTCCGAGGAAAGAACCGGTATCCCGTGCTTTATCCCCGCCTCGATAATGAAATCATACGGCTCGATATCCCGGCAGAATACAAGACACGGGATCGGGAACTGAAACAACTTATCGAAGATCTCGATATTCTCTTCCCTGGTATGCATATCCGCCAGATACGCATGCTCCACATTTCCGCAGATCTGCACACGCGCCGAATCAAAATGCTCGAAGAAGCCGGCCAGCTGAAGCGCCGGACGGTTGATATCCGGATCCGTGATCAGGATCTTCTCCGTATCGATCTCGGGCGTGTAATTCTTCAAATTCAACTTCCTGATGAAGTCAGACAGCTTCACACTGTACTCTACATTCATGTTCAATCCCCCATATGTTATTTCATGTAACAGAATACAAAATGTCTCTTACAGACTATGTATGATTGTATCACAGATGGCGTTTTTTTGCCATATATGTTAGAATGATTACATGAAAGAATTCGACATTGAAGAAGAACTGAAGAAGCTGCCCCACCTCCCCGGTGTCTACCTGATGCACAGCGACAGCGAGGAGATTCTTTATGTGGGAAAAGCCGTGGATCTGCATAGCCGGGTGCGGCAGTATTTCCGGAAGGGACATGGTCACAACGACTCCCCGAAGATCATGAAAATGGTTTCCCAGATCTCCTACTTCGAATACATCATCACCGGCTCCGAGATGGAAGCCCTGGTTCTGGAATGCAATCTCATCAAGGAATACCGTCCCAGGTATAATACACTGATGACCGATGATAAGGGATATCCCTATATCCGGGTCACCGTCGATGAGGAATATCCCAGGATCCTTTTCAGTCACCAGATGCGCCGTGACAGATCCAAATATTTCGGACCCTACACCGACGGGAAGGCCGTCCACGACATCATCCTTCTGGTTCAGAAGCTCTTCCGTCTCCGGACCTGCAACCGGAACCTGCCCCGTGACATCGGAAAGGAACGCCCCTGTCTGTACTACCAGATCGGTCAGTGCAGCGGCCCCTGCTCCGAAGGCCTTGTCAGCGCCGAAGAATACCGGGAGCAGATCCGTCAAGCCATTGCCTTTCTGAAGGGTGATACGAAGGAACTGCTCGCAGAGCTGAAGCAGAAAATGAAGAACTACGCTGCGGAAATGGAGTTCGAAAAGGCCGCCGAGGTCCGTGATCTGATGGAAAGCATCAACCATATCATGGATAAGCAGCGGATGAATGATACCAACTCCGACAACCGCGACATCGTAGCCTTTGCCCGGGGTGAGACGGATACCGTGATCACGGTCTTCTTCGTCCGGGACGGTCAGCTGATCGGCCGGGAGAATCACCATATGTCCGCGGAAGCGGAGGAACCGGACGAGGAGGTCCTCCTGGCATTTCTGAAGCAGTATTACAGCAGTACACCATATATTCCGAAGGAGATCCTGACCCGGATCCCGGTCCCCGAACCGGAGATCCTCCTCTCCTACCTTTCCGACAAAAAGGAACAGAAGGTCTCCCTGCTTCAGCCGAAGCGCGGAGACAAGGCCGGACTCCTCTCGCTGGCGGAGGACAATGCACGCCTTGTTCTGGAGCAGGATATGGAACGGATCAAAAAGAAAGAAAAGCGTACCATCGGTGCTGTCCGGGAGATAGCGGAGATCCTGCAGATTCCCACTGCGGCAAGGATGGAAGCCTTCGATATCTCTAACATTTCCGGTTATCACAGCGTAGCATCCATGGTGGTTTTTGAGAACGGGGAGCCCCGCAGGAACGCCTACCGGAAGTTCCGTCTCCGTACCGTGGAGGGCCCGGATGACTACGCCTCCATGAAGGAGGTTCTGAGTCGTCGTTATACCAACGAAAAACTCGGCCCTCTGCCGGACGTGCTGATGATGGACGGCGGCAAAGGCCAGGTGCATGTAGCGGAAATGGTCCTGGACAGTCTGGGCATCGATCTTCCCGTATGCGGAATGGTAAAGGACGATCATCACCGCACCCGCGGTCTCTACTACAGGGATCAGGAGGTTCTCTTCCCGAAGGGAAGCGAGGCCATGCATATGATCACCGCCCTGCAGGACGAAACTCACCGCTTCGCCATCACCTACCATCAGCTGCTTCGCAGCAAGGGTCAGGTTCACTCCATCCTGGATGACATCGAAGGGATCGGCCCGAAACGCCGCCGCGCCCTGATGCTGCATTTTCAGACCATCGAAGCCGTGAAGGCCGCATCCGTTGAGGAACTGCTCACCCTTCCGGAAATGAATCAGGCTTCGGCCGAATCCGTCTACCGTTTCTTCCACGAAACCGCTGAGGGCACGGATCCGTCGGATCCCGGAGAACAATACGTGCAGCCGGACGGAGATGATCCATACACAGAGCCGAATGAAACGTACAAATACGCCGGGCCGGGCGATACAAACTCATACGTGGAACCGGACGAAACAGACTCATACGCTGAGCCGGACGAAAAAGAGAATGACTGACTCCCGGATCTGTGATATAATACGGCATACCCACGAATCGTAAAAGATTCATGATAGAACTGAATGGCATGTAAACAGTTACACTTAAAGAAAGGACGCGCATGGGACGATTCCTCTATCCTAATGAATACTATGTCTCCACCTACGAGATCGATTTCGAGCATCTCTACCGGCTGGGATATCGCGGGATCCTTTTCGATATCGACAACACACTGGTTCCCCATGACGCCATGTCGGACGAACGAAGCCGTGCGCTCCTGAAAAAGCTCAGGGAAATGGGGTTCTCCGTCTGCTTTGTCTCCAACAATGACGAGCCGCGGGTCGCCAACTTCGTAAAAGAACTGCATGTTGACGGACTTCCCGATCCCCAGTATGTCTTCAAGGCTGCAAAGCCGAGGGCGAAAGGATATCTGGAGGGGATCGAACGGATGAAGCTCCGGCATGAGCAGGTCATCTTCGTGGGCGATCAGCTCCTGACGGATGTGTGGGGCGCAAACAATGCCAGGATCCCCGCCATTCTTGTAAAACCGGTGGCAAAGGAGACCAAGCTGCAGATCAAGCTGAAGCGGATCCTTGAGAAGCCGGTAATATGGAGATATCTGAAGAAGCATCCGCTGAAGGAACTCCGTCATCAGTCATAAAGTTAATATTGCATAACAGAGGGACAGGCTCTGTGTCACATTTTCATGTGACACGGAACCTGTCCCTCTGTTATACTCTGTCATATTACTGAGCAGCGTTCTGCTTCTCTTTCCTCTTTTCTTCCTTCCTTGCCTCCCATGCATGTTTCACCTTGTCCTTGAGCACACAGTGAATGATACAGCAGATCAGCGCGAAGAGGAAACCGGCCCAGGACTTCATGATGATCTCCCAGTTCAGATCATCAACAAACCAGTACTGTCCCGGTTTGATATAGGTATGCAGCAGATCCGCCGCTATCACACCATAGGCACAATGGTAACACAGGAAGGCCAGGGAATGCCTTCCTACCCAGGCAAGAGCCTCTCCGATCTTCCCCCATCCGGCCAAAACGTCCGAGATCGCATATATGGCGATTCCTCCCAGCATCGCCTGAATGGGAAAGATCAGAACATCCATCCATCCTCTTCCGCCATCCGGCCCTGTAGTACCGAGGGTTCCGGCATAGACCCAATCCAGGCCCACCTGATAATACATATAAACATGCAGAACCAGGATCCCGGCTGCAAACAGAAGCGACGCCCAGGCAGGGATCTTATTGTTGTCCAGTCTTTCGATCACATTTCCTTCCCGGACTCTTGCTCCTACCAGCATACATACCACATAGATCGGAACCAGGTTCAGCGACCAGGATAAGGGTTCGATACATATATAAAGCGGTATCTGGATCAAAATGAGGATCACCGCCGTGATGCCGGTTTTCTTTTCATCGGATATCACCTTGTCCGCGAGCGGGATAAAGAGCAGTTCCGCCCACATCATGGTCCAGATAAACCATACAGGAGAAATGTTCAGGAACAGGATCCCTCCCGTCCCCCACTCGGGGAACAGTTTTTCGGAGAACTCCGGTCGGAGGAAGGTATGAACCACATCCCGGATCCAGTCCGTCATCGTAAAATCATGAAACAGAACACAGTATATTCCGCCGAGAACCAGAAGAATACAGCAGGAGATCACTACAGGAACCAGGATATTCTTCACCTTCCTGAGCAGCTGCTGCGGAACTGTACGTCCCTTGGAATCCGACAGGTAACCGCTGATGATAAAGTACAGCGGCATAAAAAGCCAGATGGCGGAACGGATCAGATGATCGGCAAAACCGTCCTGCTGCCGGTAGACAAGATGGTAGATCATTACCACGACAATACCGATCCCCTTCATGATGTCCACTGCTATATAACGTTTATTCGTTTTTTCCATTCGGTCCATAATAATCAAACCCAAGCATAGTTATATCGTCAAATTGCTGTGCTTCTCCGACGAACCCGTCGATCTCCTCTTTCACATGAACGAGAAGGTCGGGCAGGTTCGGATCCAGCAGCCTGTTCAGAGCCGCAAGTGCTCTTTCTTCTCCGAACAGTTCATTTTCCGCACTCGTCGCCTCCGGAACGCCGTCGGTATAGACGAAGATCCGGTCTCCGGGTTCAATCTCAAAATCATGCTCCCGGAATTTTATTCCCTGCATGGTTCCAAGCGCCGGGGAATGGCGATACTTCACCATCTCGAAACTGCCTCCCTTTTTACAGAGAGCAGGATGCTCGTGTCCGGCATTGGCTGCAACACCCTTCCCCGTCGTAAGATCCAGGATACCGAGCCATACGGTAACGAAGTAACCGGAATCATTCCGCTCACAGAGCTGGTTGTTAACATCATAAAGAATCTCCGCAGGACTGCCGCCCACCAGTGTCCGTGTCTTGATCAGTGTTTTGGAGATCACCATGAACAACGCGGCGGGAACACCCTTTCCGGATACGTCCGCGATCACCATGGCAAGATGGTTATCATCCACAAGGAAGAAATCATAGAAATCTCCTCCCACCTCCTTGGCAGGGTCCATGGTTGCGTAGATATCGAAATCTTTCCGGTCCGGAAATGCCGGGAAGTCCGAAGGCAGCATGTCCGCCTGGATCTTGGTGGCGACATTCAGCTCCGCACCGATCCTCTCCTTCTCGGCCGTGATATTCCGGATCTCCGTCATATACTCATCAATGGACTCCACCATTTCACAGATATCATCCTTCAGATCACCGATCTCGTTCAGGGACCGGATGCTCTCCATCCTGTCGATAACCTCGTCACTGTCCTTATAGTCACGATAATGCCGCACATTAGACTGTACCATCTTCAACGGCCGGATCGTAAAGAAGAACAAAAGCAGCAGACAGATCACGGAAAGCACCAGCTGCAGGAGCACGAAATTCGTAACGCCATGCATGGTTTCATCCTTGATCTCCGTCTGGTAACTGTTCAGATCATAGGTAACACCGACGAACAGATTCATCCCGGAGATATTACCGACGTATACATAGATATCCATGTACTGTTCTGTCTCCGCGATATGGGTCTTAAACTCCGCCGCCTGTTTCATGGCGTCCACCTGCGACGGCGTACTGGTCACTCTTGTCCCGAGAATATAGGAATCCCCGTAATTCGACCCCCTCGGCTTAACCACATCCGAACCGCTGACAAGAAACATATCATTCGTATATGTATCATCCGTTGCCAGAAGATAGATATACTCCACCTCCTGCCCGCTCTTTATATGATTAAACCGAAGGAGAACCTCGTTATAAACGATCTCGGCGAAGATTCTCTGATCCTCTTCGGACAATGCTTCTATCTGCTCGGGAAGTGCTGTTTTGATCACCAACCCCGGATGCCTTGCAGCGAATTCCACAGTCTTCTGATCCGTAATGGTTTTGGAATCATATTCAACATCCATATCATATGCATGTTCGATCCAGTAACCCAGGATCCAATCGTACGAATAGTATTCCGCCATATCGTTGATTGCGCCGTAAGCAGCCTGCTCAAACTGTCGCATCTTCTGATTCTTAATACTTTCGTTCGTGGCATTCTTCAGGATCAGATAAGACAGGATCCCCGTGATCACAAGTCCGAGCAAAAAAAAGAAAGCAACCTCAACAACAAGGCTGATACGGATTCTTTTCTTTCGAACAAATCTTTTGTTATCTGATGTATCTGACATAGTCTTCTCCCTGGTATTCTTAAGATACTATTTTACCCCATTTCATGATATTTTTCCACATGAAATATTCAGGCGTCACTGTCAAGTAATCGTTGGCACGATTCCCATCACATAAATCGTCCTCGGCACTATGGCCTGTCCACAGATGCTTTTCTCGGACCGCCTCGCGTCTAATTGCGGGGCCCCTAGCGGCACTAAGCTTCCCGTTTCGCTACGCTCACGGATTGCTAAGTGCCGAGACCCGCAACGTCCTTCGAAAAGCATCGTGTCCATTCCTGTATAGTGCCTCGTCGAATGGTCAGTTTGTCGTAATGCCTGATATAGCCATCCACGCCTGTCTTGCAGGCTTGATCTGTGTGATCATATAGGGAATACTTCCCTGCGTCGGATATCTATATCCCTTACCAACCTTTCTGTTTGCCTCATATGCTGAAAGCATCTGTTCCTTGATCTGTTCAACTACCTGCCGCTCAAATGCGGGCATTTTCAACTTGTTTGCAACTTCATTTAGTCTGCCGGAACATTTCTTTGCAAGAATCTTCGCCAGATGATTTCCACCACGAATACTCCAGCATGTATGATTATGTTTCATCCTCCTTGCAATCACACTCCAAATGTGATTTTCCATCGTTCCGAGGTTTCGATATTCTATGTTCTCCGGACTATCAGGTATCTGAAGATCTCGTTGGTTATAAGGGATTAACCCTTTTCGATTGTTGGAAAAATAGGTGATCAACCGTTCCGCCTTTTCAATCTCATCGCCATCAGTCAGACTGTTCCTGTATCTCTCGAGATATTCAAACATCTCATCCAACTTTTTCTGTTCCAACAATGCATGGATTTGTTTTGCATGTTCCGAATACGGCACATTTTCTTTGATGGCCTTGTTTCTATGAAACGGATCCAACTGAAATACCGTATCTGAATCGCAGATATTCTTTACCCATTCAGCTCCGTCTGCATTCATGATCCGAAGCTCGACCTCATCCATGTTATACATCTCTGCGATAGCTGCTTCTCTGTAGGCCTGAAATTCTGATGATGTTGAGAAACCGGCTACAACAACCTTTCCATCCAGATTGTAACGATTTTCCCCTGTCTTTTTCCATCCGTCATAGGCCAGGCCCACTTTGATTTCGCCCTTTGTGTTCTTTTCACGCTGGAGCCTAACATAGACTCCATCCGTCTCCTCAAAGAGCACAGGTGTTTCTTTCTCTCCGGATACATTCCCTGCTTTGTGCTCCTTCACAAGATGCCGTTCATCTTCGCAAACGGATTCTCCCAGCGCCTGAATCACGTTCCATACACCCATGGCGCTGATAGACTGCCCGGTTGTCTCTGTGATACTGCTTGCGGTTTCACGATAGGATGTCTCCGTGATCGAAGAAACCATCTGCTCGGCCATATTCATGGAGATCAGTCCGACTCCAGATATCTCAAGCTGTTCATCCAGCAGATAGACAAACTCCTTCAGGCCGTCCTCTCTGATAACCTCGTAAACTCGACGTTCGTACTCAACTTCGCCATACACGGTCTTGACGGTTGTTTTTCGCTTTCCTTTATTCCGATAGGATTCTTTATCCCTGGTCTCCATGAGGTAATCATCGTATCGCTCCAGGAATTCCTTGGTATAATTCTTTGCCCATTCACATACCATCCGGAAAGTATTTTGTTCAAAAGCCTTGAAAGTCAGAGCGGTTTCATTTAACATGGTAGTCATCACATAACTCCTTATCGTTTTTTTCGCCAAATCAAATAATAAGGTTTGTTTATGTGATTGTGAAGAGGCTTCGGCCTCTTCTTTTTATTTTTCATGCCAATGAAAATTATACTCTAAGTATTCAGGCGGTATCCTTATCGCGTACTACAAGAAAAAGACCGGTCGAAACCGGTCTTTCCCTTACTGTGAAGAACCTTAGCACAGTACTACAGGAGGACTGACATCCTCACTTTCTAGAGGATATCTGCTCTGAGCTTCTTTAATACCTGGAAACTCTTGGTTCTTAATTCCTCTGCCTCAAATAACGAAAGCATCGTGTCGATGTCGAACTTACTCTTCATCACTGTATCCAGCCAGTCATTGATATAGGATTTTACATAGTCTACATTTTCCTCAGACTTATCCTTCAGGGAATTCTGAATATTATTGATATTGTCAACAACCGAAGGTGTAACGGTACTGCGCTCGGAATTGGACTGGCTTCCTTCATCGGAAAGTTCGATCACCTTACCGGTCTTGGTAATGATCACCTTCTTGTTCGGTGAGGTCTCCGGCTTAACGGTTCCACCAACACCCTTCTTGTCCAGCAGCTTCTCAACTGCCTTCACAAGACAAACGACACTGTAGGTTGCTTCCTGCTGTGTCTGAGCCTCTGTACCCTTGGTCTCATACTGATACCACAGCCACTCGGACTTACAAAGCATCTCTTCGATCTTGGAATCATCCAGCAGCTTGCGAAGATCCGGATCCATAGCCGGTGTGGATGCTCTTCCGAAGAGCTTTCCGCCGGACTGGGGAACCTCTGCCTTCTTGTACTTTGCCGGAACAACGACTTCTGCATAATCCTTCTGCAGATACTTCTCAGCCTTGCGCGGATCGTAATCGCTGTTGATGATGGCAACTCTTCCGCCGTTCAGTCCGTTGATGATCATGTCTTCTGCAGCCATGAATACCAGCGTCTTCTGACGGTCGTCGATCATCTGCTTGATCTCGTAATTGGTCTTGGACTTCTCCAGGATCGCATTCTTACGAACCTTGAAGGCCTTGATCTTCTCCTTAACACTGAAGAACATCTTCAGCAGGGACGGATTTGCATTTACATAGTCGTTGATCCATGTGATCTCAACATACTGATGCTCGATCTTGTTGGAAAGCTCATATACATTGTAGCCGTCAAATACGACGTTCAATGTGGTATACAGCTTCTCCAGGATCTCATACTTTTCTTCCCAGGAGCGTGTGGTAACATCGGAGTTTACAAGCTCCTTGATACCGCACTCATAGAATACCAGGTTGTACTCATAAAGACCCTCAAAGATATTCGTCTTTCCTGTCAGCTGTGCTCCGGCACCCAGAGTCTGCAGGTTCTTCTTCATATCCGGTTCATTCTCGATGTAGAGATAAACCTTCTTTACAAAGGCGGAAACCTCATTGATCAGCGTGTCGATACGCTTATTGTAGATCTCCTGCTTGGAAATGGCTGTCAGCACATTTCTGGAAAGAACGCTGGTATCCTGAGTGGTATTTACGTTACGGATCAGGTCCTTGAAACTCTCATATACAGCCATATTGTCGATCGGGATATACTCCGCATTCAGTCCGTAGAACTCAAATGCCTTGTTGTAATCCTTATTGGCAATAAATGTATTGAAGAGACCGATAGACAGCTGTGTCTTGTAATCAATACCTACATGCGGATCCTCTACTACATAATCGAAGAGAACCTCCAAGTTGGACAGATATGCCTCGGAATTGGCCATGGAGGTCGGCAGACCCATCTCCATAACTACATGGATCAGGTCCAGATAACCCATCAGGGCCTTGTCGAAGTTCTTCGGACGGTCATCATCCTCGAGGATCTGATAGCTTACATTGATCAGGAGCGGTGCGATACGCTCGCCGATCAGGCGCATAGCCTCGCCGAACTTCTCTCTCTGATACAGGTAGATCAGCCAGATGCTGTAGCGATAGATACCTGTGGTATTGATGGGCGCATCAATATCCGACGGATCGATATCACCATATACAAAACTGAATAACGGCTCTATCCATTCATCAATCTCAAAACGCTCCGGCTGCTTGATGTTCTCATCAACGAATTCGCCCAGCTCGTACAGCTTGGTACACTGCTGACGCACATCATCGTCAACCGTCATGGTCTTTAAGTCGAAGTTGGTATCCTTCAAATAATCAATAACAAGAGCATAAAAGCCATCCTCAACCTGCTCATTCAGGAATCGGATCAGTAACCCCTTATTATTTGATGCAGCAATCGAAAGCACATTATTGTCACTTCCTGTTATATTTGCCGGTAATGCCATGTCTTCTCCTCCTCACTTCTTTCATAAGTAACATGCATAAAAGTGCAATCCTAATAGACATTTTACATAACTCGGGAAGAATAGTCAACGGCATATTGTCGAAATTATATAACATTATTTGGGAAATTTGTACAAACCTCCGTCATAATGCTGATTATCCGGCTCTACTGCTCCGCACTGCCCATCAGGCCCGCCAGAGTAAGAAGCGCTCTGGCATTTCTGGTGGTACACGGACCGTCCTTCATCGTGTAATCGAACACAAGCTTATCGTCCTCATAGGACTCTTCAAAATGGTAATTCTCTGCCGGATCTCCGTTCTCCTGTTTCAGTTCACAGAGTTCAAAGTCATGGGTGGATACGATCACCATGCTGCCATCCTTGGAAAGCTTCTTCAGCGCCTCCTCGGCACCCACGATACGGTCTGCAGAGTTGGTCCCCTTAAAGATCTCATCGATCAGGCACAGGGCGGGGATACCCTTCTTATCGCTGATATATTCCGCCATTTCCTTGATCCGGAGGATCTCCGCATAGAAGGTGGAGATACCGCCCGCCACATCATCCTGCACACGCATGGATGTAAAGAGCTTCCGATAACCGGAGATAAAATCCTTTGCGGTGGTTCCTGCTCCCACATAGGAAAGCACCAGATTGATGGCAACGGTCCGGAGAAATGTAGTCTTTCCGGACATATTCGAACCCGTGATGATTGTCAGCGGGGATGCCAGATCCGCATCATTTGCCACAACGGTCTCAGGATCCAGCAGAGGATGGGAAAGCTCATGGAAATGAAGTCCCTGCTCCTCCTCCGAAAGCACCGGTGTACAGGTCGGTCGTACGATAGAGAGAACCGCGAGACTTCCGAGTTCCTCCAGCTCAGCCACGATGTCAAAGCTTCCGGCAAAGGCTTCTCCATGGTTCCGGTCCCAGCGGGTCGCCATAAATGCCAGGAAGAAATCCCAGCCCACAAAACCGGTGAGCAGCATTCCCACCACCGGATTATAATCAAGATTCTTCAGGTCTGCCAGCCGTGACAGCTTCTTCTGTGCAACCAGCATACCGTCATTTCCGGCCACACGGTTACGGATCTCCGTCAGACGTACCGACTTGAATTCTTCGTCTTCTATCCTTTTAAAGATCGGGTATACCTGTCCGCTGGTCATTTCCGAGGCGAAGATCCCCTTCGTCTGTTCCTCCAGCTTGGCCTTACATCCTGCGGTGATCATATAACCCACAAGGAATGATACCAATACCCAGGCAGGCTGGATCAGGCCGACCAGGATAGCGGCGATCACTGCCACATTTGCGGCGGGAACAAGGATCATCAGGATCGCCATCCAGCCGGCAAAACGGATCCTGCCGGGCTTGTAGGTATTTCCGGGACGCTTCTTCTCCTCATCTCTGGTGGGGTGTCTTCTGCTGTCATCGAAGGCCTGATGCACCACGGATTCATAGTCCAGAAGAAACTGCGGTTTCTCCGCCAGCTCTCGGATCGCCTCCTGCCTCTCGCTTCTGTCTTCGATCACCGTATACGGATCCTTCAGGACATCGGCAAGCCGCCATTTTCCGTAAGCAGACCGGCAGATGCTGATCATCTGATAAAGGGAGCCGGGTCCCAGCAGATCCAGATCCTTTACCACCGTGTCCTTCTTCCCCAGAAATCCGCTTCCGTCATCCGGAAACTCACGCCAGCCGGTTCCGAACCGCGCCGGGTAGGCTTCTACCACTGCCGCACGGGCTGCCAGGAGTCGCTGCTTCTTCTCGATCCCGTCGTGGATCCGGATCAGTACCAGGAAGATCACAATGCAGACGATCCCTCCGATCAGATACAGTTCCTTTCCGGGACGTTCCGTAAGTCCGAGATACAGGAGGATCACGATACCGAGGAACGCCACCAGCCGAAGCCACGCGATCCGGTCATAAGACTTCTGAAGGACCTGTCTTTCAGCCTCGTCCTTCTCCTGCTCTTTCCGATAAAACTCTTCCAACGCATTATCCATAATCAATTCTTATTCCTCTCTCTGCTCGTTCCGGCACAGCCGGACCGACAGTTCGCTATACCCGAAAATTATAACCGAAACCCACTTCATTTTCTACCTTTTCTTGCTTTTTTCTCCCCTCTGCTGTAAAATACTGAATGATACCAAGGTCTGTGCCGAGGTATCATGGTTGGGGGTGACCCCGGCATCATTACATTAATTTTTCAGAACAGGAGGGGTTACTATGAGACTCGGAAAGTTTGTGGGGGGCGTATTTAAGTTAGGTATTGCTGCTGTCGCAGTTGCGGGCGTATACTCTCTCTTCAAGGATGAGATCAAAGAGACCGAGACCTATAAGAAGGCCAACGAGAAGTACGATGTGGACAGCAAGATGGAAAAGGCTACAGCAACCGTTAAGAACACGACCATCGAGGCTGCAAAGAAAGTTTCCGAAACAGCCAAGACCGTTAAGGAATTAGCTTCTGAGAAATGGGGCGCCGCTGATGATGAGGCTGTTGCCGAGGACGAGATCATCCTCGACGAAGCAGCCGAGGGCGACCGCGATTATGTAAACCTCGATGCAATTGACGACAAGGCTGAGGAAGCTGTTGAAGCCGTTGAAGAGAAGGCAGAGGATGCCGTTGATGCTGTTGAAGCCAAGGCTGAAGAAGCTGTTGAGACAGCTGCCGATGCAGTCTCCGACGCAACGGAGAATATCGAACTGGACTAATCTCCGGTTGAAGGATACGACCGCCAAAGGATCGTATCTTCCATTAAAGAAAGAGGAGCGGGAATCCCTGAATCAGGAATTCCCGCTCCTCTTTCATAACCTTCACAAAAGGATCTCGTTATTCATTCTCATCCTCAAAAAGATCCTCTATCTCCTGTTCGGACTCCCGGCCCTCTTCCTCCGCCAGCATATCTGATTCCTGCTGCTGCTCGGCTATCTCATTTTCCTCTTCTTCCTTTTCCTTCAGAACATGCTCCTCATATTCCAGAAGCGGTTCCCCGCGCATGAAATAGATCACATCGTTAATGATCTCCTCATCAAAGAAGTCAGCCTCGAAATAAAGATCATCCGCATTGGAGGCCGTCAGACGATAAACATGGATCGGACGGGCCAGTCCTCTCTTCCTCTTCTCCACATGCTTTGAAAGATACTTGATGTCATCGATCCGGACCACATCGATCCGGCTGAGGTAGGATACGATCAGGAAGTTCTCGGTCACGGTGACATTATCCTGATGAAACCTCAGCTTCTTCTCCATCTCACGGTCCAGTTTCCGGATATACCGACCCACGGGACCGAACTTTCTCAGCACACGGGCCTCGTGGTTCAACGCCGGAAATGCCGTAGCCAGAATGACGTACAGCATCAAGATTCCCAGCAGGACTGCCACTCCGATGGAGGATATCCGGATCAGGCGGATCCTGAACAGAGGATAGCCGGTCTCATCGAAAATATACTCCGAACAGAAGCCTTCCATCTCATCCCGGTCGATCCCCAGGGAATTTGCGTACTCCCGTTCCAGATAGCCTGCCGTCACCTCATCCTTCACGATCTCGGCATGCATATCAAGGGACTTTACATCATTTGTCCTGAGCTTCTTTGCAGTCTGATCCGAAAGAAGCACAAGCTGTATCCGGTTCCCGCTCACATAGTAATAGTACTCGGCGATCTCATCCTCGCCCTCCTTCACGGAAACTCCGGTCCCTTTCAGACCGTCAAGGGTCACTGCCACATTTTTCTGACCGGAATTATAATACTCCCTTATCTGTGACGGATCGTCCATTGTGTGGGTCTGGAAAGCCTCCAGACGCGACACCTGAAAAAGCAGGAGCAGAAACGCCGACAGGATCAGAACCACCGGAAATGCCATATATAAAAGATTTTTTCTCAGCAGCTTACGAAAGCTGTGCTGCATAGTCGTTCATCCCCTTATTCCGGTCTGTCATCCTTCTGTTTCATATTCTGCAGGAGTCCCATCAGATACCGGTCGATATCGTCAAAAAGCTCCGTGTTCACCTGAGAAGTGACACTCTTGTCAAAATCACGGAAGTACTCCTCCTGTACTTCGTCCGGAAGATCCCAGTAGTTCTTTACATGATGCTCCTTCACGGGCTCCTCAAGGCGGTCCAGAAGCTCCTGTCTCCTGATCTGGGCTTCCTCCGAAAGGAAGATATCATTATGTCCGTTCCGTCCCGGATAATCCAGAAAACGAAACGTCACATTCGGATTCGTGATCTCATCCTGATGGTTAATGATCCCGGCACCGTCAACGCGCACGTAGTTATCACCTGCTCCATGCATGATCAGGATCGGCGTATCACACCCGTTGATCCCGTCGATGGCGGAAAGTCCGGCATTTTCTCCGAATCTTCTCCGGTTCTCCAGTCCGATCATGGGATATGCCAGACGGGAGATCGGTCCGAACTGGCTGTCACCCATTTCTGCAGTTACCTGTACCGGCTCGGAGAATCCCGAGATGGAGATCACTCCGTCCACCTTATGGCCCAGCTTGAGGACCGCACATACGGAATAACCGCCCCAGCTGTGTCCGAACAGAAATCTCGGAAGCTCCGCCAGCTCCGGCTGGCTTTCCACATAGTCCAGCGCCGCAGACAGATCCAATGGTCCCTGCTGAAGTCCCTTGCCGGAATCCCCCGGACTTTCACAACTGCCTGTATTGTCAAATCCAAAGACCAGATAACCCCGGTCCACCAGATTGAGGATACCGCCGATATAACTCTCATGTCCTGCGAAGACACCATGGGAGCAGACGATCAGCCCCTTTCCCCTGTCTTCGCCGTAGAGATAGCCCTGCAGCATAAGTCCCCCGGAAGGAAACTGTACGGATCTTCTCGTATATTTACCCGGATAAAGCTTCTCATACTCGGCAAAAGTCATTTCCGTCGAATACTTCAGCAGCGCACTTCTTGAAAATACCCTGTCATATGCCTTACGCACCACCACATATCCGGAAACGCCCCAGAGGGCAGCCAGGCCGCCAAGACCTGCCAGGATTTTTGTACCGTTCTTCATAGGCTCCTCCTTTTCTTGTCAGATCCCAATGGGGATCCCATTTACGGACACACCGTCCTCCAGCTCGATCACAAGACATTTCTTTCCGTCGATCACCCGAGTTTCCAGAAGCTCCGTCCGGTCGGTGTTGATCCTGATGGTGAAGTCCGCATTTTTCACCTCCAGCTTCCGTCCGGGAACCAGGTTCGAGGCCACGAATATCCTGTCCTCGATGGGGACATCCTCCGGATAACGGGAAAGTGCCGTCTCATCCTTTTCCGTTTCAGGCTGCTCCTGCACGGTGAATACCGCATCGAAGCGCTCATCGAAGTCCTTCAGACGTTCCTCTGCCACGCCGCAATCCGAAAGGATCACCCGTACATCCTCCTTATTCAGGACCGGGCTTTCCTGCTCTTCCTTCTTCTCCTTCACGATTTCCCGGAGACTGTCCTGGATCTGAAGCACGGTGGACAGGTCACCTTCCTCCCCCAGGGTCTCCGTCAGAAGCTCCGTGAAGCTCTCCTTCTGACCGTTTGCGGCCAAAGGCGTACCGCTTCCCAGTACAGCATCGGCAAAACCGGGCCGGATATCCACCGTATCCTTTGAATAGTAAAGCACCATATCCGGATCTGCCGAGCGTTCCACAAATGCCGGATACAGGAATCCGTTCATGGGAAGCTCCACGATCTGTCCGGGAGTCAGGTTATGAAAGGCCTTATCCGTCGGATCATAGCCAAGTCCCGGCTTTGTGGGCTTCACGGGACAGATGGCGCAGAGCACATGACGATAAACCTCCTCGGAAGCATCCTCCAGCTCCAGACCGTCCAGGGTCTTCCCCGGGACATCATAATTCTGTCTTGCCAGAAGGATCAGATAGTTATCAATATATTGAAAATGTTCGATCACCCGGTCATAGAATTCCTTCAGGACTGCTTCGTCCTTCAGATCCGTTTCGATCAGGGTCTGAAGAAGCTTCACCTCTTCTCCCGTCATATCCCCGGAATGATCCTCCCTGTGTACCTGTCTCGGCCGGAGCAGAAGCAGATTCCTGTCTCTGGTACCGGAAAGGGTCTTCCGGAAGATCTCCAGGTATTTAAAGCGTTCCTCCTCGGGAAGTGTCAGGAAATTCTCCGTGAATTCCACTACCCGTGTCTTCTCTCCGTTCACATAGCAGCCGCTGATCCTGTGGATCCCGCAGCGTTCCGGATCTAACTGATATAAATGCTTGATCTCACTGATATCACTCGGTTTCACTGTCTTCTTCCTCCGTATTCCGGCCCGGATCGGACACAAAATTATACTGAAGCGTATCCTGCAGGGTTTCCAGGCAGGCATCACAGGTTGCTTTGTTACTGTCATTCGGGTAAATACTGTAGATCTGAACCTCATTCCGGTCCGGATGCTTGAAGCCCTCAACATAGAACACCTTGGTCCGATCCTCGGTGTACCCGGATAACACATAATGATTTTCTTCCTTCGTATCCCAGGTCACAGTGGTTCCCAAATCGTTCTTATACCTGTTCTTCAGCACGGTGTATTCCGTTTCAAAACTGATGTTCTTCTCTTCCAGACGGAATTCCGCCACCTGCAGAGTCATCTGATATTCCGGATTTTCATAGATGTAGTAATATCCGTCCTCCGTACTGCCCGGGGACACATCGCGAAATCCCTCCGGGATCTCATAGCTGCTTCCCAGCTTCCCTTTATGGAATCCGGAGCCGTCGATCACCTGCTCCGTGGTCGGTTCCTCGGTACTCGGTGGAACCCATGCAGTTGCACTCTCCGTCACCGTCGCCTGTTCCGTTGTGACTGCCTCCGTTACAGCCTCCGTCACCGCCTCCGTGGGAGGCGCTTCTCCGGAGTCACCCTCCTTACCGCTTCCCGGCAGAAGGATCACAAGAGCGACTGTCAGAGCAGCGATCATCGCAACGGCGATCAGGATCTTTGCTTTCTTCTTCATTATCCGTTCTTCCGTATCTTTTTTCGTTTCCGCCCAAAGGCGCTATGCTCCATGATTATACACGTTTTGCACCAAAAAAAGAAGTGGTGCGGGACCACTTCTTCTTTTTTGTAAAATCTGCCGATTGTACGGGGATTTCACTTTCATTTTTCTACGATGAACAGATCACCTGTCTATTATGCGGACTGCTTTGCAGCCTTCTTTGCGGCCTTAGCCTCCAGAGCCTTATCCGTAGGACGAACCAGGAAGAGACAAAGCAGAAGCGCTACTACATACAGAGCAAGCGTGAAGTAAAGCACATTCTGATATCCTACCGGGTTAACCATGGAAATCTTACCATCATCCACACGCTCGATAAATTCACCGGTATTGTTAACGATCAGTGTAGCCACCTGGTTACCGGTCAGACCTGCAAAGGCCCATGCAGAAAGTGTGATACCGTGGATCGCGGATATGGAACCCATGCCATAGTGATCGGAAAGCAGTGTCGGCACATTGGAGAAGCCTCCGCCGTAGCCTGCGTTTACAACCATGATCAGGGCAATGACCAGAATGATCAGCAGTGTATTTCCCTCGCCGGTCTTGATACCCTGTGTCACCATTACGATTGCCGTAAATGCGATGGACAGGATGAAGATCAGCTTGTAAATGGTATTACGATCCTTCATGGTATCAGCCCATGCAGAGAAGCCGAGACGACCGCCTGCATTGAAGATAGCCGAGAAGGTGGAAATGATACCTGCAGATGCAGCAAGTCCGATACACTTAACGATCATCTTCTCCTGAGAGATCAGTGCAAGACCGCAGGTGATATTGATGTAGAACATCAGCCAGATACCGATGTAGTTGCCAATGGGCTTCGTCTTAAGTGTTGCCATGATGCTCGGCTTCTCACCCTTACCCTGGGGCTCATGCCATCCGGCGGGCTTAGCAAGGAGCAGGTGTCCGACAAACATCATAACGAAATATACGCCGGCCAGGATCCAGAACATCTGGTAAAGGCCTACATTTTTCTGGAGAGACTCCATGATCGGGCTTGCGATAGCTTTTGCGGCACCAAAGCCGGCAACTGCAAGACCTGTTGCCAGACCCTTACGATCCTTGAACCAGAGCATCAGAGTCTTGACCGGAGAAAGATAACCGGTACCGAGGCCGATACCCATGATGAAACCATAGCTGAAATATATACCGATCAGGATCACAGGACTGCCATGAAGAGACTGACCGGGGCCTCCAAGGAAAATGAACAGGCCTGTCAGCGCCATACCTGCAGCAAAGCAGATGGTTGCAATGAGCGAGGACTTATGAATATCCTTCTCTACAAAATTTCCAAGGAAAGCTGCTGACATTCCAAGGAAGAAGATTGCAAAACTGAAGGCCCACTCAACTGCACCTTTGGAAAAACCGATATGCTCCGCGATGTTCTGACTGAACAGGGACCAACAGTAAACTGTACCGATACTGCAGTGCAGCAGCAGTGCCGGGATAGCCGCGCGTACCCATTTGTTGGAACGCCAGCCACCTGTCTTAACATTCTCTTCGCTCATGACAACTCTCCTCTTCTGAAAAAAATCTCCATTTGGGGGTTTGAAACCCAAATGGAGATTATAGCTTATTTTATATAGACTTTCAAGTCTTTCTTCTTATTTCTATGGGTTTTATTTTTTATTCCCACGTAACTCTTCTGTATCGGACAGTTTCTTCTGTTCCTTTTCCATTTTCTTCTCCTGCTTCTCCTGCTCCTTCTCCTGCTTCTTTACTTCCTTCTCCTGCTTCTCCTGCTCTTTCTCCTGCTTCCGGTTTTCCTTCCACTCCTCGATCCGTTCTCCGCGCTCCTGTTCGCGCTCCTTCAATGACCGTAGAGACTTTTCCGACTCGGACGCCGGAGTTTCCGAATGCCCGTCCTTGACACCGTGCTTGCTTTCCATACGCGGCAGAATGTAATCTTCATAAATAAAGTCTACGATCGCTGCGAACGGAATGGAGAAGATCACGCCCAGGATACCGAACATTCTTCCGCCGAGAATGATGAACACCAGGATCATGACACTGGATACTCCCAGGGAATCACCGAAAAGCTTCGGCTTCAGAACATATCCGTCGATGGTCTGCAGAATCAGTGTAAATATGATAAAGACCAACGCATCCAGCGGATTTACCAGAACAAGGATAAAGCCACCGATCACGGCACCAACCAAAGGACCGAAGGTGGGCGCCAGGTTGGTAACGCCTACCACCACGGAGATCAGAACCACATAAGGCATGCCCATGATGGCCATAAAGATTCCGTTGACCACGCCGACGATGATACCGTCCAGAACATCGACAGCCACGTAACGTGACATGATGTCGTTACACCGGGAACAGAACGACATGGTTCCTTTATACCGTTCTTCCTTCATGAATGCACGAAGGAATCTCTTTCCTCCGGCCACCAGGAAATACTTACCGAACAGGAAGTAGATCGCCAGGATCGCCCCCAGAACAAAGGTCAAAAGACCGCTTCCGAAATCAAGCCCCCTGCTGAGGATCTCTTCCTTATTATCACCGACCCAGGTAACGATATTCTTGGAGAAGTTATCCAGGAAATCATAGATCTTGGAAGGATTGAAGTTGATCTTTTCCGCCAGGCCGCCGATCCATTTCTTCAGAGATGCGGTGTAATCACCAAGATTGTTGACGAACTGGGAGATACTGTCCACCAGCTGCGGTACCAGAAAGACCATCAGTGTTACAACCAGCACCAGGATCAGTACTAAGGACACGATCACGGCAAGCATCCGGCGGAGCTGCCAGGATTTCAGTTTTCCGAAGAGATGATGCTCGAAAAGCCGTGTCAGCGGATCGATCACATATGCGATGGCAAGTCCGATGATCACCGGCGTCAGGAACCGGAATATGCTTCCGACCACGCCGAATACGCTTCCCAGATGCTCCAAAGCGACAAAAAGGACAACGCCGATACAGATTGCCAGGGCATTTTCGACCCATCTATGTTTTAGCCATTCTTTATTGAATTTCATTGTGTAGATTCCCCCTTGAAACAGACAATCCGATTTCCGAATAAACATTTTACCATACTTTCGTTTTTTTTAATACCTTTATTTACAAATCGAAGGGAAGAATATATAATGGCTGATATGCTTACGTATACACTTGAACCGCATACGGCGGTTCCGCTCTATGAACAGCTGATCCGAAGGATCAAGGAGGATATCTCCTCCGGTGCTCTCCGTCCCGGAGAGAAGCTGCCTTCCAAGCGGAATCTGGCCGGAAATCTCGGGGTCAGTACCATCACGGTAGAAACTGCCTACCAGCAGCTGACCGCCGAGGGATACATTACCTCCGCCCCACGGCGGGGGTACTTTGTGTCGGACATCCGCAGTTTTCTTCCGGCGGTGAATACATGTCCATCCGGAGATAAACGTCATAAACAGGAAAATGCACTCTCCCCTTCCGAGGAACTCCCCGGCATAGAAACGTCCGGACCAAAATATCGGATGGATTTCGCCGGCGGTGAGACCTCAAGTGAGAACTTCCCCTTTACGATCTGGGCGAAGCTGTCCAGAGAGGTGCTTTCGGGAGAACCCTCCCGTCTGCTTTCCACCTCTCCCGGCATCGGTATTCCCGATCTTCGGGAAGCGATCTCGGCACACCTCATGTCCTTCCGCGGGATCCACTGTGATCCTGAAAATATCGTTGTAGGTGCGGGGACGGAATACCTGTACGGTCTTCTGATCCAGCTTCTGGGTTTTGACCGTATCTATGGCGTGGAGGATCCGGGCTACCGGAAGATCTCCCGTGTATACCGGAGCTATGGTGTACAATGCAGATATCTCCCTCTCGACCTTCTCGGGAAGGATGCCACGATCCTGGAAACCACCGGAACAGATGTGCTGCACATCTCTCCCTCCCATCATTTTCCTACCGGACGGATCATGCCGATCCGGGAACGAAACCAGCTGCTGCAATGGGCAGCCGAAGGGAACCGGACGATCATTGAGGATGATTATGACAGCGAGTTCCGTATGGTGGGACAGCCCATCCCTTCTCTTTATGAGTCGGATCCCTACGGACGTGTCATTTATATGAATACCTTTACCAAGACTCTTGCATCCACGGTACGGATCAGCTATATGGTGCTTCCGGATCAATTGATGCAAAAACTGAAGGAACAGCTTTCCTTCTATTCCTGTACTGTCTCCAACTTCGAGCAGTACACCCTTGCCCGGTTCCTGCAGGGCGGTCACTTCGAGCGTCATCTGAACCGGATGCGGAATTATTACAGATCCAAGAGAAACCGGATCCTACAGATCCTGGCGGACAGTTCTCTCGCCTCGGGAATGAGGATCCGTGAAGAGGATGCGGGACTGCATTTCCTGATGGAGCTGGATCTCGGGATGACCGACGATGAGTTCCGGAATGCATGTGCTGAGGACGGAATACGGATCAACCCGCTGTCCCAGTATTATCACGATCCGGCATCGGCGCCGCAGCATATCTTTGTGATCAACTATTCTTCACTGGATGAGGAAATGCTGCCTGAGGCCGCGGAGCGGATGGCAAAAGCACTGAAAATATAAAACCGTTTCGCACGGCGAGTGCAAAGCAGCTTATCTTATTGAAAGGATGATCAAATGAATCACAACGAGAAATCCATGGAGCTCTTCCGGAACGCACCTGTTCCGAAAGCCGTCTTCTCCAATATCATACCCTCCGTCATCAGTATGTTGATGGTCCTGTTCTACAACCTGGCGGACACCGTCTTCATCGGTCAGACAAATGATGCGCTGATGGTTACTGCGGTATCTCTGGCCACACCGGTCTTTCTGCTCTTTATGGCGATCGGTATGCTGTTCGGTATCGGAGGAACCTCTTTCATCTCCCGCCGTCTCGGCGAAGGTGACTATCATACCGCAAAAAGGACCTCCAGCTTCTGCTTCTGGGGAGGCATCAGCATCGGTGTTATCTGCCTCCTGGGAATCCTCATTTTTGCGGAACCCGTGGCATATGCCGTAGGAGCCAGTGATGATTCCGTCGGCTTTACCAAGCAGTACCTGGCCATCGTAGCCTTCGGTATCCCCTTCCTGATCCTGAGCAACGCCTTCAGTAACATCATCCGTGCAGAGGGACATCCCAAGACCGCCATGACCGGTATGATCATCGGTAACCTGGTAAATATCGTTTTGGACCCGGTCATGATCCTGGGCTTCGGCTGGAATGTGGCCGGAGCTGCCATAGCAACCGTTCTCGGAAATGTGGTTTCCGCCGTATTCTACATCGTGCATCTTTCTTCCAAGCGGAGCATGCTTTCCATTCGGCCGAAGCACTTCACCATCAAGCGAAGCGTATCCATGGGTGTTTTTGCCATCGGTATTCCGGCCGCACTGAACTCCGTTCTGATGAGCACCTCGAATATCGTCATCAACAAGGTCATGGCAAACTACGGTGATATGGCCGTGGCCGGTCTGGGAGTTGCCATGAAGGTCAATACCATAGCCGTCATGCTTCTGATTGGTATCGGTATCGGCGTACAGCCGCTTCTGGGCTTCTGCTTCGGTGCCAGACTTCGAAAACGGTATCTGTCCGTACTGAAATTCACGTTGATCGTGGCCACTGCCACAAGTATCGTGATGACCGTGATCTGTTATGTCTTTGCCGGACCTCTGGTTGAGTTTATCCTGAAGGAACCCGAGGCTTATGCCTATGGCTTTGAATTCTCCCGGGTCTATATCCTGTCAGGTCCGGTGATCGGACTCCTCTTTGTCATGATCAACGCGATCCAGTCCACGGGTGCAACGATCCCGTCCCTGATCCTGTCACTATCCCGACAGGGACTGATCTACTACCCCATGCTGTTCATCTTCACACATTTCTTTGATACAGCAAGAATGGCGGCGATGACCCAGCCCGTAACGGACTATATCGCAGCCACCCTGGCGGTGATCCTGTTCATCTTCACCTTCCGGAAATACTTCCCGAAGAGCCGGGATGCAGGTATCATGCAGGAACCTGAGGACAGCCTCGCATAGTTTTCGGCGGATCACATATCACAATAATCGCGCACACACAAAACGGAGCGGTCGAAAGCCGCTCCGTTTTACGTTTCGTTAATTCTTTCCCTTTCCGAACATGTACCTTCTGGCCACATTGATCCCTATCTTAAAGGGAAGCGGCCGAAGTGCCTTGTCCGCCTCCTTCAGCTTCTCCCGGATTGGGATCTGCTGCGGGCAGTGACGTTCACATTTCCCGCACTCGATGCACTGGGTCGCAAATGCCGGCTCCTTCGTGAGTCCCACTGACTGGGCATACTGGAAACGGCCGTTGCTCTTGGACTCCGTGTACATGGTATTGTAGCAGAGGAAGGTTCCCGGAATGTCCACTCCCTTGGGACATGGCATGCAGTACCGGCATCCGGTGCAGCCAACCTTCTCCTTCTCCCTGATGGCACTCTTCACCTTTTCGATCAGTTCGAAATCTTCCTTCGTGAAACTTCCTGCCTTTGTGCGATGGGCGGTCAGTACATTTTCGTAGACCATTCTGCGGGAGTTCATTCCCGAAAGCACACATGTGACCTCCGGCTGATTATACAGCCAGCGGAAGGCCCACTCGGCAGGGGTCCAGCCCCTTGGATTCTTTGCGATGATCCTCTTTGCCTTCTCCGGCAGAAGATCCACCAGCTTTCCTCCGCGAAGCGGCTCCATGATGACAACGGGGATCCCCTTTGCCGCTGCCGCCTTCAGTCCCTTTACGCCTGCCTGGCTGAACTCATCCAGATAGTTGTACTGGATCTGACAGAAATCCCAGTCATAATCATCCAGGATCTTCAGAAAATTCTCCGTATTCCCATGGTAGGAAAAACCGATATTCCGGATACTTCCTTCCTTCTTTCTGGCATCGATCCACTCCAGGATCCCGATGGCCTTCAGCTTCTCCCACATGGCCACATCCGTCAGATGATGCATCAGGTAGTAATCCACATGATCGGTCCGAAGTCTTGAAAGCTCCTCCTGAAAATACTTATCCAGTTTCTCGCGGCTCCCCACCAGATACTGGGGGAGCTTTGTTGCAATGTTCACCTTGTTCCTGAGATGGTTCTTCTCCAGGATCTTACCGAGGGCCACCTCACTTCCGGGGTAGATATATGCCGTGTCGAAGTAGTTCACACCACCCTTGATGGCAAAAAGGATCTCCCGCTCCGCCTTGTCCAGATCGATCCCCGTTCCTTTCTTGGTAAAGCGCATGCATCCATACCCCAGCATGGATATCCTGTTTCCGTACTTGTCTTTTCTATACTGCATAAAGACCTCCTTACTCCCGCCGCTGACAGTACCGGACAGCGGAATGTTACAGGACAACGGATAGTACCCGAAAGCGGGTATTACTTCTTCTCAAGTCTGACATTGCGGATGTGGATCGCAGCCGTGCTTGTCTGCTTTCCCATATTGAATTCGATCCGTCCGTTATCGTCACTTTCTTCCTTCATCTCAAACTCATAGCTATAGGGCGCCCAGTCCTTGGTAAGATCCACGGTCTGGTCCTCCAGATAACGGATATAGCTGACATCCGGACCTGAGATATCCGTGACCATCTTTCTCTCTTCCTCTGCGTACGCTTCAAAGGAGAATTTATACTTTGCACCCTTTTCCAGAGGCAGGCCTGCCTGAACCAGCTGGATACTGTAATCCTCGGTTCCTCCGTTCTCCGTGGTGATGATGATCTCCTTATCCTTGATCTCTGCACTGCCGACACCCTTATTCATACTCTGATATTTCCAGTCCTGATCGTCATTCAGATTCTCAGGTGCCGCAAAGTCACCGTTATTCACGAAGTTTCCGGTGGAATCCGCATCTCTCATATGCATTTCCTTCTCCGGCTTCTGCACATTTTCGTCATAGGAATCCTTCTGGTATACGCGAACGTAGTCCACATACATGCAGGTATCCTCATTGAATTCCATATCCGGATCCGGATCTCCCGGCCAGTCGCCGCCCACGGCCACATTCAGAATAACGTGGAAGGGCTGATTGAAGGGCGCAGGATAGTCTGCTTCCTTTGCTCCCTCCGCGGAAGCGGTAAACCAGTCACCGGTCTCATAGAAGGCTTCTCCGTCCACATACCAGCGGATCAGTCCGGGCTCCCACTCGACGGCAAATACGTGATACTCCTTGGAATAATCGCTTCCATTGGACACCGAGCCCTGGCGCTGGGTATGAGGATTTCCAAAATGAAGGGAACCGTAATCACGGGTGGGATCGTTGCTGACCACCTCCATGATGTCGATTTCTCCGCATCGCGGCCAGGAGCCGTAACGCGCGGTCTCAGTGGGCATCATCCAGAAGGCGGGCAGAAATCCCTTTCCGGAAGGCACCTTGATCTTCGCCTCGACCCGTCCGTAGGTGAAGTCATGTTTGGAATTCGTATTAACGCGTCCGGAGTAATAGGTAACATTTCCGTTCTCATCCACTTCCTTTACGGGGCGGATCACCAGCTCTCCGTTCTTCACAAATGCATATTCCTCCGAATCCCGATAGGCCTGGAGCTCACGATTGACCCAGCCGGCCTTGTGAACCTCATACACCCAATCCTGATCGGAAAGCCTTGCCTCCTCCTGATCGAAGTTCTCTTCCCAAACCAGATGATAGTCAGCATCCGTGGGATACTTCTGATATTCATCCGGTTCTTCCTTCACATAGGGTTCCTTTGCCTCGGTAGCGGCTTCTGTGGTGGTCGTGGTCCCGGCCTCCGTGGTGGCTGCCGTAGTAGCTGTCGCTTCCGTGGTCGCGGCGGATTCTGCCGTGGTGGTCTCTGAATCCTTTCCGCAGCCGCCCATGGCCAGCATCATGGTCAGAGCCAGTCCGGCACATATACTTCTCTTTTTCATCTTCATCATCCGGTCCCCTTTCGTAAACTGATCGAAGCGGTTCAATCTTCGAACGGAAAATGATAATCCAGTCCCAGTTCATCGCGGATGGCCACAAGGTCCTTCTGTACGCCTTCCCCCACCGGCACGCCCTTGTCCTTCCGGAACATCCACACGTCGTACTCCTTCTCGCCTGCGGTATAGATCCGGCTCTGGCCCGGTGCCTTCTTCGAAGAGCGAAGTGCGCGACAGATGTCGCCTGCGATCTTCCTGAATTCTTCCTGTCCCATAAATGCGTCCGGATCCACCACGAAGAAGAAATGTCCCAGATGGTACATCTGCGGTTTCCCTTCCGGACTGACGCCGGACAGTGCCTTCATGAACTCGCCGCCGGACAGTGCTGCAGACAGGATCTCCACCACCGTCGCATAACCATAACCCTTATAGCCTCCAAGTTCTTCCCCGATACCGCCCAGTGGCGTCAGTGCTGCGGTACCTGCCACCAGATCCTTCAGGATTTGGGCACTGTCCGTCAGCGCCTCTCCCTGTTCGGACACCACGGTCCCAGCCGGTGTGGGCCTACCTTCTCTCGCATAGTATTCGATGCGCCCACGCTGCACGATGGAGGTTGCGCAGTCCAGACAGAATGGAAATTCCTCATCCGTGGGCAGGGAGAAGGTCAGGGGATTGGTTCCCAGCATGTTCTCCACCCCGAAGGTGGGGGCAATCGACGGCCGTGCATTTGTGCCTGTCAGGCCGATCATCCCCTCCTTACTGGCCATGGAGGTCCAGTAGCCCGCAATACCGTAATGGGTAGAATTCCGGATAGCTCCTCCGGCCATGCCGTACTGCTTTGCCTTCGCGATGAGCATCTCCATCATCCGATAGCTGGCCACCATGCCCATACCGTCGTGAGCATCCATGACCACCGTGGTAGGCGTCTCCTTCACGATCTCCAGTTCCGTCACCGGAAGCAGGGTTCCCTTCTTGATCCGATCAATGTATATAGGCTTAAAGCGGTTGCAGCCGTGGCTTTCGATACCGCGGCGATCCGACTCCAGAAGCACGTCGGCGCAGATCGCAGCGTCCTGTTCGGGCACCCCATAGCCCTTGAAGGCGTCGATCATAAAATCATTCATCATATCCCATGACACAAACGGTCTTGTTTCCTGCATATCCCGGTCCTCCTTCTCAGAACGATATACTCATTATAGCATATAACCCCTATACCTTGCTATAATTCCTTCTCATAACAGAAGAAGGGCTGGTCGTACATTTCGCACTCTCCCACCACATTGAAATGAAAGACCGCATAGCTCCGGATGGCCTTCTCGTTCAGGCGGTTTACCACTGCATGAAAGCTTCGGTAGCCTCGCTCCTTCAGTTTGTCCAGGCCGAACTGTACCATCTGCCGGGCCAGTCCCCGGTTCTGGTAATCCGGGTGTACTGCGACCCTGGCCAGTTCTCCGCCGGGCTGCAGTTCCTTCGTCCAGCATTCCAGGGCATCCACCTGGGGATCCTCCTCCAGGGATACCGCAGCAATGATCCATCCTTCATCCCGCATAATGAACAGGGCATCCCGGGAGAGGTCATATGTGATCTCATCATTTCCGGGGTACTGCTCCGTCCACGGACAGAACTCCCGTCCGATCTGCATCCGATATAATGCCAGGATCTCCTCCCGGTCTTCTTCTCCTGCAAGTTCTATCTTCATCTTACAATTCTCCATATGGTTCCTGTCATTTACTGTGCAAATCGGGGACGATTCCGGACTCAGTGCCCGAAACCGTCCCCGGTTGTTTTCTTTACTGCGGCTTTACAACAATGTTGATGATCTTCTTCGGTACGTAGATCTCCTTTACGATGGAGAATCCTTCCAGACGGGAAGCAATGGCCTCCTTACCTGCAGCCAGGATCTCATCCTTCTCTGCATTCGTCGGAACCTTTACAGTGGCACGGGTCTTACCGTTGATCTGTACCGGCAGCTCCATGGTATCCTCTACCAGGTATTTCTCATCAAACTCAGGCCAGGTCTCATGGAATACAGAATCGGTTCCTCCGAGCGCCTCCCACAGTTCCTCACCGATATGCGGAGCGAAGGGTGCGATCAGGCGAACCATGGTCTTCAGGGTTTCGCGATCCACACCGCTGTTCTTGGTGAGATCCACGAACTTGTTGTTGAACTCCATGAATGCGGAAATGACCGTATTCAGGTTGAAGCTCTCCAGACGCTGGGATACTGCCTTGGTAAGTCCGTGGCGCAGTGCCAGGAGCTCCGGTGTCTCCTCCACTTCCTTTCCGTCCTTCTCGTACTTCTCCAGGTTATCCATTACCATGGTATAGAAGCGGCGGATGAAACGGAAGATTCCGTCGATACCTGCATCGTCCCAGATGGAATCCAGTTCCGGAGGTCCTACGAAGAGCTCGTAGAGACGCAATGTATCACATCCGTACTCTTCCACGATGTCATCGGGGGAAACGATATTTCCGAGAGACTTGCTCATCTTGGTGGGTGCTCCGGTCACCTTGTCGCGGCCGCAGATCATGCCCTGGTTGAAGAGCTTCTTAAAGGGCTCTTCAAAGCTTATCACACCAATATCATACAGGAACTTGGTATAGAATCTGGAGTACAGCAGATGAAGCACCGCATGCTCCACACCGCCGATATACATATCTACCGGAAGGTACTTGTCTGCCTTCTCCCTGCTTACCAGCTCTTCATTGTTCTTGCTATCCACATAGCGGAGGAAATACCAGGATGATCCTGCCCACTGAGGCATGGTATTGGTCTCACGCTTTGCCGGCTTACCGCAGCAGGGGCAGGTGGTGTTCACCCAGCTCTCGATGGCAGCCAGCGGTGACTCTCCTGTTCCTGTGGGCTCATACTTCTCCACATCCGGCAGAAGCAGCGGAAGCTGATCCTCCGGTACGGGAACCGCACCGCAGTCCGGGCAGTGAACGATGGGGATGGGCTCGCCCCAGTATCTCTGACGGGAGAATACCCAGTCACGGAGCTTGTAATTGACTGTAGCCTTACCATAGCCCTTATCCTCGATGTACTGGGGAGCCTCCTCCTTCAGTACGGAGGACTCCATACCGTTCCAGTCACCGGAATTGATCATGATACCGGAAGCCTCTGTGTATGCTTCCTGCATATCCGGGATCTCCACACCGTCCTTGGCGATAACCTGGATGATGGGAAGATTGAATTTCTTTGCGAACTCGAAGTCACGGTCATCATGGGCAGGTACGCACATGATGGCGCCGGTACCGTAATCTGCCAGTACATAGTCGGACAGCCAGATGGGCACCTTTGCACCGTTCAGCGGATTGATGGCATAGCTTCCGGTGAATACACCGGTCTTATCCTTATCTGCCATACGGTCAACGGAGGAACGAAGGGAGGTCTGATAAATGTAGGCATCTACCGCTTCCTTTGTCTCCGGTGTTGCAAGACTGGCAGCCAGCTTATGCTCGGGAGCAAGTACCATAAATGTGGCACCGTACAGGGTGTCCGGACGGGTGGTATATACACGGATGGCCTCGTCTCGTCCTTCCAGCTTGAAGTCAACCTCCGCACCCTTGGACTTTCCGATCCACTCGGTCTGCATCTTCTTAACCTTCTCGGGCCAGTCCAGCTTGTCCAGATCAGCCAGAAGTCTCTCTGCATAGGCCGTGATCTTCAGCATCCACTGACGAAGGTTCTTCTTGGTAACGTCGGCACCGCAGCGCTCACATTTTCCTTCCTTAACCTCTTCGTTGGCAAGACCGGTCTTACAGGAAGGACACCAGTTGATGGGCATCTCCTTCTCATAGGCCAGGCCCTTCTTGAACATCTGAACGAAGATCCACTGGGTCCACTTGTAGAAGTTGGGATCCGTGGTATTTACTTCCATATCCCAGTCATAGATGGCAGCGATCTGCTGGATCTGACGCTTGATATTTGCCACGTTTGAAGCCGTGGAAATGGCAGGATGTACGCCGTTCTTGATGGCATAGTTCTCTGCCGGAAGACCGAAAGCGTCCCAGCCCATGGGATGGATCACATACTTATCATGCATCAGCTGATACCGGCTCCAGACGTCGGAAATGACATACCCTCTCCAGTGGCCTACATGAAGGCCGTTACCTGACGGGTAAGGGAACATGTCCAGACAGTAATACTTCTCTTTCTTACCGTCGTTCACATTAATGGGATCCTCCTCCCATTTCTTTGTCCATTTTGCTTCGATCAGCTTATGGTTATACTTTGCCATGAATCTTTCCTCCTCGGAATTTCGTCTGTCACGGCCTCACACGCCGTCACAGTTAACAAATGTAGATTATACCACAATCCCTTACGGATTCTCAATAAACTTTTATTATTCTTCGCCACTGTCTTCTGCAAGCTTCTGCACCAGCAGTTTATACTCGTTCATTACGGTCTCATGGTTCTTCCGGACCTCAGCCTCATTTTCCTCGGCCGCTGCCCGCTCCAATTCCTTCGTCTGCTCGAACAGGTCCATGGCACCGATGGTCTTGGAAGCACTCTTCACGGAGTGTACCACGACCTTGTAATCCTTCATGTCTCCGGCAGCCAGATGTGTATCCAACTTCTCGATCCGTTCCGGAGCCGCTTCCACATAGTCATGGACGATCTCCAGATAGAATGCCTCATCATCACCGCAGTACATGAGTCCGTCCTCCACGGAGAGCCCGAGACTTCTGAGACGTCCCAGGGGCGTTCCGTCATCCACTGCTTCTCCACGAGTCACCTTCACCTCGGGAAGCTCGGAGAAGGAAACCTCTTTCCGCGCGTTCCCTCCGGTCTTTTCTGCAAATGCCCCCTCCTGATCCTCCGTGACCTCTTCGATCAGTTCCTTCGGTAGATAGGTCCGGAGCATCCGTTCCAGTGCCGGAAGGTTGACCGGCTTTGCAAGATAATCGTCAAAGCCTTCCTTCAGATACTGCTCTCTTACGCCCACGACCGCATTTGCGGTAAGGACGATCACCTTCGTGGTTCCGATGAGATCCGACTCCTTCAGGCGGGCAAGGGTTTCGATCCCGTCCATTTCCGGCATCATATGATCCAGGAACAGCAGGTCGTAGTGTCCCTCTCTCATCTTCTCAATGGTCTCCGCACCGGAGGAACAGAGTACCGGCCGGATACCGAAAAGCTTCATCAGATTTGCCGCAACCTTCCGGTTCATATCATTGTCATCCGTAAGCAGAACCTTCGCCTTCGGAACGGCGATCCGGATCCGGTCCAGAGACTTGGTAGCCGGTCTGCTCTTCGGATCAAATGTTCCAAGGGGCTTGGGATCCACCACACGGATCGGAAGCTCAAAGTAGAACTCCGAGCCCACTCCGTACTCACTCTTCAGCTTCAGTTCACTGTCCATCATCCCGAGAAGCTTCGTAACGATGGAAATGCCGAGGCCGGTTCCTTCGATGTGACGGTTCTTCCTCTCGTCCAGCCGTTCGAAGGATACAGCCAGCCTGTCGGTATCCTCCTTCCGGATACCGATTCCCGTATCCTTTACGGATACCAGCAGACGGTCCTCACCCAGATTGCGCATGGAGAGCAGAACCTCCCCCTTCTCCGTATATTTCACGGCATTGGTCAGAAGATTCATGATGACCTGACTGATCCGCACATCATCCCCCAGAAGTCTGGAGGGAATGGTTTCATCGATATCCAGCTTGAATTCAAGCCCCTTGTCCTTTGCCCGTTCGCTGATGGAGTTCACGAGACCGCTGATCAGCTCGGCGGTTTCAAATTCCACAGGAACCAGAGTCATCCTTCCGTCCTCGATCTTGGAGAAGTCCAGGATCGTGTTGATGATGGACAGCAGGGTATTTCCGGCGCTCTTGATATTGGCAGCATAGTCCAGGGTCTCCTCCTCCTTTGATTCATGGAGGATCATTTCATTCATACCCAGGATCGCATTGATTGGCGTCCGGATCTCATGGCTCATATCCGCCAGGAAATCGCTCTTCGCCTGATTTGCACTGTCCGCAGCCGCCTTCTCCAACTTCAGAACCTTTGCCTCATAATCCTTCTTCCGCTCGATCTCCTTCATTTTCTCCATGCGGACGTAGGACTTTCTCTCATTCCGGTAGCCCAGGAAGTAGAAAAAGGCGATCAGCGCGAACACAACCAGGTAGACCACGATACTGACGATCAGAAGGAAAATGGGTGCCTGATACAGTTCGGAATCCTTCGTAACGATGACCAGGTGCCACTGGTCCATAACGTCATCCACAAAGACGGTACATTTCTCACCGTCCAGTTCGAACTCGAAATGCCCCTTCTTTACCTCCTGCACCTTCTGAAACAGTTCATGATACTCCGGAAGGTCATTATAGTTCTTTCCGTTCTCGTTCTTATCATGATGGGCAATGACCATTCCGTCATTGTTCAGGATATAGCCGTAGCCGTAACCGTTGATCTGAATCCCCTCAACGATCTCCTGCACATTTTTCAGAGTCAGATCCATGGCCAGCGCGTTACTGTTCTCTGTCAGCGCTCTTCCGATGGAAATGATCACGTTTCCGGTCTGTGCATCCACGTAAGGCGACACAATGATGACCTCGCCCTTGCCACCCACCGTGGTCTTGTACCAGTCACGGGTGGTCGGATCATAGTCCTCCGGCGGGACCCAGCCCACGCCGTCGATATATTCTCCGTGGATCACGCCGTAGATCCCGGTATAGCTCTCGTCGAACTGCTTCTCCGTCCGGGAAGACTCTCTCGTGATGTATTCTACGATCTCCGCTTCCGTCGCACCCTTTTCCACCATGTGGTCCACCGTGTCGGCCACGGTCCAGAGCACACTCTTTGCTGTCTCCATATAGTTCTCGAGATCTGCGGTGATCGCCGTGGTCTTGTCGTCCCCAAGCTCCACAACAGAAGAAAATGCGGTCCTGAAAATGACTCTCGACGTAAAAACGACCAGAAGCGCCATCAATATGAAGGTCAGCACCAACGGAATGACCAGATTTTTTCTGCTTCTTTTCATGGTTTATCCCCTGTCGTATCAAAAAAAACAAAACCATCCACATAAGTATAATTGCATATTTCCAACTTTTCAAGTATTCTATAGTAGACAAAAAACCATTTGTCAAATCTATTCTGACACGAAAGGCGGAAGCAGTCATGGCGAATCATATAGTACTTGTCGATGATGATCCGATGAATCTTAAAATAGCAAATAATATCCTGACGAAGAACGGCCTGGAGGCCACGACCCTTCACTCCGGCGCAGAGCTGCTGGAGTATCTGAAGAACGACAGTCCGGACCTGGTGCTTCTGGATATCATGATGCCGGAAATGGACGGCTTCGAAACCCTGAAGCGGATCCGTGCCCTGGAGGATGAGCTGGACCTGGAGGAGATCCCGGTCATCTTCCTCACCTCCGATGACGACAACGAATCCGAAACCCGCGGCTTTGAAATGGGCGTTTCCGATTATATCCGGAAGCCCTTCGAACCCACCGTCCTCATCAAGCGGATCATGAACGTTCTGAAGCGTCAGGAAATGCTCCACCGTTTCTATGAGGAAGCAACCGTGGACAATCTGACCGGTCTTCTGAACAAGAGCGCCGTGAACAGCAAGCTGGAAATGCTCTGCCGCAGAAAGCCCGGCTGTCTCATGATGATCGATCTGGACGCCTTCAAGCTGGTGAACGACATTTACGGACATGCTGCCGGTGACAAGATCCTGATCAGCTTTGCGATCCTGATCCGGGGCTTCCTGGGCCCGGACGATATCGCCGGACGTATGGGCGGCGACGAGTTTGTGGCCTTCTCCACCACATTAAAGAATGAAGATGACATCCGGGAATTTGCCGAAAATCTGAACAACACCCTTCTTTCCGATGCGAAGCGGATCCTGGGCGAGGATATGGACATCCCCCTGGGGGCCTCCGTCGGAGCCGTCTTCCTCACCGGACAGGGCGAGGACTATAACGACTCTCTGAGCAAGGCCGACAAGGCCCTCTACAATGTGAAGAACAACGGAAAGCACGGATATGCCATCCATGAGAAGGACGATGATTCCGAGGATTCCTATGAAATGGATCTGAAGACTCTGACCATGATCCTGTCCGAGCGAAATGTATCCTCTTCCGCTCTCAAGCTGGACATGTCTTCCTTTGTGGGCGTATATCGTTTCGTGATGCGCTACGTCATGCGCTATCACAGAAATGCCTGCAAGATCCTGATCACTCTGACACCGGAGGAAGGACGAACAGAGGAAGAGGCAAATACATACTATGAGTCCTTCGGCGATCATCTGGGAAATGTACTCCGGAGAAGCGATCTTCTGATGCAGGTCCGGAAGAACATGTACTTCATCATCCTCACCGATATCAAGGCCGATGCCGTGGAACAGGTTGCCGGAAGCATCATCCGCACCTGGCGTGCAAAATACGGAGAGACCCTCTGCATCAACTATGAAACGGAATTCCTGGAGTCCGAGACCCTGAACAGCAGTGATGACCGGCTGTGGGTTGCTGTGGTGGATGACGACGATATGAACCTGAAGCTGGCGGACCGGATTCTCAGCAAAAGCAACATTCTGGTGACCAAGCTGAACTCCGGCCAGGCCCTTCTCGACTTTCTGAATGAGAACCGTCCGGACCTGATCCTGCTGGATATCAATATGCCGGAAATGGACGGCTTCGAAACCATCACACGGCTTCGTGCCGAGGAGACCGAGATTGCTGATATCCCCGTGGTATTCCTTACCTCGGAAAATGATACGAATACAGAGAAGCTGGCTCTGAAGCTGGGAGCAAAGGATTTCATCCGGAAGCCCTTCATTTCCGAGATCCTGACCCTTCGGGTAAAGCAGATCGCAGAGCTTCTGCGACTTCAGAAGCACCTGTCCGAGGAGGTTTCAAAGAAAACAAAAGAGAACGAACAACTCTTCTTACATGTCGTTCGTTCTCTTGCTGAGGCCATTGATGCCAAGGACACCTACACCAACGGTCATTCCGGCAGAGTAGCCGAATATTCAAAGGAGATCGCCCGCCGCTACGGCTACAGCATGAAGGAACAGAGCGATGTCTATATCATCGGTCTGCTGCATGATGTAGGTAAGATCGGCGTTCCGGATTCCGTGATCAACAAGCCCGGCAAGCTGACGGATGAGGAATTCGAATACATCAAGCGTCATCCGGTCATCGGTTCCCAGATCCTGAAGAATATCCAGGAGATGCCCAAACTGTCCATCGGTGCACGCTGGCACCATGAACGATATGACGGAACCGGCTATCCCGACGGTCTGGCCGGTGAGGAAATCCCCGAGGAGGCAAGGATCATTGCCGTAGCCGACGCCTATGACGCCATGTCCAGCCAGCGAAGTTATCGCAAGATCATGCCTCAGGCGAAGATCCGTCAGGAGATCGAGCAGGGAATGGGAACACAGTTTGATCCCCGTTTTGCTCAAATCATGCTGAAAATGATCGACGAAGACCCGGATTACACCATGCGCGAGGGCGGGCAGGACTGAGGCTGCGCGACGCGCGTCGAAGGATCTGATATCCTGAGGCAGAAAGATTCTTCGGCTGCGCCTCAGAATGACACGGTTTATCTCAGCATGATATGATGCCAGCGCGTCACTGCTCTCCCCACCTGGCACATTGCCCCGGTATATTTGCGCGTCACTGCTCTCCCAGCACCTTCAGCACGGACAGGATCAGCTTCCAGGTCCGCTGCACGGAGGGAAGATCCATGGCTTCCTTCGGCGTATGGATATCATTCATATCCGGGCCGAAGGAAACGGCATCCAGTCCCTGGAGCTTATCTGCAAACAGACCGCACTCCACGCCTGCGTGGATGGTCTCCACGATCATCGGTTCCCCGTACTGCGCCTCGTAACAGGATTTCATCACCTCCCGGAGTCTGGAATCCTCACGGTATTCCCATGCCGGGTACTCTCCTTCGTTACTGCAGCTTCCGCCCAGGGCTTCCGCCACTGCGGAAAGCCGGTTGATCAGTTCCCATTTTTCAGAATTCACACTGCTCCGCACCGAAAAGGATGCGGAGATTTCTTTTTCCGTGGTAACCAGAATTCCCAGATTGAGGGAGGTTTCCACCAGCCCGGGGATATCGAAGCTCATCTGCTGGATCCCATTCGGAACGCACCGAAGCAGATTGATGGTATTCCTTGCGGACTCACGGGTCATAGGACGTTCCGCTTCATCCGTGAAACGGCAGACCAGACGAAAATCCGGTTCTCTCTTTCCATATTCCTTTCGGTAAATGGCTTCTTCCTCTTTGATATAATTCCCGACAGCCTCCTGCATACCCAGTGAAACCAGAAGCACTGCTTCCGCAGAACGCGGGATCGCATTATCCTTGCTCCCTCCGTTCACGCTGCAAAGGCAGAGATCATTTTTAAATTCAAAGAACAGCATCTGAAGCAGCCGTCCAAGAAGAACGGACGCATTTGCCCTTCCCTTATCGATCTCGATTCCCGAATGTCCGCCCTGCAGACCTTCCACCGACAGGATCATGGTATCCATGATCTCGTCCGGATATGTGCGTTCCACCGGAAGACTGATGGTTGTGGTACATCCTCCGGCGCATCCCACCAGAAGATGACCCTCATCCTCGGAATCAATGTTCAGCAGCAGACGGCCCTGAATATCCTCCGCGTCAAAACCAGCCGCGCCCAGCATACCAATCTCCTCATCCACCGTGAAAATGCACTCCAGCGCCGGGTGCGGGATGGAATCCGATTCCAGGATCGCCAACATATAAGCTACCGCGATGCCGTCATCCCCGCCCAGGGTGGTTCCCTCTGCGGTTATGATCACATCATCCTCACTCTGGTCCTTCCTGAGAGGACGCTCCATCAGGTACGGTAGTTCCTTCCTTGTCAGCACCTTTAACCGCAGTCCTTCCCCGGACATGTCAATGTCACAGTCCGCGTCCTTTTCACATACCATGTCGATGTGTCCCTGCAGGATCACCGGCTCCGCAGCCTCATATCCGTCCGAGGCCTTCTTCCGGATGACTACATTTCCCAGGGAATCCTGTCGGTGATCCAGGCCCTTCTCCTTCGCAAAGGAAACCAGATAATCGCTGATGGCTGCCGTATGCCGGGAGCCATGGGGGATGGCCGCGATCCTTTCAAAATAGTAAAGCACTCTCTTCGGTTCATAGTTTTCAAGCACCATTTCCGTATCCTTCCGACCCTCTTTATACCACGTGCCCAGAATGACAGGTTACCGTCATCCTGAGCACATTTTACTTAGTCCTAAACGCGCCTCATTTCATCCCTGACACGCAGTGTGAGGAATTCTTCTTACTCGTAACGTTCATCGATCACACGCTTGGTCTTCTTCTCACTTCTCGGAAGCACTCCCAGCTCAACCACCTTAACCAGCGGTGTAAATCCGATCTTACTCTTTACGGCAGTTGCGATACGCTCCGCAAGGTCACGGAAATCAACGCTTCCGTTGGTCTCAACATAAAGACGCATGGTATCCTTTCCATCCAAATGAGAGATACGGATCTGATATTCACTGGAGGTCTCCGGGAAGTCATGCAGCACCTCTTCGATCTGGCTCGGGAATACATTTACGCCCTTGATCTTAACCATATCGTCAGTACGTCCCTTGATGACATCGATCCTCGGATACTTGCTTCCACAGGGGCACTCACCCGGAACGATACGGGACAGGTCATGGGTCCTGTAACGGATCAGCGGCGCGCCCTCCTTCTGCAGGGTGGTGATAACGATCTCACCCCATTCTCCGTCCGGTACCGTCTTCAGCGTTACCGGATCGATGATCTCCAGATAGATATAATCATCCCAGTAATGCATGGCAGTTCCCTTGTTACAGTTGATACCGATGCCCGGACCGTAGATCTCCGTCAGTCCGTATATATCATAGAGTTCAATACCCAGCTCGTCATGAATACGCTTCCGCATGGTTTCACCCCAACGCTCGGAGCCGATGACGCCCTTGGTCAGATGGATCTGGTCACGGATGCCTCTTTTCTGGATCTCCTCAGCCAGAAGGAGCGCATAGGAGGAGGTTGCACAAAGCACGGTGGACTTCATATCCATCATCATCTTCAGCTGCTTCTCTGTATTTCCCGGACCCATGGGGATTGCCATGGCTCCAAGTCTTTCACATCCCAGCTGGAAACCGATCCCTGCGGTCCAGAGACCATAACCCGGCGTGATATGGATCCGGTCCTTATAGGTAATGCCCGCCATTTCATAGCAGCGTGCAAACTGGATCGCCCAGTCATCCACATCCTTCTGCGTGTAGGGAATAATGACCGGAAGTCCGGTGGTTCCCGAGGAAGAATGGATCCGCACGATTTTCTCCTCCGGTGCCGTCATCAGCCCCAGAGGATAGGCATCCCGAAGATCTGCCTTTTCGGAGAAGGGAAGAGACTCAAATTCCTCTACCGAATGTACACCCGTGATCCCCGCTTCCTTCAGCTTCTTCCCATAGAAGCTGCCTGCCGATACCAGGGCATCGATCCGGTCGTTTACCTGTGCCAACTGTGTTTCATTGATTCTCATTTTTCTCTCCTTTTCTCCCATTATTAATACTTTGAATCTCCGGATAATACCTTCCGAACACCACTTCAAGTGCCGGTTCCGATATTGCTATCTGCGGAAAGTTTTCCTCTTTATATTTTGATAAGCTTTTTTTACGTTGCAGAGATGTATAAAATATAGCCCCAAAAAACAGAACCCAGAGAAAACCAAGCAATATAATCGCATAATCAAATCTGTTTATTCGTACCGATGTAACAACTGTTCCGGTTGTCATTACTGCCATAAAGAATATGAAAAGTTTCAGTATTCCGGCCGGCGGACCATTCTTGGTTTTTGACCATGCCGGAATCGTCTGACAGGTGCGGCAGGATCCGTTGAGATCCAGTTTTTTATAATTACCCTCTTCACGATAACGTAAAAATGTATTCAACGCCGTCGCAGCTTCTACATGAAATTCTTTCGGATAAAAAAGCTCCGGAGGAAGTTCGCCATCATCCTTTGCCTCGTATAATTCCTCCGTCAATGATCCTACTGAATGATACCCTGTCATTTTGGCTCCGCATTTCGGACATATCCAATTATATCGTATCGGTATAGCGCCACATAGAAATAATTTTGATTCACTACGTAATGGCATGGAAACCCAATTCGTCTTTGTTCTTTCCGTGAAGGTGGTCAACAGACGCTTCTTCAGCTCATTTTTCAATTGTTTAGTCTGTTCATCCATATGATTACGCCCCCTTTTAACAATATCCGACATTGTTTCTGAAAAGTTATATAAATGAAGTTTTGCCAACGAAAGCAATCTGGTCATTGCCATTCTGCGAAGAATAAACAACACTACAGCAGCCGTAAAAAAAACACCGCCAACAGTTTGAAGATCAACTGGTCAGATTTCGTAATCGCCCATACGGAATCTCCTTCTGATTCATAGTTCAGCCCCCTTGAAACTGACCGGAAAGCGCCTTGAAATTAATCTCATGCAGCTTCTCCGGCAGTCTCTCACGGATAACATCCTGCAGGTCCTCAATGGTGAGACCCAGTGCACCGGAACGAACCGCCGCTCCGAGAAGCACCACATTTACTACCTTCGGATTCCCCAGTTCCTGAATGGCCGCATCCGTATCCACGGTCAGCAGGTTCGAAACCTTCCCGCGAAGGTATTCCAGCATCTCTTCCCCACTGTAGTTTCCTCCCGCAAGGGCAGCCGTAACCGGCATTACGGAACGAACAGCGGTCACCACCTGTCCTCCCTCCTTCAGATAGGGAAGCATCCGAACTGTCTCAGCCGGCTCAAAACCCAGGATCAGGTCCGCTTCTCCCTTTGCGATCATGGGGGAAGCCACTCCCTCTCCGATCCGGAGATGGCTGAAGACACTTCCGCCCCGCTGCGCCATCCCGATGGTTTCCGCGCTCATGACCGGAAGCCCCTTCTTCATGGCGGCCGCTGCGATCAGCTTGGAGGCAAGCACGGTTCCCTGTCCTCCGACACCGGTAAGTACGATATTCTTACGCATGGAACTCACCTCCTTCCTCAGAAGGTACATCCCCAAGACGAGGCTGATCCGATACCTGCACGCCCTCCTCCGGGTTGTCTCCACCCTCAATCGCACCCGTCGGGCAGATCTGTCTGCAGAGACCGCAGCCGGTACAGAGAGTTTCATCTATAGCAACCTTCCCGTCCTTCAGGATCAGAGCGGGACAGCCAAGCTCGCGGATACACTTCTTACACTGGATACACTTCTCCGGAAGGATCCGTACCGGTCCCACCTCACGGAGATGCTTCGCCTGGTCACTTGCCATGGCGATACATGGATACTTGAAAATGATTGCCTTCACGCCGGGCTCTGCCGCCACCCGGGTCACGGTCTCCACTGCTTCTTTGTAGCAGAGCGGGTTCACGGTCTCCACAGTTTTAACTCCGACACCACGAAGCACCTGTTCCATATTCACCTTTGCCACGACCTCACCCATCATGGTATGTCCCGTTCCTGGATGTGGCTGATGGCCGGTCATGGCGGTCGTTGAATTATCCAGAATGATCAGGGTCATATTGGCCTGATTATATACGGCATTGACAACTCCGGTGATGGCAGAAGCGAAAAATGTGGAATCTCCCACAAATGCAAAGCAGGTGGTATCCGGCTCTACCCGGCCGAAGCCCTGCGCCATATTTACGCCTGCACCCATGCAAAGACAGGTATCTACCATATCGAGAGGCATGGCGTTTCCGAGTGTGTAGCAGCCGATATCTCCGCAGAATACGGTCTTCTTCCCCTTTATGGCCTGCTTTACGGCATAGAAGGAGGCTCTGTGAGGACATCCCGCACAGAGGACCGGCGGACGCACGGGAAGCTCCGGCTGATCCGATTCCTTTCCGACTGACTTGATGGCAGCTGATACGCTTGCCACGGCACCTGACAGTGCACTCAATAATCCGCCTGCTTCCTGCAATGAGGCGTTGACGAACCCGCGGATCCAGGAATCCACGCTGTCTCTTGTATTTTCACCCGCCACGGTTGTGGTATGGGTATTCTTTCCAAAGATCTGTACGGGAAGATTCTTCCTTCCTGCCACATGGATCAGGCTGTCCTCAACCACCGGATCCAGTTCTTCAAGCACCAGCACCTTTTCACAGGCTCTGAGGAACTCCTCTGCCTTCTGCTCCGGGAAGGGATAGGGTGTACTCACCTTAAAGAGCTGAACCGGAGTTGTAAGAGAGTCCTCCAACTTCTCCAGGGATTCCAAAGCGTATGCGTAGCTGATACCGGAGGCGGCGATACCAAGGTAGGTGCCCTTCTCCGACTTCTCTTCCGACGGTACTGCAGCGGGCAGCATTTCTCCTTCTGCCGGTACTGCAGAGTTCGTATCATCCTCTGCCGGTGCTGCGACAGCGTTCATATTCTTTGAACAGAATGTACGTATGGAATTTCCCTCGTATGATGAAAATACCTCCGACAGTTTTTCATTTCTTGCGAATATCTTCTGATGATTTGCGAAGGAAAGACGCGGGAAGATGACCCATTTCTTTGAATCCTTCACAAAGCCCTCCGGGGTATGTACCTCATACTCCGCCGGCTCCTTCACCTCAAGGGATGCATAGCCGTGGCACACACGGGTGGTCGGACGAAGGAACACCGGAGTTCCGTACTCCTCGGAGATCCGGAACGCTTCCTGTACCATCTGATAAGCCTCCTCTGCCGAGGAAGGATCAAAGCACGGCACCTTGGAAAATGCGGCAAAATGTCTTGTATCCTGTTCTGTCTGGGATGAGATCGGTCCCGGATCATCCGCCACCAGGATCACCAGTCCGCCCTTTACGCCCACATATTCCAGGCTCATCAGCGGATCCGACGCCACATTCAGTCCCACCTGCTTCATGGTAACCAGGGCTCTGGCACCGCTGTAGGCAGCGCCCGCCACAAGCTCCATGGCAGCCTTCTCATTTACGGACCACTCCACATAGGTGGTCTCGCCACGTCTCCTGGCGATGGTCTCCAGAACCTCCGTCGAGGGCGTACCCGGATAACCGGCCACCACATTTACGCCTGCCGCCAATGCTCCCAGCGCGATCGCTTCATTTCCCATTACATACTCTTTACGCATGTTATTCTCCTGCTCAACTGTAATTTAAGATCCTTCGCCCTCCGGGCTCAGGATGACACCACGGATGTCATTCTGACGAGCTCCGCGAGGAAGAATCCTCTTTTCTGTTTTTTCGTATGGATCCTTCGCCCTCCAGGCTCAGGATGATACCACGGATGTCATTCTGACGAGCTCCGCGAGGAAGAATCCTCTTTTCTGTTTTTTCGTATGGATCCTTCGCCCTCCAGGCTCAGGATGACATCAGCGAAGCCACACGACTTCTGCCGTATCGATTGCTTTCTCGTAAATAGGCTCGATGATGCCCACCAGTTTCTCCTCCGACTTCTCGATCTGATCCAGAGTCGGCTTCGTTACAGGATGCTTTGCCACGAAAATGGTGCAGCAGTCCTCGTAGGGCCGGATGGAGGTCTCGTAGGTTCCGATCTTCTCGGAGATGTCCACGATCTCCTGCTTATCCATTCCGATGCAGGGCCGGTATACGGGACAGGTCACTGCCCGGTCGATCACTCCCAAAGAGAAAAGCGTCTGGGAGGAAACCTGACCGATGGATTCGCCGGTCACGATACAGTCCGCCTCCTCCCGCTTCGCCAGCTCCTCAGCCACCTTGAACATGAAGCGCTTCATGATGATTGTCAGCTCATCGTGGGGACAGTTATCGTAGATAGCCAGCTGCAGCTCCGTGAAATTCACAATATGAAGCTTGATGGGACCCGCATAGTGGGACACGATCCGTCCCAGATCCTGCACCTTCTCCAGCGCACGCTCCGAGGTATATGGGGGTGAATGAAAATAAACCGCCTGCATTTCCACTCCGCGCTTTGCGATCATCCAGGTCGCCACCGGACTGTCGATCCCTCCGGACAGAAGGGAAATGGCTCTTCCGTTCGTACCCACCGGAAGTCCTCCGGGGCCCGGAAGCACCTTGGAGTAGATAAATGCGATCTTCCGGATCTCCACATAAACCATGATATCAGGGGTATGGACATCCACATGGAGTCCCTCCTCCTCATACCTGTCCAGAAGGATCCCGCCGAGACGCGCGTCCATTTCCATGGAGGCAACCGGAAATTCCTTGTTGATCCTCTTTACACGGACCTTAAAGGAGAAGTCATAATCGTCATACTCTTCTTCAAAGTACTTCGCCACCGTCTCATCCAGCTTCTCCGGTGTCGGATCCTCCACAGTCCATACCGGACAGATCCCGGTGATCCCGAAGGTCTGAGTCATTCTGCGGACCGCTTCGTCATAATCATAATCCGAGTGTGCATCCACAAAGATCCGACCGTATTCCCGGCGTACCTCGAACTGTCCGAGAGGCTTCAGTCTGGCCCGAAGGCGCTTGCAGAGGATGTCCTCGAATTTATATCTGTTCTTTCCCTTTACACCAATCTCGGCGTATTTGATCAAAAATGTCTGTATCTTCAACTGTGATTTCCTTTCATTTCATGATTCCGGGCCAGAATAAGGGAGTACCCGGCTATGATGTACGGCGCACGGTGTGCGTGTTCCGTGGCATCCGGTGTCATTCATCATCTCCTCGCAGGGATGCAGCCGACATGGCAGCAGGGATGATCTATCCCCGTGTATAATGGCGCAGCGTGGGGAGCAGACGCGCCACGCTGTCGATCACGTACTGCACCTCTTCCTCCGTATTCTCCTCACTGAAGCTGAACCGCAGTGTGGACTCGCGTTCCTTCGCCGGAAGTCCGATGGCCGACAGTACGCTGCTCTCCCGTTTCTTGTTCGAGGAGCAGGCAGAGCCCGCCGAAACATAGATTCCTTCCGATTCCAGGCTGTGGAGCATGACCTCCGCACGTACACCCACGAAGCTGATGCTGGCGATATGAGGCGCACCCTTGGAGTGGTTCACCACCTCCGAAAGTGCCGTAAGACCTGCGATCAGCTTATCCCGCAGACCGGCGATCCTCGCATTTCGTTCCTCCAGGTCCTTCATGGACTGTTCGATGGCCAGTCCGAAGCCCGCGATGGCCGGTACATTTTCCGTACCGGAGCGCATACCCTTCTGCTGACCGCCGCCGTAGATGATCGGACGAAGCAGCGTTCCCTTTTTGATATACAGGAACCCCACGCCCTTCGGGCCGTGGAGCTTATGAGCACTGACCGAAAGCAGATCCACCCCCAGCTTGGATACATTGATCGGAAGCTTTCCGTAGGCCTGGATCGCATCCGTATGGACGTAGATCTTCGGGTTCTTCTTATGGACCGCCTTCGCGATCGCTTCCACCGGAAGGATGGAGCCGATCTCATTATTCACCATCATTACCGATACCAGAATGGTCTCGGGTCGTATCGCTTCCTCCACCTGTTCCGGTGTGATGATCCCCTCTTCATTTACCGGAAGGCGGGTGATCTCGTAGCCTTCCTTCTCCAGAAAATCCAGCGCCGCTCCGATGCTCGGGTGCTCGATATTGGTGGAAATGATGTGATTCCCCAGGCGCCGCTTTGCCAGTGCGGAACCGATCAGCGCCTGATTATTGCTCTCCGTTCCTCCAGAGGTGAAAAGGATCTCCTCGGGAAGTGCGTGGATACTCTTCGCCGCACGGTCCACCGCATCCTTCACGTAATGCTCTGCGGTCACGCCGCAGCGATGAAGGGACGACGGATTCCCAAAATCCTCCGTCAGGATCTTCGTCATCAAAGCCGCCGTCTCCGGGTATACCCTTGTAGTTGCTGAGTTGTCTAAATATACTTCCATGTTCTTCTTCCTGCTATCTTTATTACCTCGGGCAATGAGCCCGGCGTACATGTCTGCATTACTATTCATAAGATACGTCATGTCCCCATCAATTGCGGCGTGGCATCTGACTTAGTCTGTTTTATCAGAAGGATAGCAAAGCACAGACTTACGCCACACATAATGATCATTAAATAAAAGCCGAACTTATAAGACCCCAGTTTGAAGAATTCCGGCTTCGGCCACTCGGCTTTGACCTCCGCCCTGTACTGAGCGGCCTCTTCCACCTGCTGATCATAATTAAGAGTTACCTGACCGGGATCCTTTTCCTTCATCAACTCAACAACCGTCGTATTGTAGTACTTCTCATAACCATTGACCATGCTGACCTCAGCAAAAACATAAAAGAAAAAGCCTGCAACGATCAAAAAACCACCAAACCACTTCCAGTTTGCAAGTAATACTACACCCAAAAGTGTTACTATGATTGCCACCAATACGATATACTGCGCTCCACCGATTTCTCCAATTTCTCCGATTTTGGTCGCCGATAACACATAGCTGTCCCTTCCGTTGAATACTGCCTCTGCCGCAACATCAAACTGCGATACGCTCCCACTATTGATAGCCCGATCGATATCCCCGCGATCAACACCATAGAACGGAATTGCCATTACGAGCGGACCAACAAAAAACATTAACTGGAGAATAGCCTTCAGGATCTTTGTCTTTTTCTCAAGTTTAGCTTTGTTCTTTTTCTTTTCTGATTTAGTAATCAACCCGATAAACGGATTCTTGTTCTTCCCGACTATTTCCTGTGGTACTTCTTCCTGAGGATCATTTCCCGGTATCTTCTGTTCCGCTGATTCCGTTCCCCGAGATTCATCTTCAAGACTTAGATTACCCGATACGAATAAAGATCCGTTTCCTATCTGTTCATTCCCGGATCCCGTCTGCTGCGGCTCCGCCGCACTTTTACGCTTAGCCCCGCAAACGGCACAGAACTGATCCTCCGGCCCAATCGGATTACCACATTTCGTACAAAACATATCCCAACCTCCTCGTATCAGTCGTTATCCAGCAGATATCCAAGAACGGATAACAGCATCATCCCCGCTGTCTCCGTACGGAGGATCCTGTGGCCCAGCGTGATGGTCTTCGCACCGACGGCTTCCAGCGCCGTGATCTCCGACTCCTCAAAACCCCCCTCGGGTCCAATGAAGATTCCGAGAGACTTCACAGAACCGATCCTGCTCTCCCCCACCATCTTCTCCAGGATGGCGCGAGTTCCGTTCATACCGGAAGCGTTCTCGTAGGGAAGGAGGATCAGGTCCAGCTTCGTCGCATCCTCGATGGCATCCTTCATGGAGAGAAATGTACCGACTTCCGGGATCACGCCTCTCTTGGACTGCTTTGCAGCCGCTTCCGCGATCGCCTGATACCGGTCTCTTCGCTTTGCCGCCTTGGCAGCGTCCATCTTCACCACCGAGCGGGACATCCAGACCGGAACGATCCTGACCGCCCCAAGCTCCACGGCCTTCTGAAGGATCAGATCCATCTTGTCGCCCTTGGGAAAGCCCTGGTACAGAGTAACCGCTACAGGAAGCTCTGCCGCATTTCCACATATATCTTCAATTGTGGCGATCACCTCATCCGGGGTGATGGATTCGATCCTGCAGGTATAATCACGTCCGTCGCCGGAACCCACCTCGATCCGGTCCCCCGCCTCCAAGCGGAGCACCTGCGCTGCGTGTCGGGCATTGCTTCCTGTGAGCCGGAGCGTTCCGGCCGCTGAATCGATCTCCTCTGTGAAAAACCGATGCATATATGATCCCTTCCGTCCTACTTCTCTGCTACCACGGACACCCACTCACCCATCTGAACGGTGTCCAGCACCTTAAATCCGGCCTCTGTCATAGCCTTCCGCACATCCTCCGCACGATCCGCCGTGATGCCGGAGGTGATGAAGATCCCGCCCTTCTCCAGATACGCGGGAATGACCGCAGAAAGCGGAATGATCACATCCGCCAGAATATTTGCAACAACGATATCATAGGTCCGTGCCGGCACCGGATCCTCGTCTCCCAGTGCAAGATCCACCAGCTGAACTGGATTCACGGCTGCGATCCCCGATCCGAGACTCGCCTTATCCGCGGCCTCTCTGGCAGCTGCCTTCTCTTCCTCCGTGGCTGCGCCGATCACATTTCCAGCCAGCAGATTCCCGCAGGAAAATGCGATCCTGTCGGTGGTAAGACCGTTCGCCTCCGCATTCTCACGACTGGACAGAACCGCCTGGGGATCAATGTCCAGTCCATGGACATATCCTGCCCCCAGCAACACGGAAAGGATCGCCAGGATCCCGCTTCCGCAGCCCACATCGAAGACGGACTGCCCATCCGAAAGATACTTCCGGAGCTGTCCGATACAGAGCTTGGTGGTTTCATGGGTTCCGGTCCCGAAGGCCATGACCGAGGATATCTTCACTACCTTATCACCGGGACGGATGTCGTCATATTCCGTCCATACCGGCCGGATCACGATGTCCTCCTCCAGACGGAAGGGCTGATAATACTGCTTCCAGTTTTCCTGCCAGGTTGCATCATCGTCCGTCTCTGTCACGGTAATCTTCTTGCTTCCCACGGAGGTATATGCTTCCATCCGGTCAAGTTCCTCATCCACCTGCCGCTTTAACTCTTCGATCTTTGCCTCGTCATAATCCGCATCCAGATAAATGGAGACCTGTGCGGTCTCTGTCTCTCCTTCCGGGATCAGCGGCACATCCACATACATCTGCTTCATTTCCTCTTCTGTAAGGGGCACCTGGTCCGTGATCTCCGCTCCCGGGAAACCCAGTTCCTCGAGGTATTCCGCCACCAGATCCTCTGCCTCCACCGAGGTCTCAATTGTAAATTTCTTCCAAATCATATTTTTCGCCTTCTGTCTATTCCTATCTCCTGCCGTTCGCCTTTATTGTTGCATTATCACAGAACGCCTTCATTTCCTGAAGAATGAAATCAATGTCCTCCGGTTTTTTTGCATTTATAATAGTTTCCCCTGTTTCTGTTTTTAATACCACTACTTCTCTGCTCTCTTCTTTCGTACTGTTAATAATCAGCATCTCAATGATGAAACCCACTACACCACCTGCAACACCGCCATATCCGGAGTAACTGCTCGCCTGAAAATAGTTACCGGCAAATTGCCGTCCAATCAAAGCACCTAAAAATGCACACACAATCCAAACAGCTAATCCGATGCCTGCACGTTTTTTTGCATCTGTTTTGAGGAATCGGTTTTCTCTGAAAACACGTACCACTTTATGGCATGGAATCTTTTCTTTTCTTTCTCCGAACACTGTAATAGTCCCATTGTACACTTCATAACAACGTTCGAAGTCAGGTATATCAAGGTTCAAAGCCTGTTCCGCTTTCTCTCTGTATTTGACCTTTCGATAATCAATAATTCTTTTCACGCTGAACGCTAATAATGGTAACGAGAACACAATCCCTATTCCCTTCATATTGGTAAACTCAAGGAAAATAACAAGTACCGCTATCCCAAGAACACCAAATACTATTGCTTCGGCAATTAATCCCTTTTTACTCTTCATATTAACAATCACGATGCCTCAGATAAATGCACCATTTCCTCCTTCCGAATATGATCATAAAGCGCTTCTTTTTCAGTGAAGTACAAATGCACAGATATAATTATTTTACCACTTTCCGCCTGCGATTCATAGAGCAAAATCAAGGGACTGCCGCATCCTTCAAATGCGACAGCCCAGTCCTTACCTGTGTTCTTTTTACATCAATTTCTTATTTCTCGATCAGATACCCCTTCTCATCAAAGCGATACTTCACTCCGTCTATGGTGAAGGTTGCGCTCTTTGCATACCAGCCGCTCTTCACTCCGTACCACCAGCGCTGTCCGGACTTATGCCAGCCGTAATGCTTCGGATCCTTCTGGATACAGTCAGCGCCACACCACCAGCCCTGCACGAATTCGCTCTGTGCGGCATATCCGGTCTTCTTAAAGTAATACCAGCGCCCGTCGATCTTCTTCCATGTTGCCTTGAGATAATCCTTGCCGGACAGGCCATACCACCAGCCGGTCGAATCCTTCTTCCAGCCGCGGGCAGCACCCTTTCCGTCCCAGGCACCGCTTTTTGTCAGATAATAGCCTTCACGGTAGGCATCCTTCTCCATATGACTGGCTTTATCGAAGTAATACCATTTACCGTCGATCTTCTGCCACCGGTTCTTTGCGCTCCAGCCCTTGGTATCCGAATACTTCCACTCCTTGCCGTCCTTCTTCCAGGATGCGGTTCCGTCGTAGGTCTGCTTTCCGTTCTTATCGTACCATTTCCCGTTGACCCACTCGTTGGAGTATTTCTTCTGCTCCCCGTCTGTTACTGTAACGGTGACGGAATCGGTCACGACCGTTTCTCCGTCATAGCCCGTGACACTGACATGAACCGTCGTGCTTCCGGCTTTTACGGCTGTCACGACTCCATTTTCATCCACCCTTGCAACCTTGGGATCATCTGATACATAGGAGGTATCTATCTGCATTGCGTCCGCCGGCAGAAGGCCGGTCTCCAGCCCCACATACTCACCCTTCTTCAGTTTCACCTGCTTCGGAAGCAGCTGAACCCCTGTCAGCGCGGGACCTGCATCATTCACGATCGTAAGTGTATAGGATTTCTTTACTCCGGAAGGAAGCTCTGCCGTGATGGTAACGGTTCCCGCCTGTTTCAGCGTTACATACCCCTCCGGGTCCGGTTCCGCAATGCTCTCGTCGGATGAACTCCACACGATAGTCTTGTCCTGTGCATCCGCAGGGAGGACCGTGAAATGACTGTCATAGACTCCCATACTGAGGAGCTCACGGGCATTCTTAAACCGGAAGAGGATATCTGTCGCCTTCGTCGCTTCTTCCTTCGAAACAAACTTCGCTGTAAGGACCAAATCCCTTTTTACATAAATGTCGTCCACATCATCCCAAAGGGTACCGTCTTCCTTCTCCCATCCAAGGAAGATATATCCTTCCTTCTTCACTTCACCAAAGGGGATGAGATAACCTTTCTGCAGATAAGTCCATACGTCCGGCTGTCCTTCAACCTTTCGGGTGATCTTGCAGACCAGACTGTCCAGTTCGTTCAAATGCTCATCATACCAGGCAGTTCTGAGGTTGATCCATGCCTTCAGGCCCTCCACGACCTTCGGGTACTCCATTCCTTTTGTACTGGCCGAACCCCATTTTCCGTAATTTGCTTTCTGGGACTCCTTGATCTCCTGATAATACTGATCAATGATACCTCCTTCAGCCGTAAGCTCCGTCAGGAGCGGTTTCAGCTTCTTCCATTCCTGATAAACCTCCTCCCTGAAGACCGGATCATAGATCATTGCATTCAACCAGACATCATTGAAGTGGAAGCCCTCCCAATCCTTGGCAGCACCCTCCTCCGGCTCCGTCAGATTAAGATTCCATGCCACATCAAAATCCCAGATCGGTCCCCAGCAGAGTTTTCCGATATTTCCATCCTTGTCGGCCTTCTTATAAACATAGGTGCTTCCCGTTGAATAGGCATCTCCGTTACAGGACACGGTCTGGATCAGCCAGTAGTCCGCAGCCGACTTCATATCAATATAATCATGGTAGTAACGACCGTCTATTCCCATAAAGTCCTCATCAAAAAGCGCGTCCTCAAACTGCTGGACATACTCACGGATGTAGGTCTTCTGAGCCTCATTTTCATATCCGTCATCCGCCGGATCAAAGTTGGGGGTATGATTCGCCAGCTCCTCTCCGCGGGATGTAAAGAAATGATTCGGTGAATCAGAATCGATCTGCTGTCCGCCCTGCAGGAGATATCCTCCCGTGATATCAACGGGATCGGTAGCCGTCTCTTCCATTTCTTCAAGCTCCAGGCGATTCTCTCCCACCCTTACCTGCTCGGCAAGCAGATAGCTTCCCAGATATTCGCCGTTCATGACCACATCTACCGGCAGACAGTGGGGCGTAAATTCAAATCCCATTCTCTCCGAAAGCCATGCGGTCATCCGGTCCTTCATCAGGGTCTCGTCCATGGCATTGGCCAGAAGAACCCAGTGCTTGTTCTTCGGAAGTCCGAGGATCGATGCCTTCTTGTCAAGCTTGATCTTGTATGGCTTCTTAGGCTGACTCCAGGTTGAATTACCTCTTCCCCGGATCGTCATTTCAAGCCCTGTGGCTCCGGTCATATCCATGTCCGGCATGTCACAGTAACGGAACCCTTCCGGGACAAGGACATCCATGGTTCCGACACAGCTCACGCTATGATCCTCGCTGCTGTTCATTTGCTCGATGGTCACTTCGGTTTCATCGATCGTAAGGTTGATCACGGGGATCCCGTTATCCACCTGCGTTTCTTCCTCACCCTCTCCCTCTGCATGCACCACAGGAGCCGGCGCAAGGAAGAAGAGCCCCAGGACGGCGATCAGCCCCCAGAAGGCTACGTGCTTTCTCCATTTCATGTCTCGAACCATCTTCTCTGTCCCCTCTTTCCGTTACATCATCAACCTCACATTTACGGCATACATACTTCCGTCTTGAAAAACCTTATCGGACTTTTCCATGAATCCGTGACGATCTTACCGTCCTCTATGTTCGCTTCTTTTCCGTAAAACCCTAAACAATATGCATATACGATCCCACATTGATAGCTGAGTACCACTGCAGAGTAATTCGAATCACTGTCTGTCGCCTTGTATAGCAGAAGACACTCTTCCTGTCCGTCACCGTTCAGATCCCCCCACGACGTTGTATTCAGCTTCATATTATGATAATCATTCATCATCCCTTTTTCACGCAGGGAAGAAAGCCTTACATAGCCCCAACCGATTTCCGGCCGGAAATCATCTTCCACAACGGAATATACATACCCGTCTTCTGCCAGCACCGTTTCGATCTCTGCCTTAGCCTTCTCCGGCGGAAGGGAGGAATTGGTATGAATATCGACGTCGTATGCCAGCAGCGGCAGGTCAAACTTAAATCCGTACTCTGTGATCTCAGATGCTCCCGGATCAATATCTGTCACATAGGGATAATCCTCTCCTCCCGAATCGATTGAACTCCCCTTCAGTTCCCCATCCACCTTTTCATATTTGTCAATGAAGTATCCACCCATATGAGCGAAATAACGGCAAAAGCCGTTTCCCGGAAGCGAAATAAATGTGGAATGTCCACATTCTTCTTTGTCACATAAAGTACGGACTTTTCCGTCTTCATACGTGAATACACTGAATGTATAATCCGCCTCGCATTTCCCATAACGGATGAAAAGCTCCGGCATCCCATCCTTATCTATATCGTATACAAAATACCGATCCGGTTCTTCGCTTCCTGAGGCACTCAGGTTTAAGATTGTTCGCTCATTTTCTAAAATTGAATGATACTCCTTCTTCCAATCAGAAGCATATTCCTCCGAGTAACGGAACTCAAACCCGCCATATCCGCCGTCACAGAGTTCTCGTTCCATTTCCCGGTCAAACTCGTCGGTCCCATAATTTTCCACCATTTTCTTCAGCAGGTTTCGATTGGACTCGTCATGAAGTATGACCAAACCGCTCCGTTCAAAGCCAAACTGAATATGTTCCCACATGCGAACATCGTCATACCTCTCGCTTTGAATCTCCCCGGTTCCGTCAAATCCGTATTCCTTTAACCCGGCGATAAATGTCTCCTCCGAAATGGCATTTCCGGATTCCGTATACTCCGGAACCGGATCCGTGGCTATTCCGTCGAGCCCCACGACCTCGTACTCTTTCCTCTTTACAAGATCACCTTCGGTCATTTCATAAATCGTGATCTGCTTCATTCCGTCCTGAAAATCAGAATTCATTTCCAGGATACAACGGCCGGAAACGTAGTATACGAAATAATCTCTGCCTATCGAGATAGCATCTGTCAACTTAACCGGCTTCTTATCATAAAAGGTGTAGGCTTCCTTCCTGCCGTCAGAAGCATAGTCGGTTCCGTCCCATAAGAACAGCTCGGGGATCCCGTCTTCGTTGATATCCTGCAACGTCCCGTGGAAACAGTATTCATTCTGAGTCTTAAACTCATCTATGGTCCGACGATACTCAGACTGAAAACACTTGCTGTCTTCCCGGATCACCCTGCATCTTTGAACTCTCTCCTGTGCCGAAGCATCGCCGGCATACATTTCCTCAACATAGGATACGCACTGATCATAGGTATCCGCCTCATCCGTGTAGAGAACTTCCTTTGCCTTTCTGAGATAGAATTCCATAGCCACTTCCAGACAAGTGGCTTCCACGGATTTCAGCTTTTCATTCTGTTCTTCACTCAGCGGCAGCTCTTCGACAGAGGTTTCCACCTTCTTCCAGCATTCGTAGTACTTCTCATCATCCTGAAGTCCCTTCACCTCTTTCAGCAGGGCATCAAACTCCTCTGCAGAAATATTCCGTTCTGCAGTTCCTGATTCGTCTTCCTCTCCGGACTTTTCGTCCGATGAACCGTCATTCTCCGCGGTCTTCTGCCCCCCGGCATCCGACGCCCCCGGGAGATATCCCTCACATGTAGTTACCGGGATCAAAAACAACCCTATGACCATGGCGATCAGGATACAAGACAATATGGATATGATGATGATGATCAGTACTTTTTTGTTCATGCATTAACCTCTCAACAATCCTACTCAAATTCACTGAGTTTTTTCAGCATTTCCTTATGAGAAATGAATTCTATGCTGACATCTCCCTCAAAATGGTTGTACAGCTTGTCGATATTCTCGTCATACACCTTCTTGCTGACCTTGGTGCCTTCCCAAGTATACGTTGTATTCTCCTCCGTCATTTCGGGATCTTCAAAGTACGGATACTCCCATCCGCCTCCGCCAAGCATCTTCCATTCCCCGTTCTTCAGACAATACACTGCATCTCCACCTTCACCCTTATAGCCTTCGCTGTCAAGCAGGAGACCGCTGCGTGGAATATAATTGGGGAAATGTGTGTCTAACTGCTCCTCATGAATCTTTCCATCATGATAATAACGTAGACAAGACGTAAATTTAGCATGCCGCTCCACCAACTCGGGGAGCTCATCATCATCAAGATAGATCAACGCATAGGATGGTGCATAAACCCTATCGAACTCATCATTCTCATCATAATCTCCCCATTCATCCATATCCTTCTTAATTGAATCCTTATACAGCTTGACCCATTCCTTTGATGCGGCAGCCGTGGACTTCTCCTTTTTTGAGGTAGCAGTCTGATCCTCCTTCTTTGAGTCTGTAGTTTGTTCCTTCGTCTTCTCACTGCTCTTCTGCTCAGTTTCTGTCTCGGCCTCTGTCGCGAGCTCCTCTGTAGACATTTCCTCCGTTTCGGATTTTAACTCCGTCTTCTCCTCTATCTGTTCCGAAGTCTTCTCCTCTTTCGATTCCGAAGTCTGCTCTTCTTTCAGTTCTGAAGATCCCTGCTCAGCAGCCTCCGTTGATGCTGCAGTACTTTGTTCCTCCGACCCCGGAATTCGCGGTTCTTTGATACGGATACAGATCATCCCGATCAGCATCGCTGTCAGAGTGCATGAGAGCAGCACAATTATCGCTATCATTGCTTTCTTATTCATGTCTCGTACCTCTCATTCTTTTCATGAAAAATCCTCCCCTGACAGTCATGACCCTCATCCTGCAGATTATTTAAGAATCGTATTCAGTTCCTTCATGATCCCGTTATACGACTTGGATTTTCCTAAGCTTCCTCTTCCAAAGGACAAGCTTCCTTTTCGATTCTTATACAGCTTGTTAATGCTGCTCTCATACTGTTTTTTCGTTACAGTCTCACCGTTCCAGGTATAAGTATACTTCCACTCTTCCCAGTCAAAATCCGGATCGAAGTATGGGTACTCAAAACCACCACTTCCAAGAGAAGTGAATTTTCCTTTGTTCAGCCGGACCACATTTGCCCATCCATTGCCCTTGGAATCCTTCCTCCAGGTACCGGAAGCCGCTTCTGACTATAATCCTCCTGCTAAAAGAAAAGTTGCCAGAATCGATAATGTCAGTATTATACTCAATCGCTTTCTCAAGCCTTTGCCGATCCTCTTCATCATAACCCCTCCTGTCGATTCAGATTAACGCTGACTACATTTAAATTATACTGATTTTCACAGAATGAAACAACCCAAATGTCTATGCAGCACGAAGCAGATTTCTTCATAAATCTAAAAAATCGAGAATGGTTCCAAACCTCCGGAACCATCCCCGATTTTTCATCTGCGCAACCACTTCTACCCCCCACTCCTTCCGCCAAGGATATCAGTTCAGTCTATATAATGCTCCACCACGTAATCTATAAAAAACCCCTGCATAGCCGCACCATGCAGGGGGATTCCATTTTGTCTTTATTTCTCCAGATTCGTACACACACCGTTCTTGTTGAAAATGTATTCCGTTCCATCGATGACAAGTGTGCAGTTCGTAACCATCGCTCCGGTCTCATCCAGATAATAATAGTTATTTTTATACTTGGTCCAGCCTGTGATCATTACTCCCTTTGAATTGAACCGATAATACTTTCCGTCCAGCTTTAACCAGCCTGTCTGCATGGTCCCGTCTTCATTCAGGTAGAATGTCTTTTTATTCACTGTCAGCCAGCCTGTCTGCATGATGCCCTTGCTGTTGAAGTAGTAGGTCTTTCCGTCGATCACGGTCTTCCCCGATGCACGTACTCCGTCTTCACCGAAGTAGAAGGTCTTTGCTCCACTTACGAACCAACCTGTCTGCATTACGCCCTTGCTGCTGAAGTAGTACCACTTACCTTCGATCTTCCTGGAACCGGTTACCATCCGTCCTTCCTCGTCGAAGTAATAACGATTTCCGCTCTTGGTCACCCAACCGGTCTGCATGAAACCATTCTTATCAAAATAATACACGGCGCCGCTGATTTTCTGGACACCCTTCACCTTCACTCCGTTTTTGATATAGATGGTATGTCCGTCTTCGGTTCCCCATCCATCCAGCGAAACCGGTGCCGTAAGCTCGATCGTCACACCTGCATCAAAAGAGAGCTTATCAAAGGCGTTTTCGCCTAAGTATATATAGTAGGTTCCGCTGCTTCCGGACACTGTCTCCGGTTCAGCTGTCTGATACATCGTCTTTAAATACTCGCTGGCAGAAATATTCAGCGTTGTAAATGAATTCCCCTGTGTTCTCAGATTCTCCAGATCAGCTGCCTTGCTGATATCGATGCTCTGCAAGGAGTTGTCCGTACAGTCGAGATACCACAGTTTTGCTCCGCCACCCAGAGAAAGGCTTGTAAGCTTATTCCCGTGACAGTAGAGCCACGACAGATTACTGCATGTGGTCACATCCAGTGTCGTCAGTTGATTGTCACAGCAGGACAGTTCATTTAGATTCGTTGTCCCTGCAACATTCAGCTTCGTCAGTTGATTCCCGTCGCACCAAAACTCATACAACGTATCCATCCCGCTGACATCGATCGTAGTCAGTTCATTATCCTGCACCCACAGTGTATGGAGCGAGGTGAAGTATTTCACACCCGTCAGATCCTTGATCCCCTTTTCATGCGCATAGAGATAGTTTGCCTGCTCGATCTCTTCGGCATCCAAAACCTGATCCTGATTCAGATCAAAATCTGACGAAACGACACTCCGAAACGCCTCGTCCGGGAAATGTGCCGCATCGACAGGGATATTTCCGTTCTCCGCAGCAAAAGCCCCACCCGGAACCATAAGGGAGCAACCAACCGAAAAAGCAGTGAGAGCAACCGCTTTCTGCCATATTTTCATTTCTTTCAATACACCTTTTTTCTTCATTCGTATACCTCCAAGATTCTCCGAACTGAAAATGATATCGCTAATCCCCATGATACCACATCCCCCGGAATAGCACAACGGAACATCAGCAGACGACTCATGAAAATCCCCCTGCACAGCTACGCCATGCAGGGGGATCCCCATTCATTTAAACCCTGTTCAAATCTGTGGGTTCTGGCAAATTCCTTTTTCGTCAAATGTATACTCCACACCATCAACAGTGATGGTTGTGCCGATAGCCATTGAACCGTCTTCATTGAAATAGAAGGACTTTCCTTTTACAGTCAGCCATCCTACGGTCATCACACCTTTTTTGCTGAAATAATAGGTCTTTTCATCGATCACCTGCTTACCGGTCACAAGGACACCGTCTTCGCCAAAGTAGTAGGTCTTTCCTTTCTTTGTGAACCAACCGGTCAGCATTACACCCTTACTGTTGAAGAAATAGGTCTTACCGTCAATGACCTGCTTACCGGTCACGAGGACACCGTCTTCGCCAAAGTAGTAGGTCTTTCCTTTCTTTGTAAACCAACCGGTCAGCATTACACCCTTTCTGCTGAATAAGTACCATTTACCATCGATCTGCCGGGTACCTGTCAGCATGTATCCGCTTGCGTCAAAGTAATATGTCTTACCTTTAATTGTCAACCAGCCAAGATGCATTCTGCCGTCTTTATCAAAATAGTATGTATTTCCATCGAGAGTCAGAACACCGGTTACCCGTGCACCTGTGCTGTCAAGATAGTACGATCCTTCTTCAAGACTCAGCCAGCCTGTCTGACGGGTAAAATCCTTGTAATAGTACCACTTCCCGTCCTCCTGCTGCCAGCCATTTTCGATATTCGGCATATATCCGACCATAACAAGGTCCTTGTCGAATTCGATACCATAAGAAATAGAATTCTCATCACTACGGTCAACGATATAGGTATAGTAACGGGATCCGTAGTCATACCACGACCCCATCTTGTACGCAAGGACCAGATGAGCATTGTCGCTGATATCCAGAGTCTTCAGTTTTGGATCTTGGTAGATATACAGCCAGCGAAGCGTATCATTATCACCAAGAAGGAGCTCCGTCAGATTACCGTTATTTGTACAGAAGAGATCCCCCAATTCCGGATTTCCGCTTGCATCCACCTTTGTCAGATTCTCACAGAAACCGCAGTGCACCATCGTAAGTTTCGGATTCGCTTTTAGATTCAGTTCCTTGATAGAACAATACTCACAATTAAGAGTTTCAAGTTCCGGAAGATACTCAAGTCCCAGATCAGTAAGCGGATTATTATCGCAGTGTAAATTGGTTATGGACGGACGATTCTGAAAGTCAAAAGTTTCAAACTTATTCTTGCTGCAAGAGAGTGAAGTGAGCACGCGGTTCCAGGTAAGATCCAAATATGACAGCTGATTATTGTCACAGTTGAACCCCCCGAGATTCCAACACGGGCTTATGTCAATCGTTGAAAACTGGTTGCTGCCAACATTAAGGTACTCTAAGTTATGATTATTCACCAGATCAAGTTCTGACAACTGGTTTGAACTGCAGGAAAGCTCTAATAATCCTTCATTCTTTTTCAAATTAAGTTCCGTCAGCTGATTTGAAGAGCAGTCAAGGTACAATAACGACGTATTTGCACTGATATCCAATTCTGTCAGATCATTATTGGAACAGTCCACCCTCGTCAGCTCCGTATTGTTACTGAGCACCAGTTCTGTCAGTATGCCATTGGAACAATTCAGATCCTCAAGCGCTGTGTTGCCACTCAGATCCAGACTTTCTATCTTGGAGTTATTACATTTCAGATATTTCAGTTTTGTGCATCCTGAAATATCCAACTCCTGCATCGTGCCCCAGTTATTGGATAAATCCAGATACTCCAATTCAGTACAGGCGCTTAGATCCAACGATGAAACTCTGATTTTGCTTCCATAAAAGGTCTTCAGCTTGGTGAAATACTGGATTCCCGTAATATCATAAAAAAAGTATTTCGGGTTACTGATACTGATCATTGTTACCGCATCACGTTCTTCCTGTGAAAGAACCCAGTCAATATTCTTGTCATATTTTTCCTGGAGATAAAATCTCCAGTTATCCTCCGGGAAATACTCGGAAGTGAGCGGGATGTCTCCCTCTGCCGCCTCAGCAGAATGCGGAGCAGCCACCGCATAAACTCCGGACATGAAGAGCCCCGCCAATCCAAAGAGCAGTCCTCGTTTCAAGCTACGTTTCATTTTCTTTCCATACCTCCTTTTCTTCTCGACTGTTGAAATGTGTCACCTTATGATCCATTCTTCAGGCATTCGTGTCTCAGAACTGAAGTTAACACCGATCTTATATAGCTTCCGGGGATCTGCCGCAAACGTTTTATCATACTGCATATCCTCTATCTGCCGCATTGCATCCTCTGCCGATTTATCACGTTTAAACTCAAACAGGTAGATGAAATTCCCGGTCTCTACCACACAATCCACCCGGCCGCTAAAGCTGTGCATTTCACAGGAGACATATTTCCCGAGCAACGTGAATACGATATAGATCACTGCCTGGAAATTGTACTCAAAGGGATCATCCTTTGCTGTATACGGAATACCGGCAAATAACGCCTCCAGTACATTTTTCACCTGATCGATATCACCGTTCTCAAGGAATCTGTCCAGCGTCAGAATATCCGTTCCTCTACCGGCATTATAGTTTGACAGATATTCCGGCATCATACTTTCCAGAATACCATATTTCACTTCCTCATTCGGGAAGCCAAGCGTATATACATCCTTACCACTGTCGTAATCAGTGATCGTCAGATATCCTGTCTGATACAGAAGAGGGATTGGATCCGGATTATCACTGCGATAATCCATCAGCGTTCGCTTGGTTGCGTATAGTGTATGGTCTGCAAGTTTACGAACATCAATTCCTGATTCCATCAGATTATGGATCAGGAATGTCGGCGTCCCGGTCTCAAACCAGTAATAATTCAGTTCACGGTCTTCCAAAGCATTTAACAGACTGTAAGGATTGTATATCCCCTGACTCTTCTGATGAAACCGATACCCATCATAGGTTTTCCCGAGTCGGGAGATGCATTCATCCGCCGAAATCCCCAAAGCATCTGCAAATGCACTTATCTCCGGTGAAAATGTCGTTCGCATTTCCTCATCTGTAATCCCACAGATATCCGCATATTCGGCCGTCATGGAAATGTCCCGCAGCTGATTCAGATCACTGAATATACTGACCTTGCTGAACTTTGTCACACCGGTGATGAACACAAACTGCAGATATGCATCATAGCTTTTCAATGTACTGAAGAAGCCTTTGAATACAGCCTTATTCTCTTCAACCCGGGAAACACTTTCCGAATCATTCATTGTCTCCAGCAATGGTTTGTCATACTCATCCACAAGAACCACACAGCATTTTCCTGTCTGCTCTTTCGCCATCATCAGCAAATGCCCGAACCGTTCTTCAAGCGAACGTGACTGATACGCATCCCCGTAAATGCTTTCCCAGTTCCGAAGATGCCCGTCCAGCACTGTTTCAAGCGCCTGATCCTTATTATAGTTTGACTTATTGAAATCGAAATAAAACACAGGATATGATTCCCATATCTCATCCTTCTTTAATTCCTCAATCCGTAGTCCACGAAACAGTTCCTTCCTGCCTTCCCAATAAGCCTTCATCGCGGAAAGGAGCAGGCTTTTTCCAAAGCGTCTGGGACGACTGAGAAAATAGGGCGTCCTGGTTTCTACAAGCCGATAGATGTATTCGGTTTTATCTACATAAAGATTCCCTGCCGTGCGAAGTTTCTCAAAATCCTGAATACCGATAGGCAGCGATCTTTTCAATCCGACCATCCTCACATCCTCCTTCCCATAGTCTGACAGAGTATGAATCGCGCTTTCATAATCTGGTTCCATGATACCACAGCCACTCGGAAAACACAACGAAGCCGAGGCTTGAGAATACGCCGGTTTCAGTTTCGGAGCAGTTTCGGAAGAAAATGCAATAAATCCCCCTGCTCGGTTGCGTGCAGGGGGGGGATCATCCTTACTCTAAAATAACATCCACTCTTTCCTGAAACACATCCCTCTCATTTACACCAAAGGCATACACCCTTTCTTCCGACTGTACATATAGCAGCATGAATAACTGATCAATTTTATTATGGCATACAATGTTACGAGCATATTCAACATCCGCAAATGAAAGCTTATTATTGCTCATATGACTATGAATGATCCCTTCAAATTCGATTCCATCGTCATGCCAACTACGTATCACCTTGTTCAAATATTCAATGTCAGGGATATATTCATCATTCTCACATTCTCTGTCATACTCGAAGGCACACACAACTCCTCCTCGGGATCCAATTATTCCCCCTGATTCCCTCTTGGTTGCGCCGAGAGTTGAACCGATCAACGAAATTACATCCTGTGTTACTTTCATAATCCCCCATCTCTCCTCATTCATATGATCAAATGAAAAACATGCAGAACAGACAACATCACGCCTGTTCTGCATGTGTATTTTAGACATTACTTTGCTTTAAAATAGCTACACGATCTTGCATTTTCTGACGGAGAATAATACTTTTCATACTTTCCGCACCATGCTTCATCGTACTTGTTTTTGGAGTACAGATCCATGTAGACACAGTCCCCACAACAATACGCACAACACTTTCCATCAATCAGCTCCACCACTTCACTTCTTCTTGCTTCTTTCATTCTTTGATCTCCTTTCATGAATGATATTTCTCTCCTCAAAGAGGATAATGATTATTGGGATAAGTTAATCCTTATATTGAGTAGACCGATATCCTTTCTTTTGCAATCTGCAAACCATTCGATCTAATGGTCTCTTCCACATTTTTTTAATCAAATGAGATTTCCCAAAAATCCTAACGATATGTGGACTTAGTGCATAATATACTTTAATAAACAATCTGCCACGGCGTGTTTTTGACAAACAATAATCCCTATATCGTCTGAGTGTCCATACCTGCGGACAATCATAACTTCCATAGACACATGTTGCTATATAGCACCCTCCTGATGTTGGTTTTTGTTCAGTATTGTTTCCCGTTGATGGAGCAGGTTCAACCTGATTCCTTGTTTCCATCTTCAGCACATTTATGCCCGCCCAAAAATCGCCATTTCCCAGCTCCTGGATTGACTTTACATTCTGAATTGCCGTTTCTTCTCCATTTTGTGCAGCCCTTAGCCACCACTGACCCGCCAAATCATAGTCCTGAGCAACTCCGTTACCGTTATAGTAGTACGCTCCCACTATTCGTTGTGCCGGAACAAACCCATGCTCTGCTAATGCATACCAACCCTTAAAAGCATTGACATGATCCCCGCTGTTATCTACGTTTTCAGAAACAAAGCAAAGCCCTAAAGCATCTTCCACATCAGCGCCATTTTCCAAAGCCCCCGTAAGCCATCTAAGTGCCTCCAGGTCATTCGCATACGGATTATTGGGGAGGTATCCACCGGTTTCCTTTTTTAAGTATAACTGCGCCATCTGAGTCTGTGATTTTACATTTCCTCTGCAGGCAGCCAGAATAATGAGTCTTTCATTATATCCCACATATTTATTTGGATACTCATTCGAATCCAGTGTATCAAATACTCCCAATTTGTCGGCAATTTCAAAACAACGGTTTCCAATGAGTTCAAACGGAATCGCCCCAATATCATATAAACCAATAACAGTTGCAACACTGTCAGCAAAATCATATAGCGATCCTAAAAAATCATTGAGTATCTGAACTGCTTTTTGAGGATCACGTTCAACTCCAAAACCAAATTGATAACACATTGCAATTGTTCTTTTCCAGTCATCCGGACTCTTAGCATTGGCAAATGACTCTATCATGCCTTGTGCACTTTTATCTGTTAACGACTGATAGATTTCTATCGTTTTTTCATATTTCCAGTTTCTATCCGAATCAGTAGTGGGACGATGACCCCAAATTGAAAGTGCATTCTCAATTCCCACCTCATCCCTTGATACTAATGCCTCATAGAAAATCCTTTCACACGCCCTGTCATCTCCAAGTCGAGCCGCTTGCATGAGGCAGTTCCTGTACTGTTCAAAATTCACCGGGGTTCCCCATCCATACAGAAAACAATCCGCAATATACATCATTGCATGTTTCTTACCCTTAGCAGCTTCTTGGCTGAACCTCTGAAACATCATTTGCAGGTCTCTGTTCTGATCCATCACCAACGCCCTATCCGGATCGGGTCCATTCTTTGTCCAACTACTATCGGATTTCTTTACTTCAATTGCCTTTCCACAAATCGGACACTTCTTCTCCCCGTCACGAAAACCACATCCACAATTATCACATATCATACTTCAACCTCTTCAAAATATAAAATAATTTTCCGCAAGAATTTGTTTTAAACTCTGATTTTCAAAAAAGCCTTATCATCCGTCTATTGATAAAGAGACCTTCGATATTCGGGTGCCATAACATCTAAACTACATATGTAATACATGACGTAACTATCAATATGTACAATAATACTGATCTTTATAGAATCTGAAATCTATCTTTTTATTGCTCAAATTATAATCTCCAAAGGAATACGGATAACAATCTATAGAGACAAAACGAGGATAGTATGCATAAACCTTTTCGTTTTGCAGGCTAAATACAACCCACACTCCCCAATCGTTTTCCTTTTGTCCAAAGGAAACAACGCACTCATCCTGTCCATCGCCATTCAAATCTCTCCAATCCATTGTTTTAACATCGCACTCAGTATCAAATAATCCACCCTTACTACATAGCTCCCTAAAATTCATTTTTTTCATTACTAACTCGGTATGATACTCTCTTTTCATATTGCTTTCATCTGCTCCCTTATCAAAACTTGCATCCTGAAAACAATAATATATAGATCCATCATTTTGGATCACATCATTTATAAGCTCTTTTGCCTCCTCATTCGTACAATCGGACTTTGTCTCCGGCACACCGTAATAATCAAAGATAGGCAACAGGCAATTGCCCTCCACAAATTCTATCGGTTGAGCTCCCGGTACTATTTCTTCAGGTGATTTTTCACCGTTCGGATCATCGTCACGCAGATTAGCAGAATAGAGATTACTTACTTCAAGCTTTCCGTCATGCAATTCTGTTTTGGAAACATCGAGAATTCCCTTCCCGTGATAATACAACCTATAATTCATCATTCCGTTGCCCGGGATTCTATAATATTCCATGCTTCTTTCCCCGCTAAAGTCCAGGCATTCGACCTTTTTATCCCTGTACTGATATATACCCAGAAACATATCGTCTGAATACATTCCTTCCGGATCCATACACCTGACAAGTAGTTCCGGTATACCATCCTCATCCATATCATAAATTGCATATCCAAAAAATGGGACATATGCCTGCTCAAACTCATAATATACGCCCTCTCTCCAGGCCTTTCCCACAAATGCAGCATATGCCTTTTGCCAGTCTTTTGCGTAGGCTGATGAATACTGATATTTATCTGAATCCATATCCTCATCTGCTATGAGCATCTGAATTTGTTCTTTTTTTCTCTGCTTAGTAGCCTTGTCCGGTGTCTCCTCTTTTTCATTATTCTGATCCTTCACGCTTTCGGTAGAACTTTTCTTTTCCGTAGACTCAGTTCCAGCAGTACTTTTCTTTCCCGTAGACTCAGTTTCTGCCGCAGCATTCGTTCTTTCTGTGTCTTTCGTACTCTCCTTAGCTGATTCCGTAGTTTTTTCCGTAGTTTTCTCTCCGCCAATCCACTTGGGAAGAAAAACAATTCCCCCGATGAGCAAAAGGAGAACTACCACCGCACCCGAAATGATGAGTGCCACCTTCTTCCCATGTCCCTTCTGAGGTGCCGGGGTATTGGGGGGAAGTACATTTTGATTCATGCCCTGCGGATCGCGAGAAAGGGCGTTTTGATTCTTGCCCTGCGGATCGTAATGAATCGAATTCTGTTTAAACTGTTGTTGATCTTCCCCGCGCATAGCAGACCCATTGTTGCCGGATGTTATGATAGCTCCGCATACAGGGCACTTTTTCAGACCTTCCTTAAATCCACAGCCACAATTCTTACAAATCAAATTCCCCACCTTCCTTCACTGAAGCCGGCCAAAACCACTTATAGGATCTTTTAAAACTGCGACGAAAAATATTTACTGTCATAACCGGTTTTTTCCATGTTTTTATCTTTTATTTCAATAACAGCATTGTAGTGTAGGTCCTTTTTTTCATCATAACATTCCTTATTCGGTAAAAATAAATCAAAATAATAATTCTCCCCCGCTTTAAACGGAACGCTCGCTCCTCCGTCCGAAATAACATCCGTGCATCGACAGCCCTCCATGCCAATCCCATCTTCATCCTTTAAAAGATCAATAATCTCAAATCGCACAGTATAGGAATGTGTCTTCCCATCTGTACCTATTACCATTCCCTCCGCATAACCATCGGACCAGAGCCGAAGGGAATCGTCATTTTTATAAAAAATATTGTTACCAACACCATCCTCATACTCAAAAATGGTCAACCACATTTTGATTTCCTCATGATTACGGAGTTGATCCTCAACAACCTTTACCTTCCATTCGCCATACGGTCCATTATCTCCATACTGCCAACTTGAGAACACCCACTCTCCAGGTTCAAGAACCACCTTTACCTTTCCCTTACTGTCAAGCTTCAGTTCCGGCGAATTATTTGCATCATAATCGAATTTATTTCCCTTGCAATAATGAATCGGTCTACTTAAAAAATAATCTCCATACTCTCCATATGATTGTAAATGATATGAAAAATCCAAAACAACGTAACGCTCTTTATCCGCTTCTTTTTCCTTCTCCAAACGTTTTTGAGCCACAGAATAATAGTCCACCGATGGATTATATTCAGCAAGCGGAATAGTATTTGAATCCGGCTCGGGAATTTTTTCGTAATCAGATTTACTGGAATATTCGTGTTGATTCCCATCCGAATCAAAATGAACGATACTTTCTCCTCCCCCATCATCATAGAAATCAAACACACCTTCGCGGATCTCGCGTACACCCACACTTGGTGCAGCATTGATATAAAAAGTCAGATAATTACCCTTGTTTTCACTAAACAATCCCCAGATAGGATCTCCATCTCTATGCACAATCAGTTCTGCATTTCCATCATTGGTGACATCCCGAAACTCATATGTCAAATTGTTCAGCTGTTGCGCACAGTTTGCGCTTAAATCATATTTTTTAAGCTCCGGATCCAGCATTTCATACAATTGCCGATCGGCGTTATTATCCGTATACCCAATGAAATAAATCAGGTCCAGTATATCTTTATATCTGTCATGCTCATCATTTGTCGCTTTTAGTTCTTTCAACTTGTTTACTTTCGCTGTGATTTCCTTATCTCCCGCATACATTTCCGCCAAATATTTGGTACACGTATCAAATTCTGTATCCTTTCCGTTCGATATTGATTCCTCCGCCTTCTTGAGATAATAGTCTCCGGCCTCTGCTTTACAGGCATCCACTATCTTTTGCAGATTCTCATTCTGCACGTCCGTAAGGGGAAGGTTGCTCATGGACACGGTTGCCTTCACCCAGCAATTATAATAGTCCTTCTTGTTATAAAGTTCATTTACCTCTTTCATCAGCTCTTGAAATTCATCCTCAGCTACAGATCCCACTGCGCTTTCGGTAGAACTCTTCTTTCCCGTAGACTCTGTTCCTGCCGCATCATTTGTTCTTCCTGTGTCTTCCGTACTTTCCGTAGTTGATTCCGTAGTTTCCCCTCCACCAATCCACTTGGGAAGTAAAACAATTCCCACGATGAGCAAAAGGAGAACTCCCGCCAGACCCGAAATGATGAGTGCCGCCTTCTTCCCATTTCCCTTTTGAGGTGTCGGGGGATTGGGAGGAAGTGTATTTTGATTCATTCCCTGCGGATTGTACTGAAGCGAATTCTGGTTAAACTGTTGTTGACCATCCCCTCGCATAGCAGGCCCAATGTTAATGGGTGTTACCATCGTACCGCATACAGGACACCTTTCCAGACCTTCCTTAAATCCACAGCCACAATTCTTACAAATCAAATACGCCACCTCTTTTCGCTTATTTATCTATTCTCCACCTGTTAATACTAATTCTATTGTTCTCATTCGGACTCTTTTACCAAGGTTATGACAGCAACGTCAATCTGATTTTTCGTATTTCTTGCATTGTTATACCACGCCTCACTGATTCTGGTGAATTCCGCCTTACTGATGGTTGTCGTATTCCTTGTTGTAGCGCCGTTTACGTACACCGTTTTAGAATACTCCCCCCAACATTCGCTGACTCCGTCCACTGCTATCAGCTGGGTCTTACCCATCTTATATCTTGTATAATCGTGTGCTTCTGCGCCGTCACTTGAAAAGTTATAGATGTACCCATCCTTGCTAATATCATAACTATTTCTGGCCCATCCGATCAAAAAAGACTTCATCTTTCCATTTACTATCGTAAATCCGGCCGAAAGTTCCCGTTCACTCTTATTAATACCTAGATACAACAACAATTCCGGAGTACCGTCCTTGTTCAGGTCCTCGAATGCGTACGAAAAACCATTATATGTGGGATTCGAATAGAAACAAAGCCCCCATCTTGATTCGAGTTCCTGTATATATTGGTAACTATCCGACCAACCTGCATCTCTGGCCCTTAGGACAGTTTTTTTAACATCATTCAGGAACGGCTTGTAGATGTTATAATACTTAGCATCCTGGATCATGACTCCGTTACTGTTGAAAATATATTCGCCTCCGCTGATGGTTCTTTTCCCAGTCACCATCCGACCTTCGGAGTCAAAATAATACCATTTGCCGGATAGTTTCTTCCATCCGGTCTGCATCACACCGTTGCCGAAGAAATACCATTTCCCAGAGATCTTCTGCCAGCCGACTCTCATGGAGCCATCCGTCCCGAAATAATACCATTTCCCGGAGATTTTCTGCCACCCAAGCTGCATATATCCGTACTTGTTAAAATGATACCATGTCTTACCGCTTTTTATCCACGTATTCTTCGCCCAGGTGCCGTCGGAATACCGATAATACCAGCCCTTGGAATCCTTCTTCCAGGTACCGGTAGCCGCTTCTGATCTGTATTCTGTCCCGATAAACAAACATGAAATCATAATGAACAACGCAAGGATAATACTAATCCGTCTTCTAAACTGAAATGAACATCTTTTCATCCTGACTATCCTCCTTAATTTCCGAATATTGCTTCAATCGATTTCTTCCGTTAGTCTCCCATCATTCATCAGATTTGCGGCGTATAATACTTGCAGTCATATCCGGTTTTCTCCAGGTTTTTATCTTTTATTTCAACAACAGCATTGTAGTTTATGTCCTTTTTTTCATCATATGGAATATCCAGATCATTCACTCCATATTCCTCATACACATAAAATGTGTCGAAATAATAATCCTCTCCTGTTCTGAAAGGAATATTCAATTCGACATCCGAAACCTCCAAACAACGGAAGCATTCCATGTAATACCCATCTTCATCCGTTTCATCCCCAACAAACTCAAATTGCGCAGTATAGGAATGCTGTTTTCCATCCGCTCCTACTACCGTTCCTTCGGCATACCCATCGGACCAAATCTTGAGGGAATCATCGTTTTTGTAATAAACGTGATCATAGCTCCCCCACATATCCAACCACATTTTGATTGTCGCTTGATTACGAATCTGTTCTTCTGTGATTTTGAGTTTCCAGAACAATGGAGGTCCACCCATTGATTCCTTCTGCTGAAAAATCCATTCTCCCGGTTCAAGGACAAGCTTCGTCCTTCCTTTACTGTCAAACTTCAGTTCCGGCAAATCAGCATTAACATCCAATTTGCTTCCCTTGCAGTAGCATATCGGCGTATTTAAAATATATTCACTCTCCTTCCATCGTGAAAAATCCAAAACAACGTAACGCTCTTTTTCCGCTTCTTTTTCTGCTTCTTTTTTCTGCTCATCATTTGTCGCTTTTAGTTCTTTCAACTTGTTTACTTTCGCTGTGATTTCCTTATCTTCCGGATACATTTCCGTCAAATATTTAGTACACGTATCAAATACTTTATCCTTTCCGTTCGATATTGCTTCCTCCGACAATTTGAGATAATAATCTCCAGCCTCTGCTTTACAAGCATCCACTATCTTTTGCAGCTTCGTATGCTGCACGTCCGTAAGGGGAAGGTTGCTCATGGACACGGTTGCCTTCACCCAACAATTATAATAGTCCTTCTTGTTATAGAGTTCAGTCACCTCTTTCATCAACTCTTGAAATTCATCCTCAGCTACAGATCCCTCTGCGCTTTCGGTCGAACTTTTCTTTTCCGTAGACTCTGTTCCTGCCGCGGCATTCGTTCTTCCTGTGTCTTCCGTACTTTCTTGCAATGATTCCGTTGATTTCTCTCCGCCAATCCACTTGGGAAGAAAAACAATTCCCATGATGAGCAAAAGGAGGACTACCGCCAGACCCGAAATGATGAATGCCACCTTCTTCCCGGGTCCCTTTTGAGGTGCCGGGGGATTGGGGTGAAGTGCATTTTGCTTCATGGCCTGCGAATTGTGATAAACGGTGTCTTGCTTCATGCCCTGCGGATTGTAATGAAGCGAATTCTGTTTAAACTGTTGTTGACCATCCCCTCGCATAGCAGGCCCATTGTTAATGGGTGTTATGGATGTCCCGCATACAGGGCACCTTTCCAGACCTTCCTTAAATCCACAGCCACAATTCTTACAAATCAAATTCTTCACCCCCTTTACACTCTGATTGCCCCCGTGAATCCTTATCAAACCACCAGGGCGGTCAGCGAAAGAAGCAACCTTATTTAAAATCCTTGATATTATATGTTTTAACGTTTAAATCATTAACACTATGATTATTATCTTTCCAATCCTTCAGTGTTTTCTCAAATTCCGCTTCGCTTATCTTGGTGCCTTGATCAGTTTGCCCAAATAAAGTCATCCCTTCTGCATGATAATAATACTTTCCAAATACTATCCCGTCTTCGTATTCTTCCTCGTAGCATACCGATTCCTTAATGACCAAATCACATCCTGAAACACGATATCTGTCCCATTCCGTAAAATAGCTTCCATCAGTAGATGATTGGTAAACATTCTTGTTCCCATCAACCCATAACGCACTTCTCGTCCATGAACTGGTTATCGCCTTCGGAAATCCGTTCTCTATCGAAAAAATAGCAACGACTTCATCTCCAAATATTGCCAGGAGTTCATCTGTACCATTTTCATCCAAATCCAGAAACGCATATTTCATATCGTCCGGAGAAGGAACATAATCCCACCCAAGTAACCATTTATTCATTATGGAATCCGATCTATTCGAATACTCCGCCATTCCCGACTCAAGTTTTCCTTCCTTCACCTCTTTGTAAAACGTGTAATAATCCTTCAGAAAATCCTTATATAATTCTTGATTCTTGGATTCAGCCCCAACTGTCTCCTCTGATACACGACTGTCCGTCCCTTCCTCCTCGGTTGATTCTTCTCCGTCTTTGCTCACCTCTGATGAGATTGTAATAGTCCCCATATCTTCTTTCACAACATTTCCATTCTCATCCACCATTAATGGCCAATAGCTCTTTGCCTCCGTTATCTGCATTGATTTCTTCCCGCTTCCGACATTCAGTTTTCCCTCCAAACCTCCAGCGGATTCATACCATGCTTCTCCGGTAAGATCAATCGTCCCTTCCTCATTCCAAATTCCTATTCCCTGACATCTATTAACAGATAGAATAACCGTTCCGTCACAGAAGCCAAAGTATGCACTTTTAACCTCACTGTCTTTATCTGCAGTTGCGGAATGGTCTCCGACCATACTCATAGGAACAGAGTAATCAGCTACGGATTTTGTATAATCCCCTTCCAGCAAATAGTTCCTAATTTCCTCCTCATTTCCCGGAATGATATCCTCCCCTTTTCTCTCGATCCATTCCCTAAGGCTATCCTCTGAATCAATGCTTTCTATTTTCATCCCGTCCTTTTCAAATCGTCCCTCATAGCTGAACACAAGCTTTTCCTTAATCGTTCCTGCATCCTTATAGATGCAAATAATACCACCCCAACCAACTTCCGATGCATAAATTGCATCTTCATAGGAAATATAAAGTTCAGGTATATCATCCCAATCACAATCCTTTAAAAACAAGGAGGTTGGCTGATGATAACCATAATCTCCATAGCTCGGAACTCTTTTTGTTTCCAAAATGCCTTCTTCTTTAACATAATCCCAGTAAGACGTTCTGATTTTTTTTATTCTACTTTCCTTCAGTTCACTAACCTTCGCCAGGGTTTTCTTATCTCCCGCATACATTTCCATCAAATATTTGGTACACGTATCAAATTCTGTATCCTTTCCGTTCGATATTGCTTCCTCCGCCATCTTGAGATAATAATCTCCGGCCTCTGCTTTACAAGCATCCACTATCTTTTGCAGCTTCGTATGCTGCACGTCCGTAAGGGGAAGGTTGCTCATGGACACGGTTGCCTTCACCCAGCAATTATAATAGTCCTTCTTGTTATAGAGTTCATTTACCTCTTTCATCAGCTCTTGAAACTCATCCTCGGCTACGGATCCCACTGCGCTTTCGGTAGAACTCTTCTTTCCCGTAGACTCTGTTCCTACCGCAGCACTCGTACTTTCTTGTGCTGATTCAGTAGTTTTCTCTCCGCCAATCCACTTGGGAATAAAAACAATTCCCCCGATGAGTAAAAGGAGAGCTACCGCCACACACGAAATGATGAGTGCCACCTTCTTCCCATGTCCCTTTTGAGGTGCCGGGGGATTGGGGGAAAGTACGTTTTGATTCATTCCCTGCTGATTGTAATGAATCGAATTCTGGTTAAACTGTTGTTGACCATTCCCTTGCATTGAAGACCCATTGTTAACGGATGTTACGGATGTCCCACATACAGGGCACCTTTCCAGACCTTCCTTAAATCCACAGCCACAATTCTTACAAATCAAGCACTCCACCCCCTTAACACTCTTCTCGCCCTGTAAACTATCAAACCACCAGGACCACCTTACTGGTCTTACCATTCTTGTAAGTGATCTTCAGAGTTGTACCATCGTTCATCTTGTACTCTGTACCGTTCTTAACAGATTTATACTTACCCTTCAGCTTAGACTGCACCTGTGCCTTCGTCATCCCGATACCGACTCCCTTCAAAGTACGCGAGCTTGTATTCCGGATCGTGATGGACTGGATCTTATTGTTGAACGCCTTGTCGCTCACCATCAGATTCGGTGTCGAATAAACCTTGGCGGTTGTACAGCCTATATCCTTCATATTCGGAATATGACGGATGAAGATACCCTGATCTACCTTGAGGTAGCTGCCAAGTTCTTTAGGCAGTGACGTTTTTAAAGTTCCATCCGAGTTAAATGTACACATGATACCGCCGAGCTTTCTCTGGCCGACAACCATTGTCAGTGTTTTCACATCGAAGAAGTACCACTTATCCTTGTATTTCAACCATCCTGTCTTCGCAGATCCGTCAGAGTTGAAATAGTACTTCTTACCACCGATGGTCTGCCAGCCCTTCACCTTATCACCATTCGCGTTATAATAATACGTTTTTCCAGAGACAGTCTTCCAGCCCTTCGGGATATTGTTGGTGATCTTAATGTTATATTTACCGGTATCGTAATAAGAGTACCTACTCACCACCAGATAGTATGTCCCTTTGCCAAAGGAATAAGTCACGCTGTAGTTGCTTACACCTGTAGTAGAATTCCAGTGAGCGTAGTCTCTCTCCAGAAAAACACCATTTGAATCATAAAATTCATAACAGATTACACTCATCCACGCCTTCGCGGATAAAGTTACCTTTGCAGCCCGACCCAGTGTGAACTTGTAAAAATCCAATTTATCGTTATCAGCCAATTGTCCCGTATAATTCTTGCCAAAGCTGATACTGTTTGCAGTCTTCATGGTATCATCAGAGTGTTGTTTTCCATTTGCATCATAGCCGTTCAAAAAGCTTTCAGATGCCGAATTGAACGTAGCTGTAACGTCATATTTTCCACATCCCCACATATATTCGATGAGGAAATAATAGGTCCCTGCCGTAAGGTCAATGGTAAAGCTCTTATTTCCGACCTTCGTGGTTGAGTTCCAATGTACATTCTCTGAGAACAACCAATCACTTGCATCCTCGTTATATAAAGTCATATCAACTTGACTAATTTCAGTATGGAGTTTGACTGTCAACCGTCCGGAGGTGGGAAGAACGAATTTGTACCAGTCTTTGGAATTCTCATTGATATACCCACTCGTCTTCGTTCCGAACGTGATCTTCGTTGCATTTGCCATGGTTTTCCCGGCTGCCTCCACGGTCCGGATCCCTATATTGGGTACCAACGTCGACACCAGCGCCATAATGAGCAGCAATGCCCATATTTTCTTTTTCCCTCTCGCCATAAAAAAATCCCTCCTTCAATCATCTCTACTTCTTGCGACGTAAATCTGATCTGAAGAACGGATCAATTGTGCAACTGGCTGCCATGATACTCTTTTAGGCCCTGTAGCTTTGCGTCGCAAGATTTCTCTTGTTTTGCCAAATTATTCTATTGTTATAAACAACTTCTACCATACCAAATGTATGGCACTTATATAATTAATAGTATCACCCGGTCTGCAACGTGTCAAACAAAATCAGGAGACGGTCACTGATTATTCAGAAACCGTCTCCGTTGATTTAGACTAATTCATTTTTCACAACACTGCAGTCATTTACGGATTCGTACAAACACCATTCTCATCAAAGATGTATGTTCTCGGTCCAACCGTAAGTGTTCCATTTGTCAGCATCTTTCCATCATCCTGCAGATAATACCAATTTTCTTTGTGTTGAACCCATCCAGTCTGCATAACGCCCTTAGAACTGAATTTATAATAATATCCTCCGATCTTCTTCCATCCGGTCTGCATTGTTCCGTTGGTATTGAAGTAGTAGGTCTTGCCACGTACTTCAAACCAGCCGGTGGTCATAACTCCATTAGATGCGAAATAATATTTCTTTCCCTCAATGGAAACCAATCCTATGGCGAGTGTTCCGTCCTCATTGAAGTAGTAGTACTTTCCGCTGCTCTTGAGCCAACCTGTACGCATAACGCCCTTGGAATTGAAGTAATACCAATTACCTCCGATCTTTTTCAGTCCGGTATAACGTCCGTTTTCCGCATCGAAATAGTATTTGTTACCACTTACCTCAATCCAACCATCTTGCTTTACACCCATATTATCAAAGTAGAATACCTTTCCATCTACAGTCTTCAAACCGCGCTGAACGATACCTTCCGCTGACATATAGTAAGTTTTATCGCCTAAGGTGTACAAACCTGTCTGCATTACGCCGTCGTCATCAAAAATATAGTATGCTTTGTTAATCTTCTGGAGCCCTACCAGCTTGACACCGTTCTTGTTGTAATAATACTTTTTACCATCAATCTCCTGCCAGCCAATAAGTTTTTTCGGATTTACGGTCACTTTGCATTCAGCATATACCGCAGGATCTACGGTACCGGATACATCACGTGTTTCCACTTCCTTGTCACTTGCCGCTTCAACAGGTTTTGTTGACCACTCAGACCAATCACTCCATACAGGTCTGCGATATACGTAATTCATGGTCTTGGTTCTTGTGCGATATTTATATTTCGTATAGGCCGGCGAAGCCTGAACACTTCTGGTATCCGGATTATACCACCAAATATCCCATCTGGAACCATTGCGTGCTGTCACATATTCGCCGTTTGCGTTATATCCTCGTCCGTAACCAGTAAATTCACCATCCCATTCGTCCGGAAGCGGAGAATCCAGCCAGTTAGTCTCCTCATATGTTTGACAAACGCCCGTAGCCCAAGGATATGCATAATAATAGCCACTCTGTCCATAGTATCTGGAATACTTATACTGTGTCTTATAAGTAGCTGCCACATTTTCTGTCATAACATCTACTGTATCAGACTTAGTACGAGCCGTGGTTGACCATCCACTCCAATCACTCCATGGACCATATGAAACACTTTCCGAAACATATTCCCATCCCTCGCCGAGAGAATCCTTTGTGGTTACTGTCTTTGTCTCATAGTCAGTAATCGTTCTATAACGATACTGAGTCGTCGGAGGGAATGAATCTGCTGCTGCCGCTGTAATTGTAACGTCTCCAACACCAACTGCTGTTACAGTACCATCTGAAGCCACTGTTGCAACACTATCATCAGATGTCAGCCACACTACTTCTGTTTCAACCGCATCCTCAGGAGAAGTTGTTGCCTGCAGTTTTTCTGTTTTTCCAACTTCAATTTCCATCGAGTTTTTATCAAGATTAATCTCATCTACCCATGTATAATTGAAGTTTTCCTGAATTGTCTCACCACATTTGGAGCATGTATACTCTTTTACACCATCTTCAAATCTGGACGGCTCCTTAACAACCTCATCTTCACCGATCTTTTGATGTCCTGATGCTTTAATGGTCCTTGTTTCCGTAAACTTACATACCTTACAGGTATATTTCATTGCCCCATCTTCAGTACAGGTTGCCGCTTTGATAAGCTTACCTGTATTCCATGTATGCTTATCACAACGAACTGTTACTTCCAGTGCAAATCTCTGGTTTGCTCCAAAATGCATATTAGATATTATAACGTCATCTCCTGCCTGGCAATTTCCGCCGCGAGCATCCGCAACCAAACCTGTCGTTCCTGCCGGAACCAAACAGAAGGTATTTCCGGCTGCCGGGAGAATCATCCACTTTTGAGCCTTATCACCAGTATTCTTTGTTGCCTGAACCACTGTAGTTCCTGCCGAAGTACCAGCACCTTTGACTGCAAGAGCCATACCGGAATTTGAATTAACAATACTGTAATATCCATCCGCAATATACTCTACAACAAAGTTCTGATCATTGTCTCCGCTAACCGCTGCAACTTCAACGTTTGCACCTTCATCTGTTGATGCATTTGCTACACTAAGTGCAATATTTCTGTTTCCTGCAACCTTGAATATATATTCACCTTCATCCACAGTTTGTCCGGATGCAGTTACCAGCAACGCCTGCTCAACAAGTTTCGTTGTCTTTTTCGATGTGGTCGCTTCTATTCGAACCGTATAAGCTCCCGCGCCTAATGTGGATGTATCCAAAACTTCATTCGTCAAGGTGTAAGAAGTGCTGTTGGGAGATACCTCATTCTCCAAAACTGTTTCAGTTGAAGAATCTGTCGCCTGATAGATTCCAACCTTCACCTTTGTGATATTAACATCCGAGCTCAGCTTCCCTCCATAAGAAAGCGCATTTCCCTGACTGATCGTAGTAGCCGGCTTTACAAAACTACTATCGGTTAACACAGATCCTGACGCAGGAACAACGGTAATTCCCGCATCCTTCATCGATCTGTTGCCTGCAGCATCAAATGCGTAAATATGTGTAGCATAGTTTCCGCTCTCGTTATTATGATCACTTACACTCACATAGAAACTAGCGTGCCCTCCCGAGAGCGTTGCCTGCGGCCATGGTTGCGCAAGATCATCCTGATCATTTTTCGTTGTCCATGTCGGCATTTCAACCTTTGTTACTCCAACATTATCACTTACATCACATTCCACTTTATATCCTTTAGCAGTAACATTTGATATCTTAATGTTTGAAATAACAGGGGGCTCTGTATCCGTTGAAAAATCCCCTATGTATATAAATCCTTTAAACGTATATGCTGAACCATAGTAAAAATTATTTGATTTATAAATTGTATTTGTCTGGAAATAAAAGACATTCCAACCAGACTCAGAAATTGTTACCGCGTCACCATTGATAGCCTCAACAACCGCAACATGTCCGCATCCGGAGCTTCCACCTGCCCAGACAGCGATGGCTCCAAGTCTTGGTTCCTGTCCGGTCGCATAACTACTGTTATCCGTCCAAAAGTTTATCGCATTTCCCGTAGACAGACTCGGTCTATAACCGAGCAGCTCATATGCCCTACCAAAGGCATAACAAGTACAGTTTCCCTCGCCTGATTCACAACGACTACCTGTACTTACCATTCCATATGCCGGATGAAATGGATTTAATGAAGTGTAATACGGATTGTCCCTTGCCGGTGCATCAAACCGTGGAGTATACTGTGTTGCAGCTTCTACCGTTGAAGTTTCACCCAATGGCGGTATAATTGAAAACCCCATTGCAACGGTCAAAGCAAGCGCCAAAAATCGTTTTTTCACTCTGATCATTCATTTCCCTCCTCGTATAATGTAGTTTTTCCCTTATCTTTCAAGGGGTCATCATGTTACGTCACTTAATTTATTTGAACTACTATTACAGACTTCTAATTAACGCTCTCAGAGTTTCTGGTACAAGATGTGCTTTGTGTCAAGTAGCCATAACGAAAATCATCATTATCCTACCTTCGTTCAAAACAACAAAAAGCGCCACTTTTCGCGACGCTTTTTCATAAAATGGAATCTATTCGATCAGAATCATCTTCTATTTGATTCTCGGTTCGTCCTCATTCCAAATGCAACTGGCTACCATAAATATATATATATATCCTTAGGTCCTTCAGCTTTGCGTCGCAAGATTTCTCTTGATTTGCCAAATAATTCTATTGTTGTAAAACCTCTACTATTATATAGTCAATACTACCACTTGATTAACAACGTGTCAATTATAACCTGAAAAAAACGTACAGCGTAAATAAACCTTCGGAAACAAAATGTGGGAACCCATCAATGATAGCTGTGTGTTCAGCTATTAGATGACTACGTTCCCGCACCTTTTATCTATTCGATCAGAATCAGCTTCTATTTGATTCTCTGGTCGTCCTCATTCCAAATGCAACTGGCTACCATAAATATAATATCCTTAGGTCATTTAGCTTTGCGTCGCAAGATTTCTCTTGTTTTGCCTAGTATTTCATTCTTTTGTTCTTTGATTTCTATCGTGATAAATTTACTACTTTTATACAAATAATAGTAACACTTGATTAACAACGTGTCAAATACAAACTAAAATAGGACTCTGTCAAGCAATCGTTGGCACGATTTCTATCACACAAATTATCCTCGGCACTATGGCTGGTCACAGATGCCTTTCTCGGCCCGGCTCGCGCCTTATTTGCGGGTACCCCTAGCGGTACTAAGCGACTCACGTCGCTTCGCTCGTGACTCGCCAAGTACCGAGACCCGCTATGACCTCGAAAGGCATCGTGCCCATTTTTCATAGTGCCTCGTCGAATGGTCAATCTATAGATACGCCGGTTATAACCTTCCACGCTTGTCTTGCTGGCTTAATCTGTGAGTTTATATTCGGAACACTTCCTTGTACAGGGTATGTATATCCTTTTCCGACCTTCTTATTCGCCTCGTATGCCGAGAGTATATGTGCCTTGATTTGTTCAACTATCCGTCTTTCAAATGTCGGCTTTTTCAGTTTGTTTACGACTTCATTTAATCTTCCAGATCCTTTCTTTGCAAGGATCTTCGCCAGATTGTTTCCGCCACGAATACTCCAGCTTGCATGATTATGCTTCATCCGTCTTGCTATCACGCTACCAATGTGATTTTCCATCGTTCCAAGATTTCGATATTCTAAGTTCTCTGGACTGTCTGGTATCAGAAGATCTCGTTGATTATATGGGATTAATCCGTGTCGATTGTTGGAAAAATAAGCAATCAACCGTTCAGCCTTTTCAATCTCATCACCATCGATCAGGCTGTTCCTGTATATCTCGAGATATTTAAACAATTCATCCAGTTCTTTCTGCTCCAGCAACGAATGGATTCGTTTTGCATGTTCCGGGTATGGCACATTTTCTTTGATGGCCTTGTTTCTATGAAACGGATCCAGCTGAAATACCGTATCAGAATCACAGATATTCTTTACCCATTCAGCTCCGTCTGCATTCATGATCCGAAGCTCAACCTCATCCATGTTATATATCTCTGCGATAGCCGCTTCTCTGTAGGCCTGAAATTCAGACGATGTTGAGAAACCTGCCACAACAACCTTTCCATCCAGGCTGTATCGGTTTTTCCCGGTCTTTTTCCATCCGTCATAGGCTATGCCAACCTTGATCTCACCCTTTGTGTTTCTTTCGCGCTGGAGCCTGACATAGACACCATCCGTTTCCTCAAAGAGCACGGGGGTTTCTTTTTCTCCGGATACATTTCCTGCTTTGTGCTCCTTCACAAGCTGCCGTTCATCTTCGCAAACGGCCTCGCCTAACGACTGGATCACGTTCCATACACCCATAGCACTTATGGATTGTCCAGTCATCTCAGTGATCCTGCTTGCAGTTTCACGATAGGACGTCTCCGTGATCGAAGAAACCATCTGCTCAGCCATGTTCATTGAGATCAGGCCGACTCCGGATATCTCGAGCTGCTCATCCAGCAGATGGACAAACTCTTTCAGTCCGTCCTCTCTGGTAACCTCATAAACCCGACGTCCGTACTCAACCTCACCATACACGGTCTTTACGGTTGTTTTTCGCTTCCCCTTATTCCGGTATGCCCCCTTATCTCTGGTTTCCATGAGATAGTCATCGTATCGTTCCAGAAACTCCTTGGTATAATCCCTTGCCCATTCACATACCATCCGGAAAGTATTTTGTTCAAAAGCCTTGAAAGTCAGCTCGGTTTCATTTAACATAGTATTCATCACATAGCTCCTTATCGATTTTGTCTGCAAACTAAATAATAAGGTTAATTTATGTGATTGTGAAGAGGCTTCGGCCTCTTCTTTTTTTATTATTCATGCCAATGATAATTATACTCTATGCTAAAATAGAAACACCATACGAAAACCTGCAACACAGAGGGAAAAACAGTGAAAGAAAAGACATCATTTAGCGAAGCATTTGGACAACGTATCAAGAAGGCAAGGAAGGCGGCCGGTTATACGCAGGAACGTCTGGCAGAGGAACTGAACGTCACCAATCAATACATTTCTGATTTGGAACGAGGTCTTGTCGGAACCGCTCTCGATACGCTGGTGAATCTGTGCAAGATATTGAACGTTTCAAGTGACAGTCTTCTCTTCGATGTAGACGAAACCCCTGAGTTATCCAATATTCTGTATAAAATTTCATCACTGTCCAATGAGGAGCTGGAAATTCTCGACCGAGGGATTGACCTTTTGCTGATTGCCATCCGTTATGAGAACATGAAGAAGGAGTAGGACCCGAAATTCCTACTCCTATATTTATACCTTCACAATTAACACTCTATAAGGATTCAAACATAAATGACATTAGATGTTTTTCCCGCAGTTCGGACAGAACGCGGTATTCACCTCCGTTTTGAATCCACAATTGGGACATATCTTTTTTGCGGTCGTATTCTTGTTATCATCAGACAGTGCTGCTCCGCAATATTTGCAGAAATTCACTTTTCCATAATTGTACTGCCCACAGGTATGACAAACTCTTGCTGTTTGAGCGTTCTCATTCTTTTTCACTATCTTATGGACTACAAGGATCAAACCTACAAAAATCAGAATATAAAGCAAAATCATCCAAATGGAACCACCGGCTGAGGACTGACCGGACGTTAAAACACAACTCATAATACACCCCCTGTGATCAACGATTCAATGCAATCAATCGGTTTCTTTCGTTAGCCAGATTAATTATCCTTTCAGAAAGATCCGCAATTTGATTATTATCCTGAACTGACACTGCCGTTTCAGTCTGCCGTATCATCTGAAGGATCTGATATTCCGTATCCTTCGCCTGCATATTTGTGCCGGTCGGACTGGCATAAATTATATCATATGCCTTCTCCACTTGTTTTTTTAACCTCTTGTCGCTGATGCCGTCCATAATACCACGAAGCCTGGTTGACGCTTCCTTCACATACTGTAAATCCTGCTTTCGAGTCACCTCCACCTCTGCAGTTTTTGCATTAGCAATTATATTAGAAATCAGGATAACTGCATAAATTGCGAAAAGGATAATATGCACCAATAACGCAACCTTAAACGGCACGTCCGAAACAAGAATAAATACAGTTCCGACGATCAGCTCCACAAGGAAATAAAAGGCACCGACTGAATACAGAGAGAAGCCAAAGATGGCTTTGAACTCAGACTGATGGATCATGACGGGCGTAAAGACCAACAAAATATATGCAAGCATTATAAAAGCATAAGAAACCCATGCCGTTCCATTGTGATCCGGGCCTATGATAAAGAAAAATATGACATTAAAAACAATCACAAAAATCGAATCCAGCAAGATCCACAAAATGCTCTTTTTATTCATGATGTACCTCCTCACATTCTACTAAGAACCTCGGCCACCTTCGCGTCATACATCTGCTGTGGAATCAATCCATTGTCCAACATCTGTTTTAATTGTGAAAGTGTCTGTACAGGATCCTGATATCCGGATTGTGGCTGGCCCATCGGTTGATTCGTTTGCTGTCCGCCATACTGAGCAGTCCCTGAACCCTTTGGAGCAAAGCGATTTCCGGGATCCTCCTGCGGTTGCGCTGCCGTAGTCTGAGGCTGCTGATTCATCGGTGCAAACATCTGATTCGCCATACTGCCGAATACTGTTCCTGCAGCCATACCCATTCCCATGCCTGCGCCCATTGCAGCACCGGTACCACCTGCACCCGGATTTCGAGCAAGGTCGCCAAGGATATTAGCAGCCTGCTGTCTTCCCCAATTATCTCCAAGAGTCTGCATTACACCCAGATCACCCTGCGCATTTACTACCTTTGCAGCCGCCTGACCCTGAGCAAGACGGGCCATATTTTGAGCCTCGATATTTGCGGAATCCAGCTGATCATATTTCGTCTGGTCGATATCCAGTCCGGAGAAGGAAAACTTCACGCAGGAGAGCCCGTATTCCTCAAGTATTTCGTTCAAATAAGGCTCAACGCTTTCAGACAGTTGATCCAGATAGGCATCCAGACCGATCAATTCCTGCTCCAAAGAATTCAGGAATTTGGAAACAGCCGATTTTACCTTGCCTCTGAGTTCATTCTGGAAATACTTATCCATCTCGCTTTGATACAGCATCTGAACATTATTTCCGATCATCTTTGACAGGAATACCGCCGGATTTGACACTCTGATCTTATACGCACCTCGAACCCGCGCATCTGTGCGGATTCCCCACACTTTATCTCTTACCTGGATCGGCGAATCCGTTCCCCAGAGAATCTCCTGGCTATCCGCTTTACGAACAAAATATACAACACAATTGAACGTGCTGACACCACCGGTAAAAGCATTTCGAAGCCGGCTGATAAACGGATAATTCTCGGTACTCAGTTTATACGTCCCATTTTCAAATACCGCTTCAATATTACCGCCTTTAATAAATATCGCCGACTCACCCGGCATGACGATCAATGTTGAATGCGTATTAAAATCCTCTTCCGGCTGACGCCAGATCAGAAGATTTCCATCACCTGAATTCTTGATCACATCTGCCCAGTGTTTCTTCCCACCAATATAGGCTGCCTCATTCGGATTCTTTGCAAAAAGTGACATACGATCACACCTCCCACTTATTCATTTGCCAAATCTGCGATCCATCGAAAGAATTCATTTCCATAAAGCATGTATACCTTCTGGATAGCTTCATTGTATTTTTTGTTGAAATGCATCATATATAGCCGTGCATTCTCTTTTCTGCTTTCTTTATTATCCAATATCGCGTCAGTCAAATCCACTATATTATTATACAACTGCTCAATCGGACACTCATCATATGAAAAAGCGAGTTCCTCCGGAAAACATCTCCCTGCTTTTTCAACCGACATACTGTCTATCTCATATCTTTCATACATGGAACAATCTCGCCTGTCAAAGTAGAAAATCTCCGAAAAATGAAATCTGTTACCGGCTTCGTTCACTCTTCCAACGGAATAAGTGAACACACAGTACTTTAATTCACCGTTCTTTCTTCCGACAAACGGTGCTGATAGAAGCATATTGGATCTTAACCGGATCGGCGATGATTCTGCATTTATATAATCGAGTATTTTCTTCATTTTTGACATTAGAACACCCCCAATTATCGGCTTGCTTTTTTCGAGACGGTTGCCACGGAACGGTCCGCCATCGTTGCGTTGATAATATCTATCGTCGGAACCTTTCTGCACGCATCCCGCTCCAGGCCACGTCCGGTGTCATTAATATACCAATTCGTCACATTTCCGCTCATGTCCCGCTCACAACTCATCAAACCAATCTGGTGATTTGCTCCACCGTCTCCTATGTAATCCGAATAATCAATGCCCTCCGGATTGTCCATGTTCCACCAGTTTCCACTGTTTACCCCTATGCTGACAGCCCTTCCATCTTCTATGTAATTGGCAAGGTTTTCCAGGTTTTTAGAGGACTGAATATCCGCAGGAATTCCAAATCTCTCCCAAATATCAGGAATGTCTTCCGGATAAACACAGCCATTAGAATCACACAACGGCTCTCCTGTTCTTCCAAGATGCGTCAATGCATAACCTACTCCGTCATTCTCTCCCAGTTCACTTCCTGCAGCCTTCAAATGAGAACCCAGATTTGCCAGAACGCAATCCTGATCCTTATTGTAATCGTTTATTCCCTGATCATATGGCAGAATCTTTTGCAGCTCCTCCGGATGATCAAATCGTGAATACTCCATTCCATCATCACCTGTAAACCTGACTATATCCTGATTGGTCTGATCAAGCGGTGTGATATCCACAGACGGTTCGACTGCATCCATTCCCTCAATGGGAGTTGCACCCAAACTGCTATAATCCGCCTCATTATCCATATCATTCCGGTAATCGGGTTGTTGGCTTAATTCAGATTCGTATGGTAGAACGTCATCCTGTTGTGACAGGTCCTCATCAAACCCCTGATCAAGCTCATCCGTAAAAGAACCAAAATCATATGGATCCAACTCATCTCCGCTTCCATATGGAACATCTGATTCAATGTTTCCTTCATAATCCTCCGGATAATTTGTTCTGCCCTCCAGTTCAATGATGCGATCTGCTACATCTCGCATATCTTCTTTACGAGCTTCGTCAATATTTCTCAACCGATCTTTACTTTGTTCAAGCGCCTCGCGTTTTTCTGCATTAGACAAACTGTCATCACTTAGAATTCGATCGTTGTCGTCCAGAACATTCTGGATTGCATCATCATATAGCTTATTTGCATTTTGAACGCCTTCCTGCAGATCAGCCCATTCTTGCTCCGGATCCGGATGCTTGATAGTGGTTCCGGTTCCCCCAAGTGTCAGAACTTTTACGGGATAACCATCTTCCGATTGTTCATCTGATTCATCCGCCAGCATTTCATTCATGTCATCCGTCGGTATTTCATCCGGTGCATCCGTTGGCATTTCATCCATGTCATCCGTCGGTATTCCATCCATGTCATCCGTTGGTATTTCATCCGGTGCATCCGTTGGCATTTCATCCATGTCATTCGTCGGCGTTTCATTCATGTCATCCATCGGCATTTCATTCATGTCATTCGGATTCTCTACCGCTGTATCCGCCTCATCAAATGGCAGTTCCTCCATATCATCCGGATCATCTGCTGCTGTATCCGCTTCATCAAACGGAAGTTCTTCCATATCATCCGGATTATCTACTGCTGTATCTGCCTCTTCAAATGGCAGTTCCTCCATATCATCCGGATCATCTGCTGCTGTATCCGCTTCATCAAACGGAAGTTCTTCCATGTCATCCGTATCCTCAGGAATCGTGTCCATTCCGGACGAATTATCTACTGCCGTATCTGCCTCTTCAAACGGCAGTTCTTCCATGTCATCCGTATCCTCAGGAATCGTGTCCATGTCTGATATCCCATCTACTACTGTATCCGCCTCATCAAACGGCAGTTCTTCCATATCATCCGTGTCCTCCGGAATTGTATCCATATCAGATGTAGTATCTATCGATGTATCTGCCTCTTCAAACGGCAGTTCCTCCATGTCACTCGTATCCTCTGATAGTTCATCAGAATTAAACGAGGAATCATCACTACCGAAATCGCTGTCACTCAGATCGGTGCCGGAATCGCCTATATCCGAAGACATGTCCACATCACTGTCAAAAACGTCATCCATTTCTTCTTCCCCTCGTATAATACGATCACATTACTACACACATCACTCTTACTTCTAAAAACTGTTTTCCAATCCATCCTTCGTGCCGCCACCATACCTCAGCGATATGGCATGAGTTTTTTGTCCTCAATTTTCATATTATTACGTGCCCTGCTTTTTGAATTATGGACAGGAATTAGTTGTTTACATAATTCCATCCGTCTGTCACTCATTCTTTTATTATCCTGTTCCAGCATAGAAATAGTTCTCATCTTATCATAGTATTTCCATGTGATAATACTTTTTATTATTATCACCAAAATGGAAAGCGCCACACCCCCGGCTGCTATCCCCTTTATCCAACCATCGGCAAAAATAATAGCTAAAATCCCAATCAGCAATAACCCGTACATTACTACCATCATACTCCCCGTCCAGGAGGGCTTTTTTAATGGTTTTTCCTTCCTTAACTCATTTATCTTAAAATGATTCTGTTCCACGCGTTTTTTCAGTTCATCTATCTCATATTTATATCCCGAAATCTTCTGTTCTATCTGTAAAAGACTCTGCTTTATCTTTTGTTTATTACCGTTTACTTCTGAAATCTCGGTATTATTCAGTCTTTCCTGTGATCCATAATATAAAGTCCACCTGCGCCTCACCTCCTCATGCACATCCGCCGGCACAAACTCTTCTACTGCAGCAAACAAACCCTTTAACTTATCCAACTCGGCTTTACTTCGAATTCTCTTGCGAAAGTCAAAGGTTTTAGACCGGATGGTTCCCCACCAACCCTTGTAATTCTGCGGTGCGATCCTGGTAACATATGCATACTCCTGCTCAGCCATGGCATAATTATTCAACCTCATATACGCCTCAGCCGCCTCAAGTCTCGCAACAGAAGACTTTTCATCAACCATATTCACAACATCAGCATGCATATACTCAACATGTGTTATATTATTGAAATGGTTGATCGCATCCTGAACAACATATGCCATGCCGCAATGCGGGCAATTTGCAGCCTTGAGATTATCATCAACCGTAAGAATTCCGCCACAATTCTCACACTTTGCCTGAACAAAAGCCATCGTATTCCTCTCTTACTTTTCAATTGAGTTTTTAATCTGTATGTCCCTTATTTGTATCTTCGTCTCATATTTTATTTTTCTAAACAAATGTACCTTCACACAGATCAGCAGTTCCGGAGAAAAAGGTTCATCGTTAAGCTCAGCCTTTACAAGCCTTGTTATTCTTGCCAGGACTTCCTCAACCCTTTTAAAGTCTGTCATATCCGTCTTGAAATACTTAACAAAGATACGCCTTGCAATTTCTTTCGCAAGGATCCTTCTCCCGTAATCACAGGAACAGGTGCAGTATCTTGTCATCTCACATTCCGGATATGGTCGAAGCTTTCCGCCTTTATCATTCCAATAGGTCGAAAGCTTCCTGATGTTATCGTCAGAAAGGGAAATGCTAATGTTGTTCTCCAAACGATAATCCGGAGTTTTTACCTCCTCCGGTTCTTCCAGGCGGTTGAAGAAGAGAAATGCCTCACCTGACTTTAAGCGCGACAATCTCTGAACCTGCACATCAGTCATATTCGTACTGTCTGCGATCATCTGTTTATCAGTTGATTCAACTATACGGAAAACCATCTTCATATCCGTTAACGCAACCACATCCGCAGTCACCTTTCTGGGCGACTGATCTGCAATCATAACGCCAACACCATAGGATCTGATCTCGGCCAGCATCCTTTTCACGAGACTCTGAGCGATCCGGGCCGGATTTGCATCTCCCACGCCTGCATTTGAGTCCGCATCCAAAAGAACATGTGCTTCTTCCAAAAGGATGACATTTTTCAGCATCCCATCCCCAACATAGTTTGCATTTACATATGCAAGGATCGAAAGAAGAACAAGCGAAATGATCAACGCCTTTTCATCGCTGTTTTCAATCGCTGCTAACTCAATGATCGTCGGTTTAGTCAATAGATCCTGTATCGGGATCGAGTAATAATTATCAAAGAGATTTATCAGACTCTTCAGCCGAACCACACCCGCCCGACCTATATTACGAGCATCGCCTGTGTAACCGATATCTTCAAACGTTTTCTGAAAGCAATTGATAAAATCCGAAATATTAAAGATCTTTCCCTTATCATCTACCGTATAAGTGTCCAACCACCTGAAATCCGAATAACAGTTGTTGACGGATTCCTCAAATATTTTATCCAATGGTGTACTCATTGACACACCGGCTGCAAATGCAGTTTTCAATGTCGACTTATAGGCTTCAAGTCTTACATTCTTCGGCGGAACAAAAGGATTAAACACAAACGGCGATATATAATTCTTACCCGGAGTAAACACCTGAAGATCCGGTATGCTCTGAACCAAGGCACGATATTCGTTTTTTGCAGGCTCGATCACGAGGAACGGAATATGATGCTCCTTCCAAAGCCGGTCCAGGAGACTGACGGAAAATGTAGTCTTTCCTGAACCCGGAGTCCCGGCAATCAGCATATGCTTTGTCAGATCCTGCAGGGAAATTCCGATCGTATTCCGTCCACCACCGGATTTCATGGTTCCGACACTGATATCTCCTGAATTTATCAGATCATCCCCGTAATTTCTGTTCATCCCCTCGGAATCATTTATGGGGAGTCCTGCATAGATTCTCTGGTTACCAATAGGAAGGCTGAATAATCCTGACAGTTCTTCCACAGAAGCAATATAGGCGATCCTGTACATGGCCTGGTACATACCTACGGTTCCAAACGCCGCCATGTCACGTCCGGTTTTCTTCAGCCTGTCATTTAAAATCCAGGGATATGCATATAGATTCTCTAATAGTTCGGATTGCTCCTGAACGACCACATCCGTCAAACGAACCCGCTTTGTGCTGTCATAGCTCATATAACCCTTAAGCTTGGTGGACAGATCATCTACTGCATCTGCATCTCCCACGATCATAATATTATATGAGAAAAGGGAGCCATTCCGATTTGCCTGATAATGGCGATACACCTCTGCCAGTCTCTCAGTGGCATGATACGTAAGATTACCCATTCCAGGCGTCATAATGCCCTGATCCAGGGTATCCAGCGACTGAGATATCTGTAACACTGCTGATTCTTCCATCGGAGTGTATCCCGTCGGAAGAACCTGAATCGATAAAAGGCAGTCCGGATGCTCTACCAAAGAACCAATGAAACCACTCATATCCCTCGCATATGCATCCAAAAGATCAAAGGAATAGCAGGAAGGCATAATCTGGTTCTGAAACAGTTCATTTGACTCCGCTTTTACTATACACTTTGCCGAAGTCCGGTTAATTCGGCCATATACGCGACGGATTACTTCTTCATTACAATTCTCATCTATGCCGTACTTGTGCAGATGCATCATTGACAGACAGGAGTTTTGGACACGACGAAGTGCATTTTCAGCATTTTGCAGATCATCCGCAATGGTCCGAATCAGTAAAAACAGGCGGATCTTTGCCTTATATGTTTGATTCTGTACCGCCTCCGTGATCCAAACCAGTTCACAGGAAAGGTCCGTCACAATCCCGGAAGACTTCATCGTCCGGTAGCTTGTATGGATTTCCGTCAACAGATTTCCAAATGCCTTTCTGTACTCATCCTCAATATCCCATTTATCCGGATAATCCGCTTCAAGAATCCCCTTCATCGGAATTGAAGTGATCTCAACACAGGAAAGGGCGAGATACTCGCCGCCCTCAGTCTCCATGTGACATATCGTTGCTGACATCTCGCCCTCCTAACCATGGGTCTGCCACTGTTTTGACAGTTCCATCGGGTATTTGTTTACTCTGTACAACAATTACATTCCCGAATACCCTCCTGTTCCGCCCGGATTACCATCCTTACCGGCAGAACCTGATTGCAGTAATGTTCCACTCAAATAACCACCTGATCCGGAAGAACCTGATTGTCCGCCTGTACCACCCGGAGAACCACTCATTCCGGAAGAACCTGAGTACCCGACTGTACCACCCGGAGAACCACTCATTCCGGAAGAACCTGAGTACCCGCCTGTTCCACCCGGAGAACCACCCATTCCGGCAGAACCTGAGTACCCGCCTGTTCCACCCGGAGAACCACCCATTCCGGCAGAACCGGAAAGCCCTGCTGTTCCACCCGGAAAACCGGCTGCTCCTGCAGAACCCGAAAGCCCTCCCGGTGCACCGGGATAGCCGCCCATTCCCACCGGACCTGTGAACGATCCGGTCCCTGTGTTGTCTTTCTTTGCAAAAACAAGCATATTAAACGTTTTGGTTGAATATCTGGATCCAATTCCAATTGCATCTAAGCATCCGGCACAACCACCCTTATCCATCGTAACAGGAACCTGCTGAATAAAGACAAGTTCCCATCCGCCCTTTGAATTATAATCAATGATACTGGCATAGCTTTGAATCGCCTGCGTATAATCCTCATTTCTCTTGATAATAATACTGATCGGTCCCGCTACTGTCTTATACTGCATAATTCTTCCTCCCTATAGGTCCTATATTCCAAGCTTTGATCGAAGACCGGATAACAATCCTGCTTTCTTATCAGTGATCAATCCCTGATTTACACCCTGAATATACTGCTCGGCTGCAGCTATCTGCTGGCGAAACAATTGTGCGACATTGGCGGGCGCATACTGAATAGCCGGATATGCAAATCTCGACAATGCCTCCTGCATGATCCGGGCTTTTACCTGACAACCGGCATTTCCGTATTTGTCCCTGTAACCATAATGTGCATCAACCTTATCCTGACACAGATATAATCCCCACCATGCCTCATGACAATTAGGTTTGATCTGAAGAACCTGACCATATAGATTCATTGCAGTATCCGTGTCATCAAACTGCATCGCATGCGCAGCGTTTATTAAAAGCGATTTTGCCGTCGGAAGACCGTCAATTGTGATCACATCGATCACCTTATGACTGGTCCCACAAAACGGACAGCTTGAAAAACCGTTCAGATCCACATCATCAACCGATATACTGCCTCCACAATTTCTGCAAATTGCCGGCTGCATTGCCATAGCAAATCCACCTCCTATTCTACTTATGGCTCATCAATTCCCCCATTGGGCAAATGACACCTCGACAGACGATCAAACCCCTTGATCGTTCCCTTGATCGCACCGTACTTTTGAACTGCCAGTATCATATAATTTGAACACGAGGGTTCAAATAAACAGCTTGCACGCAATTTTTCCGGCGCGAATCTCTGGTATACGTGAATAAACCAAATAAGAGCTTTTTTATAAAAAAGAAAAGCAACTCCCCCGAACACTAAAACAATAACAATTCTTACCACCCAGGCGGGAATTCCCAAAGAAACGGAAATGTCCGTCGAAAATATAACAGCGATGATCATTAGGGCAAAATAAACAATCAAAGGAAGTACGCCCTTAAGAATTGATACCTTAGGCCGATATACAATCCTGTTATCTCTTGTCGAAAACATTTCCCGTTGTAGAACAGCAATAGCTTTGGCAATGCTCTCCTGCATGGAATCGCTTACAGTTTCATCATAGAGCCTGTCTCTCTCATTTTCATCAGCATTCACAGTTAATTATTCCACACTTTCATTTTAAATGAATGAGCACAAAATCAAACACATTTTACCCTAATATAATACCATCTGGCATACTATTGGGTATATCAAACTACGACAAAATCTAACACATACTATATCATGATATTGCACAGATGTCCATATAATAGCGGATCAAATATGTGCATTTTGTACAAATTTCAAAAGGAGCAGGAACCGTAAGTCCTACTCCTTTTTCATTAACTCTTATTATCTTATCTTCTCTTCTTCTTATGTGTTCCGAAGGAGAATCCGCCTGCTGAATCGGTCGAAGATCTGGCATTGACTGTGGATGCCTCCGCATATTGGTTCAGGATGCTCTTCTGCTCATCCGTCAGGTTATCAGGAACCTGAACAACCAATGTTACGTAGTGGTCACCGCGGACATTCTTATTCCGAAGTGTCGGAACGCCCTTACCGCGAAGCTTTACCTTGGTATTGGTCTGGGTACCCGGCTGGATATCATACTCCATCGGACCGTCAATGGTCTGCAGTGTCACACGTCCACCCAGTGCAGCCTGTGTGAAGCTGATGGGCTCTGAGGAGTACAGGTCATACTCCTGACGGGTGAATACCGGATGCTTGTCTACAAGAACGGTTACAAGCAGGTCACCGCGTCCGCCGCCGTTGATACCCGGCTCACCCATCTCACGAAGACGGATGCTCTGGCCGTTATCGATACCGGCAGGAACCTTAACCTGAATGGTCTTCTTACTCTTAACATAACCGGAGCCTGCGCAGTTGGAGCACTTGAAACGGATGATCTTTCCGCTGCCCTGGCAGTCAGGACAGGTCTGAACTGTACGTGCCATACCGAACAGGGACTGCTGGGTAAATACTACCTGACCCTTGCCGCCGCACTTGCTGCAGACCTCTGCAGGATGTCCCGGCTGTGCACCGGTTGCATGGCAGACAGGGCACTCGTCCTTCAGCGGCATCTCGATCTCGGTCTGGGTACCGAAGGCAGCCTCCTCAAAGGACACACGGACCGTAGTACGGATATCCGCACCCTTCATCGGACCGCTCTGCTGTCTTGCACGGGAACCACCGCCGAACATATCGCCGAAGATATCGCCGAAGATATCACCCATATCAGCAAAGTCAAAGCCGCCGAATCCGCCGTCACCGCCGGCATTGGGATCAAAAGCAGCCCAGCCGAACTGATCATACTTTCTCTTCTTCTCCGGATCGGACAGGATGGCATATGCCTCGGAAGCTTCCTTGAACTTTGCCTCAGCTTCCTTATCACCCGGATTTGCATCCGGGTGATACTTCTTGGCCAGAACACGATATGCTTTTTTCAGGTCGTTATCGGTTGCATTTTTAGGTACACCGAGGACCTCATAACAATCTCTTTTTTCTTCTGTCATTTATCTAACCTCACAGATTCATCAATGAATTCGTGTATCGTGTCGGCGGAGCTTAGATCTCCTTGAAATCGCCGTCTACGACATCACCGTTACCATAGTTCGGTGTGCCTGCGCCGGTACCTGCATTTGCGCCCGGGCCGTTCTGCTCATACAGCTTAGCGAACAGATTCTGAGCGGAATTCATCAGAGTCTCACGACCTGCACGAAGCTTCTCAACATCGTACTCGGACAGATTGTCGATATCTGTACCTTCGATGATCTGCTTCAGAGCTGCAAGGTCATCCTCAACCTTCTTCTTGTCAGCATCCGGAAGCTTGTCGCCTACCTCGGACAGAGCCTTCTCTGTCTGGAATACCATAGCATCAGCGTCGTTACGAACCTCAACGCCTTCCTTACGCTTCTTATCAGCCTCTTCGTATGCAGCTGCTTCCTTAACTGCTCTCTCGATATCATCATCGGAAAGGCTGGTTCCGGAAGTAATGGTGATGTGCTGCTCACGGCCTGTACCAAGATCCTTAGCGGATACATTTACGATACCGTTTGCATCGATATCGAAGGTAACCTCGATCTGCGGAACACCACGTCTTGCCGGTGCGATACCGTCCAGACGGAAACGTCCGAGAGACTTATTGTCCTTAGCGAACTCACGCTCACCCTGAACGATGTTGATATCAACGGCATCCTGATTATCCTGAGCTGTGGAGAAGATCTGGCTCTTCTTTGTCGGGATGGTTGTGTTACGCTCGATCAGGTGAGTAGCGATACCACCCATGGTCTCGATGGACAGTGTCAGCGGAGTAACGTCCAGAAGGAGGATATCGCCTGCGCCCTCATCACCGGCCAGCTTACCACCCTGAATGCAGGCACCGATAGCTACGCACTCATCCGGGTTGATACCCTTGAACGGCTCCTTGCCTGTGATCTGCTTAACTGCATCCTGTACTGCGATGATACGTGTGGAACCACCTACCAAAAGAACCTTATCCAGCTCTGCTGCGGAAAGACCTGCGTCATCCAGAGCGGTCTGAACCGGTCCACGTGTCTTCTCTACGAGATCTGCTGTCAGCTCATCGAACTTAGCTCTGGACAGATCCATATCGAAGTGCTTCGGTCCGTCGCTTGTAGCTGTGATGAACGGCAGGTTGATATTTGTCATGGTCTGGGAAGACAGCTCCTTCTTAGCCTTCTCTGCTGCTTCCTTCAGACGCTGCATAGCCATCTTATCTGTGGAAAGGTCTACGCCTTCCTTCTTCTGGAACTCATCCAGCATGTACTTTGTAACTGCGTTATCGAAGTCATCACCACCGAGGAGGTTGTTACCTGCTGTAGCAAGAACCTCGATGACACCGTCACCGATCTCAATGATGGATACATCGAAGGTACCACCACCAAGGTCGTAAACCATGATCTTCTGCTCCTTCTCATTGTCAAGACCATAGGAAAGTGCAGCTGCCGTGGGCTCGTTGATGATACGCTTTACATCAAGACCTGCGATCTTACCTGCGTTCTTGGTTGCCTGACGCTGAGAGTCTGTGAAGTATGCCGGTACAGTGATAACTGCCTCTGTTACCTTCTCACCCAGGTATGCCTCTGCATCTGCCTTCAGCTTCTGCAGTGTCATAGCGGAGATCTCCTCCGGAGAATACTTCTTTCCGTCAATATCTACCTTATAGTCGGAACCCATGTGACGCTTGATGGAAGAAATAGTCTTGTCAGCGTTTGTTACGGCCTGACGCTTTGCAGCATCACCGACTACACGCTCACCGGACTTCAGGAAAGCCACTACAGACGGGGTTGTACGTGAACCCTCTGCATTCGTGATAACGATCGGCTTACCACCCTCCATAACAGCTACGCAAGAGTTTGTAGTTCCTAAGTCAATACCGATAATCTTACCCATTGTTTTACATCCTCCTAAGATATGTTAATACTTTATAAAATGTTCTTTCTTAAGATCCTTCGCTTCGCTCAGGATGACATTTAGTTTGCTACCTTCACCATGCTGTGGCGAAGCACCGTATCCTTGTACATGTAGCCCTTCTGCATCTCCTCAACGACTACATTTTCCTCAGCATCCTTATCCTCTACATGGATCACTGCGTTGTGGAAGTTGGGATCAAACGGCTTTCCTACCGGATCCATGGGTTCAACCCCCATCTTCTTCAGGGTTTCCATCAGCTGCTTGTAGATCATCTCGATACCCTCTTCAAAGGGTCCCTTCTCTTCCTCTGTCACATGCTCCAGTGCACGCTCCAGATTGTCGATGATCGGGAGAAGCTTCTCCAGAACGTCCGATGCTCCGTAGTCGAACATCTTTGCGTTCTCTTTCTCGTTCCGGGTCCGCATGTTATCGAAATCTGCCAGTAATCTTGTGTACTTTTCCTTGTTGTTCTCTGCCAGCGCCTTTGCTTCGTCGAGCTCAGCCATCAGCTGCTTGGATCCTCTCCGATTCTTCTTCGGCAACGGCTTCGGACGCTTGGCATCCGCATCCTCCGGCTTTACGTTCTCTTCGCTTTCGATCGTAACGTCGGCTCCTGCTTCCACCTTGTCCGGCTCGACCTTGATGTCTTCTTCCTCAGGCAGAGCTTCCAGCTCCTTTTCCGCCTTGAGGTTGCGAAGCATCTCGTTCATTCCTTTCGCCATGCGTTGTCACCCCTTCTCTTCATTTTTTCTGAATATCGTATCCAGCTCGTCGGTCAGAGTCTTCAAGGTCTTAACGACCTTTTTGTAATCCATCCGCTTCGGCCCGATAATTCCTATGGTTCCCTTTGCTCCTTCCGGAAGTTCATACGTGGAGGTTACGATTGAGTAATCCTTCATGTTCTGAACCGGAGCCTCTTCTCCGATGTAGATCTGGATACCGTCACTTCCCTTATCCTCAGACTTCATCGTTTCATCGATCAGTGACTCCAGCCCGCTCTTGTCTTCCAGTGTTTCCAGAAGCGCCGTGGCCTTATTCACATCACCGAGCTCTCCGTACTTCAGGATATTGGAGGAACCGCTGGTATAGATCTGCATTTCCTCAGCCTGGTGTACCGCGTCCACGATCCCTTCGAAAACGCTTTCCAGGATATCCGCATACTCACCTGCCTGCCTTCGCATGGCCTGCATGAGTTCGATGTTGATCTCATTGACAGATGCGCCGGTAAGAAATGTGTTCAGCAGCAGATTCAGCTTCAGGACCTCTTCATTGTTCAAGGGCCTTGCCACATGGATCAGCCGGTTCTTTGCCACATTGTCTCCCACCACGATGACCGCTACCAGATCTTCTTCATCCACCTGGGACAGCTGGATGAATTTCACCTGCCGGTTGCGAAGCTGCGGAGAGGTTACCATGGTTGCGTACTGCGTGTTATATGCGAGCACCTTTGCCACCTGCTTCAGCAGGGACTCCAGCTTGTCCACCCGCTCCAGTAACGCGCCCTGCGACACCTCGCTTTCGCTTTTTTCCGCCATCATCGCATCTACATAAAACCGGTAACCCTTGTCCGTCGGGATCCGCCCTGCGGAGGTATGGGGCTGTATGATGTAGCCCATCTCCTCCAGGTCCGACATCTCATTCCGTATCGTCGCCGAACTCAGGTTCAGATCCGTATACTTGGAGATCGTACGGCTGCCCACCGGCTCTCCGGTTTCCAGGTAGTTACTGATAATTGCCTTGAGGATTTTTTCTTTTCTTTCATCGAGCACAGTTCCCTGCTCCATTCCATCACCATCCTCATATTTAGTTGTTCGTTAGCACTCATTTATTCTGAGTGCTAATCACTAAGAATAATCTAACACCTGACCCACTCATTGTCAAGGAAAAGGTGGAGATTTTTCAAGGTTTTTTTGCGTCCTAACGGTCCAGGATAAAATCCGAAAGGATCACGTTGCTTACGTCGATCCCGGCGTCCGTCAGGGCCACTCTGTCCTCCTCCAGACGGAGGAATCCGTCATCCACATATTTGTTGATCACGGGGCCGTAAATGTCGAACATTTCCTTATTAAACCGCTCCTTGAACTCGGTCCGGCTGACGCCTCTGATCATCCGGAGTCCCAGGAACATGAACTCCTCCATCCGACGGTCTATGTACATGGCCGTATTGTCGGTCCGAAGCTTCTCCACCGCCGCATCGTAGAGCTGCAGCGCATCCACATCCGGGGTCATCAGGCCTGCGACCTCTCCCATCAGTTCCAGATAATCCTCGAGATTTCGCAGGTTGGAAAACCGTTCTCCCTTGAAGAGGGAGGCCGCTCCGAGACCGATGCCGATGTACTCGCCGCCGGTCCAGTATACGATGTTGTGCCTGCACTCGAAGCCCGGCTGACAGTAATTGGAGAATTCATAACGCTCGTATCCGTTGGTCCGGAGGATCTTCTTCGTCATGGCGTACATCCTCCGATCCGTCTCCTCCTCCGGGAGCATTCCCATCAGGTTCTCGTCCTGAGCCAGCTTCGTCCCCTCCTCTACCTGCAGGGAATAGGCGGAAATGTGCTCCGGCCTGTACTCCATCACACGGGTCAGGGTATCCACATAGGAGTGCATATCCTGTCCGGGGATCCCAGACATCACGTCCACGTTGATATTCTTGAAGCCCGCTCTTCTTGCGGAGGTAAAGCCTGCCACAAACTGATCGAAGTTATGGATCCGTCCCAGCATGCCGAGAAGCTCATCGTCCGCGGACTGAAGGCCGATGGACAGACGATTGATTCCGTAGGACTGATACGCCAGAAGATCCGTGTATTTCAGAGTCCCGGGATTTGCTTCGATGGTGATCTCACAGAACCGGTCCAGCCGGAATACGCTCCGCACCTGGGAAAGCAGGGCCTCGATCAGGGACTCGTCCATGGTGGAGGGAGTTCCGCCGCCGATGAATACGCTCTTTACGACATACCGGTCCGCATAGGGAAGATACAGACGCAGTTCTGTCCGAAGAGCGTCCATATACTGCAGCTGTTTTGCGTACAGGACATCGTCGAAGGACAGGAAGTCGCAGTAGTTGCACTTCTGTTTGCAGAACGGGATATGGATATATAAACTGAGATTTCTTTTCATGACTGATTCCTTGCTACTAATATTTGTACGATTCGCCCCACTCGTCCGACCGCACCCCATCCACGCTTCGCGTGTATGCCGCCGCTTCGCGGCTCCCGGCTGCGGCGGCGTTCGTGGTGACGGCTTCTTGATGCATTTTACGATTCGCCCCACTCGTCCGGCCGCAGCCCATCCGCGCTTCGCGTGTATGTCGCGGCTCCGCCGCTTATGGCTGCGGCGGCGTTCGTGGTGACGGCTTCGCCGTATCCTCTGCCCCACGCTCTCGCGCTCATGCCAGCATGCGCGAGTCCGTGTGTCATCGGACTGCGAATCGTATCTTACTCTTCGTCCAGTTTCAAGACTGACATAAACGCCTTCTGCGGGATCTCCACATTTCCGATCTGGCGCATCCGCTTCTTTCCTTCCTTCTGCTTCTCCAGAAGCTTTCTCTTACGGGTGATATCGCCGCCGTAGCACTTGGCCAGCACGTCCTTCCGGACTGCCTTCACGGTCTCACGGGCGATGATCTTTCCGCCGATGGCCGCCTGGATGGGGATCTCGAACAGGTGTCTCGGGATCTCACCCTTCAGCTTCTCGCACATTTTCCTGCCACGCTCATAGGCAGAATCCTTGAACACGATAAAGGACAGCGCATCCACGGTCTCATGGTTGATCAGGATGTCCAGCTTCACCAGCTCGGAACGCTCGTACCCCTTCAGTTCATAGTCAAAGGATGCATAGCCCCTGGAACGGGACTTCAGTGCATCGAAGAAATCGTAGATGATCTCATTTAACGGGAGCTCGTACTTCAGGAGCACACGGGTCTCCTCCAGATATTCCATGGAAATGTAGACACCCCGGCGTTCCTGGCAGAGTTTCATGATGGCCCCCGTATAGTCCGTGGTCACCATGATCTCGGCGGATACCACCGGCTCCTCCATGTAATCGATCTCCGAAGGATCCGGCAGATTCGAGGGATTCGTCAGCTCGATCATTTCCCCATTTGTCTTATACACGCGGTATACAACACCGGGTGCCGTAGTTACCAGATCCAGATTGTATTCCCGCTCCAGACGTTCCTGGATCACCTCCAGATGAAGCAGTCCCAGGAAACCGCAGCGGAAGCCGAAGCCCAGCGCGATGGAGGTCTCCGGTTCGTACTGCAGGGACGCGTCGTTCAGCTGCAGCTTCTCCAGAGCGTCCCGAAGCTCGGGATACTTGGCTCCGTCCGCAGGATACATACCGCAGTACACCATGGAACGGGCCTGCTTATAGCCCGGAAGCGCTTCCGGCGTGGGACGTTCCGCATCCGTTACCGTATCTCCCACGGCCGTCTCCTTTACATTTTTCAAGCTGGCGGTGATATAACCCACCATACCTGCTGAGATCTCGTCCTGGGGAATGAACTGGCCCGCGCCGAAGATTCCCACCTCAACCACATCAGCCTCCGCTCCGGTCTGCATCATCCGGATCCGGTTTCCCCTTGCGATCACGCCGTCAAATACACGGCAGAATATGATAACGCCCTTGTAGCTGTCATACAGGCTGTCGAAGATCAGTGCCTTGAAAGGCCCGTCCACATCTCCGTCCGGAGCCGGGATCTTATGCACGATCTCCTCCAGAACGGACTCGATGCCGATGCCCTGCTTTGCGGAAATGAGGGGCGCATCCTGCGCCTCGATGCCGATCACGTCCTCGATCTCATTTTTCACACGGTCCGGATCCGCGGAGGGCAGGTCGATCTTGTTGATGACCGGGAACACCTCCAGGTTGTGATCCACCGCCAGGTACACATTTGCCAGGGTCTGCGCCTCGATACCCTGAGCCGCATCCACCACCAGCACCGCTCCCTCGCAGGCCGCCAGGGAACGGGACACCTCATAGTTGAAGTCCACATGGCCCGGAGTATCGATCAGGTTGAAGATATACTCCTCTCCGTCCTCGGCCTTGTAAATGATACGGACCGCCTGGGACTTGATGGTGATCCCGCGTTCCCGCTCGATGTCCATATTATCCAGCACCTGCTCCTGCATCTCCCGCTGGGTCAGGGTTCCGGTCTTCTCGATGATCCGGTCCGCCAGCGTGGATTTGCCGTGGTCGATATGTGCAATGATACAAAAATTTCTGATTCTCTTCTGGTCTAAGTGATTCATGTTATTTTCCTTTTGATTTTATTTCTTGGCGATGCGCCTGTTCTCCTTGTCATTCTGAGGGCGAACGCCCGAAGAATCCTATGGCCTCGACAGATCCTTCGCTTCGCTCAGGATGACATGGGGAGTTCAAGGATAAAGGTGGTCCCCTCTCCCTTTTTACTCTTCACGGAGATACTGATATCCAGAAGGTCCGTGATCTGACGCACCAACGCCAGCCCCAGGCCGTTTCCTTCCTTGCTGTGGGATTTATCGCCCTGATAAAACTTGTCGTACATATGGGCCTGCTGCTCGGCGGACATCCCGATCCCCGTATCCCGAATGGTGACACAGACCACCTTCGTGTCGGAAGGATTCTCCTCCATACGGATCTGCAGCTTTCCCTTCTGATTGGAGAATTTGACTGCATTTTCAATCAGGTTTGTCCAGACATGATACAACAGCTCTTCGTCTCCGTTATAGACCACCGGATCCATCTCCAGATCCAGCTCCAGTTCCTTCTCAACCCATACCTCTTCTACGGAAAGTACCACCTTCCGGATCTGCTCATCCAGACGGAAGGGTGCCTTCTTCGGAAGCGTGGTCCCGTTGTCCAGTCTGGACAGCATCAGGATATCCCCCGTCAATGCCGTAAGACGATGACAGTTATATAAAATGCTTTCCAGATGCTGTTGTCTTTCCTCCGGGGTCAGGGATTCATCCTGAAGCAATGTGGCATAGCCGTCGATGGCCGCCGTCGGCGTCTTCATCTCATGCGATACATTTGCCACGAAATCATTTCTGAGGGTCTCGATCCCGCTCAGCTCCCGCACCATCTGGTTGAAGGAGTTATAGAGGTCGTCGATCTCGGCGATATGGGTGGGTTCCTTCGGCTGTACCGTAAGATTGAAATTCCCCTTTGCCACCTCTTCCGTGGCACTGCTCAGATTCTCTACCGCCTGAAAGACGCGTTTCATCTTATGATACAGGATCAGATTTGCCACGATTGTGGCCAGCGTGATCCAAAGAAAGAACAGAACCGGCGCCATCCGGTTCGAGCCCGCCAGCTGCTGTCCGCTTCGCAGAAGAATGGCGATAATGGCGGAAAGAAAGATGATCAGAACGGAGGTTACACTGAGATGAAGCAGAACGACGATATTCAGTTTCCGTTTCTTTCGTTTCATGTAACCTACCCTCTGTCGTGGTGCACCGCCTTGTAGCCCAGACCGCGGATCGTCACGATCTCATAATCCGGCACATCCCGAAGACGTTCCCGGAGCCGGTTGATATGTACATCCACCGTCCGGACATCACTGGGCGAATCCGTTCCCCATATCTCATCCATCAGCTGCTGTCTGGTGAAGGTCTTTCCGGCCGAATTCAGCAGCTTATAAAGAAGCATAAATTCCTTCTGGGGCAGGATCTGGGATTCCTCCCCGATGGTAAGTGTCATGGTGTCCATTTCCAGAACCATAGATCCGAAGGTCTGCCTTCTCTCGTTCTGCATCATGCTCCGACGGATCAGTGCCTCCACCCGGAGAAGCATCTCATTCATATTTACCGGCTTCACCATATAATCATCCGTTCCGAGAGAGAAGCCCTTCCGCATATCGTCAAAGCCATCCTTCGCGGTGATCAGGAGGATCGGTGTCTTCTTGCCGGCTTCCCGAAGCGCACGGACCAGCTGAAAGCCGTCCATATTCGGCATCATGATATCGGAAATGATGAGATCCACATATTCCCTGTTCAGATAGCGGATCGCCATGAGTCCGTCCTCTGCCGGGATCACCTCATACCCCTCCTTCGTCAGAACGGTCCGAAAGAGCTTCATCAGATCCGCATCGTCTTCAGCAACCAGAATTCTTTTCATAGCTTATCCCTCATGTAACTTCGGACAGATCTCCCTGGAATCCAGCCAGATGGTGAAGGGACCGTCATTCAGGAGATCACATTTCATCTCCGCCCCGAAGATCCCGGTTTCCGTGGTATATCCCTTCGCTCTGCAGCATTCCACGATATACTCGTACATTTCATTTGCAAAATCAGGCTTCCCCGCGTTGATGAAGGACGGACGGTTTCCGTGCCTTGCATCCGCATAGAGGGTGAACTGAGAGATCAGAAGCAGCTCGCCCTGAACATCCGCCAGAGCCAGATTGCTCTTTCCCTCCGCATCATCGAAGATCCGGAGCCCCAGGAGCTTGCTGATCATTTTATCTGCAACCGCTTTATTATCCTCATCCTCCACGCCGATCAGAACGAAGAATCCCTTCCCGATCTGTCCCGTAACATTTCCTTCCACGGTCACCGATGCGCGTGTCACTCTCTGTACTAAAAACCGCATGACTCATTTCCTTCTTTCACCGCTCCCGACGGGAGCGCATACTCCCGTATAGTTTACCGAATTCAGGCCCATTTCGCAAGGAAAATGTACCGAATCCAAAGTAAAAAAAGAAGCGGAAACTGTATTGTATAAGACGCCCCTCCAACTTGACCAAACCGATGAGACACGGATCAGATACCCCACCAGATTAAAATCGAGTAGGAGGGGGTGATTAACCCCCGTCCTCTCACACCACCGTGCGTACCGTTCGGTACACGGCGGTTTCAATAGTTGACGTGCACAGACTGGTACGCAAGGGCTAAATCATAGAAGCCTGCGCGTATCAGTCTTTCTTTTGACAGTGCTCTTTTCACCGTTGTCGTATTGACCGTTCTCCAGTAGCCTTTCCGGCTATTCGCCGCCATGCGCGCAAAGTATTCCGGTATTCCAAGACTGATGAGATGCCGTTTCTTTGTCTTTGGCAGTTTCCACTGCTTCCAGATACACATGCGGATTCGTCGGTACAGCCATCCATTGAGATCATCGATCGGGGTTTTCATGCTCGCGATCCCATAGTAGTTCATCCACCCTCTGACATAGACCCTGATCTTTTCCATACTCGGTCTGATGCTCTGACATCTCCTACGGGAAGAGTATTCACGCAGATGGTCTTTGAACTTCTTCATCGACTTTGGATGAACGCGGACGTAGACCCCTCCGCCATTCCTTCCCAATGCAAAGCCGAGATACTTAAAATTTCGGATCGCAAACACGCTGACTACACGACTTTTCTCTTGGTTCACTTTTAGTTTCAGCGTCCCTTCGAGATATTTCGTACTCGTCTCCAGCAGTCTCTTAGCGGCTCGTTCACTCTTTGCCAGCAAGACGATGTCGTCCGCATAGCGAATACATGGAACTCCCCGTTTCAGATACTCCTGATCGAACTCGTTGAGGTAGACGTTTGCCAGCAACGGGGAGAGATTTCCTCCCTGTGGTGAACCTTCCTCAGTCTCGATGACCACTCCGTTTTCCATGACCCCGCTTCTGAGGTACCGCTTCACCATCTGTATGACCCTCTCATCCTTGATTTCCTTCCGAAGAAGGTTCACAAGGATTGTGTGGTTCAGGGTGTCGAAGTATTTCGAGAGATCAAGACTTACCGCATGGGTATAGCCCTGTTCCGCATACTCCTTCACCTTCAGAATGGCTTCTTTGGCACTCCGTCCTGGTCGGTAGCCGTAGCTTCCGTCCGAAAACAGTGGCTCAAAGATCGGTATCATCTGTTGTGCCATGGCCTGTTGAATGGTACGGTCTATGACGGTGGGTATGCCAAGCTTACGTACTCCGCCGTCCGGCTTTGGGATCTCCACTCGCTTGACCGGTTTCGGTGTGTATTTTCCACGCCTGATCCTATCTGTTAGCTCATGGTTGTGTTCCTTCAGCCACTGAAGCGTCTCGTCTATGGTCATCCCGTCGACTCCCGGCGCTCCTTTGTTTGCCTTCACTCTCTTGAAAGCTCTGTTGAGGTTGTCCTTTTCCAGTATCTTCTCCAAGAGATCCGGCTGTGCACTGTCCCTTTCCTTCCATATCCGGTTGAATGAGCGATGCGCTCTCACATACCCTTTGTGTTCCGCACTATCTCTTTGTGAGCAGCCTTCATTACTGATGTTTTCTGCATCCATGTGCGCATTCCTCCTTTCTCGGTCGTATTTAGGACTCCTACTGATTCGGCCCTTCACCTCTCGGCTACTATGGCCTCTGCTGACTTCTGCGCGCTCAGCATCACCTCTTGATGATGGTTACTCTTTTCAGAGCGTCCCGCGCAGATCTCCCCGGGTACCACACGTTTCTTTCCCTCCATCCACCTGCCACATTTATCCCACATGATTCCGTGTAGCTATTGGGCTTCGACTTGTGTTGCAGTCTTACCCTCATGCGTGACCTTATATGTGGTTTCTGTTCGTCAGGCCAGAGGTTTGCCCGTGGTTAGTCTGTTCCCACATCCGGCTTCCTTCAGATTCCACCTCGCGATGGACACCCTTGCCTTCGGCTATATCCTTCCCACTACCGGGCGGATTCGGGACTTTCACCCGTTAGAAACGTGCGCCGCCAGGCGCACCACGATAAAAGACGGTTCCGGAAACTCCGGAACCGTCTTATTAATTTACCTTGGTTATCTCATTACTTCTTCTTTTTGTTTTTCTTCATTTTTTTCTTCACGGATCCGACAACCACTGCGCCTGCCAGTGACAGAGCCATCAGGCCTGCTACCGGGAGAAGCGGTGTATCATCATCCGTCTTCGGTGTATCCGGCGGCGTGGTCTTCTTGTCGATCATCTTGATCTCCACTGCCTTGGTCTCACCGGCCTTTACCTGATCGTCCGGGATCTTGAAGGTGATCGCACCAGCGACCTCATATCCGTCCGGCGCCTTCACCTCCACAAGTCTGTAACTCTGACCTGCGGCCAGCTTTCCCTTGATGGTGTAGGCTTCTCCTGTGGTCACCCACTCGGGGATCACTACATTTCCGTCCAGATCCTCGATCCGAAGGGTTGCTCCGCTGACGAAGGCTCCGTTCTGATCAACCTTGGATACCGAAACCACAACCTCCGGCTCCAGCCAGGTGATATTGCCGTCCTTATCGACAACCACGGTTTTGTCACCGTCATTGAAGACATCCTCATCAACAACTACCTTCTTCTTACCGGATTCATCCTCTTCTACCTTGAAGCCGATGGTGATCGGATTCTCAGATACATAGTATCCGTCAGGTGATATTACTTCCTTAACCGTATACTTCACATCAGTCAGTACGCCGCGGAAGACGATCTTTCCGTTCGCATCCGTTGATGCCTCTGCAACCTTAACCGTCGAACCGTCTTTGGCTTCCTTGTAAAGATAATACGTGGAACCCGCCAGCGTCTCATCGGTATCCAGCTCGCTTACCTTGGTGAATTCAATATCCGCCCGGTATACATCATTGATGATCCGGCCCTTCTCGATCTTCTTGCCGTCCTTGTCCGTAAGCCCTTCAAAGGAAGCGTTCCTGATCACCGCGTAATATACGGTCTTATCCAGGATCACATTCTCAGGTGCATCGATCTCGTATACCTTATAGGTACCTGCCGGAAGCTTCTTAAATACTACCTGTCCCTTGCTGTCGCTGGTTGCATCTGCATAAACCGTAGCATCATCCGTCTTCTCAGCCCGGAAGGTAACGCCTGCCAGTTCAGCGGTTGCGTCCGGTGTGGCGGAGCAAAGCTCGCTGCTGTATCCGAACTTGCTGAAATGGATCACTCCTTCATCGTCCTTGTAATCATCCTCGAAATCGACTCTGGTCTGTTCCGTGGAGCTGATGACGATTCCGTCTGCGGTCGCGCCCTCTTCCACTTCTGCACCCATGACCTTATGCGTTACGGTTTCCAGGATCGCTCCGTCCACATCATAATCCGTCTCTGTCACGCTGTAAACATCGCCCGGTTTTGCATCGATCTCGTAGGTGTAGATTCCGGTCTCCTTGTCGAACTTAAACTCTGAGAGATTCACCACTTCCTGCTCGCCTGTCGTCTCATTTGTGATGGTGAACTCCAGCTGACCTGCAGCCTCCTCCGGTGTCACATCTCCCTTGATGGTCTTCGTGATCACCAGCTTACCCTTCTTGTAGGTATTCTCATAATCCGCTGCGGTCGGCGTTGTGCCCGGCTGTACCGTATCCGTGGTCATGGAGTAAATGCCGTCCTTCTTCTCCAATGCTACACCGTTTCCGGTCACCTGTGTCAGGACTGCGCCATCCACATCATAGATCACCTCGGATACGATATACTTCTGTCCGGCAGGAACCTTGATCTCAAGCTCATATACATCCCCTGCCTTCGTGAAGTCCTTATCAAGGATCAGCTTCTCAAGTCTCTTCTCAGTAGTTCCGTCCTTAATAACCAGAACCTTTCCGTTCTCATCCGTCACAGTGAACTGCAGCTGTCCAGCTGCCTCCTCCGGTGTCACATCTCCCTTGATGGTCTTTGTGATCTTCAGGATTCCGGAACGGTCCTTATTCACCAGCTTCACATCTGCCTCATCCACTCTGTTCTCCAGCTGAATGTCCGCTTCCGTGCCTGTCGGTGCCTTATACCACTGCTTTGCAAGTACCAGCTCGTAATCCGTGTCCGTACCGATCACCTTGTCAACCGTAACCACCAGGATGTACTGCGTTTCATCCATATCCATGGACGCGGTATCTGCAGCCGGATCCGTCTCCTTCACCAGATAAGCATATGTCTTTCCTGCATCCGTTGAAAGGTAGGTCAGCGGTCCGAAGGTCACGGTACCGTCTGCCGCATTCTTTACGGTCTTCGGAACACGTGTCGCATCCTGATCCAGAACGCCGCCGTAGGAAAGTGCCGTCATGCTGAACGCATATTCTCCGGCTGTAAGCTGTACTGCCTCACCGTAAATGTCCTCGTGTGATTTCGTCAGCTCTGCACTGATCTCCTTCGGAAGTGCCTCACCTCTCTTGGTATCGATCATGGTGAGGAGTCCGTTATTGACCTTTGTGCCCTCTGTATCCGTTGCGTCTGCCAGCTGATATACTCCGTCCGGTCGGATCATGAAATAAATGTCCTCGGCCTCAAGATAATCCTGATTCGGAGTCTGTGCCTCATGCAGCGTATAGACCGTATTGTACTTAAGCTCTGTCACCGTAACCGGTGTGGTTCCGGAGGTAAAGCTCCGTACAGCCGTACCCTGAGCCTCCGTACCCTCGTAGATCTCCAGCACGGCACCTGCCAGCGGCCCGTCCGCATCTCTCTTCTGGATCTGCATTTTGGACGTATTCTCAAATGTAAATTCGGCCGGATCTCCGCCTGTCACTTCCGTCCAGTTCGTCTCAACGGGGAAACCGGTTCCCGGTGTTGCATTCTCCGCAAACCTGTAAAGCTTAACCTGATATAAGCCATAATTGCTGTCATAGGTGGTCACGGTCCGGATATAGTATCCGTCCTCCGGACTCACTGACGTAGTCTCATCCACATCCGTCTCGGAAATGTGATAGTATACGGTCTCCTCCTTCTGTGAGGTAAAGAACACCCCAAAGTCAACCTTTCCGTCTGCCGCATTCCTTGCGGTAACCGGTGTAAATGTACTGTCCGCGGTACCATCTGCATTCAGGCGCTCCAGCCTGAAGCCAAAGTTGTCCGCCTTAAGACCTTCCGCCTCCTTCTTTGCTCTGAGCCTGTAATGTACGGCTTTCTTGGTCTTGTTATTGAAGTCTATAAAATATCTCATACCGGGAGAGATTGGTTCGGTTCCTTCGGGAGTTGTTTTGGTCCATGACCACTCTGTATGGAGCCGTCCGTCCTCCTCAGTTACTTCGACCGTCGCTGTATAGACCGTGGGATCATATTCAACATCATCCGCCTCAAAGGGCTCCTCGGCAAATTCATAGGTATGAACGCCCTCCTGGGTATACCCAACATGATCGAAGATTACAGTACTTCCCGTATTCTTCTTTCTCTGAGGAGCTGTCAGCTTGTCCGGCACATCCCCCGTCGTTGTCTCGGTAAGGGTAAAGGTGAACCTTCCGTCATACGGACCACCCTCTACAATCCTATTGCCATCCACATACTTAGTTGCTGTCTCCCGCCAACCGATCTTTGAAGGTCTTTTCGTGTTGGTTACCGTTACACCGTTCTGCCCTTCAACAATCCTTCCGTACGGATTCACAGAATTATCGTTATGATTCTGATATGTTGTAACAAAGCCGGCTGCTTCTGCCTCCTCGACTGTATACCAGTCCCCTACAGGAAGCCCCGTGGCTGTACAGGTTTCTCCGTCCTTCAACGAGAATGTGGCGACACCGTTCGTGAAGGTCATTTCACCGAAGGTTCCGTTCAGAGCAATGTTCAGCAATGTAACCGTGAAATCAAATTTCTTATCATGATCCCTGAGTATATCGGAATCCACCGTCTTCTTTACGACCAGATCTCCCGTTTGCCTTGTGTTGGTAAAGGTCACTGTATTTCCTGCAGTGGCTGTGGTTCCCGTACTTGACGGACATTCCGAAGTAAATCCCAGTTCATCATCCTCCTCAACGGTGTAATCCACACCGATTGGAAGGTCCGTAGCCACCTTTGTCTCCCTATCCTTCAGCTTAAATTCTGCCACACCATTTATGAAGGTCATATCCCCGTGGGTTCCGCGGATGGACCTGTCGCTCAGGGTCACGGTAAACGAGAACTCCCGGTCCTTATCAGAAGCAATGTCACTGACCACGGTCTTTGTCACGGAAAGTGATGTTGTAATAACGGTATTGTCAAAGGTGATCCCCAATCCGTCCCCGTAATCCACTGTTGTCTCTGTTCCGTCCGGAGCCTTCTTCGTTACATTCGTAACCTCTGCCTCCAGCTTCGACCTGTCCGAAGGGTCCTCCGTAACCGTAACGGTCACAAGGTACTGTGTCTCATCTACATTTACGTACGTGGATGCATCCACAGGCGCTTCCGTGATCTTATAGGTATGTACCGCCGGTGCCGTATAGCTGATGGCGTTGAAGTTTACCTTGCCTGCCACGTTGGTCTTGCTCATGACTGAAGACAGCCTATCCGGAACTGTTCCCGCTGTGGTCTCCTGCAGCTGGAAGGTGAACTTACCGTCGTACTTACCGCCTGCTTCCGGAGCATCTCCGTCTACCGTCTTATAGGCCTTCAGTGCAATACCGCCCTTCATGGCCACGTAGGTATTCGTCAGGTCTGCCTTTGTCTCCTGGCCTTCCTCGATCTTGATGCCGGTCAGATCCAGATCGGAATTTGCCTCATCCAGCACCAGGTTGTATGTGGCAAGCAGTCCATCCGCATTTGTCTCTACAAGCTCATAATCGTCACCAAGCTGAAGCTCATGGATCTCATACCCGTCCTTGCCTGAAGCTTTCGCCCGAACGATATTGGCATAGGTGAAGGTTTCGATCACGGTTCCCTGCTTCTTCAGCTGGAACTGCAGTCCGTTGTATGCGGATGCAGGAACCGTTGTCCCTGCCGGAATCACAAAGTTCTTGTCCACCACAAGACTTCCCGTTCTGGCCGTATTGGTGATCTCAAATGCCTTGTCGGTCGTTGTTGCCTGAACCTCCACAGGCGCTCCGCTCGTGTATCTCGCGGAAAGCTCTCTGATGCTGCCGTCGGTTTCAACCACACTGTAGCTGATCTCCTTCAGCTCGGCATCATACTTCGGCAGCCTGCTCCAGATATAGGTCCAGTTCTCTGCTGCTGTCAGGCTCACCGGTTCGCCTACATTCGTATTGCCGTTCTTCAGCTGAACCTCGACGGAGTCCGGTCTCTGATTGATGAATTTACTGTCTTCGGCCCATTTCTTTGTTACCTTGAGCGAGGTCCTCGGCATGGTATAGCCGTTCCAGAGCACCACGCTTGAACCCAAATTCTTCGTGATTGTTCTGCTGTATCCGTTTCCGACAGCAACTGTATCATAGGTATATCCCTTTGTTTCCAGGGAGGTATCCTTTGTCTCGGTCACGACCGCCGTGGTTCCGGCGGGAAGGCCGGAAATGCTTGCGGTCTCTCCTGCCTTCAGGGAGATAGTTCCCACGCCCTGATTCATGTTGACCGTAACAGTTCTTGTTTCGCTTCCGGTCTTTGAGATCTTCGCGGATAAGGTACCCGGGATCGAAGCTCCTGCAGGAGCCGTCAGAGCCAGGTTCACATCGAAGGCCTGATCCTTCACCTTTGCGATCGTCGCCGGATCCGATGTTCCTGAAACAGTCAGATCCTTTGAAACGGAAATGGTTCCGTATTCTCCCTTTGTGTTCTTGACCTTATAGCTCTTATCCTTCAGGTCATTCTTCTTTGCTACGATATTTCCCTCTGCATCCCGGGAATAACTGAGCTCGTATTTCGTCGGATCCAATGCATAATCCGCAGAGGGTGCCTTGGTTTCCTTGATATAGAAGATCGTATCCCCTGTTGCAGCAATGGTAAGATCCGTAAATTCAACCGTACCCTCTTCTGTACTGATACAGGTCTTCAGCGGAGTCATATCCTCACTGTACAGTGTGAACTCCGCACCTGCCAGAGGCTTATCATCCTGATCCACCTTGGTAAAGGTTACGCCCGGCTTCTCATTCCGGATCTTCATCATGTCTCCGTTCCGGTATTCGAAGAGCTCGTAATCCGGATTGGTTCCCTTTATGATCTTGAACTCATACCAGGTATTCTTCAGTACATATCCTGCCGGTGCCTTCAGTTCCTTGATATAGTACTTCGTATTGGTATAAAGCTCGACGTCATCGGAGCTGAGGGTGAAATTACCTCCGAGGCCCGTGGTGAATTCAACATTCTGTCCCGCATGGGCGCCGGAATTCCACTGGATCGGTTCCTTATTTGCATCATACAGTCCGAAGGTTGCCCCCGGAATCCTGGTCTGAAGGTCTCCGGCCAGATACTTGTACACGATGATGTGATATCTGGATCCGGTTCCTGCAGCTTCCTGCTTCACCTTCGAGGTCTTGGTCACGGTGGAGCTGTGTCCGTTCAGTTCAAATGTGTTCGAATACGTGATATTTCCGGAAGCATCCTTGTCTCCGGAGATATGTGAATCATAGGAAATCGTAACCGGCGTTTCATCCGGGATATTCATGATCGTCAGCACATTTCCGCTGGCATCACAGGTGATCCCCAGGTTGTCCGGCTGAATATTGATCGATCCGTACTGAAGAGCAAGATTCGAGAAGGTGTCCGTTGCGTCCATCTTCTTTCCGTTATTCAATTTCAGCCCCAGCGGGTTCAGAACGATGGTATACTTCGGTGTAGCCGTATAAAGATCGATACCTGATCCGTCATCCACTACATTGCTGAGATCCACGGATTTTTCCACCGGAACATCCTCAAAGTCAAAGGAGACCGTCTGATTAGCTCCGTTCACATCCACTGTGTTGTAAAGCTTCCATGTCTTCTTCGAGGGATCCCTCGCCATCTGATCCGCAAGCTTCTGCGCCAGACGCTTATAGGCTGCCGCGTCCCTGATCCTCAGAAGATAAGTTATACGATAATAATTATGGGCAGCCTCCTGATAGCTGTCATCCAGTGTAATGGTAAATGTTCCGTTTCCTGTTGTGATGTTCTCTGCAGGAACGTAGGACTCCGCGCCGGAAGGGTTCTGGCTCTGATCAAACTGATTCCCCACATATACCCGCGGTGCTTTATCGTCCCAGGTATACTGCTGAACTGTCACCAGCTCCAGATCCGGATCAAAGGTGTCCTGGATCACAAGCGGGAAGGTGGGATTTCCTACGACCACGTCAAAACGATAGACCGGATACTCCGATGCATAGGCATAGTCTTCCTTTCCTTTTGACGTCTTCTTCAATGTCGGCGGTACGACCCTTACGGTACTGTCCCCGTCTCCGATCCGATTTCCGCTGACCACTCTCACCCGGTTGGTGTGATCCTGAAGATAGGACTGGTTCAGAGAAGCCGCATACCAGTCTTCGTCGATCTTTGTCTTATACTCCAGAACGAAAGTCTTCTCGGTTCCGGAAGGATTTGCTACCCCGTTCGCAAAGGTAAGAACGAAGTTCGTGTCATTTTCGGTAAGTGAATACTGCAGTGTTAAGCCTGCATCATCGATTACGGACAGACTGCCGGCTACCAGTCCCTCTATCGCATCATGATCGGTGATCCACTGCTTCGGAAGTGTATCGGTCACGGTCGTCCCTGCCTGAAAGCCTTCCTCCGGAACCGTGACGGCCACATTCCAGGTGATCTCTCTGTCAGCAAAATTCACCTTCGTATACTCTTTTACAACATGCAGCTCGTCCGGACCTACCGTAACGGAGGTTCCGCTTTTTCTGCCCTTATTGTCTTCAATGGTATTGCTCACCTGTCCCAGAGACGGAACGTCATCCGTATCAACGGTCGCACTGTAGGTGATCTCGTACTTATAGACATCGTTATCATCCAGCTGATATGTCCACTGCTTCTTATCCGCGCTCACATTGACAGCAACATCCTGCGAAGATACGAGGCTTCCGTTCTTTGCATATCTTTTGATGGTAACACTCATGGGATCCGAATAGGTCTGATAGTTATCCGTGATCTTATCCGTAAGGGTCACACCCTTCATCGGAGCCAGGCAGTTGTCGTTGTAGGTAACCTTATAATTAACGGTGGCTACTCCGTCTGAATCTGTAGTTCCCTTTTCTCCTGACTTGCTGATGCTTCCATATTTGATCTTATGCTCCAGATTGTAACGTACGGGATCCGGATCCGGATTCTCATCCGTCGGAACGGTAACCAGGTTCTCCGTCTCCGCTGCGGTTCCGTCGGCTGCGAGCTTCTCATAATCCACATCCACGGAATAACGGATCACTGCCTTCTGCCCGTTCGTCATGGTTCCCAGATTCACATCAAAGCCCATATCCGTTACGGACTGGGATGCGGGAGCATACGAAGAACCGTTCATGGTTATGGAGTCGATGGTCAGACTGCCGCTCTTATAGGCAGTACCTGTCAGACTGTCCTTCACATGAACGTTGTTATTTGTATAGGTGGAATCCACGGTCACTTCGAAATGAGCCTTCCCATCCTCCGTGGAATAGGAACCGGTCTTCTGTGCCGTTACCTTCGGCGTATCGCTGTACACCACCGGGATCTTGACACCGTTTCCGAAATCAAGCTCACTTAGGCCTTCATCAAATTTCACCTTAAAGGAAAGATAGAACTGAACATTCGGCGCAGATCGAAGAATATCGTCGTTGGCAAATGTACCGGTGATCACCCGCGGATTGTTCGGGTCAAAACTGTATGTCGTTCCGGTGATCTCATTTGCCCCGTCCACAACGATGGTCAGATTACCTCCATCCGTAAGGCTCTGGATATTGACGCCCTGAGGAAGGGTATAGGTGAAGCTACAGTCATCCTCGTTCATGATAAACTGACTGGACGCAGAATCACTGTCCTCCGTGAAATGCACATGCATCTCGTACTCATTTTCCTTACTGATCTCCCAGGCCACCTCTTTCGGTGTGGAGCTTCCTTCACCAAAAAGCTCCACCGGTGAAGCTGTGCTTCCCTCCGGTACGCCCAGATTTCCCGTGATGTCGTGCGCTTCCGCAGCCTCCGCCTCGTAGTCCCGTGTGGAACCGGAGCCGGGCAGAAGGACTGACAGAACCATCAGCACTGCCATCACGATCGCGATCTTCCTTCTCCAACTCATTTTACTCATACGCATTCTCCTTTTTCAGGATGAGTTTCCCCAAAACGGGGAAACTCCCCCTATTTTATCGTATAGTTAACATAAATTTTATCACATCTCATGCGAAACTGCAACCACTAGCATGACAGAGGGACAGGTCCCGTGTCACATGAAAATGTGACACGGGACCTGTCCCTCTGTCATGTTTCTGTCATGTTCAGTTTAATAGCGATACTTGTTCAGTGCGTAGACCGCAAGTGCGAACGCCAGGCCTACCAGAACCTCCGAATCGCTGTCGAACTGCAGGATATAGGTCTCCGCCAGGTTCAGCGCCTGTCCGGGGATCAAATATTTCTCACACTTCACACGCATGACAGGAAGTGCTCCGCGGTATACGGTGTAATTCCATCCCACGCCGTCTCCGACGATCTCCCAGCCCTCTTCATAATCAACGATGTAACGCTGCTGCCGGGACATGGGATCCCGTTCGATGGTACCGAACTTATCTCTCGCACAGAACTCAAACCGCTTGGAACCCAGACGGTCATACTTCTCCTGTACATATGCACACTCACTGATGGTGTCGGCAAGAAAGATCTTGATCCGGTGACCGGTTGCAATAAAGTCATCCTTGGTGTAATAAACCTGCTTGCCGCGCTCATTGAAGACCTTTACGGAATCGTACTCCTCCAGATCCTGCGCCTTAATAAAAAGCTGTGCCATAGTAATCTCCCCAATACTTATTCTGCAGGGCCTTCTTCCCTAACGTCTATTGTATCAATTTTGCACATCGTTTTCAATCAATTTCTGTGCGTTGCCGACATTACTCGGTTGCCAGTGAATACTGGATGGAGGATACCACCCCGTCCTTGAAAATGATGAGCAGCTGGCAGTTTCCCTTCTTCAGTGTCAGATTGTTTGCACCGTCTTCCACCTTGCCATATGCCTTTTCCACAGATGCCTGATCGGATCCGATGAAGATCCCCTCCGGTGTTGTAACCGTATCATCCCTGAGCACAACGCCGCTGATCTTCTTCTCCGTGCCTGCCGTATATGCATATACATCGTATCCCGGATAGGAATATACCACGTCCATTCCATCAAATGCACAGCTGGGAGCCTCAAAGGTATTCTGATAGGAACCCAGCGCCTTGATGATATCATCCGACGGAGCATCCATGGCGATGGTCACGTCACCCTTCTTGAATACCCAGCTGTCATCTGCTGCAGCCTTCGCCTCGGTACCTGCCTCCGTGGTCTCCTTGGCCGCCTCGGTACCTGCCGATGCCGGAGCCGCTGTGGTGCTCTCGCCGGCCGAATCCTTGTTACCGCAGGCTGTTGCCACCAGCAGCAGGGACAATGTAAGTGCCAATACTCTCAACTTCTTCACGTTTGTTTCCTCCTTATATTAACGTATAGAATACTAAATCACCGGAAGCTGGTAACGGCTCCGGTCTCCTCCAGCTGCTTCTCCTGGGAGTCCTTCATGGACTCATAGAACTCGATCTTCTCCTGCCATTTGGCATCCAGCTCCGCGTCTCCTCTCCGGTCCGTGATCCCCGGCTGCTGCTGCAGGATTTTACCGAACCAGGCACTGGACTTCTCCGCACCGGAAAGATTCAGGTGCAGACCCGCATCGTAGGTATCGGTGGTATAGTCGATCCCGGTTTCGTCCGCATGCTCCAGGAAATTCACATAGGTGAGATCATTCTTCTCGGCATATTCCTTGATCTGCTGATCCCACTCATCAAACCAGTAGGGATAACAAGAGGCGGACTTGATCAGGATCAGTGTGATCCCGTGCTCCTTGCAGCAGTCACGGATCTTGTCCAGATATTCCCAGTCGATATCACTGTAGGTGTAATCCGCCAGCGGCACCGGCTCCGGCAGGGTTTCCACCGGCTTGGTATCCACCCTCATCACGTAACCGTTATGGGACAGCTTTTCGGAACTGAAGAGATATTCAAAATCCTCACCGGTCAGTTCATCCCAACGGGAATGGAATCTGAGGATCGGGAATACGTAACTGAGATAGCTCTCCTCCTCCGTCATGGAAGCCTTGATGGCGTCACTCTTCACCGAGGACCAGCGCATGCCGTCCAGGGTCAGACGGTTATAGGCTTCATTCTGCGGCTTATCATACCGCATGGAGAAGACATTGTACACAACAACCTTCGGGGTCTCATACCGGAGCGTATCCTCCAGCATGTAATAGGACTGCCAGATCAGCTGCTGCGGCGTACCGCGGATCACACTGGTGATCCCGTAATCCTCCCAGAGCTTGATGGGAGAAAAGTTCGAGTATACCTCACAGTCGCCGATGAAAAGGACATCATTGTCTCCGGCATTGTCATAATACTCAGCGGAGAGAACTCCCTCCTCGTTCTCGTAAATGTACTTCGGTACCAGAAGCCGCTGCAGGAACCAGAGGCCGGCCACCAGAAGCACAAGGAATATGCTCACTCTTATTAACTTCTTCAACGTGCCCTACCTCCTTCCGTCAGAACTGGTTATAGATGAACTGTGTTGCATCAAAGCCGATCCCATATGCTCCGAATACGACGATCGCCAGGATCAGGATCCAGAGCAGAAAATAATGTACGAATACCGGCTTGGTATCCAGTCGTTCCTCTATGGGCTTCCGCTCCGCCAGGAAGCTGACCACAAAGATCACAAGGAAGCCGATCCCCACCACGATGAAGTCCGCAAGACTTGCTCCCAGCTCCAGGAAGCTTCCGTCGGAAACCGCACCCCAGTTGGGTGTGGTAAACATGCTTCCCACCATGCGGAAGGTCAGCGGTACATTTCGATAAACATCCAGGATACGGATCAGGCCCATGAGCCAGAAGGTCCGGACGATCTGTACGCCGTTCCAAAAGGCGGTATTGGAGAAGCCGCAGTGATCATGGAATTTCTTATACAGCGGCGCCAGCTCCTGGGAAACCAGCAGTACCAGACAGTTCAGCATTCCCCAGACGATGAAGTTCCAGGCCGCCCCGTGCCAGATACCGGTGGCAAACCATACGATGATGGTGGAAAGGTATACCGGGATCCTCTTGCCAAGCGCGGGTCCCAGCTTCTCTCTGGACTTCTTGGAGATCTTCAGCATCCATCCGCTTACGGAAACAGGATAGAAAATGTAGTCCTTGAACCAGGTTCCCATGGTGATGTGCCAGCGTCTCCAGTACTCTGCGATATTTTTCGAGAAGTACGGCCGCTGGAAGTTCTCTGCCACCGGGATTCCCAGCATCCTGGCAACACCGATGGTGATGTCGATACCGCCCGTGAAGTCCGCATAGAGCTGGACTGCATAGAAGAAGATCGTTGCAAGCACATAAACGCCGGGATACTTATCCGTATCCGCGGTCAGCGTTACGATCACGGGAGCCAGACGGTCAGCGATCACAAGTTTCTTGAAGAAGCCCCAGCAGACACGCAGGAGTCCGTAGTAGAAATTCTTCGAATCGAACTTATGCTCCGCAAAAAGTCCCTTGGAAAGATCGTCAAACCGGCTGATGGGTCCCTGGATCACCTGGGGGAAGAAGGATGTGAAAAGCGCAACCTTCGCAAGGTTCCTCTCAGCAGGATATTTCCGCCGGTATACATCGATCACATAGCCAAGACTTTGGAACATGTAAAAGGAGATTCCGAGAGGCAGGATAAAATGGTGGAGTTCAAACTCCGTCCCGAAGATCCCGTTCAGATTCTCCAGCAGAAAGTCGGTATATTTAATTACGGCGAGGATCCCGAGATTCACCAGAAGGCACAGCACCAGGATCAGCTTGGCCTTCCTGGTCATCCCTGCTTTGTAGGCCTTCTTCTCTTCTCTGCTGATCCCCTTGTGCTCCTTCACCCAGGCATCCTGACGTCCCCAGACCTTCTCGATCCCCATGGTCGCTCCATAGGTGGTAAGGATCGTCACTGCCATGTAGATCAGATACTTCGGTCCCGAAAAGGCATAAAAAGTCAGACTCCCTGCAAGAAGCAGCATCCATTGCACCTTCCTGGGAAGCACATAGTACAGCAGGATGAGTCCTGCCAGAAAAAGTATAAACTGATAAGATACGAATGACATGGGTTTACTCGTCCATCAGTCTCTCGATCAGGGCCCAGAGCGCCGCTGCCGAATTGAAATTCTCCGGAATGATCTCCGAAGCGGGGATCTTTACGTCAAATGTATCATTGATCTCCGTGATCAGGGATACGATGTCAAAAGAATCCAGGATCTTGTCATCCACCAGGGTGTCACAGATCTCGTAATCCACCTCAGGATGCAGTTCCTTCAAAATGTCCAGCAGTTCGTCCATAATTTCCTCCTATATTCTGTCATTCCGAGACATAGGCTGAAAAACTCAGCTCTCAGAATGTCATCTACTTCATTCCCGGCCTTCCGTGCTCAGAATGCCATCCGCCTCGTTCCGGGCCTTGCCCGTTCAGAACGATATCACTTTCCGGTTTCCATATAACGCTTCTTCAGCAGGCTCCGGTCCACCTTTCCGTTCGGTGTGTAGGGCATGCTGTCCAGGCGGAAGACTCCGTGGGGAAGCATGTAGCGTGGAAGCTTCTTCTTCAGCTCCGACTTCAGCGCCAGCTCCTCCGGATCTCCTGTATAGTAGAGCGCGATCTTATTCTTCTCCGGATTGAAGACACAGCAGACACTCCGGATCCCGTCCAGCAGTGCTGTCACGGCCTCGATCTCGCCAAGCTCGATCCTGTGTCCCATATGCTTGATCTGGTCATCCTTACGGGACAGGAAGATCAGCTCTCCTCTTTCATTTCTCTTTGCCAGATCCCCGGTCCGGTATACGATCTCCGGATAGAAGGGATTCAGAGGATTCTGCACGAAGCTCTCGGAGGTCTTCTCCGGATTGTTGAAGTACCCCAGAGTGACCGAGGTTCCTCGCACCGTGATCTCTCCGGTCTCCCCTTCCCCTGCAGGCTGTCCGTCCGGCGTCAGCAGCAGGATCTCCGTATTCCGGAAGGGTCCGCCGATGGGGATCACCTCTCCGGGTTCAAAATCCCGTTCCACCCTGTAATAGCAGCACATTCCGGTTGCTTCCGTCGGTCCGTACAGATTCGTGAACCGGGCATTCGGAAGTGTCTCTCTCCAGATCTTCAGCTGCTTTACGGGGAACACCTCGCTGCCAAATGCGATATTTGTCAGATATTCCGGCTTCACCGTATCAAATGTACCGAAGGAAGAAACGATGGTCAGCGCGGAAACCACCCAGCAGACGGTATTGATCTTATGCTCATTCAGATATTCCACCAGCTTCACCGGGAACATGAACAGGTTCTTCGGGATCAGGTAGGTGGTGGCTCCGAATTTCAGTGTAGGATAAAGCTCCTTCAGGCAGGCGTCGAAGTAAAGCGGCGTCTGATTTCCGAATACGGTCTCCCCTGAGAATTCCAACACCTCCGACAGGGTCTCGATATAATCAATGACGGAGCGGTGGCATGCCACAACTCCCTTGGGTACTCCGGTGGAACCGGAGGTAAATACCACATAAATGGGATCGATGTCCAGACTCTTTCTCCGGATATCCCGAAGCGCTTCCTCTGAGATCTCCTCCTTTACCAGGTCGGAGAACATCAGGATATTCTCTTCGTAGCCCAGCTCCTTCGCATGGGCTGCTGTCTCTTCATCACAGATGACCGCCTTCGGCTGAAGGGTATCCAGGATCAGACGGATCCTGTGGACCGGCATTTCCTCATCGATGGGTACATAGTAGCAGCCGCTGTACAGAACGCCGAAGAAGGCATTTACCATATTGGGATGCTTCCGCATGTATACGACCACCGGTTCTCTGTAATGCCCCTTTGAGTGAAGTGCGCTTCCGATGGCTTTGGCCCGATCCGAAAGCTCACGGAAGGTGATCCCTTCCTCTCCGTTTGAGAAGGCCAGCTTATCGGGGACACGGTCTACGGTCCCCTCCATATATTCCAAAACATTTGTCATGATCGTTTATTCTCCTGCAACAATAACGGTCCCCGTCCTCTTCGTCAGGACATAATCACCGTCCTTAAACACCACTGACACCGGGCTTGTATTCGGCGAGGGCGGATAGGGATCGTCCTCCAGTGCATACAGGTTCGGCCGATACTTCGTGGACTCAACCTGCAGTTCATTATCCGTAGCCAGGAAGGGCACGAAATTTCTGATGTAAATGGGTGAGGGATCCATATTGTACCAGCTCCCGTCCACATTCACCTTCAGCCAGTAATGGGTTCCCGTGATCGTCTTCTTCTCGATCATCAGCACAAGAAAGCCGACACGCTCCAGCAGGATCTTGCATACCAGCGCATGAACGTAGCAGTCCCCGCTGTTACCTTCCAGTCCCATGATGGCCTGATCCACATCATTATCATGGGAGCCCACTGCGATCCACGGAATCTGAAGCCTGGTCCACCGGAAGATGGCGAAGGCCTTGTCGATATCGGACATTCTGTCATTGATCAGTCCCTTCAGCAGCTCATCGGCCTTTGTATTGAGCACCTGAATATCCTGGTAATTCGCAGGCTTCTCTTCTACATGTACCTTCACCGAAACACTGCTTGACCTGCCGCACATATCGGTTGCCTTATAGGTGACCGTATACACTCCCGGAACGTCCATGTTCACGGAAGAATTATCGATCTCCAGTGTCGGATTCTCATCCAGTGCATCCACAATGGTGATACCGGACCGGTAGGAGATTGTATCTCCCACATAGATCGTCCGGTCCTCGGCCCCTTTGATTATGGGCACATTTTTCTCATCATATACCGTCAGCTTTGCAGGAAGGACCGACACATTTCCGCCGGCATCTTCAAGAGTGATGCTGACGTTCTGGACGCCCTCCTTCGAGCAGTCCGGTTCAACAGAAAATTTCATGGACAGATCCGTCACATCCTCTGCGGATACCAGGAAATCGTCCACGTTCAGGTTCTCGCCGACCTTAACCATCAGATCCTTTGTCTCTCCCACCGGAGCCACGGTATCCCGGATGATCAGCTTTGATGAGGTATGCAGAAAGCCCCAGGAAAATCCTATCGTGTGTTCCCCGGGTTTCCGCATATCCAGGCCTGCAAGATCCGTATCGCAGGTTGTATGCTCCCGGTGTTCATAAAGGAAGTCGTCAAGCGTCGGGTTTGGCGATCCTGCTTCCAATGTCACACCGGGTCGGATATTTTCATAAAAACGATATATCATGTAAGCTCCGGCAGCCAGGAAAAAGATCACGATCGGCGTCAGAAGAATGATCAGGCGTTTTCTTCTCTTCTTCCTGGACGCTATACGGATCTTTTCCAGCACCGCATTTACAGAATTGGTCTCTTCCATCGGAAAAAACTACTCTCCTATCTAACAGAACTAATCATTCGAACCAATACTTCGAGTTTAAGCCTCGTGATTGGTCCGGGGGCCCTTGTATTCCTTATAGGGAACATCCGGTTCAAACACGAAATCGTGCCATGCACCGCGGTCCTCTACCGGCGGGAACTCCATATATTCCCCGTAGTTATCCCGCAGGAACTGATCATATCCCACAGGCGCCGGCATTTTCATGAATTCGTAATCCAGCCATACCGTCTTACGGAAATTCTTCTTATCCGACAGATATTCCTCTCCGTACTTGAATGGGAACGCGATCAGTCCTACCCGGTCCGCATCCTTCCACTTTACCTTTGCAGCCGTTCCGTTAACCTTCTTGTAGGTTTTCACCGGATCATAGGGAACAAAGGGCAGGTGCAGGATCTTATGGGCAAGACGTGTCAGCTTGCTGGGATTGATATTGAATACATATGCATGAGCAAGGACATTTCTTGTCTGATTCAGGAACAGGACCCATTTCCGCTTCAGCGGGGTCTTCGGTGCACCGTCCAGAGGATAAATGTCGATATAAATTCCGTTGTTGCAGCGGTTGTTAGGAGATACCAGAATTCCGGTGGTATTGCTGTTTCTCAGCCGGGCGAAGGAACTGTAATAGTCCACATCGTTCTGCGTGGTCTGGAAGAAATACGGTGCCTTAAATTCCTTCTGCAGACGGATCAGCTTCTGATAGTCCGCACGGGGCATCATGATGTCAAAATCATCATCCCAGGGAATATAACCCTTATGGCGTACCGCACCCAACAGGGTTCCGTAAGTGATCCAGTACCGCAGGTGATGCTCCTCGCAGACTCTGCTGACCTCGCGGAACAGATCCATTTCAATGGCCCAGACCTTCTTCATTTCCGTCGGGATCTTGTAATCGCAGCGAACCTCCGGCTCCAGAAATTCCTTCGTGATAAACCCGTTCTCCAATAAACGTTCAACCTCTGTCATTTTCTCCTCCTTTTCCCCTCAGCCGTCCTGCGCTGTCTCCGGATCCCGGAGCATAAACCCATGGTTTACAGGGGATATATACACTTCATTCGTTCAGATCTCGTATTTCGTGATCAGATGTACTCTCCGGCCGTGATCCGGAAGGTGGATCCGGTCATCATGGAGCTGGCATCACTGAAGAGATACACCAGTGCTTCCACGTAGTCGCTTCGTTCGCACATACGTCCCATGGGAAGAACCTCTGCGGCTCTCTGGCGAAGCTCGGCCTCACTCTCTCCCAGGGAGATCCGGAGTGCCACCTCACCCTCCGTAGGCGTCCAGCCCAGAGTCAGGTAGTTGCAGCGGATCATTTCCGAAGAATACTGATGTGCGATATGCTCCATCAGGATCCGGAGCACGCCCTTGCTGCAGGCGTATGCCGCACGGTCCTTCTGTCCGCCCCAGGCATGGGCCGAACCGGTCAGGACGATGCTTCCGCCGCCGTTCATGCGCATGTACTTCACCGCCTGCTGGCAGCAGAAAAATGCGGCCTTGAAATTCACATCCATCACCCAGTCAAAGGTTTCCTCATCACAGGTATCCAGCGGGGACACCGGAGTCACACCGGCATAGTTGAAGAAGCCGTCCACCTTGCCTAAGGTCTCGTAGGTCACATCGAACAGTTTCTTACAATCCTCCACCTTCAGAAGATCCGTGTGAACGAAGATTGCCTCCGACCCATAGGTCTTAATGTTCTTCACGATCTTCTTGCCGGCCTTTTCGTCCCGGCCGCCGATCACCACCTTCGCGCCCTCCTGTCCGCAGACCTCGGCCACAGCGCGGCCGACGCCCTTGGTACCGCCGGAAATGACGATGACCTTATCTTTTAATCTCTTCTCTGACATACTATATCCTCATATGTGAGATCCTTCGAGGCTTCGCCTCTCAGGATGACATGCACCCCGCTTCGTCTCTCAGGATGACATGCACCCCGCTTCGTCTCTCAGGATGACATGCACCCCGCTTCGTCTCTCAGGATGACATGCACCCCGCTTCGTCTCTCAGGATGACATGCTATTGTCATTCTGAGCCCACAGGGCGAAGAATCTTTTCTTTCATACGATCCTTCATGACATTACAGTTCCAGCGCTTTATCCACATCGAAGCCCTTAAGACACAGGTCCTCTCCGGCTTCATTGTATACATGTACGGTCGCCATGTAATGCTTCAGGCGCTCCGCCAGCTGCTCCTTGGTATCACATACCAGATACAGTCTGGTCAGAACCTGCTTCTCATTTCCGATCCATTCGGGAAGTACCTCGTCTCCCTCATGCAGACGCTGGATATTCTCGATGGCACAGGGATCCTGCTCCCATGCGGAAAGGCCCTCGATCTTCGCGATCTTACCCTTTCTCAGAAGGAACCAGAGAGTAGCCGCATGCTTTCCGCGAAGGTAGGTGTCATCGTCTCTTGCCAGATCCACATCTCCCTCGGAACCTGTCAGCGCAAAGCGGATCAGCATCTCTCTCTGATCGAAGCCATGAATGGCCTTCATCAGCAGATGGGGAGCCTCGCCCTGAAGACGGAAGCCGGTATCATAGACATAGAACTCTCCGTTCTCGAAGAAACCGGACAGCATCAGGATACCGTTTCGGATACCGATCTCCCTGAACATGCGGACTGCATTTTCATGCATCCGGCTGAAGTACTCATCCAGATGCTTGGAGGGATAGGTTCCGCCCAGGCAGACACGGGACAGACCCGGCTGCTCGTCTGTAGTGTAACGGTCATAGATGCAGGAAGCTGAGCACTCACCGTCCTTGAAGGTGTAGTACATGCCCATGTCCTCGCACTGCATGTATTTCTCAACGATAAAACGCTTCTTATAGGAAGCATCCAGCGCAACCTGTACGCCCTTCCGAAGCTCTTCTTCATTATATGCTACGGTCATACCCACGCCGCCGCCGTTATCGACCGGCTTTACCATGACGGGATATACGATCTTGTCCAGATCCTCACGCTTCATCTCCGCATCAAGATAGAACTCGGGGATACCATGCACGCCGTAACGCTCGCAGGTGGCCTTGAAGATATCCTTGAAGGCAAATACGTCCACGATCTGCTGGGTTGCGTAGCAGGGAAGGTTCAGTGCCTCGCACACCTTGCAGTAGGAAGGAACCAGAATATCGGCAACGCCGACCAGCACGCCGTCCACCTTCTCTTCGTTGGCAAGGGCTACCAGTCCCGGCACATCCATGCCGTCCACATCATAGGCCTTCCATGCCGCCTTCTTCGCCGGGTCCGTATGACGTCCCGATGATACGATGGTCTTGATACCCATGCTGTTGGCAATCTCAACAAGGGGTGTGGTCTCCGGGTTTCCACCAAGGATCAGAAGCTTCTTTCCTTCAAATTCACGTTCCATTCCGTCTTTCCTCCGTTTTATCTAATGAAGATCCTTCACTTTGTCCGGGATGACACCTCACCGTCATGCCGGGTCCACCGGGTGAGAGGATCTCTACAGCGTAATTCCCTCTCCCTGCCGCATCATGGTACATGGCAGCTTCATACCGCTCATGATCTCATAGAATCTGCCCACATCTCCGTGATGATTGGCAAACATTCCATAATGACAGGGAATGGTGGTCTTCGGCTTCAGCAGCTCTGCAAGCTGAGGAAGATCCGCTTCATTCATATTTCCATATGCACCGTTGATGGGACCGATCAGAACATCCAGATCTCTGGGAAGCGAGATCGCCCGGTCCAGTCTGAGGCAGGTGTCTCCTGTCTCATAGATCTTCTTACTGTCCACATTCACCAGAACGCCAACCGCATCCGGTGCTCCTTCCCCGTGATCACAGTCAACAAAATCGATCACGAAGTTTCCCACCGTCACATGATCGGAAGGCTTCACATAGGTGATACGGGAGTTGAAATACTCCATCTGCAGCTGCTTCACCAGCTTCTCGCAGTCCACGGAGCAGAACAGCCGGGTCCTGTCGTTCGACATCAGCTGAGGAACCGCATCGATATCAAAATGATCCATATGCGGATGCGTGCAGATCACCACGTCAAATACTATCTCCTGCGGAAAAAGCAGCCTCGGAAGAAGCCTCCGAAAACCGGGATCCTGCTCGATCCTTTCCACACAGTCAGAGAGATACAGATCGATGGCCAGCAGTTCGCCCGCTGCGCTCTTTACGATAAATCCTGCCTGTCCGACAGAAAACAAATGTGTCTTTCCAAGCGGTGCCGCCTGGATCTTATCCGCCAATCGTACCATAATCAACCTCCTCCATAACCTTCTACATACCCAATACCTGTCCGCTTATCTCTGCATGAAAATGTCAGGACAAAATCTTCCGGCCGGAAACCTCATCATGCATGAGAATTCCCACCATACAGGAAACGCTTTGTCAGCATCTCTCTTCGTTCCAGTGTCTTCGGAACCGTCACCGTCAGGATCCTGCGGCGGCTCACCCCATACTCTGCCAGCCTCTGTACCGTCTGTTCCGAGAAATCTTCATTTACGGAAGCAACAAGCACATAATCGAATTCCATTTCCGTGATCTGCTCGATCGGGTCCACATTCAGGCAGCACCTGCGGTATTCCCAGTAATCGTCGTCGATCCAGCCGACCACCCTGCAATGCCCGGTCTCCCGGAAACGGTTCACCAGCTGCTGACCGAAGGTTCCTGCACTGTAGATCACAACCCTCTTTCCATAGTAAGCCTTGTCAAAGGTGGAGTAATCATCCTCCGGAAGCCTTCCTCCGGAGCGCATGATACAGATGGAAAGCACATAGTCCGTGATCTGTTCGGTAAGACTCAGCTGCTCTGCGTTCTCCACTCCATCCTTCCAACGCATCATATATTCGTACAGGCTTCTGAGCTTCCCTGCCTCCGCCGAGAATCCGACACTCTGCTTCAGCATAGAGTCCTCTCTCTGCCTGTAATGATATTCCGTATTGTCCGTAACGGCCACACATCTGCAACGAAGCAATGCCGGATAGGTGACGGCCGCATCCTCGCCGATGGAGATTGCCTCGTCCACCTGCATTTGTACTTCCTCCACCACCTCTCTCCGGAAGAGCTTGTTCCATACGTAGGTGGTAATACCCGGTCTGTAAAATGTACCGCAGGACATCATTTCCTTCTGAAGATCCTTCAGCGCCTCTCCTTCATACACTCCCACGGGGATCGTATTCAGAAGCTCGGCCTTCCGGTCGAAGATCACCCTCGTCTGTCCGGCGCATACCATATCCGCATCCGTCTCCTGCCATGCAGTGACAAGCTTCTCGATAAAACGGGAACCGATCCAGTCATCCCCATCCACATAGGAAATCAGGCTACCCGTCGCTACTGCGAGACCAGCCTTTCTTGCGGACACCAGTCCTCCATTTTCCTTATGAACCACCTTAATCCGGGAATCCTTCGATGCATACAGATCACAGATCTCCGGACACCGATCCTTCGACCCGTCATCCACCAGAATGATCTCAAGATTCGGATACGTCTGATTCACAATGCTTTCCACACAGATACCCACGTACCGGTCGATCATATAGACCGGCACAAGGACGCTGACAAGTGGTTGCTTCTCCATGCTCTTTCTCCAAAAAACAGGTGTGTATGTACGTCAGGGCATACATGGGTATTATATCCTAAACCCCTTTCCATATCAAGGGAAAATGCGATTCTCTCACACATCAGATTTGCACCGGATCACAGGGCATTTTCCCACCCCGTTTCGTCACAGAAAAACAGCCTGCGGCGGATCAACCACAGGCTGTTTCTTATAATCTTTTTTTACGGATTCAGACAGACTCCGCTCGCACTGAAGGTATAGGTTTTGGAACCGATCTTTCTGGAACCGGTCACCATGATGCCATCCGTACCGAAGTAATACCACTTTCCGCCTGTCCTGACCCATCCGGTCTGCATGATACCCGACTTAAAGAAATACCACTTCTTACCAATCTGCTGCCAGCCGTCCATCATGACGCCGCCTTTGAAATAATACCATTTCTTTCCGATCTGCTGCCAGCCGTCCATCATGACGCCGCCCTTGAAATAATACCATTTCTTTCCGATCTGCTGCCAGCCGTCCATCATGACGCCGTCCTTGAAATAATACCATTTCTTTCCGATCTGCTGCCAGCCGTCCATCATGACGCCGTTCTTGAAATAATACCACTTCTTGCTGATCTCCTGCCAGCCGTTTACCATGATGCCGGCCTTGAGATAATACCACTTCTTGTCGATCTCCTGCCAGCCCGTCAGCATGGTTCCGTCAGAACCAAAGTAATACCAGTCTTTTCCGATCTGCTGCCAGCCTGTCTGCATCTGTCCAACCGGCTTTGACTTGGGGCTGAAATAGTAGAATTTGGTTCCGATCTTGATCTTTCCTGTCTGCAGTTGACCCAGGGTCTTTGCAGCAGTGCTGAAATAATAGAACTTTGTATCGATCTTCTGCTTTCCGGTAAGCGGTGCTCCGTTCTTGAAATAATACCTCTTACCATTGATGTCCTGCCAACCCTTCAGCTCCGGTTCTACTTTCCCGGTAACCAAAACAACATTTTCATCAACCCGAATTCTGAGTTGCTCTCTCGAGTCATAATACTCAATCACATCCGAAGTGCTACGCTTTTCTCCACTGTTTACAGCCTCCACCAAGTATTTGTTATTGATGATCTCCAATGTAGTGATACTATTGTGATCAACTATTAATTCGTAAAAATCAGGGGCAGCACTCACATCCAGACTCATCAGTTTATTACTGCTACAGTCCAAACTGAAGAGATTAGAACAGGAACTTAGATCAAGTGTTGTTAAAGAATTCTGATTGCATCCCAAAAATCTCAAATTTGTGCAACCACTCACATCCAGACTCGTCAGTTGATTCTGGCTACATTCCAAACTGTAAAGAGCAGAACAGCCACTCAAGTCAAGCGTTGTTAGAGAATTCTGATTGCATAACAATGTATCCAGCCTTGTGCAACCGCTTACATCCAGACTCGTCAGTATATTCTTATTACATTCCAGATAATACAAATTCTGACAACTGCTTGCATCAAGGCTCTCCAACTGACATCCACTGCAGTATATCCAGGCAAGTGATAAGCAACCATCCAGTTTTAACGATTTCATCGGATTTCCAATAATATCATGACGCTCTTCAGATGAAACCCATAATTCGGTTAGTTCGGGAAGTCCGCTCGCATCCAGACTTTGAAGATTGTTTCCGCAACATGTAATCCTTTTAAGCGAAGCGCATCCGCTCACCTTTAACCCTGTCAGTCCCAGACCATCACAGGTCAAATCGGCAAGCGCAGAACAATCTCTCACATCCAAGGTTCCTGTCAGCTTATTGTCTAACGAAGAATCCCCTAGATTCAAATATGTAAGGGATGTGCAGCCAATACAGCTCAAGTCTCCTATCTCAGTATTCTCTAATTCTATTTCCGGAAGGGATGTACAGCCACTAACGTTCAGATCACCTATTTTACCCCCTATATCTATTTCTGAAAGAGATGTACACCCGGTCAGATTTATGGTGTTAGCGTCCTGACCATATTTTTCAAAATAAGTCAAAGAAACTAATCCACTTAAATCTATATCTTCTACCCCGCTGAAAGTGAAGTGAGCCTTTGACAACGATGTAAAATACCTCACCCCCGTAATATCTGTGATCTCGTTATCGAAGTACAATTCCGTTGTCGCAGCAATTTCCTGTTCAGACAAATAATGGTTCTTATCCTCATCACAGTCTTCTGTGATATAATCCCGAAACTTCTCATCAGGAAAATGATCTTTATCAATCGGAATCCCCAATTCCTCCGCATTCACACCTGTAGGTGATATGCACGACAATCCTGCCGCAAGCATAGCAGCCGCAGCCCCAAGTTTCCACTTCAATCTCATTTTCATCCTCCTCTTTTTATATTTAATTCCACAAAAAAACCCTGTATGACTCACATAAGGTCATACAGGATTCATATTTACGGCATAATAATGAAACGAACCTTTCAAATCACAGGTTACGTCATCGCATAATATGACCATCGGTCGGTCGGTCGGTCGGTCGGTAAGATTTTCTCAAGTATAAATCTCTTTGTCAACTGTCATACCTCTCTGTTCTCTGTAAACAATTATAAAGTATATCAAAAAAAAACAGAATAAACAATATCACCGTTCTCTAATGGTTTTCGTTCCGGTTCAAGTAATTCCGCTTCAAGGCTATCGGCTGAGACTGTAGCTTCCTGATCAAAATATTTCTTTGCATCATTTTAGTTTTGTCATTAATCCCTGCATAGCTTTCTACTAATCAAGTTTATCCAAGTCTCACGCTTCTTATTCTTCTGACTCATAGTAATACGAATAGTCAATGCCTTTCATGATCATCTCACGGTTTTGAATATCATCCGTCAGGGCGTTCTTTATCAATCCATAAATCATCGTCGGATCATTAACACTTTCACGCATAGCAGAAAGATAATCCTTTTTGTCGATCAGACTCCAATCAACGCATTTTTTTAGATTTTTTTTCAGGATCAGATCAAGCCAGATGCGCGTACTTCTGCCATTGCCCTCCATAAACGGATGAGCCACATTCATTTCAACGTATTTATTGACGATCTCTTCAATTGTGCTTTCCGGCATTTTTTCTATATCCGCGAGAGTCCCTTCCAGATACAGCGCAGGAGCAAAGGCAAAACCTCCTTTCGCGATATTGAGCGTTCTGATCTGCCCTGCAAAATCATAAAGCCCGCCGAAAATGTACCCGTGAATCTGCTGAAGCCCCTTCGTTGTTCCGACTTCGATGTTGTTGATAAAACCGCTTTCAAAAAGCTCGTACGCTCTTTGTTTGCTTTTTTCGTCAAGCGAGGTCTCCATATTTTTCATCCACCGGATGAAAACTTCGGCTTTTTTGCTCGGAATCAACGCAATAATTGCGTTAAATCCCAGCTCGTCCACGACATCTGTATTGTAAAATTTGCCGTCATGCGCTTTCAATTTCAGTTGTTTGCAATTTGCAAACAACTCACTATTTCTTCTTTTTATAGTCGCCCAATATACGCGCGGGTTCTTACTTTTGGTCAGAGCTTCCGCAATATCCATAGCACAAAACCACCACTTAGAACTATCTTCATCCCAAACGGCGCGCACCGGTATATCTTCAAAAAAACGTATGGATGTTTTTGGCATGTTTATCTCTCCATATCAAACTAAAACTCCATTTCCTCTACCCACACATCTTTAATCCTCTCTGTGGAAAAACACGATGTCATACCCTCGTATTCAACTGCAAAAGTCGCACATGAATATAGTAACACAAATGGTCCACTTCTTCCATCCGTTCTTTTCATTCGTCGAAACCATTAGGATAGTCAGAATGCCGTCCATCATGGTACCCTTCTTAAAATAGTACCAGTTGCTGCCGATCTTCTGCCAGCCATCCACCATGACGCCGTTCTTGAAATAGTACCATTTCTTACCTCCTGTTACCATTGATCCAGACACAATCGAGTAGGAGGGGGGGATTCCCCTTCTACTCGATATCGCGTTGGCAGTCAAATGCGTGCTCCTGCAAGCACGGCACACGCTTGACGGCCGTATCGCGCAAATAAATGGCGGAGCAGGAAAGCCTGCTCCGCCAAAATGAATTGATTCAGTTTGAACCTGATCTTACTGCTCCTCAGCGATCGCTGCCTGAGCTGCTGCCAGACGAGCTACCGGTACACGGAACGGTGAGCAGGATACATAGTCAAGACCGATCTTATGGCAGAACTCTACGGAAGACGGATCTCCACCGTGCTCGCCGCAGATACCTACGTGAAGCTTCGGATTAACCGGCTTACCAAGATCGATTGCCATCTTCATCAGCTTACCAACACCTGTCTGATCCAGCTTAGCGAACGGATCATTCTCGAAGATCTTGGTGTCATAGTATGCATCCAGGAACTTACCTGCATCATCACGGGAGAAGCCGAATGTCATCTGAGTAAGGTCGTTTGTACCGAAGCAGAAGAAGTCTGCCTCTGTAGCGATCTCATCAGCTGTCAGAGCTGCTCTCGGGATCTCGATCATGGTACCAACCTCGTACTCAAGGGTAGCGCCTGCTGCTGCGATCTCAGCATCTGCTGTCTCAACAACAACCTTCTTAACGAACTTAAGCTCCTTCAGCTCGCAGGTAAGCGGGATCATGATCTCCGGCTTTACATTCCAATCCGGATGAGCCTTCTGAACCTCGATAGCTGCACGGATAACTGCCTTTGTCTGCATCTTTGCGATCTCCGGATAGGTAACTGCAAGACGGCATCCACGATGACCCATCATCGGGTTGAACTCCTTCAGGGACTCAACGATAGCCTTAACCTCATCCAGTGTCTTGCCAAGGTCGTTAGCAAGCTTGATCTGCTCAGCTTCCTCATGAGGAACGAACTCATGAAGCGGGGGATCCAGGAAACGGATGGTTACCGGATTGCCCTCAAGTGCTTCATACAGAGCCTTGAAGTCTCCCTGCTGATACGGAAGGATCTTATCAAGAGCCTTCTCTCTTGCTTCTACAGTGTCAGCACAGATCATCTCACGGAATGCAGCAATTCTGTCTTCCTCGAAGAACATATGCTCTGTACGGCAAAGACCGATACCCTCAGCACCCAGCTCACGAGCCTTCTTAGCGTCTGCCGGTGTATCTGCATTTGTACGAACCTTCAGCTTACGATACTTGTCAGCCCAAGCCATGATGCGGCCGAACTCGCCGGCGATCTGAGCATCAACGGTCGGGATAAGACCCTCATAAATGTTACCTGTTGTACCATCGATGGAGATCGGATCACCCTCATTGAAGGTCTTTCCGCCAAGAGTGAACTTCTTGTTCTCCTCATCCATAACGATGTCGCCACAACCGGATACGCAGCAGGTACCCATACCACGTGCAACTACGGCAGCGTGAGATGTCATACCACCACGAACTGTCAGGATACCCTGAGCAGCCTTCATACCTGTGATATCCTCCGGAGATGTCTCCAGACGAACCAGAACGACCTTCTCACCGCGTGCAGCCCACTCTACAGCATCATCAGCTGTGAATACGGCCTTACCACATGCAGCACCCGGAGAAGCACCAAGACCCTTGCCGAGCGGTGTAGCTGCCTTAAGGGCTGCTGCATCGAACTGCGGGTGAAGAAGTGTATCCAGGTTACGCGGATCGATCATTGCAACCGCTTCCTTCTCGGACTTGTGTCCCTCGTCAACCAGGTCGCATGCGATCTTCAGAGCAGCCGGAGCTGTTCTCTTACCATTACGGCACTGCAGCATGTAGAGCTTCTTGTTCTCAACAGTGAACTCCATATCCTGCATATCATGATAGTGATTCTCAAGGATATCGCAAACCTTGATGAAATCAGCGTATGCCTCCGGGAACTCCTGCTCCATCTGAGCGATCGGCATCGGTGTACGAACACCTGCAACTACGTCCTCGCCCTGTGCGTTCTTCAGGAACTCACCCATCAGCTTGTTCTCGCCTGTTGCGGGATCACGTGTAAATGCAACACCGGTACCGGACTCATCATTCAGGTTACCGAATACCATCGGCATTACGTTTACAGCTGTACCCCAGGAATACGGGATATCGTTGTCACGACGGTAAACGTTTGCTCTCGGGTTATCCCATGAACGGAATACAGCCTCGATAGCCAGCTTCAGCTGTGTAACAGGATCAGACGGGAAGTCCTCACCCAGCTGGTTCTTGTACTCAGCCTTGAACTGCTCAGCCAGAGTCTTCAGATCAGCAGCTGTAAGGTCAACGTCATACTGAACGCCCTTCTCTTCCTTCATCTTGTCGATCAGCTGCTCGAAATACTTCTTGCCGACTTCCATAACGACGTCAGAGAACATCTGGATGAAACGACGATAAGAGTCATATACGAAACGCTCGAACTTCGGATCCGGATTTCCTGCGATCATCGAAGCTACTACCTCGTCATTCAGACCGAGGTTCAGGATGGTATCCATCATACCGGGCATGGATGCTCTCGCACCGGAACGTACGGAAACCAGCAGCGGATTCTGCTTGTCACCGAACTTCTTGCCGTTGATTTCCTCCATCTTTGCAACGCCTTCCATAGCCTGAGCCATGATCTCGTCGTTGATCTTGCGGCCGTCCTCATAATACTGAGTACAAGCCTCGGTTGTAATCGTGAATCCCTGGGGAACCGGAAGTCCGATACCTGTCATTTCAGCCAGGTTCGCGCCCTTACCACCAAGAAGATTCCGCATCGTCATGTCGCCTTCACTGAACATGTAGACCCATTTCTTTGCCATGTTACTAGATACCTCCTACATAAAATGTATTGTTTTCTGCGGAGCACCCCTCGAATATGCCGAATGCAACTGAAAGACTCCGCGACTGCGAAATATTATATCATAAACCGCAATCAAATGAAACAGTATTTTTCAATCTTTCCCTTTGGAGATAATAGAATTTCTTTGAGTTATTTCATGTAATTGTATAAAAAAACATTCAGTACAACAACTGCTGCAATCAAAACAATACACACGATCGAAAATACCGACAACTTCCCTTTAACAACTATGGACCACACTCCATAGCATATACAGTCAAAAATGAGTCCACAAAGAACTATTTTTGCCTTTGTAGTCAACAATACACCGATCATGATCCCGACCAGAAGAATGGCAAAAGAACCCGAACTTCTCCTCTTAAATTCATCAGGATATTCCTCTTTCATGCGCTGTGTTTCTTCTTTACCGTATATTAATTTCACAATACTTGCACCAATTTGGGCAAACCCATTAAAGAACAAACTGGCAAACAATTATAAACCCTCCAAATCATGAATTCATTACAAAAACAGCACTATAATATCCATACGAAAAACAATACAGGCTTTATTTAATACGCAAGCTTCTCTGCGAGGTATGCCTTCAGCTCGGAGATTGCCACTCTCTCCTGCTCCATGGAATCACGGTCGCGAACGGTAACCGCTCCGTCGGTCTCGGAATCGAAGTCATAGGTTACGCAGAACGGCGTACCGATCTCATCCTGTCTTCTGTAACGCTTTCCGATGGCTCCGCGGTCATCATACTCACAGTTCCATTCTTTGGAAAGATCAGCAAAGACCTTCTCGGCGCCCTCAGCCAGCTTCTTGGAAAGGGGAAGCACTCCCACCTTAACCGGTGCGATGGCCGGATGGAAATGAAGCACGGTACGCACATCATTTTTCTCCGCATCCAGAACCTCCTCGTCATAGGCCTCGCACAGGAACGCCAGTGTCACACGGTCAGCACCCAGCGACGGCTCGACAACATAGGGGATGTATTTCTCCTTGGTTTCGTCATCGAAGTAATCCATAGGCTCTCCGGAGGTGTTCTGATGCTGGGTCAGATCGTAATCCGTACGGGATGCGATACCCCACAGCTCACCCCAGTCAGTGAACGGGAATGCGTACTCGATGTCGGTGGTATGATCGGAATAGAAGGACAGCTCCTCCGGATCATGGTCACGGAGACGAAGGTTCTCTTCCTTGATGCCCAGCTCCAGCAGCCAGTTGTAGCAGAAGCTTCTCCAGTAGTTGAACCACTCGGTCTGTGTACCCGGCTTGCAGAAGAACTCCAGCTCCATCTGCTCGAACTCTCTGGTACGGAAGGTGAAGTTACCCGGAGTGATCTCGTTACGGAAGGACTTACCGATCTGTCCGATTCCGAAGGGAACCTTCTTGCGGGAGGTTCTCTGTACATTCTTGAAGTTTACGAAGATACCCTGGGCAGTCTCCGGACGAAGATATACAACGTTCTTCGCATCCTCGGTAACGCCCTGGAAGGTCTTGAACATCAGGTTGAACTGACGGATGTCGGTGAAGTTGTGCTTGCCGCAGGACGGACACGGAACACTGTTGTCCTTGATGAACTGCATCATCTTCTCCTGAGACCAGCCGTCCACGGAGCTCTCCAGTGCGATGCCCTTCTCAGCCGCGAAATCCTCGATCAGCTTGTCTGCTCTGTGACGCTCGTGGCACTCCTTGCAGTCCATCAGCGGATCGGAGAAGCTGCCAAGGTGACCGGAAGCCACCCATGTCTGGGGATTCATCAGGATCGCGCAGTCCACGCCCACGTTGTAGGGATTCTCCTGGATGAACTTCTTCCACCATGCCTTCTTGACATTGTTCTTAAGTTCCACACCGATATTGCCGTAATCCCAGGTATTTGCCAGACCTCCGTAGATCTCGGAACCCGGATATACAAATCCGCGGGACTTTGCCAGTGCTACGATTTTCTCCATTGACTTTTCCATACTTCTTCTTACCTCTTTTTTCTATATCATTTTTTTATGAACTTAACATCAGATTCCCAGGAACAGGACCACAATGGCGGTTCCTTCACCGTCCGTACGGGCAACCCCTTCCTTCACCTCTGCATGATCATTTCCATAAAGGATTTTTCCACCCTCCAGGCGGATATTCAGCTTCTCATTCGTAATGAGCATCATGTTCTCGTTGACATCGATGGCATCGGATCCGACTGCATTTCCGGAACCGTCCTTAAATGCAGCGGTCACGGCCTTCTCCTCCACCAGGGATTCCTTCTCGCTCTCCTCCATGGAGGATGCATCATAGCCTGCCTCCGCAAGCTCCGCGTCGGAGATCTCCTTCTTCGGCTCCGCCGCCGCGCGCTTCTTCGCCTCTTCCGAAGCCACCTTATTTGCCGTTTCCGCAGAGTATACGGTCAGCTTCATATCCAGATTGTTAAAAGCATTATAGGATGCGATGTCATTGTAGGAAATGGCGGTCTTGATCACATCGCCTTCCTGCTTCATCTGAAGGAAGGAAACCTTTACGGCGCCCTTCTCCCTGTTAAATGTATCGATCTCGTTCCGGATAAAGCTCTTTACCTCTTCCGGCTTGTAGGTAAGTCCGGAGTAGTCCTCCACGGCGATCTCCATGATCCTTCCGCTTTGGTTCAGAATGATGGTATTCTCCGATACGGAACCGATATAATCCTGATCCGGCGCCTCTGTCGCCTCTTCCTTCTTTCTTCCGCAGGAAGCAAGTGCCACAAGCATGGTGATACCCAGTAGAACAGCTATGCAGTTTTTCTTCACCTGATGTTTCATCTTCCACACTTCCATCGATAGGATCGCTTCCGTCTCCGGACGGAAACATTCGTATTTTACCCTTATTTTGTCCGTATTTCAACCATTATTTGCGTGTGCGGCATTCCCGGGCACCACTCATACACACCGTCCATGCTCCCGCGAAGCATCCTGTCTGGTCATGGCACTGAGTCTGCGAAGCACCATGTCAGCTCATGGCGCTGAGCCCGCGGAGCACCTCCTCGGAACGCATGGGATAGTCCAGCGTCCGGTCCAGAACCTTCCTGACCGCCCGGATCAGATCCTGCGCCGCCTGCTCCTTCGGTTCGAAACTGAAGGTTCTCCCGATTGGCTGCGCCAGGATGTACTGCACCACCGCAGGGCAGTTCTCATGCGGATATTCGCCTTCGATATCCAAAAGCTTGGTTCCGAAGGCCGCTCGGATCACCTCCGGCGAGAGCCGTTCCTCCAGCAAGGCCAGAAATGTCACGTAGAGCAGATTCAGTTCATCCTTTCCGCCCAGGCCTTCTCTGGTGAAATACTCCGTCAGCTCGCAGCAGTAGGACGCGGACGCAAACCGCTCCACATCCTCCGTCAGCTTCAGGAAGGACTTCTCGATCTCCGCACCGGTCAGCGTATAGGACTGCCTGCCCGGCCGCAGTCGGAAGCGCCCCATGGTGAAGCTCATGGCCACCGCCGTAAAACGGTTGTTCTGCCGTCTGGCCCCGTTGGCAAAGACCGTGATCTTCCCCAGCTGTTCCGTGAGAACCACCATTCTCTTATCATATTCTCCCAGCTGGGAAACCGAAAGCACGATCCCCCTCACCCAAAGCTCTTCGTTCATTTCCTCTGATCCCCGGTATCGTTATCCGACTGATTTATCGTTTTTTCTTCTGAGAAAGATATCCGTATTCCTTCAACAGCATGGCATTATCCCGCCAGTCCGGCCGCACCTTCACGAAGAGCTTCAGATTCACCTGCTGTTCCAGCATATCCTCGATCTCCCGTCTGGCTCCGGAACCGATCCGCCGGAGCATGGAACCGCCCTTTCCGATGATGATCCCCTTATGGGAATCCCGCTCGCAGATGATGGTTGCATCAATATCCGTCAGGCTTCCGTCCGGCCGCTCACTGAACCTCTCCACCAGAACCGCGATACCGTGAGGTATCTCCTTGTCCAGATGGATCAGTGCCTGCTCCCGGATCAGCTCGGCGGCGATATCCCGCATACGTTCATCCGTCACGGTGTCCGCATCATAGAACATGGGTCCCTCCGGAAGGAGCTTCAGGAGGACTCCCGTCAGTTCGGCCAGATTCTTCTCCTTTACCGCCGACACGGGAACGATCTCCGTGAATTCCATTTCCTTACTGTAGGTTTCGATACAGGATGCGATCTGCTCCTCCTTCACGGTATCGATCTTGTTGATGCAGAGCACCACCGGGATCCGGACCTTCGAAAGCCGTTCCAGGATCTCCCGCTCTCCGGCACCGATAAAGGTGGAGGGCTCCACCAGCCAGAGGATGATATCCACCTCCGCCATGGCGGAACCGGATACCTCCAGCATGTAATCGCCCAGCTTGTTCTTGGCTCTTGTGATCCCCGGCGTATCCAGAAAAATGATCTGCCCCTCGTCACAGGTATAGACCGTCTGTATCTTTCTCCGGGTGGTCTGTGCGCGGTTGGAAACCGCCGCGATCTTCTGTCCGATCAGTGCGTTCATGAGTGTGGACTTCCCCACATTCGGCCGTCCCACCAGCGCCACAAATCCACTGTGAATGGGTGTAGTTTCTCCCATAATTATCCTTTCCTCCGCTTCCGGAGCCTCTTACAACAGATTCTCCACGGTTCCGAAGCGTTCCTTCTCACCATCGACCTTTGCCTTGGAGCCGACCACGCAAATGGTATCCTCCTTCCGGATCCCCTCCAGATACGGAGCCAGAGACCGGATGGTCTCCTGATCTGCGGCAAGGACTTCATCTCTGTTCTTCTGTCTGTCCTCATCCGTCCTTCCCATCAGGTATGCATAGAAGCTTGCCAGACCTTCCGCGGAGGGATTCAGCGGCGTGTCCAGCTTGCTGATGGTTCCGATGATATATTTCAGCATATCCCGGTCGGAGCAGTCGAAGTTCTTCACATAATCGATGGCATTCCGGTAGATCTCGTAGGTCTCTCCGAGATTCGGATCCCGGTAGGAGGTCAGATATCCGACTCCGTCCCGTCCGAAATCACACATTGCACCGTAAGCTCCGCCCTTCACGCGAACCTGGATCCAGAGATAATCATAGGAGAAAATGATCTGCAGTACGTGTAACGCACCGGTAAATTCAAGACCGTCCTTCATGAAATCCCATGCCGTTGCAACGAACTGTACCTGTCCGGCAGTGACAAAGCCTTCATTCTTCTTCACGGGTACCGGGCTCTCCGCCTTCGCTCCGCAGGGTTCGGAGGAAAGCCGGTCCAGAAATGCCGTCACAGCCTTCTTCTCTTCTTCACCCGGAAGATTCTTATGGGTATAGGACAGCTTAACTCTCGCACGGCGGAACAGCTTGTCGCTGACTGCACGCAGCTTCTCTGCAAGCGCCTCATACTGTCCTTCAAAGTCATCATTTAATCCGCTGATGAACCGGTAGTAATCGATACCCTCCGTCTGCTCCTTGATGGCATAGGTCGGGGAAATGTAGGACCTTGCTCTCTGTGCGGTGGTGATGTGTCCGGAACCCGGCAGGTCGGAACGAAGTCCCGAGTAAAGCTCCGCAATGATCTCACCAAGGCGCTTCTTCTCCGTGATCTTTGAACCGAGCAGGATCTCTGACAGAAGCTCCACGCCCGGAACCAGTTCTCCCTCCAGAGTCTTTACTCTGGCCATCATATAGGTCAGAACATCCTTCGTATTCGGTATCGGAAGAAGTCCGGAAGCAAATGCGATCCCGCCGGTCTTCAGATTGATCTCATTTGTCAGTTCTTCCAGTGTGTATTTCTCTGTCGGTACGGACTTGTAGATCTCAACCAGAAGGGCTGTCAGCTGCAGCTCCTCCACTGAGAAGTCGGACAGATCAAACCAGAAATCCAGGTACTCGATCCCATTTGTAAAGATACTGTGGGATACCAGTTCGGTCCCTGCGATCTCGGAGATCTGATTCACCAGCTTCCTCTCCTCGGGATCGATATCCTCCCGGTTCAGAAGCGGGATCTTCTCCAGATCCTCCACCGGAGTGGGCTCCTGCTGATACTCCTTCAGGTGTGCCGTCTCGGCTACGATCTTTCCCTTATCCTCATCGGAGAAGCCGGCCAGCGTATCATCAAGCACCTTCTGTACGGCAGCCTCATCCTCTGCATCCTTACCGATCACCGGAACGCCGATGATATAGGCAGCATGCGGATTCTCGATCAGATAGGTACGGATCAGTTCTTCAAAGTATCCGCTGTCCACCGACTCCGTCAGCTCCTTATACACATCATTCAGAGTGAAGAGCTCCAGAGCCGCACTGTCGTCATACAGCCAGGTTTCAAAGGAGTCCAGACCCAGCATCAGTCCCTTGGGATACCGGCCGAAATTCGCCTCCTTATGGGTGAATTCGAATTTGCGGATAGCGGCACGAAGACTGGTCCGGTCCAGTCCCTGCTCAACGACACTCTTCAGAGTCTCAGTCAGCACCCTCCGGAATTCTCCGCGTTTTTTCTCATCGCAGTTATGTGCCACAACGGAGAATACAGGCTGAAGCATGCTGGTATCGTAGGAGCTTTCCACATCCGCCGCCAGACCCGCATCGATGATGGCCTTGCGAAGAGGCGCACCCTCCGCATCCAGAAGCACATAGGAAAGTACATCAAATGCCACCCGAAGCTTCTTGTCCAGAGATGTCCCGATCACGGCGTTGAAGGTCAGGAACGCATTTTCCTCTGCATTCTCTCCCTCTGCCAGGGCAAAGGGGATCTCAGCCTCCCGCGGCTCCTCCGTGGGCGCCTGAAGGGCGATGGCGGAATCCACATCCAGATGGTCATACTCTGACAGGTATTCCCGGTCCAGATACTCCAGCTGTTCCTTCGGATCCAGTTTTCCGTAAAGGTAGATATAGCTGTTGGACGGATGGTAATATGTGCTGTGATACTCCAGGTATTCTTCTCTGGTCAGGGACGGGATTTCCTTTGGGTCTCCGCCGGAATCATGACGATAGACCGTATCCGGGAAAAGCTGTCCGCTGATGCTCCGTGCGATCACGGAATCCGGTGCGGAGTAAACGCCCTTCATCTCGTTATACACAACGCCGTTATAAATGAGCGGACTGTCCTTGTCCGTCATTTCATAATGCCAGCCTTCCTGGAGGAAGATCTCCTCACGGTCGTAAATGTTCGGATGGAATACCGCATCCAGATAAACGTCCATCAGATTCCGGAAATCCTTGTCGTTGCAGCTGGCAACGGGATAAACCGTTTTATCCGAATAGGTCATGGCATTCAGGAATGTATTCAGGGAGCCCTTCGCAAGCTCCACAAAGGGATCCTTTGCGGGATACTTCCTTGAACCGCAGAGGACGGTATGCTCTATGATGTGCTGGATGCCCTTGGAATTCGTGGGCGGGGTGCGGAAACCGATGGCGAAGACCTTGTTCACATCCTCGTTCTGGATGACCATGACTCTCGCGCCGGTTTTATTATGACGATATACGAAGCCGGTTCCGTCCACTTCGGGAAGGGACTTCTTCTGCTCTAATGTGTATGCGCTTAATGCTTCCAAACCTTCTTCTCCTTTGAACCGTATTTTTGTGTGGCGGGCAGGATGCCCTAACTTTATAAGTATAGCATGAATCGAGTCGGAAGACCACAGGATTGTTCAGCTCGTCACTGTCAAGTAATCGTTGGCACGATTCCCATCACATAAATCGTCCTCGGCACTATGGCCTGTCCACAGATGCTTTTCTCGGACCGCCTCGCGTCTAATTGCGGGGCCCCTAGCGGCACTAAGCTTCCCGTTTCGCTACGCTCACGGATTGCTAAGTGCCGAGACCCGCAACGTCCTTCGAAAAGCATCGTGTCCATTCCTGTATAGTGCCTCGTCGAATGGTCAGTTTGTCGTAATGCCTGATATAGCCATCCACGCCTGTCTTGCAGGCTTGATCTGTGTGATCATATAGGGAATACTTCCCTGCGTCGGATATCTATATCCCTTACCAACCTTTCTGTTTGCCTCATATGCTGAAAGCATCTGTTCCTTGATCTGTTCAACTACCTGCCGCTCAAATGCGGGCATTTTCAACTTGTTTGCAACTTCATTTAGTCTGCCGGAACATTTCTTTGCAAGAATCTTCGCCAGATGATTTCCACCACGAATACTCCAGCATGTATGATTATGTTTCATCCTCCTTGCAATCACACTCCAAATGTGATTTTCCATCGTTCCGAGGTTTCGATATTCTATGTTCTCCGGACTATCAGGTATCTGAAGATCTCGTTGGTTATAAGGGATTAACCCTTTTCGATTGTTGGAAAAATAGGTGATCAACCGTTCCGCCTTTTCAATCTCATCGCCATCAGTCAGACTGTTCCTGTATCTCTCGAGATATTCAAACATCTCATCCAACTTTTTCTGTTCCAACAATGCATGGATTTGTTTTGCATGTTCCGAATACGGCACATTTTCTTTGATGGCCTTGTTTCTATGAAACGGATCCAACTGAAATACCGTATCTGAATCGCAGATATTCTTTACCCATTCAGCTCCGTCTGCATTCATGATCCGAAGCTCGACCTCATCCATGTTATACATCTCTGCGATAGCTGCTTCTCTGTAGGCCTGAAATTCTGATGATGTTGAGAAACCGGCTACAACAACCTTTCCATCCAGATTGTAACGATTTTCCCCTGTCTTTTTCCATCCGTCATAGGCCAGGCCCACTTTGATTTCGCCCTTTGTGTTCTTTTCACGCTGGAGCCTAACATAGACTCCATCCGTCTCCTCAAAGAGCACAGGTGTTTCTTTCTCTCCGGATACATTCCCTGCTTTGTGCTCCTTCACAAGATGCCGTTCATCTTCGCAAACGGATTCTCCCAGCGCCTGAATCACGTTCCATACACCCATGGCGCTGATAGACTGCCCGGTTGTCTCTGTGATACTGCTTGCGGTTTCACGATAGGATGTCTCCGTGATCGAAGAAACCATCTGCTCGGCCATATTCATGGAGATCAGTCCGACTCCAGATATCTCAAGCTGTTCATCCAGCAGATAGACAAACTCCTTCAGGCCGTCCTCTCTGATAACCTCGTAAACTCGACGTTCGTACTCAACTTCGCCATACACGGTCTTGACGGTTGTTTTTCGCTTTCCTTTATTCCGATAGGATTCTTTATCCCTGGTCTCCATGAGGTAATCATCGTATCGCTCCAGGAATTCCTTGGTATAATTCTTTGCCCATTCACATACCATCCGGAAAGTATTTTGTTCAAAAGCCTTGAAAGTCAGAGCGGTTTCATTTAACATGGTAGTCATCACATAACTCCTTATCGTTTTTTTCGCCAAATCAAATAATAAGGTTTGTTTATGTGATTGTGAAGAGGCTTCGGCCTCTTCTTTTTATTTTTCATGCCAATGAAAATTATACTCTAAGGTTCAGCTCTTGCTTCGCAAGTACGCACAAGAAAAGAGGAACGGCTTTCGAGCAAGCTCGAGCCGTTCCTCTTTTCTTGTGCTACTGTGAATAATCACTTACATCATACCCATGCCCGGGGCGCCTCCCGCAGGCATAGCCGGTGTGTCTTCCTTGATGTCTGCTACAACGGACTCTGTTGTCAGCAGTGTGGAAGCGATGGATGTTGCATTCTGGAGTGCGGTACGTGTTACCTTTACCGGATCGATGATGCCGGACTCGATCATATTTACGTACTGCTCCTTGTATGCATCGAAGCCGACTGCGTCATCGGACTCCATAACCTTATTTACGATGACTGCGCCTTCCAGACCTGCATTTGCTGCAATGTGGAACAGGGGTGCTGTCATGGCCTTGCATACGATCTGGGCACCTGTCTTCTCATCGCCTTCAAGGGTCTCAGCAAGCTCTGCCACCTTCTTGGTTGCATGAACGTATGCTGCTCCACCACCGGAGATGATTCCTTCTTCTACTGCTGCACGTGTAGCATTCAGAGCGTCCTCCAGACGAAGCTTTGCTTCCTTCATTTCGGTCTCTGTTGCAGCACCGACACGGATCACTGCCACGCCGCCGGCAAGCTTTGCCAGACGCTCCTGCAGCTTCTCCTTATCAAACTCGGAGGTTGTCTGCTCAAGCTGTGTCTTGATCACACTGACTCTCTCGTCGATTGCCTTCTTCTCACCCTCGCCGTCAACGATGGTTGTATTGTCCTTGGTTACCTTTACGCTCTTTGCGCGGCCCAGCTGATCGATGGTTGCATCCTTCAGCTCATAGCCAAGTTCGGAGGAGATCACGGTACCGCCTGTCAGGATTGCGATATCCTGCAGCATGTCTTTTCTTCTGTCGCCGTATCCCGGAGCCTTAACTGCTACTACGTTAAATGTACCGCGCAACTTATTTACGATCAGGGTCGTCAGTGCCTCGCCCTCAACATCCTCAGCGATGATCAGGAGCTGTGCGCCGGACTTAACGATCTCTTCCAATACAGGAAGGATATCCTGAATATTGGAGATCTTCTTGTCTGTGATCAGGATGTACGGGTTCTGAAGCTCTGCTACCATCTTCTCCATGTCTGTGGACATGTAAGCGGATACATAGCCGCGGTCGAACTGCATACCTTCTACCAGATCCAGCTCGGTCTTCATGGTCTTGGACTCCTCAACGGTAATAACGCCGTCCTTGGAAACCTTCTCCATAGCGTCTGCAACCAGTTCGCCGACCTCTTCGTCACCTGCGGAAATGGCAGCTACCTTTGCGATCTGCTCCTTGCCGTTGATCTGCTGGCTCATATCGGAGATTGCCTGAACTGCAACCTTGCTTGCCTTCTTCATACCCTTACGAAGTACGATGGGGTTTGCACCTGCTGCCAGGTTCTTCATTCCTTCATTGATCATTGCCTGTGCAAGAACAGTTGCTGTTGTGGTACCGTCACCGGCAACATCGTTGGTCTTGGTGGCAACTTCCTTGACTACCTGTGCGCCCATATTTTCAAATGCGTCCGCGAGTGTGATCTCCTTAGCGATGGTCACACCATCGTTGGTGATAAGCGGTGCACCGTAGGACTTGTCCAGGACTACGTTTCTTCCCTTGGGGCCGAGTGTTACACGAACTGTATCTGCAAGCTGATTTACGCCGCTTTCAAGAGCCTTTCTTGCGTCTGCGCCGTACTTGATTTCCTTTGCCATTGTTATCGTCTCCTTACTTGTTTATATTATAATGATCCTTCGTTATGGTCGGTGATTATTCTACAACTGCGAGAATATCATCCTGACGTACGATGGTGTACTTCTCATCACCGAGGGTTACATCTGTTCCTGCATACTGGGAATAGATCACCTTCTGGCCTACTTCTACATTCATCGGAATGGTCTTTCCGTCCTCTACCTTGCCGGGGCCTACTGCCACAACCTCGGAATACTGCGGCTTTTCCTTGGAATTGCCGGTAAGAATGATGCCGGACTGTGTGGTTTCCTCAACCTCAGCCTGCTTCAGTACTACTCTGTCACCTAACGGTTTAACGTTCATTGTCAGTTCCTCCTATATTTCTGATTTTAGCACTCATATCTTCTGAGTGCTAACACAAGTATCATTGTACCGCTTTTCACGAAAAAATCAACCCCTAATTCGTGAAAATCATCTTTTTTTTCCACCAAAAATGAAATGACATCAGGAGCAAAAGATCCCGCGGAAACCCTCCGGGACAACCCTGTCCCCGGCAGTTTCCACGGGATTTTCTATCCGATCGGACCTCATCTGTCATGATGGGATCCGATATCAAATAACCTTTATTTTCATTCATTTTCGGCATATGCACCGCAAATCCGGCATTCTCCGCTCTACACAACAGTCGCGGAATCATCCTTCTTGTCAATGGTCGGGATCAGCATTTCTCTTTCCTGCTGACGCTCCATCTGCTTTCGGTCGATCTCCTTCTGCTTCTCACGCAGTTCTCTTCGCTGCTCGCGGATCAGGATGTGCTGCTCTGCCCGCTGCTGCTCGATCAGTTCCATCTGCTGATCCAGCTGCTGATCCCGGAGCTCGGTCCGGATGCTCCTTTGCTGGTCGCGCAGTTCCTTCTGCTGTTCCTTATGCTGTCTCTGCTGTTCCTTCTGCCGGATACGAAGAAGTCTTCTCTTCTCCTTCATTTCCTTCTTCTCGTTCTTACGGAGCGACTTCTCTTCCGGAGTGAGACCGAAGGAAGTGAGCCAGTTTCTGTAGTTCACTAAGAGACCTTCGTAGATATGCTCCAGCTTGTCACTGGTCCGGTAATCCTCCGGAGTCACAAGTCCGGACTTCTTACCGAAGAGATTGATCCCGCTCATCTGCAGGACCTTGTCCACAAACTGGGTGCAGAAGTAGTTATACTTTCTTTCGATGGCAATGTGTACTCTCGCAGCAAATACCCCGAGATAATTATAACCGTATTTTCCCCGGTCCGCCTTGAATCTCTCCACCGTCTGGTGAACTTTGCCGTACTCCTCTTCCGTCACGGGAAGACGGAGCACCAGACACTTCGTGGTCTTCTTGCGGCCGAACACACCCTTGTCGATATCCTCATCGATGAGTCCGCAGTAGAAGGGATAATGCACTGTCTTTCTTGCGAAGCTGTACATTTCCGTCAGATTCTCATCAAATGCGATGGACGCATGGGCATAGGGCATGGGCTTCAGGAAACGGATCACCTTGGACGGAACCGTTCCCGTACGGGACAAAAGGATATAGATATTCTTCGTCTCCGGACGGTCTTCCTGATCCGCGGAGTCCTTCACATTTTCAGCCTGATCCTGCTTTATGATCTCAGTGATCGCTGCAGGTACGTGCTCCGGAACAACCACCGCCTGTGAAGTTTTCTTACCCTTCTTTTTCATTATGCCCCCGGCTTATATGAGCTCTTCAGTCCGACGATCCGGTTCAGTACCAGATGGTCTTCTTTTGTATCTTTCGGATCCACTGAGAAGTATCCGTTTCGGATAAACTGGAAACGGTCATAGGGCTTGGCGTCGGCCACACAGGCCTCCAGCTTTGCCTCCGGGCGGATCACCAGTGAATTCGGATTGAAATTCAATGTACCGTCCTCGTTCAGCTTGCCCTTCTCTTCATCGATCAGGTTCTCGTACAGGCGTACCTCCGCGGTCACGGCATCTGCCGCATTGACCCAGTGAATGGTACCCTTTACCTTCCTTGCGCCTTCCTTCTCCTCATAGCCGCTGCCGGATCTGGTCTCGGGATCGTAGGTTCCGTGAACCACTGTCACCACACCGTTCTCATCCTTCTCGCAGCCGGTGCAGCGCACGAAGTATGCACCCTTCAGCCGGACTTCATTTCCGGGGAAGAGACGGAAATATTTCCGCGGCGGTTCCTCCATGAAATCGTCCCGTTCAATATACAGTTCGCGGGAGAAGGTCACCTTCCGGCTTCCTGCTCCTTCCGCATCCGGATTGTTCTCGATCTCAAACTCCTCGGTCTGTCCCTCCGGATAGTTGTCGATCACCAGCTTCACCGGATCCAGAACGCCCATCAGACGCGGTGCCTTCGGCTTCAGATCCTCACGGATGCAGTACTCCAGCATGGGGTACTCCACCGAGCTCTGGGACTTGGAGATTCCCACAAGCTTCATAAAGGTCTTCAGGGACTCCGGTGTGAAACCGCGGCGGCGAAGTGCTGCCAGCGTAACCAGACGGGGATCATCCCAGCCGTCCACCACACCGTCTTCAACCAGCTTCTTGATATATCTCTTGCCCGTGACCACATCTGTCAGATAGAGCTTTGCAAATTCGATCTGCTTCGGCGGATGAGGATACTCCAGTTCCTCCACCACCCAGTTATAGAGCGGACGATGATCTTCAAATTCCAGGGTACAGAGGGAATGTGTCACACCCTCGATGGCATCCTCGATGGGATGAGCGAAATCGTACATCGGATAGATACACCAGGTATCGCCGGTATTGTGATGTGTCATCCGCGCGATCCGGTAAATGATGGGGTCTCTCATATTGATATTCGGAGACGCCATGTCGATCTTCGCGCGAAGGACCTTTGATCCGTCCGGGAATTCTCCGTTCTTCATTGCCTCAAAGAGCGCCAGATTCTCTTCCACGGAACGGTCCCGATAGGGGCTGTTCTTGCCTGGCTCGGTAAGGGTTCCTCTGTATTCGCGGATCTCATCCGCGGTCAGTTCGCAGACATAGGCCTTTCCCTTTTTGATCAGCTTTACGGCTGCTTCGTACATCTGCTCAAAATAATTGGACGCATAGAGGATCTCTCCGCGGAAATCGGCTCCCAGCCACTTCACATCCTCTACGATGGAATTTACGAATTCCTCCTTCTCCTTGGTAGGATTCGTATCATCAAACCGGAGATTGAACTGTCCGCCGTACTCCTCTGCCATTCCATAATTAAGGAGAATGGACTTTGCGTGTCCGATATGTAAATATCCGTTGGGCTCCGGCGGGAAACGGGTGATGATCTTCTCATACTTTCCTTCCGCCAGATCCTTATCGATGATCTGCTCAATAAAATGCTTCGATGTCATTTCCTCTGACATGGTATTACTGCCTCCTGATTCACGTGTCACTCCGTCTCTTCGTCGTCATCGCCTTCCGTCGGGAGCGCTACACGTTGTGGTTCTTCCGATTTTACATGAACCTCCTCGGTTTTGTCAACCTGTTCGGCGTCCACAACATCAAACGCCGAGTCGATCCCATAGGGCCTGCTCTTCATGGCATCTTCAAGGGTATTCTTCTCCGGATCCTCCGCCGGCGGAACGTGAACGGAGCTGTTGTTATCCTCTGCCGCTTCCAGGATGATCTCTATGGTCTCTCCCGTCACCTCTGAAGGAACCGTTTCCTGTGAAGCCGCCTGCGGCACCCCGGATCCTTCTTCCTTATCCCCTTCGGTTTCTTCTTCCTTCATTCCGGCTTCTTCCACCGGTTCCACATATTCTCCGTTCCTCGAGATCCTCCGGATCGGTGAATCCTCCTCCGGATCCTCCTCCTGAGCCACGCCCTGAAGCCGTGCATTTTTGATCATCAGAACGATGGCAAGGATTGCCATCACAAGGAACAGTCCCAGCGCACCGAACAGCATCTTGATCAGATTGTCACGGGTGAAGATTCCCTCATCCTCCTTCGTTCTCCTCTCGACAGGCTCCTGAAGCTGCTGTGTGGCCCGCTCCGTAGTGGCCTCCGTGGTCATTTCCTCCGTGTCCTTCTCTTCCCCGGTGTCTTTTGCCGGCTGGACATAACGAAGGAAGGTCCCCTCGATCGTATCATACTGATAGAAGCCCTCAACTCCCTGCAGGCTGACGCCGTAAACCAGCACGATATCCTCCACGGCCTTCGAACGGTACACCTTTACATCACCGTGTCCCAGGTTGATCTTATCCTCGGTATATCCCTCGGGAACCGCCACATTTGACGGCTTGTCCAGAAGGATATAGCGCGCATTCGAAGGAGAATACTCCACATAGGGGATCAGCTCATCCGATGCTTCCTTCAGCTGATACCACTGGATCTGTCCGTCCTGGTTCGTACGGGCAACGATCTTGACCACCTTGTTGGGAGATATATAGGCCGGTATCTTCTTTTTCTTATACTCTGCAGTGGTGGCGGTATAGCCGGCAGGGATCTCCTCTTCCTTCTCCACCTCCACGATGCCGTCCGGAAGCTCACCGAAGGGTTCGTCAGTCGCTTCTTCGGTGGATGCATCCTCCGAGGTCTTCTCCGTGGATTTCTGCTCCGTGGTAGCACCCGTTCCGGCTCCGACCTCAATGGTAACCCCTGCATGGGCTATGCTCAGGGGATTCTGATCACTGTCATAGGCTGCGGTCCCGCTGGTGGAAACTCTGGCAGAGCCCGTGGCAATCGCCTTAAAGGTTGCGGACACGGAACCGTTTCCCGAAAATGAGGCCTTTAGGCTTCCGTTCCCTCCGCTGATGGAACCGCTGCCGCCGGAATACTCCAGGATCCCGGCCGGATAGGAAAGCGTGAGTGTCATGGACGCCAGGGCATCTCCGCTTGCATGAATGGTCACTGTAACGGATTCACCCGTCTTGATCTCATTTGCAGACAGGGAAAGATAGACATCCACCTCCTCTGCCTCAGCCGCCCGTTCGGGAAGCCAGACTCCGAGTCCGAGCAGCATGACCAGCCCCAGAATAAGACTCACGATTCTAATCCTGTGTTTCATATTCAAACCGCCTCTCCTACGATTATTTGCGAAAACCTCAAAATATATGGTTTCTGTCCCTGCGTGCGGGCATATCTGGTAGGATTATACCATAAACCGGCTTTGAATTCAAAAAATATTTGGTATTGACAAACGAAGGTTTATTTATTATTATAGCAAATGTGATTTTTGCCGCCATAGCTCAGTAGGTAGAGCGCAGCATTGGTAGTGCTGAGGTCGCCGGTTCGACTCCGGTTGACGGCTCACAGTTCGAGCAGGAGGGATATTCCCTCCTGCTCGATTTTTCATCAGGCGGCAAATGTACGAAAAGCGTAGATCCGACTCCACAGATCTACGCTTTTGTATTTGGGCCCCATTCTTACGCACGGGTCTATATTTTCCTGCGGATCCGGGTCAGTGCATTGTTCACTGACCGTTCGTTCCGTCCCAGCTGTTCCGCGATCTCCGCATAACTGAGACCTGCCAGATAGAGCTCCGCAACCCGGCGTTCCAAAGGACTCAGCTTCAGCTGCATCCGTTCCTCCAGCTCCTCCAGACCTTCCTTACGGAGTACCAGCGCTTCCGGGTTGCCGGAATCCTCACGGAGAGCCAGCTCCGAGAGCAGCTTCTCCCCTTCCTCCGTGGAATCTGCATAGATGGAAATGTAGGTGTTCAGCGGCTGATGCTTCTGCCGCCCCGCCGCGGTGATGGCCGTCCGGATCTGATTCCGTATACAGCGGGTCGCATAGGTCCGGAAGGAGGCTCCTCTGTCCGGGGAATAATCCCGGATGGCCTTCACCAGCCCGATCATGGCCTCCTGCGCCAGATCCTCCGTTTCGGCTCCCACCAGAAAGAGGAAACGGATCTCCCGCTTCACCACATCACTATACTGTTTCAGCAGCTGCTCCTCCGCTTCCCGGTCTCCCGCCTGGCTTCGGAGCGCCAGTTCCTCATCCGTGAGAGTTCTCTCCGGATCCTTCTCTGTTCTGTTCAAGGCGATGCTCCTGTCCGAAAATGTTACTGCGTGTCTGTCCGGTTCAGTCCTTCTTCAGCATCCTCTGCCGTACGATCTCGTATGCAAGAACACCGGCCGCTACCGAAGCGTTCAGGGAATCGATATCTCCCTTCATGGGAACCGACACGATATAATCACATTTCTCACGGACCAGGCGGGACACGCCGGAGCCTTCATTTCCGATGACAAGTCCGATCGGTCCGGTCAGATTACAGTTATACATTACCTCACCGCCCATATCCGCACAGGCAAACCACATACCGCGCTTCTTCAGGTCATCGATGGTCTTTGCAATATTCGTCACCTTAACAACAGGCGTGTAATTCACGGCTCCCGCAGAGGCCTTCACCACGGTTGCGGTCAGTCCCACGGCTCTGTGCTTCGGGATGATGACTCCGTGAGCACCGCAGAGATTGGCGGTACGGATGATGGCTCCCAGGTTATGGGGATCCTCGATCTCATCCAGAAGGAATACAAACGGGGTTTCCCCTTTCTCCTCCGCCAGTTTGAAGATCTCCTCCATGGAGGCGTATTCATATGCCGAACAAAGCAGGATCACGCCCTGATGCCGACCGGTTTCCGACATCTGGTCCAGCTGCTGCTTCTTCACATAGCTGACCGTTGCCCCCTGCTTCTTCACCTTTGATACGATCTGTCCGATGGCCGGATCCCGAAGTCCGTCCTGTATGTACAGACGGTCTGCGGTTTTTCCCGCACGAAGAGCCTCCTGTACCGCATTTCTGCCTTCGATCATTCCGGATCTTGTATGCTTCTTATCGGACTCCTGCGCCTCCTGCACCAGTTCCTCCGTGTCAGGCTCTTCCGGCAGGAGTTCCGTCATTTCCGTTCCGAATTTATCCATGATCATTCCTATTCCTTACCCTGTATCCGTACCTACTCTCCGTGCTGCCCCAGCAGCTGCCGGATCAGTTCCTCCAGACGCTCCTCCTGCCCGCTGAGGTAGAGATACCCCAGCAGCGTTTCAAAGCCCGTGGCCTTCTTGTACTCCGCCATCGTGGCGTTCTTCGCCTTCGAATGGACCGATGCATTCCTTCCCCGGTGGTAGACTGCCGTCTCCTCCTCCGAAAGGGTCTCCTCGACGGAATCCATAAATGCGGCCTGGCTCACGGCCGAGACCACGGCAGTCACTTCCTTATGATATTTCTGCACCTGCTGATTGGCCTTCCGGACGAAATGCTCCTTCACCCGAAGATCCAGCACACTGTCTCCGAGATACGCCAATGTCAGCGGCGAATACATGGCAGCCCTCTTCCGGCCGTCCGTTTCAGCGGTCCTGTCTACGCTTTCTTCCACTTTACGCCCTCTCTGGTATCCTCGATCACGATCCCCATGTCCGACAGCTGATTCCGGATCTCGTCCGCCCTTGCGAAGTTCTTCTCCTTCTTTGCTGCGGTCCGCTCGGCGATCAGCGCTTCGATCTTCGCCACCTCATCATCGGAGATCTCTGCGGCACTCCTTGTCAGATGGATGCCCAGCACCGTATCCGACAGAGTGAACAGGGTATCGTAGAGAGCCTTCGCAAATGTTGAGGAGGTCTCCGTATCCGTGCTTGCATTTGTAAAACGAACCAGTTCAAAGATCGCGGAAATGGCGTCTGCCGTATTCAGATCATCATCCATGGCCGCATTGAACTTCTCCACATATCCGGGGAGTTCTTCGGTCAGAAGCTTCTTCTCGGCATCCGACAGTTCCTTCCCGTTGTTCTTTGCCACGATCCCTTCCAGCTTCTCCGCACCGTTCAGGATACGCTCCAGACTGATCTTCGCAGTCTCAACCAGCTGATCAGAGAAGTTCAGGGGACTGCGGTACTGAGCCGACAGCATGAAGAAACGGATCACCTGGGGATCGTACTTTCCGCAGATATCCCGTACCGTGAAGAAATTCCCCAGGGACTTGGACATCTTCTCATTGTCGATCTTCAGGAAACCGTTATGCATCCAGTAATTGGAAAATGTCTGATTGTTGGCCGCTTCACTCTGGGCGATCTCATTTTCATGATGGGGGAAAATCAGATCCTCTCCGCCTGCATGGATGTCCAGGGTTCCGCCGATATACTTCCGGGACATTACGGAGCACTCCAGATGCCAACCGGGGCGTCCCTCGCTCCAGGGGGATTTCCAGAAGGGCTCGCCTTCCTTCTTCGGCTTCCAGAGTACGAAATCCAGCGGATCCTCCTTCTCGTCCTCACCGCTGACCTTCAGCCGGTGAGCTTCATCCCGGTGTCCGCTTTCCAGATCATCGATATTCTTGTGAGACAGCTTTCCGTAGCCGTCGAAGCTGCGGGTCCGGAAATACACCGTTCCGTTGACGCAGTAGGCATGTCCCTGATCGATCAGCTGCTGTACCATCTCGATCATGTCCGGTATTTCCTTCGTCGCCTGGGGATGGACCGTAGCCGGGCGCACGTTCAGCGCCTCCATGTCGGTCTTGCATTCCTTGATAAACCGCTCCGAGATCTCGGAGGCTTCCACGCCCTCTTCCTGCGCACGGCGGATGATCTTGTCGTCCACGTCCGTGAAGTTGGACACGTAATTCACCTCATAACCGCGGTATTCCAGATACCGGCGAAGTGTATCGAATACGATCATGGGCCGGGCATTTCCGATATGGATAAAATCATATACGGTGGGACCGCAGACATAGATGCCTGCCTTGCCCGGTGTGACCGGCTTGAACTCTTCCTTGTTTCTTGTGAGTGTGTTAAAGATTCTCATATACTGTACTCCTGGTTTTATGTTTCTATTGAATGCCCGATAAAGATTCTTCGGCCTGCGGCCTCAGAATGACACCGCATGTCATCCTGAGCAAAGCGAAGGATCTTCTGTCCTGCTCAGATCCCTGCCCCGTCCGTCAGCTGCAGCCTGTTCTCCAGCTTGGTGACCGCCTGGCTGTTCCGGTCGATCCGTACTCTGTCGTCTTCCTGCTGCTGCTCAAGGATACGAAGGGTCTGCTTCAGGGTCTCATTTTCATCCTTAAGCAGTTCGATCATATTTGCAATGGGGTCCGGCATATCCACCTGGTTCAGATCCAGCCGCGGGATATGGACATTATCCTGCCTGGCGATCCGTCCGGGGATACCGACGATGGTGGAATTGGGTGGTACATCCCGGATCACCACGGAACCCGCTCCGATCTTGGAATTCTCTCCGACGGTAATGGAGCCCAGCACCTTCGCTCCGGCGCTGACCATGACCCCGTCCTTCAACGTGGGGTGACGCTTGCCGTGCTCCTTTCCGGTACCGCCCAGGGTAACCCCCTGATACAGTGTTACATTTTTACCGATAATGGCCGTCTCGCCGATGACCACTCCGTGACCGTGATCGATGAAGAAGCCCTCTCCGATCACCGCACCGGGATGGATCTCGATGCCGGTCTTCCGGGCTGCCTTCTGGGAGATCTTCCTGGCTTTATAAAAATTCCCCTTTTCATACTCCCGATGTGCCTTGTGATAGGCCCACATTGCCCAGAAAAAAGGGTATAACAAAGCCTCCCGGTCGCTGTGGATCGACGGATCCCGCTCCCGGATGACCTTGACCTGTTCTTTGTAATAGTCCGAAAACTTCATGTGTGATGCCCCGGTTCCACGCAGAGACAACCCTGCGCCTGTTATTATCTGCTAAACCACCTTATAACATTATCCGAAAGCAACCTGCTTGTCAAGTATTCCGGGGGCAGAATCCCGCTGCCAGTCCGGCCACCTTCTCATAGTTTTCCGGCTGATGAGGAAAGGTACATTCGATGCAGCTCTTGATCCTTCTCCCGTCCTTCTCCCGGATCACCGGATTTCCAGGACAGTGCTCCAGCGTATAGAGCGGACAGTAACAGAACAGGCAGTTGATATGCTCCGTTCCCTGATGGCAGGGATAGTATTTACACGCGCGGTTCTCGAAATAACGGCTGCTGTTCTCATACATCTCATGATTTTCTTCCACGTCGCATCACCTCCGTAAAGCACTCCGCAAACTTCGGATCAGATTCCATAAAGAGATGCGGAAAGCCCCATACATGCTCTTCTCCCACATGCATGGCCTTCCATTCTCTGTCATCTCCCGCTTTCACGGCCTTCATGTCCGCGCCGCAGTCCGTGCTGTCATAATAATGGAACTCATGTCCCCGGATCCCGTCCAGTGCTTCCGCCAGTCTGCCGGAGCAAAGTGCATGCAGCTCGATATAGCCGAACCGCTGAAGTCTTCCGGTCTTCCGGCAGTTACCCTGCACAGCCCCCACCATGGGATACGCATTTCCCTCCGCATCCTCAACGGTGTCATGAAGATACATGAAGCCCCCGCACTCCGCAAGCGAAGGAAGCCCCGACAGAACGGCCTGACGTATCTCCTCTCTCATGGAGATATTTGCGGCAAGCTCCGGAAGATATAATTCCGGATATCCTCCGCCGATATAGAGTCCGTCGATGTCTTCCGGAAGATGCTCATCATGGATCGGTGAAAATGGGACGATCACCGTTCCCATCCGCTCCAGAAGGCGAAGATTCTCTCTGTAGTAAAAGCAGAAGGCTTCGTCCTCTGCCACTGCCAGCCGGACAGGGGAAGTTTTCTCCTGCGTTTCACCGGCTTCTTCGCACATCAGCGGTTCCGCCGCTTCCATGATCCGGAAAAGCGCCGGAAGATCCACGCAGCGCTCCAGTGTCTCCGCCACGGTCCCGATCATTTCCATAATATCCGGGATCTCTTCCGGACGGAACAGTCCCAGATGCCTGCTGTCCAGCTTCACTTCCTTCATTTCCGGAAGGTATCCCACCACTCTTGCATCAATGCCCTCTTCGGAGACGGCTTCGTTGACCGCTGCGGAGAGCCTCAGGTAGAAGCCTTCACTGACCCGGTTCAGCAGGATCCCCTTAATGAGACGCTCCGTATCCGCCTTCAGGATCCCGCAGAGCTGCGGGATCAGGGTACGGCCTGTTCCCTTCGCGTTCACCACCAGCAGGATCGGGGTACGGGTCGAGGAAGCCACATCATAGCCTGAGGCCCGCAGTTCCAGACCTCCCAGCCCGTCATAAATCCCCATGACACCCTCCAAAACCGCATGGGTATGTCCGCAATCCGCCAAAATCTGCGCCGTACGATCCGCACCGCAGAAATACGTGTCCAGATTTCCGCCGCCGACACCCAGGACCCTGTCATGAAACATGGGATCGATATAATCCGGGCCGCATTTGAAGGAGGTGACATCTTCCCCTCTCTGCTTCAGCAGCTGCAGAAGGCAGCAGGTAACCAGTGTTTTACCGCTTCCGCTTGCAGGTGCCGCGATCAGTATTCGGTTGATCTTACTCTCTTTCCTCATCCCGTTCTCCCAGAACAAAGCTTGTCAGCGTTACGGTATTCTCCGTCTTCATCACATGATAGGCTCCCAGAGCCTCCGCTTCACCGCAGCTGATCTGCCGCATCCGAAGCCCGGTCACCTCCGGCATTCTGTCCAGCCGCATCAGTTCCTCCAGAGTCTCCAGCGTGACGGCCGTGATCACCACCCGCATGCTTCTTCCAAACCGAAGCAGTGCCGCCAGGATATCCTGCAGTCTCCCTGCACTTCCGCCGATGAAGACCGCATCCGGAGCAGGAAGTCCTGCAAAAGCCTCCGGCGCCTCTCCCTCCACAAGGGTGATATTCTCCAGTCCGAAATGCTCCACATTTTTCCGGAACAGACTGACCGCCTCTTTCTTTCTCTCAAAGGCGTAGACCGACAAGGTGTCCGAAAGGCAGGCCGCCTCTATGGACACCGATCCGGTGCCGCCTCCCACGTCATACATCACGTCTCCCTCACGAAGCTCCAGCATCCGGATGCTTTCATGACGGATCAGCGCCTTGGTCATGGGAACCCGGTCCCTCAAAAAGGCATCGTCCTCCAGATAAGGAAGCAGCCTCCGTCCCTGTGGTTCCGAATTTTTGATCATCGCCGTATAAAGGCCCTGTCCGGAAATGTGTTCCGCCTCTTCTAAACTGCAGGTGATGATCTTTTCTTCCGGATAGGACAGGTTCTGTCCCACTGTGATGCCGACGTTACATCCGGCTCTCCGAAGAGCCCCGGCCAGCTTTGCCACCTCATCTCCCGATGAGAACAGAACGAAGCTCTTCTTCGCCCGACAGATCCGCTGCACCGCATCGGTCAGCGAGCGGGTGCTACAGCGTCCGTGGAGACTCAGGATCTCCGCATCCGAGTATGATTCCCCGAGCCTTGCGGAAAGCGCGGATACGCAGGAGATTCCCGAATATCTCCGGACCTCTGCCTTAAACCAGTTTGCGAAAATATCCGCCTGTTCCTTCAGTCCCTTCTCAAAGCTTTCCGCTCCGCTGTAAAAGCCGGTATCTCCGGAGAAAAGCACAACCGCTTCCCGGATATGCCTGCCGGAATCCAACAGCTCCGCCGTTTTGTCCAGGATCTCGCCTGCCCGGAAGTAGGGATACTTCTCCTTACAGGTGACGGATTCCAGAAGCCGCCCTGCTCCGAAGCACACATCCGCCTTCCGGAGCCAATGGTCCGCCTCCAGGGTGATCCCCTTCGGATCTCCCATTCCAACTCCGATGAGGTGAAAGGTAACCGGAACGCATTTTTCTCCTGTACCCTCACGGCCCGTTCCCGTCTCCGTCCGTTCCCGATCCGGAACTTTTTCCGGGTCCGGTCGATCCCCTGGGTCATCCCGTTTCGACGCGCCCGTCAGGAGGCAGATCTCCTCTGCCGCCGCTTCCACGGAGATCCCTTCCTCCGCCACCGGCCGCCGGATGCAGAGGCAGGGGATCCCGGACTTTCTGCAGGCGGACATTTTCTCATCCACACCACCGGTCCTTCCGCTCTCCTTGGTCACCAGCACACGGATCCCATATTGACGGATCATGGCCAGATTCATCTCCTCCGAAAATGGGCCCTGAAGAGCAAGGATATGATCCTGCCTTATTCCCGCAGCTATGCACTGTTCGATGCTGACTGCGGAGGGAAGCACCCTCACATAGACCCTGCTCCGGTCGACGATCTTCTCGCACATTGCAGCCAGATCCCTGCTTCCGGTCGTGAAGAGCACATTTCCCTCCATGGCATCACAGGCCGCTGCGCATTCCTCCGGCGAATCAAAGAAAGTCACTCCCTCTGCAGCGTCTTCCTGCAGTTCCCGGAGCACACGAAGATATCGGACATGCTTCCCTTCCAGGGCTGCCCGGATATTCGCCGTCACCTCCGTGGCGAATGGATGGGTCGCATCCACCACACACTCCGCACCGTCTGAAAACAGCCGTTCCATATCTTCTCTTGTCTTTCGTCCCTCTTCGATCCGGACCAGATCACTCTTTGTCTGAAGCACCTCTCCGTATTCCGTTGCCACACAGACCGTGTGGGGAATCCCGGACGCTGCCAGGCGCTCGGACAGCAGCCTGCCCTCCGTGGTCCCGGAGAAAAGAATGATCCTTCTCATTTCATCTGCCATATGTTCCTCTTCTGTTCCCGTTCTATCCTCATTCATCGCACTGCTCTGTTTTATCGTTCCGCCGTTCTCTCTGTTATCTGCTCTGTCGTTCCTCTGTATCCCCTCGGTGTCACCAGTCTTCCATTTATGCTCCTACTCATGGAATTACCGATAAAGACGGTGGTAAACATATCCACCTCCTTCTCCTTCAGCTCCTCCAGCGTGCATACCCCGGCTTCCTCACCTTCCCTGCCGATCCTTCTTGCCAATCCGCAGGGACGCTCCGGCGGAAGCTTCTCCGACAGGATGTCACAGGCCTTCTTCAGATAGTCTGCACGAGAACGGCTGCCGGGATTATAGATCACGATCACATAGTCTCCCTCCGCCGCAGCACGAAGTCTTCGTTCGATCAGCTCCCACGGAGTCAGCAGATCACTGAGACTTACCACGCAGAAATCATGTCCCAGAGGTGCACCCAGAAGCGCCCCGCCGCTCAGAGCCGCTGTGACGCCTGCCACGATCTCGATTTCCGTCTCTTCCGCCGCGTTCTTCTTCGCGTTCATATTTGCTTCCTTCTCCGCCACCTCCAGCATCAGTGACGCCATTCCGTAAACCCCTGCATCTCCGCTGCAGACCAGGCTCACGGTCTTCCCGGCCCCTGCCTGTTCCAGACACAGCCGGCAGCGTTCCACCTCCTGCTTCATGCCGGTAGTGAGCAGTTCCTTCTCCGGATACTTCTCCCGCAGCAGATCGATATATACCGTATATCCGATCAGGACATCCGATGCGGAAAGCGCCTGTACCGCCTCCAGGGTCATTCCCTCTTCCCGTCCTGGTCCCATTCCTACCACATAGATCTTGCCCATATCAACGTCCTCTCCTTTTGGCGACGGCAACCGTCACCCCGTCCATCGCATGCTTTCCCGCCACAGGTTTTCCTCCTCCGGCAAGCAGTACCGCAGCCCGTTCGCACACATTGTCCACACCCACGGTCCTTTGGACAAATTCAGATCCGTTGAAGTCTCCCTCCACGCGATTCAGCCGTTCCGCCGAAAATGTGACAAAGGGCAGACGATGTCTTGCAGAGAAGTCCAGAAGCCCCTGCTCATCTTCCTTCAGATCAACGGATGCAAAGGCGTAGATATCCCTGTATTCGATCCCAAGCTCATTCATCACCCGTTCCGCTGCAGCTTCGATTTCCTCCACGGTCTTACCCTTCTTACATCCGATGCCCAGCACATAGTTCTTCGGAGAAAGCCAGAGTGCGGCATCCACGGTCTTATGCTCTGCGATCAGCACATCCGCCTGATCAGCATCATCCACGATATGGATGCGGATGGCTTCTCCCCGCAATGCCTTTGCCGACACCTGCCGGATCCCTTCTTTATTCTCAATAGTCAGACGATGATCCACCGCAAAGGTATCCACCGAGAAGGTATCCTGTACGTCCGTGGCCGTTGTGATCACCGGTACCGCCCCCACCGCATCCGCCAGGAAGGATGCAAGCCGGTTGGCTCCGCCTGCATGTCCCGACAGGATGGGGATCACATACCGGCACGCTTCATCCATCACAAGCACCGGGATATCCGAAAGCTTATCCTTCAGGAAGGGAGCGATAAGGCGCACTGCGATCCCGCAGGCTCCCACGAAAAGGACGGGAGTATGCTCCGCGAAGCATCTCTCCACCAGTTCCTCCGTGCTTCCTTCGATCCGGGAGAGGCCCTCCTGAAGCTGCTTTGTTTTATAATAGCCGGTCACCTCCGGCTCCTTCATGCTTTTCACAAGCTGCCGCACCGTCGCGGCTCCTTCCTCCGAAAAGCAGATCGCAGTCAGTCTCATACTTCCTTTGCCTTTCTGTATTCAGTAGAAAAATCAGGCGCATACAGTCGTGAGTCCTCAAAGGTCTCTGCACCCACGGCATCTCCCACCAGGATGACCGCCGTCTTCCGGACACCGTTTTCTTCTGCCGTTTCCGCCAGAGTGCCCACCGTACAGCGGAGGATCTTCTCCTCCGGCCAGGTTGCCTTATATACTATGGCTGCCGGTGTATCCTTCTCATAGCCTCCTGCCTGAAGCTCCCCGCTGAGTTCCGTGAGCAGTGATGCACTGAGGTAGATCGCCATGCTTGCCCCATGGGCGGCAAAGCTCCGGATACTCTCCCGTTCCGGAACGGCGGTCCTTCCCTGCATCCTTGTGATGATGAGAGACTGGGAAATGCCCGGAAGGGTATACTCCAGATTCATGGATGCCGCGGCTCCGAAGCAGGCACTGACCCCGGGACAGGAATCATAGGAGATGCCCAGCCGGTCCAGCTCCCGCATCTGCTCCTTCACGGCTCCGTAGATACTCTGATCTCCCGTATGCAGCCGCACCACGGTCATCCCCCGCTCCACGGCTTCCCGGATCTTCGCGATCACTTCCTCCAGCGTCATGGTGGCGCTGTTAAAATGCTCCGCTCCGGGCGCATACTCCAGCAGCTTCGGATTCACCAGGGATCCCGCATAGATCACCATATCCGCTTCCGACAGGAGACGCATGCCCCGCACCGTGATCAGATCCTCCGCTCCGGGACCCGCTCCCACAAAATGAACTTTTATCTTATCTTCCACTTGTTCCATCGATCTCACCTTCAACACATCCCGTTCATCCGGTCCGTCCCCGTCACACCCGGCACTCCGGTTTCCTGTCAGTCGTTCCGTTTATTTCTCCGATTCCATATTCTGTTCATGGCCGGTTTCTCATTTTCTGCTTCCCGAGTCCTGCTCCTGCCGTATCGCCGCAAGCAATTCTTCGGCACCCTTCGTTGTGCCGAGCAGACCCACCTCATTCAGAAAGACGATGCATTCCACCTGAAGCCGTCCCTTCGCACGCCGGTCAAGGTGATCTCCTATCCGATCCATGACACATTTCATAAAAGGTTCTGAAATCCCTGCCTCCGCCACAAGTCCGTAGGCCTGTGTGGTATTGCTACAGTCAAGGATCCTGCCTGCCAGCTCCGCATCCCCGGCCGTTTGGATCACCGCAGCGGCCATCAGCTCCATACGACAGTCCGCCACGGCGGAATGTGTATTCATGATGCCTCCCGAAACCTTGATCAACTTTCCCAGATGTCCGACCAAAAGCAGCTGCTTCACTCCCAACTCCGCTGCCATATCGATGGTCTCCCCGATGTAATTGGCACATTTGACTGCACGGTCCAGATCATAGTCATAGCGTTCCCGCATGAAATCCACTCCGTAATTTCCCGGAGCGATCACCACCCTCTCATATCCCTGGGCAACTCTCTGCCGGAGCTCCACCCGTATGGTATCCTTGATGGCCTGTGTACTCATAGGTTCCACGATCCCGCTGGTACCCAGGATGGAAATGCCTCCGGTGATCCCCAGCTTCGGATTGAAGGTCTTTTTCGCCAGTTCTTCTCCTCCCGGCACGGAAATGATCACAGACAATCCGCCCTGCCAGTCAAAAAGCTCCATGACCTCCCTGACCTCACTGCAGATCATGCTCCTGGGAACGGAGTTTATGGCCGCCGCACCCACAGGCTGATCCAGCCCCGGCTCCGTCACCCGGCCGACTCCTTCTCCTCCGTCCACAAGGACCTCCCTCGGATGGTCATGCAGCAGACGCACCGTGGCACAGACCCTTGCACCCGTGGTGATATCCGGATCATCCCCTCCGTCCTTCTCCACACAGCAGGACACACATTCCTTTGTCCGGACCGCATCCAGGATCCGGGCATGATAGTCGATCCCCTTCGGTGTCCGGATCACGATATCCTCCTTTTTTGTTCCGGAAAGAAGCATGTATGCCGCCGCCTTGGCCGCTGCCGCACTGCAGCTTCCTGTGGTAAATCCGTAGTTCATGGTTTCTCCCGTATTATAGTACTTCGTCACTGTAACCTCGTAATAACGTATCGGTGAACTGCCTGTTCCGGGTGAGCATCTGTTCTGAATGACGCGCCTGTTCTGAATCACGTGCCTGTTCTGAATCACGTGCCTGTTCTGAATCACGTGCCTGTTCTGAATGACGCTCAGTCTCTGGTGATATGATACAGCAGGGCATTGCAGATAGCCGCAGCCACATTGCTTCCGCCCTTTCTTCCCCGGTTCACGATGCAGGGAATATCCGTCTCCAGGATCAGCTCCTTCGCTGCCTCAACATTGACGAAGCCCACCGGGACGCCGATCACAAAGGCCGGACGGTACTCGCCCCTGTCGTACATTTCCCGGAGAGTGATCAGAGCCGTGGGTGCATTTCCCACCGCAAAGATCACCGGCTTCTCACGCTTCGACGCCCGTTCCATACTGACAGCCGCACGGGTCAGGCCCCGCACGCGGGCCTCCTCCGCCACGGACGGATCCGCCATATAGCAGACTGCCTGTCCTCCCAGTTTTTCCAACGCCGTTTTGCTGACGCCGGACAGAGCCATATTCGTATCCGTCACGATATCCGCCCCGTTCCGAAGAAGCTCCAGCGCGCGTTCCACGGCTCCCTCGGAGAAGGTCAGCGTCTCCGTGTAGTCAAAATCCGCCGTGGTATGGATGGCTCGCTTGATGATAAACGCCCGCTCTTCCGGAAGCGTGATCCCGCGTTCCGAAAGCTCCGACTCTATGATCTCAAAGCTTCGCTTCTCTATATCCTTTGGAAGTATGTATTCCGGTTTCAATGTAATACCTCTCTCATCGTGCGGATCAGTTCCTCATTTACTTCATGATCCCTTACCGCCACTCTATAATATCCACGTTCCAGTCCGTGATAATTTGCACAGTCCCGGATCAGGATCCCACGCTCCAGCAGCGGACGGAACAGTTCCCGGTCCGTCTGCAGGAACAGATAATTTGCCTGTCCCGGGATCACACGAACGGACAGCTTCTCCAGTTCTGAGGTCAGATACCTTCGTTCTTCTCCGATCAGTGCTTTCGCCTTCCGAAGATAATCTCCCTTCTGCAGCTCCTTACTTCCCGCGATAGCCGCAGCTTCCGCAAAAACCGACAGGTTCCATTCAGGAAGAAATGCCTCGATCCGTTCCACATTTTCCTCTGCGGAAATGAGAAAACCGAACCGTACTCCCGGAACTGCCAGCAGCTTGGTATATGCCTTCAGCACATGGAGTCTCCGGTATTCCCGGATCAACGGAATGACGGTCGTTGCCTGCTCCGCCAGCTCCGTAAAGCATTCGTCCACCACCAGGTCGATCCCCCGCTCCTCACAACGTTCAATGATCCTTCGAAGAAGGCCCGGCTCCACGCCAGCCCCCGTGGGATTGTTCGGATTGCAGAGCCAGCAAAGATCCGTATCGTCTGTCAGTTCCTCAAGGAACCGCTCCGTCACTGCAAAGCCTTCCTCCTGCTTCAGCTGATGCCAGCGGATCTCACAGCCGGGTACGCTTTGCGCGGCCCTTTCATATCCATAGAAGGACGGTGCCGTAAGCAGTACTCTTCCGGGACTGATTGCCCGGGTGACGGCCATGATCAGCTCCGACGCCCCATTTCCCGCAAGGACATTCTCCGCCTTCACTCCGTACAGCCTTGCGATCTCTGCACGGACCCGCATCCGGGCAGGATCCGGGTAGACCTCCACCCGGTCCGCCGCATCCCGGAGCGCCTGACGAACGGTCTCCGGACAGCCCAGTGGATTCGTATTCACGGAAAAGTCCAACCGTATTCGATTTCTGTAGATATCACCGCCGTGAACGATCTCCATCCATTAGTCCTTTCTGAATTCATTCCTGTCCTGTTCCTGCCGTCTCCCATTTCTCCGGTTTCCTCTTCCCGTAACCATTTTCCCGGGATCATACCCGGAGCCGAAGCATCAGGAGCAGCCCCGGATCAACCCCGGTTCAGAAGCCACGGATCAGGAGGATCGGTATCAGCCAGCAGGCCGACGCGATCAGGAACATCAGTCCTGCCGTAACATACATCAGCCGGTTCGCTCTGGGGATATCCTCCGGTTCCACCGGTCTTGTATCATCTCCGATATAGGGCTTCTTCACGATCCTTCCGAAATAACTGGCGTCTCCCGCCAGCCGGATCCCCAAGGCCCCGGCGCATACGCTTTCCGTCTGGGCGGAGTTGGGACTCTTATGATTATACCGGTCCCGAAGGAACACCTTCTTTGCCCGGCCCGCATCGAACTCTCTCCCCAGGAGCGCCGCTGCAAGGATCATCAGACCTGCGCTGATCCTTGCCGGAAGCCAGTTGAATATGTCATCCAGTCTTGCGGCACAGCGCCCGTAATTCTCATATCGCTCATTATGATAGCCCACCATGGAATCCATGGTATTTACTGCCTTGTACAGCATTCCCAGCACCGGTCCCCCAAGGCAGGTATACATCAGCGGGGCGATGACGCCGTCGGAGGTATTCTCCGCCACGGTTTCCACCGCCGCCCGTGCCACACCGGCCTCATCCAGGGACTCCGTGTCCCTGCCCACGATCATGGAGACCGCCTTCCGGGAAGCCGTGATGTCTCCCTGCTTCAGTGCCCGGTACACCCGCATGCTCTCCACCCGAAGACTCTTCACTGCCAGACAGTAACAGGTGAGAACGGTCTCCACCGCCACTCCGCAGACAGGATGGATAAGATACGCCAGTACGAGGATCAGCGCTGTCACAAGTACTACAGGAAAGAGAACCAGAAAGCAGAAAAGCCTTCCTGTTCTTCTTTGCTCCTTCACAGACTTTCCCGGAAGGAACAGCTTCCGGTCCAGCCATGCGATCAGTCTGCCCATCAGACGCACGGGATGCGGGATCCACTGCGGATCCCCGATGATCAGGTCAAGCAGTCCCCCCAGTATAAAGGCTGTGATATGATAGATCATGAATATCTTCTCCCGTCAGTGAAAACGTCAGTTCATAGCCCTCCCCGTTTTTCACCAGATAATCGTAAAAGTCACCTCCGGTCAGTTCGCTCATGATCGCCATGATATTTCCACCATGACAGACCAGAGCAACCGAACACTGTCCGTCTCCCTCCGCGGGAAGGAGCTGCAGCATTTCCCGGAAGGCCCCCATGGTCCGAAGGAAAAACGCATCCCTTGGTTCTCCTCCGGGGAACCACCTTTCTCCGCCGCCGTTCAGCCATGCCTGATACTCCGGATCCCCCTCCAGCTCCGCAAGGTTCTTTCCTTCAAAATGACCGAAGTCCATCTCCCACATTGTGGAAAGGACTCTCCTTTGCTGACCCGGAAAGAGGATCTCCGCCGTCTCTTTGCAGCGCTTCATGGGACTTGTGAAAATGTATTCCACTCCGTTCCCCGGCACGCTGCGTTCTGCCAGCGCCTCTCTTCCTGTCTGGCAGAGGGATTCGTCCGTCCTGCATCCGTTATATCTTTTTTCCAGGTTACCCGCCGTCTGTCCGTGTCGGATCAGCAGCAGCCGGATCCTTCTTTCTATCTGCATATCATACTCCATGCCGCTATGGCCATCAGTCCCACGAGTTCCGAACAGGTGATATGGTAGCCTGTGGTATCTCCCGTAACACCGCCGAACTCCCTGTACATTTTCCATCTGTAATACGTCGTAAAAAACAGCACCGCTCCGATAAAGATCAGAGTTCCCCATGGATCGATCCACAGCATCAGTCCCAGAAGGATCAGAAGCTCTGCCACGAGCACTGCCACAGTGACTGTCCCCGTGTCCCTGGTTTCTCTATGCAGCATCCCCTCCGGTCTCGCCTTCTTCAGCTTCAGCATGACAAGCGCACCCAGCGCCCGGCACACAGGAAAACCGAAGGCAAAAAGAGCAATGCTGCCTGTTCCGCCGTAGGTAAGGACCAGTGAGAGAGCCCCTCCGAAGAGAAGCACATACACCAGAAGTGAGATCACAGAAAATGCCCCCACATGCGGATCCTTCAGGATCGCAAGCTTCTCCTCCTTCGACTTATAAGAACAGAGCGCATCCTGCACATCCATGAATCCGTCCACATGAAATCCTCCGGTCACGATCAGAGGGATCACCCCTGCCAGAGCCACACGGAACAGCAGCGGCAGATCCGGACCGCACAGGACGCCCAGAAGCAGGTACTCCAATCCACCGATCACCATCCCCACCCAGGGAAAGAAGATCAGATGACAGCGCATATCTTCCTCCTCCCAGGCAAACCCGGGCATGGGAATCTTTGAGTAGATCGAAAATGCAATTGCAAAGCTTTTAAGTATTCTCATAGGTTTCTTCGACTCTGTCCGCCTTTTCCTCCAGCGCCCGGTTGACTTCATTTACCAGGTGGATGTACAGCCCTGTCTCCTCATCCGCATCCGGCAGGTCTTCAAAAATATCCGTTACCACCACCAGATGCTTCATATTCTGTTCCAGCCAGAGGATCTCCTCCAGCACAATATCCCGCAGTTCCCAAAGCCTCCTGCCCACATGCTCCGCTGCATGCATTTCATTTCCGGCCAGATTCGCCACGCACTCCAGCAGACAGACTCCGCCGAAATATGGTGCAAGACGTTTCTCCTCCCTGCAGAGTCCCGCCGGGATCTCCAGAGTTTCAAAGCCCTTTCCCTCGCGCATGGCACGATGCTTCTTCACTCTGGCAGCCCCCTCCTCACCGAAGGGGATCATGGTTGCCAGATACAGGGGGCTAACTGATGCCGCCTGTCCTCTGATCTCTGCCTCATCTGATGACGCCTGTCCGTTGTTCTCTTCTGCAGACACTGTCTGTCCCGCATTATCTGCCGGCTTATCCCTGCCTGTATATTCATCTGCCATAAGCTTCAGCGTCAGGCTCTCCGCAAGCGCGGACTTCCCACTGTCAGGCTTTCCCTTCACCAGAATCATCATGTGTATCTTTCGTACTCCTTTAATCCGCCCTGTTCAAAGGTCCCCCCGGATTCATACAGTTCCATGGCCACATCCAACAGCGGGAACAGCATGATGGCTCCGGTTCCTTCTCCCAGCGCCATATCTCCGTTGATCAGCGGACGGAACCCCAGTAACTCCAGCACCCTTCCGAGCCCCGGCTCCCTTCCGGAATGGGACGGGAGCATATATTCCCTGCTGACCGGAAGAAATGTGGCAGCAAGATATGCGGCGATCCCTGAGATCACCCCGTCGATCACCATGGGGATCCGGTACAGTGCGCCCCCCAGATAGGCGCCTGTAAGTGCCGCAATATCCAGCCCGCCGACCTGACAGAGTCGTGCAAATGCGGCACTCTTCTCGTCCACATATCGCTCAGATCCGTAAAGCTCTATGGACTTCTTTACCACGTCCAACTTCCGTTCAAGTCCGGCATCATCCAGTCCTGCACCTCGCCCCACATACCGTTCTGCAGGCTCTCCCAGAAGGAGACAGAGAAGTGCTGCGCTTGTCGTTGTATTTCCAATGCCCATCTCTCCGGTGGCGATCAGATCCACTCCCTCTTCCGCAAGCTGACGAACCAGATCCATCCCCCGTTCGATGGCAAGCAGCGCTTCCTCCTCCGTCAGGGCCGGACCCTCCAGAAAATTCCTCGTCCCGCGCCGTACCTTGCGATCCAGCACACCCGGCGGTACCTCATCACTGTCTATCCCGATATCCACGGGAACAGAGCTGCAGCCTGCCCTTCGGGCCATGACATTCGCCGTACTCTTTCCTTCCCCGAGACGGTGCGCCACCATCAGAGTCACCTCCGGCTCCGACTGGGTCACTCCCTCCTGAACGATCCCATTATCCGCACAGAAGATCAGAACCCGCCTTTGCTTCAATGACGGATATTCCGTTCCCCGGATCGCTCCGATCCTGCAGATCACCTTTTCAAAACCGCCCAGCCCGTCAATGGGCTTCATCAGCTGATCCCAGTGCCGCTGAACCCGTGCATACACCTCCGGATCCGGAACAGCCGCCTCCATGTTAAACAGTTTTTCTCTATCAAGCATTCCTTCTACCTGTCCGATCCGAACATTTTCCTAATCCGAACATTTTTCTAATCCGGTCATTTCATTAATCCGATCATTTCTCTGATCCGGTCCAGATCCATATGCTGACGCAGCATGTCCGCCAGCCGGTCATACTGCCGTTCCTTAAAGTCCGCATAGCTTACTTCTGCCGTCATATCCTCCGACAGGCCCTTTCTCTCGGCCAGGATCCGAAGCAGCGCTGACGCCACCTCCTCCGCATCGAAGATACCATGAATGTAAGTGCCGTAGACATTTCCCACAGAGTACCCGGTTTCGTCCTCCGTAAATGCCTCCGCCCCGGTCGTTTCTCCCTTGACGCAGGTCCGTCCCATATGGATCTCATAGCCGCGATAGCCCAGTCCGGAAAGTCCCTCCAGTGCTCCCGTCACTTTATGAAATACGCCTTCCGTCTGCCCCATCACCTTCTCCGGTGCCAGTTCCGTCTCCAGGGGCAGCAGCCCCAGTCCGCCGATCTCTCCGCCGGTTTCCGTACCCTCCGGATCCGAGATCCGCTCTCCCAGCATCTGGTATCCTCCGCAGATCCCGAATACGATACCGCCCGCTCTTGCATAACTGACAACGGCCGCATCCAGTCCGCTCTCCTTCAGCCACCTCATATCATGCACCGTGCTCTTGCTCCCGGGAAGGATCAGCAGATCCGGATCTCCCAGTTCCTGAACCCGGGTCACGTATCTGACGCCGGTCCGAGGAAGGGTGTCGAACACATTGAAATCCGTGAAATTGGAAATGTACGGCAGACGGATCACGGCGATGTCGATACTTCCTTCTCTCCGGTTCTCCAGACGCTCCGACAGGGAGTCCTCATCATCCAGACGGATATCCATATAGGGGAGCACTCCGACCACCGGCACTCCGCTTCTTTCCTCTATCATTTCGATCCCGGGATCCAGGATGGTCTTGTCCCCCCGGAACTTATTGATGATCAGACCCTTCACCCTGCTTCGTTCCTCCGGTTCCAGAAGCTCCAAAGTTCCGTAGAGCTGGGCAAAGACTCCGCCCCGGTCGATATCACCCACCAAAAGGACCGGCGCATCCACCAGCTCCGCCATCCCCATATTCACGATATCATGATCCTTCAGATTGATCTCCGCGGGGGATCCCGCCCCCTCAATCACGATGATCTCATAATCCTCCGAAAGCCGTTCCACCGCCGCCAGGATGTCAGGCACCAGTTCCTTCTTGTATTGAAAATACTCCCTTGCCTGCATATTGCCACGCACATGTCCGTTCACGATCACCTGGCTTCCCACGTCACTGGTGGGCTTCAGCAGGATCGGATTCATATAGACGGAGGGCTCTGTTCCTGCCGCCTCCGCCTGCATCACCTGGGCACGTCCCATTTCCAGTCCCTCACGGGTAATGTAGGAATTCAGGGCCATGTTCTGGGACTTGAAGGGTGCAACACGAAAACCCTCCTGTCGCAGCAGACGACAGAGTCCCGCTACCACGAGGCTCTTACCTGCATTTGACATGGTTCCCTGAACCATGATGAACCTGGTCTTCTTCGTCTGTTCCATACCGTGCTCCGGCTCCTTCATCTGTTCTCCGTTTTCGTATCCGTCGTGACTTCTCACGGATGCTCCGTCACATTTTACTCTTCGGTCCCGTAATACTCCATGTACTTCCCGGGTTTCATGGAGAAAAGCTGCTCCATATATTCCGCCGTCAGGATCTCCTTCGGACTGCCGGTCTTCTCCACCCGGTTCTCCTTGGAGATGCAGACCACCCGGTCCGCAACCCGCCTCACCAGATCCAGCTCATGCATGGAAATGAGCACGGCGATCTTACGTTCAGCCACAAGCTTCTTCAGCACATCAAAGAATTCGGTCTTATAGCCCATATCCAGAAAACTGGTGGGTTCGTCCAGGATCAGGATGTCCGGTTCCGAAACCACGGCCCGGGCAAGCAGCACCCGCTGCTTCTGTCCGTCACTCAGCTTGGAATAATCCGTATCCGCAAGACCGTCCACACCGATCATCTGCATGCTTTCCAGGATCACCTGTCTGTCACGCTCCGAAAGACTCCCCATGAGATTTGTATACTGATATCGGCCCACCCGTACCACATCAAAGCAGGTCATATATTCCGTGTCGGTCCGTTCCGTCATCATCACGGACATTTTCTTTGCCTTTTCGGAAAGCGGCCATTCCTCCAGCCTGCGGTCTCCCAGCAGAACGCTTCCCTTCACCTGCCGGAGCAGTCCCGCAGCCGTCTTCAGGATCGTGGACTTGCCTGCACCGTTCGGTCCCACCAGGGCAACGATCTCTCCCCGTTCCACGCAGAGATTCACATCCTCTATCAGGGCGGTCCCGCCATATCCCACGGATACTTGTTCAAATGATAATTCAGCCATTCCTCCGCCTCCTTAACAGCATGGAGATCACAATGGGCGCTCCGAACACAGCCGTCACCGTGCTGATGGATAGCTCCGTGGGCGCGAACAGGCTTCTCGCCAGCAGATCGGACAGAAGGCAGAACCCGCTTCCCAACAGGAAGGACGCCGGGATCACCACCCCGGGCTTCGTAGAACGAAACAGGCTTCTTGCCACATGCGGCATGGCGATCCCCACAAAGGATACCGGTCCGGCAAATGCGGTCACGGTTGCCGAAAGAATACTCGAAACCAGGATCAGCAGGATCCGGAACCGCTTCACGCGGATTCCCACGGTGATCGCGTAATTCTCTCCGAAGCTGTATGCCTCGATCGCCTTTCCCAGCATCAGGGACACCACAAGACATACCATAACAATGGGAATGTAATAATATGCATCCTCCCAGGCTGCAGCGGAGAAGGTTCCCTGGGACCAGTTGTGGAGATTCACGATATTGGAGTCATCCGCGAAGGCCACCACCAGCTCCGTCACGGCGGAACAGATATAGCCGATCATCACACCGCACACGATCAGTATGGACATGGACCGTACCTTTGCCGACACGCCGATCACAAGTCCCGTGGCGATAAGGGATCCCACAAAAGCCGCAAGCACCATCATCCAGGAGGACATCAGGAAGCCTGCATTCATGGATGCCACCATCAGGAGAGCCACCACCAGCTTTGCACCCGAAGAGATACCCAGGATGTAGGGTCCTGCGATGGGATTCGAAAAGAAGGACTGGAGCAGGTATCCGGACAGCGCCAGTCCGCCCCCCAGGAACATGGTCTCCACCACTCTCGGGAGCCGGATATCCAGAAGGATCCTGCCGGCCACACTCTCATGGTCCCCTTTTGTAATTATGCTCCAGATATCACCCGGTCCGATGGAAACACTGCCCACACAGATATTTACCAGGATCAGCCCCAGTATGGCCAGGCTCAATATGACAAAGCAGATCGTTCTTCGTTTCATTTGCTCTCCGTATCCGGAAGTAAGAACAGGTATGTCAGATCACTTCCGTCCGTTTCATACATGATCTTATAAAGATCCACCACCACATCACACACGGCGCTGCTCTCCTGGAACATATTCGCGTGTGTACAGTAAACCCTGCCTTCCTTCACTGCCTTGAAATCCCGGAAAAGACCGTTCTTCTCCGTCAGATCCGCCACCGAATCCAGTTCTCCCTCGATGGTGGAATTGTAGATCAGGATGTCCGCGTCCACCGCATACTGATAGAACTTCTCCCAGTTGATGTTCATGGTGGACAGGGCATTCTGACTCTCATCCTTCAGCTCCGAAAGGCAGTAGCTGCCTCCGGCCATATCGATCATGGTACTGATATAATCCCCCGGCTTCCGGACATTGACATAGCCATTGGATGAGATATAGAAAAATGCGACCGTGGGGCGTTCCTTCTTTGCCGCAGCGGAAAGCCCCTCCGTCACCTTTGTCAGTTTCTGCTTCTCCGCTTCGTAGAACTTCTCCGCTTCTTCCTGCCGGTCCAGAAGCACTCCGTACAGCTTGATCCACTCCAGTCGTCCCAGGGGACTGCTCTCATAGCTGGAGCGTTCCACCAGCACCGGGATCCCAAGTCGTTCCAGTTCCTCTCTGATCTGGGGGCTGTGAGTGATCATGGTGGATTCGATCGCAAGGTTGCAGCCGGAATTCAGAACGGTCTCATAGTCCGGAGCGCTGTATTTTCCCACGTACCGGATCGTTCCTGCTTCGATCGCCGCCCTTGCCTCTTCGATGGAATAATCCTGCGCCCTGGTGGACACCGTACCGATCCGGTCCAGACTGTCCAGACGTACGAAGAGATCCATGGCTGAGGAGGCTGCCAGATAGATATTTTTGATGGGCTGCTGCAGGATCACCGCACCGCTGATTCCCAGATCCGTCCTCGCTGCTCCCTCGGGGATCAGAACATAGTCTGTGCCGTCTGCAATGTGCACATGCTTATAACCACCCTCGTAATACTCCACGGAGAACTGATCTGCATGATCCAGCGTAAGCTCTCCGGTGATCTCATATGAAGTTTTCTTCTCTTCAGATCCCTTTCCGCATCCTGTCAGAGCTGCCATACACATGATAAGCAGCAATGAAAGCACGAAAAAGAGCCTCTCCCGATGCTTCATCATAATTTCAAACAGCCCACAGCCAGTTTTCCTGACTGCGGGCTTATCCTTTACTTTAATGTCCCGGGGTTCAGATGTAATACATACTCGATCTCATGAGGCTCGCTCATGGCCGTCGTATCCGCGATCACGGTCATGTCCTTTTCCACATTCTTTACCGGGATCATAAATACGGAATTGCCCTCCGAATTCACGGGAAGGTACTTCTCTCCGTCCACGATCATATAATCGTAATGCGGGCTGCTCCATTCGACACGCAGCTTGATCTCGCCTCCGGCTATGGTAAGCTTTGCAGGAGATGCAATGCTCGCCTTTCCGGTCCCGCCTTCCACAGAAGCCTCGATGGTGTATTCACCGTCCCGGATCTCGGCGGCATCTTCCTTTCTTCCTTCATAAGGCTCCGGATCCGTAACCTTTACCTTATGGTCATACCATTTCCCCTTTGTACCGATCAGTGCCACATCGTACTCCTGCTCCAGCACGGGAACAGGAAGATCAAAGGCATTTACTTCTTCGGTCGTTCCGTCACTGTAGGTTACCTTTTCTACTGTCGGCTGAAGAAGTTCAGCCCCGTCCTTTTTGGCATCATCCGCCAGACCGACGAAAAGGTTCACCGTATTTTTGGACGGCATGACAAGGTGTATCATCATCTTCCCGCCAGACACGGTAAGTATGCCTCTGCCGTTCATGGTCTCATTTACATGAAACATACTGCCATCTGTTTCAAATCTGGCCATATAGGTTCCATCTGAAAGACTGGCTGCAGCCGCCCCCTCCGTCGATGCGGATGCAGAAGCTTCTTCCGAAACCTGCTCCGTATCCTTCTCCGGTATATCCACAGTCTCTGTACTTACAGAGGAATCCGCAGCAGTTGTTCCGGCCGCCACGCTCTCCGTAGATTCCTGTTCCTTGTTCCCGCACCCGCAGAGCAGCATGATCGCCGCTGCAGCAAGCAATGTATATCCTTTCTTTCTCATTATCTCCTCTCTTTTCCCGTATCGATCATGGTATCGATTTTTTCATTAATGAGTCGCCTGATAAGTCATGAAATATGATATTGAGAATTTATTTGATCACATCCTTCAGATGCTTCACATAGATCTGCTCAACGTCTTCGATCCGTCCCATACCGGCGATCTCTGTATCTACTTTATCAAAGAATCCGGATGCAGTAAACTGTGACTTCCAGGAATCATCGTCATCTCCGGCCATATCATTGTTTGCATGATCGCCTGCAACAACCATGAAGGGTCGAAGGATTACCTTCTTATAACCGGCATCATGAACCGCCTTAAGCACATTCTCACAGGATGTGTCCTCCGGCTCACCTTCCACGGTACCGACCCAGACATTTTCATAGCCCAGTTCCTTCATCTGCGTCTGCATCTGGGAGTAGGTTATCTTTGCCGCATGGGAGGTTCCATGTCCCATAAGGACTATGGCCGTTCCGTCTGCCTTTGCGGCATCCAGCGTATCATAATCAGAAGCTGCAACCGCCGCATTTACCACATAGCCGGCAACGGCCTTCTTATCTTCGTTCACAGTCGATGCATCCGCACCCACTTCACCCAGAAGAGGTTCGGAGATCTTGATGGATTCGATCTTGTCCGCATACTTGTCTGCAACAGCCTTCATCTCATCATACTCCGCACCATGCATCAGGTGGGTGGGCTGGATCACCAGATTCTTTACGCCGTTTGCAACGGCACGATCCATGGCCTGCTCCATGTTGTCGATCACTTCACCGTCTCTTGCCTGAACGTGGTTGATGATGATCTGAGCGGTAAATGCACGTCTTACGGACCAATCCGGATAAGCCTTCTGGATTGCCTTCTCGATACCGCCGATATCCTCAGCGCGGCTATCGTTGAAGGAGGTACCGAAGCTGACCACCAGGATCTCATTTTCACCGATATTGTCAGCATTCAGCGGATCATCCTTGGATGCATCGCCGGTATCTCTTCCGAAATAATCCGGGTCTGCATCATCTCCCTCTACCAGCGCCTTCTGCGCGTCGGTCAGGGCATCCCATGCTTCCTTCGCAGCCTTGCAGTCTGCATCCGTGGTATCGGTCCGCTCCTGAACATAGATCTTGTCGATCAGCGCAGCCACCTCGTCTGCCTTTGCTTTATCATCATTAGCGGCGGAGGTATCCACTTCGGTCACACCTTCGGAGATTGCCGTGGTTGCCGGAGTCTCCTCTGACTTACCCTCGGTTGCCGCTGCTGTTGTCGCTGTGGTATCCGCACCTTCTGTTGTTGCCTTGTCATTGGATCCGCATCCGCTCAGTGCAGCTACACACATTGCAGAAAGGACCGCTGCTGCTGCCAGTTTCTTTCTCATTTTCTGTTCTCCTTTTGTAAGTATTCGGGAAATGTCCGGCCGCATTGCGCAGAAAGCAAAACCCATCACCGCGGATACGGTAATGGGCACCAGAAAAGAGGCGAAATCGCCTTTCCGGTACGACCAATTCCTCGTGATCACATGTACCCGAATGCAAGGCAGGTTTCCTGGCTTGAGGATCATCATCTGACGGCTGTCTTCCCGGGTTTCCCCAGTGACTGCACGTGGCCATGCCGGCAGACTCCCCTGTCACAGTGACGAGATCGCACAGGCTTCACACCTGTTTCCCTTTTACCCTCCGGCCCTGCCATAAGAGACAGTCGGAGGCACCCTGATCCGCATGATTCATTTGACGTGGCCATTCTAACACAGTACAACCTGCATGTCAACGAGGCGGACGCATGCGTGCCGGTGGCACGCGGTTATGCGTCGAATGCGACCAAGCGGCAGCGCGACCCGAGAAAAGCATCTGTGTCCAGGCCTTAGTGCCGAGGAAATATTATGTTGTACAAATCATGCAAGGGTATAGTATCCTCTCATAGGTTGGTGGATCAGCGCCCTGTGTTCCATGGAGAGAAGCAGGGACAGCATATCCTGCAGGTTTCCGTCTCCGTCCTGCAGTAGTTCATCCACATGGACAGGAACCAGGGACAGCTTGTCCAGAATCTGCCGTTCTTCCTTCGACAGTTCCTGACTGTTCGGACCTTTGCCTCTTCCGGCGTCCGTTCCTCTTCTCTTCCCGCGTTTCAGATCCACTCCCAGATCCTCCAGGATATCCGCCGCTTCCATCACGCATAAGGCTCCCTGGCGGATCAGGTTATTGGTCCCTTCACTGAGTGGATCTCCCAGACGGCCCGGGACGGAATAGACGCTCCGACCCTGCTCCAGTGCCGCATCCGCCGTGATCAGTGTCCCGGATCGCTTCCGGGCTTCCACCACCAGGAGTCCCTCCGAAAGCCCGCTGATGATCCGGTTCCGGAGCGGGAACTGAATGGCCAGGGGTGCCACTCCGGGAGCATATTCCGAGAGTACCAGCTGTGACTCACACATTTCCTGGTATAATCCGAAGTTGCGCTGTGGATAGCAGATGTCAATCCCTCCTCCCAGAACGCCAATGGTTGCACCGCCGGACCGGATAGCGTTCTTATGGGCCTCGGCATCGATCCCGGCTGCCAGACCGCTGACGATCACGATCCCGGTCGAGGCCAGCTCGGAAGCAAATCTTCCTGCAACCTCTTTTCCATACAGGCTTGGGGTTCTTGTTCCCACCACGCCGACGCAGACGGTATCCGAAAGGAGCTCCTTCCTGCCACGGTAAAACAGGGTGACCGGAGGATCCGGAATGTTCCGCAGCAGTTCCGGGTATTCCGGATCTGCCGGAGTCAGGAAGGGAAACCCTCGCTTCAAATAGTTCTCCGCAAGTCTCCGCACTTCCTCCTCATTTTCGGTGGCACAGATCTCTTCCATGGATTCCTGCTTCAGCTGTCCGTCTGCCACCAACGCCATAAGCTCCGATTCCGGAGCCTGAAAGAAATGCGCTGCCGATCCGAACCGCTCCAGCAGTTCCTGTCTCATCACCGGACTGAGGGTTCGAAGTCTTCCAAGCCAGAGAAACGCTTCTCTTTCTTCGATCATACGGCCTCACCTCCTTCCTCTCCGGAAAAGCCTCCGTTCCGGAAGAACAGAGCCTCCGTGAGATCTTCGCAGGTGATCGTCTCTCTTCCGGCAAGATCCGCAATGGTCCTTGCCAGTCGCAGCACCTTGAAATAACCCCTGGCGGACAGGGCCCCCTTCCGATATTCCCTCTGCAGAAGCTCCGATTCTTCCTCTCCGAGTCGGACATACTCCTGCAGTCTGGTCTGAGGAACCGACGAATTAAACCGAAATTCTTCTCCTTCATACCTGACCAGCTGTCTTGCCCGGGCTTCCTCGATCCGGGCACGTACTGCGCTGCTATGCTCCTCTTCCTTCTGACAGAGGAGATCCTCCATCTCAACCGGTCGTACCTCGATCCGGATATCGATCCGGTCCATGATGGGATGGCTGATCCGGTTCTGATAGTCTATGATCTGCCGTTCCGTACACCGGCAGCGTGTGCGGTCAGGATAGAAGCCGCAGGGACAGTTGTTTCTGGCCGCCACCAGCATGAACTTGGCCGGAAACCGGTAGGAGGCCTTCACCCTGGATACCGTCACCTCCTGATCCTCCATGGGTGCGCGTAGTCCTTCTATGACACCCCGGCCGAATTCCGGAAATTCATCCAGAAACAGAACTCCGCAGTCCGCCAGGGAAACCTCTCCGGGCTTCGGAATGGCTCCGCCGCCGAGAAGAGCTGCTGCGGACACATTTGCATGAGGGCTCCGGAAGGGACGAAGGCGCATCAGGCCGCCCTGCCCCCGAAGCAGTCCTGCCACGCTGTAGATCTTCGTCAGTTCCAGCTGTTCCTCGTAGGTCATTTCCGGCATCAGGCCCGGAAGACATTTTGCCATCAGGGACTTGCCCGCTCCCGCCGCGCCGGTCATCAGGATGTTGTGGAAACCTGCCACCGCGATCTCCACACCGCGTTTCATGATCCTCTGACCATGGATCTCCGCAATATCATGGTACCTCCCCTGGGGTATCGTCCGCCCCGTATCCCTGGGCGTCGGAACCAGCTCCAGTTCCCCGGCCAGGAAAGCCACCACCTCCGGAAGACTGTCCACGCCGTAAACCTCGATCCCGTCGATGCAGGCCGCCTCTGCCGCATTATTTACGGGCACCACAAGCTTCCGGTATCCCTGCCTTGACGCAAAATGCGCCACCGCAAGAACACCGGGTATCTCCCGGACGCTTCCGTCCAGTCCCAGTTCTCCTAAAAACAGATATTCTTCAAAACCTTCCGGGGAAAGTACCCCCATGCAGCACAGAAGGGAAACGGCGATGGCCAGGTCATACCCTGCGCCGTCCTTTCTTACATCTGCCGGGGAAAGACTTACGGTGATCCGCCTGGGCGGAAGTCCGTAACCCGAATTTTTGAGTGCGGTCCGCACTCTGTCGCCCGCCTCACGAACGGAGGAGGACAGATACCCCACCATGGAAAGTGACGGTAATCCCTGGCTGATGTCGGCTTCCACCGTCACCGCCATCCCGTCAATTCCAAGGGGGCTTCCACTTTTGATCCTACTGTACATAGACTCTCCTTTCGCCTCTTCGGGAGTCTTATACAGTTATGTTCATATATCTGCAGAGGTCTGACCATGTCCCGTCAGACCATCATTGCATCCGCATCATCTCGTTCCTGTCGTCGCTTTCGTATCTTGTTCTCGATCATACGTATGATGAAATACGACGCCACTCCCGCCAGGGTCGCGAAGATCGCTCCAAAGATCACATCCGTGGGATAATGAACGCCAAGGTAGAGTCGGGAGAATGCCATTATGACTCCGAAGCAGAGGAGCAGAATCCCCGGCAGCTTCTTCTTCGCCGGAAGCAGGACACCCATTGCCACGGCAAAAACACAGGCAGTATGTCCCGAAGGGAAGGATGCATCCTTCTCCGGATCACCCACGCGCATCAGTTCTTCGATCGCTTCATAGGGACGGATACGACCCACAAGATTCTTGATGATCAGATTGTTCACAATAAAGCTGAGCAACAGTGCTCCTGCGGCGTAGATACCGATCCTTCTGGTCTTCTTCGGGATCATAAGCACGATACAGAGAAGGATCCAGACGATTCCCTTGTACCCGATAAAACTGATCCCCTTCATGATCGGGTCCAGCCAATCAGCACGGATATGCTCCTGAAAATACAGCAGCACATCTATATCCCATTGGAGTATAGCCTCAATCATAATACCTCCTATTTTTTCTTCACTGAATATCCGAATTTCCCAAGCTTTTCACCCAGGCAGAAATACTCTCCGTGGGAATATGCCATTAACTTCGTATCATTCAGATGGAATTTTCCTGTTTTATCCATGAATTCCTCATTCACGGAAACCGATACCACCTCAGCCAGGAACAGATCGTGTGTTCCGAGAGGCTTCACCTCCGTCACTCTGCAGGCCAGGATCAGAGGACTTTCACCGATCCCCGGTGCCGAGATCCCCTCTACGGCTACGGGAGTCAGTTTCATTTCCCGGAATTTGTCCACATCCCGTCCGGACTTCACTCCACAGTAATCTGTGACAAAGGTCAGATCCTTCGTAACAAGATTGATGGCAAATTCCCCGGTCTCCTTAATGATCTCGTAGGAGTACCTCTCCGGACGGACGGAAATGGATACCATGGCCGGATCCGAGCAGATGGTTCCCGCCCATGCTACGGTCAGGATGTTCGGACGCTCGTCCGGACGCTGACAGCTCACCATCACCGCCGGTACGGGATAAAGCATATTTCCGGGTTTCCATGTCTGTCGTGACATTTTATTCTCCTTATTCTGTCATTCCGTCCATTACGAACGAAACAGCCCGGCGGACTGTTTCATACGTCGTCCGTACCGTGGGCAGCGCCATCGGTCTTCGAATGACATCAATATGTGAAATATACAAGTTCATCTGCGGCAGGACTGGTCTTGGCCACACTGGTGGCATAGATCACAGGGCCCTCACCCTGGAACTCCGGATAGAATTCCTTTCTGATCTCTCCCTCGACCATCACCCATTCTCTGTCCTTCAGACTCTTCGAGCCCTCATAGTAGGTCTTGAAACCTACAAAGGCGATATCCGCAGCACAGCAGGTCATGGCAAAACGTCCCGGCACGAATGTCTTATCACTGTAATTGCTCGGACGGTGTACCTGAGCCTTGAAATGCACGGTCTTTCCCACATACTTGTCAGGATTGTCCGCTGCATCCGCATAGAAGAGGCCGAAATCCTCCTCCCCCAGTTCAACCCGCGGCCCGGAGGTATCAAAGGGAAGCTCGATCTCTCCGTCCATACCGTTGTCCACTTCTCCGTTTGCACCCTCAAAGATGATCTGCGCCCGACGGTTCACCGCACGGATACTCCGGCGGTACTCCGCCTTCTTCGTGGTCTCGTTGCAGCGGTTGAAGATGATCATGTCCGCATTTCTCAGCTGATCCATCATGACCTTCTTCATGTTATTGACATACTTGTCAAATGTAGTCGCATCCACAAATGAGATCACCTGAACCACGGTCCAGCCCTTCGGTACGCGGATCTGGAAGATCTTCTCCAGTTCCCACATGCCGTTATACTCGATCATGACATTTTCGGGGTTATACTTCTTTGAGAGCTCCAGAAGATGATCCGTGGTCAGATTTTCTTCCGTGATCATCTCCGGATAGATATTCTTCTTCCGAAGGGAATCGAAGTCATACTCCTCTTCCCCGTCCTCACAGATGAGGAACAGCGTCTTCTGCCCTTCCGTGAAATCCTGCTTCAGCAGGGTATCCTTTGCAAATGTAGTCTTTCCGCTTCCAAGGAATCCCATGAATAAATAGACGGGAATTTCCTTTTCTTCATTTTTCTTCATGTCTGTCAGCCTCTATATGATTCTTCATATGCCCGGAACAACACCGGGTATTTAAATACCGAACAGCTCGGCCACCTTGTCTTCCTTCAGCTGGCTTCCGATCACGCACAGCTTGCCTGTGTACTCTGCAGAGCCTTCGCGGATCTCGAACTCACCCGGTACCAGGTCGAATTCCATCCACTTCTGGTCCTTGTCGGGAACGATTCCCTTGGCACGAAGGATGATCCCGAAGGGATTCTCCTCTTCCACTGCCAGCTGCCCGAGAATGGCTGTAAGCTCCTCCTTACTGTAACGGCGTGCAGTCTCGCGTCCCCAGCTTGTGAAGACCTCATCCGCATCGTGTCCGTGATGATGATGTCCGCAGCTGCAGACTCCGTTCTCATCATAATGATGATGATGTCCCTCGCCCTCATCCTCATCATGGTGATGATGGTGATGATGCTCATGCTCTTCATCCTCATCGTGATCATGATGATGGTGATGATGCTCATGTTCCTCGTCCTCATCGTGATCATGATGATGGTGATGATGCTCATGCTCCTCGTCCTCATCGTGATCATGATGATGGTGATGATGCTCATGCTCCTCGTCCTCATCGTGATCGTGATGATGGTGATGATGCTCCTCATCATCCACAGCGGGATCATATTTGAAATTCTTCATGATGTCTTCCACATTTGTGGAATGCTCCATGGCCTCAAGGATCTGGACACCGGAAATGTCATCCCACGCCGTGGTGATCACACGCGCCTCCGCATTCAGCTCCTTGATCCGGTTTGCGGCATCCATCAGCTTCTCCTCCGGCACATTCTGTGTCCGGCTGAGCACTACGGTTCCCGCTGCCTCGATCTGATTCAGGAAGAACTCACCGAAGTTCTTCATGTAAACCTTAGCCTTGGTCACATCCACTACCGTTGTTGCGGTATTCAGCTGCAGATCCACTGTCTCTGCCGCCTTCTGAATGGCCTTAACCACATCCGAAAGCTTGCCGACGCCCGAGGGCTCGATGATGATGCGATCCGGATGATACTGATCCACTACCTTCTGAAGAGCTTCACCGAAGTCTCCCACCAGGGAGCAGCAGATGCATCCGGAATTCAGCTCATTTACCTGAATCCCCGCATCCTTCATGAAGTCTCCGTCCACGCCGATCTCGCCGAACTCGTTCTCGATCAGAACCAGTTGCTCACCGGCGAAGGCCTCCTTGATCAGTTTCTTGATAAGAGTTGTTTTTCCGGCTCCAAGGAACCCGGAAATGATTTCTACCTTTGCCACGTTAACGCCTCCAATTTATCACTTGCATTTTTCTATGCGATAAGATTCTTCGTGCTCCGCACTCGGAATGAAATCGTCAGTCCTTTGACTCAGACGCTTTTGTCCCGGTAGCTTTCTTAGCCTCCTGCTTAGCGTCTGAACTTTTCTTTGCCGCCGGCTTTGCGTCTGTGCTCTTCTTTGCCGCCGTTTTTGCGGTCGTCTTTCCGATCGCCGGCTTCCGTGCCGCCATCTTCTTGAATACGGAAATGGAAAGTCCCGGAACGGTGATGGAAATGTAGTTCTTCCTTCCGTCCACCTTGCCCGCCTTGGAATCCTTGGCAGTCTTGTTGTTCATGCCCTCACCGCCGAATTTTGATGAATCGCTGGAGAAGATCTCCTTCCACCGTCCCTCCGAAGGAACAGCCAGCTTGTAATTCTTGTAGGCGATCGGAGTAAAGTTGCAGATGATGAGCAGTGTATCCTTCTCCGACTCACCCCGGCGCTCAAAGGAGAGCAGGGAGTGATTTGCATCCGACTCCTGGATCCATGAGAAGCCCGCCGGATCGCTGTCCAGCTGATAGAGGGCCGGCTCATTCTGATACAGCTTGTTCAGCGCCTTCATGTATGCCTTCACATAGGTATGTGCATCAAATTCAAACAGGGACCAGTCCAGCTCGTCCGACTCGTTGAATTCCTTAAACTGGGCAAATTCCTGTCCCATGAAGAGCAGCTTCTTGCCCGGATGCGTCATCATAAATCCGAAGGCCGTCCGCAGGTTCGAGAACTTATCCTCGTAACCGCCGGGCATCTTCTCTATCAGAGAGCCTTTCTCATGAACCACCTCGTCATGGGAAAGAACCAGAACGAACTTCTCGCTGTAAGCATAAACCATGCTGAAGGTAAGATCGTTATGATGATACTTTCTGTACAGCGGATCCAGCTTCATATACCGGAGGAAATCATTCATCCAGCCCATGTTCCACTTATAATCAAAGCCCATGCCGCCGTCCTTTACGGAATGCGTCATCATCGGCCATGCGGTGGACTCCTCGGCAATCATCATAACGTCCGGATAGTACTCCGCCATCTTCTCATTCAGTTCCTTGATGAAAGCGATGGCTTCCAGATTCTCATTTCCGCCGAACTTATTCGCCTTCCACTCTCCCGGTCCGCGGCCGTAATCCAGGTACAGCATGGAAGCTACCGCATCCATACGGATACCGTCCACATGGTACTTATCCGCCCAGTACAGCGCATTGGAGATCAGGAAGTTCCGAACCTCATTTCTGCCATAATCGAAGATATAGGTACCCCAGTGCGGATGCTCTCCGCGCTGCGGATCCGCGCTCTCATACAGCGGAGTTCCGTCGAATCTTCCCAGTCCGTGTGTATCCTTCGGGAAATGTGCCGGCACCCAGTCAATGATGACACCGATGCCCTGCGCATGCATGTAATCCACAAATCCCATGAAGTCCGTGGGCGAACCGTAGCGTGAGGTAGGTGCATAATAACCCGTCACCTGATAACCCCAGGAAGGATCGTAGGGATGCTCCATGATGGGCATCAGTTCTACGTAATTGTAACCCATTTCCTTCATGTATTCGGCCATGGCCAGAGCGATCTCCTTGTAGTTGAAGAACTCTCTTCCGTCCTTCGGCCGCTTCCAGGAACCCATATGAACCTCATAGATGTTCATGGGCTTCTTGTCCGCTTCCTGCTTGTTCCTTGAGGCCATCCAGGCCTTATCCTGCCAGGTGTAGTGCAGCTCCGTAACACGCGACGCATTTGCCGGGCGCACCTCGCAGGTAAATGCATACGGATCGCTCTTCATAAATACCTGACCGGTCTTGGAGCGGATCTCATACTTATAAATCTCATCCCTGAAATCACCGGGGATGAACAGTTCAAAGATACCGGAGTAATCCAGCTTCCGCATGGGATAACGGCGTCCGTCCCAGTTGTTGAAATTACCGACCACGGAGACTCTCTCCGCATTCGGAGCCCATACGGCGAAAAGGGTTCCCTCCACTCCGTCCACGACCATGGGATGTGCTCCCAGCTTCTCGTAGACGCGATAGTGCTGACCCTCGTTGAACCGGCTGATATCGATCGGATCGATCACCGGTTCAAAAATATACGGATCGATAAAGACTTCTTCGTGACCATCCTCAAACTTCGCCTTTACCTCATAGGCAAAGCTCTTAGTATCCTTCAGCATAACGGAGAAGAATCCCTTTACACGTTCCGAGACCAGAGTTACATACTTCTTGGTCTCAAGATTCTTCACCTTGACGATCTTTGCATCCGGCAGATATACATTGATATACACATCATCGATACATTCGTGCATACCAAGAATATGATGAGGATTCTCATGACGCGCATGAACCAGCGCATCCACCTCCATCCAGTTGATCGCAAAAACTGCCTTTCTTCCTGCCATTCTCCTTACCAATCCTTCCCAAAGACAAGTCTTTCAAGTAATCCTATTCCGTCGTATCTGTCTTTCATTCAGTCCTAAGACAGTGCATGGATAAATATACCGCTCCGAAGCTTCGGCTCAAACCATGTGGACTTCGGGGGCATGAGCAGCCCTGCATCCGCTACGGAGAAAAGCTCCCCGATGGATGTGGGATACATGGAAAATGCGATCACGGCATCCTCCGAAACTCTCCGCTCCAGCTCAGCCAGTCCGCGGATCCCTCCCACGAAATCGATGCGGTCACTGGTCCGGGGATCATCAATGGCAAAGAACGGTGCCAGTACATGATTCTGCAGAAGGGATACATCCAGTCCCTCCACCGGATCATCATTCTTCAGGCTGTCCGCAAAGGTAAACCGGTACCACTGATCCTTCACATAGATCCCGACGATTCCCTTCTCCTCCGGCTGAACCGGTGCATCGGACTTCTCCACATTTCCGAGTCCCGCCAATGCCTCGAAGAATTCCTGTTCGGACTTCCCGTTCCAATCCTTAACAACACGGTTATAAGGCAGGATCGCCAGCTCGCTGTCCGGGAACAGAACGGACAGGAAGAAGTTGAATTCCTCGGTACCGTTATAATCCGGATGCTCCCTGCGGCGCTTCAGTCCCACCTTGACGGCAGATGCGGCTCTGTGGTGGCCGTCTGCGATATAGATCTGATCCAGTGCTGCGAATTCCTTCTGCAGCGCTTCAATGTCAGAAGCATCATCGATCACCCAGACTCTGTGGGTCACCCCATCCTCTGCGGTCCAGTCATAGAGAGGCTCCTCTTCCTGCTGGATACAGCGGATGATCACGGAGATCTCCTCCTGTTCCCGGTAGGCAAGGAAGATCGGTCCGGTCTGTGCATCACAGGTGTCAATGTGACGGATGCGGTCTTGCTCCTTCTCTTCTCTCGTATTCTCATGCTTCTTGATCACTTCATTTACGTAATCATCAATGGAGGCACATGCCACAAGACCTGTCTGGCTGCGTCCGTCCATCACAAGCTCATAGATGTAGTAGGCCGGAGCCGCTTCCTGTACGTAGGTTCCGTCCTGCATTGCCTCATCCAGCATCCGCTTTGCCGTAGCATAAGCCTCATCGCTGTACATATCAAAATCATCCGGATGTACCGTCTCGGGACGGTCGATCCGGAGAAATGTCTTCGGATTCTTCTCTACAACTGCCTTTGCTTCCTTACGGTTGTACACATCATAGGGAAGCGCAGCCACATCCTGTACCAGCTCCTCAGCCGGGCGGAATGCGGCAAATGGTCGAATGACTGCCATACGACACCTCCAATAGAACAGAATTAAAAAGCCGGGATAGTACTCCCGGCTCTTCGCTTTTACTCTCCTCGAATATACTTTACAGCTTCATCCAATGAGCGTTTAAACTCTTCCTCGGAAGAATTATTGAATACAAACAGCTCCGGAATATTGCCGGGTTTCGTGAAGTTCTGGGTTGCGATGTACTCATCCCAATGCTCCAGCTTCCATACATCCCGATCAGAATTCCGACTGATCATTCTCTGATGTGCAACCTCAACATCCGTATGTACCCAGATCACGCAAAGCTCCGCATTCTTCTCTGCCAGTTTATGACGAAGGCGGTCCAGATAATCATCATCACGGATCTCATCCGTGAAAGGAGCATTGATCAGTACCGTGTCATTGTACTCAAGTGCATCAAATGCAAGATCAAGGGTTGCATAGTATTCATAGTCCCGAATCTCCCTCTGGAAGAAATCGGAAGAACGGTTATACTCCTCACCGGCTACCTTAAAGATCTGCTTGGACAGAACGATCAGTGTATCCTTGTCCAGATATACACAGTTCGTAAGGGCTTTCGCCAGTTTTTTGGAAATAAATGTCTTTCCGCATGCCGGAGGTGATGTTACAAGAATCAGTTTTTTCTTCTTCATGGCCGATCAAAATACCTTTCTCGTTATTTTTCCACAAACTTATTTGCTATTATAACCCATTTTCATTGAAAATGATAGTAATTTTTTACGATTTTTTCCGAAAAATGGGCGATTCCCAATTGGTTATCTTATCGAATTCATTGACAACAGACAGCCACAAGGTGATTATATCATAAACCCTGATCAAAGCGAACGAAAAAAGGTAGCCGGAAAGCAAAAAAGCAGACATCTGTTACCATGCCCGCTAAAAAAATCAACCCGCCGTCAGGCGGGTTGACATAATATAAAAGTGATGCTTTTGATCTACGCTTCCTTTGCGGAAATGTAGCCCTTTGCAGTCAGGAGTTCTGCGGAAAGTACCGCTCCGCCGGCTGCACCTCTTACAGTGTTGTGGGAAAGACCTACAAACTTGTAATCAAAGAGGGTATCCTCACGAAGCCGTCCCATGGAAACGCCCATTCCGTTCTCAAAGTCAACATCCAGCTTGATCTGGGGACGATTATCATCCTCCAGATACTGGATAAACTGCTTCGGTGCGGAGGGAAGCTCCAGTTCCTGGGGCTCACCCTTGAAGCTTCTCCATGCCTCGATGATCTGCTCCTTCGTGGGCTTCTTTTTGAAGTTTACGAATACGGTAGCGGTATGTCCGTTCAGGACCGGTACACGGATACACTGGCTGGTGATCTTCGGACCGTCTTCACATTTTTTGATGACACCGTCCTCTACCTTACCCCAGATACGAAGCGGCTCCTGCTCGCTCTTCTCTTCCTCGCCGCCGATGTAGGGAATGATATTTCCCTCCATTTCCGGCCAGTCCTTGAAGGTCTTGCCTGCACCGGAGATTGCCTGATAGGTGGAAACCACAACCTCCTGGGGCTCGAACTCCTTCAGTGCGAAGAGTGCCGGTGCATAACTCTGGATGGAGCAGTTCGGCTTTACCGCGATGAATCCGCGCTTCGTGCCAAGGCGCTCTCTCTGATACTGAATGACATCATAGTGCTCCGGATTCAGTTCCGGTACTACCATCGGTACATCCGGAGTCCAGCGATGTGCGCTGTTGTTGGAAACCACGGGAGTCTCGGTCTTTGCATATGCTTCCTCGATGGCCTTGATCTCATCCTTGGTCATATCCACTGCACTGAAGACAAAGTCAACCGTTGCGGCAACCTTCTCTACTTCATTTACGTTGTATAATACAAGATCCTTTACTGCTTCCGGAATCGGTGTATCCATCTTCCAGCGTCCCTCAACAGCCTCGGCATAGGTCTTACCTGCGCTGCGAGGAGATGCCGCAACCGTTACCACCTCATACCAGGGATGATTCTCCAGAAGGGCGATAAACCGCTGGCCTACCATACCGGTTGCACCTAAGATTCCGACTCTCAACTTCTTATCCATAATCCATGTACTCCTTCTGCTCATATTTCCCAAGCTCCGCGGCGTTCCGCTGTCTCAGGATCTATGCACATAATAACTCAACATTTCCCATTAATCAAATTGATGATTTCGAATAAATCATTCAAATAATCCGATAGATGGTTATTTGATCACTCTGACACGTACAACACCCTCGATGGCTGCGATCGCATCCGCAACATCCTGGGTAGCTGCAACACTGATGTCAAGGATTGTGTATGCATAGTCACCGCGGGACTTGCTTACCATCTCGGAAACGTTTACTCCCTTGGATGCGAACAGTCCTGTAAACTGTGTCAGCATGTTGGGGATGTTCTTGTGGCATACGGTAAGACGACCTGCATCCTGGCAGATACCTGCGTCACAAGCCGGATAGTTTACGGAGTTCTTTACATTTCCGTTCTCGAAGAAGTCCTTGATCTCCTTTACTGCCATAATTGCACAGTTGTCCTCGGACTCCTCTGTGGAAGCTCCAAGGTGCGGAGTAACGATCACATTCTTCTTGCCTGCAACGGTGGGATTTGCGAAGTCCGTTACATACTTTGCAACCTTGCCGCTGTCGATTGCTGCCAGCAGAGCGGGCTCGTCAACCAGGATATCTCTTGCGAAGTTCAGTACTACCACGCCGTCCTTCATCTGGCTGATGGCTTCTGCATTGATCATGCCCTTTGTGGAATCCAGAAGCGGAACATGGATGGTGATGAAATCGCAGTTTGCGTAAATATCATTCACATTTGTGATGTGCTTTACGGAACGGGACAGACCCCATGCTGCATCTACGGAAACGAAGGGATCGTAACCAAATACTTCCATTCCGAGACGAACGCCTACATTCGCAACCTTTGCACCGATGGCACCCAGGCCGATAACGCCAAGCTTCTTGCCCGCGATCTCCTTACCTGCGAAGTTCTTCTTCTCCTTCTCTGCTGTCTTGCCGATGTTCTCATCGGATGCATTTGCTGCTACCCAGTTTGCACCGCCGATGATGTCGCGTGATGCAAGCAGCATACCTGCAACTACCAGCTCCTTAACGCCGTTTGCATTTGCTCCCGGTGTGTTGAATACTACGATTCCCTGCTCAGCGCACTTGTCAAGCGGGATGTTGTTAACGCCGGCACCTGCACGTGCTACGGCAAGAAGCTTATCGGAAAGCTCCATCTCATGCATGGATGCGCTGCGGACCAGAATGGCCTCTGCATCAGCATCATCGGTTACAGTGTAATTCTCACCCAGCAGATCCAGTCCGCAGGCTGCAATGGGGTTCAGGCATTTTACCTTAGTCATGATCGTTCTCCTATATTTTTCTATTTGTTTTTAAGATTCTTTACGCGTTCTTCTCTTCGAATTCCTTCATGAAGGCAACCAGCTTCTCTACGCCTTCGATGGGCATAGCGTTGTAGATGGATGCACGCATACCGCCTACGGATCTGTGGCCCTTCAGGTTTACAAAGCCTGCCTCGGTAGCTTCCTTAACGAACTTTGCATCCAGCTCATCATTTCCGGTTACGAAGGGAACATTCATCAGAGAACGGTCCTTCTTCTCAACGGTGCCCTTGAACATCTTGCTCTGATCCAGGAAATCATAGAGGATCTTTGCCTTCTTCTCGTTGTGCTGCTTCATGGCCTTAAGACCGCCCATGTCCTTAACCCACTTGAACACAAGACCGCAGATGTAGATTCCGTAGCACGGAGGTGTGTTGTACAGAGAGTCTGCATCAGCCTGAGTCTTATACTTCAGCATGGTGGGAACGAACTCCGGAAGGTCGTCGCGGATCAGGTCCTCACGGATGATCACTACAACAACGCCGGCAGGTCCTACGTTCTTCTGTACACCGAAGTAAATGAGGCCGTAATCGGACACATTTACCGGCTGGGACAGAATGTCGGAAGACATATCTGCTACCAGGATCTTGCCCTTGGTATTCGGAAGCTCATGATAAGCTGTTCCGTAGATGGTATTGTTATGGCAGATGTATACATAGTCTGCATCATCATCGATCGGAAGATCGGAACAATCCGGAATGTAGGAGAAGGTCTTGTCCTCGGAAGAAGCAACGGCTACTGCCTTACCGTACTTCTTGCCTTCCTGGAATGCCTTCTTTGCCCACTGACCTGTGATGATGTAATCAGCCACACCGTTCTTCATCAGGTTCATGGGAACTGCTGCGAACTGCTGGGATGCTCCGCCCTGCAGGAAGAGAACCTTGTAGTTATCCGGAATATCCATCAGATCCCGGAGATCCTGCTCTGCTTCCTTGATGATGTTGTCATAGACCTTGGAGCGGTGGCTCATTTCCATAACGCTCATACCGCTTCCCTTGTAGTCCATCATCTCTTCAGCTGCCTGCTTCAGGACAACCTCAGGAAGTACGGAAGGTCCTGCAGAAAAATTGTAAACTCGTGCCATTTTATATTTCCTCCATTTTTTTATTTCAAATTATCTCACTTTAACTCATCTTCGCTTGCGAAGCAGGTCTCAATCGCTGCTCCCGGTGCTACCATCGGCCAAACCTTATCGTCCATACCGATCTGGCAGTCGATCACCTGCGGGCCCTTGCCCTTTAATGCAGCGGCCAGTGCCTTCTCAAACTCTGCTACCGTTTTAACGGTGTATGCGGTTGCGCCCAGACCTTCGGATACCTTCTGGAAATCAACCTTATCGTTCAGCATGGTGTTGGAATAACGCTTTCCGTAGAACAGTGTCTGCCACTGACGAACCATACCCAGAACGTGATTGTTGATGACGATCTCGATCACGTGGATCCCCTCACGGGAAGCGGTAGCCAGCTCCTGCAGATTCATACGGAAGCATCCGTCACCTGCGATATTGATAACCGTCTTTGTCGGCTGTCCTGTCTTTGCTCCGATGGCTGCACCCAGACCAAAGCCCATGGTTCCGAGTCCGCCGGAGGAAAGGAACTGACGGGGCTTTGCATAGCTGTAATACTGTGCTGCCCACATCTGATGCTGTCCTACATCGGTGGTGATGATGGCCTTGCCCTTGGTAGCCTCATAGACCTTACTGATGACAGCAGGACCTGTCAGATGCTTCATATCATATTCAAGCGGATAATCCTTTACAAGTGTCCGGATCTCTTTCATCCAGGATGCCTTCTTGGACGGAGTCAGCTTTGCGTTGATCCGCTTCAGGATCTCCTTTGCATCTCCGATCACGGATGCGGAAGCCACGATGTTCTTGTTGATCTCGGCTGCATCAATATCGATGTGAAGAATCTGCGCACCATTTGCAAACTTTGCCGCATTTCCGATCACACGGTCAGAGAATCTCGCACCGATAACGATCAGAAGATCTGCTTTGTTTACTCCGTAGTTGGATGCCTTGGTACCATGCATACCGATCATACCGGTGTAGCGGTTGCTTGTCCCGTCAAATGCACCCTTACCCATCAGCGTATCACATACAGGCGCGTCGATGGTGTCAACCAAAGTCTTGATCTCGGCCGATGCACCGGAAATGGTCGCACCGCCACCCACCAGAACGAAGGGACGCTTGGAGGCCTGGATCATGGAAACGGCCGTTTCGATATCCTCTTCCCTGATGGTATCGGTAACCTTCTTGATAGCTGCAGGTTTCTTCGCAGCATAGTCAGCCTTTGCAGCCGTTACATCCTTCGTGATATCCACAAGTACCGGACCGGGGCGGCCGCTCCTTGCGATGGTAAATGCCCGGCGAATGGTATCTGCCAGCTGATGAACATCCTTTACGATGAAGCTGTGCTTTGTGATGGGCATTACGACTCCGGCGATATCGATCTCCTGGAAGCTGTCCTTACCCAGCATGGCTACACCGACATTTGCAGTGATGGCTACAAGCGGAACGGAATCCATATACGCGGTTGCAATACCTGTGACCAGATTGGTTGCACCCGGGCCGCTGGTTGCAAAGCATACGCCGACCTTGCCGGTTGCTCTTGCATAACCGTCTGCCGCATGGGCTGCACCCTGCTCATGACTGGTCAGGATGTGACGGATCTCATTGGAATGCTTGTAGAGCTCGTCGTAGACATTCAGGATGGTTCCTCCCGGATATCCGAATACGGTATCTACACCCTGCTCCTTCAGACATTCGATTACGATTTCTGAACCTGTAAGTTGTTTCATATATTATCCTCCTGCAACTTGCATTGCTCTTAGAAATGTTAATAATATAGCACTAAACCTTCTCTGTATCAAGAAGAAGATTAATTCTTGGGAATCTCAAGGATTGCTCCGCGGTTACCGCTGGTTACCATGGACGCGTAGCGTGCAAGATATCCTGTGTTTACCTTCGGCTCTCTCGGAGTCCATGCGGCCTTTCTCTTTGCAAGCTCTTCCTCGCTGACCTTCAGGTTGATGCTGTAGTTGTTGATATCGATCTCGATCAGGTCTCCCTCTTCTACCAGAGCGATGGGACCTCCCACTGCTGCTTCGGGGGATACATGGCCGATGGATGCGCCGCGGCTTGCGCCGGAGAAACGTCCGTCGGTGATCAGTGCTACGGTGGAGCCAAGGCCCATACCTGCGATGGCGGATGTGGGGTTCAGCATTTCGCGCATACCCGGACCGCCCTTCGGTCCTTCATAACGGATGACTACCACGTCGCCCTCCACGATCTTTCCGCCGAGGATCGCTGCGATGGCATCCTCTTCGGAATCAAAGACTCTTGCGGGGCCTTCGTGCTTCAGCATCTCAGGTACTACTGCGGAACGCTTAACCACGGAACCGTCCGGTGCAAGATTTCCTTTCAGAACGGCAAGTCCGCCGGTCTTGGAATACGGATTGTCGGTAGGACGGATAACCTCCGGATTCCGATTCACGGAATTCTTTACAGCCTCCCCGATGGTCTTTCCGGTAACGGTCATGCAGTCCTCATTGATCAGTCCCAGATCGCAGAGTTCCTTAATTACCGCATATACTCCGCCTGCTTCGTTCAGGTCCTCCATGTAGGTAGGGCCTGCCGGTGCCAGATGGCACAGGTTCGGTGTCTTCTCACTGATGGGGTTTGCAAAGGAAATATCGAAGTCAAATCCGATCTCATGTGCGATGGCCGGGAGATGCAGCATGGAGTTGGTGGAGCAGCCCAGTGCCATATCCACAGTCAGTGCATTCAGGATCGCTTCCTTTGTGATGATATCTCTCGGACGGATATTCTTTTCAAGCATTTCCATAACGGCATAGCCTGCCTTCTTCGCCAGGCGGAGACGCTCGGAGTAAACGGCTGGGATGGTTCCGTTTCCGGGAAGGCCCATACCCAGAACCTCTGTCAGGCAGTTCATGGAGTTTGCGGTGTACATACCGGAGCAGGAGCCGCAGGTCGGACATACATTTTCCTCAAATGCCGTTACATCCTCTTCCGTGATCTTGCCGGCAGTATACTCTCCGACTGCCTCAAACATGGAGGAGAGACTTCTCTTCCGTCCCTTTACGTGACCGGCCAGCATGGGGCCACCGGATACAAATACGGTGGGGACATTGACACGTGCCGCTGCCATCAGCAGACCCGGAACGTTCTTGTCACAGTTGGGGATCATAACCAGCGCGTCAAACTGATGGGCAATGGCCATAGCCTCGGTGGAATCCGCGATCAGGTCACGGGTCACCAGACTGTACTTCATTCCGATATGTCCCATGGCGATACCGTCACAGACCGCGATAGCCGGGAACATGACAGGTGTTCCACCCGCTTCGGCAACGCCCAGCTTGACTGCCTCGGCGATCTTGTCCAGATTCATGTGACCGGGCACGATCTCGTTGTAGGAACAGACGATGCCGACCATCGGCTTTTTTATCTCTTCCTGTGTGTAGCCCAGTGCATTCAGCAGGGAACGTGCCGGTGCCTGCTGCAGACCGCATTTCATGTTGTCACTCTTCATATGGTATTCTCCCTTCTGACGTTACTCCGTAACGTTATTCTTATCATTTTCACTCTTCTTCCTTCCGCATTTGCAGATGAAGATATGTTCTGTATTCATTGCCCCGCATTCGGAACAGATCCAGCCTCTTCTTCCGGCTTTGATATCTTCTACCATCACTTTTTGTCTCGACTGTTTTTCCAGTTCTTCCAGGTAATTCGGCTGTGAAAGCATCGTTGCCACATTTGCCATATAAGCCCTGTCATCAAAGAATCCGTAATCTCCCCAGTCATTCCTGCAGAGATCCTGTCTATATACGTCGATCATGCAGGCCCAGGGATTTGCGGAGGTGTCGTTCCGTTCCAGAAGTCCGTAGTTGATCAGTCCTGTTCCCGGCTTATAAATGATATAGGCCGCATAGCAGAGACCGCTTGTCTCCGGCGGAGGCAGGAGGATCTTTATCGCATGGAACCCGTAACTGGTCATTCCCATAAGCGCCTGAAACTGATCGACTCTGTACGGGCAGGGCCAGTTATTCTGATTGAACAGTTCGAGAAGCTTATTGTAAATGAATCCGGGCTGGAACAGCAGCTGAACCGCAGTCCGCTGATCATTGAACAGAAGCTGCGGAAGCGTTGTATGTTCAAAGGTATAACGCAGCCAGATCGCGGCCTTTGCCTGATCGTCCATGGGGCAGTTCTCATTGTTGATGAAGGCCACTCCTTCGTTCTGTTCATACGGCGGGAGCATCTTTGCATGCAGATCCATCGCCCGTCCGATGATCTCTATCGTCCACGGATTCGACAGTACACCGTTCATGGCGGGCTTTGGGGCATAATAGGTAAAGCCGTCACTGAAGGTCACCGTGAGCATTCCCTCTGTATGGTACACCCCGGTGATCACGGCATTATGCATCAGATATGCACCCGGCTGTACCGTCCAACTGTCGCTTAGCGGCATCCCGGCATTATTATCCCCGTACAGACCCGTCATTCTTTGTCTCTCCTATATTCTTTCCGCGATCAGTGTTCCCATCTCATCGGTCTTCACCTGGGGTTCACCCGGCTTTGCGATATCGATGGTGCGATAGCCTTCCTTCAGAACCTGCTTTACCGCATTCTCAACGGCATCCGCTTCCTTGTCCAGATCGAAGCTGTAGCGAAGCATCATAGCTGCAGACAGGATGGTTGCAATGGGATTTGCGATATTCTTTCCCGCGATATCCGGAGCGGATCCGCCGGAGGGTTCATAAAGGCCGAACTTTGTCTCATTCAGGGATGCGGACGGAAGCATACCGATCGATCCCGTGATCATGGATGCCTCATCCGACAGGATGTCTCCGAACATGTTCTCCGTCAGCATAACGTCGAACTGTGCCGGATCCTTCACCAGCTGCATGGCAGCGTTGTCCACCAGCATGGTCTCGAAGGTCACATCCGGATAGTCCTTCGCCACCTCCTCCGTGATCTTTCTCCAGAGACGGGAGGAATCCAGTACATTTGCCTTATCTACCAGCGTCACCTTGTTGCGGCGCTTTCTTGCGATATCAAAGCCCTTGATGGCGATGCGGCAGATCTCATCCTCCGTATAAAGGAGGGTATCCACAGCGGTCATCTTTCCGTCGATCTCCTTCGTATATCTCTCTCCGAAGTAGAGACCGCCGGTCAGCTCCCGCATGATCATCATGTCGAAGCCCTTCTCGGCCACGCTCTCCTTCAGCGGGCATGCTTCCTTCAGTTCCGGATACAGGTATGCGGGACGAAGATTCGCAAAGAGTCCCAGTTCCTTACGGATCTTCAGAAGACCCGCCTCCGGCCGCTTGTTCGGGGGAAGCTTGTACCAGGGCGAGGTCTGTGTATTTCCGCCGATGGAGCCCTGCAGGATCGCATCCTTGGTCTTTGCCACTGCCACTGCCTCATCCGTCAGGGGTTCCCCTGTCGCATCGATGGAGCATCCGCCCATCAGGATATCTTCATAGTTAAATGTATGTCCGTACTTTTTGCCCACTGCATCAAGCACCTTCTGTGCCTCTGTTACAATCTCCGGGCCGATACCGTCACCCTTGATCACACCGATATTACAAACCATAATGTCCTCCATATCCTTACTTTCATCATGTAAATGATTCATCCGTCAACATTTATTCTTCTTCTGCATCAGGATTCTCTGCTTTTTTATTCTGTAATTCCTTCGTCTTCTTCATGGTGTGGAAATACCAGAATATGCCCAGAAAGAAGGCCGCCACGCCGGCAAGGATCATCGCAACCCCTGCTCCGGTGGAGGTTTTCAGCTTTTCCGCCCCGGTCCAGATCAGCCCCGTGATCCCCGCAAAGAACACCACGGCTACTATGGCCAGCAGTGTATACCGGAGTCCCTTCGGCAGTCTGGTGTCCACACTTCCTTCGATCGTAGAATCAAACAAAATGTAAAACAGTATGTCCCACATTGAGATCACTCCTTCGCGTTGATGGAATTGATCAGTCCGCCGCTGGTGATGATGTTTTGCATAAACGGCGGAAATGCCTGACCCTGGTAGGTCTTGCCTGTTGTCTCATCCGTGATCTCCCCGTTGTCGAAATTGATGGAGACCACGTCGCCTGCCTTGATCTCGGCAGCCGCTGCCGGACACTCGATGATGGGAAGTCCGATATTGATGGAATTCCGGTAGAAGATCCGTGCAAATGTGTCCGCGATGACACAACTGATGCCCGAAGCCTTGATGGCGATGGGTGCGTGCTCCCGGGAGGAACCGCAGCCGAAGTTCTTGCCGGCCACCATGATGTCGCCTTCCTTCACGCGATTCACAAAATCCTTGTCGATATCCTCCATGCAGTTCTTTGCCAGCTCGGCAGGATCTGCAGTGTTCAGGTATCTTGCAGGGATGATAACATCGGTATCGACGTTGTCCCCGTATTTATGTACTGTTCCGTGTGCTTTCATGTGCACCTCCTTATTTATATCTATTCCTTATATCTATTCCGTTTGTCAGCCCGTACTCTGATCACCATGTCCCCGGGATCAGGAAACCTCGTCTCCTGTTTCGATGCCGCCGAAGAACTCTCCGGCTTCCCTTCCCTGATTCCTTACAGCTCCTCCGGAGATGCGATCTTACCCAGGATCGCCGATGCCGCAGCCACCGCCGGGCTGGCAAGATAGATCTCTGAATCGATGGCACCCATACGTCCGACAAAGTTCCGGTTTGTGGTGGATACCGCACGCTCGCCATGGGCAAGAATTCCCATATGTCCGCCGAGACACGGTCCGCAGGTGGGAGTCGATACGATGGCACCGGCCTCCACGAAGATCTCCGCCAGTCCTTCACGGAGCATCTGCAGATAGATTGCCTGGGTTCCCGGGATGATGATCACACGAAGACCGTCGGCACATTTCCGTCCGTTCATGATGTCCGCTGCGATCCGCATATCCTCGATACGTCCGTTTGTACAGGAACCGATCACTACCTGATCGATCTCGATATCGCCCTCGGCATGGATCTCATCAATGGTCTTAGTATTCTCCGGAAGATGCGGGAAGGAAACTGTCGGGCGAAGCGTTCCAAGATCGATCTCGATCACTTCATCATACTCTGCATCCTCATCCGCCTCGTAAACGGCGTACTCCTTATTCGAAGCATGCTCCTTCATGTATTCCACGGTCTTTTCATCCACCGGGAAGATACCGTTCTTTGCACCTGCCTCGATGGCCATATTTGCAATGGTGAAACGGTCATCCATGGAAAGCTCTGCGATACCCTCGCCCACGAACTCCATGGACTTGTAACGTGCACCGTCCACACCGATCCTGCCGATGATATGAAGGATCAGATCCTTACCGCTGATCCATTCCGGCTTCTTGCCGGTGATCACGAATTTGATGGCGGAGGGAACCTTGAACCATGCCTTACCGGTCACCATGCCGGCTGCCATATCCGTACTTCCGACGCCTGTAGAGAAAGCACCCAGTGCCCCGTAGGTACAGGTATGGGAGTCCGCACCAATGCAGGTATTCCCCGCAACGATCAGACCTTTCTCGGGAAGCAGTGCATGCTCGATGCCCATCTGTCCCACGTCAAAATAATTTACGATATTATTCTCTCTGGAGAAATCACGTACCTGCTTCACATGCTCGGCACTCTTGATATCCTTGTTCGGTGTAAAATGGTCCATGACCAGCGCGATCTTCGTATTGTCAAAGACCGTCTTCTTCTTAAACTTGGAAAGCTCATTGATCGCCACCGGAGTTGTGACATCATTTCCAAGAACCAGATCCAATGCAGCTTCGATAAGATCTCCGGCATGAACCTCCGGAAGACCGGCGTGTGCCGCGAGGATCTTCTGTGTCATCGTCATTCCCATGATTATTCTCCCTTCTTTACAACGGACGGAGCCGAAAAAGTATCCTCTCTGCCCAGAATATCCTTGATTCTACCATACAATGTTATATAATAAAAATATATAAATGTAATATTTTATATAACTTATAGTTATATTATCATTATATGAAAGGAAACCTCATGATCCAGAATCTGAATCACTATCGTATCTTTCTCTCCGTTGCGGAGACCGGAAGTATCAGCCGCGCCGCAGAGCATCTCTTCATCTCCCAGCCGGCGGTCAGCAAATCCATACGCAATCTGGAGGAATCACTCTCCGTCCGGCTCATCGAACGTTCCACCAGAGGCATCCGGCTCACGGAACAGGGAAAGCTTCTGTATGAGCATCTGCAGTCTGCCTTTGACAGCATCCACGCCGCAGAGGAAGATCTGAAGCATTCCAGCGAGCTGGGCATCGGTGAGCTTCGGATCGGTGCTTCCACCTCCCTCTGCAGGAACATCCTGCTTGGATATCTCTCGGAATATATCCGAAAATATCCGCATATCAAAGTATCCATCACCTGCCACTCCACCCTCACCACGGTTCGGCAGCTGGAGGAGGGCCGGATCGATCTGGGACTGATCTGCGAGACCGTGCTCCCCGCCCGTCTCAGCTATGAGCCTCTGCAGGAGATACACGATATCTTTGTGGTCAATCCCACTTACCTGGAACACCTCTATGTGCGTGAACAGGCCGTAGAAACCGTCGATAACCCATGGCTGTTCGCCGGAAATGTAACAAGCCTGCTTTCTTCTGCCGCAAAAAAGGATTCGTCTATAGATTCCGGCACGGAAGCTCCGACGAATGTGAAAGCACAGACCGCTTCCATGCGCACCTCCGAGATCCTTGAAAAATGTAATCTCTTCCTTCTGGAGCAGGGAAATGTCACACGGAATCATCTGGATCATTATTTCTTTCAGCAGAACATCCAGCCCGGACAGGTGCTGGATGTGAATAACATGGATCTTCTGATCGATTTTGCCAAGATCGGAATGGGCGTATCCTCCATCGTAAAGGAATTTGCCGGAGATGCCCTGACGGACGGCTCTCTGATCGAGCTTCCCCTGGAGGTGCCGGTGGCTCCCCGGACTGTCGGCTTCCTGGTCAATCAGCAGCGACGGCCAAGCTCCTCACTGCAGAAGTTTCTGGCATTGGTCTGAATAATTCCCATCAAAAATAACAGGGCCCGGGAAACCGGACCCTGTTTCAATTTAAGTTATGATGATATCAGGGACAAAAGATTTTTTGCCCATCTGATGATTGCTTTATTCTCATGTCATTCAGAAGGGATCAGTCTACCCTGATCATCAAACCAATAGAGTTCACCATCGATGATCATTCCCTTACCCTTCACCATAGTGCAGTCAGCAGGATCGAAGTAATAGGTATTTCCATCGAGGGACAACCATCCTCTGACGGAGACTCCCTGATTGTTAAAGTAATAGGTATTACCTCTGTAGTCCATCATCCCCTTTACTGCCTTGCCGTTTTCATCCAGATACGAATAACTTTGATCTCCTCTCGAAACCATTTTCTCGGTCACTGCTTTTCCGTTCTGGTTTGAATCGAAGAGCATGAAATCGCCTTCATCGGTGGTCTGCCACCCGGTCTGCTGGATACCCGAATCATCAAAGCAGTAGATTCCTGCATTGCCTCCTGTTTCGATCGTCGTTATTCCTGTCAGAGCCGCACCGTCATCTCCGAAATAGTATTTGTGATCGGCATAGGTCTTCCAGCCCGTGCCCCTGGCTCCTTCATCATCGAAATAGTACGTCTTATCATCGATGATCTGCACTCCGGTATACGCAGAACCATCATCATCGAAGTAGTAGATCTTATCGCCTTCTTCCGTCCATCCGGTGGGCGTGGAGCCGTCCTCCTTAAGATCGTAGATCTTTCCGTCGATCTCGGTGATACCCAGCTGCTGAGCGCCTGTATCATCGAAATAGTACCGCCTGTCAGTGCCGTCGTTAAACCAGCCGACCTTCATGACTGCGTATTCATCAAAATAGTAGGTGTAATCTCCGATATTCTGCCAGCCGGTCAGCGTAACACCGTCATTATCGAAGTAATACATCTTGTCGTCGTGCTTCGTAAATCCCTTCGCTGCCTTTCCGTTATTCTCCCGTTCAAAGTACATGTACTTTCCCGTTTTGATCCACATCCAGACAGATTCTTTGACGCCTTTCTTGACACCCTCTTTGTCGAAGTAGTAGATATCATCTCCCACCGTCTGAACATCGATCAGCGCCGGGCCGTCTGCCGTAAAATAATACTCATCTCCGGAAACCGTCTGCCAGCCTGTACACATGATCCCGTCAGTGTCGAAATAATAGATCTTCCTGGCAATGGTCTGAATCCCGGTGTATGCAATGCCGTCGCTGCCGAAATAATACTTCTTACTGCCGTCTTCCTTCCATCCGTTCACGATGGAACCGTCCTCCTGAAGATCATAGACCTTCCCATCGATCTTCCGGATCCCAAGAAGGCGAACGCCCTTAGCATCAAAGCCGTACAGCTTTCCGTCTATGGTAGCTATACCGGTGCGCATGATCCCGTCCGTACCGAAATAGTATCTCAGTCCGCCGAGGGTAGCCCAGCCCGTCAGCATCGGTCCGGTCTTGGTAAAGAAATACCTCTTTCCGCCCAGGGTAGCCCAGCCCGTCAGCATCGATCCCGTCTTGGCAAAGAAATACTTCTTCCCGCTAAGAGTCTGCCAGCCGGTCTTCATATCCCCATCCTTTGAGAAGTAATACTTATCCTTACCGATTGTCTGCCAGCCGGTCTTCATATCTCCGTCTTTTGAGAAATAATACTTATACTTGCCGATGGTCTGCCAACCGGTCCGCATGGCTCCGTCCGTGCCGAAATAATACCATTTTTTACTGATCAGCTTCCATCCGGTCTGCATGGCTCCGCCCGGGAAATAATACCATTTGGCACCGACCTTCTTCCAGCCTGTCTGCATGGCTCCGGACGCGGCAAAATAATACCACTTTTTGCCGATCTGCTTCCAGCCCGTCTGCATATAGCCGACTGCATTCAGATAGTACCAGTCCTTTCCGCTCTTCACCCATTCATTTTTTGCATAGGAGCCGTTCGGATAACTGTACCAATAGCCTTTGGAATCCTTCTTCCATGTTCCCGTGGCCGCTTCTGCAGTGCGTCCTTCTCCCGAAAAGAACAGCGCACCAATAAAGCAAAGGCAGAGAAGCAGAAATGCCATTCTTTTTTTCAGTTTCATACGCATCCTCCTTTTTCCCAGACTATCTATCTGATGATCCGCAGCACATAAAACACGTCACCCGGATCTTCTGATCCTGATATGTTCATTATAAAGCATTTGCCTCTGTTTTGTCTTTCGGTTTTTTCATGTTGGCGGACTTTTTCATCCGGGCAAGATATGCCCTGTCCGGGACGATTCCGCCGTAACGGACACGGTCATAAAGTTCCGTCAGTTCCGAAAGCTCCAGGCCTTCATCCGTCCTGAGTATCTCCAGGATATCTGCCGTGGTCTCCGTTTCCGAAGGGATACCGTCCTTCCTGCATTCCAGGATCTTCTTTCGGTAAATGCGGCGCGCACGCTCCTCCATGGACATATACTTCCTGAACCGGTCCAGCGGACTGCGGTTTTCGATCCTGGTGCGGAGATCCGTCCTCTTAGTCTCAACCACCTGTACCGTACCCTCTTTCCGATAACGTGCGGAAAGGCTCCGTATCACGCGGGACAGCATCCTGATCAGGATGAAAAGCACCAGCACCAGAAGCAGGATCTTCAGGACCACCTCCAGCACATTTGCAAAGGCATGTCCCTGATTCAGCTCATTGGTGAATTTCTGTGCGGTCTCCTGCACACTCTGGTGGCTTGAGAACTTGAACAGTTCTCCCATCCAATGGAACACAAGAACCACGCCGAAGAACAGCGTCTTCAGTATGCTGACGAACGCGGATCCCAGCTGTGCCAGAGCATCCGGCAGATGCAGCGCCTCTCCCAGCCCGATCGCAACCACCATGCAAAGGAAAATGACCACGATGATCCATGTATTGATCTTCAGGATCTGGCGGATGGGAATACCCTTTACGTCCTTTGTGGAATCCGCATATTTCCTGAGGCTGTCGGTATACAGGATGAGCAGGAAGAAGCAAAGCGCGATCCCCGTCAGCACCGCCGCATTTACCACCAGCATCGGTTTATCATAGATCAGTCCGAAGACGGTTGCCAGAAGCCCCATGACGAAGATCGGCCATGGAACGTCCATGGGTTCGGGAAGGATTCCGCCGCTGCGGACATAGTGGAAACCGGTGAACATGAGGCCGGTGGCAAGTCCCATCAACAGCGTGCATTGCAGGTTGTCGGCAGGAAGCAGGAACCAGACTGCCGCATCCACGGCAGCTGTATATACAATCAGCGGCCAGATATGCTGGATCAGTCCTCTCAGCACGTAATTACCTACATAAATGCCAAGCATGGTCAGCAGTACCAGCCAGGAGATCTCCTGATCTCCCATGGTATGGACCATCAGTTCCATCAGGATCAGATAGAAGGTGTACCCGTAACAGAGGCGAAAGAGCTTTCTTGCAAAATCACTTTGCAAAGTCAACCACCTCCCATCCTGTCAGATAGGATCTTCGGGACTCGAAGCCCAGTGACGAATAATATGGTACGACGCAGAGCACCGATGCCCCCTCCGAGCGAAGGCGGTCCAGACGCAGGAGCATATCCTCCTTGTAGTAAGGGGAGATCACCAGGTACAGGGTGCTTCTGTTCATGGACGTCAGTTCCGAATCCAGCCGGGACAGGAATACGTCCTTCCCCTCCGACTTCCGGATAACGGTCAGATACTTATCGATGGTGATCCCATGGGAAAGCTCCGAGCCGAGTCCCGGCTCCTGCAGACGATTACCGTCCTCCGTGAGCCCATTTGACCAAACAAGCACCCTCTCCTTCTTCGCAAGGTAGACCCTCGCCAATGAACTTGCCAGCGAAATGGACTCCTCCAACAGCTGATCCGTCCGGATCATGGAATCCGTATCAAGATTCAGAAGGATCCGTACCTCCGCATCCTGGGTCACATCATAAAGATTCACCTTCCACTGCCCTGTCCTCGCAGACTGCTTCCAGTTGATGGACTTGTAGGAATCCATGCTCTGATAATCCCGAAGTCCACGGAAGGACAGAGGGTCCTCCACCAGACTCCGGTTTGCAGCGATCTCTCCGATTCTGCCCCGGGTCAGGGAGGTGATCCGGCCGGTATCCAGTTTCTTCGGAAAGACATAGATCCCGACATCCTCTCTCTTCGACAATGCAAACAGCCGGGACATGAAGAAATCCCGCACCATCACGTTGATGCTCTCTACACGGAAATATCCCCGTTCATCTCCGCGAAAACTGAGGGTCCTTCGGATCTGCTGATGTCCCATCACGGAGAACACGTCATTTCTGTGATAATAATCCGTGACCACGGAGTTCTCCATATCCTCAAACTGAAGCGCCCGGTCCACGGCGAACTTAAAATGAAAAACGGGCAGGGGCAGAGACTTGTCGTTGACGATCTCTTCGACAAGTTCTGCCTCCTCCCCGCATTCCATATACTCTCTGTTAAAGCAAAGAGAAGTACGGAGCCCCCGTTTCCAATGCTTCCGGTACAGGCGCTCCTGTGTAAAATAGATAATTCCTATGATCATTACGATCAGCACTAAATGCATGGTACATACCCCCATGTCATTCTGAGCGAACTGAGGTCTAGTTCCAGTCCTCCACCGGAACCTGTATCCCTCTGACCAGATCCCGGATCAGCTGAGCCGTATCCGCTACTCCCGCCGCTGCCATCACACGATGACCGAAGACGTACGGAGCCAGATACCGGACATCATCCGGCGTTACATAGCTTCGTCCGGAAATGGCAGCGAAGCTCATGGCTGCCCGCAGCAGTGCCAGACTCGCTCTCGGGCTGACACCCAGAAGAAGCTTTCCTGTATGCCTTGTGGCGTCCGCGATCGCCAGGATATAATCACGCACATCCTCCTTCACGGTAACACCGGTGATGGCATCCGCAGCCTCCTCCAGCATCTCCACCGCTGCAACCTCCGCCAACTGTTCCATGGGGTTGCTCTGCATAAAGCGCTGCAGCATATCTCCCTCCTGCTCCTTCGAAAGAGGCTTCATGGAAAGTTTCATCAGGAAGCGGTCCAGCTGCGCCTCCGGCAGCGGGTAGGTTCCCGTGGTCTCGATCGGATTCTCGGTTGCAATGACCAGGAACGGCTTCTCCAGCGGAAGTGTCTCTCCGTCGATGGTCACATGCCGCTCCTCCATGGCCTCCAAAAGTGCGGACTGGGTTCTCGGAGTGGCGCGGTTGATCTCATCCGCAAGAAGCAGATTCGTAAAGACCGGCCCCCGCATCAGAGTGAACTCCTGGGACTTCTGGTTGTAGACGGACAGGCCCGTGATGTCCTGCGGAAGCAGGTCCGGGGTAAACTGCACCCGGTGGAAGCTGCCGCTGACACTCCTGGCAAAAGCCTTCGCAAGGGAGGTCTTGCCGGTTCCGGGAGTGTCCTCCAGAAGCACATGCCCCCGGGAGAGGACCGCCGTAAAAAGAAGGGTGAACACCTCCTCCTGACCGACGATCACCTTCCGGACATTGCCCAGGACGTTCGTGTAAAGCTTTCTAACTTCGTCTAATCGCATGGAAACCTCAATTCTTACCATCCGTCACTCGAATCATTTACAGGAAGTACTCCACTCCGGACTCCATGATCAGCTGGTTCTTATCACCGTAGATGTTGATGTAGTCTCCGTCGGCGCGGCGCTCGGAGTGACCCATCTTTCCGAGGACACGTCCGTCCGGACTGGTGATACCCTCGATGGCCATGTAGGATCCGTTGATGTTGTAGTCTTCGTCCATGGTCGGATTGCCGTCAAGATCCACGTACTGTGTTGCTACCTGTCCCTCTGCGAAGAGCTTCTCCAGCCACTTGTCGTTGGCTACGAAACGGCCCTCACCATGTGACATGGGGATCGCATATACGCCGCCCAGGGTTGCCTTCTGCAGCCACGGGGACTTGTTGGAAACGACCTTCGTGTATGCGATACGGGACTGATGACGTCCGATGGAGTTCCGTGCCAGGGTCGGTGAATTCTCACTCTGGGGACGGATCTCTCCGTAGGGAAGAAGTCCCAGCTTGATCAGCGCCTGGAATCCGTTGCAGATACCAAGTGCCAGTCCGTCTCTCTCATAGAGCAGCTTCTGCAGTTCTTCCTTGATCTTCTCGTTCCGGAAGGTGGTTGCGATAAACTTTGCGGAACCGTCCGGCTCATCACCGCCGGAGAAACCGCCGGGGATCATGACGATCTGTGCTTCTTTGATCTCTTTTGCAAATGCGTCTACGGACGCCCGGATTCCCTCGGCATCCATGTTGTTCAGGACAACGGTATGTACATCCGCTCCCGCACGAAGGAAGGCTCTTGCGGTATCGTCCTCGCAGTTGGTTCCCGGGAATGCCGGAATGAAGACTCTCGGACGTGCCACCTTATGCTTGCAAATATAGATATTCTTCTCTTCGTAAAGTCCTGTATTGATCTCCTTCTGCTCCACGCCGGATGCAACCGGGAATACCTTCTTCAGGGTTCCGTTCCATGCAGCGAGAGCATCCTCCAGCTGTACGGTGGTCTTTCCGTAGGTAAATGTCTTCTCCTCCGTCACGGAACCGATCACCATTGCAGGAAGCTCCAGCTCCGGAAGCACCTCCGGACGAACCTCGAAGAGGATCGCACCGTAAGCCTTTTCCACCAGTTCCTTTGCGGAAATGCACTTCTCGTCCAGAGCCACGCCCAGCTTGTTTCCGAAGGCCATTTTGCTGACTGCTTCGATCACACCGCCGTAACCGATGGCATAAGCGCTTTCGATCTGTCCCTTCTCTACTGCCTTTCGTACGGCTGCGTACTTCTCCAGTGCATCCGCATATACCGGAAGATCATAGGAATCCCGATCCACCTTAAGAAGGATCAGTACATTTCCGGCCTTCTTCAGTTCCGGTGTTACGATATCGGAAATGTCATTCACATCCACTGCAAAGGATACCAGTGTAGGCGGTACGTCGATCTCATTGAAGGAACCGGACATGGAGTCCTTTCCTCCGATGGACGGAAGTCCCAGGCCAATCTGTGCCGCATAGGAACCAAGCAATGCTGCCAGCGGCTTACCCCAACGGGTGGGATCCTCGGTCATACGCTCAAAGTACTCCTGGAAGGTCAGACGGATCTTGGTTACATCTCCGCCGGCCGCTGCGATCTTCGCAACGGAATCCAGAACCGCATAGCTTGAGCCATGGTAGGGGCTCCAGGAAGAAAGATACGGATCATAACCATAGCTCATCATGGTTACGGTATCACATTTTTCAGTCATAAGCGGCAACTTTGCCGTCATGGTCTGGATAGGTGTCAGCTGGTACTTACCGCCGTAGGGCATGGTAACGGTTGCCGCACCGATGGTGGAGTCGAACATTTCCACCAGACCGCGCTGTGAGCAGACATTCAGGTCTGCCATGGTATCGATCCAGGTCTTTGCCAGGTCAGCAGGTGCTTCTGCCGAGAAGTAGCTCTTTGCCTCCGGCTGTGTCACCCGTGCGGTGGTCTCCTGATGTGCGCCGTTGGTATTGATAAATGCACGGCTGAGGTTCACGACCTCCTTGCCTCTCCACTTCAGCACCATACGGGGCTCTTCGGTAACGGTTGCTACCGCAACGGCCTCCAGGTTTTCTTCCCGGGCATAGCCGATCATGGTATCTACATCCTTGGGATCCACCACCAAGGCCATACGCTCCTGGGACTCGGAGATGGCAAGCTCCGTACCGTCCAGACCTGCATATTTCTTCGGTACCAGGTCCAGGTTGATATCCAAGCCGTCAGCCAGCTCGCCGATGGCTACGGATACACCACCTGCACCGAAATCGTTACATTTCTTGATGAGTTTTGCTACCTCGGGGCGACGGAACAGACGCTGCAGCTTACGCTCTGTGGGCGGATTACCCTTCTGCACCTCTGCGCCGCAGGTTTCCAGACTCTCTGAGGTGTGTGCCTTGGAGGAACCGGTAGCTCCGCCGCAGCCGTCACGTCCTGTACGTCCGCCCATCAGGATGATCACATCGCCGGGGTCGGAGGTAAGACGCATTACATTTTCCTTCGGAGCGGCACCGATAACGGCACCGATCTCCATACGCTTTGCCACATAATTCGGATGATAAATCTCATTTACCATACCGGTTGCAAGACCGATCTGGTTACCGTAGGAAGAGTATCCCTCAGCTGCCGTGGTAACGATCTTGCGCTGGGGAAGCTTATTTGCCATGGTCTCCTTCAGAGACTTGGTGGGATCGGCGGCACCGGTCACACGCATGGCCTGATATACATAGGTACGTCCTGACAGCGGGTCACGGATCGCACCGCCCAGGCAGGTTGCAGCCCCACCGAAGGGCTCGATCTCCGTCGGATGGTTGTGGGTCTCATTCTTAAAGCTGATGAGCCAGTCCTGCTTCTCTCCGTCGATCTCCACCGGAACCACGATGGTGCAGGCGTTGATCTCGTCGGATACATCCAGATCCTGAAGCTTGCCCTCTGCACGAAGGCGCTTCATTCCCATCAGGGCGATATCCATCAGGCAGGTGAACTTGTCCGTACGTCCTGCGTTGATCTTTGCGGCATCTGCCTTGTACATTTCAAAGGTTTCCCTGATGGGGGCGGTATAGGCTCCCTCTTCAAATGTAACGTCGGTCAGTTCTGTTGCGAATGTGGTATGGCGGCAGTGATCGGACCAGTAGGTATCCAGCACGCGGATCTCCGTCATTGTAGGATCTCTGTGCTCCTCTCCGCCGAAGTAATTCTGAATATGCAGGAAATCCTTAAAGGTCATGGCAAGGCCAAGGGAATCGTACAGTGCCTTCAGCTCTGCCTCTCCCAGCTTGGTAAAGCCGTCGAAGATCTTTACATCCTCCGGCTCCGGGAATTCCATCACCAGCGTCTCGGGCTTGGTCTCGTCCGTGATCCGGGAATCCACCGGATTGACCACGTACTTCTCGATCTCCTCCTTTGCGGTATCGGAGAGTTCGCCGGACACTACGTAGGTTACACCGGAACGAATGATGGGCTCTGACTCATCGGACAGAAGCTTTACACACTGCTCCGCGGAATCGGCACGCTGATCGAACTGTCCGGGAAGATACTCCATGGAGAATACAAAGTCGCCCTCCTCCTTCGGGAATTCCTCCTCATAAACCAGGTCTACCGGAGGCTCCGAGAAGACCGTTACAAGAGCTCCTCTGTATACCTCATCCGAGAGATTCTCAATGTCATACCGGACAAGCTCGCGGACCTTAATGCCCTTCAGGCCCAGATAGTCCTTGAATTCCTTCTCCAGCTCATTTGCGCGTACGGCGTAGGCCGGCCGCTTCTCCACGTAGATTCTTCTTACCTTGCTCATGTTGTGCTCCTTTATGAATAAATTGATAGGTTATTGATGTGTTGGTTCTTTCTGTATTACTATTCACCGGCCACATGCGACCGCGCCTCGTCTGCAGCTTCGCTGCATCCGTCGCTGCTCCGCAGCTTGCAGGCTCGGCGCATGTAGCCATTCCTGCTTCGCAGGTTACGAATATAAATCCACAACCATGCGTGCAAGCACGCGGTTGTATATTTATATTCGTACTGTGAATAGTAACCGTGTCTATAGGTGCAACTTCTTGATCATTTTGTAGATTACCACGTTCTGGTAGATCATCGGCTGCTCCTGCACGAAGAAAATGATTCCGTCCGTCGGCGCGATCACCTCCGACACGATCCTTCCGTCCATGGGATCGATGATGTCCGCAAGCTTCTGGCCTCTGTGCACTTCCTCATTTGTTCCCACGATCTGATGGAAGAATCCGGCGTCATCCGCCTTGATGCTGAGCATTTCCTCCTCCTGCATGACCATGGGCATATAGCCGCCCTGGCAGTTATAGTGGATGATCCCCATTCTGGACAGGAACCGAAGGACACTGGAAACCGCGATCTCAGCATCATGCTGATTGATACGCTCCGTTCCGCCGGAGTAGATCGAGAAGGCCTCCGTACCTGCCATCTGCCAGTTGTAATTCAGTGTCGTTGTATCGAAGGAACGGATGTCGCTTGTGATAACATAGGGCAGACCGAACAGGTTTGCCAGATTTGTACTCTCATGTCCCGTCTGCATCATTCTCACATGGGGAATATAGCGTCCCTGCAGATAGAAGCTGGGGAACTGGATCCCGTAGCGGTACTCCCGGACGATCTCCAGGATCGCATGGGCGATCCGGCTGGTAGCCGTGCCCGTGGGATTCCCCGGAAATTCCCGGTTGATATCCGTGTCATCCGAAAGCCAGAACTTATGGCTGGCATTCATGGCACTGTAATTCAGGGACGGAATGATCATGATGGACTTCCCCGGAAGGATATGTCCGTGAGCCTCGAGATTTGCCAGCTTCTGGCTGAGCAGGGAGCAGATATAAAGCTGCTGATACTCATTTCCCCGCATGGCGCCTACAATGCAGGCCTCATGGTCTCCCATCCCGTAATGATATCCGTAGATATTATAGGTTCCGCGAAATGCGGTGTTCATGGTGAATAAGGTTTCTTTTGTCATATGTCTGTCCTGATTTTCCTCCTCGCTTTACCGGAATGAACGGTTCACCCGACGGATGCCCCCACGATTCTTGCAAGCAGGGAACCCTCTTCGATGGCCGGATACTCCCTCATGGCGGAGATCACTCCGTCCTTCGGAGCCGTCACCACCTCCTCCACGGAGCCTGTGATCACGTCTACCACGCTTCCGATCCGGGTGCCCTTTCTTACAAATGTGCTCACGGTCACCTCCGGAATGAAGATCCCGCTGGACTCCGAGTTGATAAAGGACATTTCCGCATCGTTTGTGACCAGGGGTTCTCTCGGAATGATGGTCTCACCGGACCAGATCCCCATTTCCTTCATCAGTGCGAATATGCCGTCCACCAGCTGATTGCCGTAGTTCTTGTCGATCTTGTATGCATAGCTGGATTCCGTAACAAAGCACTTGACGCCGATCCGGTTCAGTTCATATGCCAGACTTCCGCTTTTTACCTGATTGGAGGGATGGATCCAGATCATGTCCGTGTTCAGTGCCCTCGCATAAGGAAGCAGCTCGTCCACCTTATCATCGTTCATTCGGATCTGCAGGATCTCGTGCAGGAACATATTACTTCCATGCACGTCCAGACAGAAATCCGCGTTCCGCATGTCCTCAAATACGCAGTAGGCCGCATACTCTCCCATAACCCCGCTGGGCGAACCCGGAAAGAGTCCGTTCATCTCCAGCTCAGGTCCGGGGATATTCCGGGTCTTCGCCTCCATTCCCAGAGGGTTCAGCGCCGGATATACATCCACAATGCCGGTCAGACTTCCGTAATCCTCCTTGATCCGGCGGATCAGCTCGTAGCAGACGTACTGTCCCTGCAGCTCATCGCCGAAGATACCGGTCACGATACAGATCCGCTTCTCCTGTCCGGTCAGCTGATCCGGAGTGAGCCGGTTCTTCTTTATCTTCATTACTTCTTCCACCATCAGATTGACGGCAGCGACTGTTTCTATCATAGGTTGCCTCTTTACTATATGTCTCTTTTTGTATGATTAAAATATCCTTCTGTTCTTTACAGTTTTTCCGCCCGGGATGACTTCACGCCAGCAGTTCTCTTGCGCTCTGCAGGATCGCATCCGTGATCTTGTCTCCGCCCAGCAGTCTTGCCAGCTCCTGCACCCGACCTTCCTCATCCAGTTCGGTGATAGTGGTGTAGGTCTTCTCACCACTGACCGACTTGTCGATCCGGTAGGCCGCGTCTCCCATGGCCGCGATCTGCGGCAGGTGGGTGATCACCAGAAGCTGCCGGGTCCTGGCCAGTTTCTTCAGCAGATCACCGATCTTCTGGGCCGTGATCCCGCTGATCCCCACATCGATCTCATCGAACACCAGGGTAGGTGTATCCGAAGCATCGGACAGGGTTGCCTTCAGTGCAAGCATGACACGGGACAGCTCACCGCCGGATGCCACCTTGTGAAGCGGCTTCGCTTCCTCTCCCAGGTTCGTGGATAGCAGGAATACCACGTCATCCTGCCCGTCGGAAAGGATCTCTTCTCTTGTTCCGAACTCCGCACGGAATTCCACATGGGAGAAATTCATCCCCTCCAGTGTGTCGGACACCTGCTTTACCAAGGGCTCCGCAGCCTCCTTCCGAAGCTTCGTCAGCTCCTCTGCGGCTCCTGCCAGTTCCGCTCTCACCTGTTCCAGTTCCTCACGGATCCGGTTCTGTTCTTCCTCTGCCTGCTCCAGAGTGTGAAGCTCCTCCTCCAGGGCATTTCCGGTCTCCAGCACAGCCTCCAGTGTCCGTCCGTATTTCGCCTTAAGACCGTTCAGAAGATCCAGTCTTTTGGATATCCGGTCCAGTTCCTCCGGCTCATAGGATATCTCCTGCATATAATCCGAGAGACTCTGATTAAAGTCCGTCAGCAGGCTCTCCACCTCAGACAGCTGGTCCGGCAGCTGGGATTCCTCCTCATAACGTCCCATATCCCGGATCCTTTTCGCCGCACGGCTGATCAGGCTGCCACATCCGGTGGAAGTCTCATCTCCCGTCAGCTGCAGAACCTCCTGACAGATGGACAGGAGCTCTTCTGCATGAGACATCTTCCTGAATTCCTGTTCCAGCTCCGCATCCTCTCCGGGGATGACCTTCGCATCCCTGATCTCCTGCAGCTGAAACTGCAGAAAATCCATCTGCTTTGCACGTTCCGCAGGATCCAGATTCAATCCGGACAGCCGGTTCTCCAGTTCCTTACTCTGCCGATAGAGTTCCCTTACCTCCTGCTTCTTCGCCAGCACCTTCTCGCTGCCCGCATCCAGGAGTTCCAGATGCTTCGCAGGCTTTAACAGCGTGGTCTGTTCATGCTGGGCATGAAGATTGATCAGAACCTCCGCCGTTTCCTTCAGCTGTGCCAGGGGAACGGTCTCCCCGTTGATCCGGTTCACCACCCGGTTCTTCGTAAGCTTCCGGGTGATCACCAGTTCCTCTTCCGACAGCAGATCCTCCGGAAGGATCTCCCCCTCCAGAAGGCGTTTTCTGATCCCCGGTTCCAGGGTAAAGAGCACCTCAATAAGCCCGTCCTTCGTTTCGTCCCGGAGCAGGGTCCTGTCAAAGCGTCCGCCAAGTGCGATACCGATGGCCCCGATCACTACGGACTTTCCGGCACCGGTCTCACCGGTGAGCACATTCAGTCCCTCTTCAAAGGACACCTCCAGTCGGTCGATCAAAGCAATATTTTCAATTCGTAAACTGACTAACATTTGTTCCTCCTCATTTCGTCGTCCTGCTCTGCAGGAACGGTGAGGATCATAGCATAAGACTCATTTTCATGCAGGTCCTCAGGCCTGCGCCATGGTTCATGAAGAAAGTGCCCGAAGCTCCTTCATCATGGATTCCACCCGGTCCGGAGACCGGACTGCCAGGAAAATGGTGTCATCCCCGGCGATGCATCCTGCCATTCCCTCAGGATGCAGATTATCCAACGCAGCTCCCACCGCCATGGCCGCACCTGATACGGTACGGAGTACGATCAGATTGCCCGCAGGCTCCATAGAAAGGATCCCATTTGAAAGGATCTGCCGGTAGGTGGCATTACTGCCTGAATTTCCCGCCACATATCTGCTGCCGCGTCCGTTCCCGGAGACCTTGCGGAGTCCCAGCTCCCGGATGTCCCGGGATACGGTGGCCTGCGTTGCGGGATATCCGGCCTCACGCAGTGCACCGGTCAGCTCCTCCTGTGTTCCGATGGCACGTTCGCCGATCAGTTCCAGGATCTTCTTTTGTCTCTTCTCTTTCTTCATGAAGTCCTGCCTTTCAAAACCCCGTCTAATACTGACTCAGTTTTCTGGAAAGCACCTCGTAGAAGCTCCGGTCCTCAAAACGGATCAGGCGGAGAGGCGCCTCTGCAGCATAGACCTCTATCTCGTCTCCTACGGAGATCCCGTAATTCTTATAACCGTCGAAGGATACGATCCCCTCATTGATCTGTGTCTTCCTTTTCTCCTCCAGCGTGATGCGGATCCTGTCACCTGCCCCGAATACCACGCTCTTTTTGGAAAGAGAATGGGGGGAAATGGGTGTCAGCACCAGCAGTCTGGTCTTTGGTGATACGATAGGGCCTCCGGCAGACAGATTATAACCTGTGGAACCGGTAGGCGTGGACAGGATCACCCCGTCCGCTTCATAGGTATCAAAGAAAACATCATTCACATAGATCTTCAGGGCGATCAGCCGAAGCACACCCTCCCTGATGATCACCACATCATTTAATGCGGAGAATACCTCATCATGCGCTGCTTCCGGTTTCGTGTCCGTGGCTGCCGGAGTCTCCGCCCCCGGATCCTCCGTAGTACGACCGGCCGCCTTGCAGCAGGCACCTCTTCGGATCCTTCCGGTTAGCTGCATACGCTCTTCCACGAAGTAATCTCCTCTGATCAGCCGGTCCACCATCTGTTCCATGGCGGAGCATTCCACCTCCGTCAGGAATCCCATGGTTCCCAGATTAAGACCGATCATGGGGACAGAGCTGTCCATAATGGCGTGGCTGGCACGAAGCATGGTTCCGTCACCGCCCAGAACGATGGCGCAGTCCAGTGATCTCAGGATCTCCTGTGAGATCCCTTCCTCCGGTACCTCGTCGCCCTCCATCACCCTGGTGGTTTCATGTCCTCTGGCCCGGATCATCTGGTCCAGCCGGTCCGTGATGCTCTGGTCAGGATCCTTATTCACATTTGAGAAAAGCAGAAAATGCATGGCTCCTCTCCTTCTTTCCGGTTACTTATCCAACTCCGCGTGGCTTTCCTCCACCACACGCTCCGCCGAGATCCCCTCCACGGAGGATCCGCCCTTGCAGAGACGGACCAGATACTCTATATTTCCCTCCGGTCCCTTCACCGGAGAGTAGGTCAGCCCCAGTACCGCAAAGCCGGCTGTGGGGGCATAATCCAAAATCTTCTCAATGACCTCCTTATGGACGCTCCTGTCGCGGACCACGCCCTTCTTTCCGACCTTTTCACGACCGGCTTCAAACTGAGGCTTGATCAGGGCAACCACTTCTCCCTTCTCCCTCAGCATTTCATATACAGGTGGAAGCACCTTGGTGAGAGAGATAAAGGATACATCAATGGATGCAAAATCCAGTTCGACTCCTCCGATCTGATCCTTCGTCACATAACGGATATTGGTCTTCTCCATACAGACGACCCGCGGATCATTCCGCAGCTTCCAGTCCAGCTGTCCGTGTCCCACATCTACTGCAAAGACCTGCTTCGCACCGTTTTGCAGCATGCAGTCCGTAAAGCCTCCGGTGGAAGCCCCCACATCCATACAGATGCTGTCCTGCAGAGAGATGGAAAAGCTCTTCATGGCCTTCTCCAGCTTCAGTCCTCCGCGACTGACATAGGGAAGCGTCTTTCCCCGCACCTCGATCCTGCAGGTTTCCTCAAAGGTACTGCCTGCCTTATCCTCTTTCTCATTATCCACATATACGATCCCTGACATGATAATGGCCTTCGCCTTCTCCCGGGAATCCGCAAGTCCCTGCTCTACCAGCAGGATATCCAGTCTTTTCTTCACTTCTTCAGTTCCTTTCGGATCCGTTCCACTACGGAATCCACATCCAGTCCCAGCCTTTTCCGAAGGGATGAAACCGTTCCGTGGGGTACGATCTCCTCGTCAATGCAGATATGCAGGAAGGGTGTGGATACCCGGTGGAGCTGTAGCTGGTATGCTGCCGCCTCTCCGTAGCTTCCATGCTGAACCGCCTCTTCCAGAACGACTACCAGATCACTATCCTTCGTGGCCCGGCAGAGCATGTCCTCATCCAACGGTTTGATGAAACGCGCATTGATCAGAGATACACTAACATCATCCTCCCGCTCCAGGATCCTTGCCGCCACCTCGGCCTCCGCAACCATTACGCCCACGGAAACAATGGTGACATGACGCCCTTTTCCCTTTTCGCTTTGAGCGAGCATTTCCGCCTTCCCCATCTCGATGGGAGCGATCACCTGGCCCGGAACATCATTTGCGCTGCCCTTCGGATACTTGATGGCAACCGGCCCGTCCAGCTTCACTGCGAATTCCAGCATGGCGGCCAGTTCCGCACCGCACCTCGGGGAAAGCACCGTAAGTCCGGGCATTTCATCCAGATACGCCGTATCATAGATTCCCTGATGGGTCTCCCCGTCCCCACCTACCAGACCGGAACGGTCGATGGCAAAGATCACATGCAAATGCTGCAGACACACGTCATGCAGGATCTGGTCGTAGGCCCGCTGCAGGAAGGAGGAGTAAATTGCCACCACCGGCAGGATCCCCTGCTTTGCAAGCCCCGCCGCAAATGTTACGGCATGCTGCTCCGCGATCCCCACATCGTAGGTACGGTTCGGATATGCCCTGCGGAAGGCACGAAGTCCGGTTCCCCTCACCATGGCAGCGGAGATCGCCACCAGCTCGGGATGCTTCTCTCCCAGTCCCAGCATGGTCTTTGCAAAGACATCGGTAAATTTCTTATATCTGGCCTCCGTGGGTTCTCCTGTGATCCGGTCAAAAGGACCGATGCCGTGGAACCTCTCGGGATGCCTCTCTGCAGGAAGATACCCCTTCCCTTTTTTTGTTTTCACATGAACGAGGATAGGCTTTTTCAGCCGGAACGCCCGTTCAAAGGTGGAGACCATCTGCTCCACATTGTGTCCGTCTACGGGACCGATGTAGGTGATCCCCATCTCCTCGAAGAACATGCCGGGAACGAAAAGGTTCTTGACGGAATCCTTGGAACGCTTGATTCCCTTTGCCATCTTCTCGCCGACGCCGGGAATGTTCATCAGGGCATTCTCCACATCGGACTTTAATTCGTTATAGGACCGGCCCACACGGATCCGGTTCGTCACCTTGGATAATCCTCCCACGTTCTTGCCAATGGACATCTCATTGTCATTCAGCACGATCACCAGCGGAGCCTTCAGCTGGGCCGCCGCATCCAAAGCCTCGTAAGCCATTCCCCCTGTCATGGAGCCGTCTCCGATCACCGCCGCCACACGGGGCATGATAAGATTCGGGTCTGCAGCACATTTCAGCCGGCAGGCTTCCACGATCCCGAGAGCCGCGGAGATGGATGTGGAGCTGTGTCCTGTGTCAAATGCGTCGCAGGGGCTTTCGCTTCCCTTCGGGAATCCGCTCATACCATCCAGCTGTCTCAGTGTGTCAAAGCCCTCCTTCCGGCCGGTCAGAAGCTTATGTGTATAGCTCTGATGACCCACGTCAAATACCAGCTGATCCTCCGGGAAATCCATACAAAGGTGCAGTGCCATGGTAAGCTCCACAGCACCCAGATTGGCTCCCACATGACCGCCGGTCAGGCTCACCTTGTCCAGCAGAAACTCCCGGATCTCCTCCGCCAGCTGCGGATAATCCTCCGGTGAGATCTGTCTGATATCATTTTCTTTATTTATCCGATCCAGAAGACGCATCGTCAGCTTTCTCCTTGTATACTTAACTATTCCGTCCTACCAGACTCTGCAGCAGAGCGATCAGCTCCTCCGACGCAGTTCCGATGGACTTCCCTTCCTCATCCGGGAAGAGCTGACGCAGCATCCGGTTTGCCTCATCCGTCTTCGTACGGACATATTCCTTAGCCGCTTCCATTCCGTGAAGTGTTACATAGGTGGTCTTTTCATTTCTCGCATCCTGTCCCACTTCCTTGCCAAGTGTTGCCGCATCTCCGATCTCGTCCAGGATATCATCCTGCACCTGGAATGCGATCCCCACATCATAGGCCGCCCTGCGGATCACCTCAACCTCCTCCGGCGTTGCTCCGCCCAGGACCGCACCGATCTGCATGGCGCATTCCAGAAGTGCCGCTGTCTTCTTGGCATAAATGTATTCCAGCTGTTCATCATCCAGCTTTGTTCCTGCAAGTGTCACATCCGCCGTCTGACCGCCCAGCATGCCGAAAAGACCCGGTTTTCTCGCCAGGAGACGGACAGCCTGCTCGACCCTCCGTTCACCCGGATAGATCTCCATGGCATCTCCTGCCACCTCAAATGCCAGGTTCAGCAGTCCGTCACCTGCCAGGATCGCAATGTCCTCACCAAAGGCCACATGGACGGTAGGACGTCCTCTGCGGAGCGAATCATCATCCATGGCCGGAAGATCGTCATGGATCAGGGAATAGGTGTGGATCATTTCCAGGGCACACGCGAAGATCAGCGTGATCTCCCGCGGAACCGGCGGAATCAGGGAATCCTGTGTCTCATCCACTCTCTGCATAAAGGCGTCATAGGTCAGCGTCATCAGCTGCGGGCGGATACGCTTGCCACCGGCCATCAGTGCATATTCCATGGCCTCACGTACCCGGTTTGCCGGACCGGCATCCTTGGGCATATAACGGACCAGCGCCTTCTCTATCTCCTCTTTTCTCTGTTCTTCTGTCATACTAATTCTCCTCCGGTGCAAGGACCTTCAACTGCTGCTCCACGCCCTCCAGTGTCTTCTGGCAGTCGTCCAGCAGTCCCACTCCCTCCGTGTATAAGGTCATGGCATCCTGCAGACCGGTCTCGGGAGATTCCAGCTTCTGCAGGATCTCCTCCAGACGGGCAAGGGATTCCTCGACCGTAAGCTTCTGTTCTTCGTCCTTCTTCTTAGCAGGCATATTGTCTCCTTTTTTCAATCGTATCAACTCCCGGGTACAAAAGAATGATCGTCCGGTTCAGAATAACCTCCATGTATCCCGTGTCATCCTCGCCAATCGCTTCATCCCACACCTGTCATTTCATTCCATGCCCGGGTTCATACCACCCGGGCCTTCGCGGTTCCGTCGTGAAGCCGGATGCAGATCTCGTCCTCTGCCTTCAGCTCCTTCACCGACCGTACCGGCTGCTCGTCCTTCGTGATATATCCGAAGCCGCCCACCAGCTTCGCCGTCGGGGACAGCCCGTGCAGGCGTTCCGCCAGGATCGCCGCCCTCTGTTTCGTCTGCTCATACTTTCTCTGCATGGCCAGGCGGATGGCTCCGTCCAGCTCTGCATACTGTCTTTCCGTCTGCTCCGTGCGCTGCCGCATCCTGCCATGCAGAAGCTCCGACATCTGCGCCAGCCGCAGCCGCTGCTGCTCCAGTTTTCCTGCAGGTCCTTTATGCTCCAGCCGTACCCTGTAGCTTTCCAGTCCGGAACGGAGCACATTGATCCGTCCGGTCATATGACGGTCCAGGGAATCCCGGAGATCCTGCAGTTTTCTTAATGTGGTCATCACGTCCGGGATGGCCAGCTCCGCTGCCGCGGAGGGTGTAGGCGCCCTCAGGTCCGCCGCATAGTCCGCTATGGTATTGTCAGTCTCATGTCCTGTTCCGGAAATGATGGGGGTTTTCGCATCCGCAATGGCCCGGGCCACGATCTCCTCGTTAAAGGCCCAGAGATCCTCGATGGAACCTCCGCCACGTCCGATGATGATGGTATCCAGCCCCATCCCGTCAAGTACCCGGATCCCTCTTGCTATGGTTGCGGCCGCTCCTTCTCCCTGCACCTTGGCCGGATACAGGATCAGCTCCACATACGGGTTCCTGCGCTTTGCGATATTGCAGATATCCTGGATCGCCGCACCCGTGGATGCCGTGACGATCCCCACCTTCTTCGGAAATTTCGGGATCTCCTTCTTCCGTTCGAAATCAAAGAGTCCCTCTTCAAAAAGCTTCTGCTTCAGCTGCTCGTACAGAACGTGCAGCTTACCCGCGCCGTCTCCATCCAGACGGATCTTCTTCGCATAGAGATTGACCCGCGCATCCTTCTCATAGATGCGGATCTGCCCTTCGATCACCACCGCCTGTCCGTCCTCCAGACGGAAGCCCAGGCCCGCCGCCTGATTCCCCTTAAACATAACACACGGCATGGAACCGGTTTCATCCTTCAACGAAAAATAGATGTGTCCCATGCTGTGATATTTACAATTGGATATCTCACCCTTTATGAAAATGCGTTGCAACAGGTAGTCCTGATCCAGCAGATTTGCAAGATACCGGTTTACCTGTCCGACGGTGTATACTTTCATATGATCTCATATCCCCCGGGAGATTTCATACGCAGAGCCGTTCAAATGAAATCGTATCTGACCTTGGATCCACATTCCAAGGTCTGTCCGAAGCCTCATTCCCAATCGGTGTCCGACTCCTTCTGCACCCTTGTTTCGGACCACGATCGGTCACTCAGCAGCCCCATCTGCTCCGTCAGCTGCAGGATCCGTCTGCAGAAGCAGCTGATTCAGCACTCCGTTGACGAAGGGAACCGCCTTGACATCACAGTACTTCTTTGTCAGCTCCAAAGCCTCATTGATCGCAACCTTGCCGGGGATATCCTCGTCAAAACGGATCTCATACGCTGCCACACGAAGGATGGCAAGCTCCGCCTTGCCCACGCGGTTCATTTTCCAATCCTTGCTGGCACCTTCCAGCATGACATCAAGCTCCTCTGTCCGCTCCAGGATCGCATCCACCTTGGTCCGGATATACTCCAGATCCTGCTCCTCAATCTCCTTCTTCATTCCCGGAAGGAAGACCTCCGGCTCCTCTCCCAGTGCAGCCAGATATCCCTCTGTCTGCTCCTCCATTCCCTCAGCGGGGAAGAAAGCCTCCCGGAACACGATCCGGAAGATACTGTCTCTTGCTTCACTTCTTGTCATAATCAGTCTCCATTGTACCATGTCTTCGCTTCGCAAAGCCATGCATCTGCTTCGCAGATGTACGCTGCTCGCTTTGCTCGCATCCTGTATCCCTCGCTTTGCTCGGGACCAGGGGGCCCCTCCCTCTCTTCGTTCGGGCAATCCCCTGGCTATTGTACCATGTCTTCGCTTCGCAAAGCCATGCATCTGCTTCGCAGATGTACGCTGCTCGCTTTGCTCGCATCCTGTATCCCTCGCTTTGCTCGGGACCAGGGGGCCCCTCCCTCTCTTCGTTCGGGCAATCCCCTGGCTTTTATCTGCTCTCGGAGAAATCAATTCCCGATACACGCACATTTACCTTGGATACGGTAAGGCCCGTCATAGTATACAGCGCCTGGGATACCCTCTCCTGAACCGCTGTGGAAACATCCACAATGTTGAATCCGAATTTCACGACCACGGAGACATCTATGGTGAAGGTCCTGTCCGCATAGGTCACACGGATGCCCTTGGCCAGATTGTTCCTGCCGAGCTTTGCGATCAGTTCATTCGGCACATTTCCACTGAGACGGGATACGCCGTCCACTTCCGTAGCCGCAAGTCCTGCGATATTGGAAACCACATCCCCGGCGATTTGGATAAACCCGGTTCCTTCATCTCCCCGGATCGTAAGTGTTGCCTTCTTTTCCTCTTCCATCTCTTCCTCCTGTCGCATGTTAACGTTCTGCCCCGTGCTCTCTTCACTCCACAGTCGGTTTCTGCTTTGCCGGTTCGCTTACGGTCTCCGACTCACCGGCATCACTTCCCAGGAATGCGGCGCCTTCCAGAAGGCCGACCACTGCGGGAATCCCCGTCCAGAAGAACAGCAGGCACAGGATCCCCTGCTTCCACTGTCCCCGGTAGAATTTCTGTATTCCAAGCGCTCCCAGCAGAATAGCCAGGATCCCGGAGACGGTGCGTGAACGCTCCTTCACCGCCTGTTTTTCCGTTTTATTAACAGACCTATTCTTTTCAGTCTTCTTCTGTCCCATGACTGTACCTTTCAATTCAAAATCCATCTGTCCACAGTTAGTAAAATTATATCATACTCTTTTCGGAAATGAAAGCACTTCCACATGGATGAAACTATGGAAACCCCCATAATAATATGATATAATTAGTTGTTATTTTTTTGTTTCTATGGAGGCGATCATGGCAAAGCAGGTTAAGAAACCGACACCCGCAAAGAGTGATAAAAGAGAGAAGACGGAGAAAACGGAAAAGAAGGGAAAGGATCCCGGAACGGTCCTTGCAGCTCCCGGTACAACAGATGACAGGAAACGATTCCGTACCCTCTGTATTCTTGCATTTGCGATCCCGTTCCTTGCGGTTCTCATCGGAATGCTGGCAGGTTCCTTTGCACCCTTCGGTGGAAAGGACGTAATGACCGCCGGCGGGCATTCGGAGCATCTGACATATTATTATGAATTATATGACCGTGTCCATGAGGGAAATGGGCTGGTTTACAGCCTTACGAACGGCTCCGGCTATGATTTTACCACGGTATTCACCTACTATCTGTCCGATCCGCTGAACCTGATCATCCTGATCTTCCCACGGACCGCGATCCTTGCCGTGATCAATCTCCTCTACGCACTGAAGATCGGTCTGGCCGGCTTCTTCTTTGCTCTTTTCCTGCGCCACAGAAAGCAGAGACTTGCAAAGAACAAGCTTGCCATGGAGGAAGCCCGCGCGGATGCGATCCGCGAACTCTCCGACCGACGCGCAGCCAGGAAGGCGAAGGCTCTTGAAAAGGCGAAGGCCGCCGGAAGAAAGGCTAAGAAAGACCTTGTCCTCGGAGGAAGCGATACTCCGACCAGCGGTCTCGGCGGTATTCTGGCCCGCTTTGACTTCCCTGTTCTGGGCTTCTCCATTGCCTACGCACTTTCATCCTACATGCTTGGCCAGGGTCTGAATGTAGGTACCCTGTCCGTAGCAGCCATCTTCCCTCTTCTTCTTATGGCCCTTGATGAGTTGATGGAGAACGGTAAATGGAGACTCTATGCAGCCCTGATGACTGCCTGCATTTTCTGCAGCTTCCAGATGGCGATCATTGTATTTATCTTCACGATCATCTATGCCGTCCTTTTCGACCACAAAGATCTTCATCATGCGATCCGGAACCTGCTCCTGAAGCTTGTGTCCGATCTTCTGGCGGTCGGTGCAGGAGCCGTGATCGTCCTGAACTGCCTCGGAAGTGCGACCTTTGAATCTCAGGTATCCTTCAAATTCCCCTTCGGAGGCGTTGTAACCACCTTCTTTGATATCATTAAGAACCTTCTGCCCACCGCACAGACCTCTGCCACCAGCGGTTACAGCTATGGCATTGATGTATTCTGCGGCATTCTGGCAGTCTTCCTTTTCGTGCTTTATAATCTGAATCCGAACATTTCCCTCGGAAGAAAGCTCCGTCAGTCCGGGATCCTGCTTGCACTGGGCTCCGGCCTGATGCTGGTAACTCCGAACTATCTTTTCAACGGCTTCTCCCATCCGGAAATGACCTTCTGTCTCTTCGGATTCCTGTTCGTTGCTCAGCTTCTGTCCATGGCCTATGAAGCCTTCGTCAATCTGGAACACACGCCGGAGTGGCAGCTCCACATTTCTCTGCTTCTGCTTCTGGCTCTGATCCCCTGCAGCTTCTTCTTCTGTGACAACTACGACTCCTTCAGTCCGTTCCTTTATGCCATGGAATTCCTGGCAGGCTACTATTTCCTGTTCCTGCTCTTCCGGAATGACAGTCTGAAGAAATGGCTTCTTGCCATCCTGGTTCCGCTCCTTCTGATCCTGGAGATCGGAATCACCTATGTGGACAACCTCCGTCTGGCAGGCTCCAAAGCGGACACCTATGAGTCCACTCTCGACAGTCAGTACTATGAAGCATCCCGGATCGTTCATCAGGCGATGCCGAATGCCCATATCAAGATCTATGACCCGGAGGATAATGACGATACGCCTGTCACCACAACGCTCCTGAATTATCACTTCGTCCTTGCAAGGAAGGACGTGGAGCATGTGGATCCTACGCTGAAGCATCTTACAGACTACAAGGATGTTTCCATTTACGAGAATACGTACTCCGCAAACGGTGTCTTTATCCCCAAGTCCATAGAGAACTGGAGATACCGTGAGGAAGCACCCTTCACCACAACTAACGATCTGATCCTGGATGTGCTCGGTTCCAATCCGGTCTTCTACACTGCTTTAGGCGAACCCAGCAACGGCTACCTTCCCATCTATGATGAAAACGGCGTGGAGGATGTGCGCCACCTGGATTACTTATTCAACTTTATCCCGAAGGGTGACGGACCTCTTTACAGTTCCCTCTACGGGATCCGTTTCCATGGAGATGTGACCTCCGGCTCCTTCATCAGTTTATCCCACACCTTCTCCAGTTGGGACGCGACTCCGACCCAGCCTGTATCCGAATATGTCTTCTTCCATCGTGAGGGCTTCGATGCCTTCTGCGACGCACTGACGGTTCCTGCATCTGATACCATCTCCGAATCCCAGATTCGATATAGCGTAAACGCTCCGGAAGATGGTTATCTGATCCTTCCCTACAGTAATCTGTCCGGCTGGACCATCGACAGCTCTACAAACGCCACAGGAACCATGGATTCTTTCCTGGACCGTGTGATCATGGTTCCCGTATCCGAAGGAATGAATACTATTGAACTGAACTACACTCCCATGTCCTTCTATCAGGGCATTCTGATCAGTATTGCAGCCCTTGCGATCCTGATCTTGCTTGCTGTGAAGGACCGCATCAAGATCCGGGCATCTGCTGCAGGCATCCATTCTGTATCTGAATGGATCAGGGACAATTACGTCTATATCGTGTCTCTGGCAGTTGTCACCCTGATCTTTATCATCATGCTGATGCATACCAGCAGTATCCCCTTCGGCGACCGTTCCACTCTCGTTGGAGATGGTTATCTTCAGGGCTACTATAACTATACCGGTCTTATTAAATCCGTGAAAAACGGAACCTTTGGTCCCCTGGACTGGAACTCTGGCGTCGCTATCGATCAGTACAACAGTTTCCTCAGTTATCTTCTAAATCCATGGGATCTATTGAAATTAAAGTTGTTGCCTGAATCACTGGCCCTGTTCGAGCTTTGCTATCGGCATTTCCTATCATTCATCATTCCAGTTTTTTCGATCATCCTGTATCTTACTCATCGCCGTAGAGGCCGTCGGATGGATAAGCATAACCCGCGTTTGATCCTGATCGGTCTTGCATACGGTCTTTCCACCTACAATATCAGTTATTATGTATATGGTAATTTCGGTTTTCTGTCCTATGCCCCTCTGTTACTTCTTGCCATGGAGCGACTGGTATACAATAAGAAACCCGGACTCTTCATCCTTCTCCTCTTCCTGAGAATGGGAGATGCTTACTATGCGTTCATGCTTTGTGAATTCCTGGCTCTGTATTTCTTCACCCTAGAATTCGACAGTATGAAGGATTTCATCCGAAAGGGGCTTCGTTTCGCTGCAGCCGCCATCGTTGCAGCCGGTCTGGCCTGCTTCTGGCTGATCCCCTACTATCTCAGGACGCTGGATTCACCCTATAAGGCAAATGATACCGTATCTCCGCTCACAAAGGCCGGCGGAAACTATCTGGGAGTCATTTCCGACTATATGGGTAACCGAGACGCGGTGGTCACCACGACTAATGATTTCCGTGTAAATTATTATATCGGTATCCTTGCACTGATCGTGATCCCCCTGTATCTTCTGAATAAAAATGTGAAGCTTTCCGTTCGGATCCGGAGATCCATCCTTCTGGCGCTCTATTTCGTAGCCTTCGGAAGCAGAATCCTAAACTATGTATTCCACGGCTTCCATTATCAGTCACAGGTTCCGAACCGTTTCAGCGCCTTCTTCATGGTCCTGCTGATTGTGATGTTCGCCGAGGTACTCCTCTCCTGGCAGGACTATAAACGAAAGACCTTCTGTCTCGGGATCAGTATCCCCGCCGTGATCCTCGGGGGCCTATGGTGCGTTGCCGCCATGACGGATCTGCAGGATCCGGTCGAAACAACGCCTCTGGTGCTTGGGCTGATCATCCTCGGAATCTATCTGATCCTGGCCATCCTGCAGCTTTGGAAGAAACATAAGACCGCAGTCCGAAATACGATGCTCGCCATCTGCGTGGTCGAACTGCTGCTAAATGCCTTCTTCACCTTCCCCCGAGCCATTGGTTCCACGGTTCCCGATGCCACGGACTACGAAAATATCAACGTCCTCTCAGCCCGCCATCCAAAAATGCAGGAGCCCTTCGTGGCAACGGAGTATATCTCTGATTACTACAACATTTCCGAAATAACGGATATCACTTCTGACAGCTTCTTCTCATCCTATACAACCAACGGACATATGAAGCTCTTTACAAAGTGGAACCTTTTGACCTCAAGTAACTCCGTCGGATATCATACAGGAAATCCCCTTGCCGACATGATGTTGCATATCCGCTATAACATTTCAAACAATGCCGACAACACCTCCTGGTCCCACTATCCGGTGACCGACCAGTACGGAAGTATGGTTCTTCATGAGAATGGCACCTTCCTCCCGCTTGGAATCTACTTTAAAGATTCCTCCAAGCTGGAGGCCTGGGACAAGACAGAATACTCCGACTACGTTGACGAAGGCGGCGGAAACGCCTTTGAGTTCCAGAACGCCTTCTCCCATGCCCTTGGCTGCGGTGATCTTTATGACATTATCGAGCCGGAGACGGACGAATCAAAGATCACAGACGAAAATGAGTCCGATATCACCTATATCACTGCCGACCCCTCCGAATATATCGAGGGCAAGCAGTCCGAGATCCCTACTCAGATCCACCTTGCCAAGGATGTTGAGGGTGATGTATACTTCTCCTACTTCAATTCTATCTCCTACGCCGGGACAACCACTGCAGGAGAAGCAGATACCCTTGACATGACCATGTACCTACCTTTTGGCGTCACAGACTACTATATGCGGATAGCAACCTTCAACCAGGAGGAAATGAACAGGCTTTGGGAGAAGCTGAACGCCTCTACACTTCAGGACATCAGTATCAGCTTCAATTCCATCAGCGGAAAGATCTCCGCTCCGGATACCGGAACGGTTTATCTCTCCCTTCCCTATATGTCCGGATGGAACATCTATGTTGACGGTACAAAGACGGAAGCAACCTCCTTCCTCGGAGGTATCGGAGTCCCTGTAACTGCAGGCGATCATACCATCGAGATCCGATATGTTCCCCGCGGCGCATGGCTCGGAATCGCAGCCTCCGGCGGCACTCTCCTGCTTCTCATCGGATACTATACGATCAGGAAAGTTGTGATCAGACGCAGGAAAGACGAGGAAGTGCAGGACTGACGGGAACCAAAAATAATGGTTGAAAAAATAATTCGATTATATTAAAATATATTTATCTTTGTGCGGTTATACACCGCCCCATCAATCTAGTTAACAAATGAATGCTTCTACTCCCGTAGAAGCCCATAAAGGGAGGATTTAATTATGATATCAGCAGGCGAGTTCAGAAACGGTATTACCGTTGAGATCGAAGGAAATGTATGCCAGATCATCGAGTTCATGCATGTAAAGCCCGGTAAGGGTGCAGCTTTCGTACGTGCGAAGCTGAAGAATGTCATCAACGGCGGTGTAGTTGAGCGTACATTCCGTCCTACAGAGAAGTTTGAGACCGCTCACATCGACAAGAAGGATATGCAGTATTCCTACAGAGACGGCGACCTCTACTACTTCATGGACTCCGAGACCTTCGAAATGACTCCGGTAAATGCATCTCTGATCGAGGACTCCATGAAGTTCGTAAAAGAGAACGAGAACTGCAAGCTGAGCTTCTATAAAGGCTCCGTATTCAGCTGCGAGCCGCCGATCCAGGTTACACTTGAGGTTACAGACTGCGAGCCGGGCGTTAAGGGAAATACCGCTACAAATGCTACAAAGCCCTGTACAGTTGAGACAGGTGCGACCCTGAACATCCCGCTCTTCGTTAACACAGGTGATATGATCACCATTGACACAAGAACCGGTGAGTACACAGGTCGTGCATAAAGCATTGAAGCTTCATCAGTTGAATTTCTAATACTTAATATTCAAAAATCCAGGAGGAGGGGAACATATTCCCCTCCTCCTGGATTTTTGGCGTTTGATGGGTAAAAGGACGATCCCTCGGAATCATACCTTTTATTCGGGACATTTTCATCATATCATATAATCCCCTCTCTTACCATATGGGTAGTGTCAAATTTGACACTTCAAATTTGTTACAATTCCTTTATTTTACGGGGTTCAAATAAAAAATGAGCATTGACCCCCTTTTTCGTGTATAATATCCGCGACCAAACATCAACCATACAGAAGGAGACAATGCTCATGGTTATTATACAGTATCTTTGCGAAATTATACAGTTTTTATATCAACAAAATTGTTGGCTGATTAATTTCATCTGCCATTACATCCCATTGAAACAATGGTCTTTCGATGACTCGCATTCACCCAAATATCAAAAGTACAAAGTTGATCAGCTCCCAAAGATTGTGTACCACAGCCAGGATTGGAATTGGCAGGATCTAAACCGTTACTATACCTGGAAATATGGGAAGCCCATTAAACCTGTACGCCATCGATCCGAGTGTGACATTCCTGAAGATTGCACCTGCCCATGTTGCAAGGCTCCTCATCCTTTTCTTTACCGTAACAACGGCAGGCGCGGTCAGTTGCTATGTAAGGTCTGCAGCACTCTGTTTCATCCGGATGAGAATCGCTTTTCAAAAGTTCTGACTCTGAAATGTCCACACTGCTCTCATACCTTGGAACATAAGAAGGATCGGAAACACTTCGTCATCCACAAGTGTATCAACCCCCAATGCCCTTACTATCTCCACAATCTCAAAAAAGTTGATAAAGAGGACCTGGAGAAAGAACACGGAAAAGCTAAATACAAACTCCACTATATCTACCGTGAGTTCACGATAGATTTCTTTAAAATGGACATCACATCTCTTCCGAAGAATGCGTCCTCCCTAAAGTTCAGCAAACACAACGCCTACATCATGTCTCTCTGCCTTACTATGCATGTGAATCTTGGACTTTCCCTCCGTAAGACTTCGCAGGCTCTTAAGGATTTGTACGATATCTCCATATCACATCAGATGGTGGCAAACTATTGTAAAACCGCGGCCATCTGCATTAAACCCTTCGTTGATACCTACCCTTACGAGAAGAACTCTGTATTTGCAGCTGACGAAACATATATCAAGGTTCGTGGTATCAAAGGGTATATCTGGTTTATCATCAACGCCGCATCCCGCGCAATCATCGGATATCAGGTATCCGACAACCGTGGTGTCGGTCCATGTATCATGGCTATGCGTATGGCTTTCCAACACATGAAAGAGTTACCTGAAAAGTTCCGGTTTATCGCTGATGGTTACAGTGCATATCCTCTTGCGGCTCAGCAGTTTTTCCGTCAGTTTGGCGATAATTTCAAGTTTGAAATCACTCAGGTAATCGGCCTCACCAACGATGACGCAGTCTCAAAGGCTTTTCGGCCTTACAAACAGATGATTGAACGGCTGAACCGTACATACAAGGCGTCCTATCGTCCAACAAACGGATTTGATAACTACGACGGAGCGAACTACGACCTTGCGCTCTGGGTGGCTTATTATAACTTTCTACGACCTCACCAACACCATCGTTTCCGCCCTCCAGTCGAAGATGAAATGATCAGAAACGGTGGAAATATGCCTGGCAAATGGCAGCTCATGATTCTCCTGGGTCAACAGACCATTCTTAATATGCAGAATGCAACAACCGTATAAAACGGAGCGGAACCGTTGTCAAGGGAACCGTGGAATAACGAAGCGGCTCTGCCGCGAGGATATGCCGCGAAAGTCCCTTGACATAAGGTTCACGGATCATCCTCTTCTTAGGGAAAGGTGCTATGCGCCTTTCCCTGCTTCCGGCGAGGACGGGTGCGGGCAGAGCCCGCAAGCAGGGTCAAGGGACGCGTCCCTTGCAGGTTCTTAGGGCGGAGCCCTAAGCCCTCGGAGAGCCCTTGGTATAATTATCCTAAGTTTTCAAGGCCCAGCAGGGTCTTTTTTCTTGAATATGGTTTTTCATAGGTCACTTGACACTATCACCATATGTCCCCTCTGTCACATTTCGCCTCTACTTCCACAAACATAAGAAAGGAGCCATGCCTTCCGGCATGGCTCCCATTAAGTTGCTTTTGTACCAACAGCTTAGGTCATATCCCAAAGCTTCGGTGCGATCTTAACCATGATACGCTGCATAGCTACTGTACCCTTCTTCGTCTTAACCGCGATTACAATGTAGGTATACTTGTTATCGTATGGTCTGAAGTATTCAGGCTTCAGTTTTAATGCATCGATAGCTTCACTGATCAGCTTGTACTTGTTCTTCAGGATGGAATCATCAGTCTTGGCATCAGACTCGAAGATCTTCACATCCGTACCGGATACAAATCCATACTCACCGTCGGAAGTATTCGATGACAGATCATAGTAGATCATTACATGTGATACCTCATCCGCGATATCCGGGATCGTTACCTTGTAGGTGAACTCCGGTACGGAATCGGTTGACGGTACTACCATCTCATAGGAACCATCCTCTGCCTTGGTAATATCATTGTTGGTGTAGATCGGATTTCCTTCTTCATCTGTCTTGACTGTACCATCAGGATTCTTCTCCGGATACGGATCGTATACATCGATGGTAGGTCCGAATACTGACTTCTTTGCTGAATTCAGAATAACGTTGATGAAGAGACGTCTCTCATCGTTGTTATCACGATGGAATCCGGTAATAAGTGAATGTCCGGCACCGCAGTAAGTAACATTACCATAGGAGTACAGGAAGTAATTATCGATACCATCCTGAGGATCTGCCGCGCAGACACTGGACTGAGTACCCTGTTCTCCACCTGCCATTGCGTAATATACAACGACATCATCATTCTCAATATCCGTCGAGAAGCAATTCGGGTGAGTACCTGAAATCTTCAGTCTGGATCCGATCAGGAACGGATACAATGTAACAACGCCCTCGTTGGTCTGTGTAGCAGCCGTAGTAAAGGTCTTCGTAATGAAATCATCCGAATTCTCGGCTACGTGCTCTTCCGGAACCTCTACATCAGTCTGTAACAGGCCGGTCTGGGTGTACATGTATCTACCATCAGCTCCGTGATTTCCTCTAACCTGAGCAGTCTGGGTCATTGTACGATGATATGGTGTCACGGTCAGTGACTTACCATTCTTCATCATAGCGGTGTAATGATATCTGTTGGTATCCGTCGGATATTCATTGACCACTCTTGTAGTAGTAACCGCTCTTTCCGTGATCCTTGCAACATTATTTAAAACACCTGTTGATGCAGAATGATCACCGCAAATGAAGGTATATTTTTCAGTATCAGATCCGTTGATATAGATCCATACTCTCTTGTTTGACCAATTTCCGTTCCCGTTTATTGTCCACCTGATATTGATATTTCCGGTGGCATTTGCCGTTGCAGTTGCCTCTTCCGGAACAATCTCACCATTAGCGGTTTCTACGAGATTGATATCTAAGCCCTGGCCTTCTTCCAAAGTACCCTCGCAAAGAGTGGCCGCACTATCTTTTTCCCAAGTGTTTGCCGTCTTTACCTCATAGGTAAGTGCTGTCTCCGTAACGGTCTTTGTGGAAATATGATTGTAATTCTGACCAAACAATGTTCTCAGATTATTTGTCAGATTCTTAGTGTTACCTGAGTCATTGATAGTCTGATGGAATATGAAGGTGTTACCATCGTTTTCGATATACGCCTTCAGTGTGTCAATTGCATTCTGTGAATCGATATCATCGTTACCGAAATTCTCTGCAACACCGATTACGATACAACTGAACACCTCTGTCAGATCCGGAACATACTTACCATCATACTCCTTAACAGATGCATACAGAAGATACTTCATATACATCTTGTAGAAATACTGCTCAAAGATCTTTGCATTTCTCCAGGGAACAAACAGAGTATTAAACTCAGTGTAAACATTTCTATTAGCATTTACAGTTGCCTGCGTTGTCCCTGTGCCTGTTGCAGTCGCCTTAACGTAGCTTACAGCTTCAGAAGTATCAGAATGTGCATTTGAGAGTGAATAGAAATCACTATATCTGTGATAGGTCTTCTCATATCTGATCTCGTCCAGCAGATCCTGTTCTGAAGTATTGCCAATTCTAGGCTTATTTCTCATTTCAGAAATAGCTGTAAGATATGCATCGATGTTCTTCTGGGCAACTCTGTAGGAATCAAACTCAGCCTCAGATATTCCGAAGCCGCCCTTAGCGCTCTCCAAATTATATACGGAATAATCTTCACCAAAGAACGTATTGACATCCGCCTCAACAAATGTATTGTTGGTCTTCGTCAGCTTATTCTTCAAGTATGTATAATTCGGATTTGATGTGTCTACTGTTCCGTCAATAATTGACCTCATGGTCATATAGTATGTCTTGTAAATGGATGCCAGAGTCTTGTAATCCTCAATGACTGTAGTATAGTTTGCTGCTGTAACCTTTGTCATGGCATCATTGATATTGTCATCAAACTGACTTGTCGTCCAGAGATCAATATCCATAGTGTAATCATTCAAAAGGTCATAGCACCAATTTGTTGTCCAGTCATCAGAACCTGTAACATTACCAACCTTGTGCGTACCATCATACTTTACAATACCAAAGTTATGCGTATGGGTTCCAAGAGCCCAGTTCTTCGATCCATTTGTGTATCCCGGATCCTTTGCAGACGGATCAGGTACGGTTCCTCCCGGATTATATGAACTTCCGTTCTGATCATTAAATCGTCCTGTGGTCTGTACTTCAGTTGAGTACTTACCGGTATCGTTGTAACGGTTACCCTTCAGGATACCCTTTGCCTGCTGACACTCGGTACAGAACAATAACATGGTCTTGCTGTTATCCGAAGGCTTTGCAGCAATATCCGGAGTGATCTGAAGAACGCTGACATAATTAGGCGCTTTAACCTTAACCTTAGAGAGTCCGACTACCGAGCTCTTACAATCTCCCGAAGTGATCTCAAACTTCCAATAAAGTGCACCATCGAAAGAACTGGCGATACTTGCTGTGATCTTACCACTCGGATCCTTCTTCGGTCCGTAAATGACCTCATCATCCTCGAAACGGCTGTTGGTATTGTTATCTACGTATACCTTAACAGTATAAGAAGCCTTACTAGCCACATCAAACTTGAATGAAATCTGATTGGTTGTGATCTCAGTAGAAGCATCTCCTTCGACGTACAACGCCGGTCCCTGAAGCAGGGAGAACTTCGGCCGCTCATTGGAATTTGCGAGAAGATAAGTAAATTCCTCAGCGTTAACAGCTGCTGTTGACGGAGTTACCACCGTCGGAACATTCACTTCATCCGCACCCTTAACGTAGACCTGTGTCTCAATGCCGCCAAAAATTGTCACATAACCGCTATAGGTCAAACCATAACTACCATCATTCTGAACCTTGACCTGATCTGTCGGATCAAATCCTGCAAGAACATTGGTAAACTTGGTCGGATAGTTCAACTGTCCGGTTCTGTCGTCTGTACCTGTAGTGGTCGCATTCATAACATGATCCATCAGTTTGAACACGTTAGACTCCGGATCCATCTTTGTAGTATTATAACCATTAATCTTTGCTTCAAAGTATGCTTCCGTTACAGCCTTTGTAAATATAACCGGCATACCGGCAGCAATATACTTCTGAAGTTCAACAAACTTGTTATAAGTAATATCGTTTCCGGTCAGAACACCATACTTGCCATCGATGGAATATGTACCGCCGTTATGGAAATACATATTGTATACGGCAGCATTACCTTCTCTGCCCTGTTTCAGGATGTACTCAACATCCTTTATTGCTGTATTCTTTCCGCCAATATAGATTGCATCATAGTTGTCCAGCAAGGTTTCACGACTTGTGTTAAACTCTACCGAAGACATATGGACTACATTTACCTTGTTGTAAGGTAAACCTGTCAGATAAGCAACCTTCGCCTTAGAAAGCTCCCATGCATAATAATCAACAACCGTATCCGTTGTGATCAGATTTGCATGCTGAACGGCACCTCTTGAACTGATACCTGTTGTTGCATCATCTGTCGATTCCATATCAGACAGCGATGTGAGACCGCCGTCATAACTGATCTCGTCAGATGTTGTATCATTCAAAACACCATCTGTCTTGACATAATAGAAAATATCTCTGTTATCAGTTCCATTATCAGGCTGAGACCTTCTCGGTTTATCCGCCAAAGATCTCATACCTCTGGACTGTAATGCTTTTGCAAGATCAAGATCGATCGGGTAGCACGGCTGAACCTCAAGAACCGTATACAGATTTGAAGAGCTTCCGCCACCACCTGAATTACGATAAGAACCATTGTTGATGATATCTGCGATGGGCTTTACACCGGAGGGTGCAGAAGCAGCGCCGTAAATCCTCATCTCAGCCATACCTGTCACAAGGACATTGGAAAAACGAGCGATCTCATTTGCATCCGCAACCTTATTAACAACATACTGATAGTTCAACGCAGGTGAAGTAATGATATCTCCCTGCTCCTCACCTTCTCCGCTTCCGGACTTCAGCGAGTTGTCATATACGATGGTCTGCATTCCGAAGACCAGACCTGACATCATGTTCATAACGTCAGCTGAGATCACCTGTGAGGATGTACCTGCTTCCACGATGATCATGTCATATACGCTGAGATCCAGATCTGCTGTAAGATCTGCAGCCTTCAGCTTTTCAAGGATCACATTATCCGGAACTGCCTGTGTGGAACGATAGCCGAACTCTTCAAAAGCGGTTCCCGTGATCTGATATGCTTCCTTACCGGTCGGATCAAAGGTCGGATCCTTCTCTACGATCTTAGCCATATCGTAGGTGGTAGTACCAAGCGTTGTTACAAGCTTTGCAGTAACTGCGTTATCTGAATCATCTCTCTGGATCGTAAGGATACGAGCTGACTTCTTGCCATCTACGTCTTCAATCCAGTTATCGGCATAATTATCACCGGAGATCGGCAGCCACTTGGACTTCTTATCCAGACGGTTCAGGAACTTTGTAGCATCGGTAGATGCCGAAACATCATAGGAATAAACCGCTCTGTAAACACCTGACTTGGCGAAGATCTTCTGAGCCAGAGTCGTGATGGTGGAAGAACTTCCACCTCCGCCGCCACCGCCGCTGGTCTTGGTCGGACTGTCAATAATGAACGGGGTGTAATTCGATGTAGCTGCACCCGAAAGGATCATCTTCAGGTCCTCGGGGATATCCTTCGAAGCAGAGTACTGACTGTCAGGATCATTGCTGACATAGATCAGATCTGCCTTGCTGACAGCAGATATAGCCGCATTAAGATTTTCTTCTGATGAAAGAGTTCCTACCGGGATATACTGATAGGAAATCTTATTCGGTGTCATGGTTTTGTTCTCAGTCGACCAACCATTGATCACCTGTTTTACAAAATGGCTGATATCATCTGTAGAAGCGTCGCTTGTAAGATCCTCCACTACCATTGCCTTCAGGGGAGAATTATTATCGTTTGCGGCCGAACCGATTTCCACTATGTAGAAGGGACTCAGATCACGACCGGTTTCGTCCTTCTCAGAGGAAGCCGAATTCTCAATGATATAGTCAATATTTGTCTTTGTGGTATTGAAACTGCTTCCACTTCCGGTATCATCCGCCCCCGGGGTGTCATCAGCAAGCGAGAATGAAAGTAATGTGGCAGCAACGCACATCACAAGCATAAGCGCAAGCGATATCACCAAAGTTTTTGCGTTTCTTGTCTTCATAATCACATTCCTTTCCTGTTACTCTCCGCCGGCACCTTCGGCACCTTCGCCGCCTTCACCGCCTTCGCCTTCTGTCTCCGTTATGGATACAGCAGCCGCTGTACGGTTTCTCATATCCTTCATAATGTAAGAGTTACGGCAGCTTACAAGGCCGCTAGTATTATACTTCTGTCCTCTGTCCCAGAAATCCAGGATCACGTCAAAGGACTGAGTTGTATAATCCACATGGAACTTTGCTTCCGACATGGCTGAAGTATACAGCCACTCAGTGAACTTATCCCGATCCTCTTTCGATGACTCCGTCTGCTTGGCAGGCGTCCAGCCGCTGTTATAGGATTCAGGCCAAACGTCATCCATCCTGTCAACGCTGGTTTCATACGTACGTGTCACATAAAGATTACACTTGGCATGTCCGCTCTCCGGATCGGAATATCTGTGGAAGTAATAGTTTACCGTACAGTTCTTGTTGTTGATGTCGTCACTGTTCTCAACAGAATATACGATCGTCAGCTGTACCGGATAAACCGTGGTATAACTTGCTGCTCCTACGGCATTTACACTCATCAGTGTATCAAAACCGGATGATGCATCTCCAGGAGCTATGGAAGAGGCCTTCTTGTAGGTCTTAACTGTTGCATCCGTATCTGTATAAGCCTTAAGCTCTATCGACTTGGCCTGCATGATACTGTCCTGAATTGCTCCGTAGGTTTCCTGTGCAGACGTCTGAATGGAAATGTCTGCTTTTGTCTTCTTATAAATTACCGTGTTGTTGCTCATCAGCATGATCACTGCAGTCATCAGCATAGCCAGGACTGCAAGGGCGACCATCAGCTCAACCAGGGTTACGCCTCGGTTATTTACTTGTCTTCTATTCACAATAAATCCCCCCTTTACCTGGACTGATGACTACCATTTGCACGGATATACTCATGTGCCACGATATTACCGTTTCTCTTATAGAACCGGATATCACCTACACCCGACTCACAGGTTCCGTCCTTTGCAAAACGGATAAAGAGTCCGCCACCCGGATTTCCGTTTGCAGTACAGAGGTTCTTCAACTCATGATCATTAACCGTAAGATTGATATCCTCAGTTCCTGTCATTGTTGAATTACTGAAAGCCACATTCGGACAGGTTCCGGTGTATTTGATCACTACATAGGATGAAAGAGCGATTCCCTTTCCTTCACCCTCCGTATCCGTATCCTTAAAGTCATAAGTCTTGGATGAGGGATCATAATAACCCTTCTGGAAGTAGTATGCACCCTTCTCATCTGAATAGATACGCGCTGCATACTGCCATCCGGCACGATCCGAACTCATATTCTTGGACTTCGTGATCAGCGTGGAGATCTCAGAATCTACCGTAGTTGAAGCGTTCTTAGCCTTCGCTGAATGGATCAGTGTGACAGAGATCAGTGACAGACCGGCTACGACCGCAATGATCGCAATAACCACGATCAGCTCTACCAGGGAATAACCCTGATTCTTCTTATGCTTAGCCATATGCTCCTCCTTTACGGTTCGTCAGTCGCAGGCTCTGTCTTCGGCTCTGCAACAACGTTCTTCATCCAGTTGGAGTACCGTACTACGTCGGAGTACTGGATCGTATCAATGGTCTTCAGGCTTACATCGATGGTCTTAACCTCGGAAGTAGCATATGCATACTTCTCATAGGACTTGAAGACTGCGAGAACCTTCTTTGCATAGGTTCCGTTATCAGATGTGTCACCTGTCATCGTCATGCACTCATTGAGGATTGCACGTACAATCTCAGGGCTGGCGCTGATGGATGTGATCGTACTGTCACCGGCAGCTGTTCTTCCGCGTCCGGTAGGGAATGTGGTGGTATTATCAACAAAGATCTTATCACCGGATACGATCAGTCCTTCAAACTTGGTGACTGTTTTATCAAAGAACACATTACCCTTTGCGACTACAATACCCTGAACGACGCCGTCTTCTCTGTCAGAGCTTACAACTACATCATTGCTGCTGATCCATACCTTGTATCCGGAAGCAAGTTCCAGACTGGTACCACTCCTGTAACCTGTCATGGCCGGATGGATATCCGTTGTCGGAGTGATCTGATTGAAATTGAGGTAACGGTTCAACGGAGTCAGATACTGCTCACCATAACTCTCAACCGTTGTGCTAACATAGGCCCTTTCAGCTACGCTTCGTGCAAGATTCGGATTATAATTCTCCAAAGTCCACTTGAGATATGCGTAACGTTCCTCCATATCACTGGCAACAGTTGCAGCCTGTGTTACACTAGTAGTAAGCATCTTACTATACTCGGACTTCTCTTCTCTTGCAGAACTCTCGATGGATTCCTGCAGGTTTTCGGCACCCTTAATGGTGAATTCCGTACCGTCCTTTGCGGTGATCGCGCCGGAGGAGTAAATATTGTTCTCCTGTGTCGGAATCTCCAGATAACCCTCGTCGAAATTGAAGCCTTCATACTTGTCTCCGATATCCGGCAGAACTGCTTTGCAGCTGGAGGAATCGTAATTGGAAAGCTCTGTATAATAGAAGATAATGAACTGCTTTGCAAGATCTTCTGCCGACTTGATATCAACATCAACGCTTACCATCTGAGGTGTGGCAGTTGCTGATGATTTATACGGGTAATTGAATGTAGCTTTGTTCTTACCCTTGCTCTGATAGAACAGCTTGTAGCAGGTCTCAAAATCATAGTAATACTCGGTTCCGTCGGTAGTATCATACTTGATACAGGGAACATAGGTCATTACATTGTTCTCGGTACCTGCACCGCCGCTCAGGATCTGAAGGAACGGAACAGAGCTCTGTACTTCACTCGGAAGCGGAACCTTGTAGTATTTTGTTCCGTCAGTAAGTGTTTCTTCAACGATATTTACAGTGGATACACCGGTGATATTCATCGGCACGTATGCCAGTTGGTTTGTCTTGATCGAGATACTCTCACCGGTCTTAAAGTCATCCGTATTCCCATCGAATACGTAAGATTTCTCAGTAACCTGTTTACCGTTTTCATCAACCTCATCAATAATGAATTCCGGATTATCAGGATCGAATTTCTCCGTATCGGTTGAGACTGCTCTCTTTCTTACCACATTGCCATAATCCTTGGAAAGCTGTACGTAGGAACGTCCGCCTACAAAGAGCGCATCCAGTTCGGAAAGCTCCAGCTTGGACTGCTGACCGTTGATCACGATCGCAGAACTGTTATAGTGGCCACGGGCCTTCGGTGTAGCTACACCGTTCACCATTTCCTTATAGAAATAAGCATTTGCAGCGTCACCGGTTACGGTCGGAACATACTCACGGGCATCTGCCTTTGTGCTGTCTCCAAAGCCGTAGTAACGTCCTGCAACCTGGAAGTAGGAATAGTTCGCGTTAAGTTCCAGGTCGTCTCTTACATGCAGGTTTGCACGAAGAAGTGCATACGGAGCAGAATCCTTGTTTCCGATACCGCCAAGTGCGATATTATCTGTCCATACATCGGCCTCTGAAACACTGGCACCGGTCTTTCCGTACAGAGTAAGTCTTGCACCATCCATAACAGCGATGGTTCCCGGAACAATCAGTTCGGAAGACTGCATATTTACATTCGCACCCTTGATGTAAAGCCCGGAGTACATACTGTTCTCCTGAACACCATCATAATTCGCTACCGTAAAATTGGTGCCGTAATAAATACGGTCATTTCTCAGACTCTGGGAAGTGTTGTTTGAAACCTTTCCGTTATTAAAGTTGTTGTAAACACGAGTATCAGTAGAGATCGTGGAAGGGATCTCCTGAGAAGATACATAACTGGTCTCAGTCGGCGTAACAGTGTTTCCGGACTTGCCATAAACCACTCCGTGCGCGCTACCCCTGCCGACACCGTTTAAATCATAATAGAAACCACCGTTTGCTGCCTGTCTTGCCGCAGTACCTTTGTAATTGTTGTATCCCTTGTTGTAGAAGTCAGCTGCAGCATATACGTTACCGCTGATGCTGAGCTCTGACTTGTTCTGTGTGATCTCGATACCGCTGTCAGCGAGCATGCAATAATCATACAGAGTGGAGTAATCCATGATGATCGAGGTGAAGTTCATCTCGAAATCAGGCTGATTTACCACGATATCGGTGGAGATCGTCTGAGTGAAATTTCCGTTTGCAGTAGAACGATTGTAATTAGCCGTTCTGCTGAGGATAACGTTCTTGATAACGATCGTGGAATACTCTACATTTGCATTCGCAACACCGTTATAGACCTTCTCTACTCCGCCCTCGTCCATGACATACTTGACGATCTTGGCATTTCCCGTCACGAGCTTTACATCAGAGTTGGTGATGAAGCTCTGAAGGAACTTGTCAAGCGCACCGCCGGCAGTCTTCATGAATTCAGAATTTGCCACATTTGCCATGAACTGCTTCTTGAACTGTGCATTCAGGTCTTCCGGATCCCGGGTGATGTAATTCCGGGTAGACTCAGAATACTCTACCATCTCATTAACCACATCCGTATATGCGGTCTGCATGCAGGACAGGGTTTCATTACCGACACCGGCATAAACCTCATCCATGGCCTGCTCCAGATAGTAGAAGTTATCCTTTGCGTTGTAGTCATAGAGCTTCAGTCGATATGCATAGCCAACAGCCGTAAGCAGGGAGCCGACAAGAATACCGATGAACGCAACGGCTACAACAACCAGAACCAGACCTGAGCCCTGATTCTTCAGTATGTTTTTCAGTTTCGCGCGTAACTTTTTCACTTACTCAGCCCCCTTTGCACCTGACAGTTTAACGGAATAACCGGAATAAACCGATCCGTCCTCATTCAGCTTATCCAACTGAACCGTAACTGTATATACTCGATCCGACAAGGTGACATCCTCATGGATATCCTTAACGATTGCCGAATCATATGCAGTTCTCGTCATTTCATCGGCAGAATACTTATTCGTCTTATTGACCGGCCCGTCCTCAACGGATTTCGGAACTCCGTAGTACAGACTCCGATTCTCAGAATACTGACATCCGTCCTTTGCACCCGCCGGAAGTGCACATTTGAAGTTTGCCAGATCAACATTTGTGTAGATCGGGAGAACATTTGTCTCACCTGTGTTCTTCTTCAGATAGTTCAGATAGACATCTACCGAGGTGTCGGCTTTTGTCGTTAAGTTTGTAGTAAAGTCATGAGCACGCTGATAGTATTTATTCTCCTCGAATGCAGGTGCCTCTGTACCCGTAACCGGTACGTAATCAGTACCACTCTTTTCAAAATAACTTTCATAATTTGCTGACCAGTCTGCCGGCTCCGAAGCCAGGGCTTTGTATCTTACGACACGTCCCTTGCTGGGCTTGATCACATAAAGCTTGGAATGCTTCTCCTTGGCATCATAGAGCACGCCGTCGTAGGTCACTATATAGTCCCTTGTAGCATAATTTGATTCACTTGCAACATAGGGCTCATAAACCAGATAGATATCCGGAGCCTGATTCGTATAGAACCTGTGTGTATACGCATTGTAGGTCAGGGTCTCGGGTTTATTCTGGTCGATGTCCATATCATCAAATACATCCGCTGCATCGTCATACGGATTTTCACCTGCATTCACCGGATCCTCATCGGATGCCTTGATCAGGTAATCCTCATAGAATACAGTACAGTCAACATCGTAATATTTCAGATCCTTCTCTGTATCATATCCTGATACAATGGAGATCCTCGTCATTTTACTTACATTGTCAAAGAAGTATTTTGTCTCCAATACGCTTCCGTTGTGAGAAAGCATTGCCTGTACCCAGTCATCGGGACGAGAAGCCTTCAAACGGTTCATCTTCAGATTGTAAAGATCATTTTCTGCCTGAGCGTCAAAGTTGGAAGCCGAACCCTGGATGATGGCAACCTTACTGCTGTCAAGATCCTGCATGTAGCTGGTACCGGTTCCGTTCGGGCTGCGGATACCGGAAACCTTGGAAACCACGATATCCGATACCAGTCCGGTAGTTGCGTCATACTTTACGGCTGCACCCTCTGTTGTGATGGTGAAACCGTTATCCTTAAGTGCAGCAATCGCTTCTTCTGAGAAGTAGGTTTCAATCGTGCTGTCATTTGCTGCTACAACCGCACGAAGGTTATCTACAGTAACCTTTCTCTGATAGAACTTATCTCCTCTTCCAAGGGCGGTCTTCTCAAGAGTATAGGTCGTTGCAGAGTAAGGAACACCATAGCCAAACGATAATGCTGAAGAAATATCAGTCTGTGCAACAGGTGTCCTGCTAAGATATGAGTCAAGTGAAGCATAATCTCCGCACTGCCAGATAAAGCAGTTTACGGAGGGATTTGTAACGCAGCTGGTGAACTTCAGATCACCGCCGTCGATACTCTCGGTAAGAACTTTTCCTTCAGCATCGGCAGCCGGGGTTGCCCCCAGCTTGCCTGCTAAAGTGTTCAGTTTAGAAACCGGAGTTTCCTGCAGTGTGTTCAAAATGTACTCAGCATTCTCCACAGCGTACTGACGCTCTTTTGCCTGAGCGCTGGTTTGCAGAGTCTGAATAACCTGCTTGATGATCGGTGCCATAAGTATCGTCAATATGGCGACGGCTACAATCACCTCTATCAAACTAAAACCTTGATTTTTCTTTCGGACCATCGCATTCACTCCAATCCTAAATAATTAATGGTTAACAGTTAAATGTTACAACGCTTCTTAATATACTCTGCATGTACCGGACTTGCTTACAAGCTTGAATCTTGGATTTGTAGCATCATCGTCAACAACCTTGAAGTATACCGGAAGTGCTGTAGTATTCTGTACGGAAACGTCTACGCCGTTTGCGTCACTGGAATCAACACGTGCGGAGGACTTCACATAAATGGTTACATCAGATGTAAGCACCTCTGCTGCATACTTCTGTGTTCCGATGGAATACTCAACGTAATTCTTACCGCCATCCTCGTAAACGTTAAATGTAAGCTGAACTCTGGAATTGTCACTGGATGTTACATAGGTGTCGTCACGGTTTGCATTTGCTGCTGCAATGATGCCAGCAGACAGATCGCTATTTGCAGAATTAAGAAGAACTGCTACGTTGTTGCTTGTCTTGATCGCATCGCCCTGATCTGCATCATACTTGGAAGCTGCAGCTGCAGAGGAAGAACCGTCGCCTGCGATGAACAGGTTGGATGTACCTGCCGGAACACCCGGGTCAACTGTATCCGGTGTACGATCCGGACCGCTGATCGAATATGCATTGATCAGAGTTGTTCCGGAATACTGATCCTTCTCCTGATCATAAGAGATGGAGATGGAGGATACGTTCATGCGATACTTGTAATCTGCGATATACGCCAGCATATCCTTGATACCCTGATATGCACCACGATATGCGATGGAATATGTTGTTGAGTAGCAGATGTAAGCATCCTTCTCAACCTGATCGCCTGTAAGAGCATCAGCTGAAACGCCTGCACTGTCTGTTCCATTCAGTCGATAGATTTCATTTTCCTTCGGCATGCTGAAGGACTGGTTGATAAACTCATTGTTCTCCTCGATGGACTTGAAGAACATAACTGCAGTTTCCTGGTTCAGATCAGCCGGATAATCCTTCAGGACATCCTGGAACTGTTGCTTATACTCCTCTGTTTCTGCAAGGAGCTGATCCTTCATCGCTTCCTTGGCGATCAGGTCATCCAAACGTACCTGGAGTTCATTACACTCCTTCTCTAACTTATCCTTATCCTCCTTGGCCGGAGAAAAAACATACATATAGGCCAGGAAGATAATCGCTATACCGAGTAAGCAAATCAATGCCTTTTTTGATGTATCATTCATATTCTTATCCTCCCCCTATTACTCCGCTTCTGTAGTAGCTTCTTCTGTTGCCGCCTGGTCTGCTGCCTGCTCTGCTGCCGCCGCCTCTTCTGCTGCTGCTTTCTCAGCGGCATGCGGATCAGTGTATACACAGGTCAATGAGAACCGGAAAACATCCTTTCCTGTATCTGTATCACCGTCTGCTGCTCTCTGCGTCTGAACAGAAGCTACATATACGTCGGTGATAACTGAAATGGACTTCAGGTTTACGATCAGCTGAGCAACATCGTCATAGCTGGTTGCCAGAACCGCCATATTGACTGCTGTACTGGAAGAAACGAAGTTGTCAAGGTATACGGACTTCGGCATCTTTCCTTCAAACTCGTTGATGAATGCAAGCGCCTGCTCGTTCAGCTCATAGGTGGATGCTGTCATCTCCTGAGCATTCTGAGCGATGGTTTTCATCTTGTCATGCTCTGCGATGATCTTCTCGATATATTCCTTCTCGGCAATCTGAGCTTCAAGGGAACTCTTCTTGTCCTGCATCTTGCTCTTCTCATTCAGCATATAGAAGGAAAGAGCTGCTGCAGCGATCGCACAGAGTACGGTGAAGATGATGAACGGAGCGTAGCCGATCTGGGCCTTCTCCTTGGATCCTCCGCCACCCTTTGCGCCGAGCTCAAAGCCCATCGGATTAATTGCCGCTCCGATCGGAGAGATCAGGTAAACCGGGCTGTAGATCTTCTGATCAATGGAAGGATCAAATTTTACATTATAAAGTGTATCCATGATACGGGTGGAAACGTTCAGCTGAATCTTGAACAGTCCGTCGATGCCGCGGATCAGGGCACCGTCACCGGTCAGGAATACATCATCGATCGGATTGTCCGGATGCTGTGAAGCATAATAGTCCATGACACGACCGATGTTATTGATGAGATACCGGAATGCACCGGTTGCCTCATTATCATCGAAATCAACGGTGATGATACGGTCATTCTGAAGAAGTGTCATAGCTGTGGTAGCATCCACTCCTCGCTCTTCCATAACCACATTCACTACCGGGTTTGTACCGTAAGGTACGTTTCTCTGAAGCAGGAGTTTATCACCCTGAACAACGTTCAGAACGGTGGACTCGCTGCCGAGCTGGATTACCATTGTGGTCGACTGCTCTGTGGTCTGTGTCTTGATGAGCTGCAGCATACTGTTACCGATGAAGTCCAGATCCTGAACCTTCAGGCCGCAAGCTGCACCCAGATCATAGTAGGAACGAACCATAGCCTCCGGTGCTGCAACTGCCATAACACGCATCTGCTTTACACCGGCCTCGTCTGTGGTCGTCTCCAGAAGGGAATTCGATACAACGTAATCCTCTATGCTTACCGGGAAATAATCAGATGCATTTGCATTGATGATACTTCCGATTTTATTCTCTTTTACATACGGGATTACAACTTCTCTGTTGATGATCTTCGTAGAATTCATAACGAAGACTGCAACCTTGTTTGTGATACCAGCCTGCTGAAGCTGGCTGCGGATCGCTGCTGCGATCCTCTCCGGATCCCGGATCGTTCCGTCTTCATAGGAATCTTCCGGAGTCTCGAAGATGAGTACCTTGTGGATATAGGTCTGCTTTTTTGCCGAAGCAGTAATCTCCACAACGGTGATACTTTCGTTCGTGATGTCTATTGATAAGACTCTTTGTGCTTTTGCCATCCTATAGCCTCCCTCGCTAATCAGTTTTTCATACTTCTTTTAAAGGTACAGCTTATCAGCTGCCACCCATCGATCGGATTTGCCCCGATACTAAAAACTATGTTCTGTTATAATCGGACCTTCATCCGATACAAATAAAATGTTACGCAGCCGCCAGCCACACCAAAAGTTGCTGACCGCGAAAAAACTGAAGCTCTTTTTTATCCGGATGCCTGCGAGCGAGACAGGCACCGGATACTAAGACCTGTTACAGTCCTTTCCTTTTTCTTACAATCTTACTTGTAATCCGGAGCGATCGACGGCTGAACCTCAACCTTACTGGAACCACCATCGGTGATGTAAACGATCGGCTTACCATTGGAGCATGCAACTGCCCAACCACCAGGGATGAAAGAAGCGGTCTCAAGCTGCTTCTTATACTTCAGCTTCGGTGTCTTACCACCCATGTTGGAGTTAACTTCCTTAGCAAAGTTCGGATATGTTCCATCCGGGAACGGTGTCTCCTGACCAGCGCTAAGAAGGATAGAACCATCCATATGAGCCATGATCTCATCGTAAGCGTCTTCGTTGGACAGAGATGTCTGAACAGCTGTGTTTACAGTCTCAGCAGCAGCGATGTCGTCTGCCTTACGAGACTTGTCGATGTAACGGATCAGTGCAGGAGCGATAGCTGCTGCAAGGATAGCCATAATCGCGATAACGATAATGAGCTCTACAAGTGAGAAACCTTTGTTCTTCTTCATAGTTTTTTCTCTCCTTTTCTTAAGTGATTTAGTTTTTTCCTTTTTTGATATGTATATCCTGCCGCTCGCCCGGCAGTAGATATCCCAAAGGATATATGTAATCGCTTTCCCCTGCTCGCCCAAGGTTCCACGTTTACACCTGTAAAAATATTAGTAACTGTCAACCGCGTCGTACATGGACAGGATTGGGGTGTAGATCGCAATAACGATACCACCGACAGTTACACCCATGACTACGATGATCAGCGGCTCCATCATGGAGGTAAGTGCACTGGTTGCAATCTCGACCTCTTCCTCGTAGAAGTCTGCCACCTTCTCCATCATGTCTTCGATGTTACCTGTCTCCTCGCCGATATGCATCATCTGAGGAAGCATGCTCGGGAAGATATCCATATCCCTGATGGGCTTGGAAAGAGGAACACCCTTTGCCACCTGTGCCTTGCAGGCGATGACCTTGTCGCGGATAACCTTGTTCTTCATAACCTTGCCGGTCTGCTCAACTGCATCGATAAGCGGGATACCGGATGCAAGCAGCGTTGCAAATGTACGGGAGAAGGTTGCCGCAGCCGTCTTAACAGACAACTGTCCGAAGATCGGCGCCTTCAAAGCAAGATTTCCGAAGAACTGCTGTCCTGCCGGAGTCTTCTTAAAGAATCTGATGCCGAAAATCAGAGCAACAACGATTATGAGCAACAGCCACCATTTGTTAACGATAAAATCCGAAAGGTTTACAAGTGCCTGTGTAGCTGCCGGCAACTTTGTACCCATCTCTTTGAACATCTCGGAGAAGGTCGGGATAACCATGACCATCAGAAGACCAACGACGCCGATTACGACGATCAGAATAACGATCGGGTAAGTCATCGCACCCTTGATCTTTGACTTGATGGCTCCGTCCTTTTCGAACTGGACTGCCATACGCTCGAAAGCAACCTCAAGCTTACCGGAGGACTCACCGGCCGCAACCATGTTGGAAAGCATATCCGGGAATACCTTCGGATTCTGCCTCATGGCGTCTGCCAGAGTTCCACCCTTCTGAACATAAGTTGCAGCTTCCTGAAGAGCAGCCTGCAACGACTTGTTCGTCATCTGTTCCCCCATCATATCCAGTGCGGATATGATCGGCACGCCGGCCCGGAGCACCGCAGCAAACTGTTTACAGAACACAGAAAGATCGCGGTCTTTTACCTTACCGCCCTTTTTCTTTCCGCCACCGACTTCCTTGCCCACGCCGGCGACACTATAGCCTTCTGATTTCAGTTTGGCTCTGGCACTTTCTTCCGACTTTGCCTCGACGGTCTTCTTCTGCGACTTCCCTGCGGAGTCAACGACCTTGAAAGAATATTTTGCCATTACACTTCCTCCAACTTACATTTTTTCTATATACCTATGAAAATGATACCTCTGTTTTGAACAATTTGCAACAAATATGTTAACAATTCATAAACAGTTCACATCTTCATGCAAGGGCTAAATCGCTTAATACAGGTTCTTTTTCATTACCTGCTGGTCCTGAGCATACATGAGACACATGTCCTTGGAGATCATACCATTATGGTAAAGATCCATCAGCGCATCATCCATGGTGATCATTCCGATTGCCTTGGACGTCTGGATCGAAGATTCGATCTGATGTGTCTTTGCCTCACGGATCTGAGCACGGATCGCCGGTGTCGCAAGCATGACCTCGAAAGCTGCACAGCGGCTGTTTCCTCCGATAGTGGGGATCAGCTGCTGGGAGATAACGCCCTCAATAACCATGGCCAGCTGGATGCGGATCTGCTGCTGCTGATGCGGCGGGAATACGTCGATGATACGGTCGATCGTACTCGCTGCACCGATGGTATGCAGTGTCGAGAACACAAGGTGTCCGGTCTCGGCCGCGGTGATCGCGATCTGGATGGTCTCCGGATCACGCATCTCTCCTACCAGGATGATATCCGGATCCTCACGAAGTGCAGCACGAAGCGCATTATCGAAAGAAAGGGTATCCATACCGAGCTCTCTCTGGTTTACGATGGATTTCTTATGCTGGTGCAGGTACTCGATCGGGTCCTCCAGCGTAATGATGTGAGCGCCGATGTTCTCATTTGCCTTATTGATGATCGACGCAAGGGTTGTGGACTTACCGGAACCGGTAGGTCCTGTAACAAGTACCAGACCTCTCTTCTTCTTGTAGAGCTCAACCACTGCATGCGGAAGGCCCAGCATCTCCGGCCGTGGGATGATCGTATCGATCTTTCGATAGGCAGCTGCCATTCGTCCACGATCCATGTAAACGTTCACACGGAAACGACCCTTGTCCCCTACGGAGTATGCGTAGTCGCACTCGCCGCGGTCCTTCAGGATTGCCTTCTGGCGCTCGTTCATGGTAGAACCGATGGATTCTGCTGCGTCCGGCGCCGTAAGAGGCGGTACGTTGACATCCACAAGCGCACCGCTGATTCGGAATTTCGGCGGGATGCCCACGGCTATGTGGATATCGGATGCATTCTGGTCAATCGCAAGACTGAGCAGTTCGTCCATGTCTAACATAACTTTCTTACCCCCATTCTTTCATATTTCTTGTATCCATATAAGAGGCTTCCTGTCGCTCAGCCTCATAATATGCAGTTTAGTACTCGTCACCTGCCGTATAAACGATCTTCTTCATCTCCTCAATGGAGGTGACTCCGTTCATAACGTGACGGGCAGCGCCCATCTTCAGAGTGGTCATGCCTTCCTTCAGCGCCTGATCCTCAATGACATCGGCAGTTGCCCCCTTGGAAATGACTGCCTGCAGATCATGCGATACCGGCATCATTTCGTACACACCGATTCGGCCTGAATATCCGGTCTCATTGCAGAGCGGGCATCCCACCGGCTCATAAATGACCACATCCTCATCGGGATCGGTAACTCCGAGGATCTCCTTCTCGTTATCCTCAGCCAGACGAGGCTCCTTACAGGAATTGCAGAGGCGGCGCACCAGACGCTGTGCGATAACGCCTACAAGCGCATCTCCGATAATGTACGGCTCGATACCCATATCGATAACACGGGTAACGGTGGACGCCGCGGAGTTCGTATGCAGGGTGGATACTACAAGGTGGCCGGTGATAGCGGCCTGGACGGCGATCTGGGCAGTCTCACCGTCTCGGATCTCTCCGATCATGATGATGTCCGGGTCCTGACGAAGGATGGAACGAAGGGCTGCCGCGAAGGTCATCTCTGCCTTGACATTTACCTGAACCTGGTTGATACCGTCGATATTCGCCTCGACAGGGTCCTCAACCGTGATGATATTAACATCTTCCGTATTCAGCTCACTGAGCGACGTATACAGTGTGGTGGACTTACCGGAACCTGTAGGACCTGTAACCAGGATGATCCCGTGTGGGTTACTGAGGATTCCGTCAAATACCTCGATCTCTTCCGGAGAGAATCCAAGTCCGGATTTCGGCTTGGTCAGGCCTTCCTTCGAGGTAAGTCGCATAACGATCTTCTCTCCGTATACGGTAGGAAGAACGGATACACGGACGTCGAACTCTCTGCGGTCTACCATGATGGTGATACGGCCGTCCTGAGGTTTACGCTTCTCGGCGATATCCATTCCGCCGACGATCTTGATACGGGCGGAAATAGCCGCTGCAAGGCTGTAGTCATAGGTCATGACCTGCTTCAGCGCACCGTCGATACGGTAACGCACCCTGACATAAGTCTCCATAGGCTCGATATGAATATCGGATGCACGCTGGCGGACACCGCCTTCCAGTATCTGATTAACAAGAAGTACGATGGGAGAATTATCGATATCCTCCTTCATCATGTCGACTTCTTCATCCGTCAGCTCACCGGACGCCTGCTCCATACGGAACTGCTCCGCTGCCTCCATAGCCTGCGCACTACCATAGTACTTACCGACGCATTCGGAGATATCATCATCGAATGCCAGAACCGGCTCCACCTGCAGACCCGAGGAGATCGCAACGTCATCCACTGCTGCCAGATCCATGGGATCCGCCATGGCCAGGCGAAGGATATTCGGATTGTCATCCGCAAGTCCGATCGGCATGATCTTATGCTGAGTGACAAGCTTCTCCGGGATCAGTTTCAGAACGTTCTCATCGATCTTTACAGACCGGAGTTCCACAAAATCGATTCCCATCTGGGTTGTCAGCACGGTGATCAGAAGTTCACGGCTGATGAAGCCCATATCCATGATAACATTACCGATACGGCCACCCTCTTCTTTCTGCTTGGCCAGGGCCTCCTGAAGCTGTTCTTCAGTAATGGCTCCCGCCTCAACCAGAAGGTCACCGATACGGATTTTCTTTCTTGCTCCTGTTACTCGCATTATGTATACCTCTCCATAGTTGATTTACACACAGAGATATTATACCATATGTAAATTCATATGGGAAGAATAACTGATATTTCGGCATTTTTATGAGAAATCAGGGGTGTCATAAGGCATTTCCTCAAAAAAAGACTTTTTGCTTTGTGCAAAATACACAATTTCGACACAATTATTAAAGCCTGTTAATCTGCCACACGGCGCAGCAACATCCCGAAAATTATGTCACCTGTTTTCCCGGTCCGGAAATACACCTTCAGAGCCTGCTGAGGATGCGGTGCGGATTCCTGTTCCTCTCCTGCTTCATTTACGATCCGTTCCACGATAACCGGAATGTTCTCTCCGTCATAGCCCATGACATGTAATTCCTCTCCCACGGAGAACTTGTTCTTCTGGTGAAGATGTACCGCCCCGTCCGGATCCACGGCCTCGATCATCCCCATGAATACCGCTTTCTGCTGATAGGTGTTATTCGTGTAGATCTGATCCTCCTCCGTGGGCCGGCTGAAATAAAAGCCCGTGGTGAAGTCCCTTGTGGTGCACATGGCTATTTCTTCTTTATAATAAGGTAGTCTTTCACGATAAAGCTCCGGATCCCTGAAATAGTCATCTATGGCCTGCCGGTAGGTTCTGGCCGTGACCGCAACGTAAAGCGCGGTCTTCATCCGTCCTTCGATCTTAAAGGAAGCGATCCCTGCATCCAACAGCTCGGGAATATGGTCGATCATGCAAAGATCCTTGGAGTTAAAGATGTAGGTCCCCCTCTCATCCTCCTCCACCGGAAGATATTCTCCCGGCCGGCTTTCCTCCATAACGGCATATTTCCAGCGGCAGGGATGGGTGCACGCCCCGTGGTTCGCATCTCTCCCTGTAAAATACGACGACAGCAGGCATCTCCCCGAATAGGAAATGCACATGGCCCCGTGAATAAAGGCCTCGATCTCCATATCCTCTCCAACGTGTTCATGGATCTCCCGGATCTCCCGAAGCGACAGCTCCCGTGCCGCAACCACTCTCTCCGCCCCCATCTGCTTCCAGAATTCCCAGGTCATATAATTCGTGTTGTTCGCCTGGGTGCTGATATGGACCGGAATCTCAGGAAGAAGCTCCTTCGCCAGAAGCAGAACTCCCGGATCTGAGATCAGAAGGGCATCAAATGGGATTCCCCGGATCTCCCGGAAATATTCTCTCAACCCCTCAATATCACCGTTATGCGCATAGATATTTACCGTCAGATACACCTTCGCGTTCCGTTCATGCGCATAGCTTACGCCTTCCCGCATATCCTCCGTGCTGAAATTATCTGCCTTTGCCCGGAGTCCGAACCTCTGCCCGCCAAGATATACTGCATCCGCTCCGTAACAGATGGCCGTTTTCAGATTCTCCAGGTTTCCGGCCGGGAGTAGCAATTCCGGTTTCTTCATTTTCCACACCTTTCCTGATCCTTTGTATCTTTATCTTCCTGTATCCTTATTATCCTGTATCCTTATCTTCCTGTATCCTTATCTTCCTGTATCCCCATTTCCTCTGTCGTTCGTGTCCGCAGACGGTTCATGTCCGCAACCGGCATCTGATAAGGCTACCCTTGTTCCGGCCGGTATACGGTTACCGCCACACCGTCTCCCACCGGAAGAATGGTCGTTGTAAACTCTTCCGAGTCCGTCAGGCGTTTCAGATACTCCCTCATTCTGTCATGGATCGTCCTGTCCCTTTTCTCCACAAGGAAATGGGACTCCAGGATACTTCCGTCCTGCAGCACGTTATCGGAAACGATCACCGCCCCGGGACGCACCAGTGGGATCACCAGAGACAGATACTCACCGTACTGCGCCTTGGCGGCATCGATGAAGACAAAGTCATAAAGTCCCCTTTCTCCTCTGGCCCCCACATCTTGTGCAGCCCCGGAAGCGCCGTGCAAAATCTTCCCGTTTTTCTCGCAGCCCCCAGTCTCCGTCTTACCTGCTTTTCCCTGTGCTTCCGTTCCACATCCGGTCTTCTCCGCACTTATTTCCGCATTCATTTCCGTCAGCAGCTCTGCCGCATCTCCCTCACAGGCCCTGATCCGGCGCTCCTCTCCGGCTCTCTGTATATTCTCCCTTGCTTCGGTCACCCGTTCCGGATCCATTTCCAGGGTTGTTATCCTCGCCTCCGGCAGCACGGTGGCCATAAAGAGGGAGGAGTAGCCCACTGCCGTACCGATCTCCAGGATCCGTTCCGGCTTCTGCATAAGAAGAAGGAGCCTGAGCAGCTCCTTCATATCCGGGCGGATGACCGGCACTCCGCGGGAAACCGCATCCCGGTAAATCTCTCCGGTTAATCCTTCTTCATCCTTCCCAAATGACTGTATAAACGACCTGATCCTTTCGAAATCCTGCAAATGAGGCCTCCTTCATGTCATTTCAACTGCCTTCGCCTTCGTATAACCCGTTCCGGGGCAGACAGCTTCATCCAGCGTTACTGCGGTGTTATTCCTCACCACCATCTGTATTCCCGCCGTCCGCATCAGAATTTCCATCCTTTTCTTCCGTTGATTCCGTACTGCCTTCTTCGGTGGTCTGCGATTCCGTTGCCACCTTTCCGGTGTCTCCGATCTTTGAGGCATCCCGTACCTCTTCCTCCTCTTCGGAGGTCGAAGCTGCCGATGTCAGGACCTTCAGTATCTCATCATATGTCATGGACGGTGAGATCGCATACTTTCCGGGGCGGATATCTCTTCCGTACTCACCCAGCTTCAGCTTGGCAAGCATTACATACTTGTTCTTGATCACGCCCTTGTCGTACAGTTCCTCGGCAACCGACATGCTGGAGAAATCCGGCTGGATGGTCACAACCACATAACTGAGATCTCCCGGCGTCTTCGATGAATCGCTGAACACCTCGTAGGAGAAGGAATACGCCACAGAAAAGCCACGGACGATCACAAATATGATCAGTACATCCATCAGCAGTTCCACCGCATAGAACAGCGCGGTCTTGATCCTGCTTTCGGTCTTGTATGCATTTTTCATTTTTGACGTTGCCAAGGACCCGTCCTCCTACTCAAAATCAATATTGATACCGGCGGTCACCTCATCCATCATACGGCGGATCAGCCGGCTCATGGCACTCTCCGCCCGAAGATATTCGTTCACCACGGAATTGTGAAGCAGCCTGTCGTGCTCCTCGCACAGTCTGTAGATCTCGTCATAGGGATTTCCTTCCCAGTAAGCCTGTACATCCTTGTACCGGTTCTTCAGTTCACGAAGCTGCTGATACAGATCCGCATTGGCGCGAAGGGCGTTCCTTGCGAACACAAATCTCTTGTATTCCTTGGATTCCCTTAGTAGTTCATTTACATGTCTGGTTACAGCAAGGATTTCTTCCATCCTTTACCTCCCTGTATCTGCCCGTCTGTCCTTATACTTCCGAAATGATCGGTAAGATCATCGGACTCCTCTTGGTCCTTTTCCAAAGGAATTCTCCGAGCTCATCACGGATCTTGCCCTTGATCCGCGACCAGTCCGAAATATTCCGGGCCAGGCATTCATCCAAAGTTTCCTCAACAACCATACGGCAGTCCTCAAGAAGACTCTCCGACTCTCTTACATAGACAAAGCCTCTGGAAATGATATCCGGACCTGCCAGCAGCTGATTCGTGCTGTGCTCCAATGTAAGGGCCACAACGATCAGTCCGTTCTCCGACAGATGCTGCCGGTCACGAAGAACGATATTTCCCACATCACCGACACCCAGGCCGTCAACCAGGACGCCCTGTGCCGGTACGGATCCGGTCACATCAAAGGTATCATTCGATACGGAAAGCACATCGCCGCATTTGATCAGCTTCACTCTCTTCTTCGGGATCCCCATTTCCACAGCCAGCTCCGCATGGCGCTTCAGATGGCGATACTCCCCGTGTACCGGGATTGCATATCTGGGCTTTGTCAGCGCATAGATCAGCTTCAGCTCTTCCTGGCATGCATGTCCGGAAACGTGTGCATCATGATAGATCACCTTTGCTCCCTTCTGCTCCAATTCGTTGATCACACGGTATACCGCCTTCTCATTTCCCGGAATGGGACTGGAGGAGAAGATCACCACATCTCCCGGCTTGATGGATATCTTGTTATGAATGGAAGCCGCGATCCTGGAGAGAACCGCCATGTTCTCCCCCTGGCTTCCTGTCGTTATGTAAACCAACTGTTCATCCGGATAATTCTTTGCCTCATCAATTTCGATCATGGTATTGTCCGGTATGGACAGGTATCCCAGTTCGGAAGCGATGGAGATGACATTTACCATGCTCCGTCCCTGCACGATCACCTTTCTCTTATACTTGCGGGCAGAGTTGATGATCTGCTGAACACGGTCCACATTTGATGCAAATGTTGCGATGATCATCCGGTGATCCCTGTTCTCATCAAAGATATGATCAAAAGTTTTTCCCACGGTCCGTTCCGAGGGTGTAAAGCCTTCTCTTGTTACATTTGTGGAATCCGCCATCAGCGCAAGCACGCCGGCCTTTCCCAGCTCCGCAAAGCGCTGCAGGTCGATCACACCTCCAAAGACCGGAGTATAATCCACCTTGAAATCGCCGGTATGGACCAGGGTTCCCGCCGGTGTAAAGATCGCAAGCGCTGCCGAATCGGCAATGGAGTGATTCGTACGGATGAACTCCACACGGATCGGTCCGAATTTCACCGTCTGGCCATAACTCATCACATGACGATCCACATCATTCAGGATCCCGTGCTCCTCCAGCTTATACTCGATCAGTCCCATGGTAAGCCTTGTGGCGTAGATCGGCATCTGCAACTGCTTCTCGATATACGGAATGGATCCGATGTGATCCTCATGTCCGTGGGTGATCACCAGCCCCTTTACCTTCTTCTTATTCTCCAGAAGGTAGCTGATGTCGGGAATGACCAGGTCGATTCCCAGCATATCATCATCCGGGAAGGATAATCCGCAGTCCACCACGATGATGGTGTCATTGTATTCGATCGCCGTGATATTCATTCCGATCTGTTCAAGACCGCCCAGCGGAATGATCTTCACAGGCATTTGTCTGTCTATCACTGTTTCCTCCTAATACGCGTCATCCTGCAACACCCGGCCGAAGGATCCAATCATTGGGATCCCCCGTTTCCGTGCGCGGAATGACGGAAATCAAGATACTGCTGCAGAATGATTGCCGCAGCCATCTTGTCGATATGTTCCTTTCTGCCGGAATGGGCCACCCCCGTCTCTTCCAGGATCCGATCCGCCTCCAAAGTGGTCAGTCGTTCATCCACCAGGTGCACCGGAAGAAGGGTCCTCCGTTCCAGCATTTCCTGAAAGGCACGGGTTTCCTCTGCCCGCTCGCCTTCCGTATTATTCATATTCTTCGGGAGACCCAGCACGATCTCTCCGATCTCTTCTTCCTTAATGATCGCCTCCAGCCGCTGCAGCGTCTTCCGCAGCTGTGCCGGCCGCTCTCTCATAATGGTTTCATAGGGCTGCGCCGTCAGCAGCAAGGCGTCCGAAACCGCAACGCCCACTGTTTTTGTTCCGTAATCCAGTCCCATGATCCGCATATATGCTCTCCTGTTGTTTTTAAGATTCTTCGCTTCGCTCAGAATGACATCCCGGGGTTCATCACTTTGCCCGGATTGACATCCCGGATTCTTCGCTTTTCTCAGAATGATATGTAAGTTTCGAACAACTTCATTTCGTGGCAAGCGCCTCAGGATGACACACCTGTCATACTGAGGCACCCTTGCCAAAGGATTTCTTTACTTCAAACGGGTCTCGATGTAGTTCTCCATCAGGACCTCTATGATCTCATCCCGCTCCGCCTTCATGATCAGACTTCGCGCTCCTCTGTGGCTTGTAATGTATGTGGGATCACCACTCATAATGTAGCCCACGATCTGATTGACCGGATTGTATCCCTTCTCGGAGAGGGCCCCATAGACCTGCTCCAGGATATCCGGCACTTCCAGCGTCGACTCCTTCACAATATCAAGATCCTGTGTGTTGTGGTTTGTCTCTCTCATAGTCTCACTTCCTTCGGTTCACTTACACATACTTGGTACGATTGTAATATAATCCCACCGAAAATGCAACCCCTACGGCCTCCACGCTCCGTCGGCGCCGACCCAGTATCCGCCGATCCGCTGATTGACTGCCATATAGCCGTTCGGATTGAAGTAATACCACTTTCCGTCGATGAGCTGCCACTGCCGCTTCGCATACCAGCTCTTATTCCCGAACCACCAGCCCTTGCCGTCCTTGTGCCAGGAAGCCGTAAGCTTATAGGTCCATGAGCCGTTCTTGTTCAGGTAGTAACTCCTGCACCATTCATCCGATGCCATGTAGCCGCTGGACTTAAAGAAATACCATATGCCGTCGATCTTCTGCCAGCTGTTCTTCGGATACCAGCCGGTATTGTCCACGATCCACCAGCCCTTCTTATCCCGCTTCCACTTCATGGTGTAGGAGGTCTTCACACCGTTCCTGTCGTACCAGTAACCGTTACGCCACTCATTTTTGTAGTTGGTCTTAACTGTCTTCTTCTCCACCTTGATAGTCACCGACTTTCCGCCTTCCATCTTCAGTGTCTGTCCCTTGTAGGTGATCACCAACTGCTTCGAGCCTTCGGTTTTGGTCCCTCCCTCAAATGTAACGGTGATGTCTTTATCATTCTCCGTCACCGGGATCTTCTCCGTCCGTCCGTTATCATAGCTGATCACGATATAGGCACCGGACAGATCCAGGCTTTCGCCCGGCTCGTAATTCGTCTTCGTCGGAGGCGTTACAACCGTGGAGGTAGCCTTCTTCTCACGGACGGTGGCCGTAAAGGTCAGTGTCTTTCCGCCGTAGGTGATGACCGGCTCATATTCGCCCACCTTGTCCAGATCAAACCCGCTGATCAGATCCATGGTGATATCCACGATCTCGTCGTAATCGTTATTGCAGTGTGCCAGTATCCGGATGCCTCCGAAGGTATCGAAGTTTGCATCATCCTCGGGATATTCGGTGATGGAAGGTTCCGTCACGAACTCAATGGACTGAACGATCTTCTCAATAACCTCGTAGTCAAACGATACAAAGGAGTAGCGTGTTCCTCCGGATACCGGATCCTCCTCGGAATACAGAACATAAGCCGTATGTGTTCCGATGGTGTCCGTATTTGCCGGCGTACCCGTATCGATCCTTGCAGCCTCACCGCTGCCGGTCACCCGTACACCTTCCCGCAGCATCTCCTGGGTCACCGTGATCTCTTCCTGGTCCAGGTTGTCATAGATTGCCTTAACCGAGATCCCTTCCGGATCAAGAGGCTGTGTCTCCACGTAGGTCAGCAGATCCGGTGCACTCTCCAGAATTATATGATCAAGTGCTTTCTTTCTTACCGTAACCGCAAAGGTCGTGCTGAAGCCGCCGGCAGTCACGGTCACCTTCTGGGTTCCGTACTTTGTCGGTCTGGTCGTATATCCGGAGTATTCGGCAGCATCCGCCTCTTCTGCGGAAAGCGGCCGTTTCTCACCATTGTCCAGGATCTCACCGATCTCAATTCCGTCAGGATCCAGAAGCTGTCCCTCGATATAAGCGGTCTTCGCCGGCGCCTTGGTCACTTCGATCCCGCTTCGCTTCACCAGCTTCATCTCCGTGGTCATGGTCTTTGTCTGGTTTGCGATCTTATAGGTGATGGTTACCGTCTGGGTGCTCTCCTTGCTGGTTGCATCAAATCCGGTGATCATGTCCGGCGTGAATGCAACCTCATCCGGTTCCGCATTTTCATAGGACACGATCAGTGTTCCGGTCAGATCCTTCTCATCATAGGCGTAGTAGGATGTATTCGTTGCCGGCTTTCCGCCCTTCCAGGCGATGGACTTCAGGATCTTGTCCATAACCTCTACCGAGATCTCATTTCCGTCCTCTGTGGTCAGAAGTGTTCCGTCCCAGCGAACCTCCAGGGTCTTCGTTCCCTTGGCAAGTGCATCCTCCAGTCCGGTTCCGTCCTCAAAGGAGACTTCCAGCTTTGCATTTGCCTCATCCAACGGGAAAAGATCCGCAGTCCCGTTATCATATGCAACCACTACCCCGCCGCCGGTGAGATCCATGGTCTCTCCCACCAAATACTCCAGACGGTCGGGAGCAAGCACATAGACTTCACTCACCTGCTTGGCGCGTACAGTCGCTTCAAAGGTCAGGCTCCTGCCGCCGTAGGTAACGGTAACCGTATAGTCATCAATGGTATCGATGTCAAAGCCGGAGATCTCAGCCTCCGTGATCGGCACGGTTTCGTCATAGCTCCTGTTGTTATGCACAAGAAGAACTGCATCACTGAAGTTGTCGAAGGTCACGTCCGACTCCGGATACTCCGTCCGGGACGGTGCCGTCTGAAACTCGATGGACTGAACCTCCTTCTGGGCCACATCAACGAAGAACCATGCTATCGCATACTGTGTTCCCGGTCCCTGAGCCGTGGCGATCTTCTCAGAGTATAAAACATAGATCTGCTTATTTTCATCCGCAGTCAATGTGTCCACCGGTTCACCAAAGTCGGTGATCCGATTCACTCCGTCTGTTCCTTCGGTAATGACCATATTCTGACGAAGCATATCCTCCGTCACCTTGATCTGCTTCTCGGTTCCGTTATCATAAACCGCATTCACAACCAGCCCGGTCATGTCAAAGGGCTGGGTCGTAACGTAGGTCGTCTGCTTCGGAAGATCCACAACTCTTGCGCCAGTCAGCTGCTTCTGTCTGACATTGATCGTAAAGCTTGCTCTGTGTTCACCCAGGAAGACCTCTGCCGTCTGCTCTCCGAATTCCGTCGGAGCGGCGATCCCGTCTATGGTTCCCACAAGCTCCATATCCTCGTCGGAAAGAGGTCTTGTGGTTCCGTCATCCAGCGTCTCTGAAATCTCGATCCCCGTGATATCCAGCTGCTGTCCCTCAATATACTCAAGCTTGTCCGGCAGCTTCGTGATGACGATGCCCGTACGCTGGATCAGCTTCATCTCCGCTTCCAGAGTCTTTGTAACTCCTGACTCGGTATAGCTTATGGTAACAGTCTGCGTGCTCTCCTTGCTGTCCGCATCAAATCCGGTGATCAACGCCGGAGTAAGAGCGATCTCTTCTGTATCCTCATTATCAAATGTGGCGATCAGGGTTCCGGTAAGGTCCGTCTTCTTATAGCTGTAATAGGATGTTGCACTGTCCGGTCCCTCGCCCTTCCAGGTAAGGCTGACCAACTCCCGCTCATTTACATGAACGGCGATGGATACCGCTGTTTCCGTTCCTTCGAAGTCGACAATCTTTCCTTTTACCACAAAGTCCGTATCCGGAGTTTCATAGGACGATGCCGGAACCGTCTCCCAATCAACGGTCTCATCGGTCTCGTCTCCGTTTGACCAAACCACATGGACGGTTTCCGGAAGGACCGGTGCCTTCTTCTGAACGGTTTCGATCCCCGTCAGTTTCTCAACACTTTTGATGGTCGCCGGATGCACGGTGACCGTTACCGTCGGAACATCAATGCCGAGAGCCGTTCCGTCTACGGTATACTCACCGCCGTCGATCTTCCCGTAATCCTCATGGCTCTGCTCCTCCCAGGTGACGGGCTCTGTCGTCTCATCGCCGTTGGACCAGGTCACGGTTGCCGTTTCGGCCAGTGTTGCAGGAGTTCCGCTGGGAACCTCCTTCACCTGCTCGGTGGCAGGGATGGATGCGGAAACCGGAGTTGCAGGATTTACGTGAACCGTAATGGTCGTGCTCTCACCGTTATAGGAACCGGTCAGGGTATAATCTCCGCCCTCGCGTGCCATATACTTGCGATCAGTATCCGTGGGCTCTGCGTCATCCCATGTGATCTCCTCCTGGGAAACGTCCTTGTTCGACCAGGATACCGTTGCCGTCGGATATTCCGGAACGACACCGCTGTCCGTGGTCACTTCCGTTTCGGTGAATTCCACATTTGTTACCGTTGCAGGATTGATATGTATGTCCTGTAACACTTCATACGGTTTCTGACCTTCATCCGTACTGACCTTTAAAGTACCTTTGATCGTAAAGTCCCCGCCCTCACGCTTGTTAAAGAGCTTCAGATCATCCTCATCCCATTCTACGATTCCGTAATTATTCCAGGCAGCGCCGTAGATCATGGTCCACCCGTTGTCAAATGACACCATTGCATAGATCAGGCCCGGCAGATTCCCGCTGTCTACTGTAAGAAGCTCGGTCTCAAGATAATCGTCATGCCCGTCCGGACTTGGATCCGGATTCTTTTCAGCCGTGTATATTCTCCTTACATTGGCCGGATTAACATGTACCCGCTGTACCACATCAAAACCGGCAGCCTTTCCGGTAACGTCAAACTCATTACTCTTAAAAAATGTATCCAAGTCACTGCTCTTATACGAATCCCAGACCGCATTGATCTTCACGGTATCGCCGTTGCTGAGATGAGCCGTTACCATCTTGGAAAGAACAGGAGCCTTCTTACTCTCCGTATATACCATGTCCGGATCATCAACCTCTGTGATTGTCACGCCCTCCGGGACAACGATGATCGTACGAGTGACCGATTTCTCATTGGTGGTTCCGGAACCGATGACAGCCGTAACATCCGCCGAACCGGTGGTCTTTGCATTCATCGTACCGTCCGAAGCGACCGTGAGTACCGAAGGATCACTGCTGCTCCATGCGACTCCGTCATATACGATCGCATCATGTACCAGATTGGACCTGGTCGACGCGATCCCGTAGCTGTTAAAGTCCACAAGCAGACGGGTCTGAATCTGATCCCCGATATGAAGCAGCGCTTCCGAATCAATGTTCATCGTCTGGACCGTGGAGATCAGGAGCGGCATCTTCTGAATAACAACATGGTCCTGAGCTTCGGCAAGATCCGTGATCTCCGTATCTGTTGACGCAAACTCTCCCGAGGTGCAGGACCAGTCATAGGTCAGACTGTCATTTACCGGATTAAAGGTGGCGATCCCGGCAAATTTATGATCCGGATCGATCAAAGAGGTATAGTGACCTGTCTCCATACCGGTATCCTGGTTTACCCATGCACTCTTTTCGCTGAGCCATCCGTCCATGGATGTTGAGAGGCCCATCTTCCATGCCAGATTCTCCGCGTAGGAATAGCCCGCTGTAAAACAGCTCGAACCATCCGGCCGTGTATGCCCAAGACACACTCCGCCTTCCGCCGCCCGGAGAACCGCAGTTTTCTGGACCTTCACACCCAGTTTCATCTCAACATAGTCATCTTTCGTGAGCATTCTTTTTTTATTTCTCGGATCAGGCACATTTCCAGCAGTACATGCTTCCCATCTGGCGTCATTGATGATTTTCAGAATATCCGCCTGGGCCGAAGTACACTCAACCCCTTCAACTCCCACAATAATGGTATCCTCCGTGGTCTCTGTCACATTCGATTCCCGCACCGGGATCTCCGCAGCCTCTGCCTGATCATTTCCAATACTGATTCCAAGCATTCCAAAAAGGCTTGCCGTCATGACCGCTGCAAGCACACCCGCTGTCATTCTCTTTCGAAGTTTCGTCATTCCGCCACCTCCGATTCAGTCATTCAATTAATGATGAGCTCATGTTTCCCCTCTCCATATAGTCAAGTGTTTTCTTCAGTAAATTCAATACTTTTTGAGTCCTCATAATGAATGATGCTAAGGTTATGGAGTGATCTTTACCTCATACAGGGCAGATATATAGTGTTAATGGGTATACCAAATAAAACGTCATCACTAAACGATTTTAAATGGCCTCGATGTAATACCCATCCCTATATGGCAGCTCACCTCTCATGTCCAACAGGATCATCCCAACTAGGGGAGTCCTCACTTCCTTCGTTCTGCCTGTCCATAACCAGGGTGCCAGCTTAGCTATTCATCAGGGTCATGCCCTCCGGAGAAAATTCCTGCCGGCTACCAGCTCATTCTTTGTAACTACACTACTGATCCAAACACTTGCATTACAGCACCTTTCGGCGGACGCTTCCCGTAATGGTCATGGTTGTTTCATCTTATGGGAACCTATGCCACCTTTCGGTCAGCTGCTCCCGGATGCCGGATATCTCCGAGCATTTTTGATGCATCATAGTCTACGCCTTTTGTAAGGATCACATGGAATACTCTTATCAGCTTACATGCGACTGCTATGAGCGACTGCATCTTCTTTAACGGATTGTTATCTCTTGTGGTGTAATACTGATGGATTTCCTTAAACTCATCATTCTTACCGATCACTGATACCGCAGCTTGCACGAGCAAATATCTAAGCCTCTTGCGTCCCCGCTTGCTTATTTTTGTCCTGCCGTTATGCTTGCCGGAATCAGCAGACACAAGCTCCAATCCAGCCAGTTTCTGAAGCTCCTTGGCGTTACCAAAGCGCGTGATATCGCCCACCTCAGCAATAAACCCAGCTACTGTTGTTATTCCTATGCCCTTGATCTCAAGTAGCTTATCTACATACCTGATCTGTGAGCAGAGGTTCTTGATCAGGTCATTGACCCGTTCAATACGTTTTGTTTGGAGTTCGTAATCCTCAATCAGATCCAAAAGCTCCATTTTAGCCTCTTCAAGGCCTTCTTTCAGTCCGATGCTATTGGTGGCCGCAGTCACTATCTGCATTGCCTTTTTGAAACCACTACCGCGTAGTTTCGCATCTTTCCAAATCTGTTGTATGCCATCTACACCGCGCTTTACTATATCGTCCGGTGTTGCAGCCTTCTTTAATACCATCAGGCCACCCTTGGCATCTATATGTGTGTAAACTCCCTTGTATTCCGGGAAATATACAGCTATCCACTTCTGCAGGCGGTTCTTTGCCCGCGTATGCTCTTCCATAAGTACAAACCTGCGATTGGACGCATTTCTTAATTCTGCATACACGCCGGTAGGCATATATGTGTAAAAATATCTTCCGTCCTTAACCAGGTTCGCTATGATATGTGGATCCTTACGGTCATTCTTGGACGGGCTGTTGTCATCCAGCTCCTTGGTCTTGTGCACGTGATGCGGATTTACCATTACGAACTTGATGTTCTTACCGCTCAAAAACTGACCAAGATTAAACCAGTAATGCCCTGTAGGCTCAAAACCCACGAGAGCCTCCTCTAGATGGTTGTTTTCCATCAGCTCTATCACAGCCGAATGAAACATATCAAATCCCGCCATAGAATTGGAGAATGGGATAGGCTTTCTGGTGAGTTCGATCCCCCTCCAGTTAAAAGCCCTAAAATAGTGCTTTTCGCTGCCGACATCAACGCCGACAATCATTGTTGTTTCTTTTACTTGCTCAATCTTCTTATTTTGTGTAGACTTCATTGTGTAGATACCTCTCTTTTCTGTTTATTACCAACTTCTCAGGGTCAGTAATGACAGTTTAGCTGAGGTATCTCTTTTTGTTAAGTCTGGCTTACCTATTGTCTACACTTTGAATTATACAGGAAGCTATTCAATTCACAATTCAAACGTCATTATCATGACAAATCAAAAATCAGTTCATAGGATCATCACTCTGAAGGAGACTCTGCCACAAGTCCGGAATGCTTATTTCTTTCTTGCCGTACTGACAAACCTTCCATTCGCCACCGACTTCAGATGTTTTCCATAGGATGAATTACCATATCTATCGGCGGATTGCTTCAGTTCCTCTTCCGATATCCACCCCTGCCAGAAGGCGATCTCCTCCGGAGCACACACCATAACACCCTGTCGCTGCTCGATCATTCTCACAAAATCAGCCGCATCCATCAAACTGTCCATGGTTCCGGAATCAAACCATGTGAAGCCACGTCCCAGAACACTCACCTTCAAGTTACCCTGTTTCAGATACATATCATTCAGCGTCGTGATCTCATATTCTCCTCTTACAGAAGGTGACACTGATTTTACAAGTTCAGTCACTCCTCTGGGGTAGAAATACAGGCCGGTGATCGCATAATTGCTCTTCGGATCCTCTGGTTTTTCCTCCACGGAGAGCACCCTAAAATCCTTGTCAAATTCAACCACACCAAATCGGTTAGGATCTGATACATAATACCCGAACACAGTCGCAACCCCTTGTTCTGTATTAATTCTTGCCGTTTCCAAAACATCTGTGAAATCACTGCCGTAGTAAATATTATCCCCAAGGATCAGCGCGCAGGTATCGTCGCCAATAAAACTCTCTCCCAACATCAGGGCCTGCGCGATCCCCTCCGGCTTCGGCTGATTTACATACGAAAAATGCACACCAAACTGTGAACCGTCTCCAAGCAGGTGTCTAAATGCCTTCTCGTCTTCTTCTCTGGTAATGATCAGAATATCCCTCACTCCCGCAAGCATAAGCGCCGAAAGCGGATAATATATCATCGGCTTATCATAAACCGGTAACAACTGTTTACTGGTAACAACCGTCAACGGATACAGACGTGTACCGGATCCTCCGGCTAAAATGATTCCTTTCATTTCTTCTCCCATTTAGTCATTCAGTAATTCCCGCTTGATATCTGAAGATCCTATTCCCTGTGTTCTTTTCAATCTGATAACCCCTTTCTGATGATCTTCACACCACTTTTGCGCTTCAGTGAACCGATCACCAATATGATCTTCACCCAATGCAAGAACATCAAAATCTATGCTTTCCAACGATTCAACTCCAACGGTTTCATATACCACAACTTCATCAACAACCCTGAGCGCCTCTAATATTTCTACTCTTTCCGCAGTAGAATACAACATCTTAGCATTGGGTTTATACTTCATAACAAATTCGCTTTTCTGTACCGCAACAACAAGATAATCCCCATACTGCTTTGCCTGTTTAAAAAGTCTCAAATGACCCAAATGAAAAAAATCAAACACACCAAACGTAAGAACCTTTTTACTCATAGTCTTTTTCCTTTTCTACGATATTCTCTACTGTCTTTTCAGGACAAAATAATATTGCCTTGTTTCTTTTCGATTATTCAAACCATCCTCAAACAAATAGTTCTCCTCATCGATGACAAACCCTTTATTTATCAATGCAGTCTCGAAAATTTCAACAAGTTCATCGCGTGTTCTATATATTGCGCTATATTCTTCACCCAATTCATCCGAAAACTGTTTTTTCAGAGTTAGTCGTTCCTCAATCCCGATCGGTTCCCGAATACAAATAATCGTGCTTTGTTCGCAAACTCGCACAGTTTGGCTTAAAGTCTCCATGATGTCTTCATCATTTAAGTACATTAATGCACCAATAAAAAGAACCCGATTATAGTTTTCTTTTCTTTCTCGTCGTAAAACATCTTCAATTTCGGTGCTTCTCCCAACCAGGAAAAATCTATTATCCATGTCCATATTTCTTTTTCGGGCAAGATCGATAAGGTCCTCACAAAAATCAACACCGCAATATTCTTTGATATTACATTCTATCGCATCAGCCCACCGGCCTATTCCACAGGCAATATCTAACACTTTAGAATCAGGCCTCAATTCTAATTTCGGAAGAAGAACCTCAACTTCTTTTTCATTTCTACGTTTCACTAATTCCGGATGATCATCTTGATACATGGTAACAGAATACGGGTTATCTTCACTATACCTCTTTGCTCTATGTTTAAAGAAAAGACCTGTATCTTCATAATTTATGCTTTGCTTTTCCCCTTTTATTCTCATATGCTGCCCTCCTTCAGTCAGAACCAAGTATGGCATTATACAGGTTCAAAAGAATCACATCCGACACATTCGGATAGTTTATTGCTATCCCATCTTTTACCCACGATTTCATTCCACTTTCTTTTTCAAAACTATCACTTTGGATTTTAGAAACAAAAGAAATGATATCGTCTTTATTCCGAGCTATTTCATATCCGGCAAGTGCCTTATTCATCAAAGATGTCAACTGTCGATTCCTAAGTTTACTATTTCTCATAAAGCAACCCGGTTTTCCGGTGAACAACCACTCAATTGTAAACGAACCACAATCATTAATAATTGCATCAGCTCTGGAGAACAAATCAAAATAGTCCCCACCACTAGAATACTCAATTCCATTTTTTTCCATTCGTTCCAAATACTTTTGCACCTTTTCGCTTTTCCATAATCCCTTATTGATTAGTGTAGTGAACAAAAGCGGATGTGGGCGAAAAATAAAATGTATTTCAGGAAAGAGCTTCGGCAAGTTTACTAACAGATTATAGTATTTTAAAAAGTTAGAGAGTGGTAGTCTAGGGTCATCCACTGTATGGTGTGATGCAATAAGAATTGTTTTTTTATCCTCTCCTTGAACTTTCATAGCATTGACAAAGTTATCCATTTTTGAATAACCCACCAATTCTACATTTTTACCTTTTCTAGTCTGATATTTTCTATAATCATTATATGAATAGATAGTATCTGTATAACACTTCCATAAACAATTGATTTCCAGACTTCTATATCTTTCAAGCGTATAACTTTTGGAAATCTCATATCCATACGTAATATAAATTGGCAATACATTTTTGGTTGTGGAGTATCTTATTTTATGATACGGATGAGCCATAGAATCATAAGGTGAGTTATAGTATACAACATCAAACTCATCTATATGATCATAAAACTCACCATGTAGATTCCAGCCATCCACAACATATTCTTTTCCATATTTAGAAATAAAGAATTGTCTTGTTTGTTGATATAGTTTTCTGGCATGACTCTTCCCTCGAGAAATATCAGGAACAACCACTATCCGCGGATCCCATCCACTATTCCTTTCCATCATCTTTACAAACAATGCATCAACCCCATAATCAGAGTCGTACATGACATATGCTGCAAATCTGAGCGTTTTGCGCCCCGATTTTTGAATATTAACTATCACATTTTTATAATGCTCATCCCATTGTTTTTTTTCAAACAATATGATTAATCTCGATTTAATCTGGCTTGCATGGAGCATCCCCCACACCAAAACATTTTTTGTTGTTTTAACCAGCTTATTCTCTTCAACCCGCTTCATATCTGCATCTCCTTGTATCATGCACAAACGTAGATAACCATATTATTTGCCGTCAAGGCACGTTTCAATTCACTCCACTTTTGAAAGAGTTGTACGAACAGTCGCAAATAATCTAAATACTTCTTTTCTTAACACAACAATCACCAACATGGTTAATGCAGTTATTATCATTCTGACTATTGGAAATGAATATAATACCATACCGCCACCGCCTATCATGGTAAATACTCCCAGAATAATAAGCAGCATTTTCGAGTCAACACCGTTATCAGCAACACTATGATCTTTTAGTATTTTTCTTCTTGCCAAATAATTAAAATATGTTAAAACCATATAACTAATCAGCGTTGTATAACCCGCTGCCAGGAATCCAAAAACAGGGATAAAAACATAATTAAGTACAATATTAGTTACTGCCGCCAAGACCGCAGCTATAGTTAGCGTCTTTTTATTCTCATAGTAGAACTCATAGTTTGCCGATATCTGAGTGTAAAAGAGAAGGAGTACGCTCATCGCAACCGGAGGAATAACCCACTTTGCTTCGCTATATGCCTCACCCGCAAATACATATATCACTTCCGGAGCCAACCAGATTAACAATAACAAAATGCATGATAGAAATACGGCTATCAGATTCGTGACTGTTTTATTCTTCTCCTGTTTACCACTTTTATACAGTTGGAAAAACCATGGCGTATAGGAATTATTAATTGCAACCAACACAAAATTAAGAGTTATGGCAAGATTATATGCCACACCATATATTCCCGCCTTATCGGTCCCTTCCATACGGTCAATCATGATACGGTCACTTGCATCAAATACAATCTGCGAAAGATAATACAGTAACAGCGGAAGATTAAAACCAAGAGCATATTTCCAATATGTCTTATTTAATATTTTTTTTCCACGAACCAATCCCATTATAAAAATCGTAATGCCAAACAGAATAAAAACCGTTGCATTGCCAACAATTCTGGCGTTTCCTTTATCATCGCAATTAACTACCAAGACAAACTGTAATAATGGGCATAATACAGAAATTAAAAGAGTAACGAGTACTACCGATTTATACCGGAATTCAAAACGTTTCTTTCCAGTCCAAAATGCTATCCCAGCGTTCGCCAGAATTTCAAAAACCATTAAAAGGACTAATAGCATTGGTGTTCCAAAATGCGACTTCAGCACCTCTTCTAACGCGAAGAATATCAGCAAAAAAACTGTCGAGAACACCAAACAAATCCCCTCAACAGCTGATAAATAGCCATCCCGATCTTCTTCAAACTTAATCATTGCTTTTGAAAATGACCCATATGGAAGTTGAAGAGTAAGAAAGACCGTAAGTATACCCATCCATGAAACATATACCGTCATTTTCCCAAATTGTTCCGTAGTCATGATTCTTGTAAAAATCGGAACAGCAAAAAACTGAATCAGTTTTTGAATCATGCCACAAATCGTATATGCGATTGAAACTTTTACAGTAATAGGAAGGTTATTCCATTTGTTCCTTAGAATTCGTTTGCGTTTCATGGATACTCTCCAATAGCATTACAAATAATGCCATATATAGTTGATTTATTCACTAATCTTAAGTTGAACATATAATTCAGAACCAATCTCCGGCATATACCTCCCAATTGAATACAAGCCCTCAAAATAATCCTCATTTATTATTGAATGCCGTAACATTTTTTCAATCTGAGAATACGTAACAAACTTCGGCATATACGTTCCACTTTCGATCACTTCAAATCCCATATTGGACACCATCTCTATCATCTTCGTCATGTCAAATACCGAGTTTTGCTGTAGTTGATGTCCCAAATCCGAAACAGAATGAACATCTTCAAGTAATCCCATGTCCTTTGCTATTAATCTGTGAATTGAGTTAGCATTTGGAACATTTATGTGAATTATCGTTTTCTTTCTACTAAGAGATTTAATTGCCTTCAGAATCAATTCAGGTTCTTCCACCTCTTGTAGTAAAGAACTGCAAACAATATAATCGAACTCTTTTCCAACCAATTCTGGTATAGTGTTTTCAATATAATCTCTGATTATTTCAATGTTTTTGTCCAAATAACCAACAGTCTTATCCATTGCATTATCGACAAAGCTTTTTCCAGGTTCAATTATAGTCATTTCTTCGAAATCATCAAAATCTATAAATAAAGGCGAATCACCACATCCAATTTCAAGAATACGCCCATGCGGATATCTCTCGATAAGTTCAATTACTTTTCGTTTTCTGAATTTCACCTGCATTTTTTCAATGTCAGATGCTCTGTAGTTGCATTCATAATCATCAATATTTCTCACTACGCTTCCCCCACTAAAAATGAATCAAAAGAGTTATGGTAGAATAATCTCCCATATCTCATAAACGCCAGTTCTGCCGCCAAAACTCTCTTTCTGAGCAATTAGACCTTCATTCAAATAGACACGACCATGCTCCGTTGAGATCCCAAAATCCAGCCATTTCTTCCTCCCTTTATACTTTTCCATAATCAAAGAAATAACCAGGTCGAGTGCCCCTATCACTCTGCCTTCATCGTTTGCTGCCATATATTGCGTATGAAGAACCTCATTATATTCGTATATCACTACACCCGCTATCAATCTTCCTTTTTTATTTGCCCCATACAAATGAATATTCTCAGGAAATCGATCATGCAGCATTTTTAATTCTTTTGAGGTGTGAACCGCCCGCGTCCCATGTCTCCTTTCCAACACTTCATTTTCAAGATTGATAAAACGATCATAATGAATCGCCTCTTCCAATAATTGAACTTCAACCCCTTCCCTTTTCGCTCTTGATATTTGTGCTTTTCGCCCCTTTGACATCTTAAGCGGGTGATTCAGATCAATATAAGTGGATGCGTCAATAGTATTAATTATTGCACCATAAGCATATAGTGCATACCTGTCTTCTTCAGCCGGCTGGTTATGATAAATATGCGGTATTGTTTTATAGACAATTTTTTTCCATTCACGTTTTTTTGCGTACTTCAGCAATTCGCCAAAGCACTCATTCATCGTCTTCTGTTTCATTTTTTCATTGATAATGAAACCACCATAAGTCAATCCAGCATGTGAATAAAACGAAGATTCCTTTTCACATCCTGGAAGCAACGCTATCAACTCCTCGTCTCGATAAAACATCAATGAGCAATCTGAGAAGCGATCCCGATGATAATCCATATAGTTTCTGTCATGCATAAAAAGTGAGTTCTTTGCACTCCGGTTAAAATCGTTCCATATTTCCTTATCAGAATCTGAGTACTCTCTTATTTCTATCATGATTAGTCACCAAATACATTAATCCTCTGAATCACCTGATCGATCTGCTCTTCCTTCATCCCATAGTACATGGGCAAGCTCAGTTCCGTCTCACTGATCTCCTCAGCCACAGGGTAATCACCCTTTTTATATCCAAGAGACTCATAACACTTCTGGAGATGAATCGGGATCGGATAGTGAATATTCGTCATGATCCCGTGTTCTTCCAGATACGCTTTTAATGCATCTCTCTTCTTCGTCCGAATCGCAAACACATGCCATACCGGATCCGTTCCCTGTGTAATAACAGGAATAACAACCTCCGGATTTGTGATCTCCTTCAGGTATCTGTCCGCAACCCTTCTCCTATGATCGTTCATCTTATCCAGGATCCGGAGTTTTTCGGACAAAAACGCCGCCTGTAATTCATCCAGTCGACTGTTATTTCCAAGAAACTCATGATGGTATTTTTCTTTCGAACCATAGTTGCCCAGACTCCGGACTCTCTCTGCCAGTTCATCGTCATTTGTCACAACGGCACCGGCATCACCGAGGGCCCCCAGGTTCTTTCCCGGGTAGAAAGAAAAGCCTGCTGCATTTCCGAAACCTCCCACTCTTTTGCCTTTGTAGATGGCTCCATGCGCCTGAGCACAGTCCTCAACAATAAGGAGATCATACTTCCCCGCAATGTCAGCTATCCTATCCATATCACAGGGTTGTCCGTAAAGATGAACAGGCATGATCGCCTTTGTCCTATCTGTAATAGCCCGTTCTATCCGGCTGATATCCATATTGCAGGTGGAAATATCTGCATCAACAAGCACGGGAGTTGCACCCACATAAGAAACTGCAAGCGCCGTAGCTATGTAGGTATTTGCCGGAAGGATCACTTCATCATCCTTTCCGACGCCCAATGCCTTCAAAGAGAGCATCAGCGCATCCAGGCCGTTACCGACTCCAACGCAGTTTCTGCTTCCGCAGTACCCGGCAAACGACTTTTCAAAACGCGTCCCCTCTTCTCCTCTGATATACCAGGAGTTGGAAAGCACACGTTCAAATGCTTCTTTTAATTCGTTTTTTAATTCCCGTTCCATCGGACGAAAATCCGAGAAAGGCACCTTAATCTCACTTTTCATCTGCCTCATCCCTGCTCTCGGCAACATACTTCAGAAAGTCGTCATAATTTCTGATATAGTCTTTTTCATCATACAGTTCGGAGGCCAGGACCACCAGGACCGCATCCGGAGAAAAGTCAAACATCTCTCTCCACATATTGTTTGGAACATATAATCCTTCATAAGGTTTTTCCAACGGAACCACTTTTTTCTCTTTCCCGTTATCCAACCGGATCTTCACGCTTCCGTGAATACATACCAGGATCTGCTCCAGGGATTTATGCGCATGATTTCCACGCACAACGCCATCTGCGGTATTATACATGTAATACACACGTCGGATCCGAAACGGAATATCCTTAAACTCCTCCAATGCGATCAACTGACCACGATCATCTCCATGTGGCTGAAACATATATTTTATAACTTGCAATCAAACACCCCCTGTTCCATCACAGTGTTCCTTTGATCATCCGGCACACCTTTCTGACACCTGCCCGGATCCCCGGGAAGAATGTTGTCAGGTAGATGATCTTGTACGAAAGCGGGATCGTGTGCGGATCACATTTCCGAAGACATCTCTGATACTCCCGGTAATATCCGTAATAATAGTACAGGATCGCTACCTTTCTCCTGTAATTATCCCGGACTTCCTTTCTGTTCTTACGGTTTGAGAAGTACATCAGCACCTCAAACCAGTTTCTTTCAAATTGCAGACGTTTTTTTATATCGGCGCGATGCGACATGGAATCGCTCAACACCCTGTACACCGCAACCTTTTCATCCACAAAATCGATCCGATACTTCAGGGACAACCAGAGAAGAAAGGGTATATCTTCCATCTTCCAGTCTCTTCTTTCCGGATGCACCTGTTCTCTGTACTCCTCCATGAGACTGCGTTTGAAGCACATGGTCTGGGCTGAAATCGGAACCTGACGCATCAGGTCCTCATATGACACATGTTCCGAACCCCATATTCTTTTTTCTATCCGTTTACGCTGCTGATCATACGAAAGCGAACAGGCACAGAGCAGGTCTGTCTCCGGATGCGCTTCCATATAATCTACCTGATTCTGAAGTTTGTCCGGCAGCCAGTAATCATCTCCGCCGCATTCCATGATATACTTCCCACGGCACATGGAAATAATCTTATAATAGTTCTGAACTACGCCTAGATTCTTTTCATTGAAAACCGGCACAACGATGGAAGGATACTTCTCCTGATATTTCAGGATGATATCTCTTGTATGATCTGTGGAACAATCATCTCCCACAAGCAGTTCATATGGAAAATCATGTTTTTGGGAAACTATGCTTTCCAGCATTTCTTCAACATACTGTTCCTGGTTGTAGGTCAATACAACAACCGAAACCATTATCTCTTCCTGCATCCTGTCCCCCCAACTGCATTTACTACAATAGTTCTATTACGGCTTCATCCTTTCCATCCCGGTCGATACACCTCATGCAGCCCCCGCTTCTCCTTTAGGCCGTCCCGGATCGCAGTCACGGTCAGCCGGATCTTCTTCCGGTTCAGGGAAGTGCAGACCATGACAAACCTGCGAAGCGCACGCATCCACATGGAGTACCGGTCGAAGTGCCATTTATACATGATCACGATGTTCTTTGATGCATAATAATCTCTCCAGGAGATCTCGTTCTTCACCATGTAATTATCGTTATGATGAATGACTACGCCGGGAACACAGTAGATATTGCCCAGCTTCCGCATCCTGCAGGCATGCTCATAATCATCCTGGTAGATGAAGAAGTCCTCGATGGGAAGTCCGGCTTTCAGCAGTGCTTCCCTGCGCAGGAACGTACCTGCGAAAGAGTACAGATCCATCTTGAAGTATTCATTTTCAAATTCCTTCGGCGAGACCGGGAGTTCCTGTCTCCCGACGATCGTCTTGCGGATCCTGGCCTGGTGGAGAGTTGCCGCATTTTTGTTATCATCCACACACATCCCACAGAAGGCCGAGCATTTTCGGAACATTTCCCGATGATTCTTTGCGAACCGGTCCGCCACCTCAAAGGCATCCGGTTCCGGAAATGCATCATCATCCGCCACCCAGATCCATTTGGCATCCGTTCGCGCTGCCGCATACTTCAGGCCGGCATAGAAGCCGCCGCTTCCGCCCCGGTTTTCCGGAATATTTATGATGATCTTTATGATATCGTCATCATCATTCCACACTACCGAGTACTCCGGGTGCGGCTGGTGATCCTCCTTTGGCAAACCGGTGTAGGAACGCGCACTTCCAATCCACTCTGCCAGATACTCATCCGTTCCGTCCGTGCTGCAGTTGTTCACTACAATGATGTATTTCGGAGGAAGTGTCTGGTTCTCATAGCACGGGATGGCTTTCTTCAGTTCTTCCAGGCGGTTGAAGGTGACAAGCACCACGCCGATAGAGAGTTTTTTCATATTTGTACTCCAAAAGTAAGATTCTTCGCTTCGGTCAGAATGACATACGGTTCATGGCCGCGGCGATCACCTGATCCATGTCATAATACCTGTATTCACCCAATCGGCCTCCGAAGATGACCGGGTTTCCGTTTACCGTTTCCTTATCCGCCAGCTCCTTATATGCAGCGTACATGGTTCCGTTCTTCTCATCATTTACCGGATAGTATGGTTCCTCTCCCGGCTTCCATTCAGAACTGTACTCTCGGCTGATCACGGTCTTCGGAAGCGGATTTCCTTCAGGATCCTTACCGAATTCAAACCACTTATGCTCGATGATACGGGTCCAGGGAGTCTCCGCGTCCGTATAGTTGACTGCAGCATTCCCCTGGAAATTCGGAATGTCCAGAAGTTCTGTTTCAAACCGGACGGAACGATACTCCAGATGTCCGAGGGAATACCCGAAATATGCATCAATGGGACCGGTATAGATCACCTGACCTGCAGTATTTTCGTAGGCTTCGCGATCCTCCAGATAGTCCACAACCAGCCGGACTTCGATTCCCTCCAGCATCCGGGAAACCATCCCTGTATATCCACCCACGGGGATTCCCTGATATAGTGCATTAAAATAATTATTGTCATAGGTGAACCGGACCGGAAGCCTCCTGATGATAAACGCCGGGAGTTCCCTGCAGGGACGTCCCCACTGCTTCTCCGTATAGCCCTTGATCAGCTTCTCATAGATATCGGTTCCCACCAGGCTGATGGCCTGCTCCTCCAGATTCCCGGGTTCCGTGATTCCTGCAGACCGCCGCTGCTCTTCGATCTTCGCTTCAGCCTCTTCCGGGGTCACAACTCCCCACATACGGTTGAAGGTATACATATTAAACGGCAGAGAGTACAGTTCCCCCTTATAGTTAGCTATCGGAGCATTAGTGAATCGGTTAAACTCTGCAAATCTTTGCACAAAATCCCATACTTTTCGATCATTCGTATGGAAAATGTGTGCACCATACCTGTGGACCTGAATCCCTTCAGTTTCTTCGGTATATACGTTGCCGGCAATATGATCCCGCCGGTCAATGACCAACACTTTTTTACCCTCATCCGTAAGAAGGCGTGCACAAGTTACTCCATAAAGTCCGGCACCAACGATCAAATAATCATACATCCTTTGACTCCTCTGTCTCTTGCACACCCGTTGAAAAGTTTATCCTCTCCTCTTCAATCACCAGCGGCCGATTCATGACCCTCTGATTGATGCTCATAATGTATTCCCCCATCAGGCCCATAAAGAACAGAAGGATTGAGCCAATAAAGAAGATGCCGATCAGAAGCGGTGCTGTTCCGGCATTAAACCTGTCCCAGTAACAAAGCTTTAGGATAAGGTAAATCATACCAACCATAAAACTTCCGAAGGCCAGAATCATTCCCATGAATGTTGCCAGCCGAAGTCCTGTTTTGGTGTATGACGTAAAGGAAAGCATCGCCGCGTCATACAATGTAAAGAAATTGTTGTGGGTCTTTCCTGCTCTCCGTTTCGGCTGTTCATAGAGAATTTCCTTTCGCTTGTATCCAAGTTCTGCCACAATCCCCCGCAGGAACGGTGTCGGATCCTTCAGATCACGAAGAACCTCGATGAAATCCCGGTCATAGAGACCCGATCCTGTGAAATGCTCGATGATATCCACCTGGGACATCTTGTGGAGCATTTTGTAATACAGTTTCCGGCAGCTCCGCATGATAAGACCTTCTTTGGTCTTAGCCTTTACACCGATAACAATCTTATATCCCTCTTCCCAAGCCTCCAAATACTGAGGGATCAACTCCAATGGATCCTGGAAATCACATACCATACTGATCACACAATCTCCGGTTGTCTGCAGCATCCCATAGTACGGTGAATTAAACTGTCCGAAGTTCTTCACATTGAGAATAGCCTTTACTTTCGGATTCTGTTTACAGATCTGACGAAGTAAAGAGCGTGTATTGTCCTTGGAATCATTGTCGATAAACAGAAGCTCATAGTCATAGTTTGGAAGCAGCTGCTCAAACATTTCCCTGACGGCATTTGCCATGGGAACAACATTTTCTTCCTCATTGAAGCACGGTATCAGTACACTGACCTTCTTTTTCTCACCCATTGAAACAACCCCTGTAAACACGTTTATGGCCCCAAAATGAACCTAACATCCTAAATTAATATTATACACTAAAATGCCTGTTTCTGCACCATATAAATGACGGAAGGGCCAAAAATCTTTGGCCCATACGTCATTAAAATGCGGTATTAATCCTGAATCTTTCTATGTACCTTCGGATGCCCTGATCAAATGTTATTTCAGGAACAAACCCGGTATCCTTTGTCAGTTCGGAAATGTCTGCCACCAGATACATTACCTGATTCTCATTATAGGGTCTCTTTCCGAATCCGATCTTTTTCGTATATTCAGCAGCTTCAGCTACCTGCTCTACGTACCATCGAAGGGAATGTGCCTCACCACTTCCTACCACATAGGTTTTTCCGTCGATGCCCTTTTCTCCGGCCAGAAGAAGTGCCCTTGCCGCATCCTCTGAGTAGAGATAATCCCAGATCTGCTCACATGGCGAAAACTCAGTATCTTCATTCTGAACCATATTCCGGACAGCCGTGCTGATCAGGGTTTCGTCCCTGTCATACGGGCCATAAACACTGAGCACCCGGGTCCAGATATGCCGCATTCCATTCTGTTCGGCAAAATAACGCGTAAGATGTCCCGCGCAGAGCTTGGCGTTTCCGTAACCTGTTTCCGGATTGGTGGGAGTATTGGGACGAAGACGAAGTTCCCGCAGTTCTGCCCCCGCAGTCTGTTCGATCCGTCCGTATTCCGCCTGAGATCCAGCACCCACAAAAGTCCCGCACCCCAGATTTTTTGCAAAAGTCACCGCTTCCAGTGCTGCATTCACATTCTGCATCTGACGATGGATATCATTTCTCCCCTCCCCAAAGGATGCATCCCAGGCCAAATGGAAGAAATAACTCTCAGGATCATAGTCCTGTCCTGAACTATCAACCGATTCCCATCGGATTCCCTGCTCCATCATGATCTCAATCGCATTATGATACTCTGAAAGATCCATCTGAAGCACCTGACACCTCGGTATCCCTCCAAGTTCATCCGCCCGCTTCGACTCCCGGCGGACGATTGCAAGGACCTCATAATCCTTGCTCAGTGCTTCATTGATCAGTGCCCGACCGATAGCGCCGGTGGGCCCCGTAATTACAACTCTTCTCATATGCCACTCCCTTTCTTCCATGATTCTAAATCCCTGCGGAGCACTATCCCTCCGGTCTCATTTTTCGAAATAACGTATTCCCTCATATTCCTCCCTGGACAGGAAGGGTGCCATATCATCCAAAGAAGGTGATACGATCCTTCCGTCCGTCAGGATCCGTGAAGATGACTTGGGTTCAAAGTTCTGATCCGGATCCAGTATAACCTCACAGATACATGGTTTTTCTCCGTCCAACGCCGCATCCAACGTTTTCTCATAGGATTCTCCCTGCTCCAGTCGGAAGTAATCCAGCCCGAATGCCTTTGCCAAAATCCCAAAATCCGGAAATCCGACTCCGCTCTCCCCGTCAATTCCGATAAACGGAGGCCGGAAGAGATTCCTCTGCGTCTGTCGGATAGACAGGTACCCATTATTATTCAGGACGAAGATCTTCAGATTCAGCCTGTTATGCACAACTGTTGCCAGTTCCTGCAGATTCATCATGATACTGCCGTCACCATCGATGCATATAGTCCTCCGGCTGTTATCAGAAACTGCCACCCCTACAGCCGCCGGGAATCCATATCCCATGGCCGCGCATCCGGAATTTGTGAACATCCGCTGTCCCTGCTTGATCTTAGCCGCCTGAAAGGTGACCACACAGGCACTTCCGTTTCCGCATAGAATCCTGTCTTCCGGTTTCAGTTTCTCAAAGAGGGAATCTATAAACACATATGGATTTATATTCTTCTCCCGTTCCGGCTTCCGGGAATCCGCCACCGCTTCCGCACTGTCAGCGATACCGCCTGTCTTCCGGTCATACTTCCACCTTGTTGCAGGGAATCGCTCTAGAAGATTCCTGCACCATTTACGCCAGTTTTCATGTGTCGGTTTCGGTGTGTAATCCATCTCCAGCATGGAAGAAAGGAAAGCCTTTACATCTGCATGCACAGGAAGATCTACCTTGACCGTCGGTTTACATAATTCTTTCTCGTCAACATCAACTACGATCTTAAATGCATTTTTCGCAAAATCAAAATGATTGTAGCCCACCATACGGATGTTCATCCTACACCCCAGGGAGATCAGCAAATCTGCGTTCTGAACCGCAAAATTACCTGACCTGATCCCTACGGTTCCCGGCATTCCCACATAGTAAGGGTTGTCATAGGCTATCGTATCATTTGCATTCCATGCAGTCACTACCGGAATTTTATATTTCCCGACAAATCGGAGAAATTCAACCTCCGCATCTCCCAAACGGATGCCTGTACCCGCAAGGATCAAGGGTGCCTTTGCTTTGCGGATCCGCTCCAATACAGCATTTATCAAATCGGCGTCTATGATATCTTTTGGTGAAGTAATACAATCTTCATCAACGTTCTTAATATCATCTTCTTCACTGAAATGCTTCAGTTCCTCCGTCTCCACACACGCTCCCTGCACATCCAAAGGGATATCCAGCCAGACCGGCCCTCCACGGCCTTCCTGTGCCATATACCAGGCCTTTTCAAGATGATACGCGATCTCCGTGGGCTCTGTCACCATAACAGCGTATTTCGTCATATTCCTTACGGAATCAATGATCTGAAATTCCTGATCTCCCAGCTGGCGGAGTCCAAGCTCCGGACATGACCAGGTCGTGGTTTCCCGCTTCACCTGTCCGGAAATGACGAACATGGGAATAGAATCCACCCATCCCCCCATAACTCCGGTGATCACATTTGTGCCTCCGGGCCCGCTGGTCACGCAGACCAGAGCAAGCTTCCCCGTCATACGTGTATAACCCTCTGCCGCGATGGCGCTTGCCTGTTCGTGGTGATTAAAGATACATCTTAGTCTCTCCTGATGCCCCAGGGCATCATCCAGATGCATAGCACCGCCACCGGTAACCATAAAACAATCTGTCACCCCATGAGAGACCATGAATTCAGAAATATATTTAGCAACTTTTATCTTCATTACTATTTCCTTCGCACACTTATAAGATTCTTCGCCCTGTTCAGGATACCGGCACTTCATCTAAGAAGAGATTTCATATGCCGATGGTGTCAGGAAATATATCTCCGCCTTATCCTTTATGGATGCAAAGAATCCGATGGCATACTGGTTAAGTGCCTCTGCCTTTTCCTTCAGGAAACTGTAGGCCTTTGCAATATCATAGTAATTCACATTATCCGGTGAGTACCCATCTAATCCGGCAAGTGTGATCCTGTCGATTCCGCACAGAAGCAAAGTACGGATCAACATGCACATGGAGTTGTCCGGGAAGACCGCAGATTCATCTATGATCCGTGAGTAGTTTACAACATAATCAAACTCTCTTGTTCCCCGCTTCAGATTCGAGGAAGCAATCAGCTGTATGTCCGTATTCTCTTCTGCATGCATCTGGGTTGCAGACTGCAGATATCTGGATGCATTCGTGATGAACATATAGTGCGGATGGAAGCTTCCCGGAATGTAATTGATGGAGATCACCACAGGCTCCTTCTCCGCGATATACTCACGAATCCTGTCCGCATGGGAACTGATAGTCGCCCCCGGTCCGATGATCAGGATCTCCTGTCCTCCCAAAGCCGTCTTCAATCGGGCCAGATCCGCCGAATCATCACATTCCTCTTTCTGATACTCCAGATAAAGCTCTTCGATCAGTTTCATATTCTTTTCCAGTTTCTGATCCTCCGGAATCTTCTGAAGGATCTCATTTACCGCCGTGATGGACAACGTCCGCTTATTCATCAAATGGGATACGTAATTCGGATGAACCTTGTTGGAAGCTGCGATGTAATAAAACAACTGATATCCCCAAGGTGATTTTTGTTGAAAATCAAGGATACTTGATGTGATGGCCTCCTGCATTTCCGTAACCACATAAGACTTGCCAAAATGCTCATTCATGTACATGGCAATCAGCTCCAACGGGGCATTTCCGGCACTCTTTCCCATCCCGTAAAGTGTTCCGTCCACCAGCAAATCTCTCTTCGTAGGATAATCCAGCACGGTTGTAGCATTGATGTAGCCCAACTGGAAATTGTTATGTGCATGGAACCCCAGAATGATATCCGGAGAAAGCTCATGATCCAGTATCTCCAGAATATGTGTCAGTTCCGTAGGATTCAACAGTCCATAAGTGTCCACCATGGAAACCGCATAAGGATGGATCGCATTTGCGAGAGCTGCCACATCCTTCAGTTCATCATCCGTATAACTGGATACGGAAACCAGCTGAACAAACACTTTATATCCAAGATCCACCAACTGCCGGCAGAAATCGATCGCCGGAACCCTTTTGCCCTTCTTAAAAATCACCCGGATTCCATCCAGATAAGACTCGCTGCAGGGCTGGACATTACGAATATCACAGGTCCCGAAATCGATCATTCCTACCACCATGGTGTCCTTCCGATTCAAACGGCCATAGATTTTCTCCACGCAATCCGCCGAAGGCATAATGCTTCGGTTCATATCAAAAACACGTCGATCATCCAGAAATCCGATCTCTATTACATCCGTTCCCGAACTGACCACACGATCAAAGATATTCACCATATTGTCATGACCGAATTCCCAGTCATTCAAATACCCTCCATCTCGCAGGGTACAGTCGAGCAAATACCGATTTCCACTCATACGCAATCCTTTCTCCCAATCACTCACAGGGGGTACCTATGATCCCGTCACCATTTCCAGTACTTTTCGTATTTCTTTCGGTTCATGTGCCACCCCGATATTCCGGAACGCCTGTACATCCTCATCCGTATCGAAACCGAAACCGAAGGTCACTCCGAGAAAATGTGCACCCGCGCCTTCCGCTCCAACCGCATCCGTATAAGCATCTCCCACCATGACGGTTTCTGAGGAAACAACTCCCAGATCCTTCATGGTCAGCTGCAGCACCTCTGCCTTGGAGAGTCTTCCTTCCCGATCCTGTCCGTGAATCACATGAAAATGTTCTGCCAATCCCTTTTCTTCCAGAAGAACCTGAGCCTGATCCTCCCGTTTATATGTACAAACTCCAAGCAGATATCCATCTTCCCGAAGCGACTGAAGCAGATCCTTCATCCCGATATAATGCGAGGCATAAAAAATATCCTCCTCAAGATAATGGTTCCGAAAGGTATGCATGGCCACCTCCGCCTCAGCATCAGAGATTCCATAAACTTCCTTCATCCGCTGGTGGATAGGAGGACCGATAAAGGTCCGATACATCTCCTCCGGGATCGGATCATATCCCAGTTTTTCTATCATGTATTTCAACGAACGCATAACACCTTCGCTGGTGTCCAGCAAAGTGCCGTCCAGATCGAAAATAACAGCACGTATCTTCATCTTCGGTATGATCCCCCTTCAAATGATTATCGTTTTATCAGAGATTCAATCTTCTTGTCAGTCAGTTGATCACAGGAACTCAAATGCCAGTTGTCCGGTCTTCGGCATGTCTCCGAGGATCCCAAGCTCCGCCATTTTGTCGATGATGGTACCCGACAGCTTCGCACGGGATTTCAGTTCCTCCTGGGACAGGAAGATGCCGTCCTTTGCCGCCTCCTTCAGGGTCGCCGCCGCATTCTCTCCCATGCCGTCGATGGAGGAGAAGCTGGGCATCAGCTTCCCGTCGATGATCTGGAAATACTTGTCGTCCGCCCGATAGATATCGATGGGCATGAACTCCAGACCACGTGCGTACATTTCCTGTACGATCCGCATGTCACGGATGGAATCCGCATCCTTGGCCGTCTGCTCGAACTTCTCCTTCTGCTGAAGGGCGTGAAGCTCGCGGTCCAGTCGGTCCCGTCCCTGACACATTTTCTCATAGCTGAAGGCCGTTGCCCGGATACTGAAAAATGCGGCATAGTATGCCAGCGGATGGTATACCTTGAAGTACGCCACACGCCACGCCATCATAACGTAAGCCACCGCGTGGGCCTTCGGGAACATGTACTTGATCTTCTCACAGCTGCCCACATACCATTCGGGCACCTCATGCTCCGCCATCATGGCCTTCCAGTCGTCCCACTTATCGCAGGCCTTCTTTGCCACCTTGCCCTTCCGGACATTCTCCATGATGCTGAAGGCGTCTCCCGACGGAAGACCCATATGCATCAGATAGACCATGATATCGTCACGGCAGCAGATGGCCGAGGACAGCTTGCAGATACCGGAAGCGATCAGCTCCTGGGCATTTCCCAGCCACACATCGGTTCCGTGTGAAAGTCCGGAGATTCGCACCAGATCGGAGAAATTCTCCGGGTTCGCATCGATAACCATCTGCATGGCGAAATCGGTTCCGAACTCCGGAATTCCCAGGCATCCCAGCCGGGTCCCGTCGATGTCCGCCGGAGTGATCCCCAGGGAGTCCGTCCCGTGGAACAGCGCCATGACCTTCTTGTCATCCAGCGGAACCTTCTTGGCATCCAGCCCCGTCAGGTCCTCCAGGCGACGGATCATGGTGGGATCGTCGTGTCCCAGAATATCGAACTTCAGCAGGTTATGGTCAATGGAATGATATTCAAAATGCGTCGTTACCTGATCCGACGTCATATCATTTGCCGGCTTCTGAATGGGAGTAAAGCTGTAGATCTCCTCCGTATCCGGCATAACGATGATACCGCCGGGATGCTGACCCGTGGAACGCTTGACTCCGAGACAGTGGGATACAATGCGGTTCATTTCCGCATTCCGCATGGTGATCCCTCTCCTCTCACAGAAGCCCTTCAGATAACCGAATACGGTCTTCTCCGCATGGGTCGTGATGGTCCCGGCACGGAAGGCATGATCCGAACCGAAGATCTCTCCGATATACGCGTGAGCTCTGGGCTGGTAATCTCCGGAGAAGTTCAGATCGATATCCGGCTCCTTGTCTCCCTTGAAGCCCAGGAAGGTCTCGAACGGGATATCATGTCCCTCCTTGATCAGCTTATGTCCGCAACGGGGACAGTCACGGTCCGGCATATCGCATCCGGACATACCCGAGAAGGAAAGCACCTCCTCGGAATCAAAGTCCACAAAATGACACTCCGGGCAGATGTAATGCGGGGACAGGGGATTTACCTCCGTGATACCGGCCATGGTGGCCGCAAAGGAAGATCCCACGGACCCACGGGACCCAACCAGATATCCGTCTGCATTGGACTTCCATACCAGCTTCTGTGCGATGATGTACATCACGGAATAACCGTTGGAGATAATGGAATCCAGTTCCTTCTCCAGCCGGGTGGAAACCTGCTCCGGCAGGTCCGGTCCGTAGATCTCATGCGCACGGCTCTCGCAGATCTCCCGCAGTGTTTTATCCGAATCCGGAATGACCGGCGGACATTTATCCGGACGAACCGGCGATATCTTCTCGATCATGTCCGCGATCTTATGTGTGTTCTCAATAACAACCTCTCTTGCAAGTTCTCCCCCGAGGAAGGCGAATTCCTCCAGCATTTCATCGGTGGTATGGAAATACCTGGGCGGCTGGCGGAGCATTTCATTCGAAAGCGCGCTTTCGCCCTCTGCTATGGGGATCAGCTTGATCTCCTTGTTCTTGGAGCCGCCCTTGCTGTTGCTGCCCTCCTGGATCACGGTCAGATATGCCGCATCCTCGGGATCCAGAAAATGTACGTCTCCCGTGGCAACCACCGGCTTTCCGAATTCCCTGCCCAGCCGGATGATCCGCTTGCAGAGGTCCTGCAGATCCTCCTCGGACTGCACAGCCGGCACCTTTGAATCTCCGATCAGCTTCAGGTTATGGGAAATGGGCTGGATCTCCAGATAGTCATAGAAGCTGACGATCCGGGCGATCTCCGCATCACTTTCTCCGTCCAGCAGCGCCTGATAGAGCTGTCCCTCCATTGCGGCGGTTCCCAGGATCAGTCCCTCCCGGTACTTCTGGATCAGACTCATGGGGATCCTCGGGATCCTGTTGAAGTAGCGGATATGTGATTCGGAAATGAGTCTGTACAGATTTACACGTCCTGTCTCATTCTGTACCAGGATGGTTCCGTGACGGGTATGGGCCTTCCGCACCGCATCCTCGGACTCCCGGCCCATCTGATTCAGCTGTTCCGTATTTGTAATGCCCTTCTCCTTCAGCATTTCCAGAAGCCGGACGAAGATCTTCGCGGTTACATCCGCATCATCGCAGGCTCTGTGGTGATGTGCATTCACAACGCCGAAATGTTTGCATAATCGGTCCAGGTTATACCTTCCCAGCTGCGGCAGCAGCACGTAGGAAAGAGTCATGGTATCCAGCGCAGGGAAGGGATAATCCAGTCCCAGCCGGTCACAGAACTCATGAATGAAGCCGGTATCGAAGGTTGCATTATGAGCAACCAGGATCGCATCCTTTGAAAATTCCAGGAACTTCGGCAGGATCACCTCGATGGTGGGTGCATCCATGACCATCTGGTCATTGATGGAGGTCAGCAGCTCGATCTCGTACGGGATCGGCTCTTCCGGATTCACGAATTCAGAAAACCGGCCGATCTCCTTCCCCGCCGAATTCACGCGTACCGCACCGATCTCTATGATCTTACATTTCTTTTTGGAAAGACCCGTGGTCTCGATATCGAAGACCACATATTCCTGTTCTCCGAACAGTTCCCGGTCCTTACTGTCCAGCACCAGGGTCTTCAGATCATCCACGAAGTAGCCCTCCACGCCGTAAATGATCTTGAACTCATCGCCCTTTTTCAGTGCGTGATTTGCCACAGGGAAGCCCTGTACCACCGCGGTATCCGTAATGGCAAGCGCAGGCATACCCCAGTCCTTCGCACGATTGACGGCCTTCTCCACATCCACCACGCTGTCACTCTCTGAGAAACCGGTGTGAAGGTGCAGCTCGATCCGCTTCTCCGAAGCGTTATCCTCTCTCTTCTTCCGGAAATTCTCCGACGGCTTGATGCCGGAAAGGGATGCGAAGGAAAGCTCTCTTGCATAGGTATCGTAATCCACGGTGCCCTTCAGTTTATAAAATTTCTTCGGTTTGAAGTCCTCAAGGAAAAGATCCTTGTCCTCCGGCTTCAGGAACACCTTAAAGCCGATGGTATCCGTATCGTCGGTAATGGTGCAGATCAGCAGGAAGTTTCCGCTTCGAAGCTCCCGTTCCTCAATGGAGAGCAGTTCTCCGCGTACGCAGACCTCACCCATGGAGGGCTCCTTCAGGGTGCTGATGGCAACACATTCTCCCTCCACGTTCCGGCCATAGATGCAGTCCGGATCGGAGTTTCTGCCCATGGGGCGCTTTTTTCCTCCGGAACCGTTTCCGTTCCATTTGGAATTTCCGTTCCGTGCCCTGTCGCCGGAAGTCCCCGGGCGTCCTGCTTCCTTCTTCTCCGTTCCGGTCTTCCCTACAACCTTCTTCTGTCCGGCTTCTCCTGAGGTCTCCGCTGCCACAGCGACCGACTGCTCTTCCGGCTTTTCCATCGCCGGTTCCGCAGCCACGGCTGCTGCATCCGCAGGCTCCTCCGGTCTCTTCTCTCTGACCGGTTTTGCCGTATAGGAAAAAGACACACTGATCGACATCCCAAAGCGTGTCAGTAGTGTATCTTCAAAAAATGCCCGGATCTCCTTCTCCCGGCTTTTTGCCAGATCCGTATTCGTCATGGAAAGACGAAGGATCTGATCACTGATCTCAAATCCTCCCCGCTTGATCAGGCGGTAGGATACATGATTTTCTCTGGACAGTTCCAGCATAAGACTTGGCATATAGAGTTCCACCAGCTTGTCCACGGTATATGCCCCGGACAGCAGGTAGCGTTCGATCATTTTCACATTGAACCGGCTGGTGACTCCGAAGAGGTGCGTTCTGACCTCGTCCTCTGCCTTGTAAATAATCTCCTTTTCAATCAAATGGGTCGATTCCAGGTAGACTTCCATCTGCTGTTTTTCACTGTACATGACGACCCTTGTGACCGTCACATCATTCATCATTTTATCTACGGCAGGAGAAAGTTCGAGCCCCGGAAAGACCTCGCTGAATTTTCTCTCAGTCATATTTTTAACTCCGTTTATTTCGACTCATTTCCAAGTAACAGTTCCAATTCCTCCCGAAGCGCCGGCAGGATCTCTGCCTCCGGCACCTTCCGAAGGATTTCTCCATGGCGAAACAGAAGGCCCTCGCCTTCTCCGCCTGCGACTCCCAGATCTGCCTCTCTGGCCTCTCCGGGTCCGTTCACCACGCAGCCCATAACCGCCACCTTGGCCGTCAGCTGCGGATATTCCTCCACCAGTCGCTCAACCTTATTTGCCAGACCGATCAGATCGATCTTGGTCCTTCCGCAGGTAGGACAGCTGACCAGGGTGATCCCTTCCTTCCGGATCCCCAGGGTCCTGAGGATCAGCTTCGCCGTTCTCACCTCTTCCACCGGGTCGCCCGACAGGGACACCCGAATGGTATCGCCGATCCCGGCGCCCAGGATCATACCCAGTCCCACGGAGGACTTGATATTCCCGCTCCAGAGCGTGCCGGATTCCGTGATCCCCACATGCAGGGGATAGTCTGTCTGCTGGCTCACCAGCCTGTGTGTCTCCACACTCATGGGCACATCCGAGGACTTGATGCTGATCACGATATCATGGAAATCCAGTTCCTCCAGCATCCTTACCTTATCCATGGCGCTCTCCACGATCCCTTCCGCAGTCACGCCGCCGTATTTCTCCACAAGATTCTTCTCCAGAGAACCGCTGTTCACGCCCACACGGATCGGAACACGGTAATGCTTTGCGGCATCCACCACCTTCTTCAGGTTCTCGGGGCCGCCGATATTGCCGGGATTGATCCGGATCTTGTCTGCGCCGTGCTCCATGGCACGGATCGCCAGTCTGTAATCGAAATGGATATCCGCCACGATCGGGATATGGATCTGCTCTTTGATCTTGTCAAATGCGTCCGCGGCCGCCTCTGTATTGGCCGTGCTCCGGATGATCTCGCAGCCGGCCTTCTCCAGGGCCAGGATCTGCGCAACCGTAGCCGCAACGTCAGAGGTCTCCGTATTTGTCATGGACTGGATGGCGATAGGGTTCGTTCCTCCGATCACCACGTCCCCGATCCGTACTTCTCTTGTCTTCCGTCTCTCTATCATAGTCCCCCCTAACATTGTGCTTCTCCGCGAGTTTTCAGTGCATACTGTCTTCCGAGCGTCAGTTACATAAACAGTTTCCGTATGTCGTTGAAGAATACGAATATCATCAACAGCATCAGCAACACGAATCCGATGAAGTTGACGATCATTTCCTTGTCTTTCGGAACCTTCTTTCTTGTGACTGCTTCTATCACAAGGAACAGGATCCGCCCGCCGTCCAGGGCGGGGATCGGCAGCAGGTTCATGATGCCCAGATTAGCGGATACCAGTACCATAAAGCTGATGATACTGAGGATGGCGTTTTTCGTTCCGCCTTCTTCCTCCGCCTGGTCGATCACGTTGCTCATCATATTTCCGATACCGACAGGTCCGGACAGGTCGTTCACCGAGGCTTTACCCGTGAACAGCATTTTCACGGAGGTGATCGCCGTTTCGATCTGGAATTCCACTTCTACCACAGAATAGTATAGTTCTTCCCCGAAGTTTTTGGATTCCCGCGGCAGGGCCGTGATACCGAACATGTAGTTCTGGTCCTTGGAAAGGTTCAGCGTGGTTTCGTAGGTCTGTCCGTCCCGAAGGTACTTCACTTCGATGGGCTGCGTCAGGTCTTCCACCTGCCGGAACAGCGTGATCTCACGGAAGAGACGGATCGTATTTCCGTTCAGCTCGATGATCTCATCTCCCGGCTGCATTCCTGCCACCTCTGCAGCGCTTCCCTTGGCAACCTCGGAGATCACCGGGGGATCCAACAGATAGAAATGAGCCGTCGCTATGGACAGCACCAGCGCCAGCAGGAAGTTGAAGAGCGGGCCGGCCAGCGTTACCGAAAGCCTTGCCAGAACCGATTTGCTCTGGAATGAGCCTTCGACATCCGTATCTTCTCCGTCCTGTCCTGCCATCAGACAGTAACCACCGATAGGAAGGATCCGGATGGAGTACTGTGTCTCCTTCTTTCCGAACTTCATGATCGCCGGTCCCATGCCAATGGCAAATTCATTCACACGGATATGATTCAGTTTTGCAAACAGAAAATGTCCGAATTCGTGTACAAACACGATCACGCCGAACATAATGATGATTGCGATGATCTTTAACATGTCTTTCTAACTACCCTTCTTTTCAGGATGACGTCACAGGAACCTTGCCCGGAGCCGCTCCGTCACCGCTTTTTCCTCTGCCAGGATATCCTCTACGGAAGGATGCTCCTTCTTCGGAGCCGTATCCATACCATACTCGATCCAGTCGTAGATATCCAGGAAACGGATCTTCTCCTTCAGGAACTCCGCTACCGCAAATTCATTTGCCGCATTCAGAGCCGTGGGGATCAGACCTCCTTCCGACGCCGCACGATAGGCAAAATCCAGTCCCCGGAACGTCTTCCGGTCCGGCTGTGCCAGTTCGATGGCGGAAAGCTTTGTAAAATCAAGCCGTTCTCCCGACAGGTATTCTCGCTTCGGCCAGGTCAGTGCATACTGGATGGGAAGCTTCATATCCGGCGTCCCAAGCTGTGCGATCACCGCACCATCCTCATACTCAACGGCAGAGTGAATGATGCTCTGGGGCTGTACAAGTACTTCGATCCTCTCCGGCTCAACGTCGAAAAGCCAGGTGGCCTCGATCACTTCCAGACCCTTGTTGACCATTGTAGCACTGTCGATGGTTATTTTATGTCCCATCACCCAGTTCGGGTGCTTCAGTGCATCCGCCAGGGTCACCTTCTCCAGCTGTTCTCTGGTCCTTCCACGGAAGGGACCGCCGGATGCGGTCAGAAGGATCCTCGCGATGCGGTTCCCCTCATTTCCCTGAAGACTCTGGAAGATGGCGGAATGCTCACTGTCCACCGGAAGGATCTTTATCCCCTTCTCTTTTGCGGCCTTTGTCACCAGATGGCCTGCCGTCACCAGTGTTTCCTTATTGGCGAGAGCTATGGTTTTTCCTGCCTCGATGGCTGCCAGTGTCGGCTGGACTCCGATCATTCCGACAATGGCGGTCACGGTAACATCCGCATCCGGATATGCCGCCGCCTCACAGAGTCCTGCCATACCTGAAGCAACCGGGATCCCAAGATCCTTTGTTGCCGCGCGAAGGGAATTCGCTCCTTCTTCGTCTCCCACAGAAACGAAAGAAGGGTGGAACTCCCGCATCTGGGCCTCGATCAGCTCGAGGTTCCGCCCACAGGCAAGCGCCACCACTTTGTATTCTTCCGGATTGCTCCTTACGATTTCCAGGGTCTGGGTCCCGATGGACCCTGTCGACCCGATAAGTGCTATTTTCTTCATAAACCGTCTCACATTCCAAGTACAAAACTTACTGCATAGTAAATGATCGGCGCCGTAAAGATCATACTGTCAAACCGGTCCAGAACACCGCCGTGTCCCGGGATCAGCTTGCCGTAATCCTTGACGTCGTTGTTTCTCTTGATGGCTGATGCTGCCAGATCTCCTATCACCGCCGGTACTGCACCGACCGCACCTACAATGCCGAACCACAGAGGTGCATTTTCGATCTGAGTCGAAGCATAGGAATTGAAAATGATACCGAATATCGCGCCCAGGATCCCGGCTCCGACGATACCGCCGATCAGGCCTTCCACGCTCTTCTTCGGTGAAAGCACGGGACTCATCTTGTGCTTGCCGAAAAGACGGCCCACACAGTAAGCCAGCGTATCATTTCCCCAGGAACAGATGAATACGAGAATGATCAGAAGTCCGCCGTCCTTAACATCTCTCAGGCGGGATACATAGGACAGACATACGCTGACATAATAAAATGCCAAAAATGCTGCCATGGTGTCCTTATCCTTGTACTTGGAAAAACCAAGCACATAGATGGCAAGGATGATCAGAAGATAAACCACCATGATCGGCATCAGCCACTGCTCCTCGCCCAGGAAGAGCATCAGATAGTACAGAATGGTCGTAAGATAACATGCGATCCCCATCAGGCGCTTTTCCAGCTGATAAACCCGCAGGAGCTCGAAGCAGCCCACCAGGGAGAGTGCACACATCACCCAGCAGGTCAGCCATCCGCCAACCCAAAGTGTGCCGATCGCGAGGATCACCAATACGGTTCCACTTGCCAGTCTTGTCCAAAACATAATCTCGTTCCAACCACCCGCGACGCCTCAGCCGGTCACGGGCCGTTCCCTTTCTTTCCTCCCGGTCCTCCGGGATTCTTCATCCGTTCTTTTACTTCTTTGATTCCTTCACGCCGCCGTATCTGCGGTCCCGCTGATTGTAATACTTTATGGCGTCGATAAAGCATTTCCGGTCAAAATCCGGCCACAGCACATCCGTGAAATAGAATTCCGCATAAGCCAGCTGCCACAGAAGGAAATTGGAGATCCGCTCCTCTCCGCTGGTCCGGATCAGAAGGTCCGGATCCGGCAGCTCCCAGGTATCCAGATGCTGCGTGATCACTTCATCCGTCACATCCGAAGCGGAGAGCTTTCCTTCTTCCACTTCCTGAGCGATCTTCGTCATGGCACGACGGATCTCATCCCGTCCGCCGTAATTGATGGCGACCGTAAACTGAAGACCCGTATTCTGCTTGGTAGCTTCCTCTACACGATGGATCTCACTCTGGATATCCTCATCCAGCACATGCCGGTCTCCGATCACACGCATCCGCATGTTCTCGCGGTTACAGCGTTCTGCCGCGGTCTTCAGATAGTTTCGGAGGATATTCATGATCCCCTTTACCTCATCCTCCGAACGCTTCCAGTTCTCGGTGGAAAATGCGTACACGGTGAAATACTTCACACCGAGATGCCAGATATCCTCGCAGGCCTGCTCCAGGGCCTTACCGCCCTGTCTGTGACCGAAGCCGCGGGGCATAAGACGCTTCTTCGCCCATCGCCCGTTTCCGTCCATGATCACGGCCACATGTGTGGGAATCTCATATGTTACACCGTCAATTACTCCCTGCATGCTGCTTTCCTCTCAATCATAAGTATCTTCGGGCTTCGCCCATCAGAATGACATGCATTGCCCAAGGAACTATACCGTCATGATCTCCTTCGTCTTGGAGTCGATCAGCTTGTCGATCTCAGCCACATACTTATCCGTTGCCTTCTGGATCTTCTCTTCCTCGTCCTTACGGTCGTCCTCGGAGATCTCGCCGGCCTTCTCCTGCTTCTTAACGGCTTCATTTGCATCACGGCGGATGTTACGAACCGCTACCTTTGCAGCTTCGCCCTTCTTCTTGATGTCCTTCGCAAGCTCCTTACGACGATCCTCTGTCAGCTCCGGGAAATGCAGGATAACGCTCTTTCCGTCGTTGCTGGGTGTCAGACCCAGATCGGAAGCCAGGATCGCCTTTTCGATCTCCTTGATCATCTTGGGCTCCCAGGGGCTGATCATCAGAGTACGCGCCTCCGGAACCGATACATTTGCAACTCCCTGCATACCGGTCGGGGTTCCGTAGTAATCCACCTTGATCTTGTCCAGAATGTGCGGATTTGCACGTCCTGCACGGATCGTACCGTACTCATTCTCCAGACTCTCCACTGTTTTCTGCATCTTTCCCTCAAACTCAGCCATAATTGTAACCTCCATACTTTCTTGTTTTCGTATTCTTCTCTTTTCTCTAAGTCAAATGAACATGCGAGCATGTCCGCCCGGTTCATTACCTTCGGAAAAACAATTTACGCTTCTCCCGAAATGAGTAACCTCTACTCCGCCGTGATCTCGGTTCCTGTGAAGGGACCGCTGATCGCACGGACGATACTGTCCTCTCCGTTCAGTCCGAAGAGCAGCATGGGCATATGATTCTCCATGGCCAGCACTGCCGACGCCAGATCGATCACACCCAGCTTCTTATCCACAATCTCCTGCATGGACATCCGGTCGATCTTCACTGCCGTGGGATCTACCTTCGGATCCGCCGTGTAAACTCCGTCGATGGCCTTTCCTGCCAGGATCGCGTCCGCGCCGATCTCCACCGCACGGAGAACGACTGCCATATCCGTGGAGAAGTAGGGATGTCCGGTTCCTCCCGCAAAGAAGACCACATGTCCCTGCTCCATGTATTCCACTGCCTTGTCACGAACGAACTGCTCCGTTACATTTCCCATGACAAATGGAGTCATGACATGACAGGTGATCCCTGCCTGACGGAAGAAATCCGCTGTATAGATACAGTTCATGATGGTGGCCAGCATACCGATCTGATCCGCCTTGACACGGTCCATACCCTCAGAGGTCCTTCCTCTCCAGAAGTTTCCGCCTCCGATCACGACACCTACCTGGATCCCCTGATCCAGAACCTTCTTAACCTGCGCTGCAACGTCCTTTACGACCTCTTCCGAAAAGCCGGTCTTCTTGTCGCCGGCAAGCGCCTCACCTGACAGTTTGAGAACTACCTTCTTTAATTCCATGTCTACTCCTTACCCTTCTTTCCCTGCTTCGGAGCCTTCTCCTCTGCCTCGGGAGTTTCTTTTAACTCTTCACTTTTATCTTCGTTCTTCCCGTCTTCCTTCCCGGGAGCCTTCTCGTCCTTCCCGTCTTCCGACTCTGTCTTAAAGTACTGCTTTACATCCACATCCATGTAGCTCTGGGAACAGAAGCCCTCAATGATGGCTCCGTTGTTGATCTGTACGGATTTGGATTTAATGTTTCCTACGATCACGGCAGAAGAATCCACGATCACAGGACCCTGAATGTCGATATCGCCCTGAACCGCACCGGCGATCACTGCGGAGGCTCCCGTGATATTTCCCATGATCACGGAACCCACGCCGATCTTCACACTGTTCGCGGCTGCGATCTGTCCTTCGATCTTCGCCTGATTCGCATAGAGATCTCCGGCCTCCACATCACCGAAAATGGTTCCGCCCACGATCAGCTTGCCGAGACACTTTATATTTCCTCTGATCGTTCCGATCAGATCCACATCGCCTTCCGTCTCAAGGTCTCCCCTGATAGTCGTTTTTGCGGTGATATAGGTACAGTCCGCAGCAAGTCCGGCTAACGGCTCATCCACTCCTGCCTGTGCTTCCAGCTCTGCCAAGCGATCCACCTCTCTTTCTTTCTGTTCGTCCGCCTCCTCTGTCACGGAAGCTTCCGGATCCTCGTCTTCAAAATCCGGATCCCAATCATCGTCTTCATCCGGATCTGTCTCTTCATCGTCCTCATCCGAATCATCGTCTTCATCCGGATCTTCATCGTCCTCGTCCGAATCTGATTCGTCCTCATCCGAATCTGATTCATCCTCGTCCGGATCTTCATCGTCTTCGTCCGAATCCCATTCATCATCCTCATCCGGTTCCGGGTATTCCTCCGAATCGGCATCTCCGTCCACTGCCTCGCCATCCCCGGCCGTTCCGGTTCCGATCAGCTTCTCGGTATCGTACTGGCTGGCGGGGATATCCTCCACGGATTCCTCCGGAGCCTCCTCTTCGATGGCCGCATCCTCGGCAAATCCGGTAGCTGTGGCTTCCTCCGCTTCCTCATCCGGCAGCCGGTCGATCTCCTCGTCCATCTCGCGGTTCATTTCCTCCACCCGCTGATCCGTATTCTGTCGGATCTCTTCTCTCAGGCGTTCCGCTTCTTCCTTCAGGATGGCTTCGGATACCGCATCCTGCACACTTGCGACAGGTGCCGGTTCCTTCTCGGCCGTCTCCGGGGACGTCTCGTCCACCTCTGCTGCAGGCTTCGGATCATGTCTGGATTCTTTCTTTTTCTTTGCGGGTTTCTCGTCCGATTCCGGCAGCAGCTCATTGACTGCCTGAGCGAAATCCCGCTTGAAATTTTTTATAAAACCCATAGGTGTCTCTCCTTTACACTAACACCCTACAGTATACCACAACAGCAGTTGTATGAAAACCAAAATCTCTGTCTCCTGTGGCATTTAGGAGTTATGGTAACCACAATTTTCAATCATTTATGTAAACAATTTGCAATCGTATATTTTACATAATGTTTTTTCTACGTTAATACTTTGTTCATATTTCGGGTTTATATTTAAACCATAGTTTTTTCATAACTCTCTCACCTTATTTGATAATGTATATCAATAAAGCACCCAGGTTCGGAACTGGGTGCTTTATTCTATCTTATGGCTCTTTCTTTCTTACTTCCCGAGGATACCAGTCGGTACTGTACTTCCTCAAATTCACTTACAACCTCCTGCGGCGGCTGTCCGGCTGATTTATTTCCCAGGATCCCTAACAGGAATCCCGTCATCATCGACGGAAGGATCCCAACCACTCCCGTCAGCTCATGCAGTGTGATAAAACCGTTTCCCTGGGGGATGAACGGGGAGAATTCCCAGACTCCTGCCAGGATCGTTCCCACCAGAAATGCCACCAGACATCCTCTGGCCGTAGCCCTCGACGAACGAAGCGCCATATACATGACAGGCATCAGCCCGCAGGCAAGCACCAGATATGCGTCCAGACACAGGGTATAGATCCAGTCCCCGCTGCAAAGTGCCAGCGAGGCAACGACCACCTCAATGACGATCACCGGTAACAGCAGTGCTCTGCGGTTGCTCCCGCTCATTTCCAACTTCCGATGCCTTTTGGGGATCAGATTGTCACGGACGATCTGCGATGCGGAAATGATGCAGGCGTGAAGCAGTTCCAGAGTCATCAGACCTGCAGCCGCCACAAAGATCACTCCGGTCAGATAGAACAGAAAGCCACGTCCCTTATCCTCCTGAAGGATCGTGACAAAAAGGGTTCTGATACTGCTGATCTTCGCCGGGTAGAGAGATGCACGGAGCAGTCCTCCCGTAAGTACGGACAGGAACAGCGCGAAAAGGCTGAATATAACAGCCCACCTTCTGGACCTGTGAACGGTCCTTGCCCGGTCGGCAAGCTGAAAGCGCTGCAGTACCAGCGGATTTCCCAGAATAAGAAAGCCAAAGGAGAAAAGGGAAAGAATCTCGGGAATGCTGAGATCCCGTCCTCCCATGTATCCGACATTTACGTATTCGGTCACGGAGCCCGCGGCCCAGCTGTGAAAGATATTTTCAAGAATATGACGGGTTCCCAGCACCCGGACGATGGCATAGTCGATCAGTACCAGCGAGGCAAGGACCAGGATCGCGATCCAGCGTTCCGCCAGGCGGAGTCCGCTCCGTCCGAACAGAAGGAACAGCCCCATAGAGATCAGAAATACACCCAGGATCGTATACATCTTTGGGATTCCGAAGAGTGCCTTTGCAAAGTCAGCGATCCCGTACATCAGCATGGTCGCTGCCGGAATAAGCAGCAGCAGAATGGAGCATGAAAGCAGGATCTTCAGGATCGGTCTGGACTCCTGAAACCGACGGCTGAGAAAGCCCGGGATCGTTACCTGATCCTTCTGCTGCAGAGAAAAACGCATGAGCCGGTAGGAGGCCATCTGCCAGACCAGAAGCATACCGACGAAGCTGCCGATGGCGATCCAGGCCGCACCTGCCCCCTGCATATAGACCATCCACGGCATGAGAAACATCAGAAGAAGCCCGATGGCATAAAGGCTGACAGAGCTTCCTGTGCCCCTGCCCTGTCTCAGGCTGTTCCTGTCTATTTTCTCCTTTTTCTCTCTTTTTCCGTTTTTCCGTTTCATCGGTCTTTTGTCTCCATCAGGTAGAGGAGTCCCTGTGAGAAAATGATCTCTCCCGTCTCCTCCTCCAGCTCATTGCTGACTCCCAGACTGCTGAAGGGTTCCAGCGAAGCCTGTTCCAACGGATATTTGAAGCCCCGCAACGTGATATCCCGAACGGTTTCCAAAACCGGGAGCAGCGACACATAAGGGCCGTACAGTTCATTTTTATACAGCGTCGCGGACCTCTTCAGGATCCGGATCCTGCTGTGTTCATCCAGAAGATATGCATGCAGATCCGCCTCTGCGAAAAGCACCAGCAGACGAAGGTTCGTGACAGTATGATCCATCCTTCCTCCGGTTGCACCGAGGATCAGGATCTCCTCCGGCCTCTGCTCTATGGCATAACGGACTGCGGCCTCCATATCCGTATCATCCTTGACCGGATTCAGGAAGAGATTCTGCGGATATCCTTTCCGGATCCTCTCCCGTTCCTCCGGAGAGACCGAGTCGAAATCCCCGATCACAACATCGGGAACGAGTCCCGCCTCCTCCAGCCGGAGAACGCCCGCGTCGATCCCGACCAGGCAGGTCCGGCGATCATCCGGGTCGCAGTACCGTTTCAGAAATTCAGGAGTCACGGCACCTCCGGCCACCAGGATCATTTTCATTTTCCCGTCCGGTTCGTATGCTTCTTTCATCGTATCTCCATATGCTCCAGGAAGGATTTCACATTTCCGGCAATATCTCCGCCAAAGACGGCGGATCCGGCCACGATCACATTGACGCCGCTGTCCAGAACCTCATCCAGGTTGGAAAGCTTTACACCACCGTCGATCTCGATATCATAGGACAGCCCCAGCTTCTCCCGGAGACTTACAAGCTCCCGGATCTTATCCAGGCATTCCGGGATCAGACTCTGTCCGCCGTAACCGGGATGAACGCTCATCACCACCACCATATCACAGATCGGAATCAGCGGCTCCAGCACGGAAACCGGTGTTTCCGGATTAATGGCCGCACTGCATTTCAGGCCTGCTGACCGGATTGCCTCCAGGGCAGCCTTCGGATCCTTTGCCGCCTCCACGTGGATCGAGATGATATCTGCGCCGCACGCCTTATAATCCTCAATATACCGTGCAGGCTCCTGCACCATCATATGCACATCCAGAACGGCATCCGGCAGGATCCTCCTTACACAGGAGATCACCGGAGGGCCGAAGGAAATGTTCGGAACAAATGCGCCGTCCATAACGTCCACATGCAGATATTTAACTCCCGGCTGCATGGCTAACCGGAAATCCTCTTCCAGATGTGCGAAGTTCGCACTCAGCATGGATGGAGCGAGTATCATTTCCATTCCATCTTCCTCCTGTTCTTTAACAGTTCCTGAAACGCCTGATAGCTGGCGTATCTGCTCCGGCCGATCTCTCCCTGTTCCACTGCCTCCTTTACGGCGCAGTCAGGCTCGGCCAGATGCCTGCAGGATACAAACCTGCATTTCCCCAGATAGGGTTCAAATTCCGGAAAGCAGAGGGGCAGACTCTCCTCGTCCACCCGTTCCGGAAGCTCCACCGACGAAAAGCCGGGTGTATCGCAGAGATAGGTATCCGTTCCCACCAGGGACAGTTCCGAGTGACGCGTGGTATGGCGTCCTCTTCCGATCTTCTCACTGATCTCACCGGTCTTTGCCCCAAACTCCGGAAAGAGCCTGTTCATCAGTGAAGATTTTCCCACACCTGAGGGTCCCGAAAGCACGGAGGTCTTCCCCTCAAGTATATCTCTCAGCAGTTCTACACCCTCCCCGGTCTTCGCGGAGGTGAGAAGCACCGGATAACCGGCCTTCTTATAGATCTCACATAATGTCTCAGCCCGTTCCCGGTTCTGATCCACCTTGTTCAGCACAAGAATGACAGGCATGTCCACATAGGACATCCCCACCAGATACCGGTCGATCAGACCGAAGGAAGGCTCCGGACTGGAGACTGCAAAAATGACAATCGCCTGGTCAGTATTTGCAACTGCCGGGCGAGTCAAAGCATTACGACGGGGCAGAACCTCTTCCACATTACCGGTATTCTTTCCGGCATCCAGGATTTCGATCCTGCAGTCGTCTCCCACCAGAGGGCGCATTCCTTCCTTCCGGAACACACCCCTGGCCTTACATTCATATAATTTTCCATCCTCGGCAGCCACATAGTAGAAACCGCCGATCCCTTTAATGATTTTCCCGATCAACGAATCGAACCCCTTATTCCGGTGAAAATGTCAGTGTCAGCGAATTCTGATAGTATTCGGTCACGTCCTCGCCACCGGAGGTGGTTGCCGAGATCCTTACCGATCCGTCAGAATTGTTAAGTCCGCTTACACTGCCGGACAGGCTGATATTTCCCTTGCCGGAAGCATCTGCGGTTGCACTTGCCACCTGATGGCTTCCCTCGCCGTCTGTGATGTATACGACGATCGTAACATCCTCCGGAGTGTTCATAACCTCCGGTGCGCTGGTAGATACACTGCCGGATACACTTCCTGTATAGGTTACGACCTTCGGTCCGTCACTGATCACGATATCAATGGAGGTTCCCTCTTCTACCTCTGTACCCTCGCTCTTGCTCTGGCTGATGACCAGACCTGCTTCGGTATCGCTGTTCTCATGAGATACATTTCCGACGGACAGCTTTACTGCCTCCAGGCTGCTTCTTGCCGCAGACTCACTGATACCGGTTACCTTCGGTACCTGAACCGTCTTGACTTCCTTACCGTTACTGATCACCAGTGTGACCTTGCTGCCCTTTGCCGCCTTTGCGTTCTTCTCCGGCTGGGTCTGGATCACCTTGTCCTTCTCAACATCATCACTGTACTGATAGGAATGCTGAACCTCAAAGCCGGCCTCATTCAGTACCTTGGTTGCCTGGTCATCCGTATAGCCTGTCACATCCGGAACCGCTGCCTCTTCCGCTCCGATGGAAACAACGATCACGATCTCCGTGGATTCCGGAAGCTTATCGCCCTTCTTATAGTTCTGGGAGATAACGTACTCCGCCTTGACCTTATCATCATTCTTGGTCTCAACCTTGATGTTCTTGAAGCCCGCATCCTTCAAGGACTTCTCAGCTGCACGCTGTGTGTAACCGACAACATCGATCATCTCGCGGACAACCTCTTCGGTGGTCGCACTGGAGGTTTCCGTCTCCGACACGGCTGTCGAGGATGCCTCGTCCGACTTTCCGAACTTGAACCAGCCCATGATATTACCGATCACGATAAATACAATGACCGCAATGATCACGGCAGCTGCAATACCGCCGATCATAACCGCCTTGGCAAGCTTCGGATCTACATCCTCTTCCTCCTCATGCTGCGGTTCATAGTCATAATCATCCTCATCATCATCCGCGACCTTCTTGATGCTCTGGCGACGGGGCTGGGGTGTCTGAATCTCCTCCTCGTATCCGTATTCATCTGCCTCCGCCTCATTGATCAGCTGATTCAGACGCTCCCGGTCCGGAGTTGCCGCAGAAGTAACTCCCTGAGGAACCGGTCTTGCCTCTGCTTCCGTACGGATCTTCTGGAACTCACTCTCCGTGATCCTCTGTGTCGGTCCCGTAGGAGCACCCACAGGCGCAACAACGATATCAATATTCGGGTTTGTCTTCACACGCTTCAGGTCTGCGATCAGAGCCGCTGCGGTAAGATACCGGCGCTCCGGCTTCTTCTGGGTCGCCTTCATGATGATCTTCTCGAAGCTGGAATAAATGTCCGGATATAATTCACGGGGCGGGATGATCTCATTCTGGATGTGCATCAGGGCGATGGCCACATTTGTATCCCCTTCAAAGGGCACCCGGCCGGTCACCATCTCATACATGGTGATACCGAGGGAGTAAATGTCGCTTCGCTCGTCACTGTAACCGCCGCGGGCCTGCTCCGGGGAAATGTAATGCACGGAGCCCATGCCTGCTGTGGACATGGTATTCGAGGTTGCAGCCTTCGCGATACCGAAATCCGTAACCTTCAGATTGCCGCTCTTGGATACGATGATGTTCTGGGGCTTGATATCCCTGTGGATCACATGGTGCTCGTGAGCCGCCTCAAGACCGGATGCGATCTGGATCGCGAAATCCAGCGACTGATCCATGGTAAGGCGTCCGTTCAGAGTGATATACTCCTTCAGAGTGATACCCTCAACAAGCTCCATAACGATAAAATATCTGCCGTTATCCTCGCATACATCATAGACACTGACAATATTCGGATGTGTCAGTCCTGCAGAGGCCTGTGCCTCCACCTTAAACTTGGACACAAAATTTGCATCATTGGAGTACTCGGTCTTCAGCACCTTTACTGCCACATAGCGCTTCAGGCGATGATCATGGGCACGATACACGGTGGACATCCCGCCGGTTCCCACCACATCCAGGATCTCGTACCTTTCATCCAGAATAGTTCCCGTTTTCAACATTTTCTTTCTCTCCTACACTGCTATCACAACTGCGGAAATGTTGTCATTCCCGCCATAGTAATTTGCCCTTTCGATCAACGCATCCACAACCGTCTCAAGATCTTCATTCTCTCTCACGATATCCCGAAGCTCATCGTTCTCCACCATGTTGGACAGACCGTCCGAACACATCAGGATCCGATCCCCCTCGGAAAGAGTGATCTGAAAGAAGTCCGGGACCGCTTCGTTGCGTGAGCCCATGGCCCGCGTGATGATGTTCTTTTCAGGATGATTACGTCCCTTGTTCCGCTCCAGCTGACCGTTCCGGATCAGTTCCTCCACCAGGGAGTGATCCATGGTGATCTGGCGGATCTCGTCATTGATCAGATAAAGACGACTGTCACCGATATTTCCGCAGTAAAGTTCATTCTTATCGATCACACAGGCGACCATGGTGGTCCCCATACCACCCTTGGCCGTATCCTTCTCAGCTTCCTTGTAAACCTCATTATTCGCATAGATCATGGCACGACGAAGAACAGATATGGGATTCTTGATCGTAGATTTTTTGATGAAATCCACCACGATCTGAATCGCGTATCTGGAAGCAAAATCTCCGGCGGCATGGCCACCCATGCCATCGGCTACGATATACAGATTTGGTAAGGGTCCGACCGGCGCATCACTGACAAAGATATTGTCCTGATTGTCATCCCGTCTTCTCCCGACGTCCGTTCTACCGATTGATATCAAGCTACTACTCCTTCTCGTCCAGTTCCTGCATGGCACGTCTTCTCAGCTGCCCGCAGGCGGCATCGATATCTCTGCCCATACTCCTCCTAATTGTAACATTAATTCGATTTCTTTCAAGTATATTTTTAAAAACTTGCACGGAATCGGAATCGCTCCTGCAAAAATCCCTTTCCTCTATGGGATTCACGGGGATCAGATTCACATGTCCGTGCATGGGCCGAAGCAGGGCCGACAGGCGTTTCGCATGCTCCTCCGTATCATTTACGCCCTTTACCAGGCTGTATTCGTATGTCACTCTCCTGTGGGTCTTCTCAAAATAATACCGGCAGGCATCCAGCGTTTCCTTCAGTGTATAACTGTTTGCAACCGGCATCAGAGCTTTCCGTTCCTCATCCGTGGTGGCGTGCAGGGACAGGGCAAAGGTGATGGGCAGCCCCTCCTCTGCCAGCTGACGGATCTTCGGCACCAGTCCGCAACTGGAGACCGTGATCCCCCGGAGACTGAGCCCGTACCCCTTCGGATCCGAGACAAGATGCAGGAACCGGATCAGCGTTTCGTAATTGTCCAACGGTTCTCCCGTTCCCATGACCACGATGCTGTCCACCCGCCTGCCGGTCAGATTTACCACCTGATAGACCTGTCCGAGCATTTCCGACGGAGTCAGGTTGCGTACCAGTCCGCCGATGGTGGATGCACAGAATCTGCATCCCATCCTGCAGCCTGCCTGGGAAGAGATACAGAGTGAATTTCCGTGATGATACGGCATGAAGACCGTCTCGATGATCTGTCCGTCAGAAAGCCGGAACAGGAACTTCTCCGTCCCGTCCTCCTTTGAGGTAAGACGTTTCCAGGGCTCCACCGTGACCATCTCTTCTGCCAGGCGTTCCCGGATGTCCTTCGGAAGGTTCTTCATTTCCGCCGGATCAAAGACCCGCCTGTTATGGATCCATCCGAAGATCTGATCGGCACGGAAGCCTGGCCAGCCCTGCTCCTTCACATATGCAGTTAATTCCGCCTCCGTCATGGATGCGGGATCGCGCCTCTCCGTCATGCCTGTTTCTCCATAAGACAATAATAGAATCCGTCACAGGGATCGATCCCCTGCAGGAACTGTCGTTCCTTCATCTTCCGAAACTCCGGATGCTTCCTGAGAAATGCGTCCGCGGTCTCCGTATTTTCCTCCCTTACTATGGTACAGGTGGAAAAAAGCAGGCGCCCGCCGGGGCGCACATACCGGGCCGCAACCTCCAGGATCTCTCTTCCCTGCTCTGCCAGCTCCGTGATGCCCTCCGGAGTCACATGATACTTGATATCGTTCTTTCGGCCCATAACGCCCAGCCCCGAACAGGGAACGTCCGCGATCACCGCATCATAGGCTTCTTCATCCTCAGGAGCAAACTCCAGCGCGTCCTGCTCCCCGATCCGGATCGACAGCTCCAGGCGTTCTGCATTCTCCCGGATCCACTCGGTCTTATCCTCCGTCAGATCTCTTGCAGTCACCTCTGCTCCGAGCTCCGCCGCATAGCAGGCCTTGCCTCCGGGAGCGGAGCATACATCCAGCACCCGTTCTCCGGGCCGTAGCTCCAGCGCCTCCACTGTCAGCATGGAGCTTTCATCCTGCACCGAGAACCTGCCCTCCCGGTAACCGGGAAGTCTCCGGACAAAATCCACATTTTTCACCTTCACGGCCATGGGGCTCTCGCTGCCCTCCGCCGCTTCGATCCCGCCCCCGTTCAGGATCCGGAGCAGCTCTGCCCTCTCCTGCTTCATCTGATTGCATCGGAGAGTCAGGGGCCGTTCCTCAAAGGAAGCCTCCAGGATCTTCTCAGCCTCCTGCTTTCCGTAATCCCTTATGATACGGTCTGCCAGCCATTCCGGAGTGGAATAACGAATCGCTATGGGTTCCTCCGTGATTTCCTTAACCGCGCCGGATCCGATCCCCCGCTGCACATTTCGGAGGATCCCGTTTACGACTCCCTGAAGTCCCTCCATATGATTGGCGCGAAGCAGGACCGCCGCCTCGGAGAGCACTGCCCGGTCCGGAACGCTGTCCATGTACAGCATCTGATAGACGCTCATACGGAGCAGGCACCGCACCTTCGGCTTCTGCTTCCGCATGGGAAGCTTTGCATAGTGATCCAGGACCGCATCCAGCTGTAACCGGTACTCAGTGGTACCCTCCACCAGCCGGGTGATGAAGGCCCTTTTCTCCTTCTCCTCGAACTGGATCTTCCGGAGTCCGTTCTCCAGGGCCTGGGAGGAAAATGTACCGTTCCGGTCCATATCCAGCAGGATCTCCAGCGCTGTCCCGCGTCCCGTGTCCACCTTATTCTTCTTCGGTTGTTCCTTCCGGATCCCGGTCATAAACTAAACTCCTGTACTCCGATACACAGCCCGAAATAATTACGGTGTGTGATCAGACTAATAATCCTTCCTATATGCCTACCCTCGTTCCCACTTCCAGCTTCTTTCCGTTCAGAAACGCCGCCGTGTCCATGGGCTTCTTTCCCTCCGGCTGCAGCTTTCGGATCCTGAGAGCACCCTCACCGCAGGCAACGGTGAAAAACTTCTTCGTCACCTCCAGGATCTCTCCCGGAGTCCCGCTCTGCTCCGTCACCTCCGCCCCGTAGATCTTGACATGCTTTCCGTCCACAAGGGTGTAGGCACAGGGCCAGGGGATCAGCGCCCGGACACTCCGTTCCAGCACCGCTGCCGGCTTCGTGAAATCCAGTTCACCCATGGCCTTATCCAGCATCTTCGCATAGGTGGAATCCTCGTCCTTCTGGGGTGTACGGACCGCAGTACCGTCTGCAAGCTTTTCCATGGTGGAGAGGATCAGCCGTCCTCCCATTTCCGCCAGACGTTCTGTAAGGCTTTCTCCCGTATCCGAAGGAAGGATCTCCGTCTCCGTCTGCTCGATCATATCTCCCGTATCCAGCCCCTTTGCCATATACATGGTGGTGACTCCCGTCTTCTCTTCCCCGTCCAGGATACAGCGCTCGATGGGAGCCGCACCCCGGTATTTCGGAAGCAGGGAGGCATGAATATTGATGCAGCCAAGCGGCGGGATGGAAAGAATACTCTCCGGAAGGATCTGCCCGTAGGCCGCCACGATGATGATCTCCGGCGCCAGCTGACGGAGAGCAGTTACATTTTCCTCTTCCCGCAGCTTCTCCGGCTGAAATACCGGAATCCCCAGCTCCTCTGCCTTCACCTTCACCGGCGGAGGCTGAAGCTTTCCGGAACGTCCCTTTGCTTTATCCGGCTGTGTATAGACCGCCACGATGTCGTGTCCGGCCGATGCGATGGCATCCAGCGCCGCCACGGCAAAATCCGGTGTTCCCATAAATACTGCTCTCATGGCATTCCCTCCTGTTCTGTCAGTCCTCGTAGTTCCTCGGCTTTTCTCCGTCTGTTCCTCAGCTATGACACGGCGGTTCCCCGGTCGTATCCCCGGTTTTATTCACTGTCAGCCTCGGCATCCTCGTCCTCTTCTACCGGAGGAAGGTCTACCCTGTGCAGACCGTCGATGACCAGGTCCTTATACAGAACGCCGTCCAGATGATCCAGCTCGTGGCAGATACAGCGTGCCAGAAGCTCCGTTCCCTCCACCGTGATGGGCTCCATATTCCGGTCAAACGCCTTACATACCACATGGTCCGGGCGGGAAACCTCACCTGCCAGTCCCGGAAGGGAAAGACATCCTTCTTCTCCGACCTGCTCCCCGTCGCTTTCCACGATCTCCGGATTGATGAGGACCAGCGGATTGCCGTCCATGACGTCGATGACCACGATTCGCTTCAGGATCCCCACCTGCGGAGCCGCAAGACCCACGCCGCCGGCATCGTACATGGTTTCAAACATGTCGTCGATCAGCTCGTTGATCCTCGGTGTGATCTCCTTCACCGGTTTGCAGGTCTTCCGCAGAATGTCATCGCCGTCCACCCGGATGTTTCTGATTGCCATAATTGTCTCCTTTCTGTCGGTTCGCCCTCAGGGCAGACCGGCATCTAAATGATGTGCAGCGGATCGAAGTCATAGTAGACCTCCACGCCGCAGGTTTCATAAAGTTCGTCTGTAGTACTCTTCAGCCGGAAGGGGATATCGCTGAGCATTGCTTCCTCCGCCGCCCGGACGTAGATCACCCGCCGGAAGATATCGTTCATCCGGGAAATGTAGGCCGGACCCGGTCCTGTCACAACGATCCCCTCACTTCCCTTTATCAGCTCCGCCAGTTTCACGGCAGCATCCTCCGCTTCCTTCTCCTCTCTTGCGGTGATCAATATCCCCAGCATATGGTTCACCGGCGGATAACCCAGCAGCCGGCGGTAAGCCATTTCATAGGAATAAAACTGCAGATAATCCTGTTCCTTCGCGGTCTGGATCACATAGTGCTCCGGCTTGTAGGTCTGGATCACCACATGTCCCGGACGGTCGCCCCGTCCCGCTCTTCCTGCCGCCTGTGTCAGCAGTGCAAAGCAGCGTTCTCCCGAGCGGAAATCACTGTCGAAGAAGCCCAGGTCCGCCAACAGGATCCCCACCACCGTTACCTTCGGGAAATCATGTCCTTTCACGATCATCTGGGTTCCGATCAGGCACTGAGCTCTTCCGTCATGGAAGGCCTGCAGCAGCTCGCCGTGTGCCCCCTTCTTCTGCGTGGTATCCCGGTCCATCCGGATGGTGCTCACATCCGGGAAAAGCCGATGCATTTCCTGCTCCACCCGTTCCGTCCCGATTCCGTATCCGCCGATCAGCTTCGATCCGCAGGCCGGGCACTCCGTCTTCATTTTCTCGGTATGTCCGCAGTAATGACAGAGCAGGGTATCCTTCCCGTGAAGCGCCAGCGTCACATCACATTTCGGACACCGGATGGCTTCTCCGCAGCTGCGGCAGGAAACGAAGCTGCTCATGCCTCTCCGGTTCAGGAACAGCATCACCTGTTCTCCCCGTCCGAAGGCCTCCTGCATTTCCGTATACAGCTTTCTGGACAGGATGTTCCGGTTTCCGGCCCGGAGCTCCTCCCGAAGGTCGATCACATCCACCTCTGCCAGCTCCTGCTGCTCCGCCCGGTTCGGCAGGGTCAGCAGCCGGTATTCTCCTTCCTCCGCTGCCCGGTAGCTCTCCACCGCAGGCGTGGCGGATCCCAGAACGACTGCCGCATCCTCCAGCCGGCTCCGCTCGACGGCCACCTCTCTTGCATGATACTTCGGTGTGGTATCGCTCTTATAGGCCCCGTCATGCTCTTCATCGATGATGATCAGGCCCAGATTTGAAAATGGGGCAAAGAGCGCGGATCTGGGTCCGATCATGATATCCACCGCACCCTCCTGTACCTGCTGGAATTCCCGGTACTTCTCTCCCCGGCTGAGTCCCGAATGCAGGATGGCGATCCGGTCATGAAAGGCCGTCCGGAATCTGGCCACGGTCTGATAGGTAAGCGCGATCTCGGGCACCAGCACGATAACGCTGCGGCCCTCCTCGATCACCTTCTTGGCCATCCTGAGGTAGACCTCCGTCTTTCCGCTGCCGGTCACTCCGTGCAGCAGATAGGTGTTCCGCTGTCCCTGATCCCAGTCCTCCGCAAATGTACCGAAGGCCTTCTTCTGATCCTCGTTCAGGGCTTCCACCGGCAGAAACTCCGGCTCGAACCTGCGGACATCGATCCGCTGCGCAGTCCGGCGGACCTTCTCCTTCACGGGCATCACCGCATTTAACGCGCTGATCATGGTACAGCCGTACTTCTCACGCATCCATGCCGCCAGTTTGATCATACGGCTCTCCACCGGAAGACGTCCGACGGAGACACGACTGATGGACTTGACCTTGCTCTCCTCCCAGGGCGTGGTCTCACTGACGGAGATCACATAGCCCTTTCTGGGACGGGTACTCTGTCCGAAGGGTATCATCACGGGCGTGCCGACAGTGACCTCCTCCTCCAGTTCCTTCGGAATCCGGTAGGAGAAGGTCCTGTCCACAGCCTTATGCGAGATATCCACGATCACATCTGCGTACATAGCACCCTTTCCCCATCGAGCAGGATGATTTTCCCCTCTTCGATAGAAAAAGCCATGCCGGCATCTCCGGCCCATGCATGGCTCATTTACGCGCAAAGAGAAGCAGGTGACGCCGCCACCTGCTTTCCTGCTTCTATTCGTCGTCTCCGACGATTTTTACCTTTCCCTGATACAGCTCATCAACTGCGATGGAAAGCGGCTTTCTTCCTTCCGCATGATCAACCAGCGGCTGATCCTGTCCTGCCACCAGCTGTCTGGCTCTCTTTGCAGTTGCAAGCACGATGGAGTAACGGCTCTGAACCACCGGCTGCTCGCCCGGCTCCACTTCCTTGTTTACTACCTCCATCAGGTCTGAATAAGACGGATGAATCATTTTTTTCTCCTTTCCTGAACCTCAGTTTGCCGCATGAAAATCTTCCTGCAGCGCCTTAATGAAGTCCTCATTTCTTTCTCTCTTGCATTTACCGCCTAGTATAACCGAATGTACGGTGTCAATGCAAGTGTTTAAATCATCATTTATTACAATATAATCATAATTCCCGATCATTTCGGACTCTTCGGCCGCCCGGCTGATACGCTGGTCCACCTTTTCCTTCGACTCGGTGCCCCGTCCCATCAGGCGTTCCCGCAGTGTCTCCACATCCTTGGTAGTGATGAACAGCAGGATGGCATCGGGATACTGCTTCCGGATGATGGATGCGCCCTGAACCTCGATCTCCAGGATCACGTCCTTTCCTGCCGCCAGCTCGTCCTCCACGAACTTGCGCGGGGTGCCGTAGTAATTGTCCACATACTGTGCCCACTCGATCAGTCCGTTATAGTCGATCAGATTCCGGAACTCGGCTTCCGTCTTGAAGTAATAATCCTTACCGTCCACTTCTCCCGGACGTGGCGCGCGGGTCGTGGCGGAAATGGAAAGGCTGTAGCCGTACTTCTCTACCAGTTCCTTAACAACGGTTCCTTTTCCTGCTCCGGAGAACCCGGATATAACGATCAGCTGTCCTTTTCGTTCCATCTGCCTCATCCTTCCTTTTTTCAAATTCCCTGGACTTCCTCCGGAGAAATATCACTCCAGATTCTGTATCTGCTCACGGATCTTCTCGATCAGTGTCTTCAGTTCGATCCCGATATCCGTCACATCCAGGCTTCCCGCCTTGGACAGAGTGGTATTCGCCTCGCGGTTCATTTCCTGAACGATGAAGTCCAGCTTCCGTCCTACGGCGCCGCCCTCCGCCAGGATCCCGCGGACACCGTCCACGTGACTTCTGAGCCGTACCATTTCCTCATCCACACAGATCTTATCGGCAAAGATCGTAACCTCTGCGGCGATCCTACCCTCATCGATATCATTTCTCTGAAGGAACTCATCCATCTTCTCGCGAAGACGAAGCTTGTAATCCTCGATGATCTGCGGCGAAAGCTCCTCGATCCGGGCCACCAGTCCCTGCATTTCCGTAACCTTCTCCAGAAGATCCTTCTTCAGGTTTTCGCCCTCCACGGAACGTGCCTGTACGAAATGCTCTCCTGCCTGCCGGACCACCTGCTCCAGACATCCGAACAGCTCATCATCATTTTCCGATACGGATTCCTCCAGCGTGAATACCTCCGGGAACCGTCCCACTGCCGTGGGGGTCAGTTCCTCCTGCATGGAGAACTCTTCCTGCATCTGACGGAAATACTCCACATATTCCTTTGCGATATCGCGGTTGTAACGGACAGCCACATCCGCTTCCGCCAGATTCTCGTAGGTAATAAAAACATCCACCTTACCCCGGTTGATGTACTCCTTCAGGATGTTCCGGATGGAAGCCTCAAACCGGTTCAGACGCCTCGGCATCTTGATCGTAATGTCCGCATACCGGTGATTCACGGACTTCATCTCAACGGTGATCTTCCGTTTCTCATCCACCAGTTCCGCACGGCCGAAACCTGTCATGCTCTGTATCATACTGTCTCTCTCCGCATCATGTTTTTGCAGGATCCTGCCCTGCATGTACGGTCCGTCCTTCGGGACAGCCCACCTTTCATTCTACCATGTTCCTCAGCCCTTTTCAACCTCTGTCACCCTTGAGCGGTCGGGTACCGCCACCATGGAGAAATTGGTATGGTAGATCACGAAGCCCTTGGGCTGGCCGGGGGATTTATGCAGGTTCCGCCGTTCCGTATAGTCGATCTCCACCTTCGGCGCATCCGGCGCCGAGGAGTAGTAGGCCGCAAGTCCCGCGGCGATCTCGTAGATATGATCCGGCAGCTCCTCCCGTCCTTCCCGCTTCACGATCACGTGAGAGCCGGGACGCTGCTTGGCATGGAACCACATATCATTTCCCGCTGCAAATTCAAAGGTCAGGGCTTCATTCTGGATATTGTTCTTGCCCACATAGATATGATATCCGTCCTCCGTTACAAAGTGAAGAGGATGACTCGCGGGTTCCTTCCGCTTTCCCTTCTTCGACCCGCCGGACCGGATGTAACCGCTCTCCTGCAGTTCTCTCCGGATCTCCGCCAGATCCGATTCGTCCTCCGCAATGGACAGGGCGTGGGACACGCTCTGCAGATAATCCAGCGACGCCTTCGTGACTGCGATCTGCTCCTGAAGCGCCACATAGGTACGCTTCTTCTTGTTGTATTTCTCAAAATACCACTTGCTGTTCTCTCCTGCCGTAAGCATGGGATCCAGCGGAATGGTGATCTCCTGTCCGTCATAGTAATTCGTACAGGTCAGTTCCTTTGCTCCCGGCTCCAGACCGTAACCATAGGTATTCAGAAGCTCACCGTAGATCCGATACTGCTCCCTGTCCTCCGTATCCAGGAACTGTGCCTGCTGCAGATCCAGCTTCTTGGCGGCACGCTCGGTTGCCGTCTTCAGCACCTGCCGCAGATCCTGGGATTTCTGACGGATCCTGGAATTCCTGCTTCGCAGCAGATAGAACTGCTCCAGGGTTTCGGAAATGGACTCCATCCGTCTTCGGTCCGCCTCCTGATAAACGGTCAGCGGAAATGCGGAGAATTCCTTCGGTTCTCCGTCACAGATCACGATGCAGGGATCGAACTCCCCTCTCCGGATCTGTCCCATAAGCTCCATGAAGGCATCCGCCAGATGTTCCCGGTCCTCCTGTGTCAGCGCCTCCGTATGAGTATCACCCGATACGCCTCCACGTTCCGACAGTTCCTCTCCCGTGATGCGACTGAAGCCCGTATAGAGAGACGGGATCACCTTTGCCACCTGACCGCTTGCCTCACCGAAGGCCGTAAGAAATCCCTCCCTGGTCTCCGTCATGGGATCTCTTCTTCCCTGGGAGGGAGGTGCCTCATAGCTGACTCCCGGAAGGATCGTGCGAAGGGAGCTGATGTCCGGCGTGACTCTCCGGACGCTGTCCAGCACCTTTCCCTCTTTGTCCAGAAAGATCAGGTTGCTGTAACGCCCCATCATTTCCACCACCAGTCTCTTCTCCGAAGGGTCTCCCATTTCATCCAGATGTTCAAAGGTGAAAATAAGCACGCGCTCGAAGCCCGGCTGTTCCACGGATACCAGACGGCCGCTTCCGATATGCTTCCTGAGAAGCATCAGAAAAGCCGGAGCCGTCATGGGGGACTGCTTCGTCTGTTCCGTGATACAGGTCCTTGCCAGACTCGCATCGGAGGACAGCAGGATCCTGACCGTATCCTTTTCTTTTTTGATGGTGATCTGCAGCTCATCCCGTTCCGGCTGCTGCAGTTTTACCACTCTTCCGCCAACAGCGCGGCGACGGATCTCCTCCGCCACCGCGCTGACTGTAATACCGTTGAATGCCATATTTCAACTCCGAAATTCTTATTACTGTAAATTGTTCCGATATCCCGGGCAACATCAGAACTTCATGAACGGGAAAGCCATCATGATCAGACGATCCTGTTCATTCACCGTCACCAGGAAATGCATGATAATACCAAGAACACCCTTCTCCTGGTCCACTTCATTGGAGGTGCCGCTCGACGCCTTCGCAACAAGCGTACCGTTTTGGTAAAATGCGATATTCTGATCCTTTTTATATGCAACGATGGTCTCACCGATCTGGAATACACCTTCCGACTTATACAGGATCTCCATCCGGAAGGTCCCACCGTTCTGTCCGGTCACCTGTCGGACATCGCCGAACACACCGTCTCCTGTCCGGGAGAACTTACTTTCCCAACTGTGCTCCTGGTCATAGATAAATACCGTCCCTTTCTCTATCTTTGACACCATAACAGAAGCAAACTTTTGAAGCTGGAAAAAATCACACTGAGTACACTGCGGAGTTTCCGTCAGGTACCCGTAAACCGTATCATTATCATCCGTCAGCTTCGCGGAACACATTTCCTCCAGCATCCGAGTCGTTGTCTCATCTTCCGTGTTCTCGCTTTTCTTTCTGCCGCATTTACATATGAAATGCTGCTCCGGATTGATCCTTCCGCATTGCCGACAGGTCCATTCCTTTACCAGCATCTGAGATATCTGAGGTACAGCGGCGCCGAGGGATGAAGACGAACTCTGGGAGTATCCCGTTCCTTCCCCGTTATCCTCGGACTCCCAGGGCTCATTGCTTCTGGCTGCCGAAATCACGAACAATGCCATAACGACAAGGATCACAAAGAAGATGATCCAAAGCGGTCCCGACCTCATAAAAGGATTACGGCTTGCTCCGATCAACGCCAAAATCTCAACCCCCGCACCGATCCAGAAAAGGATCCACGGATTGATCCCTTTTTTCGCCAGGACGACCGAGATTGCCATAATTATGATCATCGGCGAAAAAAAGCCCAAATAAACCATCATGATGAATTCCTCCTAATGCTGTGTTCCGATAAACCTGTTACTGGGGAGCTTCAAATGCAGTGTTCATAAACAGAACGTTCTATATCTGATTGTAAAGTTCTTCGTAGATCTTTGCCGAATTGTCCCAGCTGAAGTTCTGCTCCATGGCCCGCTTCTGCATGCCTGCCCAGGCTTCCTTGTCATCAAAGAAGATCCTCTTGGAGTAGTTGATGGTATTCAGCAGTTCTCTCGGATCGTAGTTTGCAAAGGAGAATCCGGTTCCTGTTCCCTCGAACTCATTGTACGGCTGAACCGTATCCTTCAGACCGCCGGTCTCACGAACAATGGGCAGTGCGCCGTAGCGAAGTGCCATCAGCTGTGTCAGGCCGCAGGGCTCAAATCTGGAGGGTACCAGGATGGAATCACATGCCGCATAGATCTTATGGGACAGCTCATCGCTGAAGTAGATATTTGCGGACAGCTTTGCGGGATGGATCCCCTGATAATAACGGAACATATCCTCGTATCTTCTGTCGCCGGTTCCGAGAACCACGAACTGGGTTCCGTCCGTCATGATATCATTCATGGCACGGTCGATCAGATCCAGACCCTTCTGATCTGTCAGACGGGACACGATACCGATCATGTACACGTTCGGATCCTCCGGAAGATGCAGCTCCTTCTGCAGAGCCACCTTGTTCTTCACCTTCTCCTTCCGGAAGTTCTTCAGGTTGTATCTGTGCGGGATCTTCTTATCCTTGGAAGGATCGTATACCGAATAGTCGATTCCGTTTACGATACCCCACAGAGACTGCCAGCGTGCACGGAGCAGACCGTCCAGTCCTTCTCCGTAATACGGCGTCTGGATCTCCTGTGCATAGGTATTGGAAACCGTGGTGATCTTATCCGCATAGACAAGACCGCCCTTCAGCATGGACGCATCCTTCTTGAACTCCAGCTTGTCCGGTGTGAATACATAATCCGGAAGTCCGGAGTAATCCTGGATGGTCTCGATATCCCAGTTCCCCTGGAACTGAAGATTATGGATGGTCATGATGGACTTCATGTTGCTGTAGAACGGATTGTTCGCAAACATCGTCTTCAGATAAACCGGCACAAGTCCTGCCTGCCAGTCATGGCAGTGGATGATGTCCGGCTGGAATCCGATACTGGGAAGGATGGAAAGCGCTGCCTTTGAGAAATAGCAGAACTTCTCGATATCCCACTTCAGATCTCCGTAAATGTTGAAGCCGTTGAAGTAATACTCATTGTCGATAAAGTATACCGGCACGCCTTCATACTCCAGATACATAACGCCCACATACTGCTGCTTCCAGCCGATGTCCATATGGAAATGGGTTATGTACTTCATGTTATTCTTATATTTCTCCGGAAGGCACATGTACTTCGGGATGATGACCCGGACATCGTACTCATCACGGTTAAACTTATGCGGAAGGGTTCCGACTACGTCTGCAAGACCTCCGGTCTTGATAAAAGGAACACATTCGGATGCGATGTATGCTACTTTCTTCATGCTGCTTCTCCTTTGATAAAATAATAATCCCCAACCTTCATTCTACCACAAAACATTTTGTAATTCCAAAGAAAAATGTGCCGTTTACGCCTCTGTTCCTTCGGCGAAACGAACCTCCAGATACCTCTTTATGAAGTCCGCCGAACCGCGGATCCCGTACTTCCCCGCATTTACGGAAAGCTCGTATCCGGACACATCCATCCAGTCCTCTCCGGTATAGCGGTGATAATAGTCGGCTCTCCGATCATCCGTATTCCGGATGTGGGCTTCCAGCTCCCTGTCGGAAAGGTCATGAACCGAGGAGGCACGTCTCTTGCGGAACTCCATGGGTGCATGGATGAAGACGCTGACCACGTTATCCCGATCCGCCAGAATATGATTCGCACAGCGTCCGACGATCACGCAGGATTCCCGGTCCGCAAGTCTGCGGATCAGATCCGACTGATAATCGAAGAGGTTCTTCATCAGCTCCGTCTCGTCCTCCACACTGAACTCACCGTCCGGATGCTCCGCATAGGTCTTCATCGCCACATCAAAAAGAGAGGTTCCCTTGATCCGTGCATCGTGCGCGACCACATTGTCATGCATGGCTCTGTCATCCGAGACCAGCCGGAACATTTCACTGTCATAGCAGTTGATGCCCAGGGCTTCTGCCAGATATTTACCGATCTTCAGGCCACCGGTATAGTGCTGCCTTGCCAGAGTGATAACAACCTTCTTCTCCATACCTTCCCCTCCTCATGTTAATAGGAATACTGACCCCCACAGGTCTCGATGCAGCTCTTTGCCAAAGCCTCCATCGCATCGATGTAAAATCCGCCTGTCAGCTGGTGGTTCACCGCAAATACCGAGAGCTCCGTACACGCCAGAACGACTGCCTCGCAGCCCCGTCCGAGCATGTGCTGTGCGATTCCCTGGAAGAGATGCTTGTCGCCCTTCTCTCCCCTCTTGATCTGATCGTAGATCAGCGACATGACCGCCTTCTGTCTTTCCTCATCCGGATAGACCACCTCCACATTCCGGTTCTCCAGTGCCTTCCGGTAGAGGTCCGCCTTCAGGGTTCCGTCCGTAGCCAGGATCCCCACCTTGTGGTATCGCCGTTCCGCCACGTACTTTGCGGTCTCCTCGATCATGTTGATGAAATGTCCGTCCATTTCCTCCTGAAACCGGTCCGCGAAGAAATGGCAGGTATTGCACGGGATCGCCAGATATTCGCAGCCGGACTGTTTCAGCAGCCGGACATCCTGTGCCAGCTGATCCCAGAGTCGGTCCGCCTCACCGCACAGGATACACCCCGTCCGGTCCGGCAGCTCCGCATGGGAATAAATCATGATATTGATATGATCCTGGTCCCGGGATACCACGGTCCGGTCCGTGATCCTCTGATAGAGGACGCTGGTGGCCTCCGGTCCCATACCGCCCAGGATACCCAGTGTATGCTTTTCTGCAGCCATAATTCCTACTTCCATATGTCATTGATCAGCGCTTTCTTTCTTTGCGCAAAAAACCATTATTATTGTATCATAAACCGATCTCAATTCCTATCATTTTATCTTTCAGTTTTTGCCCTGAAGTGATATACTTATGGATGCGTATCGCGCATTAGGATTTTACAGATAAAGGGGATGATCCACAATGGAATTCCAGTCACAGTCATTCATACCCGTTGCCTTCGGAGGTGACATCAACACCTACAGTGTGGCACGGGCTTTTTACGAGGCCTACCGGGTGAAGACCCGGGTCTACGGGAAGTTTCCCACAGGCCCCAGCTATAACAGCAAGATCACGGTTTATACAGATAACACGAAAATGGATCAGCCGGACGTGATGCTTCCGATCCTGAAGGATCTGGCAGCAAAGCATAAAACGAAGAAGATCCTCGCCATCGGCTGCGGTGACTCCTATGTAGCCACCCTTTCACAGCTGAAGGATCAGCTTCCCGAAAATGTGATCGCGCCCTACATCGACTTCTCACTGATGGACAGTCTGCAACAGAAGGAACGCTTCTACGAGCTCTGCGACAAGCACGGGATCGATCACCCGGCCACCGTCATTTTCCGAAAGGGCATGGATCCCGCCATGGAGCTGCCCTTCAAGTTTCCCATCATCCTGAAGCCCTCCAACGGCATCGCCTACTGGGAGCATCCCTTCGATACCCAGGAGAAGGTTTATACCATCCGAAACCGTGAGGAGCTGGCGAAGGTCTCCGGCGAGATCTTTGACGCCGGCTATGAGGACTCTCTCATCCTTCAGGACATGATCCCGGGAAATGATGAATACATGCGGGTTCTCACCTGCTATTCCAACCACAGGGGACATGTGAAGATGATGTGCCTTGGCCATGTGCTTCTTGAGGAGCATACACCCCATGGCAAGGGAAACCACGCCGTGATCATCACCGAGATAAAGAGCGAGCTCTATGACCGGGTGAAGGCGCTTCTGGAGGATCTCTCCTATGTGGGCTTCTCCAACTTCGACATCAAGTACGACCGTCGTGACGGCAAATACAAGTTCTTCGAGATCAACACCCGCCAGGGCCGTTCCAATTTCTATGTAACGGGCTCCGGCATCAATATCGCAAGGCTTCTGGTGGAGGAATACATTCTGGATCATCCGCTGGAATTCACCACTCCGAAGGAGGAGCACCTGTGGCTTACCGTTCCGAAGGGAGTGGCAAAGAAGTACATTTTCGAGGAGGAAAATGTACGGAAGCTGCACGCACTGCTGCAGAAGAAGAAGTATGTGAATCCCATCTTCCTGAAGGGCGACAACGGTCTCAACCGGATGCTCCGGATGTGGAAGAATCACTTCGCACAGTATAAGAATTTCAAGACCTATTACAGTTAGGAGCCAGCTTATGAAACAGTACACCTTAGAAACCTATGCCCGCCGTCTTCGGGAAGCTCATCTCCTTGTGAAGGGACAGTTTCCGGAGGTGAAGGACACCCTCATCACCGGTCTTACCTACAACTCCAAGGATGTCACTCCCGGCACACTCTTTATCTGCAAGGGCGCGGCCTTCCGTGAGGAATATCTGGCGGACGCTGCAGAACGAGGCGCAGTCTGCTATGTCAGCGAGACGCTTTATCACAACGTTGACATCCCCGTCATCCTGGTTTCCGACATCCGCCGGTCCATGCCCTTCCTGGCAGACCTTTTCTTCGGTTCACCGGCGACACAGCTTCACCTGACGGGTATCACCGGAACCAAGGGCAAGTCCACCACCACCTATTATCTGAAGGCAATCCTGGATGACTTCCTGGCTGCCCGGAACGAACCGGAAAGCGCAGTCATTTCCTCCATCGACACCTACGACGGAGTGGCACTGAAGGAGTCCCATATCACCACACCGGAATCCGTGGAACTGATGCGGCATTTCCGGAACGCCGTGGACAGCCATATCGATTTCCTTACCATGGAGGTTTCCTCCCAGGCTCTGAAATACAACCGGGTGGATGAGATCACCTTTGATGTGGGCGTCTTCATGAATATCTCCGAAGACCACATCAGCCCCATCGAGCACCCCACCATGGAGGATTATTTTGCTTCCAAACTCCGAATCTTCGCACAGACCAGAACCGCTCTCGTCTGCACCGATATGGACCGGTTCGATGATGTGATGGATGCCGCAAAGGAATCCGACCGCGTCATCACCTTCGGTCTGAAGGAGGGAAGCGACGTTCTCGGCTATGACGTGAAAAAGGTCGGGACGGAGACCCATTTCCGGGTACGCTGCGAGCGCTTTGACGAAGCCTTCGTACTGACGGTTCCCGGCCTCTTCAATGTACAGAACGCTCTTGCGGCCATCGCTGCCGCAAATGTATACGGCATTCCGCTGGAATTCATCCGCTCCGGTCTTCTCCGGGCGCGTTCCAAGGGACGTATGGAATGCTTCACCTCAAAGGACGGAAAGATCGTTGCCATCGTAGACTATGCTCACAACAAGCTGTCCTTCGAAACTCTCTTCTCCTCCATGAAAGAGGAATACCCGGACCGCGCCATCGTTTCGATCTTCGGATGTCCGGGTAAGAAGGCTCTGGTACGAAGAAAGGACCTGGGAACCATAGCGGGTCAATATAGTAAGAAGGTTTATCTTTGCGCAGAGGATCCCGGTGAGGAACCGGTGGATGAGATCTCCAGGGATATCGCACAGTATGTCACCTGTCCCGTGGAAATGATCGAGGACCGGGGAGAAGCGATCCGTGCCGCCATTGCAGCGGTGGAGGAACCGACGATCCTGCTGATCACCGGCAAGGGAGATGAGACAAGACAGAAATACGGTAGAGCCTATGTAGACTGCAAATCGGATATCGCACTGACCAAAGAAGCGATCGCAGCCTATGATGAAGCATAGTATCCGCATCTGTAATACCATATTACGAAATGAGGGACGATCCATATCGATCGTCCCTCACTTGTTTCATCAGATAAAATCGGAAAGCGGCCGGGTGTTCAGCTCCAACTCCTGGGTTTCAAGGAATTCCACATACTGCTGCCACTCTTCGGGGTTCTCCATCTGCAGAACCGTCTTCACCTCCGTGAGACCATTTCCGTCTGCATTGATCTCATATTCCGTGTAATTATGGCTTGCCGCACCCTCCCGGGTGGATTTAACGATGTGACCGTTCTTCATCCCCCCGCATCCTTCTCTGTCGGACATGGTACGAATCAGATATACCGGTTCACCGCTCTTAAAGGAGATCACCGCACTGATATATCCCTCCAGGATCAGTTCATCTGTTCCGTCCTTATCCAGATCATAATATGCATACGTTACCTTATCAGGTCCGAACACTGACATTATGCCATCAAAATTCAGTTCTCCGCCTGCCATGGCTTCACCATGATCCTCATAATACTTAATTTCCTTTGCAAGCTTCTCAAGAAGCTGATCTCCCGCCGAATGATCCGCACCCTCGAGCAGCACACCGTTCTCGTCAAACTGATAGACCACGCCGTCGATCTCGGTCTTTCCGGTACACATCTTGCCGGCATCCTTCCCTTCGCTGCGGAAGTAATAAGTCTTTCCCTTGATGGTTTGCCATCCGGTTGCCATACCGGTCTTTGAACTGAGGAAATACCACGCTCCGTCAATTTCCTGCCAGCCGGTCAGCATGTGACCGCCCTGATCATAATAGAACCACTTATCATCGATCTTCTGCCAGCCGGGTTCATGATAGTTTGCGGTCTTCAGTTCCTCCAGACGAGGCATCATATCATCATAGGAGGTTCCCAGAACAGTTTCATCTTCCTCTCCTCGGGTTCCGCAGTAAAGAATGATATCCCCCATGTCGGCCTCTTCTTCCGGTGAAAGCTCAATGGTATAGCTTCTTTTTTTATTCTTCTCGGTCCATTCTTCAACTTTCTTCCGTTTTAGTTCCATGCCATCCGGTTCGACTTTATGGACGGTTCCTGAATTTGACTCATCGCCTCCTGAACTCTCATCATAGAAGCCGTCCACATTTTTCGAAGTTCGATAACAATGCCATAAGGATCCTCCTGCAGGCGCTGCAAAGTAAGAATCATCCGGAAGAAGCGATACCGCCTTTCCGTCCTGCATGGTATAGACATGCGATATTGCCATTTCATTCTGTGACTTCTGCGTGATAAAGAAAAGTTCGGGATTCTCGTCTCCGAGCACATTGACCATCGCTACAGATTTTTCATTTCCCTTCCAATAAAACTCCTGCTCATAGATCTTGATCTGTTCCCTGTTCTTCTCAAGGATCTGTGCATACTCATCCACATATGCATAGTACTCTGCCGGTTCCTCGGTTACTGCTTCCGTAGCCGGTTCCGTAGCTGCCTCTGTGGTTGCAACTGTATCGCTGGCGGCTTCCGTCAGATCCTCCGTCACCACTTGGATCTCCGTGGTTACATTTTCTGCCTCCAGCTTCGGCTCATCCTTGTCCTTATTCATCATTATGACTGCCACCGTGATCCCTCCGACCACTGCAGCACCTCCCAGGAACAGGAGGATCTTACCGGCCATGGTCTTCATGATCCCGGCTCCTGCTGCCTTTGCGGCTCCTGCCTGTCCTATGGCACCTGCGCTTACCGCATTTCCGGTTCCGGCATTAGCCGTTTCATTGAAGACTGCCTTCATCGTGGTGCCTGCGGGCATCCCCGTTCCTGCTGCAGTTCCTGCACCGTTCGCTGCTCCGACACCTGCCGCACTTCCTGCAGCATTCGCTGCTCCGGCACCTGCCGTAGTTCCTACAGCATTTGCAGTTCCCATTCCCATTCCTGCGCCATTCGCTGCTCCGGCGGCTGCTGCACTTCCTGCACCGTTCGCTGCTCCGGCACCTGCCGTACTTCCTGCTCCGCTCGCTGCTCCGGTACCAGTAGCATTGGACGCAAGGCTGACGGGCTGCATAGCAGCTCCTCCTGCTCCTGCGGCGGCAGTTACGGCTGCCGCTTCCACGGTTGCGGAGCCTGCCCCGAAACGTACGGCTTCTCTTCCGAGAAGGAGCAGCAGTACGCCCAGTGCGGAGATTCCCTTGAAGTTGTAGCCCTTCTTCTCCAGTTCCTCTGCCTTAGCCTTGATATTCTGACGTCCGTAATTCAGACGGGACTTAACCGTTCCTTCCGAAACGCCCAGCGTCTCCGCGATCTCACGGACCGGGATCTCCTCCATATAGTACATCATGATGCACAGTCTCTGCTCATCGGACAGGGACTCCACCATGGACCGGATGATCTCATGCTCTTCCTTCTCGGTGAAATTCAGTTCAGGCTGATTCGGAAGATAAGTGTCCTCAACCTGGAACTCCATTTCCGAACCGTCTTCCCCTTCATTACTCATCTCGGAGAAGAGCATGGGTTCCGTCTTGCGAAGCTCGTTCAGCGCCGTATTTGCAACGATCCTCCGGGACCAGTTAACGTATCCCTCCGGATTCTGAAGGCCGGGAAGATGTGTCCAGATCTTGATGTATGCCTCCTGGAGCACATCCTCCGCAGAAGCATCCGTCTTCATATATTTTCTGGTCACATAGTAATTGTATTTATAGGTCTTTTCGTAGATCTCCCGAAATGCGTCCTCGTCGCCCTTCATGGCACGCAGGATCAGTTCCGGATCCAGCCGGACCTTCTCTCCTGTCGCCTCTTCCGGTTCCTTTTCCGCCTCCGGAAATTCATATCCGCAGACCGGACATGTCTGTTCGGAATCCTGCACTTCGGCACCGCAAACCTCGCAATACTTCATGACTTCCCAATCCTTTCCCTATCCACTGTCATCGATCCTCAGCTTTCCGCATCGGATCCGTTGATACATCCGTTCCCTGACCACCGGGTCCACTCTCTCCCGTTCCATTTCCCGTATCAGAAGCGTCCGGAAGATATCCATGATATCCATCTTTCCAGCCGGCGGATCCATAAACATCAACTCCCCTATTATACTTAGAAACTTCAGAAAATACTATCTGTTTTTTACACTATTGGGAGATCAGATATCCATTGGAGTCAAATTCGTAGTATACGCTGTCGATCACCGCGAAGGTCGTCCGGCCATTTGTTCCATGTACATAAAAGCTTCCCTTGCCATACCACCACTTTGATCCGCTCCGATGCCATGCGTATCCGCTTCCCACGGTCTGTCCCTGGGCTCCGATCCGGTATCCGTCTGCAAAGATGCACATCTCTGTTCCGGTGCTGGTCCCATGTACCATAACTCCGCCAATCTCAGAATCTGCGTCATAGAAGTAATACCATTTTCCGGAAATCTTCTTCCAGCCCTTCGGAAGGGTTCCGCCCTGATTTACATAGACCCATTCATCCTCAAATTCGATTTTAAGCTTGTACCAGCCCTGCTTCTCGATGCATACTCCGTCTGCGTTGAAGAGATAACCCACACGCTTCTTTGCTCCCGGCACGGAGGTATCACAGAGGAAATACTTTGCCGGAGCATTGCTGTTCTTGTCTTCGAAATCTTCATGACACAGAACGCCTGTGTAATAGTCAAAGAAATAATACTTCGAACCGATCTTCTTCCATCCTGTTGCAAGGGTTCCGTCTTTGTTTACATAATACCAAATCGTTTCACGTACATGCTTCGTATCATAGGTCTTGAACCATCCCGGCTTCTTCGTTTTGTGATCTGTTCCGAAGTAGTATGCCTTTCCATCGATCCGAACCACGCCGGATGTCGGATAATTATATCCGCAGTTACCCTGCTTTGAAGGAACCGACAGCGCCATATACATGTACTGATTTGTGGAACCCTGAACGTTATACCACTTATATTTGAGTTCCTGATCCACATCCAGGGATGAATTGCCGACCTTGATACCATTATGGAAATTATCGGCGGCGATCCCATACTTATCAAAGTAGTAATAACGTCCGTTGATCTTGCTCCAGCAGCTCTTCAGAAGCTTTCCGTTCTTCTGATAGCCGTGAACGCACTCACCATTCTTATTCTCCAGATCTGACCCAAGTCCTTCATCGATCCAGCGACTGTCAACCACCTTCCAGCCGTCTCCCGATGCTGCCTCGGAACGAAACTCCGGTAGAACTACCGTTACCATAAGCAGGATCGTAAGAACTGCTGCAAACATCCTTTTCCATGTCATCATCTTTTTCATGAGAGTCCTCCTTTTTTGTCCCCTTTGGGGGGTGTGTTTTTTGTGCTTCTGATATAAAGACACATGAAAATACGAATTGGTTTTAAAAAAAATATTTTTTTTTTAAAATTTTTTTTGCGGGGCCGAACGTAACTATTTGCAGACCCATCCGCTCCGGCCGCAGCTTGGCTGCTCTTCGAGCATCCGGGCGGCTTCACCGCCCATGCTGCGGCGGAACGTTCGGTCCCTGCTTCGCAGGGTTTCAGAAACCGAAAGCGAGCCCACTTGCAAGCAAGCTTGCATGGGCTCGTTTCGGTTTCTGATCTGCAAATAGTTACTCGTAATCGCTCCAGTTACAGTACACCGCCTGGACGTCGTCGTCTTCGTCAAGCATGTCGAGGATCCTGGTGATCTTCTTGATGTCTTCTTCGTCTGTGAGTGTTACATAGTTCTGCGGGATCATGGTCACTTCTGCGGATGCCATGGGAACGCCTGCTGCTTCCAGGGCTTCACGGACTGCGGAGAAGTCTTCCGGTGTGGTGATGATCTCATAGCTGTCTTCTTCCTCGGAGAAGTCCTCTGCTCCTGCGTCCAATGCCATCATCATCAGATCGTCAGCGGTGGTCTCGTAGTCTTCCTTTGCCACGATGATCTGTCCCTTCTCATCAAACATGTAGGAAACGCAGCCTGTAGTTCCTACATTTCCGCCGCCCTTTGTGAAGGCGTTACGTACGTTGGATGCTGTACGGTTCTTATTGTCGGTAAGGCAGTTAACGATGATGGCTGTTCCGGAAGGACCATAGCCTTCATAGGTATTAGCCACATAGTTTACGCTGTTTGCATCACCTGCAGCCTTCTTGATACCGCGGTCGATGGTATCGTTGGGCATGTTATTGGCCTTTGCCTTGGCGATGACATCGCGAAGCTTGGAGTTATTGGCCGGATCCGGTCCGCCTTCCTTAACGGCTACCGCGATCTCACGACCGATGATGGTGAAGATCTTGCCCTTAGCCGCATCATTCTTCTCTTTCTTATGCTTGATGTTCGCGAATTTGGAATGTCCTGACATTTTCGTACCTCTTTCTTTTCTATTCTCTTTATATTGTGATTCTTTGCTCGGGTGTTACTCTGCGTCCTTCGGAAGCGGGAGGATCTTAACTCTCTGCATGATCTTATCTCGAATGACCAGCGGCAGGAATTTGTAGCCGCCGTACACGATCTCGATCTTCTCTCCCTCCTTCAGAAGGCGTCCCAGCTTGTAGAGCAGGAATCCATTTAACGTTTCTATCTCTGTATCCGGAATCTCAATATCCGGAAGGATTTCCTTCAGGTCATTCAGGGAAATGAGTCCGTCCACCACATAGCCGGCATCCGCCGTCCTGTGTGCTCCCTCCTCTTCCTCATCATGCTCATCCTGGATATTTCCGACGATCTCTTCTATGATATCCTCCAGGGTAACGATGCCGTCCGTCTGACCGTATTCGTCAACCACTATAGCGATATGGACCTTCTCCTTCTGCATCTTCCGGAGAAGCTTGGATATGTCGTAGGTGGGATGGATAAAGATCGGATCCTCCAGCACGGTCTCACAGGGCTCCTCCCCGTGTCCGCCCAGATATGCGGACATCAGATCCTTCAGATGAACCACACCCAGGATATTGTCGATCTCGCCCTCAAATACAGGAAACCGGGAGAAGCTGCTCTCCAGTCCCATTTCCAGAGCCTCATGAATGGTCGTCCCCTTCTCCAGTGCAAAGATCCGGTTTCTGGCCGTCATGATATCATGGGCATCCTTATCGTCAAAATCGAAAATGTTTGAGATCAGCTCGGCCTCTTCCTCATGAATAAAGCCCTGATCCTGCCCTTCCTCGACCATGGATAATATCTCTTCCTCGACCTGTTCCTCGCCCTTCTTTTTAAACATAGATCTCCTTTTATTTATGAATCATCCTATCTCAGATAGTTCACCTCACCGATGGCCTCCCCGTTCTTCACATAGACCCGGGGTACCCGGCGTGATACATTGCAGACCAGCTCATAATTGAAACTGACAGCAGGCTCTGCGACCTCTTCAACGGAAATGTGATTCTCTCCGTCCGTTCCGATGAGAACGACCTCATCTCCTACCTCCGCGTCCGGGATATGGCTCACATCCACCATGAACTGGTCCATGCAGACGCGTCCCAGGATCGGAGCATATTCTCCGCGGATCAGCACCCGTCCGATACCGGACTGGGCTCTCGGATACCCGTCCGCATAGCCTGCGGATACGGTTGCCACCCGTGTCTCACGATCCGTCACGAAGGTATGTCCATAGCTGATCCCGCTTCCCCGAGGCAAAGTCTTGATGTGAGTGATGTGGGTTACCAGCTGCATGGCCGGCCGAATCACAACAGAGGTATCGATCTCCTCCGACGGATACAGGCCATATATTACTATGCCAAGGCGCATCATGTCAAATCCTTTTGAATGCAGTTCCATGGCCCCTGCGGAGTTGTCGATATGACGGACTCCCAGATCATGTCCCTTCTCTTCCAGAGCCTTTACGAATCCGGAGAACAGACGATACTGCTCCATGGCCGAGGTCTTGTCCTTCTCATCCGCCTTTGCAAAATGGGTGAAGATTCCCTCAACAGAAAGTCCCGGCAGTGAGAACAGTTTCTCCGCTTCCGCGATCCCGGCTTCATCAGCCTGAAAACCGATGCGGTGCATTCCGGAATCCACCTTGATGTGTACCCTCGCCTTACGACCCATTTTCTCGGCAAGAGCCGACAGGCTTCTGCATTTCTCCACATCATAAACGGCCTGGGTGATATCATATTCCAAAAGATCCTCATACTCGGTCTCATCCGTGTAGCCGAGGATCAGGATCGGCTTTGTCACTCCGCTCTTCCGAAGCTCTACCGCTTCATCGATCTCCGCCACACCGAAATAATCCGCCAGGTCATCCAGCTCCTGTGCCAGCACTACGGATCCGTGTCCGTAGGCATCCGCCTTGATCACCAGGAGCACCTTCTCCTCCGGTGGGTTCAGGGCCTTTACGGTCTCGATATTTGCACGGATGGCATCCAGGTCGATCCGCGCCTCAATTCTATGATACGGTTTTACCACGTTCATCGCTGCATCTCCAACTTTCATAAACTAATAATATGAAACACGTATTACAGTATCACTCCGTTTCACATGCGTCAAGGGTTCCCTAAAATCCCCCTGCATGTCCATGTCACGCAGGGGGATCCTTTATCCTATGGAACTATCACTGCTATTCTTTCACTGAAATCAACACACCGTTTTTTGCAAAGACGTAAGTAATACCATCTATCGTCTTTGTTCCGGTCACCATAGTTCCGTCTGTATCAAAATAGTATTTCCTGTTCTTTAATTCCAGCCATCCCTTGTGCATTACACCCTTTGAGCTGAAGTAATAGACCTTTCCATCGATTTTCTTGGCTCCGGTCACCATAGCTCCTGTTTCCGGGTCTAAATAATAGCTCTTCTTACCGATGGTCAGCCAGCCCGTCTGAAGCACTCCCTTGGTGTTGAAGTAATAAATCTTTCCTTCGATCTTCGCAGCTCCTGTCACCATCGCTCCTTTTGAATCGAAGTAATACTTCTTCCCGCCGCCGGTCACCCAACCGGTCTTCATCGCACCGTTGGAGCCGAAATAGTAGGTCTTTCCCTTGAAGGTTTTCAAACCTGTGAACATGATTCCGTCAGGCTTGAAGTAATAGGTCTTCCCATCGATTTTCTTTACTCCGGTAACACGGATCCCGTTCTGATAATACGCTCTTCCGCCATCCACCTTTTTCCAGCCGTTCAGGATTTCCGGTTCAGGTTCATCTTTCCAGATTGCAACCAGGGTCATATTTTCGACCGGATAGATCCGCTCAGAATCATAGAAAACAGTTCCTGCACCACTACCGTCAACCTGTTTCCATCCAAGAAACGCTTTGTCGGATTTGACAGCATTCGGAGTCCAATATCCGATACTGCCTAACACATCAATCGAATAACCGCTCTCAACTCCGTCAATACCACAAATACTTCCTCCGTTTGCATCGAAGGTCAGTGTATAGGCCGGGTCATCTCCCTCTTCATTTTTTCTCCAGACTGCCCGATACTCAGTATCTGTCCTAGCATTATATTTATAATTAAAGTCTCCGCATCGGAGTATTTTCCCCACATCCCATCCGGAAATGGATTCCCATCCGACGAAGGTATACCCGCCGCGAACAACCATTAGATCTGTCATCCAAAAATGATAGCTTGTCGCGTGTGCAAAGGAGAATTTGTCTCTATAAATATACTCCGTACCGGGATAGCTCCGTCGAACTGATCCGCCATTCGGATCAAATGTCAGCTGAACGATTTTCGATTCAACATAAAAACGCATATCCTTTGTCGGAATATAATTACATAATTCATCCGGTGTATATTCATTTCCATCCTCATCTAACCAGTAGTAAAATTCATAAAAATAATCATACTCCGGTGAGCAATCCCTGATCGCGTGCCCGGCCTGAACCTTTGTAGTGAAGTAACATGGTCCTCCTGGGTCAAAATAACCTGCTTCGGTCGCGTCCAGAATAATGGTATATTCCATCGTTTCGGCTTCTACCTGATTTCGTCCTCCCATCAACGGAATCAATACCCACGCCATCAGAAATGTCAGCAATCCAACCGTTAAACAGTGTTTCCTTCCTTTTCTACGCATCAATAATACCCCCTCCTTTGTATTATTCATGATCAACTCTATCCTTATGTTCGTATCATAGCACAGGCCGGTTTAATGCTCAATGAATCAATTGTAAGTCAGCTACTCCTGCCTCATTACATCCGGGATCGCATCCAGCAGATCTCTTGCGATCACGCTGTAGGCTCCCAGTCTCTCTCTTGCCGTATCTCCCGCCAGACCGTGGAGATACACTCCCAGTCTTGCCGCCTGCGGGGCCGCAAGTCCCTGAGCCAGGAGACCGGCGATCACTCCGGTCAGCACGTCTCCGCTTCCTCCCTTGGCCATGGCGTCATTTCCCGAGGAATTAAGATATCCTCCGGCTGTTCCTTCCGTGACAAATGTGGCTGCGTCCTTCAGAACCACCGTTGCCCCGTACATCCGGGCCGCAGCCTCCGCAATGGCGATCCGTTCCTTCTTCAGACGGGCCAGGGCTTCCCGCACAGGATGCGAACTCTTTTCAGTCAGTCGGGTCATCTCCAGCATATGGGGAGTCATGATCAGGGGACGGCTTCCCGCGGTCTCCTCCAGGATCTTCGTATGATCTGCCAGAAGATTGATGGCATCCGCATCAACGATCACCGGACACCCTGCATACCTTAAGATCTGCTCTGTCAACTGCAGAGCAGTCTCCGTGGTTCCGATCCCGGGGCCGAGGATGATCACATCCGCCCACTTCATGTCCTGCTCTGTCAGGATAGATTTCTCGTACGCCTCAGAAGGAAGTCCATCCCTGTAGGTCTTCAGGATGGCCTCCGGCAGAAGCTGCTGCAGGGCCGGGCGGTTGCTCTCATGTGTCACCACCTTTACCAGGCCGCAGCCGGTACAGTACGCCGCCTCCGCCGCCAGATATGCGGCTCCGCTCATGTCCTTTGAGCCGGCAACCACCATCACTCTTCCAAAGCTTCCCTTATTTCCTTCCCTGCTTCTGGAGGGAAGAAGCCTTCTCACATCCGTTCTGTTATAGGTATAATAACGGAATTCTTCCGGAAGGAAGAATCCGATCTCCGGGATGCTGACAGTACCTACAGCATCTTTTGCGAGCAGCATTCCCACCTTTTCAAATCCGAAGGTCACGGTCCGATCCGCGGTGACCGCTTTTCCAAGAACCTCTCCGGATTCCGAAGAGAGTCCCGTAGGGATATCCACCGCCACAACCTTTGCTCCTTCTGCTCTTCTTGCATTGATCCATGTGACCGCCTGCGCCTGTACGCCTGTTACATCCCGGGTCAGACCCACGCCGAAGATGGCGTCCACGATCACACTATACTGATGCCCTTTCCGAACGCCGGACTGCACACCAATCTCCACATCGTATTCCGCATCAGTCTGCACATCGGACTCATCCTCTGTCTTTACATCCGGCTCTGCTCCTGCCTCCCCGGAAAGATCCACAAAAGGAACCCCCGCCTTTTTGGCAAGCTCCTTCTGTTTTTTATAAGCATCCGACTGCTTTGCCAGTCCTTCTAACAGCCACACCTCTGCGGAATATCCCCTCTGATGCAGGATCCTTGCTGCAGCTATCCCGTCACCGCCGTTATTTCCGCTCTCTGCCACCACCAGGATCCTGTCGTGATCCCTGTCCTTAATGAGAGCAGCCGTCTCCTCCGCCACAGCCAGAGCCGCCCGTTCCATCAGCACCAGCTGAGGGACTCCCACCTCTTCTATGGTATGGCGGTCGATCTCCGCCGCCTGTTTTCCGCTCACAAGATAACGCATATCTAACATTCCTTCCTTGTCCCGGGCTGCACACCCGAAGACAGGTATTCGCCTGCAGACATCGCGCAGGCCATTCACGAAAAAAGCACTACAGTCATTATACTCGGAAAACGGCTGTAGTGCTATAGGTTTTATCCGTCTTAGAACGGTTCAGATACTGCTCAGGAGACCTTCCAGCCCCTGCTCATCATATATCTTCTTGTAATATGCCACCTCGTCCCGGATGATCTCATCGATGACCTCCATTCCCAGAAGCTCCACCGGTGCCTTGTCATCCGTCATGGTATGATTTCCGGAAATGTACCGGGCAAGTCCCTTGTCTACCCGCTCCATCATCGCCGCAAGCTCCGGATCCTTTTCCTTCGCCCGGTTCTCCCGAAAGCGCTCCGCCATTCCCGGATCTGCCGTGGCAAAGAGTTCCCGGTTGGTTGATCCAACCACTTCCACGGACATCACCTCCGGAAATACAGCGCTGACGGTATCCGCCAGATAATCCGTCAGATTCGCCTCCCGGACACCGCTTCCTTCTCCGAAGCCTGTGGTATCCGTTCCCCGCATGTTCATATTCACCACCATTACCCCGTCGGTCCGGAGATGATCCCTCACCATGGAGAAGAACTCCACCGTAGACATCTGAAAGGGAATGGTAATATCCTGGTAGGCATCCACCATGATCACGTCATACTTCCCGTCCGAAGTTCCGAATTCGGAATCCTTCTTCCAGTTCTCCGAGGAAATGGAATTGAGAAACGCTCTTCCGTCATAGGTGGCCACCGGAATGGATCCGTCCAGTTCGAAATACTCATGTGCCAGGTCCGTGATCTTCTGATCGATCTCCACGCCCTCGATGTTCATTTCCCCGAAATACCGTCTGCACTGGGTGGCATAGGTTCCCGTGCCCATTCCCAGGATCAGCACATCCAGCGGTCTGCCCTTTTCATAGATCCCGGCCATATACGGAGCTGCCATGGCGTAGTCATAATACATTCCCGTCAGCTCCCGTTCCTTCCGATACACCGACTGAACGCCGAAAAGAACATTTGTGGACAGCACCACCTGCTTCTCATCCTCTGAAACCTGCAGATAGTTATAGATCGACTCATCCTCCGCCGTCAGATGCTTCTGCCAGAAAGCGAAGCTGCCGTTATGCCCGAACACGCAGCACAGGATAAAAAGCACCATTGCTATCGGCACCTTCTTCACGAACAGCTTGCTGCTTGCGAAGTAGACAATGGAAAGTGCCAGCAGGATCCCGGCAAAGATCAGGAACGTAACGGAGGTCCCCACCGCAGGGATACTGACAAATGTGGGAACGAAAGTCCCGATGATGCTTCCGATGGTATTGGAGGCATTCAGATTTCCGACGATTTTGCCGCTGTCATCCAGGCTGTCCACCGTATACTTCACCAGGGACGGTGTCACGGTTCCCAGAAGGAACAGCGGAAATACGAAAATGATCATGCATGCCGCAAAGGCTGCGATCACCAGGAAATTGGTGCTGATGGTGAAAACCAGCAGACCCGAGATTCCCAAAATGATGTACTTTCCCACCACCGGGATCAGTGCGATCCAGATGGCAGCGAAAATGATCCTGCCATACAGCCGGTCCGGATTCGGATTCTTATCCACCTTCCGCCCGCCGTAGATATTGCCGAGGGCCATGGCGATCATGATCGTTCCGATGATGATGGTCCATACGATCTGCGAGGAACTGAAATAGGGAGCCAGGAGCCGACTGGCTCCCAGCTCCACAGCCATCACGGACATACCCGCGAAAAACTCCGTGAGGTACAGATACATTTTATTCCGAAGGATCGGACGATCCGCAGCCGTCACAGGTGCTTTACTGTCACTCATGCTGTAACTCCTTTATTCTCCAGGTAATACTCAGTAGTAAATCGTTCAACGGTCCCTGTGTCAGACCATCATGCGATAGATCTTCTCACAGTCCTCTTCATTCAGTGTCACAAATCCGGAAATGCTTCCGTTCCGCAATGGTTCCGGCAGCGATGGCATTCCCGGTGACCGGTGTGATATTAATGGTTTCCTTATGTTGAAAGGCTCCGCCAACCGCGGTTTTCGCCGTTGGGGAGCCTTTTCAAAATCCTATGTTCAACGTCCGGCTGTATTGAATTAGTCGTGCAGCTTACGCTTATCGATGACGCGGACTGCCTTGCCCTCGCTTCGAACGATGGCGTGAGGTGCCAGCAGATGGATTCTCGGACGGATACCCAGCATGGCTACCATGGCGCTGACCAGCTTCTTCTCTGCCTTCGCATCATCTCCGTCCTTCAGTGCTGCATACTGATCCTGGGACAGCTCAACATTGATCTCAAATGTATCCTCGTTTCCGATACGGTCAACCAGGATCTGATAATTCGGTGTATAACCTTCCTTCAGAAGTACGGTCTCGATCTGGGACGGGAATACATTTACACCACGGATGATCAGCATGTCATCGCTTCGTCCCTTCGGCTTGCACATCCTGATATGAGTACGTCCGCAGGAGCACTGCTTCCGGGACAGTACACAGAGGTCACGGGTTCTGTAACGGATCAGCGGGAAGGCCTCCTTGGTGATGCTGGTGAATACCAGCTCGCCCTCTTCGCCCTCCGGAAGAACCTCACCGGTCTCCGGATTAATGATCTCGGCGATGAAATGATCCTCATTGATATGCATACCGTTCTGCTCCTCACACTCGAAGGAGACACCCGGTCCGGAGATCTCGGTCAGTCCGTAAATATCATAGGCCTTAATTCCCAGCTTGCTTTCGATCTCATGGCGCATTTCCTCGGTCCAGGGCTCTGCTCCGAAGATACCCGCCTTCAGACGGATATCATCCTTGGTGCAGCCCATCTCATAGAGGCGCTCTGCCAGATAAGCCGCATAGGACGGTGTACAGCAGAGGATCGTGGAGTCCAAATCGCGCATGAACTGGATCTGACGCTCCGTATTTCCGGAAGACATGGGGATGGTCAGACTTCCCACCTTGTGAGAGCCGCCGTGAAGTCCCGGTCCGCCGGTGAAAAGGCCGTAGCCGTAGCATACCTGAACCACATCATCCTCAGATGCGCCTGCCGCTACCAGAGCTCTCGCGCAGCAGTCCTCCCAGAGATCCAGGTCGTGCTGTGTATAAAATGCAACAACACGGCGTCCTGTGGTTCCGCTGGTGGACTGGATGCGTACACAGTCCTTCGTCGGGCAGGACAGCAATCCGTAGGGATATGCCTCACGAAGATCGTTCTTCGTCAGGAACGGAAGTTTGGAAAGGTCCTCCAGACCCTTGATATCCTCGGGCTTTACTCCCTTCTCATCCATCAGCTTCCTGTAATACTTGTTGTTCTCATAAACATAGGCAACCTGCTTTACCAGGCGCTCAGCCTGCAGTTCCTTGATCTTCTCGACCGGCATGGTCTCGATCTCCGGCTGGAAATACTTCTTCATCCTTATTCTCCTTATCTGTTCACCATGAACCATGGTGCATTTGTCCGTTACTGCCTTACATTTCGGCCCGTCACTTTAGCGCATTAAAGCAACCGGACCACCATCCACTACTTTACCTATTTTCACGCAAAATTGCAAGCGGTTTTTACCGACGCTGGCAGGACGTAATCATGACAGGAGCGGGTTAGTGTGACAGAGGGACAGGTACAGTATAACATGAAAATGTGACACTGTACCTGTCCCTCTGTTATGCCCTGTGAATCGGAACCTGTTCCGCTGTCAAACCGGAACCTGCCCCTCCGGCACGAGGCAACCCGGTGGATCCTACTTCAGATAACCCTTCGAATCAAAGGAGTACTTCTTTCCGTCGATCGTCAACGTCATGCTCTTCGCATACCAGCCGGAGGGATCTCCATACCACCAGCCCTTGCTGTCATGCTTCCATGATGCCCTGTACTTATACGTGCAGGTACCGTTCTTATCGATCCAGTAGCCGTCGATATATTCACGACTTGCCATGATCCCTGTGGACTTAAAGAAATACCAGTACCCATCCACTTTCTTCCAGCCCCTGGTCACAGCTCCTTCGGCATTCAGATAGTACCACTGATTTCCGTTATGGAACCAGCGGTTCCTGCCGGCAAAGATTCCCGCACCGCTGTCGGCCATAAGAGCATTCACTCCTTCCGGTGTCCGGTAGGTCTGTCCGCCCTTCTCGGTATTGCCTCCTACGAAGGCAGAGATCAGCTTCCCGTTCGTACTGATATCCAGGTTTTTGATGGAATTGTCATCCACCCAGAGCAGCTCCAGTTTTGTACAGTTTCGTATATCCAGCTCCGTCAGCTTGTTGGAAACTGCCTTGACAACGGAAAGACTTTTACAACCGCTCACATTCAGATACGTAAGCGCATTATTGGAACAGTTGAGATCCTCGAGTGCAGTATTGTTCTTAAGATCCAGCTTCATCAGCTTATTTCCCCGAACATCCAGTCCCTCAAGAGCAGTGTTCTTCGAGAGATCGAGGGAGGTAAGCTTACAGGATCTGGCATCCAACCCCTTCAGTTTCGTGAAATAACCGATTCCTTTCAGCGAAGACACATTTGTTCTTCCCACGTCAATCCGGGTCACCGCATCCAGTTCCTGCGTGGAGAGCGTTCCGTTTCCGTCCTTGTCAAATTCCTTTACATACTCCCGGAACATCGCATCCGGAAAGTTGGCATTACTGATACGAACCCCTGCTTCTTTCGCATCAACTGCCAGCGGCGCACTGAAAAACAACATTCCCGAAAGACATACCATTCCCAATCCTACACGTAGTTTTCTGACCATAAGCAATACCTTCCTTTACTAAAAATGTAAACCCAATATAAATTGTATCACAGGGACAGGCTCTGTCAAACAAAACCTGTCCCTGGTTACTGTCAAGTAATCGTTTGCACGATTCCCATCACATACATTTTCCTCGGCCCTATGGCCTGGCATTCCTGTATAGTGCCTCGTCGAATGGTCCCTCTGTCACGCTATCAGTGAATGACCAGCTGTCCGTTCCCGGCGTCGATGGTAATGGTATCTCCCATACGGAGGCTGCCCTGAAGGATGGCACGTGCCACCAGCGTTTCCACATTTTTCTGGAGGTAACGCTTCAGCGGACGGGCTCCGTAAACCGGGTCATACCCCTTCCTTACGATCTCTTCCTTTGCAGCATCCGTCAGTGCAACGGAAAGCTCCTTATCTGCAAGCCGTCTGTTCAGATCTGCCAGCAGAAGCTCTACGATGGAGCTGATCTCCTTCTCGGAAAGCGGCTTGAAGAGGATGGTCTCATCCAATCGGTTCAGGAACTCCGGACGGAAATAATTCCGGAGATCTCCCATCACCTTCTGCTCGGTCTCCGGCAGGAATTCGCCGTCTTCGCCGATGCCCTCCAGCAGATACTGGGAACCGATATTGGAGGTCATGATCAGGATCGTATTCTTGAAATCCACGGTGTTGCCCTTGGAATCCGTGATCCGTCCGTCATCCAGGATCTGCAGCATGACATTGAACACATCCGGATGCGCCTTCTCAACCTCATCGAAAAGGACCACTGCATAAGGCTTCCGCCGTACTGCTTCCGTCAGCTGTCCTCCCTCATCGTAGCCCACGTATCCCGGAGGCGCTCCGATGAGTCTTGCCACACTGTGCTTCTCCATATATTCACTCATATCGATCCGGACCACACTGTTCTCATCATCGAACAATGCCTCTGCCAGCGCCTTTGCCAGCTCCGTCTTACCGACACCGGTGGGTCCCAGGAAGAGGAAGGATCCGATGGGCTTGCTGGGATCCTTGATCCCCGCACGGGACCGAAGGATGGCGTCGCTTACCAGGCTGACTGCCGTATCCTGTCCTACAACTCTCTTATGCAGCTCTTCCGGCAAATGTAACGTCTTCGCCCGTTCGGATTCGGAAAGCTTTGCAACCGGAATGCCGGTCCATTTGGAAATGATCTTCTCGATCTCATCTTCTGTTACGGTTTCATGGAGCATCTGGCGTCCTTCCTTCGCCAGCTTCTCCTCCAACTGCTCCAGCTCCTTCTCCAGACCCGGCAGCTTGCCGTACTGCAGCTCGGCCGCCTTGTCCAGATTGTATTCGCGCTGGGCGATCTGGATCTCATCCTTGGTCTGCTCGATTTCCTCACGTACTGTGGATACCCGGTCCACCTCCGCCTTTTCCTGCTCCCAGGTGGCCTTCATGGAGGACGCCTTCTCCCGAAGCTCTGCCAGTTCGCCGGAAAGAACCTTCAGCCGTTCCTTCGAAAGATTGTCCTCCTCGTTCTTCAGTGCGGCTTCCTCGATCTCCAGCTGCATGATCTTCCGGAAGATCTCATCCAGCTCCGCAGGCATGGAATTCAGTTCCGTCTTGATCATGGCGCAGGCCTCGTCCACCAGGTCGATGGCCTTGTCCGGCAGGAACCTGTCGGAGATATAACGGTTCGACAGGGTTGCCGCCGAAACCAGAGCTCCGTCCGAGATCTTGACACCATGGTAGACCTCATAACGGTTCTTGATACCTCGCAGGATGGAAATGGTATCCTCCACCGTCGGCTCATTTACCATAACCGGCTGGAACCGTCTCTCCAGCGCCTTGTCCTTCTCGATATATTTTCTGTATTCGTCCACGGTGGTGGCACCGATGCAGTGCAACTCACCCCGGGCCAGCATGGGCTTCAGCATATTTCCGGCATCCAGAGATCCCTCGGTCTTGCCGGCACCCACGATGGTATGCAGCTCATCGATAAAGAGGATGATCCGTCCGTCGGACTTCTTCACGGAATCCAGTACCGCCTTCAGACGTTCCTCGAATTCACCACGGTACTTGGCGCCCGCAATGAGCGAGCCCATATCCAGCGAGAAGATCTCCTTATCCTTCAGGGAATCCGGCACATCGCCCTTTACGATCCGCTGCGCCAGGCCCTCGATGGCAGCCGTCTTACCAACGCCGGGATCACCGATCAGCACAGGATTGTTCTTGGTCTTCCGGGACAGGATCCGGATGATATTCCGGATCTCCGTGTCACGGCCGATGACCGGATCCAGCTTCTGTTCTCTCGCCCGCTGTACCAGACTGGTGCCGTATTTCTCCAGAGCGTCATAGCTGTCCTCCGGGCTGTCGGACTGTACCGTCCGCCCATCTCGCAGATTTTTTACCACATTCAGGAATTCCGATTCTTTGATCCCGTATTTCTTCAACAGATTCCTGACATCCGAGCTGCCATGGGCGAAAAGTCCCAGGAAGAGATGTTCCACGGAAATGTACCGGTCTCCCATCTTCTTTGCTTCGTCCTCAGCCCTGCCCAGCGTCTTCCTGAGATCATTTCCAACATAGGGATCCTGTGACGCTCCGTTAACGCGCGGCAGCTTCGAAAGCAGTCCCTCTGCATCCCTTGAAATAGCTGTAACATCAACACCCTGCTTCGACAGGATCTTGACGATCAGACTGTCTTCTATGGACAGCAGTGAATACAGAAGATGCTCCGTCTGCAGTTCCAGCTGTCCGTACCGGTCCGCCAGCTTCTGCATCATTTCGATGGCTTCAACTGATTTCTTTGTAAAATTCTCCAGTGTCATAACATCACCCTCTTTCCGTTCTGTTAGCACTCTCGCTTGGTGAGTGCTAATCTATTTGATTCTGTTATATCACTCTGGTCCCGGGTTGTCAACACTTATTGCAGACTCTTCTTTTTTTTGCTATAATTCTCAAATCAACTTACGAAATGTAGGAATTCCATCCGTAACAGGAGGTTATTTCAGCTGTGAACTGGCTAGTGATATTTGTCATAGTTTGTGTCGGTCTCTTCGGCTTCATCGGATATAAAAGAGGACTTATAAAATCCATGATCAGCATCGTTGCGACGATCCTTGCACTGGTTCTTTCCTATTTACTTACTCCGATCGTCTGCAATGTACTTGAGAACCACACTGCCATGGGGCGGTCCATCGAAAATAAGATGTACACACTCGTACAGGATAAGGTTAAGGAAACCGTCGGCGGAACCGAGGCCCAGGTGGAGGAGCTGATGAAGCAGAACCCGTCCAAGCAGGATCAGGTCAGCCTGATCAAGGAGCTTCGTATTCCCGATTTCCTCGAGGAGACCCTTCTGGCGAACAACAACTCTCAGGGCTACAAGGAGCTTGGCGTTGACAACGTATATCGATATGTAGCGAAAACCGCCACCCATGTCATCATTAACATCATCGCAGGAATCATCACCTTTGTTCTGATCCGTTTGATGCTTTGGGTCGCAGTCATTCTGATCAGCTCTGCAGCGAAAAAATTTGCCCTGCTGAATCTGGTGGACAAAACAGGCGGCGTGGTCGCCGGAGTGATCTTCGGATTCCTCATCGTCTGGGTCGTTATGTTTGTCACTTCCCTTCTGATGGACGGTGATGCCTATACAAATCTGCTGAAGGACAACTCCGGTCTTCAGTGGCTCCATGATCACAATATACTGATGAAGATCTCCCTCAGGTGACATCCCCCCACATAAGTGGATCGGGGATTCCTGCTGAAAAATGAAGCATACAAAAAAGCGAAGACGTCCCGTCACTGATGATGTCTTCGCTTTTTTTGTATTCTTCTTACGAACTCTTCCCGAGTATTTCTCTTTGCTTTCGTATTCCTTTTCGTATTCCTTTTCGTATTTCCTTTCGTGTCGGTTCCTTCGTGACAGATCTTCCGCTCTACCTCTTCCGGAATACTGCCGTCACCGCGAAGTTATCTCCACGGGTCTCCGCGAAGACTTCGCCGTCCATGGCCTGCATCAGTCTGCGACAGATATACAGTCCCAGGCCGCTGCCCTTCTGATCCTTCGCATTACTCCCCCGGTAGAAGGAATCGAAGATATTCGGCAGTTCCCGTTCCGGCAGCTTACATCCGCTGTTCTCCACTGTTACCAGCCTGCAGTCCTCTTCGTCTGCAAAGGTAATCTGGATACTCCTGCCGTCCCCGTATTTCAGGGCATTCTCCATAAGATTCTGCAGTACCTCCAAACCGCGTTCCTTATCACCCCTGATCAGACAGTTCTGATAAGGTTCAACGGTAAATTCGATCCTGCGTTCCGCTGTTTTTTCCTTATACAGCTTCTCCAGCGCATCCATGACCTCCGACAGATACCACTCTCCGTCTGATACGGAGATCTGCAGGAAATCCTCTCTGGCCGTACTCTGAATCTCTTCGATATACTTCTCCAGTTCCTTCAGATTCCGATCGATTCCCTCGTAGGCCTCCCGTTTCTTCTCCTCAGTCTCATACAGATCCTCGGACAGTGCCCTGTTGTACAGCTTGATGGCTGACAGGGGAGTCTTGATATCATGGGACATGGTGAGGATCAGAGTCTTCTTCTCCTGTTCCATGGCCAGCCGGTCATTCTTGTCCGTCTCCAGCTTATCCCGGAGCATATCCATGCCCCAGAGGAACCGCCCAAAATACCGATCCTGTTCCTCCTTCACCGGGATGGACAGGTTCCCCTTGGACAGCTCCACCGGCAGCTCCGCCATATCCCGGAAGGGCCTCAGGATCTTTCGGTAAATGTAGATCAGGATTCCCGCCGTAAGAAGGATCGTACACAGCCACACCCCGTTCAGGATCAAAAGGGTCGACAAATGATCCACCGCATTTCGATATGTGATCTGATACAGGGTCCCATCCTTTGCGGAGTATACGGTATATTCCTCATTAGTAATTCTGTCCGCATCGTAGACGGAAATGTCCGTGATATGGGAAAAGGCCGATGCATTCGGCACGATCCCATCATCCAGGGACTGTCGGACTCTTCCCAGCTCCACCCGGTAACCCAGATTTTTCTCATTTTCCCAGGCACGCAGAAGAAGGAGGTTACTGCCGACAGCCAGCAGAACCTCCAGCAGGAAGATCACTATAATCGCCCATTTTCTCTTCTTCATCCGATATCGTCCTTAGTCCAAAATTACCGCTGCCATACAGTCTCAAAATCACGTCCTGTAACTGTATGGTCCCGGTATCATTTTAATTTCCAGCCTCAAACCGGTAGCCCACGCCCCACACGGTGATGATATGCTCCGGCTTCTTCGGATCCTTCTCCAGCTTCTCCCGAAGCCATTTGATATGTACTGTCAGGGTCTGAAGTTCCGATTCGGAATCACTGCCCCACACGTTATTGAAGAGGTAGTCCTTCTTTAACGTGGTGCCTGCATGCTCCATCATCAGCTTCAGAAGCTCGTACTCCTTCGTGGTAAGCTCCACGGTCCGCTCCTGTCCGCTCCCGGATGATCCGTCTTTACTGCCCTTCGCTCCGCCGTCTATGGTCAGCGTTTCCGTTACCGTATTCAGGCGAAACTCACCGCATACGATCTCATCCAGCTCGAACTTTCTCCGCATGACACCCTGGATCTTTGCCATCAGGATATCAACGTCATAGGGCTTCTCGATATAATCATCCGCCCCGATCCGGAGTCCTTTCAGCTGATCCTCCTTCCCGGTCCGAGCGCTGGTGATCAGCACGTAGGTATTCGAGGATTTCCGCACTTCGGAGAGTACGCCGAAACCGTCGATCTCTCCCGGAAGATTGATATCAAGCACAAGAAGCCTTGCACCGTATGTCTCATACAGATGCAGGGCTTTCTCTCCTGTCTCCGCCGTGCTGACGGTATATCCCTCTTTCCGGAGGAAGTCCGACAGCAGCGATGCGATCTCCTTATGATCTTCTACAATCAGTATATCTATCATTTCCGTATTCACCCCGGCATCATTTGATCAGTAACTTGTCTGTTTTACAGATCACGATTCGCCCCGAAGGTTTTTGTACAGGCTTACATGCAGCTCCAGATCTCCGAATCCGTTCTTTTTATAGAATCGGTAGGCCGGTTTATCCTTGTCCGTCTGAAGGAAGATTCCCGCCAGTCCCTTCCTGCGGATGTCATTCTCGATCATCCCCATAAACCTTGATCCGATCCCCTGCCCCTGCAGTTCGGGAGCTACACAGAACTCTTCGATGTTGTAATTCGTGCCCTCCCACCAGTGACGGATCATCCCGACGGAGAAGGCACACAGCTTTCCATCCATCAGAAGTCCGTAGTTCAGGGCGTTGTAGTTCCCGGAGATCTCCCTCACATACGCCATCAGCTGTTCGTTGTCACTCCAGTCATCCTTCCAGGGTTCTCCGCCAAATGCCTGCTTATAAAGCTCCGCCATCTGCGGAAGATACGTCTCGTCCAGTTCGATCATCTGCTCAGACATCTCTGTTATCCTCTACCGGAAGCTTCGTGCAGCTTCCCCTTTCACATGATTCTGTCAGACAAAAGTTTAACACGATTCAGCCTTAATTACCATCCCTGATCCATCAGCCATGTATTCAGCGCACGTTCTCTCTGCTTCTGATCCTTGGTTCCGTCATCGGTGTTGTCATACTCACCCTGGATATTTCCGTCCACGATGTACAACACCCGTGAGCATCTTGCAGCCACCTTCGCATCATGAGTTACCATGAGTATGGTGGTCCCTTCCCTGTTCAGGTTCACCAGCTCGTCAATGACCTCCTGTGATGAGGTCCGGTTCAGTGCACCGGTGGGCTCGTCTGCGAAAATGATCTTCGGGTCGTTGATCATGCTTCGGCAGATGCAGGCTCTCTGCAGCTGACCACCGGACACCTCATTGATGTCGTGATCTGCCGTCTCGATGATGCCCAGCTTCCGCATCAGCTCCTCGCCCCTCTTCACCTTCTCCTCCTTGGAGATACCTTCCTTCTTGCTCTCCATGGCTGGAAGCAGGATGTTGTCCAGGATGGTCAGATTCTTCATCATATACATCTGCTGGAAAATGAATCCCATCTCATCCAGACGGACATCCGCCATTTCCTTCTCACCCAGAGAGGTGATCTCCTTTCCGTCGAAGACCACGGTTCCGCTGGTGGCCTTATCCATTCCGGACACCGAATACAGGAGGGTTGATTTACCGGAACCGGAGGGACCCATGATGGCTACCATCTCGCCCTCGTCGACGGTGAAATTCACATTTTTCAGAACGTGGTTCTGACGCTTCTCGATAATGTATGTCTTACAAAGATCTTTCACTTCTAAGATTGTACTCATTTCCCTATTTCCTTTCATTTTCTGATCACCGGCCTTCGCAAACGGCTATCGATGCCGTTCGCGAACTCCTCTTCGCGGAGCATCACCTTCGGTGATGGGCGTCTACGGAATGAGAATTTCTGATGAAATTCTCGGCCTTCGCAAACGGCTATCGATGCCGTTCGCGAACTCCGCTTCGCGGAGCATCACCTTCGGTGATGGGCGTCTACGGAATGAGAATTTCTGATGAAATTCTCATTCCTATTCAATATTCGCCGTATCGCTGCTCTTGATCTTACGTGTGCACTGTGCCACGATCCAGGTCACCAGGATGGTAAATCCGAAGATGATTCCCGGATAGGCCAGGGTCATACTGACGTTGTATCTGTAATCCACCGTATCCAGACCCATCATTCCGAAGATGGGGGTTCCCAAAAGGTTCGTCACCGGGATGGAAACTGCCAGGGCCAGGATCACTGCGAAGAATGTGCAGATGCCGAACCGCCATACATGCCATTTTACGATGGCTCTGTTCCGGAAGCCCACAGCTTTCAGAAGTGCGATCTGGGTCTTCTCATCTGAAGCGAAGGACCGCTCCATAAGCACTGTTACCAGGATCACTACGATCAGTGTGATGAGCAACAGCAGATTCTGTACTGCTTCCATGGAGTCCGCTGACTTCATGCAGTCATCGCAGAATTCCGCAGCGTTCATTACCTTCAGGTCATCCACACCCCAGAGCTCCCTGATCATATCCTTCCGTGCTTCGATCTCCTTCTTACTCGGGTTGTCCGTAAACTTGATCCCTAATCCGAAAAGACTGCTGAGATGGTCAAAATCCGTTTCCGAATCCTGATGGACCCGGATCACCAGCCCCAACTGATTCATGGACTGGAAGGTTGCCGTTACCAGATAATCCTCGGTGTGATCACCGTAATCTATCGTAAATGTATCTCCTAACTTCAGTCCCGTCTTCTCCATGATCGGGGTTGTGATGGCTGCCTCATGAGTATTCTGCGGAGCAGAACCTTCCAGATAGCTGTACTCATCCGAAGCAACATTGATTCCCTGCTGAATATCAAGCTTGTATTTCTTTCCATCAACGATCACCGGATACTTATACTGGATCTCATCGCTGATCACACAGGGCATTCCTGCATCAGCAAGGAGCTTTTCCTTTTCACTGATATAATCTTCAAATGCATCTCTTCCGGTTCCGGTCAGTATTCTGAGGTTATCGATATCATCCACATAGATGTCTCTTCTTGCACCGAAGGATTCCACGAAGCTGTCGCTCTTCATGGTTGCCGTGATATTCACGATCATCAGTACCAGCAGTGTACAGATGAAGATGGACAGGAACACTGACAGATATCGCCTCGGATTGCTCCGAAGATCATTGACTGCCAGGAAGAATTCCGTATTCTTCCGAACCTTACCGCTGCCCCTGGTTTTCTTCTTCCGGAAACGCTCTCCGGTCTGTCCGTTGCGGATGGCATCCACAGGTGACAGTTTCTTTACCTTTCTTGTACAGAACCATGCAAATCCGGTGATGATCAAAACCACTGCCAGACCGCCGATCAGGTGAGCTGCCGTGTCGCTGTCATTTCCCAGGACCATGTTCTCACTGACGGACTTGATCAGCATCTTTCCGAATGGGAAGCTTAAGGCTCCGCCTATCAGAACTCCCAGCACTGCAAGTGCCAGATACTTCGCTGCGTACATTCCCCGGATCTTCCGGTTCCTGATTCCGATGGCCTTCATCACTCCGATCTCATGGAAGTCCTCCATTACCGAAAGGTTGATGGCGAACCGGAGAACCACGAAGGATACAATGATCAGTGCCACGGACAGGATCAAAAGTACAAATGCAATGATCAGCGACAGTACATAGGTCAGCTTGATGGTGCTTCTGGTGCCGTCAAAGGAGATTCCCTCAATGTCTGCAATGGCTGCTGCAAACTCCTTCACATCATCCGTATCCACATAAGCGATATCACCGCCCCATTTTTGCCGGATGGTTTCATTCGCCACAAGCTTCTCCATGTCCTTCCCGGAGATCAGGAATCGGTTATTTCCCATCATGCCGGATCCAAGACATGCATCCTTGAAGGCTCCGTCGATGATGAAGTCCAGTTCCACATCTTCCTTCGACAGGTGAAGCGTGTTCCCCACCTTCAGGTCGTTCCCTTCCAGGAATTTCAGCTGTACAAAGATGTGTCCCGGCTGTACCTCGGTGATCTCCTGATTGTCCTTATCAAAGTATGCGAGACCGTCATCATCAACGCTGGTGATCATCATGGTACTGTCGGATTTCACCTTTACTCCATCATGGGTAAGGTCTTTCTCCGAGATGGCGATGTAGCTTTCCAGACGATAGCTCTTCGCTTCCTTTACGTCCTTCAGCTGATTCCCCAGCGCTCCGAAGCATCCGTCCCCCTGGGTGATGACCACATAATCCCCGAGTCCCGCCTTGTCCAGGTAGTAATCCGTTCCGTTCAGTACCGCCATCACATTTGACAGGCCGCTGGCCACGAACATGGTCGCCAGGATCACGAACAGAAGAAGGATCAGGTTCATGGTCTTCTTCCTGCGTATGTCTTTCTTCAGAATTCGAAACAACATGACTTATGTTTCTCCTTTCTCATCTTCTGACGTTAGGATACCATGGAAATTCTTAAACAAAAATTAAATGAAGAAAAAAGAGCCATGCGCCGGATCACATAGCTCTTTCATCCTAATTCAGGAAGGAATCGTATCCTTTTTGTACAATATGATCATCTTCCCGGAATAATTCCTCATATTCTTTATGATCCTTTAAAGCCTTTCTGTTTTCACGGATCAATCTCCTGGTATCTGTAAAAACAGAGGGATCTAATTCGAAATTAGCTCTTCCATTATCTTTACCAATATAATATGCATATATTATATTAAAGGTCGTAATTATGTTAGTGACATAGAGATAAGCATCTTTTTCTTCTACACTTTGATCGTAGCTCTGTTTTATAGCATCATTTACAAGCTTTGGAATGTTAAATTGGGAATTACCTGTATTTTTCCTATATAAAGCATCCATCATACCCAAAAAAGCAATACTGCAGGGATCAGTATCAAATCTATCCAAACGATATGGAGAATATGCTCCATATAAAAATTCATACACACTATTAGATTCTAAGGCAATAGTAAGTGAATTATCACAATACTGTCGAAAATGTAACTCATCCCCGCTGGTTTGGGGATTATAAAGTGATTCGTTTCCTGTTCTGTTTAATTCTTTATTCGATTTCTCATCCTGATGTGTTTTAAATATTTCACTCTTTTTCATTCCACATTTACAGATAAAGAAATTCTCCGGATTGCGCCTCCCGCATTTGGTGCATAACCATCCGGTGTTATTTTGAGCTATATTTGCAGTAACCGGTCCGGCACTTTTTTTCTTCATTTCTTCTTTTTCTTCCGACCATTCGCGTGTCACCTCTCTGACGTGCTCTTCAGATCTTATTTCAATGATCTTTTGTATCAGCATATAAAACAAGATCAACTGGCATAATCCGTACACCACCCAAAACACAGGAATATCACTTGTAACCATCCCAAAGATGAGTCCTCCGGAAAAAAGATAGCCATATGTTGTTCGTGTTTTAGGCTCTTTAATAAACACCAAAGTCAGAATAACTGCAATAAAGTACAGAATGAGTATAATAGCAACTAAAGCTTTATTCTCCATGATAATTCTTACTCCTTAATCAACATATTCAGCATATTGCACTTATGCACAATATAGCCTCCTTATTTTACACCAATCAGGCGAGCATGTCACACCTAAACATGTCATAGACTCTGTCAAGCAATCGTTGGCACGATTTCTATCACACAAATTATCCTCGGCACTATGGCTGGTCACAGATGCCTTTCTCGGCCCGGCTCGCGCCTTATTTGCGGGTACCCCTAGCGGTACTAAGCGACTCACGTCGCTTCGCTCGTGACTCGCCAAGTACCGAGACCCGCTATGACCTCGAAAGGCATCGTGCCCATTTTTCATAGTGCCTCGTCGAATGGTCAATCTATAGATACGCCGGTTATAACCTTCCACGCTTGTCTTGCTGGCTTAATCTGTGAGTTTATATTCGGAACACTTCCTTGTACAGGGTATGTATATCCTTTTCCGACCTTCTTATTCGCCTCGTATGCCGAGAGTATATGTGCCTTGATTTGTTCAACTATCCGTCTTTCAAATGTCGGCTTTTTCAGTTTGTTTACGACTTCATTTAATCTTCCAGATCCTTTCTTTGCAAGGATCTTCGCCAGATTGTTTCCGCCACGAATACTCCAGCTTGCATGATTATGCTTCATCCGTCTTGCTATCACGCTACCAATGTGATTTTCCATCGTTCCAAGATTTCGATATTCTAAGTTCTCTGGACTGTCTGGTATCAGAAGATCTCGTTGATTATATGGGATTAATCCGTGTCGATTGTTGGAAAAATAAGCAATCAACCGTTCAGCCTTTTCAATCTCATCACCATCGATCAGGCTGTTCCTGTATATCTCGAGATATTTAAACAATTCATCCAGTTCTTTCTGCTCCAGCAACGAATGGATTCGTTTTGCATGTTCCGGGTATGGCACATTTTCTTTGATGGCCTTGTTTCTATGAAACGGATCCAGCTGAAATACCGTATCAGAATCACAGATATTCTTTACCCATTCAGCTCCGTCTGCATTCATGATCCGAAGCTCAACCTCATCCATGTTATATATCTCTGCGATAGCCGCTTCTCTGTAGGCCTGAAATTCAGACGATGTTGAGAAACCTGCCACAACAACCTTTCCATCCAGGCTGTATCGGTTTTTCCCGGTCTTTTTCCATCCGTCATAGGCTATGCCAACCTTGATCTCACCCTTTGTGTTTCTTTCGCGCTGGAGCCTGACATAGACACCATCCGTTTCCTCAAAGAGCACGGGGGTTTCTTTTTCTCCGGATACATTTCCTGCTTTGTGCTCCTTCACAAGCTGCCGTTCATCTTCGCAAACGGCCTCGCCTAACGACTGGATCACGTTCCATACACCCATAGCACTTATGGATTGTCCAGTCATCTCAGTGATCCTGCTTGCAGTTTCACGATAGGACGTCTCCGTGATCGAAGAAACCATCTGCTCAGCCATGTTCATTGAGATCAGGCCGACTCCGGATATCTCGAGCTGCTCATCCAGCAGATGGACAAACTCTTTCAGTCCGTCCTCTCTGGTAACCTCATAAACCCGACGTCCGTACTCAACCTCACCATACACGGTCTTTACGGTTGTTTTTCGCTTCCCCTTATTCCGGTATGCCCCCTTATCTCTGGTTTCCATGAGATAGTCATCGTATCGTTCCAGAAACTCCTTGGTATAATCCCTTGCCCATTCACATACCATCCGGAAAGTATTTTGTTCAAAAGCCTTGAAAGTCAGCTCGGTTTCATTTAACATAGTATTCATCACATAGCTCCTTATCGATTTTGTCTGCAAACTAAATAATAAGGTTAATTTATGTGATTGTGAAGAGGCTTCGGCCTCTTCTTTTTTTATTATTCATGCCAATGATAATTATACTCTATGCATGTCATAGGAACCCCCTATTGCAACCATCCCCACCATTTGTATTTAAGAATAACTTAAAGAAAAAGAGCCCGCCTCATCTCATTTCGAGGGAACCGGGCCCATTTTCATCTCACATATATGGAAATGTTATGCATTCTCCGTCTTTTTGAACTTTGCCTTGAATGCTTCGAAATCAGCAGACAGCTTTGCGCGCTTTTCCTCAACCTTCTGCTCCCTTGAGCTTTATAGATACGGCTTCATTTTATCATAGATTCTCTGTCAAAAACGTTCCAATTTGGCACAACCACCCACTACGAAAGCGGACTTTCTCCTTCCTCATCGAGAAGAAGGTTTGCTTCCGTCACAGACAGCCCTTTCTCCAACGCAAAGGACAGTATCCGGTCACGCCTCTTCTTAAGATACAGCGATGCATTTTCGTTCAGTATCAATGCCTGTGACGCTTCATCCAGTGTCAGCCCTGCCCCCAGACAGAGACGTATGGTTTTATCCCGACTGGGAACCCGCTGTCCTTTCATGATCTGGTAGAAGTATGATTTCTCCAGATCACTGTTACGGATGAGTTCGGCATTCGTCATTCCCTTCACCTTGTCAAGCGATAGAAAGAATTCTGCAAATGTCCTTCGATCGTCCCATTCGGAAACTCCCATCTTCTCTGCATATTTTTCATATTCTTTTACCAGATCACGTCCCATCGTTTCAACCTTCAGCCTATTCTTTGAGGGGTTATTAAATATCGTTTATCCCCTTAAAAGAATTATAGAAGTTTATCGGGACGATTTGGTGGGCATGGTGCCCACTAAAAAATCCGCAGGTTATTCCAAACCTACGGATCTTATATTCATGGCCGGCTGTCCGCCCACCGCCACAGCTGACATTCTGTGATTTACTTCGTATACTGTCCCAGCAGATTCCCGTTCATATCGTAAATGTCGATCTGCTTCAGGTTTCGGTACGTCCCTCCGTTCGTGGTTTTCAGCGACAGAGTTTCCGTTGTTCCCGACTTGATTGTAAGGCTGCTGATATGCGTCACCGTCGATCCGTCCCGCAAATGTGCCACCGCCCGGAATCCCTTGCTTCCGTCTGCGGTTCCGCCATGGAAGGTGAGCTTCACTGACACTTCATAGGAGTTTTTTTCCTCCACTACGAAATCGATCTTCCAGGTTTCCACCTGTCTCTTCAGATCATCGATGCCGGAATATCCTACCTTCCTGAGATCCTCCAGATAGTTCCGGGCTGTTTGATCCGGCTCGTCGGCCTTTGCCTGACAATACTCATATTTCGCCTGATTGATCAGCTCCGCAGTTCCCGGATAATCATCCGCCCTGTTCAGCTGCGTCACCGCCTCCTTATACTTTCCTTCACGGATCAGCTTCTTCCCGTTCAGGTAATTACATTCCTTCTTCTGAGTCTCACTGTCCTTATAGTCATAAAGCTGAAGGAACTGCTCCGCAGCCTTCTCATAATGTTCATTTTTCTTCCAGACAATCCCCTGAAGATACTGATTCTCCTTGATCTGTTCCTCGTAATCCTTCTTCATCCCCTCCGGAAGGGAATCATAATAATCCGCGATCTCTCCGTATTCTTCCCGTTCCTCCAGCGCTTTCAGGAGCGTGGTCTGCTTCTCATCTGCCATCTCTGCAAATCTCTGGTCCGTTCCCAGCTGCTTCTTTATCTGAAGGATCATATCCTTTGCCAGGACCGTCTTTCCTTCCTTCAGCAGCTTCAGTGACTCCTCCAGGATCTCATCGCAGAACGCCTCCAGAGTTTCACCGGAATCCAGGCCCTGACGGCATACCTCCATACAGGCTTTCAGGGCATCCAGTTCATTTCCGGTGAGCTTCATCGACCGCCAATTCTCCACCGCCGTGGCAGCCGCCGTCTCATACTGATCCCGGATCTCACGTAAATGTTCCGCTTTCCGCTGTTCCTCCAGCTCCAGTTCACAGGTCTTCAGCTGATCCTCCACATCCCTGTAATCCGTCCCGCAGATCTCAAACTGCTTCTTGGCTTCCTCATACTCTCCGGAAGCCATCAGTTCAAGTCCCTTATTGTACGCCGGTTTTTTCACAAAGAGTTCCGGATATAGTGTGTTCTTAAACCAGATCCCGCCTGCTACAAGTAGGATCAGCACAGCCACAGCCAGCAGAATCCGCTTCGTCTTCCTGTTCCGAAGCTTCTCCTTAACAACCTCTTTCCGATGCTCCGAGGCACTGATGGCCGGATCCCAAAGCCGCTCGATCTGATGTCGAAGCTCGGTGATATCCCTGTATCGAAGCTCAGGCTGAAGCTTCGTCGCCTTCTCAACGATCCTCTGCGCCTGTTGCGATTCCGGAAGCAGGCGTTCCACCAGCTTTCCCATGGCGAAAATGTCCGTCCGGGCATCCGACTGTCCGAATCCGTACTGCTCCGGAGCGGCGATCCCCTGAGTTCCGATCAGCACCGTATCCTTGGACTTTTTCGACACATACTGCTTGGCGGCATCATAGTCGATCAGCTTTACCGTTCCGTCCTCCCGTATCATGACATTGGAAGCCTTGATATCACGGTGGATGATGGGCGGATCCGCAGAGTGCAGCGCCTCCAGCGCATCGCAGAGTTCCAGCAGGATCCTCTTCTTCTCGTTGAAATCCGGGTCGGAAAGCTCCTCCAGCGTTTTCCCCTGGATCAGCTCCTCGATCACGATCAGATCCCCCTCCTCCTGCCAGAACAGGTGGATCTCCGGAAGATTCTTATGCTGATGCTCCTTCAGAAAACGGAATACCGGTACACTGTATACGGTCAGCCGTTTCCTGTAATACAGATGCTCTGTCTCCGGATCCATCACGATGCTTCTTCCGTCGGACAGCTCCCTGACCTCCGTGTAGAGAGAACCACGCACGATATCATTTAGTTGTTCCTGTCTGTCCATACGCTTCTCCTGCAGGAAAGAATCTGTTGAAACTGTTCACGGGGAACACTATAATTATGCCTGTGGGACCTCTTCGTCGAAGGCGATCCCACGACCATTATATCATGTTCTGAACTGCGAGGTAATTCAAAATGGATGAATCTACAACAAAACAGCTGTCCGACATTCTTTCCGATATACACGACGAAAAAAAGATGGAACAGTTCATGTCCCATCCGAAGGTGAAGGATTCCTTCACCTCATTTATTCCGTATTTTCGTTCTCTTCCCGCTGTTCAGGCCTGCACGGACACCGAACTGATCGAACGCTCCGGAATCGAAAAATCCTATTATTATCAGCTCATGAAGGAAACCCGGAAGCCCAGCCGGGACAAGGTTCTGCGCCTTGCCATCGGCGCCGGTCTGACTCTCCGGGAGACCACGCGGAGCCTGGAGCTCTGCAGCCTGGCACCTCTCTACCCCAAGAACCGCAGAGACATCATCATCACGGTCGCGATCAATCAGCATGCATCTGTCATGGACACAAACCTTCTGCTGGATCAATACGGCGAGGAGCCGATCTGACAGTCATCCGTCGTACATGAAATTGATCTCATCAAATATCTCGCAGAAATCGACCTCGCACTTTCCATCCCAGATGCCCACCGGAACTCTATCTTCAAATGTATAGATCTCCGGATCAACCGCCTTCTCAAACAGATACACATAGATCACCTTCTGATCCGGAAGGATCACCCAGTATTCCCGAACGCCTGCTTCCCTGTATTTCTGAAGCTTCATGATCATATCCCTGCTCCAGCTGCCGGGGGAGAGAACTTCCACCACCATATCCGGTGCTCCGACGATACGTGACTTCGTGATCTGATCCCGTTTACAAACCACGAATACATCCGGCTGTAATATGGTTTTTTCATCCCTGTCCAGCTGTACATCCGCAGGTGCGATAAACGTTTTGCATTTCCCCTTATTTCTTCGAATATGTTCCCTCATCCGTGCTGCCACTTCCAATGCGATCTGCTGGTGGACCATCGAAGGGGATGACATATCATAAAAGTGTCCGTCGATCAGTTCCGCACGGACATCCTCAGGAAGCTCCAGATAATCCTTTAATCCATAGGGACCGATACCCTTCTGCGGTGTTGTATGTATCGTAACATTCGTCTTCTTCGCGTTATATGCAGGTGCCGACTCCGCAACCATATCCAAATAAGGGCCCTTATGCTCTGTATATTTCACCTCCGGAAGAAATGCCTTCTCCAATTTGATAAGGGTTTTGTAACGCGGTACCTCAGTCTCTCCGCTGAAAACCTTCTGCACCGTTCCAAGAGATACTCCGGAACGCGCTGCCACCTGCTTATTGCTAAGTCCCATCGCCTTCTTCCATTCCCGCATTTCCTGTACAGTCATTGTCTGTCACACCCCTTCCTACTGTCTGATAGATATCATGCCCGGATCTCAGGTTCGCGACTGTGCTTCGTCCAGAACCACCTGATCATTGAGCAGTGTTTCAGCACTCATCTGCTTCATGGAGACTCTGACTGCTCCCACGGGCAAGCCCGTGGGGTTCTGATTGCCAAGTGTAACTTGTAATCGTACATCATTTTCAGACTTTGGAGTTACAAGTATAAATCTGTTTGAATCAGGACTTTCATTACCAAGCAGTCCAACGACCACATTAGCGGTAAATTTCTGTCTTGCGGCAGGGACGTACAGTCAATCGCCCCATATTAAGTTGTTAAGCTACTTTGATTCCGCTGTTTAATACTTTGATTTTATTAACCTTAATCCATGTAATTAGGGCTTTTTCTTTGTTGTAATGTTTATCAAATTCAGTTATGCATTTATTCTTGTCTATACCTTGTGTCCTGTAATCGTAGCAGTAGAGTATATATGATGAATACCAATCTCTCTGCACTAAAGTTCCGTCTGTGAGTTTATACATCCTGTCAGACAATTTCTTTTTGATATAATCATCGGCTGTGTGGTCATACTGCGAAGCTCTGTAATTCTGCGGAACTTCTATATATGTACCGCCAGATGATTTGAATTTCTTTTCTATCGTAGCTTGAAAACCTGAAGGACACCTGTTCTTTATGGATTTGCCGAACCGCTTTTTCCTGTTGAACTTGCCTTTGCTGTTTATAGTGGTCACTTTAGCTCGTTTCATCAGCTTACCTGCGTTCTTGGGTTCAGTTACAAATACATCGCCAAGACTTCGGAGATGGTTAGTATCTTCGTTGATTGCAAGCTGCCTGTTAACTGCATTTATTCGGCAAAGTTCAGAATGCTTGGCTTTTATTTTCTTGTAATGATTTGAATATTTCCAAGTCTTGCGACCTTTCTTAACTGTGCCGTCAGGATTATAGTTCTGTGGATTAGTGGTTCTTCTTGACCTGTCCATAGCCCTGTAATACAGTCTTTCCAAATGCTCCGATTTCTGTATGCTGTTGCCACGTTCCGAAAGATTCTTAAGACCAACTTCAGTATCAGATGTATAGGCAACTGTCTGTGTTCCAATATCAGCGCCTATTATGCCTTTACCATATTTATGTCTTGGATTACCGAATTTATCATATTGGGGTTTTGCCTTACCTTCTATGGTCAGATGCAGATATACTCTGTACTTGCCTCTGATAATCTTAGGTACGAGAGTAGCATAGCATGGTCTGTATGTGTCTATACAAATAGCTTCTTCTAAAAGAATATTTACCGCTTTTGCATCTATAATCTCAGGTTTGGTAAGATATGACAGGACTGCATTCGCTTCATCCTGTTGAAACCTGTCGTTTAACTGCAATCCAAAAACTGTTTTTCCAAGTTTGAACCGTATCTTGTTATCCTTGACAGATATTGGGATGCCACGGTTTATCTGCTTTGCCCTAATACATGGAAGTTCTCCGTATTGTGAGAAATGGATGCTTTTTCCGTTGCCATACAGACATTTCTCAATACCCCGCCATACGTCTTCGGCTTTAGTAAGAGCAAATATCGCATCAATGCCATATTTCTTGCCTATCGGTATCATGGATATACGACAGAAATCCCATGTGACGTTATATTCAGCCTGCATCTCGTTAAGTTGTCTGGCTAAATCTTTACGTTTATCCTTATCCTCAGTACCGCCATAAAGTTCACGCAATTTGCGATATTTCTTTGTACGCATAAGCTGGTCATGATTCTTTTTCATAAGACCTACAAGTTCATTGCCTGCTTTGCGGATCTTATCAGAAAGAGCCACAACCTTTATGACATCGGAATAAGACATATCTGTTTCTACAACTAAGATATGCCTGTCAGACAGCTTATGAAATTTCTTTAAAACTTTACTGTACTCTTCATCAGCCATGATTTTTCTGTTCCTCTATGTATTTGATTACCGTTGCTTCGCTTATATGACCTACCGTTGATACAAAATATCCTCTTGACCATAATACGCCGCATCTTGTATAAAACTGTTTGAGTTGCGGGAATGCCTTAAAAAGCTCAACATCGCCTCTTAAAACTGAAAATCTAAATTTAGGACACCAGATGATATGATACTGTATCAGATATTTGCAATGTGAAGCACTATGATATTGCTCCTCGCTCATCGTCCTTAACTCCTAACTGATATTTTTCCTGAATACCCCTCCGCATTAGGTCAAGAAATGTTATTGTTTCGCCTTCCTCAACAGAATAGATACGTGCAAGGTTTTCAAGCTGTGTCTTCCACTCAGAAGGAATGGAAATGTTAATCTGTACGTTGTCACTCTTTGGTCGTGCCATCAGTAGCCTCCTGTAATAACTGCAGTCCTATATCTTTAAGTTGTCTTGCTCTTAACAAAGACCTGCATTCTTCAATTGTAGGAATTATTATTTTACTCCAACTGCCATATTTTTGATGTGATTGAACATATGCAGCATCTTCTTCAGTAAGTAAGCAATCCCATTCACCTAATACCCATCCATGTTTTACAAGCCCCTTTTCAATTTGTTTTGGCCTGGGATTTTGTTCTTTACATTTATTACATGGACACCACAGATGCTTACAATGGGTTAATTCAAAATATGTATATTTGTCTATTCTCTTTTTTACAGTTTGCTCAAAACCACAATATTCACATTTTAAAGTAAGCATAAATATTCCTTTCTTATATGCATAGATTATATATACTCTATGTATATGCCAAGTAAAATTAAAAGCATACTGAAATATCAATATGCTTTCTATATTATTTCCATGTGTTTCAGGCGGCTTTCATCCCACAGGCAAGCCTGTGGGTTTTTCGCCGCAAATTTATAACAATTATATCAGACTAACATATAATTGCAACCGTTTTGAAACCGTTTCGACAAATTGTTCAAGAGGTGCGCTGAGTTGCAATCCGAGAGGCGTTTTACAAATCATTTGCAATTGCAAACGGCGGCTGGGTAATAAAAGAGTCGTTTTTTTCTGATCAGTTATCCTGTGATGATCGCATTTTCACCTGATTCAGAATTCTCACCTCGACCACAGATAACAGTAGGCCTGGGTTCTCGCCGCAAATCTTTCCGTCTTCAGCAGTTCCCGGATCCGGGCCTTCGTGTACCATCCGGCTTCAATCTCCTCCATATCGGAATCACTGCCGATGATCTCTCCGCGGGCAGTACCCACCACACAGACATTCTTCTCATTTGAGAAGCCCACCGCACTGTAGCTCTCTCCGATGTGATCCGTGATCTCCACCAGGGTAAGTCCTGTCTCCTCATGAAGCTCTCTGGCCGCTGCCTGGTCCGGAGTCTCACCGGGATCGATCAGACCTGCCGGGAAGTTGTATACCCACTCTCCCGGAGCCAGCCGGAACTCCCTGTTCAGCAGGACCTTCTCTCCGTCTTCACTGTGGATGATCAGAACCACCGCATCCGGGCCCCGGTCATGCAGGGCTGCAAAATCCGCGATGTTCTTATCCCGGCTGATCATTTCATAAACCTTCTCGGTTCCGCCGGCCGTTTGGTAGGTCAGATTATAACGGGTGATAAAATGCCCTTCTTCTCTCTTCTCGATGCCCCGAAATTCCATACGTACTCTCTTTCATATTGTGATGCCGGGCAAAATAAGCATTTCCCCCGGCTGATATTCCACAGGACAAAACAGCCTGAGGATCATCGTTCATTTGTAATGTCGCCGCTTTCCTCCAGTGAGATTGGATCCATGGGACTGTCCACCTTCGGTTTGAAAATGGCTGTCATGAAATCCTTATCCCGCGCAAAGACTTCTCTCAGATCTCTGGAGAACTGGTCCGTATACCGGACATATTTCGCTATATAGCCGTCCGCATCCATACCCATGGCATTCGCCAGATAGAGCGCCCGGTACATATGATATTTCTGGGTCACGATGGTGATCCTTCTGATCCCGAACACATGATAGGCTCGATACACACTGTCATAGGTGGATACTCCGTAATGATCCACGAAGATCTGATCCGATGGGATCCCGGCCTGGATCAGATAATCCTTCATCACCACCACCTCATTGTAGTACTGACCGGCATGGTCTCCGCTCACCAGGATCTTCTGCGGTGAGGCATGATACAGCTCGATTGCCGCATCCAGCCGGTCCTTCAGCATCCTGCTGGGGGTCTGGTCGGAATTGACGCTGCAGCCCAGGACCATGATACAGTCGATCCCTTCCCGCGCATCCTCCTTCCAGGCGTCCAGTTCCTTAATGTGACGGCCCTCGACCAGGACCATAAAGCAGTTTACCGCCGCCGTACCAACCACAAAAAAACCGGCAAGGATCCCGACGACCAGTAATGAGATCTTGATGATCTTCTTTTTCCTCGACAGCTCCTTCTTCGGTTTTTTCTTCTCAGGAATATCTGAAGTTATTTCGTCCTCTTCCAAAATCTCGCTCATTAAGTCGTTTCTCCGTCCGCATCGATGGTTCTTCGGATCTCTTCCATCTCCTGATCCATCTTTGCAAGAGTGTCTGCGCAGATCTTCAGCTTGGCGACTACCGCCTCCGGATCACGAAGTGTTTTCTTATATTTCAGCTTGTGATCTACGCTTGCCCAGAAGTCCATGGCGATGGTGCGGAACTGCACCTCCACCCGCATATGCCGCTTTCCCTGGGACAGGAAAATGGGGATATCGATCAGCAGGTGCAGCGACCGATATCCGTTTGCCTTCGGATTTCGGATATAATCCTTTCTGGAAATGAGCAGCACATCATCCTGCTCCACCAGAAGCTCCGCCAGACTGTAAAGGTCCTCCTGGAAGGAACAGATCACGCGGATACCTGCGATATCCGTCATCTCCTGCTCCATATCCTCAACCGTGATCGGGATCCCCCGCCGAAGCATCTTCTCCACAATGCTCTCCGGTCTCTTGAGCCGGCTTTCGATGGACTCGAAGGGATTTCTGTCATACCTCAGGGAGAACTCGGCATTCAGCACGTTCAGCTTGGTCTGAATCTCCATTATGGCACAACGATAATAAGTCATAAGCCGCACGAAATCATCCCTCCGGGAAATGGTCTTCGCGAGCTCTTCAACCTTCTCTGAGGTTACACTGTACTCTTCACGCATATGTGTCTCCGTTTCATATGAGACCTGCTGTCTCCTAAAGCTTACGGAAGGTCCGGTTTCGGTACTCCTTGGGAGTTTCTCCTGTGACCTTCTTAAATACACTGATGAAATAGCTGTGTGACGAGAAGCCCAGGTCCGTAGCGATCTCGATGCTGGATTTCTCCGAGTACCGAAGCAGCCCCTTCGCCTCTTCCACCTTCTTGTCGCGGATATACTCGCTGACCGAGCATCCCATTTCCTTTCGGAACAGCTTGGAGAGATAGGTTTCGTTAAGGTTTACATAACTCGCCAACTCTTCCATTGTGATCTTGTCATGCAGATGCTGACCGATGTAATCGATACATTTTACGATCTGCTTGGAATGAACATCCTTCTTCTGTCCCCTGGCCATGGTTTCCGCAAAGCCGATCATCATCTCCCCTTGAAGTTTTTTAACCTCCTCCGGTCTTGCAAGCTTATCCGCCCGGTGAATGTAGGTATCACTCATCTTGTAGGCCACGGACTGCTCCAGCCCCTTACTGATACAGACCCGCGTGATCATCGTGGTCATGGCCACAAAGTGATACATGGCATTTCTGAGCGGATTCTCCGACAGCACTCCCCGCTCCTTCGCATCCGGCTCCGGCTTTCCCTTACGATACTCCTCGATCCGGTCCACCTTACCGTCTGCGATCAGATTATAGAGACCCATCTCCCCTTCAAAAGCGGGATGCTTTTTGTCCTCTTCCCGTTCCTGGAAGATATTCTTGGTATAATCATCATAAATATCTGCCATACTGTGGTCTCCTTTTCGGAAAAGTTGCCAAAAACTTTTAACAAACCGCATAATTATTGTATAACAAATCACGGAAATGCGCTATATTAATTCCAGAATATTTAAAAGATTTTAAGAATTTCCTTCAATCAGCCCCCTGTTTAAAGAAGATCCCCTAAATCTTCTTTAATCATTAAATATTTTAACCTTCACTAACGTAAACGGATGGATTCGCAAGAACCCATCCGTTTACCCCTTTTTATTCCTATCGTCGAAACGATCCTTCTCTTCTACAGAACCACCGTGAAGCAGATCATTCCGTTCTTATAATTCACACCGATCTTGCCCTTAAACATTTCCGTAAAATGCTGCGCCATGGAAAGTCCGATTCCAAAGCCCTTCTTCTCACTGTTATGGGATTCATCCTCCCGATAGAAACGGTCGAAGAACCGGCTGTAGTCCACATCCTCCTTCTCCGGATAGGTATTGGATACAGCAAGGATCGTGCTGTGTCCCTTGGCTTCCAGAACCACCCGGACCGTGCCTCCGTCGGTACAGTATTTCACGGCATTATCCACAAGAATGGATACCAGCTCCCGAAGACCTGCCTCATCCGCCTTGACGGTCCTGCCTTCTGCGATCTCCGTTTCATAGTTGAGTCCGTTCTTCTCCGCCAGCACGCGGAATTCGGTTGCCACCTTTTCCGTCACCTCGGTGAAGGACACATCCGCCAGAACGATCTCCTCCTTCTCCTGCAGCTTCGACAGGGTGATGAGATGTGAGATCAGCTCCGACATCCGCTTTACCTGTTCCATGGTACTCTCGGTCCATTCATTTTTCCCCTCTGTCATCTCCAGTACTTCGGTATTGGCGGAAATGATGGCCAGGGGAGTTTTCAGTTCATGCCCTGCATTGGTGATGAACATCTTCTGACTCTCCATATTTTTCACCAGCGGCGCCACTGCCCGTTTTGAGAAAATGGAAAGGATCAGAAGCAGAAGGAACATGGACAGAAGTCCCACATAGAGCGAGAACTTCATGAACATATGTGTTGACCGGAGCTGCCTTGTAACATCCAGGATCACATACAGGGTCCCTCCGTTCCCGGCTTCGGTCTTCTGATATGCAAAGGTCACATTATCCTCACTGAAGAAGCCTTCATCCGACAGACGCTGCTCGGCCTTGGCCAGATATTTTCTTGCATCCGACTCGGAGAAGGTCTCCACCCGTCCACGGTCCATGTCCACGACATTACCGGAATCATCCACCACCGCGGAGAAAAACCGCAGTGTAAACCGGGATTCGTCCGTCAGAATGGTCTCTCCTATGATGGAACGGTATTCCAGCCGGTCCGGCATATGTCCGTGGTTCTCCGAGATTCTTGAGATCACAGAGAATATCTCCACCTTGGAATTATAATAACTGACTCCGTTGATCACACCCAGAACGATGATCAGCGTTATCAGCAATGCCAATGATGAGATCACTATGAACTTGATCTTCAGTCTGCGGATCATACACGTACTCCTTCATTCCGGCCCTTCATTCCCGACCCTTCATTCCGGTTTCTCAGTTCCCTTCATTCCCGGCCTTCCTGCTCAGCCTTCCTTCCCGGCATCCATCCCTTTCCATACTCTATTCGGAAACGGGAACAAGATGAAACGGCCCCTTCTCCTCTCCTTCAATGGTAAGATCGGCCGCGATGGCATCCAGCTTACTTCGGAGATAGGAAATGTAGACCCAGACGACCTTCTCGTCCGCCTCTTCATCCTTCCATACATGCCCCAGGATCTCTTCCACGGTGAACTGCCGGTCGGGATTGGCCATCAGAAACTCCATAAGACGTGCTTCCTTCTTTGCCAGACGGATCGAGTTCTCACTCCTGAGTTCCTGCTGCTCCACGTCCAGGGTGACATTTCCCGCCTGAAGAGTTCTCGGCGTATAGGTTCCTGCTCTTCTGGTAAGGGAACGAAGTCTCGCCAGAAGCTCCGCCATCTGGAAGGGCTTCGGAAGATAATCATCCGCTCCCGCATCCAGTCCCCGGACGCGGTCATCCAGCTCGGCCTTTGCGGTCAGCATCAGGACCGGAGTGGTATTCCCTTCCTTACGAAGGATCTCCAGCGCGGTGATCCCGTCCATTTTCGGCATCATGATATCGAAGACACACACGTCATAGACATGCTGTCTTGCCGCCTCCACCGCCGCTTCACCGTCGTATACGGCGTCCACTTCATATCCGCCCTTCACCTCCAGAACGGTGGCTACCGCACGGGACAGGGCCTTCTCGTCTTCTGCCAGCAATACTCGCATAGTAACTCCTTATCTTCTCCTTCTTCCGGTCCGACGGATCAGGAAAGCGAACTTTCCCTGATCAGATTCCGGATCGTCTGCATGGACACATCGCAGGAAGCAAGCTCATCCGCGCAGCGCTTCAGCTCCGCTTCGATCAGCTCCTGATTCCGGATATCCTTCTTATATTTCATCTTATGCTCCAGACTCGCCCAGGAATCCATGGCGATGGTCCGAAGCTGGACCTCTATAAAGAAACGTCCCGGCAGATTTCCCTCCGGGTCCTCAAATCTGGCCTTCGATGCCAGGACCAGATGGTAGCTCCGGTATCCGTTCGCTTTTGCGTGACGTATATAATCGATCTCTTCCACGATCTCCACAAAGGGAATGTTGCGGATATGCTCCAGGATCCCGTAAATGTCATCCCGGAAGGCGCAGACCACCCGCACGCCGATGGCATCCTGAAGGACGCACAGCGCCGAATGGGCATTCTCCGGAAGTCCCTTCCTGCGGCACTTCTCCCGCATGCTTTCGTCCGATTTGATCCGGGCGCTCATATGCTCGTAGATGTGCTCTCCCGTCTCTTCAAACTTCAGCCGGTCATAGGATTCCAGTTCGGTGGTCAGAAGACCCATGATATAGTTCAGGCGGGGTTCGAATTCTCCGTAGATACTACTCATTCTCTTCCTCCTCTCCCTTCGTCGGGATTGGAACCTCCGGCATCATTTCCGTGGAAATGCGTCGCATGATCTTGTTGAAGAGTTCAAACTCTTCGGGTTCCAGAGACTTCTCAAGCCGTTCCTCAACGATATCCATGTACTTTTTGTTGATATTCCAGTACTTGAAATACTTGTCGGTAACCTCCAGGAAGAACTCCCTCTTATCCGTTCCGGACTGCACCTTCGTCAGGTATCCCTTTTTGATCAGGGAATTTACCTTGTAGGTCGCATTCGGAGGAGATATCCCGATGAAATCGGCGAACTCATTGATCGTCGGTGACCCAAGGGCCCCGATGACCTCGATACAGTATGCCTCCGTGGTAGATAAAGACAGCTCGCGACTCTGGATCCTGCGGAACACGTCGCGATAATAGTATACACGGAATTTGGAATATACCTCATGTAGTGGATTGTCTGTCATAGATGAATCCCTCATTTTCTTAAGGTACAAGGCAGGAGCTGTTCCCCTGCCTCTGATCTGCTGATTACTGACCGATCACGAAAGAGATCTCGGCCTGTGCTGCCACCTTGTCTCCCACCTTCGCCACGGCCTTTCCGAAGCCGACGGGTCCTTTTCTGTCCGTGATCTCACAGCGAAGTGTGAGCACGTCTCCCGGACGGACCTGCTGACGGAAACGGGCATTCTTGATCCCTCCGAAGAAGGCGATCTTTCCCTTGTATTCCTCCTCGGAAAGGATCGCAACGGCACCGGTCTGTGCCAGGGCTTCAATGATCAGTACGCCCGGCATTACGTGTGCCTCGGGAAAATGTCCCTGGAAGAAGGGCTCATTTACGGTAACACATTTGATTCCCTCTGCCCACTGGCCGGGTTCAAAATCAACGATCTTGTCCACCAGCTGCATGGGATATCGATGAGGAAGGATCTCTCTGATCTGATTCGAATTCAGTTCCATTTATGCTTCCTCCCACTTCTTAAATACGGTTGTTGCATTGTGTCCGCCGAAGCCAAGGGAGTTGTTGATGGCGTAATGGATATCCGCCTTCCGTCCCTCGTTCGGAACGATGTCCAGATCGCAGTTGGGATCCGGATTCTTATAGTTGATGGTTGCAGGTACGAAGCCCTCCTGAAGAGCCTTTGTGGTAATGATTGCCTCCAGCGCACCGCTGCCGCCCAGAAGGTGTCCGGTCATGGACTTGGTGGAGCTTACCATCATCTTATATGCATGATCTCCGAAGGCCAGCTTGATCGCCTTGGTCTCACCTGCATCATTCAGCGGAGTGGAGGTACCATGTGCATTGACATAGTCGATGTCCTCCGGCTTCAGATCCGCATCGTTCACAGCCATCTTCATGCAGTTGGCCGCGCCCAGTCCCTCCGGATCCGGGGCCGTGATGTGGTGTGCATCACAGCTTGCGCCGTAGCCCACAACCTCACCGTAGATTTTTGCACCCCGGGCCTTTGCGTGCTCCAGCTCCTCCAGGATCAGGATGCCGGCACCCTCGCCCATGACAAAGCCGGAACGTTCCGCATCAAAGGGAATGGATGCCCGGTTCTTGTCCTCGGACAGGTTCAGTGCATGCATGACGGTGAAACCGCCGATGCCCATCTCGCAGATGCAGGCCTCGGAGCCTCCGCACATCATAACGTCGGTATAGCCGTCCCGGACATTCCGGAAGGCCTCACCGATGGCATTGTTTCCACTGGCACAGGCTGTGACCACACAGGTACAGATGCCCTTGAAACCGGTTTCGATCGCGATCTGTCCGGCTGCCATATTTGCTATGGTCATTGGGATGTAGAAGGGAGAAACCTTCTCAAAGCCCCGCTCCAGTCCGCGGCTGTGCTCTGCACTGTTGGTCTTCAGTCCGCCGATCCCGCTGGAAATGATGGTTCCGCAGCGATAGGGATCCTCAGCCTCGATCTTCAGTCCGCTGTCCTTCATTGCTTCTCTTGCTGCTATGGTTGCGAACTGGGTATACCGGTCCATTTTCTTTGCTTCTTTTTTGTCCAGGAAGTTCTCCGGAGCATAGTCCTTAACCTCAGCGGCAAGCTTCAGCTTGAAGTCAGTCATATCCACCTGCTGGATCTCATCGATGCCGCATACGCCTTCCTGCACACTCTTCCAGGTTTCTTCCACATTATGTCCGATCGGGTTGATGGTTCCCATACCCGTGATCACTACTCTTCTTTTCATAATTATCCCTTTCACATTTATCCAATTCGCCGTATTATCCAATTCGCCATGCCTGCCTCTCCGGTCGCTCCGCTCCCATCGAGTCGGCGGCATTCGCCGTATTATCCAATTCGCCATGCCTGCCTCTCCGGTCGCTCCGCTCCCGTCGAGTCGCGGCATTCGCCGTATCATCCAATTCGCCATGCCTGCCTCTCCGGTCGCTCCGCTCCCGCCGAGTCGGCGGCATTCGCCGTATTATCCAATTCGCCATGCCTGCCTCTCCGGTCGCTCCGCTCCCGTCGAGTCGGCGGCATTCGCCGTATAGTCCGGCAACACATATGCTTTGATCGTGAGCAAGCTCACTCAAAGCATATGTGTTGCCGGACTGCATGGCTCATTGGAGTCCGCCTGCCACCTCCAGCACCTGGCCTGTCACATAGGAAGCTTCATCACTTGCGAAAAATGCAACTGCTTCCGCCACATCCTCAACCCGGCCCAGACGGCCCAGGGTGATCTGTCCGGTCAGCTCTTCCTTCACCTTGTCGGGAAGGGCCGCGGTCATATCGGTCTCGATGAATCCGGGCGCTACCGCATTACATGTGATGTTGCGGGAACCCAGCTCCATGGCCACGGACTTGGTCATTCCGATCACTCCGGCCTTGGCCGCAGCATAGTTCACCTGACCTGCATTTCCGTAGATTCCCACGATACTGCTGATATTGATGATCCGGCCGTTTCTCTGCTTCATCATCGGCTTGGCTACAGCCTTCATCATGGAATATACGCCGCGAAGATTCGTATTGATCACCGCATCGAACTCTTCATCCTTCATCCGCACCAGAAGGTTGTCCCTTGTGATGCCGGCATTGTTTACCAGAATGTCGATGGTATCGCCCAGTTCCTTTGCAGCCTCCACAACCGATGCTGCCGCTGCCGGATCAGAGGCATCCGCCTGAATTGCCGCTGCCTTTACGCCCATCGCCTTCATCTCTTCCACGGTTTCCTCAGCTGCTGCCGCATTTCCGGCATAGGTGATCAGTACATTTGCTCCGCCCTTTGCCAGACGAAGTGCGATTCCCTTGCCGATCCCGCGGCTGCCACCGGTCACGATGGCATTCTTCCCCTGTAAATTCATGTATAAACCTCTCTTCTTAAAATATCCTTAATCGTCCGAAGCCTTCTGCCGAAGCAGAACCTCCGTAAGTCCTGTCTCAGGCCTTCAGCGCCTCAAGGAGAGCGTTGATATCCTCGGCCGTTTCCACATTGTAGCAGGGAACCGAAACGGTCTTCTGCACAAACTTGGAAAGAGTCTTCCCGGGGCCGATCTCCACGAAGGCATCGATGCCCTGATCTGCCATGTAGCGGATGGTATCCTCAAAGAATACCGAGGTCTGCACCTGCTTCTCCAGAAGCACCGGGATCTCCTCATCAGCATTCTTCTCGCGTCCCAACGCATTGAATACCACCGGAACGGACATCTCACCGAAGCTTTCCTTAGCAAAACGTTCCTTCAGCTGATCGCCTGCCGGCTTCATCAGGGAAGTATGGAAAGGACCGCTGACCTTCACCGGAAGCACCTTCTTGGCGCCCAGCTCCTTCATCACCTCTGCTGCCGCATCCACAGCCTCCGCATCACCGGATACCGTGATCTGTCCGGGGCAGTTGAAGTTTGCCGGCTCACAGCAGAGCGAGGGGTACTGTTCCTGTATCTTCTTACAGCCTTCGTAGATCTTATCCCGCTCCAATCCAAGAACCGCGATCATCTTGCACGCGCGTCCCTGAACTGCGGACTGCATGGCATTTCCGCGGAAGGCCACCAGATCGATCACCTGCTGCTCCGTAAAAACGCCTGATGCATACAATGCGCTGTACTCACCCAGGGAAAGGCCCGCTGCAATGGCAGGAGTGATCCCTGCCTCCGCCAGAACCTTCGTTACGCCCACGGCAAATGCCACCATGCAGGGCTGGGTGTACTTTGTCTCATTCAGTACCTCCGCAGGTCCTTCAAAGGATACCTGCTTCAGATCAAAACCCGGATCCGCTGCATCCAGCACCTGGCGGAAGGAAGCGTTGGATTCATAGAAGTCCTTTCCCATTCCCACCTTCTGGCTGCCCTGTCCGGCATATAAAAAACCAAGTTTCATTTTCGTTCTCCGTTCATTCATGTAAGGTCCGCCGACCTTCATCATCCCCCGCCGATCTTTCTACAGGGAAATGCTCCTTGTCTCTTCAAGCACCTTCTTCGCACCCTGATACATCTCCTCCAGGATCACTGCCAGAGGTCTTACCTCCTTCAGCTGTCCGCAGACCTGACCGGCCATAACGGAACCGTTCTTCATATCTCCGTCGAAGACTGCCTTGCGGAGACCGCCCAATGTGATCTGCTCCAGCTCGTCACGGGATGCAGCCTGTGCCTCCAGCTTCAGGTACTCTCTAGCCATGGGGTTCTTGATGATACGCACCGGCGCACCCAGACTCCGTCCGGTCACGGTGGTGCTGTTATCCTTTGCCTTGATCAGCTCTGCCTTGTAATTGTCGTGGATCGGACATTCCTCGGATACCAGAAGGCTGGTACCGATCTGAATTCCTGCCGCACCCAGGCAGAGAGCTGCCGCAAACTGTCTTCCGTCAGCGATACCGCCGGCTGCAATGACCGGGATCTCCACGCTGTCGATGACCTGGGGAACCAGAGCCATGGTGGTCATATCACCCACGTGTCCGCCGCTCTCACCGCCTTCCGCGATGACTGCGTCAGCACCCTGCTTCTCCACCTTGCGTGCCAGTGCCGTGCTTGCCACAACCGGGATCACGATGGCACCGGTCTCTTTCCATTTCTCGATATACTTACCGGGAGTTCCGGCACCTGTGGTAATGATCCGGATCTTTTCCTTTGCCAGAAGATCCGCGATATTGTCCGCATCCGGATTCATCAGCATCAGGTTAACGCCGAAGGGCCTGTCCGTAGCCTTTCTTGCATCAAAGATTTCCTTCTCGATGGCCTCGGCGGGCATTCCTCCGGAGGCGATGAGGCCCAGGGCCCCTGCGTTACCTACCGCCGCCGCGAAGGCACCGGTAGCTATATTTGCCATACCACCCTGGATGATGGGATATTTCACACCCAGAAGTTCGTTGATCAGTTTCATATTCTACTCCTTATTTTCTGACAGCCTTGTCGATATTACGGTATTTCTCATAACGGCTTCTTGCGATCTCGTTCGGTGACATTTTCTTCATTGCGTTGAATTCACGCACGATCACTCTCTCGATCGACTTGAAGACCGCCTGCGGATTATGATGCGCTCCGCCGATGGGCTCGGGGATGATCCCGTCGATCACACCGAAGCCGTACAGATCCTCAGCCGTCAGCTTCATCAGGTCACAGGCCTCTGCCGCACGGTTGGAATCCTTCCACAGGATGGACGCAAAACCCTCCGGTGAAAGCACCGAATATACCGCATGCTCCAGCATATAGACCTTATTGGCAACGCCGATGGCGAGAGCGCCTCCGGAGCTTCCTTCGCCGGTCACGATGGAAATGATGGGCGTCTTCAGCGCGCTCATTTCCGCCAGGTTCTCGGCAATGGCGTTGCTCTGTCCGTGCTGCTCCGCCTCAAGCCCGGGATACGCACCCGGCGTATCGATAAAGGTAATGATGGGGCGGCCGAACTTCTCCGCCTGCTTCATCATACGAAGCGCCTTCCGATACCCCTCGGGCTCCGGCATACCGAAGTTGTACTTCAGATTCTCATTGATATTTCTGCCCTTCCGGTGTCCCAGTACCGTGACCGGAATTCCGTGGAAGGTGGCGATCCCGCCGAAGATGCTCTGATCCTCTTTGGAAAGCAGATCGCCCCTCTGAATAAAGAGGTTTTTGAAAAGTGCATTGATATAATCATCCACCTTGGGACGATATTTATGTCTTGCCAGATAGACATTGTCGTGTGCCGAAAGGTTGGTGCATTCCCTGCACACCTCGGCATACTCCCGCTCCAGCTCACGGATCCTCTCTTCCGAGACCTCCGTCTGCCAGCGTTCCGTCTCTATGGCCGTCATCCGCTCATCTATCTCTCTGATCGTCATAATGTCGGCCTCCTTTTCCTCTGATGCAGACGCAGGATCTGAGCCAGCGTGGCTCGCATCTCATTTCTCTTTACGATCGCGTCCACAAAACCGTGCTCCTCCAGATATTCCGCTCTCTGGAAGCCCTCCGGCAGTTTCTGGCCGATGGTCTGCTCGATCACTCTGGGGCCTGCAAAGCCGATCAGTGCGTCCGGCTCCGCAATGGTGATATCCGCCAGTGTCGCAAAGCTGGCACTGACGCCGCCCGTGGTGGGGTGGGTCTGGACTGCGATATACAGTCCGCCGCTCTCGCTGAAACGCTTTGCTGCCGCCGCGGTCTTTGCCATCTGCATCAGTGAGAGGATCCCCTCCTGCATCCGGGCGCCGCCGCTGGCAGTGAAAATAATGATAGGCAGCTTCAGCTTCTCTGCAACCTCAAAGGCGTTCGTGACCTTTTCGCCGACCGCGATCCCCATGCTCCCCATCAGGAACTCGGAACCCATAACGGCGATCACCGCACGTTCACCCTCGATCTCTCCGACGCCTGCAAGAAGACCTTCATCCATTCCCGTCTTCTCGCGAAGAGCCGCGATCTTCTCATTATAATCCGGATAATCCAGCGGATTGACATCTCCCACCTCGCACTTCAGCTTGCGGAAGGTACCGGGATCCACCAGGTTTCTCACTCTTCTTCTTGCGGAAATCTTATGATGCTTTCCGCATTTCGGACATACATAAAGAGCCTTCCGCATCTCCTTGATCAGCAACTGATTTCCACATTCAGAACATGTGAACAGTTCCGACGCCTGCGGATCCGGCCCTTTCTTTACTGCGACCTCAGGTTCCTCTGTCGCTTCCTTTAAAAAGGATACTATATCATCCATATTCTCGGAGGGTCTTACCTCCGGTATTCTCTCAACGGTTCCGGCCTGGAGCTTCCTCCTGCCGTCAACCGGTTTCTTCTTAAACAGTTTCATTGCGCGAACCTTTCCCATGAGTTCCCTTACACAGTTCGACGCGAGCAGACCGGACATAACAGTCGATCACCCGCGTCGATCCTGTATAATGAAATTACTTGTGAGACTCTACGTAGTCTACCAGATCCTGAACAGTCTTGATCTTCGGAAGATCCTCGTCCTCGATGGTTACACCGATAGCTTCCTCGATAGCCATACCAAGCTCAACGGCATCCAGAGAATCTGCTCCGAGGTCATCTGTAAGAGATGCGTCAAGTGTTACCTTGTCCTCATCACAGCTCAGAGTGTCAACGATTACGCTTTTGATTTCCTCAAACATCTTTTGCTCTCCTTTGTTAAGAAAATGTTTAAAACTTTTTAGTTAAAATTTTTTAACTAAACTCATTATAGCCAACCATTTGCCTTTGTCAACAAGAATTTTTGTTCATTATTCACGAGAAATGTTACAAATTGTTTACATGTAGAACTTTCTATTTTCTCTTGACATTCTCCGTACGATGTATATAGTAGAAACTAAAGACGTCATATAGTTTTTAAAACTACGTTAGGATGTTGACTGTACTACTAAAGGAGTTTCCAGATGGAACAGATCTACATGCCGGAACCCGGCGTCGCCGGGCGGTATATCTATACTTCCAAGGATTCCGGAGGAGGTTTATCCGGAATCATTTTTCGTGACACGGAGCATTTTAATTTTGCCTACGATGTTGTGGATGAATTAGGAAAGAAATCCCCAACCAAAACCGCCATGCTCCACATTTCCAAAAACGGGCGCGAACGGCATATCACATTTCAGGACATGGTGAAGTATTCCAACCAGACCGCAAACTATCTCTCCTACCTGGGGATCAAGCGCGGTGACCGGGTTCTTCTCGTTCTGAAGCGTCATTACCAGTTCTGGTTTATCATACTGGCACTGCATAAGATCGGTGCCGTAGCGGTTCCGGCCTCCTTCCTGCTGACCAGGAAGGATTACGAATACCGTTTCAAGGCAGGCCGGATCCGTGCCGTGATCGCTTCCGGAGAGGGAGAGATCACCTCCGAGATTGACAAGGCAGCAAAGAGCTATGAACACCTGAAGGCCAGGATCATCGTGAACGGAACCAGAACGGGATGGGATTCCTACAACCGTTCCGTAAAGTTCTTCTCCCCGGAATTCGAACGTCCGGCTGACGCTCCCGGCGGGGATGATCCCATGCTCATGTTCTTCACCTCCGGCACCACCTCCTATCCGAAGATGGCAAGTCACAGCTTCAAATATCCTCTCGGCCACTACGTCACCGCACGCTACTGGCACGGCATCGAGGAGAACGGACTGCATTTCACCATCAGCGACACCGGCTGGGGCAAGGCGCTCTGGGGCAAGCTGTACGGACAGTGGCTCTGTGAAGCAACCGTATTTACCTATGATTATTCGGATTTCTATGCCAAGGAGATCCTGTCCATGATCCAGAAATACAAGATCAGGACCTTCTGTGCACCGCCGACGGTCTACCGGTTCCTGGTCCATGTGGATCTCTCCCACTACGACCTGTCATCTCTGACAAATGTGACCACTGCCGGCGAAGCACTGAACCCGGAGATCTTCCGTCGTTTCCAGAAGGCCACCGGACTTTCCATCATGGAGGGCTTCGGCCAGACCGAAACCACTCTCCTCATCGGAACACTGAAGGGCACCCAGCCCCGGGCCGGTTCCATGGGAAAGCCCAATCCGCAGTATGATGTGCACCTTCTGAAGCCCGACGGATCCGAATGTGCGGCGGATGAGGTGGGCGAGATCTGTGTCAGAACCTCCACGGCCATCCCGAAGGGACTCTTCCTTGGATACTTCATGGATCCGGAGAAGACCAAGGCCGTATGGCATGACGGATTTTATCATACAGGCGACACGGCTTATATGGACAAAGACGGATATTTATGGTATGTTGGTCGGGTTGACGATATCATCAAGTCTGCCGGCTACCGGGTAGGACCCTTTGAGATCGAAAATGAGATCATGCGTCTGCCCTACGTACTGGAGTGCGCTGCAACCAGCATCCCCGATGCGATCCGCGGTCAGGCCATCAAGGCCTCCATCGTGCTTGCCGACGGTGTGGAGGCTACTGACGCACTGAAGAAGGAGATCATGAAATATCTGCGCAACACACTGGCTTCCTACAAGCGGCCGAAGACGGTCGAGTTCGTAAAGGAACTGCCTAAGACCTCCAGCGGAAAGGTCCGCCGGGCGGAAATCAAAGAAAAGGATTGGGAAAAGGATAAGTAAAATGAAGAACAACATCGTAGTTACCGGAATCGGGGCCGTTACGCCCCTTGGCGTCGGCGTCAAGAGCTATTGGGAGAATCTGATCGGCGGCAAGTCCGGCATCGCACCCATCACAAGATTCGATGCAACAGGTCTTCCCGTAACCTTTGCAGGTGAAGTAAAGGACTTCAATCCCGAAGACTTCATGGCAAAGAAGCAGGTTAAGGAAATGGAGCTGTTCATGCAGTTCGGATACGCCGCAGCCCAGGAAGCCATGGAAGATGCAGGCTTCATAGAGGATGCGGACGGCAATCTCCCGCTTCCCAAAGAACGGATCGGTATCGTTCTGGGTACCGTATTCTCCGGTATCATTGACATAGCATCCACACAGGACAAGTTCAGTACAGGAACCGCTTCCAAGGTAAATCCACGGTTCATCACCCGTATCATCGGAAATATCGCAGCAGCCCAGATTGCCATCTCCAAAGGCCTGAAGGGCCCCAGCATTACGGTTTCCACCGCATGCTCCTCCGGTATCGACGCCATTTCCACCGGTATCATGCTGATCGAGCAGGATATGGCAGACGCCGTGATCTGTGTAGGCGCAGAGGCAGCCACCTCTCCCCTCACGATCCTCGGTCTTTCCTCCATTCATGCTCTGTCCCGGAACAACGAGGATCCCGAGCACGCAAGCCGTCCCTTCGATCTGAACCGTGACGGTTTCGTTATGGCAGAGGGAGGCGGAGCCGTGATCATCGAAAAGGAATCCTCCGCATTGAAGCGTGATGCAAAGATCCGCTGCTCCGTAGCCGGATATGCAAACAGTACGGACGGTTACCATGTGACCAGTCCCCACCCGGAAGGGATCGCAGCCATTTTCTGTATGAAGCAGTCTCTGGAGGTTGCAGGCCTTCCGCTTACCGACGTAGATTATATCAACGCCCACGGAACCTCAACTCCCAAGGGAGACATCATAGAGGTCAGCGCCATCAAGTCTCTCTTCGGAGAACACGCATACAAGCTGGCAGTTTCCTCTACAAAGGCTTCCACGGGCCACCTGATGGGTGCCGGCGGAGTGACCGAGGCCATTGCCTGCATCAAGGCCATCGAGGAGGATATCCTTCCTCCCACCATTAACCAGACCACACCGGATCCGGAATGCGATCTGGATTTCGTACCGAACGAGGCACGTAAGGCAACCGTAAATGTGGCAATGTGCAACGCATTCGGATTTGGCGGACAGAACGCCAGCCTCCTGATGACAAAGTACAAGGGCTGATCCGTTCAACAGAAAAAGAGCATTCGCTGACATGCAAATGTCAGTGAATGCTCTTTTTCTGTTGTCGCACTTCTATCTTCTGCGGCGCAGTACCCATACGGCAAGTCCCACAACCAGCAGGATTCCCGGCAGCACACCCGCAAGGATCACACCGAAGAAGGTGGCATCCGACATGGATACGGTAACATAGTCATAGCTGTAGGACTTCGTCGGAACCGAGGTCAGCGCCGGCCGGCTGATCATATGCCCCATTATGGAAATGAACAGCTTCCGGTTCATTCCGGAGATGTATCCGTCGATGGCATCCTGTGTCATATAGGGCGAACCGAATACGGTCAGCATGCTCTCCCGGGTCATTCGTCCCGAACCGTCAGACATGGATTCCGGCGTGATGTCCACCGTCCACTGACGGAACACGCCCAGAAGGTACTCGCCTTCCACATCTCCTTCTTCCTTCCCGGTGGATTTTGCCTCCTGTGGGTTCTTCTTCAGGAAGGCCTTCTCCGAGGTCTTCAGGATCGTCTCCACGGCCGGATCCGATGATCTCAGCCCGACAGACATGGCGGAAAGCGCCAGATTGCCTGCCAGGTCCTCCGTCACGGAGGTTGACCTGATCTCCGGGATCAGGTAGTAGGGCTCCTGGAAATACACATCCGTGTCGGTTTCGGAGACCACTCCGTACTGCACTTCGATCCCGTATTCTGCAAGGAAGGCGTGCAGGTTCTTCTGCTGCTCCTCAGTCCACTGCAGCAGGATGTAAATGTGTCCTCCTTCAGCAAGATAATCCTTCAGCGCTCCGATCTCCGCCTCACTGTAGTCCGACGAGGGTGCAAGGATCAGCACGCAGTCCGCATCCTTCGGAACGGAACCGGCACCTACCAGCTGAAGCTCCTGCAGCTTTACATTTTCACGGTCCATCGCCGTCTGGAATTCCCCTGCCAGAAGCAGTTCTCCATGACCTGAGATCTCATAGATCATGGGAAGACGGTCGGTGGTCACATAGTCGATGGCACTGGTCAGGAGTCCCTCCAGATCAAAGCCGTCCGGAGTCACGCCATACTCCTTCATTTCCGGTTCGGAATAGGTATAGATGCTCTCCTGATCGATGATCCGGAAGGCGCCTCCCGAGGTCACCACCAGACTTCCCTCGCTGAAGCCGTTGACCGTGTATTTGGTCGGGAACCGGGGCGAGGTCTCCGGATCCACATATTCCACGGTGATATGGTCAAAGGCCGCGTAGTTCTTCAGAAGCTTCACCGTATCCGGCTCTGCCTCGGCCTCCTTCTTATAGACGTAGATCGTCACATCCTTATCCAGAGTCCCCAGGAATTCCTTCGTCACATCCGTCAGATGATGGAATTCCTTCATGGTCACATCAAATTCCGTCATCCGGTCCGGAAGAAATCCGGCAGCGAGATTAACGCCCACCACTGCGAGGATCGTGATCCCCAGCAGGATCAGACAGCTTCTCTTCTCCGCCGCATTTCCGCCCCGTCTGCTTTTATAGCTGCGGAGCCGGAGAACCGTAAAGATCAGGAACGCCGCCGCAACCGTCAGAAAATACAGTATGGAACGAAGTGAGATCACACCGGTCTCCATCGTCAGGAACCGGGCCTGCATATGGAAGGCACTGAGGAACTGCTTCAGGACCGGAACATCCAGAAGCTCCCCGAAGCCGCCCATGGTATACGCCAGGAACAGCACAAGCGCCGTGGATACCGCCGCGATCACCACATTTCCCGTCAGAGAGGACAGGAAGATACCGATGGCAATGGCCGCCATTCCGTAAAGGATGTAGGCAAGCAGCGTGGTATAGGCCTCCGCGATCGCCACGCTCCCGTAGCCGGTCAGGATCAGCGGAAATGAGGCCGCGATCACCACCGGAAGCAGAAACAGGGTCAGGCACGCCAGATATTTTCCCAGCACCACACTCCGAAGAGAGATGGGCGCCGTCAGGATCAGCTGGTCGGTCCTGTCGCGGAATTCCTGCGAAAAGGTCCGCATGGTCAGGATCGGTATCGTTACCGAGAAAAGATATACCACCGAGGCATAGGCATAATTCACATGCGCCATGCCCTGGTACAGATTCATTACATAGAAATAAACTCCGAAGAAGAATACCGACGCGGCCAGATACAGGAAGCCGGTCACACTGCAAAGCGAGGAACGGAGCTCTTTCTTCCAGATACTAATCATCGTCCTCGTCCTCCTCATCCTCCTCGGCACTGCCCGCTGCCCGGTAGGCCTCCTCCGTTACCCGAAGGAACAGATCCTCCAGATCGGCGGCTCTGCGGGACATGGAAAGAACCGGAAGCCCCTCCAGCTTCTTCACGGTCTCGGCGTCGTCCTTCAGTGTCACCTCCAGGACCCCGTCTCCTTCGATCAGGGAATCCTTCGGGCCGGACAGTACCAGACACCCTGCCGCTATGATCAGAAGCTCGTCCGCCTCTTTCGTGATCTCGGAAAGCACATGGGAGCTTACGACTACGGTCCTGTCCTTCCCCAGTTCCCTGATCAGGCGGCGCATTTCCACCATCTGCACGGGATCCAGGCCGTTTGTCGGCTCATCCAGAAGCAGTACCTCCGGGTCCCCCATCAGGGTCGCGGCAAGTCCCACTCTCTGACGGAAGCCCTTGGAAAGCTGTCCGATCAGCCGATGACGTACGGATGAGAGTCTGCCCACACGGATCGCATTTCTGACAGCCTCTCCTCTCTCTGCCTTCGGGATCCGCCGAAGCTCCGACTGAAACCGTAAAAACTCCTCAACCGTAAGCTCCGGATAAAGAGGCGGAACCTCCGGAAGATATCCGATCTTGCTGCGCGCCGCCACAGGATCCTTCGCCATGGAGATCCCGTCCACCAAAACCTCACCTGAGGTGGGTGTGAGATATCCCGACAGCAGCTGCAGCGTCGTGGTCTTCCCCGCGCCGTTGACTCCCAGCAGTCCGTAGACCTTTCCCTTCTCCAGAGTAAAGGAGACGTCACTGAGCGCCCGCACCGTTCCATATGATTTTGTGAGGTTTCTTGCCTCGATCATTTTCCATTCCTCTGTCATATACCCTCCGCAGACAGCGGCACATGACTTCTCTTCCGTACAGTTTGTCCGCCCGGCTCATTGCCTGCGGTAATAACATACTTCGGGGACAGACACCCGGTTTCTCAGAATACCTGGCCGGGAAGGTCTGTCCCCTTGGTTCATATTTGCTGCTTACGGGCAACGATCCACGTCACCTTCTATTCGATCACGCCCCTCCGGTTTTATCCGCAGGTCGTGCCCTTGGCATTTACAGTTCGATATCCAGCTCCACCGGGCAGTGATCCGACCCGAAAATGTCGCTGTGGATCTTTGCATCTACGATCCGGTTCTCCAGCTCCTCCGACACCAGGAAGTAATCGATCCGCCATCCGGCGTTTCTCTCTCTGGCGTTGAACCGGTAGGACCACCAGGAATAGGCGTCCGTAAGATCCGGATACTTATAACGGAAGGTATCGATGAAGCCCGAACCCAGGAGGTCCGTCATCTTCTCCCTCTCTTCATCCGTGAAGCCCGGGTTATGATGATTGGAAGCCGGATTCTTGATATCGATCTCCTTATGGGCCACATTCATGTCCCCGCAGATGATCACGGGCTTCTCCTTCTTCAGTTCACCCACATATTCACGGAAATCATTCTCCCACTCCATACGGTAGGACAAACGCTTCAGTTCATTCTGGGAATTCGGGACATATACGGTGATCATGAAGTAAACTCCCATATCCAGGGTGATCAGCCGGCCTTCCTGGTCATGCTGCTCCAGACCCATACCGCAAACCACCGATTTCGGTTCTTCCTTCGTGAAGATCGCCGTTCCGGAATAGCCCTTTCGCTTTGCATAGTTCCAGGTCTGAAAATATCCCGGAAGCTCCAGCTTCAGCTGTCCCTCCTGCATCTTGCTTTCCTGGATACAGAACACATCCGCATCCAGCGAGCGGAAGGCTTCCTCAAAGCCCTTTCCCACACAGGCCCGTATTCCGTTTACATTCCATGAGATCAGTTTCCTAACTGCCATTTTACTCCACCTTAACGCTCTGTCGGCTTCTCATCCAGGCTGACCGGCTTCGGCTCTTCCTTCGGCTCCTCGGGAAGTGTCAGATCCAGAGAATCAGCGATCTCCTTCAATGCCTTTGCAGAAGCCATCAGGTTGGTGATCTCTTCCTGATCCAGGGAGATCGGGATCTTCTCCTCAACACCGTCCGATCCCACAATGGCCGGCATGGAAAGGCATACATCGGAAAGACCGTACTGACCCTCCATCAGACTGGAAACGGACAGGATGGACTTCTCATCACGGGCGATAACCTCGCAGATCCTGCGGACCGCCATGGCCACGCCGTAGTAGGTTGCCTTCTTGCGGTTGATGATCTCATAAGCCGCATTCTTAACGGTCTCCTGGATATGACGCTCGGACTGATCATGATTGAAATGTCCGCGCATCTCACAGAACTTGGAAAGAGGCACGCCGCTGACCATGGCGCTGCTCCATGCTGCCAGCTCGCTGTCTCCGTGTTCGCCGATGATAAAGGCATGTACCACACGACTGTCCACATCCAGATGGTCACCCAACTTTGCCTTCAGACGGGCCGTATCAAGCACGGTACCGGAGCCGATGACACGATGTACCGGGAAACCGGAAAGCTTCTGAGCCACATAGGTCAGGATATCCACCGGATTGGAAACGATAAGGAGCACGCCTTCACATTTACGCTTTGAGATCTCGGGAATGATGGACTTGAAGATCGCCACATTCTTCTGAACCAGCTGCAGGCGGGTCTCGCCCGGCTTCTGAGCAGCACCGGCCGTAATGATGATAATGGACGCATCTACGATATCATCATAGGTTCCTGCATAGATCTTCATGGGCTTTGCAAAGGGAACGCCGTGGCTGATATCCATTGCCTCGCCCTCGGCACGGCTGTGATCCACATCGATCAGGACCAGCTCCGAGAAGATACCTCCCTCCATCAACGCAAAGGCCGTTGAGGATCCTACAAAACCGCAGCCGATGATGGCCGCCTTGCGGATGTTTACATTTTTCTCAACCTTGTTCTCATGAATCTTGTTCATCTGCTCCTCCTTCTCCCTGACTTACAGGATGTTACCTGTGCCGGCATCCCATGCGGCACTCTTCCTTTATTCCTCTCTCCGATCCGGTATCCTGGACACATGCTGCATCGTGCACCATAACATCATCAGCAGACCGAAGGATACCATACATGCCGTGAAATCCGTAATGATATATACATTGAAACGACGAAGGATCCAGCCTACCAGCCAGAATACCAGGGGGTTCAGGATAATAAACCACTTCGGAACCCGAAGCCTGCCCTGCCAGATCTGATAGATAAAAGGAACCGACGTAAAAAGCACGATGATCACGGAAAAGATATAAAACGGGATGGATATGTAGAAAAATACGTCATCTACCACGGTCAGCATATCCGCTCCCATGAGAGATGTTGCATACAGTTTATGGTAAAGGATCGGAAGGATACATCCCTTCGCCTTCAGGAACAGGGTCGCAACTATGGTTGCGGTACCTCCGATCTCGAAGAGACGGGCTCCGCGGATGCTCCAGATATCCCTTCTGCTGCGGGTCATCTTCACCTGGCGGACCATTTCCTTCATTCCTGTATAAAGCATAAAAACAGCGAAACCTGCAATCAACATCGCCGCTTCATATCTCCATGCCGCAGCCGACGCCCAGTTGCTCTGCACCACTCCGTTGGAGACATTTCCCTTACCGGTCGCTCCCAACAGCCAGTCGCTGATCATCAGAAGCGCAGCCCCCGTCATTCCGGTGATGAGGTTTCGCATAACCGCATGCTTATTTTTCATTTTTACCATCCTCCATATTCACCCTCAGAAGCAGAGATCCGAAACCGATCCAGGTTTACAGAATCTCTCCTTTCTATCATACTCTTTCGCCTATGTTCGGTCAATCAAAAAATGCCCGAAACGGGCATTTTCTGAAGCGTTATATTCCGTTATACTATGAGCTTCGTAACATGGTCTGCGGCGTCCTCAAGAGTATCATCTCCCTGCATGGTATAGGTGAGTACCACGATCAGATCCTGGACCCGGATCGCAAACTGTGTTCTGCGACCCTCACCCTCATCCGGGAGTGCGATGGCTGCATAGACCTGACCCAGATATTCCACATTCTGAACCTCCACATCCGGATAGGCTCTTGCGGAAAGCTCCAGGTATTCCCTTGCAGTCATATTCTGCATATAATACATTTTCGGGTTAATGTAGGAAACGACCAGATTGGAGCCTGTGTCCCTCTTATATGCGATGGCACAGGTCATGGTCTTCACCGAATACGGGCTGACCACTCCGTACCAGAGGTCATTCACCTCATCCTCCGTAAGCCCCGTGGCCTCGGCCACTCCTGCCGCATCATACAGCTTCCATTCGGAATCCCCCTGAATGGCAAAGCCTACAAAAGGATTGTAATAGGAACCGTTCTCATAGGAACCTGCTATGGTGGTATCCGTGGTGGGCGGCTCCTCCATTTCGGAGGCGTTGATGGGTTCTCCCTTGGAAAGATCCGTATCCACGATCTCCTCTTTACTCTCCGTTGACTCCTGCTTTCCTCCGTTCTCGGAAGGCTTTACAACCTCCGTATTGAAGGTGGGGGACACATATTTTTCTTCCGGTTCTGACTCCGAACAGGCAGGTAGACCCAGGAGCAGACCGGTCATAAGGATCACCGCTGCAATTCGATTTCTTCTACTCTGCATGCTTACCTCCGTGTCAGTGAGAATGAAGGAACCATTATTTCTTCTTAGCTTCCTTCTTTGCTTCCTTCTCGTCCTTCTCGTCCTTATTGTCCTTTGCAATGGCCTTGGGCTCGCTGTCCTTGATCTCGGCGGAACCAGCCTTCTCTACCTCGGCAATGGCACGCTTGTGCATGGGGATACGGCAGTTCTTGTTGTTACCGAACTCAACGATAACGGTTGTATCATCAACGATATCCAGAATGGTTCCGAAGAAACCGCTGGTGGTCATGATGCTGTCGCCCGGCTCCAGTGAGTTCTGAAGCTCATCCTGCTTCTTAGCCTGCTTCCGCTGCGGACGGATCATCAGGAAATACATAAGGCCGATGAAGAACACCAGATACAGAACTATCATCAGGATACTTCCGCCGGTATTCCCCTGCTGTAAAACCATACTCGTCATTTTAATTCTCCTTAATCGTAATGATAAAATACTTTTCCTATCTTACTTTATTTCGGAGAAAAGTGCAACCCACATTTTTCTATTCTCCGAAGGTTTTTCCGCTCCGCATCCGGTCGATGGTTTCCTCCTTAAAGCTGCCGTATCGCTTCTCGCGGATGGCCGTCCGGATCTCCTCCATAAGATGGTTGTAAAAATACAGGTTGTGCAGCACCGCCAGGCGCAATCCGAGCATCTCTCCCGCCTTCAGCAGATGGCGGATATAGGCGCGGCTGAATCTCCGGCACGCCGGACACTGACAGCCCTCTTCTATGGGGCGCATATCCTTCTCATAGCATTTATTCTTCAGGTTCAGCTTTCCGTAGTGTGTATAGACCTGTCCGTGACGTCCGTTTCTGCTGGGGTAGACACAGTCGAAGAAGTCCACGCCGCGGTCCACGGCTTCCAGGATATTCTCCGGTGTCCCGACGCCCATCAGATAGACCGGCCGGTCCTGTGGCAAATGCGGCACCGTCACGTCGAGAATGTGATACATCTCCTCATGCGTCTCTCCTACTGCCAGGCCGCCGATGGCATAGCCCGGAAGATCCAGTTCCGCGATGCGCTTCGCATGATCGATCCGGATATCGTCTATGACACCGCCCTGATTGATCCCGAAGAGATACTGCTGCGGATTCACGGTTCCCGGCATCCGGTTCAGTTCCTCCAGCTTGTCCTTGCATCGGAGCAGCCATCTGTAGGTCCTGTCCACGGAGGGCTGGATGTACGCTCTGTCCGCCTTGGCCGGCGGACATTCGTCGAAGGCCATGGCGATGGTGGAGCCGAGATTCGACTGGATCGTCATGCTTTCCTCCGGCCCCATGAAGATCTTCCTTCCGTCGATATGAGACTGAAAGGATACGCCCTCTTCTTTGATGGCACGGAGCTTTGCAAGCGAATACACCTGGAACCCTCCCGAATCCGTAAGGATCGGGCCGTGCCAGGTGGTCATGGTCTGCAGTCCCCCCAGTTCCTTCACCAGGTCATCTCCCGGACGGACATGCAAATGATAGGTATTGCAAAGCAGCACCTGAGTGCCGATTCCCTCCAGGTCCTCGGCACTCACTGCTCCTTTTATGGCTGCCACGGTTCCCACATTCATGAAAACCGGGGTTTCGATCACTCCGTGCGGTGTGGTGAAGCTTCCGCTTCTGGCACGGTGATCTGTTGCGATCAACTTATACATAGTTCTCCTGATGCGTCCCTGCTCCGTCTTCCGGAGGATCACTCCTCAGCCGTCGTTACGGACACTGTCATCTTCTCATACTGTCCGCGGGAATTTGCGCGGTACAGGGTGATCTCCACCTGGGTCCCCGCCTTGTAATCCTGCAGAACCTCTATAAACTTCTCCATCGTAAGGGTGTTCTTTCCTTCCACCGCCACGATGATGTCACCTTCGTGAATTCCTGCCTGCTCCGCAGGAGATCCGCTGGTAACGGTCTTTACATACGCTCCCTCAGGGAAGCCGTAAATCTGGGAATAATCACTGTCGATGGTCGCACCGCTGATTCCGATATACACCTTGCCCGTGGACTCTCCGTGGATGATGTTCTCCAGGATACCGATCGCACGGTTGATCGGGATGGAGAATCCCATTCCCTCGACCTTATTATCAACATACTTGACCGAATTGATCCCGATCACCTCGCCCTTGGAATTGATCAGGGCTCCGCCGCTGTTGCCGGGATTGATGGCAGCATCCGTCTGGATGTATTTGCCTTCTCCGCCGGAAATGGAACGGTCCAGCGCACTGATATAACCAACTGTAACGGACTGGCCGTATCCCATTGCATTTCCGATGGCGATGGCCGGCTCTCCGACCTGAAGAGCATCGGAATCACCGATGGCTGCAAGAGAAATGGCATCCTGAGTTGACTGCGGGATATTCTCCATGGGGATCTCTACGACCGCAACGTCATTGTTCTTGTCATATCCGGTAACCGTTGCCTTGATGATCTGTCCGTCATTGAAGCCCACATTGATCTCGGTTGCTCCATTGATCACGTGATAATTGGTAGCCACATACAGCTTGGTCTTATCATCCGACATAGCAATGATGATACCGGAACCGGCTCCTGTGGACTCCTGCTCAAACTGCTGATAGAAGTACTGATATTGTGTCTTAACGCTGGTCGTAATGGAAACGATGGAGGGTTGTGCCTTCTTTACGATCTCCGCCACATCATAATTGACGGTACTCGAGGAACCGTTCGTATTTACCACCTGCTGCTGCTGAACACCTCCCGTTGACGACTCCGTGGTTCCCGGAGTTGCCGTGGAGGACTGGCTTGCAGTTTCCGTTGTCTCCGTCTTTCCCGAGGTTCCGAAGGCCTTGTTGATGCCCAGGAACGTAGCTCCGCCCACAAGACCGAACACCAGGCCGAAAGCAGCTGTCTTCAGCATCTTCTTACCCATGGAATCACCGCTCTTCTTCGGCTTCTTCGGGGTGGAAGGACCTGCCGGCGTATTCTTCTTCGGATGTTCTTCCGTATGGGAATCCTGCGCCTGCATGCGGGATTCCGAAGGCTTCAGATAATCCTGTCTGGAATAGTCCGTCCGTACATAGTTCGGCGCACTGTAAATCTTCTCTTTATATGGTTCGGGCGTCCAGCGCTTCGCTGCTGTCTGTACCGGCTGCTGCGTCTGACCCATCGCGGGTGTCTGTACCGGCTGATGCGTCTGACCCATCGCGGGTGTCTGTACCGGCTGATGCGTCTGACCCATCGTGGGTGTCTGTACCGGCTGATGCGTCTGACCCATCAGGGGCGTCTGCACCGGCTGCTGTGTATGTCCCATCGGGGGCGTCTGCACCGTCTGCTGTGTATGTCCCATCGGGGGCGTCTGCACAGGCTGATGTGTATGTCCCATCGGCGGTGTCTGTACCGGCTGCTGCACCGGCGCAGTATATCCCCGCTTTCCGTCACTACCCGTATCATCTCCGTAGGAGAAGCTTCCAAATTCATCGTTCATAACACATGCCTCCTGTTCATCCGGTATATCCCAACTTTACACTTTTCATATGAAGAAATTGTGATATACTATTTGAGAATTATTAATAAAAGTATTATGCCTGATAACTCGGGTAACACTTTTACATCATACTGCAAAATGAACCTTAAATCAAACTGAAAAAGAGGAAGCTATGTTTCGTGTCTGGATGAAAATCATGAAAGAGAACCGCCTGATGCAGGATACGGTGGTGGAGATCGATGACCCGGATGAGACCCGGACCCACAAGGTATACCGTGCCCTCGAGGAAGGCTGTCACCGGCTGGATCTGGCGATCCCCATCTGGCTGGAGCTTAACAAAAAGGATTTTATGCGTCACGCACACACACGATTCACGGCAGACAGTTTTATCGAGACGATTGATTTCGATTATCTCGATTTTCGCGTGATCGAAGAGGATCACATTTATTAGGAGGAACACTTCATGCTGGAGCTTAAGGACGTTGAACTGAAATACAGGAGAAAGGTCATCCTGCAGGGGGTTTCTCTTTCCGCCAAACCCGGACAGTGCATCGGTCTTCTGGGCCTGAACGGTTCCGGTAAATCCACCATGCTCTCTGCCATCGCCGGCGCCAAGTCCGTCAGCGGCGGAAGCATCACGCTGAACGGGAAGACCTACAGGGAGGATCCGAAGGCCTTCCAGAAGAGCATCGGTTATGTTACACAGGAAAATGCGCTGATCGAGGAACTTTCCGCCATGGACAATCTCCGTCTCTGGACCTCCATGGACAAAGCAGCCATCTATGATACACTGACCAATACCAATCTTTCGATTCTCGGAGTCCATACCTATCTGGAGATCCCGGTCCGCAGCATGTCCGGCGGTATGAAGAAACGTCTGTCCATTGCCACGGTCCTGATCAATAAACCGCATATCCTTCTTCTGGACGAGCCCCTGGCCGCACTGGATATGCTGGCCAAGCAGTCCATCCTGGACTATATCGCCTCCTTCCGCTCCAACGGCGGTATGCTGGTGATCGCTTCCCATGACGAGAAGCTTTTTGAATTCTGCGACGAGGTATGGCTTCTGCAGAACAGGAAATGTACCAATCTGAAGGATCTGCCTTCCGACATTTCCATACCCCATCTGCTGGCGCAGGCACAGGATTAAGCACCTCAGCAGCATTTCAGAAGCACTTCATCCGCAGAGGACCTGCGGATCACCCCGGAACCGGTGCATCCGTTCCGGCCAGGAGAGGAACTCATGAATCTGTCACAATTAACAAGAACCATACGCACAGATCTCAGGCGGGCGATCCATATTCTTCCCGCCACGCTCCTCTATACACTTCTGTTCCTGCTGGTCTCTCTTGTGATCATCAAAAACGGAGAACAGCTCTTCTTCAATCCCAACCAGTATGAACGTGTCCCCGTAGGTCTGTACCTGCCCGGAGATGCGGAAACAACCGAATTCGGAATGAAGCTTGTGGAGGACATGCACAGCTTCCGTGAAACCATGGATATCCGCAGAATGGATTCCGAGGAGGACGGAAGAAGGCTTCTGGAATCCGGAGAGATCACGGCTCTGATCGTGATCCCGGAGAACTTCATCAATTCCGTCATGGAAGGCGAGAACGATCCTGTCCGGATCATCTTCAAGGGCGATAACACCCTGGAGGAGCACATCATCAACGACCTCCTCCTCAGCAGTGCGGATATGCTGGGCTCCGCCCAGTCGGCGAAGTATTCCGTAAAGCTCCTGAACAGCGAGCTGAAGGTGGATCCCGCTGCCGGCGAAGAGTTCGAGGATATGATCGACAGCAACAATCTGATCTACATCCTGTCCAGAGAATCCCTTTTTGAAGAGAAATCCTTCGACGACCTGGCCGGTCTTCCGCTTTCTCTTCAGCTGGCGGGCAGTTACACGATCCTGGTACTCTGCTTCCTCTGCTTTATCCTGACCTCATTCTATCAGGGGAAGAAGGAAGCCTACGTGATCCGTCAGCGCGGCTGCGGCGTGAACCGCTTCGGAATCGCCTGCAGTGAATGGATCAGCACGGTGTTCCTGCTCTACGCCGCATTTCTGGTGATCTTCACCGGACTGCTGATCGCAGGGATCCGGCCGAAATTCACCGCGCTGCTCTTTATCATCCCGATCCTGATGGTCATCGGAGCCTTTATCCTGCTCCTTTCCTATAGTACAAGAAATGCAGTTTATGCCAACCTGGTGATCCTGGTGGGTATTGTCCTGCTGATGTATCTCTCCGGCGGACTGATCCCCACGGACTTCCTTCCGAAGTTCCTGCAGACCATGTCACACTGGAATCCCATCACCGGACTGATCCACCTGACCCAGAACATTATGTTCTAAAGCGAGGACGTTATGAGACTTTTCCTGAACCGATTCTTCATACTGCTGAAGCGCAGTCTACGCCAGCCTGTCAATATGGCCATGCTGGTGGTTCTTCTTGTGCTTGCAGTGATCTATCGTCAGGTTCCGGCCTCGGAAAAGTCCCTCTATCTTCCCGTGGCGATCCTCTGCGAGGACACGGATCCCATCATGCAGGAAACCGTGAAATCCCTCTACGAATCGAATTCCATCTTCCATTTTCATCCTGTCGCCGACAAGGAGGAAATGTATCAGGAGCTTTCTTCGGGAACCTCCAATTCCGGTCTGGTGATCCCGGCCGGCTTTACAGAGAACGCCTGGTCCTCCGCAACCGAGATCCGGATCCAGGTCTATACCACCCGTTCCAGTGCACTCCCGTCCCTGAACCGGGATGAATTCTTCAGCCGTTTCTATCGCTGGGAGGCTGCGGAGATCGTGAAGAAGAAAATGTCGGAAGCTCCCGCCTACCAGGCGCTGGACCCCACACTGCGGGATACTGCCCTGACGAAGATCTATGAAGCCTTTAAAAACGGCGGTGATGTATTCCGGGTTGAGGATTCCTCCGGCGGTGTATACAACGAACTGACCCGGGAAGAGAAGGTGGAGATCCCCGTAAAGAAGCTGGCCGGTCTTTTCATCCTGACCGCCGGACTGATCGGTATCGCAACCTTCCTGAAGGATTCCGAGGAACGCCTGTATCTCAGGCTTCGCGGAAGCGAGCGTTATGTGATGCGTCTCATCCACATCGTCTCCTGTATCCTTCCCATGTCCCTGATCTCCTGGCCGGTGATCTGGATCACGGAGGGAGGAAGCGGATTGGAGCACCTGGGACATGTGGCACTGTATACCCTGGTCTGTGTTCTGTACTCGCTGTTCTTCAGCGTGATCATCCGCAGCAGCTCCGTCTACCAGAAGGTTCTGCCGATCCTGCTTACCATGGCCATCATCTTCGGAGGCGTTCTATTCGATGTCACCTCCTTTGACCGTTCCTTCAAGGTTATTGCCATGTGCCTTCCGACGTACTATTTCTAGGAAACCACACAGCACAGATCCATATCATTCATATAGCCATCGGGCAGGAAGGTGAACCTTCCTGCCCGATGTCGTTTTGGGGTGCCGAATGAGCATTCGCATTTTATACTCCGTGCTCCTGTCACCCGAGGAACAGCTCTCCCACCCGGGTATCCGCCCTGGCGGCCGTTGCTTCCTTGATCCCGGCAACCAGCCTGGGGACATCCTCATCCGGCACATCTGCCGTCAGTGTGATATCCTCCAGATACTCCGTTGCCGGCTCCAGTCCGGCTTCCCGGAACAGGTACTGCACCTTTCCCAGATCCGGATAGGCGACCCTGCAGACCACCTGCCTCTTTGGCCGGATCTCGGTGATCCTGCTGTTCTTTACCGCCTCCTGCGCCGCCTCGGTGTAGGCTCTTACAAGTCCTCCGGTTCCCAGCAGGGTTCCGCCGAAATACCGGGTCACCACCACCAGGGCTCCCACAAGTCCGGCGCCTGAAAGCACATCCAGCATGGGCTTTCCTGCGGTCTGGGACGGCTCCCCGTCATCGGAGAACTTCTCCGCTCCCACCAGGCGATATGCATAGCAATTATGCCGGGCATCGTAATACTTCTTACGGATGCCGGCGATCTTCTCCGCAGCCTCCTCCGGCGTCTCCACCGGAAATGTAATGCCGAGAAATCTGGATTTCTTTACGACCACCTCGGAGGTTCCTCCCTCCAGAAGCTTCCGGATCGTATCATCTGCCATACATTTCTCCCTCATGCCGTCTATCACTTCAGAAGCTTCTTCAGCTCATCCATAAAGGTATTTACATCCTTGAACTCGCGATATACGGATGCAAAACGGACATAGGCAACCTCGTCAAGGTCGCGGATCTTATCCATAACGATACCGCCCACTACCGAGCTCTCCACCTCACGCAGGCCCAGATTGAAGATCTCAGCCTCAATGGCATCCACGCATGTCTCGATCTGATCCATGGTCACCGGACGCTTATGACAGGACCGGACCAGTCCCTTCTCGATCTTGGCACGGTCATACACCTCACGTGTACGGTCCTTCTTGATGATCATCAACGGGATGGTCTCAACCTTCTCATAGGTCGTAAACCGCTTCCCGCACACATCGCACTGACGACGGCGACGGATGGAACTGTTGTCATCTGCCGGACGGGAATCGATCACCCTTGTGTTCTCGTCTCCGCAAAACGGACATTTCATAACTGATACCTCCTCTGTTTTCAGCTCCCTCTATTGGAGAATTACTGACTGATGGTTTTGGCCGGGCATTTTCCGGCACAGGCGCCGCAATTGACGCACTTTTCATAATTGATCACCGGAAGATTGCCCTGCATCTCTATCGCCCCCTCAGGACACTGTTTTACGCACATGGTGCAGGCAAGACAGCCCACGCTGCAGGCCTTCTTCACATCCAGTCCCCTGTCCTTCGAGCTGCACCGGATATGGTGTTTCTTCGAAGCCGGTACCAGACGGATCAGATGTCTCGGGCAGGTTGCGACGCATTTGCCGCAGGCCACGCATTTCTCCGGATCCACAACCGCGATTCCGTCCACCATGGAAATGGCTCCGAACTCGCAGACGCCGGCGCACTCTCCGTAGCCGAGGCAGCCGTATGCGCAGGCCTTCGGGCCTCCGCCCGGTGTATTCACCGCGATGCTGCACACCTCCGGACCCACATACCGGTAAACGTCCTTCGCCTTATCGCAGTCACCGCCGCAGTGCACGTAAGCCACCAGCCGCTCTGAGGGCTGCTCCGAGCCGCTTCCCATGATGGCACCGATCTTCGCCGCCACGGCAGCGCCGCCCACCGGACAGGCATTTGTGGGGGCCTTTCCTTCTGCAATGGCCTTTGCCAGACCGTCACAGCCCGGATAGCCGCAGCCACCGCAGTTATTTCCGGGAAGTGCCTCCCGTACCGCGGTCTCCGTTTCATTTTCTTCTACCTTGAAAACCCGGCTGGCCTTCCCAAGAAGGAGACCAACCAGGATTCCCACTCCGCCGATCACCCCGGCGGCCGTCAGGATTCCTGTTACATCCATGTTATCTACCTCAAATCTATGATGCCGGGATCTGTCCCGCTGATGACGGGGATCACCTCCGCCCGGTACTTACATCAACCCTGAGAATCCGCTGAAGGCCATGGCCATAAGCCCTGCCGCGATCAGAATGATCGGACCGCCGCGGAAGGCCTGCGGGATATTGTTCCGCTCCATCTTCTCCCGGATACTTGCCAGGATCGTGATGGCAACGGCGAAGCCCACTGCGGAGAAGAATCCGTTCAGTATGCTGTAGCCAATGGACAGCTCGTCCTGTACATTACTGATGGCGATTCCCAGGACCGCACAGTTGGTTGTGATCAGCGGAAGATATACGCCCAGCGCCCTGTACAGGGACGGAACCTTCTTCTTCAGGAACATTTCCACGAACTGCACCAGTCCCGCAATGATCAGGATAAATGCGATCGTGTTCAGATATTCCAGGGACAGCGGTTCCAACACATAGTAATACACCAGACTGGTCACGGTGCTGGCCAGCGTCATGACGAAGATCACGGCGCCTCCCATACCTGCGGCGGTCTTTGTATTTTTGGACACGCCCAGGAAGGGGCAGAGGCCCTGGAACTGCACCAGAACAACGTTATTTACGAGGGCTGCGGAGATCGCAAAGATAAAAATATTCATTGCTCCACCTCCTCATTTTCCGTCTTCACCGGTGTTGTGGTCACATCCATATCCGAGATCACCTCACCGGTCTTCATATCCAGTGTCACGGTTCCTTCCCATGAAGCCTTCTTGCCGGACTTATTCTGTCTGGAAATGATGGCTTCCACGTCTTCGTCGCTTTCATCCAGAACCAGCTTCTCGGCGGAATCCTCCGCCTTCTTCTCGTCCTTCTTATCGTCCTTCTTCTCTTCCTTCTTCGAAGCTTTCCTGTCCTGTTTTTCCTTCTTGGTTTCCTTCTGCTCTTCCGGCTTCAGGTCCCCGGCAGTCTTTTCTGCTGCGGATACCTCCGCCTTCTTTGCCGTATCGGACATCTCCTCCTTCTCACAGACATCCTCTCCCTCTGCGAGCTTTCTTCCCGCACAGGAAAGATTTGTACATCCGGCGCAGGTATCGATCCTGCGAAGCTTCGGCTTTCCGCCCTTCTTCTTTGCCTTGCGGATCGCAAAGGCATTGATCCCTGCCACGATAAAGGCAAGAACGAAGAACGCACCCGGATTTGCCGTAAATATCTTGATGGGATCCCACAGCTCCGAGGTCACGGTAAAGCCAAAGATCGTTCCCGCTCCCAGGAATTCACGGATGATACCGATCACCGTAAGGCCCACGGTGAAACCAAGTCCCATTCCCAGACCGTCGAAGATGGACGGAAGGACGGGATTCTTGGACGCATACGCTTCCGCGCGCCCCAGAATGATACAGTTCACTACGATCAGTGAGATAAATACGCCCAGGCTGTCATACAGCTCCGGCGTATACGCCTGCATCAGGAAACTGATGATCGTCACAAAGGATGCGATGATCGTGATAAATGCAGGGATCCGGACCTGTTCCGGAATATGCTTCCGGAGAGCCGATATCATCAGGTTGCTCATGGTAAGGACCGCCGTGGTGGCAAGTCCCATTCCCAGACCGTTGATCGCCGTGGAGGTGACCGCAAGTGTCGGACACATTCCCAGCATCTGGACAAATGTAGGATTCTCCTTGATCACACCGTTATAGAGGCGTTCAGCATATTTATTCATCTGTGACACCTCCTTCCGGATCTGACATGGCACTTTCCGGAACGCTGTCTTCCTCTGTTACAGCTTCCTGAGGTGCCGCCTCCGTGTCTTCCTCCGCTGCTCCTTCCGGCATCCGCTCTGCGGCAAGCGCCGCATTTACGGCCTTCGTTACTGCTTTGGAGGTTATGGTCGCACCGGTGATGGCCTGGATCTCTGACTCACCCTCCGGTTCTGTTTTGACTACAACGAACTGCTCTGCATTTTTATCCACATACTGTGCCGTAAATGCAGGATTGTCGCGGGCTTCCATACCAAGGCCGGTGGTCTCACCGATCTTCAGCATCTCCACTCCGGTCACCTTGCCGTCCTGAATTCCGACAGCCATCCGGATATCTCCCGCATAGCCTTCATGGCTGGTGACCACCCAGATGCTTCCGATAACCTTGTCCCCTGCCTTTGCTTCCACCCGGGTGTTCAGGGTAACGCCTTCCACGCCCTGCTTCTCAAGTGCTTTATTGTAATTATCGACAGAATCCGACTCCGTAAAATCCGTTGCCTCGGACATCACGGCGTGATAGGATTCCTGTTTCTTCTTCTCTTCCGTCTCCTCGATGGGCTTCTTCGTGACCGCATAAACCAGGCCCAGCAGACCTCCTGCCAGCAGTGCAACAAAGCAGATGGATACCACGATCCGCGCTACCCTGACGGTCTTTCTGTCCTTCGTGTCCGGGATCACATTTCCCTCTTCATCCAAATGTACCGGCTTCAGCCATCCGCGGTTGTCGGAGATCGGCTTCTCCTCATAGCCCTCACCGAAGGACTTCGGGCGGGTGATCATTTCGATCATGGGAACAAGAAGGTTTCCGATGATGATGGCATAGGACACTCCCTCTGTGCTGCTGCCGAAGATACGGAAGCAGAAGGTGAGGATACCCAGAAGGATCCCGAACAGTGCCTTCCCCTCATGCGTAATGGGCGATGTGGTATAGTCCGTTGCCATGAAGAAGGCTCCCAGCATCAGACCGCCGCCGCAGAGATGGGCAGCCACGAACCGGCCCATGGCGGAAATGTTCATATCCTGTGTCCAGGCATAGATCACCAGTGCCACACTGAAGGTGAAAATGTAATAGAGCGGGATCGTCAGACGGATCACCCTGCGGATCAGAAGATACGCCGCACCCACCAGCAGGGCAGCTGCGGAGGTCTCTCCTATGGTTCCGGCTTCCGTTCCGATAAACATATCCCAGAGATGAATGCTCGCCACGCCGCCTTCCCTGAGCTGAGCCAGCGGTGTGGCCGTGGTGACTGCATCCAGTGTGAACTTCGTCATGGGACCGACGAAGGACATCACAAGGAAGCACCGTGCCGCAAGGGCCGGATTCATAAAGTTCTGTCCGATACCTCCGAAGAGCTGTTTCACAACAATGATCGCGAAGGCGCAGCCCAGGATCGCCATCCAGAAGGGAAGGGATACCGGAAGGTTCAGTGCGATCAGAAGTCCCGTCACCGCCGCCGAGAGATCACGTACCGTGTTGGGACGTTTCATCACAAGCTCCGACAGGAATTCAAATACCATACAGGAAACCACACAGATGAGGATCATCAGGCATGCCCGGAAGCCGAAATTATACACGCCCACGGCAGAAGCCGGAAGAAGCGCGATCAGCACATCGGCCATGATCCCGGTGGTTGAGTTCTTGCTTCGGATGTGAGGCGAAGCGGATATCTTCAGCAGTTCTTTCTCTTCCATACCGCTACCCTCTCTTTCTGTTTGCTATGATGATTTTTCTGGTTCCCGCGATGGTCTGCGTCAGATGCCGCTTGGCCGGGCATACATAGGAACAGCAGCCGCACTCACAGCACTCCATGCCGTGATGCTTCAGGAACGCCTCCGTATCCTTTGCTTCCGCGAGATCCGCGAGAAGATACGGTTCTACCATTCCCGGACATACGGTGACACATTTGCCGCACTTGATGCACTGGGTCGGTTTGGACTCGGCCACAGCGTCCCTGCTCAGGGCAAGGATTGCAGAAGTCCCCTTGGTCACGGGAACATCCAGAGACACCAGCGCCTTTCCCATCATGGGGCCGCCGGCGATCACCTTTGCAGGCTCCGTGCGAAATCCGCCCGCAGCCTCCACCAGTTCACGGTAGGAGGTCCCCAGCGGAACGATGAAATTCTGCGGCTCCGCCACACAGTCTCCCGTCACGGTAACCACACGGGAGATCATGGGACGTCCCAGCATCACCGCCTCATAGATGGAAATGATGGTGTCCACATTATGAACGATGCAGCCCGCATCTGCCGGCAGCATGTTTGAGTTTACATAACGTCCTGTATTTGCATAGATCAGCTGACGCTCCGCACCCTGGGGATACTTGGTCTTTACCTTGTTCACCCGGATCCGGGGCTCATCCTTGGTCTTCTCACGAAGGAGTTTGATCACCTCCGGCTTATTGTCCTCAATGGCGATGATCCCCTGCGCTCCCTGGAACAGACCGATCACGATCTTCAGGCCGTTTACCACCTTCTCGGGCTCCTCCAGCATTCTCCGGTAATCCGAGGTCAGATAGGGCTCACACTCCGCACCGTTTACGATGATGCAGTCGATATCACTTTCATTCTTGGGAGACAGCTTCACATCCGTGGGGAAGCCAGCTCCGCCCATTCCGACCACGCCGGCCTCGCGGATGATGGCAATCACGTCCTCACGGTACAGCCCCTCCAACGGGCGGATCTTCGCATCGAAATCCTCCACCGTGAATGCGCCGTCATTATCGATCACAATGGAATCCACCATTCCCCCGCCGGGTACCATTCTCTTCTCGATGGCCTTTACCGTACCGGACACGGCAGAATGAATATTAGCCGAGACAAAGCCTGCCGCCTCGGCGATCTTCTGTCCTGCCACCACGGAATCCCCCTTCTTGACCAGGGGCTTTGCGGGCGCACCGATATGCTGACTCAGAGGGTATACCGCTTCTCCGCGGGTCACATACTCGCGGATCTCCCGGTCCTGGGTCAGCTTCTTTCCGTCATCCGGGTGAATCCCTCCCCGGAATGTAAATCGTTTCATGTTTATTGCCTTTCTCTATTTGAAAATCGAAGCCTGCCATTCACGCATATCAGAAAAATGCAGCGTGGACAGTTACGATGATTGGTTATTTTATGTCGACACAACATGTGCCATTGAAAAATTCTCTTTCTCTCTACATTTAGGTATTTTATACGAAAAGCCGGGATGTTTCAAGTCATCCCGGCACTTTTTTTACCGAAAATTATGTAAACCAACTGATGTCATTTTCAGGCCTTCCGGGAATCATTCCCGAAAGCATCCCCGGAGCCATCCTCCGCGTCATCCATGGTATCATTTTCCGTGTCATACTCCGCGTCATCCTCCGTATCATCCCCGGTGTCTTCCCCGGGGTCTTCTTCCCACTCGTCCTCATCTCCGAGAGGCACCTTGCGGATCAGAACACCTGCCACAACACCGATCACTCCACCGGCAAGAGCTCCCACCGGAAGCAGGATCGCCGCGAAGGAGATCACTCCCTTCGCATTCAGGAGAAGCGCCGCTGCCAGCAGCTGTCCCACATTATGAAAGGCTCCTCCCAGGATACTGACTCCCATGACGGAGAGGAAGGGCAGTCGCTTTGCCAACAGCATCACGCCAAGGCTGAAAGCCGCCCCCGCAAGGCTGTAGATCATCGTAGTTACATTTCCGAAGAGGAGCGTAGCCAGAAGGATCCTTGCTGCCGTCACAAAGCAGGCATCCAAGGCCGAAAGGCGGTACAGGGTATACACCGTCACGATATTTGCCAGTCCGAGACGGATCCCGGGAATCCCGAGGAATACCGGAACAAGGCTTTCCAGATAGGAAAGGACCAGCGCCAGCGCCAGAAGACAGCCTCTGTATGCGATTTTCTGATTCCGGCTCACGTCGTCACCTTCCTTCCACTTCCAGCACCAGTTTGTGGGGCAGACAAATGATCGTCTCTCCCTCCGTATCGATCTCGCTGTGCTTCACACAGATCTTATCCGGACAGTCGGCCTCCGTGCAGGACGCCTTTCCGTCCCGGATGCAGACCGTATTTCTTCCGCCCTCCGTCCGGATCACCTGTTCCGTGTCCTGATCCAGCGGAAGGGTCATGACGGTCTCCCCGTCCACCATTACCGCCAGCGTTTTTCCCTCAGAACTGAAAATGCGGAACGCAAGCCAAAAAAGCAGGGAAAAGAGAAGGATTCCGGCCAGGAGGAGGAAATCCCCCCGGACCGGTCGTACTCTCCCGCTCTTCTCCCCGTTTCGTTCCATCTTTTCGGTTAAGTCTTTTGTTTCTGACATATCTGATCAATCGCATCCTGTATGGTATGCCGTATGCCTCCATACAGCTTCTGTCCGTCTTATTCCGGGTCACAGATCACGACTGCCTGCGAACCGAGCTGTTCATATCTTAGCTTCGTCGTGCTGAGCCGGTAGGTCCGGTTTCCGGCAAGAGGATCCGCAATATATACCAGATCCTTTGTCTTATCGTATCCTGTCAGCACCAGGCAGTGAAGGTTTACATAACGCGGGTATCCGTTACTCCACCGGCCTCTTGTACTTGGACTTCCCATGGAAAGGGTTCCCCAGATCACAACCGGTCTTCCGACTACCAGTTCATAGAACAGATCTTCAAACTTCGTCCCTGTCAGATTCCTGGCCCTGCTCTCGGATCCCACACTCTTCAGATAATCATTGGCACAGTTCACGATAGGCTTACTGTAGCAATACCAGCCACCCCAGCTTCTGGGATTTCCGATGAAGCCTGCATCCGGCGAACTTGCCCCCTTCTTCAGGAAATTATCTGAAAGATAGCCCTTCTTCACATCATACCCGTGATAGTTCAACACGATGGTCAGGGAAGTCACCTCGCATCCCATGGGAAGCTCCGGTCTCTGCATGATATTATCCACATCCAGGCGGAACGCATCCGGAAGCTGATCGACCCACCGGCCCTCGGAATTCAGGTAGTACCCGTCGATCCTGCAGTTTCTCTGCAGCTCTCCGTCTTCATTGAAGTAATACCAGTAGTTGTCCGGCTTGAACCATCCGGTCGCCATCCGGCCGTCGGACCGGAGATAATACCGGTTCTGTCCCGAATTCATCCAGCCGGTCTTCATCCGTCCTTCTGCGTCAAGATAATACCAGCTCGCCCCGACCTTCTGCCAGCCGGTCTTCATCTTTCCGTTCACGTCGAAATAGTACCATCTTTTTCCTGACTCCAGCCATCCGGTCTTCATTACCCCGGTCGTATCGAAGAAATACCAGTACTTATCGATCATCCGCCAGCCGGTTGCCATTCTTCCGGTTGTCCCGAAGTAGTACCATTTGCCGTCGATCTTTCTCCAGCCCAGCTGCATGATCCCGTTCGGAGCCAGATAATACCGGTAACCGTCCTCTTTCTTCCAGCCACTGTACATGCGGCCCTTCTTATCAAAGAAATACCAGTTCGAAGCGTTTTCCACCCAGCCGGTGCGCATGACGCCCTTCTTGGAGAAGAAGTACCAGTGTCCTTCCTTTTCAAGCCAGCCGACTGCCGCCATACCGGCTTTTCTGAAGTAATACTTCTTTCCGTCAATGGTCTGCCATCCGGTCAGTTTCTTTCCGTTCTCGTCGAAGTAGTACCATTTGCCGTCAATCTTATGTAAACCGGTCATCACCGGTTCCGGATCCTCTTCGCCGCCTTCTTCCCGGTCGCCTTCGCCGCCTTCTTCCCGGCCGCCTTCACCGCCTTCTTCCCGGTCGCCTTCGCCGCCTTCTTCCCGGTCGCCTTCGCCGCCTTCGCCCTGGCCGCCTTCACCGCCTTCGCCCTGGCCGCCTTCACCTTCGTCATCCACCGTATCATCGCCTTCGGCGTAGGTTGTCTCTGACATTTCACCCTCCGGCGCGTCCTCACCGACGGCTTCTTCGGCTGTACCGAGGGTATCCTCCTTCGCAAATACATTAAACTGCAACATAAGGGAAAGGAGCGTTACAAGGAGTACAACCTTCCACGCTTTTCGGAGATATCCGGATCTTCCTGTCTTTTTACCCATGCTGTCACCCCCTAGTAATAATTCACGTCCCCATTTACCTGAATACTACCTGTTTCTCGATCCCCGGCGTACAGTAAATGCTTCCGTCCTCACGGATCAGCACGCCCTCTGCACCGTATTCCTTCAGAAGCTCCTTCGCCTTCTCCTCCCCAAGGATAAAGCAGGCCGTGGAAAGTCCATCCGAGAGTAACCCGTCCTCACAGACCACGGTCACGGACCGAAGGCCGCTCTCCGCCGGATACAGTGTCGCAGGATCTATGATGTGATGATATCTTCTTCCATCCTTCTCTATATATTTCTCATAACCGCCCGAGGTGGATACACACTGCTTCTTCGTTCCCGATGAAAATGTGATATACCCCAGGATATCCTCCGGCAGTCCTTCCGGATCCCGGATCCCGATCTTAAAATCTCCGACCTCCGTCTTATCTCCGAAGACCAGAATGCTTCCGCCCACGGCGATCACGCCTCCGGCCGTTCCTTCCTTCTCCTGAAGCAGCGCATATACCGCATCCAGAGCATATCCTTTTCCGACAGCTCCCAGGTCCAGCGTGATATCCTCCCGTGTCCGACTGAGACCGTACGTGTCTCCTTCCTCGGAACGACATCCGATCACTTCCTCCGCTGCCACGTCTTCACCGGACGAAGAGTCCGATTCCTGACGGTTCTTCCCGGTTCCTGCCTGACGGCCCCTCTCTGCACCTTCCGCAAGATCCGTATGCTCTGCCGCCGCCCGAAGCTCCTCCTCCGTTGGAACATGGAATTCCTCCGGCTTTGCGGTTTCGATCCCCCAGACCTCCAGTACCGGCCTCAGGGTCACATCAAGGGATCCGCCGGACTTCCTGGACAGTTCCAGGCTCTTCTCCACAGCCGTTCCCAGTTCCCCGCTGACACGCATCTCCTCCCCGGCGGACGCCTTCCGGTTCCATTCCGCCAGCTCCGAGGAGTCAGCACGCCAGGAAATGACCTTCTCATCCAGCCTTTCCACCTCGCGTATCACTTCATCCGCAGTCCCGTCCGTATCCGCCCCGTACAGATGCACGGAAACCGTGCTTCCCATGGCAAATCCGTAGACGGTATCAGAAGCCCCCGCTCCTGACTCTGCCTTATCCTTCCGGAGAAGTACCGACACGAGGATGATCCCGGCCGCCGCAAGAAGCATACCGAAAAAACCCAGGATTCGATTCCTTGTCGATGAACTCATGTATCAGTACTCAATCCTCTCCGGAGATCTGATGATCCACATATTCAAACTCATCCATCCACGGTTCCTCGGAATCCGCCTTGGATTCAAATCGTCCTCTCCGGCTCTGTATCCAGCTCTCCGTCAGCTTGTCCGCAAGGTCCCCGAGCTCTCCGATCTGCGCTTCGGTGATCGCACCTGCTCCCACGATCTCGGTCAGCAGCCCCGAAAATGTCTCCCGATCCCGGATCCCCTTCTCACACCGGAGGAGCACCATCATGCACTCCGCTCCGTCCGTTCCCATGGTGGCTTCCACAATGATATCCTCCATGAGACCCGTGTAGATCTCTCTTCCGATCATCTCCGCCTCTTCGGCGGTCACCTTCTCCGAAGCGTGGATACAGGGAACTGCCCTGTCATACACATACTGCCGGAACACCAGCCCGGTCCTGGCAGCCGCGGAAGGCGACAGCGAACACATTTCCGACAGCTTCTGTCGAAGGGCATCCGCGATCTCCCTGATCTTTCCGAACCAAAGCTTACCGACTTCTTTTCTCATATCATCCGTCATGTGATCTATCCTTTCATAAGTTCCAGAACTTCTTCTGCCTGCTGCCTGAACGGTCCCTCTTCCGCGATCATCCGGTCACAGAATGCACGCACCTCTTCATCCGAAATGTTCTCCGCCTTTCCGCACTCAAAGGTTCTGTGACTCCGGGAATCATCCTCCGGTGCCGGGTACCTGTAGCCGGTCAGATAGCAGAAGGCAAATGTACCGCTGACCCCTGCTTCCTGCAGGGCTGTCTCCTTCAGGATCTCCGGATCGTCCACCCGCTGCACCTGCTCCCTGAAAAGCCAGTACATTTCATCGCTGCGGTCATCCGAAGTCAGGTTCGTCAGTATTTCCGTAACCTCGGAAATGTCGGAAAGCCCCTGGGTGTTCAGCGCCATCTTCCGGGCAGTTCCGCTTCCGTATCTGGCAAGGGTCGAGAGAAGCAGTCTGTCCTTCTCCGGATCCAGTTTGCGTATCTCGGACGAAGAGTATGCCACCCCAAGCAACTCCGGTTCCCTGATACTGCGATAGTCCTTTTCATAAAGCTTACTGTTCATAACCTCTCCTCCTCCATTTGGGTTGGATCTTCCTTATAGTTCCTCCAACTGTTCGTACCATGCCAGCAGCTGTTCCTCCAGCTCCTGCTGCCTGGTAGTGAGCTTTGTCAGCAGTTCCACATTTGTTCCGTTCTCCGGCAGATTCATCTCCCGGTCGATCTCCTCCAGTTCCTCCTCTGCGGCCGCGATCTGCTTCTCCAGCTTCCGAAGATCACTGGCTTTCTTCCGTTCCGCCGCATAAGCTTCCTTCCTTGCCAGATACTCCTCCTTGGAACCTCCTCCGGTCTCCTTCGCATAGGATTCCGTGGACACGATGGAGAAGCCGTTCTTCGTCACGGACTGATTCGTATCCGCATAGGGATTGTCACTGTTCTGCAGCTGATACAGCTTCTCCCGGTTCTCCTCGAACTCGTCATAATTGCCGGGATAGCTGGTCAGCACCTTATTCCGGAGCTCCAGGATCCGCGTTGCCGTCTGATTGATGAAATATCTGTCATGACTGACATAGAGCACGGTCCCGGTGTAATTCCGGATAGCATCCTCCAGGATCTCCTTGGAGGGAATGTCCAGATGGTTCGTAGGCTCATCCAGAAGCAGCAGATTCGCAGGCGACAGCATCAGCTTTGCCAGAGACACCCGTCCCCTCTCGCCGCCGGACAGATCCCCTATCTTCTGAAAGACCTTATCCCCCGTGAAGAGGAAGGCCGCCAGAACATTCCGGATCCTCGTATTATTCATCTCCGGAAATGCGTCCGACATTTCTTCAAAAAGTGTTTTATCCATGGAAAGATCCTGGTTCTCCTGGTCGAAATATCCCAGCCGAACCCGGGCTCCCAGGGTTACGGTCCCCGCATCCTTCGCCATTTTCCTGGCAAGGATCTTCAGCAGTGTGGTCTTGCCGGTTCCGTTCCCGCCGATCAGTGCCACGTGCTCTCCCCGTTTGATATCCACGCCCAGTTCCTCAAAGAGCTTATTCTCTCCGAAGGCCTTCTTCAGGTGCTCCGCATAGAGCACATCCTCTCCCGACTCCGTCACAGGCGTCAGGGTCAGCCGCATGTCCGACTTTACCTCCTGGGGTTTGTCGATCCTGTCGATCTTGTCCAGCTGCTTCTCACGGCTTTCCGCCCGCTTGACGGACTTTTCGCGGTTGAAGGATTTCAGCTTTCGGATCACATCCTCCTCGTGCCGGATCTCCGCCTGCTGGTTCAGGTAAGCCTTCCACTCATCCTGCCTTTTCTTCTCGCTCTGCTCCCGGTAGAAGCTGTAGTTTCCGCGGTAAAGTGTGGATTTCCCCAGTTCGATTTCCAGGATCTGGTTCGATACCCGGTCGATGAAATACCGGTCATGGCTCACCACGATCACGGCTCCGGGATAACCCGAGAGAAATCCCTCCAGCCAGGAAATGGACGGCATGTCCAGATGGTTCGTGGGCTCATCCAGCAGGATCACATCCGGATGCGACAACAGCAGCTGTCCCAGCGCGATCCGCATCTTCTGCCCTCCGGACAGAGAACGGATATCCCTGTCATAATCCGATTCTGCAAAGCCCAGGCCCTTCAGAACGCCTGTGATCTCGCTTTCGTAGGCGTAGCCGTTCTCCCGGTCATACCGTGTGGAAAGGCGGTTGTATGTCTCCAGCACCTTCTGGAGCTCATCTCCCTCCAGGTGCTTCATTTCCTCTTCCAGTTCCCTGAGTCTCTGCTCCATGCGGATCAGATACCCCTTGGCCTGTTCCATCTCCTTATAGACCGTATTCTGAAAGGAGATGTCCTGATGCTGAGAAAGATATCCGATCCGGATGTCCCTGGCCTTTACAACGGTCCCGGTATCCGGCTGGTCCTCCCCTAAAATGATCCGGAGAAGCGTGGTCTTTCCGGCCCCGTTCACGCCGACAATAGCCAGCTTGTCCTTCTCCTCGATATGAAAATTGATACTCTTCAACACCTCGACATCCCCGAAGGATTTCGAGACGTTCTGACATGCCAGTATCATGTCACTACCTCATCTCTATGAATTCTCTTTCCGGCAAAGGGTCTTCGCCCCTTCGCACCCCGGGATAACGCCGGGATTCCCCACTGCTTTGTGCCCCGGGATACCGCTTAGATCCTCTCCAGCGCCTCCTGTATGGTGGAAACATAGATCAGTTCCACGGAAAGCTCCGGGATCCCGGTCACCTTGCAGGCCTTCGGCAGGATCACCCGCTTATAGCCCAGCTTGTCCGCTTCCTTCACCCGCTGCTGGATACTCTGGACACCGCGGATCTCTCCGGCCAGTCCCACCTCACCGATGATCACGGTATCATCCCCTACGGGACGATTCCTGTAGCTGGAGCTGATTGCACAGATGATCCCCAGGTCCGCCGCCGGGTCATTCACCCGGAGTCCGCCTGCGATGCTGACATAGCAGTCACAGCCGGACATACTGATACCGCCCCGCTTCTCCAGGACAGCCATCAGAAGATTTACACGGTTATAATCCACACCCACGGAGGTCCTCCGGGGCATGTTGAAATTCGAATCACAGACCAGTGCCTGCAGCTCCAGCAGCACTGCACGGGTGCCCTCCATGGAGCTGATGACCACAGAGCCGGGGGCCTCCACCGGACGTCCGGTCAGGAACATTTCCGAAGGATTCGAGACCTCCTCCAGTCCGGTCTCCGTCATATTGAAGACGCCGATCTCATTCGTGGAGCCGAACCGGTTCTTCACCGCTCTGAGCATCCGGAAGCCGGAATTGTCGTCTCCCTCAAAATACAGCACACAGTCCACCATGTGCTCCAGGGTCCGGGGGCCCGCCACCGTGCCCTCCTTCGTCACATGGCCTACGATAAATATCGCAACGTTCAGCCGCTTTGCGATCTGCATCAGACGACTTGTGACCTCGCGCACCTGGGTCACACTTCCCGGAACATTATCAAGCTCCGAGACAAACATGGTCTGGATCGAGTCGATCACCACCACGTCTGCGTTACATTTTTCCATGGCATGCTCTGCCGCCTCCAGGTCTCCGTCGGACAGAAGCATGATCTTCTCGTCGTAGGCCCCGAGTCGCACGCCCCGCATCTTGATCTGCGACAGCGACTCCTCACCGGATACATAAAGCACCTTCTCGTCATCCGCCACCAGAGCCTTGCACATCTCCAGCAGCAGCGTGGACTTTCCAATGCCCGGATCACCGCCCACCAGCACCAGGGATCCCCGGACGATACCGCCGCCCAGCACCCGGTCCAGCTCACCGATATTTGTGAACATCCGGCTCTCCTGAGCCGAAGTCACCTGGGTGATGCTGACTGCCTCCGGCTTCTCTCCCGCCGGACGGGCAGCGCTTCTTTTGCTGACCGTGATCTTCTCCTCCGCAAATGTGTTCCACTGCCGACAGCCCGGACACTGTCCCATCCATTTGGCAGATTCATATCCGCATTCCTTACAGAAATAAACCTTCTTCTCCTTCATTCCGACTCCTGTCCTAAATCGCGTTGGTGCCATCCCGCCAGGCCCGATCGTCGCACAAAACGCAATAGGACGGCTCCTCAAATACTCCGATGCCGGAGCAAGAAAGGAACCGTCCCAATAAGCTGCACGTTTTCCCTAGTCGATCTTCTCGATCACTATGGAAACCTGATCTTCCTCCTCCAGCGAAGCCGAGAAGATCAGCTTCCCGCCGAGGTTCGTCTTAATCGTCCCACGATCAACATCATTTACTTTTACCTTGTATTCCTGCTCCGGCAGCAGTTCCAGAGTCACCTGGGCATCCTTATCGCCCTCTACTACGAACTCCACCTTGTCTCCCGTTGCGCGGAATTCATGTACCGCGGTGCCCGGCACCGACTCATATACGAATGATCCGTTTCTCTCCAGCTTTGTGATCTCGTTATAGGTCTTGATCTTGTAGCTGTCACCCATGTACTCGAAGCCGTCCTTCTTCGTCTTCGCAGTCAACTCGTAGTTACCGAAGCTGAGAGCTCCGCTCTCTTCCTCGCGGATCAGTTCTTCAATTACTGCCATCCCCGTTTTCCTCCTGGTCATGTACCTTGTATTTCTTGTTAGGGCCGTGAGCCCGACCCAAATTTCATTATAGCCTATCCGGTTCTTTTTTTCCACCGAAACGTTAAAGTTTTTCCCCTTTTTTAGCTCTTCGGAGTAAATGTGACCTTTCCCTGCTTTACTCCGATGGATACCCTGCTGCCTCCGGTGAGCCGGCCCTGCAGAACTTCCTCTGCGAGGGGATCCTCCACATAGGTCTGGATGGCCCGTCGGAGCGGTCTTGCACCGTATTTCTTATCGTATCCCTTGTCGTAAATGAACTTCCGGAGAGTCTCACCGTAGGTCAGGCGGATATTCAGATTCTCCGCCGCACGCTTCGTCAGATCCTTCAGCATGAGGTTTGCGATCTCACGCACATTTTGCTCCGTCAGCATATGGAAGACGATGGTTTCATCGATCCGGTTCAGGAACTCCGGCCGAAACATCTGCTTCACCTCTTCCATGACGCGCTCCTTCATCTCCCGATGATCCCGTTCTGCCGTGTCCTCCTCGGTCACAAAGCCCAGGGTCTTCGGATCCACGATCCTCTGCGCCCCCGCATTGGAGGTCATGATGATGATGGTGTTCTTGAAGTTGATGCTTCTTCCCTGTGCGTCCGTGATCCGTCCGTCATCCAGCACCTGAAGCAGGATGTTGAATACATCCGGATGCGCCTTCTCGATCTCGTCAAAGAGCAGCACGGAGTACGGCTTCTTCCGTACCTGTTCCGAAAGCTGGCCGCCCTCATCGTAGCCCACATAGCCCGGAGGGGAACCGATCATCTTCGAAACACTGTGTTTCTCCATATATTCGGACATATCCACGCGGATGATGCTGTTCTCATCTCCGAAGAGCGCCTCTGCCAGTGCCTTCGAAAGCTCCGTCTTACCGACACCCGTGGGGCCCAGGAAGAGAAATGTTCCTATGGGCCGTTTCGGATCCTTCAGTCCGACTCTTCCGCGACGGATGGATCTTGCCACTGCAGTTACGGCCTCCTCCTGTCCTACCACACGCTCATGCAGTACCTTCTCCAGCTTCATCAGACGCTGCTGCTCCGACTGGGTCAGGCGGGATACGGGGACCTTCGTCCACAGGGATACCACATCCGCGATATCCTGCTCCCCGATGGAAGGCTCTGTCTCTTCCAGCTCCTTCTCCTTCGCCAGATCCTCCCTGCGGATCCTCTCCTGCTCCTTCCGGATCTCCGTCTGGATCCTTTTCGCTTCCGCAAATGCGGACATCTGCAGGGCATGCTCCAGATCCCTGTTCAGACTGCGAAGTCCGCGCTCCGCATTTCCGATCACAAACTTCCGCTTTCCACCCTCCATCCTCTTCTTGGCAGCTGCCTCATCCAGAAGATCGATGGCCTTGTCCGGAAGATACCTGTCATTGATATAACGCACAGACAGCCGTACGGCCGCCTCCATGGCTTCCCGGGTGATCTCCACATGGTGATGTGCCTCATAGCGGGGCGCAACCCCCTCCAGGATCTCCAGGGTCTCCTCCTCCGTGGGTTCCTCCACATAGACCGGCTGGAATCTGCGTTCCAGGGCCGCATCCTTCTCGATATATTTCCGGTACTCCGCCCGGGTCGTGGCGCCGATCACCTGGATCTGTCCACGGGAAAGAGCCGGTTTCAGGATATTGGAAGCATCCATGGCTCCCTCCGCCCCGCCGGCACCGATGATGGTATGCAGTTCGTCAATAAAGAGGATGACATTTCCGGAATCGATGACTTCCTGAATGGTCCTTTTGATCCGTTCCTCGAATTCACCACGGTATTTGGATCCTGCCACCATACTGGTCAGATCCAGGGATACGATCCGCTTCTCCCGGAGAGCCGCGGGAACCGCACCCTCATGGAGCAGCTGTGTGATGCCCTCCACGATGGCAGTCTTTCCGACGCCTGCCTCACCCACGAGACAGACGTTATTCTTCATCCTGCGGCTGAGAACCTGCAGCACACGCTGCATCTCATCCGCTCTTCCGATCACGGGATCCAGATTCCCGGCTTCCGCCTCCGCGGTAAGATTCCGGCTGTACTGATCCAGCGTCGGTGTTGCGGATTTGGACTTCAGTTTCCCTGCCTGCATGGCCTGGAAGGTCCGTTCCGCATCCTTTTCACGCATCCCGTCAGCCACCAGAACATCGACGTAAAGACGTTTCCGGTTGATCTTCATCAGATCCAGCATCTGGGATGCCACGGTTTCTCTGTGATTCAGGATCGACAGTAAAATGTGTTCCGTTCCCACCTCACGAACTCCGTAACGGCGGGATTCCTCTGCCGCATCCTGCAGGAGCTGACGGGTCTTCTCCGTGAAGCCCTCTCCGTCGGATCTGCCCTCCATTTCCAGGGCCAGTTCCTTTGCATCCTCCAGCATGGAGGCGAAGCGGTCCGGGGTGACTCCGTTCTTCCGAAGCACCTTCTCGGCAACTCCCTTATGTACGGCGATCAGTCCGAACAGAAGATGCTGGGTTCCCACGAACCCGCTGTTCATCTGCTTCGCGATCCGGTCTGCCTCCTGCAGCACCTGCCGTGCGGCGACTGAATATTTTTCTTTCATTATCATCCTCTGCTGTATATACGAAGCCAACGAATTGCTCCGCTGCTGCGCAGCTCCCGCAATTCTACCGGTCCTCGAGCTCATCTCGCTATGCACGACGAAGCCAACGAATTGCTCCGCTGCTGCGCAGCTCCCGCAATTCTACCGGTCCTCGAGCTCATCCTGCTATGCACGACGAAGCCCACGAATTGCTCCGCTGCTTCGCAGCTCCCGCAATTCTACCGGTCCTCGAGCGCATCTTGCTATGCACGACGAAGCCAACGAATTGCTCCGCTGCTGCGCAGCTCCCGCAATTCTACCGGTCCTCGAGCTCCCGCGCTTCGCGCTACGCTCTCGGATCGGGGCGCATCTTGCGAAACCTCACGCTGCTCTGCAAGCAGGCAGCGTGGGTGTTCTCAGATGCTGGCTTCGTCTATGGCCTTTCCTATGTCATGGCGCATGTATTTGTTGTCAAACTCCACCCATTCCGTTGCGGCGTAAGCGTTGGCTCTTGCCTCCGGAAGGGTGCTGCCCAGTGCGGTCACACCCAGAACACGTCCGCCGTTGGTAACGACCTTGCCGTCCTTCATGGCACTTCCGGAATGGAACGCATAATAGCCGTCTCTGGTCTTGAAGCGATCCAGGCCCTTGATCTCGAAGCCCTTCTCATAATGTACCGGATAACCGTCGGAAGCCAGCATGACGCAGACTGCCGCATTATCTTCAAATTCCAGCTCGATCTGGTCCAGAGTCCCGTTCACACAGGCCTCCATCACGGTCAGCATGTCATTCTTCATTCTGGGGATCACGACCTGTGCCTCCGGATCGCCGAACCGTGCGTTGAACTCCAGCACCTTCGGTCCGTCCTCGGTCAGCATCAGTCCGCAGAACAGAACGCCCTTAAACTCACGACCCTCAGCCGCCATGGCGTCGATGGTCCTCTGATATACATGTTCCTTACAGAACCGGTCCACATCCTCGGTATAGAAGGGGCTCGGTGAAAATGTGCCCATGCCGCCGGTATTGAGACCGGTGTCCCCGTCTCCTGCACGCTTATGATCCTGCGCGGAGGTCATGGGACGGATGGTCTTTCCGTCGGAGAAGCACAGTACGGATACCTCGCGGCCCGTCATGAACTCCTCGATGACGATCTTGTCACCGGCACTTCCGAACTGCTTATCCACCATGAGGGTCTTTACACCCTCCATGGCCTCTTCCCGTGTCATGCAGATCAGAACGCCCTTGCCGAGAGCCAGGCCGTCTGCCTTCAGAACGATGGGGATCTTCGCTGTCTTCAGATATTCCAGTGCATCCTCCGGATTGTCAAATACCTCGTATGCTGCCGAAGGAATGTCATACTTCTTCATCAGTTCCTTGGAGAACGCCTTGGAAGCCTCGATGATGGCCGCATTCTTCCGGGGTCCGAAGGTGGGGAAGCCCGCATCCAGGAAAGCGTCCGCCACGCCCGCAGCCAGCGGATCATCCGGTCCTACCACCACGAAATCCACTTCCTTCTCCTTTGCAAATGCAACCAGTGCATCCGCATCCATCACGGAAATATTTACACATTCCGCCAGTTCTCCGATGCCTGCATTGCCCGGAGCGGCGTAGATCTTATCTACCCGGGGGCTCTTCGCGATTGCCCATGTGATGGCGTGCTCACGGCCGCCACCGCCTACGATCATAACCTTCATGTTCTGTTCTCCTTATACCTGTTGACTTTCATTGGTATCATAACCGGGACAAACGGCCCGGATCTTATTTGATCTTTCCGGTGGCGATGTCATTGATCGCCTGGGGAAGCAGCTTCCACTCCGCCTGCTCCATGATCCTTCTCTGCAGGACCTCTGGCGTATCATCCGGAAGAACCTCCACTGCCTTCTGCAGCAGGATCGGACCGGTATCGGTTCCGCTGTCCACGAAATGAACGGTTGCGCCGGAAACCTTCACGCCTCTGGCCAGAGCCGCCTCATGGACCTTCAGTCCGTAATAGCCCGTTCCGCAGAAGGACGGGATCAGGGACGGATGGATGTTGATGATCCTCCGTTCGTACTTCTCTATCATCTCAGGCGGTATCACCACCAGGAAACCGGCCAGCACGATCAGATCGGGCCGGTACGAATCCACCGCATCCATAAAGGCCTTGTGAAATGCGGCGCGGTCCGGATACTCCTTCGGGCTCACCACCTCTGCCGGAATGCCGGCCTTCTTTGCACGTTCCAGGGCAAATACCCCGGGATTGTTGCTGATGACTCCCACCAGCTCCGTATTCTGAACGGTTCCGGCTGCCACTGCATCGATGATGGCCTGCAGGTTCGTGCCTCCGCCGGATACCAGAACTAAAACTCTAAGCATATTCTTCCTCGTTTTCAGGATTCTTCAATCTATGGGTTCAGAATGTCTCACGTGAAATCCTCGCCCTACGGGCTCAGAATGACGTTTTCGCCTATACAAGGATCACTCCTGCATCGGAAGCAACGGTCTCTCCGATGATATAACCCCTGTCGCCTGCCTCTGCCAGAGCAGCCAGTGTACGGTCCGCGTCCTCGGGACGTACTGCCAGAACCATACCGATACCCATGTTGTAAGTATTGTACATCATCTGCTCCTCCACCTTGCCCTCACGAGCCATCATGCGGAAGATTGCCGGAACCTCATAGCTGTCCTTCTTTACCTGTGCGGAGATTCCCTTCGGAAGCATCCGCGGGATATTTTCATAGAAACCGCCGCCTGTGATATGGCTGGTTCCCTTCACGGTAACGCCTGCCTCCTTCACCTTCTTCAGCGCATTTACATAGATACGGGTGGGTGTCAGCAGCGTCTCACCCAGTGTACCGCCCAGCTCGGGCACATAACGGCTGAGGGACTTCTCCGACATATCGAAGATCTTCCGAACCAGAGAGAAACCGTTGGAATGTACGCCGCTGGAGGCGATACCGATCAGGGTATCTCCTGCCGTGATGGATGCGCCGGTGATCATCTCCTTCTTCTCAACCACACCTACTGCGAATCCTGCCAGATCGTATTCATCCTCTTCCATAAGCCCCGGATGCTCTGCGGTCTCACCGCCTACCAGTGCCGCACCTGCCTGACGGCATCCCTCAGCCACACCGCTGACGATGGTGGCGATCTTCTCGGGGATGTTCTTGCCGCATGCGATATAATCCAGGAAGAACAGCGGTTCTCCGCCGGAGCATGCTATATCATTTACACACATGGCTACAGCATCGATTCCGATAGTATCATGCTTGTCCATCACAAAGGCCAGCTTAACCTTCGTTCCACAGCCATCGGTACCGGACAGCAGCACGGGCTCCTCCATATTCTTGATGGCACTAAGGTCAAATGCGCCGGCGAATCCGCCGATCCCTCCCAGCACCTCTGCCCGCTGTGTCTTCCGTATATGCTCTTTCATCAGCTCCACGGAACGATATCCAGCCTCAATGTCAACACCGGAATTCTTATAATCCATGTTTTGATCCTCCTTTGGGGTCATTGGTCAAAAAGTACGTTCCCATTATAGTAGATGGTGACCCTTTTGTAAACCGCGACCGAACATTTTCTCAAGGTTTTTCGCGCCGTTTTCCCCTGTTCATTTCAGGCTCATTTTACAGATGTCCGGTTGAATCAAACCCCTCATCATGATATAATAGTATTGGTTTGTGAACGGTCGCTGAAATCGTTCGCAAAGGCAAAGGTATGCGGAAAGATGGGGGTCTTTCTGCGGAATGTTCTTGGGGGTAGGCAGCATGAAATCTGATCACAGGCTCAATATCGGTTTCTTCACGTGCCACTTGGATAATGATTACGCCTTTGAGATATGCAAGGGCGTTGAATACGCTGCTCGTGAAGCAGACGTGAATCTTATCATCTTCCCTGGCATGTATCTGAACGCATCTTACAACGATCCCGTAAATGCAAAGTACGATTATCAGTATAATTCCATATACTACTACGCTTCCAAAAAGACGCTGGATGCCCTGATCGTATCCATCGGATCCATCGGAAGCTTCCTTTCCGTGGATGACATTCATTCCTTCCTTCGCCAGTTCAACGTTCCGATCCTGACACTGGAAATCCCTGTGGAAGGCTATCCTTCACTGTATACCGACGGCAAACCCGGTATGCGCGCAGAAGTGGAGCATATGATCCGGCACCACGGAAAGACAAAGATCGGCTTCGTCAGCGGCCGCAAGGAAAATGACGACGCCCGGGAGCGTCTCTCCGTATACCGGCAGGTCCTGGAGGAAAATGGGATCGAGTACGATCCGAAGCGTGTCGTATATGGTGATTTTTCCGAGTTCAGCGAAAAGATCGTCGACCGTCTTCTTGAGAACAACCCTGACCTGGAAGCCATCATTTTCGCAAATGATACAATGACCATCGGCGGGTACAATGCCATCATGAAACGCGGGCTGAAGATCGGCAAGGATATTCTGGTTGCCGGTTTTGATAACGCTCCCATAGCGGCATCCCATTCACCCGCTTTAACCACCGTTGACAACAAGATCATGGAGTTGGGATACAGTTCCGTCTATCAGGCCATCGAGCTTGTCCGGACAGGGAAGACCAGCACCTCTTCTCTTCCCTCCAGCATGGTCGTACGGATTTCCTGCGGATGTGATCCCGCTGCCGATCCGGAATACCTGGAGAAAGTAAACAGCTTCCTTCCGACGGCCACACCTGAGACACTGCTTGCCGAATTCAAAGATCTTTTCCTGAAGCATTATTATTCCTGCTTCTATTCAGAGCGGCTGTTCGAAGTGTTGGATCCCTTCATCCTGCATTTTATCCAGCCGATCTTCCAGCGAAAGAGCATTTCCATCACCCAGCTTTTGGATGAGTTCCATGCCCTCCTGGAGGACGAGATCATCAACTTCTATTTTTCATATGTAAAGCTGACAAGCACCATCCGGGTGCTCTCGGAATTCATGGCGAACCTGAACATCCCGTCCGCCAAAAGGATCCGGATCAATTCCATGCTGAATGCCGTTCAGTCCGAACTGACCTTCACCATGTCCCGGCAGCTTGTATCCAGTGAACATGCTCACAAGAGCAGCATCTGGAGCTCAGTTTACATAACTCGTGACACATTGCTTTCCAGCGGAAATGAGAAGCTCTGCTTTTCACTCATGATGGACAAGCTATACAAGAACAACGGATTCCAAAGTGCTTATATATATCTGTACGATAAGCCGGCGCAGCAGCTTCCCGACGGAACCTGGCAGATCCCGGATTTCGTACTGTTCCAGGCATGCATGCTGGACGGAAAGAACACGGTTTTCTCAGGAGATGACCGGATCCTTCCCTCTTCCATGATCTTCCAGAACAAGCATACTCCGAACACCCGCAGACACACTATGACGATCACTCCGATCTTTACCAATGAGGTACAGCACGGGCTCTTTGTCAGCGAGACCCCTTTGCAGAATTTCAATCAGATCTACTCCACCACGCTCCAGCTCGGCACCTCCATGAAGTTCATGGATCTGATGCGTCAGCAGATCGCCATCCAGAACCGTCTGGAATCCAGCATGAATGAGATCCGGGAGAAGAACGACCTTCTGAATCACCTCTCCATCACGGATCCCCTCACCGGCCTTCTGAACCGCCGTGGCTTCTTCGAAGCGTCACAGGAGCTGATCACATCGCCCTCCTGCAGAGGCTGCCCGTCAGTCATCGGCTATGTGGATATGGATAACCTGAAGCAGGTGAATGACATCTTCGGTCACAAGGAAGGTGACTTTGCTCTTCGCACCATTGCCGACATTCTGAAGAACGTCATGCCGGAGGATGCGGTGGTCGCCCGGATCGGCGGCGATGAGTTCGCGATCTGTGTTCCCAACATGGATCCAGCCGGGACGAAGAAGCTGAAGGATACTCTGAACAAGAACGAGAACAAACTGAACCGAAGCTGCAACAAGCCTTACTACATCGAGTGCAGCATCGGTCTCATCGAATTCGAATGCGACCTGGATCAGGACGCTGAAGAGCTGATGATCAAGGCCGATGAGAAGCTTTATGTCAACAAGCGCAGGAAGAGGAAGAACGTAGTGAAGGAATCCTCCTGACCTCCTCCTTATATGAATGAGCCATGCCGCTGTCTCCGATCGTATCGCGATCATCGATATTACGGCATTCGACGCAGAAAAACGGGGTGACCTGATATGACAGTCACCCCGTTTTTCTATAATATTATGTCAACCTACTATTGAAGACAACGGACAGTTACAGGATCGCTTTGTAGATCTCGTTCGTCACATCCGCCTTATTCATGGAGTAGATATGAATCCCGGATATGCCGTGCTTCAGCAGATCCTCCACCTGACGTACAGCGAATTCGATCCCCGCCTGACGCATGCCGGCAGGATCCTCCGCGTACTTTGCGATCAGGTTGGAGAGTTCTGTGGGTACCGAAGATCCGGACAGGGACACACTGGTCCCCAGCTGATTCACCTTGGTAATGGGCATGATCCCCGCATGCAGGGAAGCACTGATCCCCATCTGATCCAGTCTTTCGCGGAAACGATAGAACTTCTCATTGTCGAAGAACATCTGGGTGATCAGATCCTCCACACCGAGATCACATTTCTCCTTCAGGAACTTAAGGTCCGTCTCCACATCCGGAGATTCCGGATGCTTCTCGGGATAGCAGGCCGCTGCGATCCGGAAACCGCCGAACTCCCTGATCTCACGGATCAGATCCGAGGCGTAACGGAATTCCCGCTGTTCGAACTCCTCATCCGTCATGGTACGGGGCTTGTCCCCCCGAAGAGCCAGGATCCGGAGAACCGCCTTCTTACGCAGCTCCGCCAGCCGTTCCTTCAGGCTGTCATGGGTCATTCCCACCGCCGTCATGTGCGCCAGCGCTTCAACATCACATACATTCTGGATGTAGGAGGAGATCTTTGCGGTCTTCTTGCTGTTGCTTCCTCCGGCGCCGTAGGTCACACTGATATAATCAGGCTTCAGATCCTCGATGGCATCCAGGGTCTGAAAGATCTCGTAGATATCGTCATCCCTTTTCGGCGGGAACACCTCGCAGGAGAATACAACCTCATCTCCTGTAAACTTATTGCGGATCATATAGCCTCATCCTCCACATATTCCTGAAGATTCTCGTAGATCTCAGGGTATTTCTTCTTCAGGCTCATGGGACGGAAATCCGTGTCCACGAAACCATGGCTGGTCTCTGCTCTGTGAAGCAGATTCCCCTCAAGATCCTTGATCTCATACTTCAGGCTGAACCGAACCGGCGTAAGCCGTGTGATATGGGAGTGGATCTCAATGGTATCACCGAAATGCAGCGCATAGGTATAATAATCATGGAGCTCCAGCACCGGGATGATGATCCCCAGCTCCTCCAGCCTGTCATAGGGAAGCCCCGCCTGTTCCATCAGGTCCAGCCGCGCCTCCTCCAGATATCTGGCGTAATTGGAATGATGCACCACCTGCATCTGGTCTGTCTCATAGTAATTGATCTTTCTTCGATATGGTTTTAAGGTCTTCATAAAACGAACCTTCCCTCAGTTTCTCTTCTGTCTTTGATCACTTCTTTGATCTTTCCGGTCTCTGCGTATTGTCCAGCGCCTTCTCTGCCAGCGCCTTCTCCCGGCTGACGGGAGTACGGTCCGGGTTTATGGCCGGTCGATCCGTTCCCGGAGTATTTCTTTCCGGATTCACAGGGGTTCCGTCCGCCTTCACCGGCGTACGGTCCGGATTCACAGGGGTCTGCGTCTGCTGGTCCACCACATCGGAATCGAACTGGATCTCCAGCTGGCTTGCCTTCTCACGTTCCTTCGCCTTCTGATTCTGCTTCTCACGGTAGAGTTCCACGGAAAGCAGCTGGCTCAGCTCCATGATCTGGGCATACCTGTCCTCCTTCGTCAGAGAATTCAATGAGCGAAGCAGCTCCGCCTTATTCTCCGCGATGGCCTCCTTCTTGCTCTGCAGCATTCCCTGCATCACCTTATACTCCTGATCCAGCTGATCAAAGGCGTCCGCCAGAAGATGATCCACCTCCGTCAGCATTTCATCCGTGTAAATGAGGGAAGCGGCGTAGATATCTCCCGCCGTTCTGAGAGCCTTCTTCTCCTCCGCATCCATTTCCGCAGGAGAGAAATTCAGCGGCTCACCCTCTCTTCTCTTGGTCACGCGGATCCGGCTGGCGCTCTTTTCCGCTTCAAATATGATCTTCTCCGCTTCTTTCTTGGCATCCGAAAGGATCTTTGCCCGCTTGTCCGTCACATCACGGTAAGCCTTCAGCTCCTCCTTCACGGTCCCCTCCAGTTGATCCAGAAGCTCGATCAGCTCTTCCCGGGGAAGCACCACCTTTGCAGGCTGCAGAGGGAAGCTCTGCCCTTCCACTACTCGGCTGCGCATCTCTTCTATGATCGTTACGGCGTGGTCTTTCTCCATACCTTCGTCCGTCCTTTTCTTATATTCTGGTGTGCAAATGCCGGGCATGCACGAAACCTATTTTACAACATTCTCGGGCAAAATAAAAGAGCACGGTCATAAATTAACGACCGTGCTCTGTAACATTTCGATTATCCTCTCTTCAGGAAATCCGGAATCTTGATGCTCTGTCCGCCGGCCTTCTGCGGTGCAGCTGTTGCTGCCGGCTTTGCAGCGGGTGCTGCGGGTGCTTCCTGCTTTGCGGCGGGAGCTGCAGGTGCTGCCTGTGCCGGCTTAACCGGTGCTACTGCAGCCTTCGGAGCTGGAGCAGTTGCCTGCGGCTGATTCAGATTAATGGAAAGCGGGATCGGCTGTGCGCCTGTCTTCGGCTTACTTGCGCCGAAGATCGGGTTCTTAACGATGGGCTCGGAAGATCCGGGAGCCTTCAGTGTCTGAGAGGAACTCTTCTTCGGAAGAGTAACTCTTCCGCCTCTGCCGCTCTCCTCAAGTCCGGTTGCGATAATGGTGATGCTTACATCCTCACCTGCCACATCATTGTCAACCGTACCGAAGATGATATTTGCCTCATCGCCTGCCTGCTCTGTCAGATAGGTGATAGCGTCGTATGCCTCTACGATTCCTACATTTCCGGAGAAGTTTACGATGATGTCGGATGCACCGTTCACCGTTGTCTCCAGCAGCGGAGAATCCATAGCCTGCTTGATCGCATCAACGGCCTTGTTGTCGCCGGATGCCTGGCCGATACCGATATGAGCCACGCCCTTATCGCGCATTACGGTCTGGATATCTGCGAAGTCAAGGTTGATAAGCCCCGGCTTGTTGATCAGGTCTGTTACGCCCTGAACACCCTGCTGAAGAACCTCATCCGCCTTCTTCAGAGCATCGGGAATGCTTGTACGCTTGTCGCAGATCTGAAGCAGCTTGTCGTTCGGGATCACGATCAGGGTATCTACATTCTCACGAAGCTTTGCGATACCGTTCATGGCATTGTTCATACGCGGCTTTCCTTCGAAGGAGAAGGGCTTTGTAACAACGCCGACTGTCAGGATACCAAGGTTCCGTGCGATCTCTGCAACAACGGGAGCCGCACCGGTTCCGGTACCACCGCCCATACCGCAGGTTACGAATACCATATCGGAATCCTTAATGATATCATTGATCTCTTCTCTATTCTCTTCAACGGCACTTGCACCGATCTCAGGCTTTGCTCCTGCACCGAGTCCCTTGGTCAGCTTCTCACCGATCTGGATCTTGGTGGTTGCACGGCTGAGTGACAGCGCCTGCTTATCTGTATTGATAGCGATCAGCTCTACGCCCTCAACATTCTCATCGATCATCCGGTTTACTGCATTGTTTCCAGCACCACCGACTCCGATCACAAGAATACGAGCGGGTGTCTTTTCATCATTGGACTTAATCTCAAGCAAGGTTTCTTCCTCCTTATATTAAATACTAACCTGTATTCATCTGTTTTTAGTCATACTGTATATATGATAATGTTTTTTTTGTGTTCTTGCAACAGTTAATTGTATTTTTTGACTATTTCCTGACTATTTTTCCTTGAAGCTCGCCGTGGATGTATCGGATTGAAAATCCTTCATATACAGCGTTCCGCGTTTGCCTTCCAACCCCATCAGGATGCTCCCGAGATTCATCATCTGATTGGTCAGATAGCTTCCGTCTCCCAGTTCGATATCGATGTTTTTATGACGGAGGATGATCTCTCCCTCCCGGGTAAACATGATCCGGTCGATATCAAGCCCGTACTTCTCCACCAGCTGTGTGATGGTCAGAATCATGCTGAACCGGTCCTTGTCCTGTACCGGAAGCGCCTCATTTAACTTCCATGTATCCACGGACAGGCCGTCAATGGTCGGTACTCCGCTCTTCTGCTCAGGCGTGGTCTCGAGGACGATCCCGTCCCGGTCGAAATACACGTAATTGTCCATATATTCGATGCATCCGGCCACGGACTTCTCGTAAACGGTCACCGCCAGCGTGTTTTTGTCCACAAATTCAATGTCCAGCTTTGCCACAAACGGGATATCCCGGATCGGACTCAACTTGTTCTTGAGCCAGAGCAGCAGGATATTTCCCAGAGGAGCTTCCTCCTCCACCGTCTCCCGGACCTTTTCCTCCGAGGAGAGGATGCATCCTCCCACCTGGATTTTCTCCAGCTTGAAGGTACTGACGTAAAATGCTCCGCCACCAAGCAGGACTAAAATGACGGACAGTATGATCAGCCGTTTCTTCACTGCTGTGCCACCTCCTTCGTGTTCCCGATGGGAACGATCTGACGTGACACGGCCAGTACAACCCCAAGCTCAACCAACAGGAAGCTTAGGGAGGAACCTCCGTAACTGATAAATGGTAGGGTCACACCGGTATTTGGCAGAAGATTCGTTACAACGCTGATATTCAGTATGATCTGGAAGCCCAGATGGGCGATCACCCCGACTACCAGCAGCGCACCGAACCGGTCCGGCGCCCCTTCGGCGATAAACCGGAATCTCCAGAGCAGCATGACAAATACAATGATCAGCGCCGCACCGCCGATGATCCCCAGCTCTTCACAGACCACCGAGAAGATCATGTCGTTATGCGCCTCGGGAATGTATCCCAGCTTCTGAACACTCTGCCCCAGTCCCCGGCCGAAGAGGCCTCCGGATCCGATGGCATACAGAGCCTGCATGGTCTGGTATCCGTTAGCGGCGTGCTCCGGATCCTTCCAGGCATCCAGACGGTCACTCCGGTAACTGAACAGCGTAATGAACAGGTATAGGAACAACGCTCCCGCCAATACCACAAATAGGAGGTATATGGGTTTCGGCGTCGACACAAACCAGATGGCGATCACGATAACCGCACAGATGACTGCCGTACTCAGGTTCTCAACAGCGATGATGATCACACAGACCACCGGGATGATCATAATGATGATCGTTCCCAGGAGAGTCTTCAGATATCCGCTCTTCTCCGTACAGATATAAGCGGTATAAATGATCAGGGACAGCTTTGCGATCTCGGAAGGCTGGAAGGAAATGAATCCGATATTGATCCATCTCGTGGAACCGTTACTTGCCTTACCGATCACGAAGACCGAAAGAAGCAGCAGGATCGTACCGATGATGATCACCACGCTCCATTTCTTCAGTATCTGGTAACGGAGCTTGGACATGATCAGCATGACCGCGAAGCCTCCGGCTCCGAACATGAGCTGTCTCTTCAGATAGTAGGCGCTGTCATCCAGGCTGACACTGGCCTTGTAGGAGCTGATGCTGTAGACCATCATCAGTCCGAACAGGAGCAGAAAGATAATCAGAAAGAGAGACGGATAATCAAAGTACGTCCCGCGTATAAAGATACGTTTTTTCTTTCTGGCTGCCAAATCTCTAATCCTCCAGCTGCTTTACATATTCCTTGAATTTGGTTCCCCGTTCCTCGTAGCTCTTGAACATATCCCAGCTTGCGCATGCAGGGGAAAGAAGGACTGCGTCGCCGGGGCGTGCATGCTCCGCACAGAACTTCACAGCCTCTTCCAGGCTGTCTACAAATACCACCTGATTGAACCCGTGCCGCTTCGCACAGTCGGAGATGGCCTGAGCGGTTTCTCCCATCAGGACCAGATAACGGACCTTGCCTTCAAAGGCCTCGATCCATTCATCATAAGTCGAATTCTTATTGTATCCGCCGCCGATCAGCAGTGTAGGTGCCTTCATGGCCTGGATCGCCTTGATGGCCGCATCCGGATTGGTTCCCTTGGAATCGTTGTAATACTCTACACCGCCCACCTTGCGTACGAACTCAATGCGGTGCTCCACGCCCTGGAATGCCTCCACCGTATCACGGATCACCGAAAGCGGAATGCCCATCTTGTATGCGATGGCAACGGCCGCCAGTACATTTTCCACATTATGTGTTCCGAGGATCCGGATATCGGATACCGGAAGGACGGTGGTCTCATGCTCCGGCTCGCGGATCACGATATTGTCATCCCGGATATACACGCCGGTCTTCAGCTCGGAGAGGCGGCTGAAGTAAACCACCTGAACATTCGTAAGTGCCTCTGCTCTCTTCCGAACCTCGGGGTCGTCGTAGTTCATGACGCAGAAATTGTCCTGAGTCTGATTCTCAGCGATCCTCATCTTGGCATCCGCATAGTTTTCAAAGGTATGATGCCGGTTCAGGTGATCCGGCGTCAGGTTCAGAACTGCAGATACCTCGGGATGAAAGTCCTGAATGGTCTCCAGCTGGAAGGAACTGATCTCGGCTGCCACCAGCTGATTCGGCTGTGTAGAATCGGCAAACTGCGTGAAGGGTGTTCCGATATTTCCTACCACCAGACTGTCCTTCCTGAACGCCTTGAAGATTTCACCCACCAGTGTGGTGGTCGTGGTCTTTCCGTTGGTTCCGGTGATCGCCGCGATCCGTCCGCGATTAAAATGTGCTGCCAGCTCGATCTCTCCCCAGATGGTCACTCCCGCATCCCGCACGCGGTTTACAAAGGGTGCATCCAGCGCGATCCCGGGACTGATCACCATCAGGCTTGCTTCCCTGATCTTCTCCGGAGTCATACTTCCCAGCACCAGCTCCACACGATCCGGATTCCCGAAGTTACTGAACAGCGCTTCCTTGTCCAGCGCCTCATTCTGATCAAAGAGGATCACATCCGCTCCGTTTCTGAGCAGGAGTCCCACAGAACTCACTCCGCTCTTTCCGGCGCCTGCTACGATTACCTTCTTACCTTTCATGTCACTCTCCTGTCTTCTCCTCAGATTTGGGTGCCGGCATAACCGACACCCGTATATAAGGGGATCAGCACCGCTGCATCCGATCGTAAAGTTGAAAAAATGTCCCCACATTTCTCCGGGGCCTTTGCCTGCCCCTTCTCTCCAGCAGATGCAGCATGGTGTGCTGTCGGAATCCCGTTATAAACTATCCTGTGTCTTCGTCGGAATTCTTCGACCCGCCTCCTCCGGAGTCATCCGACTCATCACCTCCGGAATCATCCGATTCATCGCCTCCGGAGTCATCGTCTCCCCCGGAATCATCGGAGCCTTCATCCTGCTCCTCTCCGTCCTCCGGCGATTCGGCGTCCTCTCCTTCCTTCTCCTCTTCGTCGGACTCTTCATCCTCCTGCTCGCCGGCAGGAGCGGTATCATCGTCCGTCGGACTGCCCTCTACGAAGACCGGGCTCACCGGATCATCCACCTGCTTGATGGTCTCCGGATCGATATCATTTGTCTTGTAAATGTTCATGTACGGGAAGAGATCGGAAGCGATCATCTGGAACAGCATGGTTCCCGCACCACTCATATCCTGCTCCGGCACATCCGGTTCGTCCACCACGCAGTAGATCACGACCTCCGGATCCTCCACCGGGGCAAACCCGATAAAGGAAAGAATGAAATTCCCCTGATTTCTCGGGATCTTCTCGGCCGTTCCGGTCTTTCCGCCAATGGTATATCCCTCGATGGCCGTACGCCATCCGGTACCGTTCTCAACCACGCCCTGCAGCATCTCCCGCATCTTGGCTGAGGTTTCCTCGGAAATGGTCCGGCGCACCAGGATCTTATCGTAATTCTTGATCAGATTTCCGTTCTCATCCAGGATCCGGCGAACCAGATTCGGCTGATAATAGTAGCCGCCGTTGATGACCGAACAGAAGGCCGCACCCAGCTGCATCATCGTTACGGAAACACCCTGTCCGAAAGCCGAGCAGGCAAGCTCAACCTCATTCAGGCGGTCCTCATCGTAGATCAGAGTCGCCAGGGACTCATTTCCCATCTCACCGTAAATGTCGATCCCGGTCCGCATACCGAATCCGAAATTGCTCTGTGTCTTGGCAAATACGGTTCTTCCCATCAATGCACCGATCTGCATGAAGCAGTCGTTGCAGGAATATGCCAGTGCTCCGGACAGGTCCAGTGTTCCATGTCCTGAATGCTCGGAGCAGTAGATATCGTAATCCGCCACCTGCTGATGTCCGTCGCAGTAGAAGGTCTCATCTCCCTGAAGGACACCTTCCTCCAGCGCACCCGCAAGCACGAAGCTCTTGTAGGTGGAGCCCGGCTCGAAGGTATCGCTGAGAACAAAGTTTCTCCAGACCTCATTCAGCGCATCCAGACGCTGATCATCAGTCATCTTGTCCTCGTATGCCTTGAACTCCTCGTCCGTCATATCCGGGAACTGATACCGGGTCGTGTCCAGGTTGTATGCGTCATTCGGATCATACTGATGCAGGTTGTACATGGCCAGAACCTCGCAGCTCTTCGGACGCATCACGAGGACGGAAATGTTCTTCGGATTCATCTTCTTCTGCAGTTCTTCACAGTTCTTCTGTACGATCTTCTGGATCTCCGTGTCAATGGAGGTTACCAGCGTATATCCGTTGGTGGCGGGCTCGGTGGTCCGCTCCAGATTGTAGCTGTCGTTCAGGAATGCATAGGTCCGGCCGTTGGTACCGTTCAGCTCATCGTTGTAGCTTCCCTCCAGTCCGCCGATGCCCTCATTTCCGCTGACCACGAAGCCCAGCATGTGGCATCCCAGCTCCTTGTAGGGATAGACTCTGGTGTAGCCTTCCTCGAACCAGACACCCGTTACGTCCTCTCCGTCATCGGAATCTCTGAACTCGTTAAAAGCCTTGACCTCTTCGTAGCTGAGGTTCTTCTTTACGACCTTGTAGAGGGATTTCGAATCCTTCAGGTATTCATCCACCTGATCCTTCGTTACGCCGAAATACTTGTTCAGCGCATCCGTGGTTGCCACCCGCATCTTCTCATCCCGGAGGATGTTCTTCGGCTCGATGATGAGACTGTAGATCTTATTGCTGGTAGCCAGAACTGTGCCGTTACAGTCCAAAATATCACCCCTCCGGTACGGAACGGTGATGCTTTCGTAGTTCTTCTGGCTCAGAACCTCTTTCTCATATCTTGCGCCCTTGCTCGTGTTAATGTAGACCAGCGTTCCGATCAGTACCGCAAAGAGAGCGGAAAGCACGATCATCATAAGGAGAAGCTTGCGGCGCATCCTGCGAAGGAATACTTTTCTCTTTTTCTTCTTCATATTTTAATGCCTTAACACAAAGCGAAGTCCTGAGACAATTATTTTGCCTCAGGAACATCCTTCAACTGTTTTACATAGTCTTCATTTGCACTCTGGTAGTATACGATCTGTCCTTTTTGCGAGTATACCATTCCCAGATCCTTCGTAGCAACCTCATAAATCTTATCCAGAGAATACTTGCTTTCCAGCGAATCCTCATAGGCTGCGTTATTTGCTTCCATATCCTGGATCTGCAGCTGCATGCTGGAAATGTTCCGCTCCTGCTCGCTGACCTTGTTCTGGATCATCAGCATGAAGGAGCAGCTTCCGATCATTATGAGAACTGCCAGGATCATCACCAGGGCGTAGCCCTTACTGAAGTAGAGGGATTTCTCTGCCCGGATCGCTGCGCTTCGATATGTTTTTGTCGCCGGTCTTCTGGCCGGGCGCTCCGTTTCAGGTCTCCGTCTCGGTGCCGGCGCTGCTGATGCCTGGCGTTTCCGGACCGTACTGCCATCCACATAATACAATTCCCGGATCTTGTTATCTCTCTCCACTAAAGCCGTCCCCTTCTACTTTTTCTCAAACACTCGTAATTTTGCACTCTTGGATCTCGGATTTTCTTCCATCTCCTTCTCATCCGGAAGGATGGGTTTTCTGGAGATCACCTTGCCCTGTGATTCTCTTCCGCATACACATACGGGAAAATCCGGCGGGCAGATACAAGGGTGTTCCGCCCTTTTCATGGACTGCTTTACGATCCTGTCCTCCAAAGAGTGGAAGGTGATGATGCAGAGCCTTCCTCCCGAAGAAAGTCTGTCGATCATCCGGTCCATCGAATCCTCCAACACCTGAAGCTCCCGGTTGAGTGCGATCCGGATCGCCTGATAGGTTTGTTTGGAGGGGTGCCCTCCATTCCGCCTGGCGCGGGCGGGAATGGAGGACCTGATAAGCTCATTTAGTTCGAAAGTTGTAGTGATCTCCGCCTTCTGCCTTGCCCTGCAGATGCTTGCCGCGATCTGTCTTGCAAAAGGCTCTTCCCCGTATTCCCGAAGGATCCGGGTGAGATCAGCTTCACTGTAGTTGTTCACGATATCCCGGGCTGTTTCCGGGTTGGACTGATCCATCCGCATGTCCAGCGGCGCGTCCGTCCTGTAAGAGAATCCCCGTTCGCCGTTATCCAGCTGATAGGAGGAGACCCCCAGATCAAGTAAGATTCCGTCCACCTTTCCGATCCCCAGACCGTCAAGCACGGATTCGAAATTCACAAAATTGCTTTTCACCACCGTGGCCCGGTCGGAAATGTCCGCCAGCCTTTTCGTGGCCGTTTCCACCGCGGTACTGTCCTGATCCAGACAGATCAGCCTTCCCTGCGGAGAAAGTCTTTTCAATATTTCAGAGGAATGTCCTGCACCACCGACGGTTCCGTCCAGATAGGTTCCATCCGGTCGGATCTGCATCAGCTCCAGGATCCGTTCCAGCAGGATCGGAACATGATGGAATTCCATACGCCTCTCCTTTTAGAAATCCAGATCGGAGTCCTCCAGCAGAGACTTGATCTCCTCGCGGGTCTGCTCGGAATCCATCTCTGTCTCCTGCCATGCGGCAGCACTCCAAACCTCAGCCTTCTCACCGTTACCGATGATCACGACATCCTTGTCAATTCCGACATACTCGCGGAGGTCGGCGGGAATGATCGTTCTTCCCTGAGAATCGATACTGCAGTCCGCTGCATTGGACTGGAAGTAACGCTTCACCATCCGGTTCTTGGTCTTGGAATTCCCAAGGCTTCCCAGGCGTTCCGTGAAGTTCTCCCACTCTTCCTCGGAGAAGAGCCAGATGCAGTTATCAATACCACGTGTCATAACGAAATCTGTTCCGAGTCCGTCCCTTAACTTTGCAGGAACGATCAGCCGGCCCTTGGCGTCAACGCTGTGATAAAATTTTCCTCTTAAATTCTTCGACACGTTGGCTGATATCCTTCCTTAGGGCTACTGGATTCAAAACTCTCCACTTCGTGGTATTTGGATGCATTTTCCCTCCACTTTCCACCACTATGTGTCTATGATACCCCATCAAAACCCAATTTGCAAGGAAGAATTTTTTAAAAACCCATGCAAATGTACCAAAATTTCGCAGATTATCTTGTCGGATTGCACAAAAAAAGAGCCGCCATTTTGGCAGCTCTTCTATATCTTGTGGTACTTGCATACCACAAATCTATATTTAGTTCCCGTCTATTTGGTCAGATTTTCCTCCACTTTCCTCCACATCATCCCCCACATCGGAATCCTCAGTGGTTTCCGCCGGAATTCCGGCATCGGGCTCTGATGTTCCGTCCGTTTCATCCTGGGTTTCGGTGTCCGGATCCGGGTTCTCTTCTCCGTCATCCGCAGCGTCCTCTCCGTCATCCTCGGTATCCTCATCAGAAGGATTATCGTAGTACGGCAGCTCCTTCTTCCAGGGATGCAGCGTAACCGCGATCCCTTTGTGCAGCCGCACATAATTCCGGATCAGGACCGCAAGTCCGGTCACGATACACATGATCGCAACCACCTGGCTTACCTTCAGCGGACCGATCATCAGGGAATCTGTACGGTTTCCTTCTATAATGAAGCGTCCGATCCCGTAGCCCATGATATAGATCATGGAAAGCTCACCGTCAAACTTCTTTCTCTTCCGATACAGGAAGATGAAGATCAGGAGCGCCAGGTTCCAAAGTCCCTCCAGCAGGAAGGACGGCATGACCGTGATGCATTCCTGTCCGTTGATCATCTCGGTATTCTGAAGCATGGTATCCGTGATGATCCCGGAACTCTGATAATGGCCCAGGGTACCATGGGATTTGAAATAATCCAGAGGCAGTCCCATCCTGAGGAAGCCGGAGGTATACTCACCGAAGACCTCTCTGTTGAAGAAGTTGCCCCAGCGTCCGAGAATCTGTCCGATCAGGATCCCATAGGTGATATTGTCCGCAAACTGCGGAAGGTAGATCTTCTTCTTTTTCGTATATATATATGAAACGATCACTCCGGCTATGATCCCGCCGTAGATGCCGAGGCCTCCGTTCCGGATGTCGATCATCCTGCGCAGGGACTCTCCGAAGCTGATCCCTTCTCCCACATATTCCTTCAGATTAAATAGGATATAATAGATCCGCGCACCGAGGATCGTGGGAATGATCATCCACAGCCAGTAATCCAGGTAATCATCCTCACCCATGCCGGTATGCCGTCCCTCACGGGTAGCAATGATCAGGGCCAGAACAAACCCGATGGCAATGATCAGTCCGTAGAATTTGATATTGAATCCGAAAATGGAAATACCATCCGGTACATTCGGAAGGGATATCCCCATCCCCGGGAAATAAATGCCGTCCATTTATTGCTTGTCTCCTATGCTATAATGCCGGGACCAAAAGGTTTCCTTCGGCTGATGATCCAAAGCACTCACACTACGTAAGTGATGCGCTGCTTATCCGGGCTGACAACTATACGTTGAACTTGAAGAGTACTACATCGCCGTCCTTCATCACGTACTCCTTGCCCTCCTGACGGACAAGTCCCTTCTCCTTGGCTGCAGCCATGCTGCCGGAGCTGATCAGATCGTCGTATGCGATCACCTCAGCCTTAATGAAGCCACGTTCGAAGTCGGAGTGGATCTTACCGGCTGCCTGGGGAGCCTTGGTTCCCTTCGTGATGGTCCATGCTCTGGACTCTGTGGGGCCTGCCGTCAGATAACTGATGAGTCCCAGTAGGTTGTAGCTTGCACGGATCAGCTTGTCCAGACCGGACTCGGAAAGACCGAGATCCTGAAGGAATTCCATCTTCTCTTCATCATCCAGCTCGGCGATCTCCTCTTCCATCTTCGCGGAAATTGTAAATACCTCGCTGTGATTCTCCTTTGCGAACTCGCGCACGCGGTTTACATAATCATTCGAAGCTCCGTCATCCGCCATATCGTCCTCTGCCACATTTGCCGCAAAGATCACCGGCTTTGCGGTAAGCAGATTGTACTCCTTGAAGTAAGCCTCTTCATCCTCGTCCTGGGTCTCGAAGCTGATGGCCAGCTTGCCGGACTCCAGATGCTCCTTCAGGCGGTTCAGCATATCCACTTCCTTGGCTGCGGTCTTATCGTTCCGCGCCACACGGATCTGCTTCGACAGGCGGCGCTCCAGCACCTCGATATCCGCGAAGATCAGCTCCACGTTGATGGTATCGATATCCCGGATCGGATCCACTGATCCCTCCACATGGATCACATCATCATCCTCAAAGCAGCGAACCACATGCACGATGGCATCCGTCTCACGGATATTTGCCAGGAACTGGTTGCCCAGGCCCTCGCCCTTGGACGCGCCCTTCACCAGGCCCGCAATATCCACGAACTCGATCACTGCCGGCGTGGTCTTCGCCGAATCATACATCTTCGTCAGCACATCCAGTCTCTCATCCGGAACTGCAACGATACCCACATTCGGATCGATGGTACAGAACGGATAGTTTGCAGATTCCGCACCTGCCTTTGTTAAAGAATTGAACAGTGTACTTTTCCCGACATTCGGGAGACCGACGATTCCGAGCTTCATATTATCTATATCTCCTTTATTTCCTTGTATTTCCAAACAAAAAAGCCCCAAATTAGCACGGGATATTATACACTAACCGGTGCTTAATTGCAATGTAATTCTAAAGCATGACACGGGAACGGGTTCAATCTAACCTGCCTGTAATGAAACCATACGGGCATATGTTCCTTTCATATCCATCAATGAAGAATGATCTCCCTGCTCTATGATCTCACCATCCGAAATAACGATTATCTGGTCTGCGTCCTTAATGGTTTTAAGCCTGTGTGCTATGACAAGCAGTGTCTTGTCTCTGCAAAGCTCCGATATTGCCTCCTGTATTGCCCGTTCATTATCAGCATCCACGCTGGCCGTTGCTTCATCGAGTATTACTATGGGAGCATCTTTCAGGATACATCTTGCGATGGATATCCTCTGTTTTTCTCCTTCGGACAGCGACGCTCCTCCCTCTCCGATCACGGTATCAAAGCCATTCGGCACTTGCATGATAAAGTCATAACACCTGGCTTTTTTTGCCGCTTCTTCTACTTCCTCTCTCGTTGCTTCGGGACGTCCTATGATGATATTGTTTTAAAGCTCAATTTCAGAAATCGCGCAAAAAAATACGAGCCAGCCGCATTACGCAGCCAGCCCGTAGAATGAAATGACATTGTGTCACACCTATTTTTTCTTATAACCGGTGATCACTGTCATCAAAAGACAGAAGATCATTGCCCATGCAAAGAATTTATGCTTCTTCATCCTTACTCTCCTTTCCATCCTTCAGTAATGGTGTCATACTCTTCAGTCCCAGTGCGATGGTAGACCCGTTATGCAGAAGTGCTGACGTTGCCGGCGGGAGAACGCCTGCGATCCCCAGCATGATCAGCGCCGTATTGAAGCCCACGATGGTCCGGTAATTGAACCGGATCCGCTTCATCAGCTTTGTGCTGATCTTCCGAAGTGTTACGATGCTTTCCAAATGAGACGAGTTCACGGTGATATCCGCGATCTGACGTGCGATCTCCGCACCTTCGCTGATGGCGATGCCTGCATCCGCCGCGGAAAGCGCCGGTGAATCATTGATCCCGTCACCCACCATGATGACATGCCGTCCTTCCGCTTTCGCCCGCTCTACGAAGCCCGCCTTATCCTCCGGCAGCACCTCCGAATAGTACTCTTCGATCCCGGCTGCCGCGGCTATGGCCGCTGCCGTCCGTTCGCTGTCCCCGGTCATCATCACAATATGCCGGAAGCCCAGGTCTCTCAGACTGCTGACCACATCTCCCGCTTCTTCCCGCATGGGATCCTCGATCAGAAGACAGGCAGCCAGCTTCCCGCCCTTTGCAAAATACAAATGGGAATACATCACCGGAAGATCCCGGAACTGTTCCTCCGCCCCTTCCGGAAGGGTCACTCCTTCATCCTCGAAGACAAAGTGATAGCTTCCGATCACTGCCTTCTCGCCGTCAATCTCCGACGCGATGCCGTGAGCCACGATATACTCTGCCTTGGAATGCATTTCCTCATGGGTCAGTCCCTTTTCTTCTGCGGCAACCACCACTGCCCGTGCCACAGAATGAGGAAAATGTTCCTCAAGGCATGCAGCCTGTCTCAGCAGTTCATCCTCGGATTCTCCGTTAAATGATACGACCTTCACCAGCTTCGGACTGGCCTTCGTAAGGGTTCCCGTTTTGTCAAATACGATGGTATCCGCTTCTGCCACTGCCTCCAGGAACCGGCCGCCCTTCACCGTGATGTCATAGTCCGCCGCCTCCCGTATCGCAGAGAGAACGGAAATGGGCATGGCCATCTTCAGCGCACAGGAATAATCCACCATCAGGACGGAAACCGCCTTGGTGATATTTCTGCTGATAAGACCGGTGAGTCCTGATGCCAGAAGGGTATAGGGGACCAGACGGTCCGCCATCCGTTCCGCCTTGCTTTCCAGCGTGGATTTCAGTTTCTCGGACTCTTCGATCATTTTCACGATCTTATCAAAGCGTCCACAGCCACTGGTCTTCGTAACACGGATGACCAGCTCTCCCTCTTCCACAACCGTTCCTGCAAAGATAGCCGAACCGGGCCCCTTGCTGACTGGGATCGCTTCTCCCGTCATGGAAGCCTGATTGACCATACCTTCTCCGCTGTCCACTTCTCCGTCAAAGGGAATGAGATTCCCCATACGGACAACAACCCGGTCATTCAGCGAAACCTTCGTCGCATCCGTCAGAACCTCTCCCTGCTCCGTGAGCAGCCATACCTTATCGATGTTCAGGGACATCCTCCGCGCCAGATCATCCACGGATCTTTTGTGGGTCCACTCCTCCAGAGTATCCCCGATCTTCAGAAGGTACATGACACCGGATGCGGTCTTATAATCCTTTGTCAGAATCGCCGCAGTGATCGCGGCTGCATCCAGAAGCTCCACCTTCAGATGTCCGCTGGGAATGGTCTTCAGACCGCGCCAGACAAAGCGCAGCGCCCTTGCTATATCCCAGATCCTGCGGATCGGGAAGGGAACCAGCAGCCTTCTGCCGTAATGCAGGATGGTTGTCATGGCGATCTTGTCCCGATATTTCGCTGCCACCTCACGTCCGGAGGATTCATAGACACTTTCCGGAACCTGTACTCTATCAAACGAAAAGCCCCTCAGGATCTCGATCATCCGATTCCGGGTACAGGTGTAGACAAGCACCGCATCCGCCGTACGTTCATACACCTTCCGGTCCCGTATCTCCGGAAAGCCTTCCAGGTAATAATCCAGGGTATCCGCCTGCCGGAAGGTCATTCTTTGCATTGGCAGATGCACCCGGATCCGTCCTTTTGATTCATGCAATATACGATATTTCATAACAGCCTCGATATTCCGTCATTTACACTGTAACTGCGTTCTCTTCTGCAGCAGCCTCAGCAGACGCATCCTCTGCTGCTTCCTCTGCAGCCGCTTCATCCTCGATCACCGCCGCCTCATCCTGAGCCTTACGCTCCTCATTGATCGCCTTTGCATCTGCATAAATGTCCGAGCAGTTCTCCTGCAATGTGGTAACCTGATCCATCACGGAATCCTTCGCACGCAGAGCCGCTGCCGTACAGTGCGTATACACCTTCTTAGCATCTCTCGAGGAAAGCACCTTGATTCCCGCAGTTCCAAACAATGTACCCAGTGCAAATAGACCAACCTTTGACCAACTCATACTTCCGTCCTCCTTCAACTTTCTCATGAAACCCTACGATTTCATCTTTGAAATGATATAGTTAGTATCCACTAACCCAATCGTATTATAGTTAGTCATTGCTAACCTGTCAAGAGATTTAGCCAGATACGAAAAATGATTGGACAATTATTCTTTACGATCCCACAATCAAAAATAAGCATTCGTATAATTGGGGAAATTCGCTCGTTTTCGTCGACTTTCCCCAATTATATACGCGAAAACCGGCAGTTCGGAACACTTCCGACTGCCGGTTTACCGGGCGCTATTTCATATTACTTAGAACTACGCCTATGAATTGTTACTTTCTGCAACACCATCAAATGGGATTTACATGTCTTCAACCTTCCGGATTTGTGCAGATGCCCTTGCTGTTAAATACATATACCGTTCCTTCGATTTCCAGTTCACAGTTCAGCACCATCACGCCGTTCTCATCCAGATAATACCAGTTGTTTTTGTACCTGGTCCAGCCGGTGATCATCACACCCTTGGCATTGAACCGGTACCATTTTCCGTCCAGCTTCTTCCAACCAGTATGCATGGTCCCATCTTCATTCATGTAGTATTTCTTTCCCTTCAGCGTCAGCCAGCCAACCTGCATGACTCCCTTGGAATTGAAGTAATAGGTCTTGCCCTTGATGGTCTTGGCGCCTGTCACCATTGCTCCGGTGGTCGGATTCAAGTAGTACCACTTATCGCCCTTGGAGAGCCATCCGGTCCGCATCACTCCCTTTGAAGTGAAGCAGTAGGTCTTTCCTTCAATCTTCTGGACACCTGTCAGCATCCTGCCTTCAGCATCAAAGTAGTAACGCTTGTCAAATATCGTAACGAAACCGGTTTGTTTCTCACCATTCACATCTGTGTGATACCATACCTTATTCTCTTGGATCCATCCAACAACTTTCGGCTCAACCTGAATCATACCACAGACATCGCAATGTGATCCTTCGGTGTTTCCGCATGCATCTTCTGTCTCAGGCACGGCAGGATCGATCACGATATGATGTCCAAGTGCAGGTATGTCTTCCTTTCTTGTTTCTCCACATTCTGTACAGGTGAAGGTTCTCTCTCCGATGCCCTCGCATGTGGGAGCCTTCGTTTCCTTTCCTCCATCCCATTCATGTCCTGTTGCAGGGATTACTGTACTCTTTGTTTTTTTACAATCCTCACACGTGAAGATCATCTTGCCGTCCTGAACACAGGTTGCTTTGGTTTCAACCACACCATCATCCCAGCGGTGTGCGCTCTTCTCCTTCTCGCCGCAAACCTCGCATACCCGTTCATTCATTTCCTCATCATCCTCACATGGGGTCCATTCACCGAAGGAATGTCCCGATGCCGGAATCTCATTCTGGATCACAAAGACCTCACCGCAGGTTTCACAGTGTTTGCCTTCCGTCAAACCAGGTTCTGTGCATGTGGCTTTAACCGCCTTATCAACAACAACGGAATGTCCTTTTGCTTCAATGATAAATATCTTATTCTCTCCGCAATCGGTACATTCATAGCTTGCGATTCCACTTCGAACACAGGATGGCTCAAGGATCACATTCTGTTCTCCCCAGTTATGGTCTGCCTGCGGCAGGATTTCCTGCTTCTTAATGACTGCTCCGCATTCAGCACAATGCTTTCCTTCCGTCAAACCGGTGGATGTGCAGGTCGGCTCGACTGCCGGATCGATAACTTCTGTATGATCCTTCACTGCAACCTCTTCCTGTTCTACCAGAATTGCATTACATACTGAGCAGTGACTTCCCATCGTCAGGCCAGGCTTCGTACATGTCGGTTCTACTGCCGGATCAACAACCACTGTATGATCCTTTGCTGCAATTTCTTCCTGTTCTACCAGAATCGCATTACATACTGAGCAGTGGCTTCCCTGCGTCAGACCACTCTTCGCGCACGTAGGTTCTACTGCCGGATCTATCACTTCTGTATGTCCTTTGGCCTCTACTTCCATCTGCGGAACCAGAACGGTATCACATACCGAGCAGTGACAACCCGCTGTTAAGCCTGTATCTGTGCATGTTGCAGCTACAGCCGGATCGATTGTTGCTATATGGCCCTTAGCAGGAACCGTCTCCTGTGCCACGATTATTTCGTTGCATACAGAACAGTGGATTCCTTCACTTAATCCGGATTTCGTACATGTTGCCTCAACCGCAGGATCAACAACTTCTGTATGCCCCTTTGCTGGAACTACATTCTGCTTAATGATAACTGTTTTACATACTGAACAATGACTTCCCTGCGTCAGGCCAGCCTTCGTGCAGGTCGGTTCTACTGCCGGATCTATCACTTCTGTATGATCCTTTACTGTAACTTCTTCCTGTTCTACCAGAATCGCATTACATACTGAGCAGTGGCTTCCCTGCGTCAGGCCACTCTTCGAGCAAGTCGGTTCTACCGCCGGGTCTATCACTTCTGTATGTCCTTTGGCCTCTACCTCCGTCTGCGGAACCAGAATAGTATCACATACGGAGCAGTGACAACCTGCTGTTAATCCTGTATCTGTGCATGTTGCAGCTACAGCCGGATCGATTACAGCCATATGGCCCTTAGCAGGAATTGTCTCCTGTGCCACGATTACTTCATCGCATACCGAACAGTGGATTCCTTCACTCAATCCGGATTTCATACATGTTGCCTCAACTGCCGGATCAACTGCTTCTTTATGTCCCTTTGCCGGAACCACATTCTGCTTAATGATTACTGTGTTACATATTGAGCAATGGCTTCCCTGTGTCAAGCCGGTCTTTGTACAGGTCGGCTCTACTGCCGGATCAACAACTTCCAAATGGTTCGTTGCCGGAATCACTTCCATATCAACAGTTGTTCCACACTCTGTACACTGCTTAATCTTTAATCCATCCGCCAGACAAGACGCACTATTCTGTACTATCCAATCTCCCGGAGTATGATCAAGTGTCTTAATCGTTCGTGTCAGGGGTTCGCTCGCCTTATGATATCCGGATGCAGCTCTTCTCACGGAGATTACATATTCTGTATTAATGCCTAACCGGTCAAATGTCGCATCATCCGACCATACGCCATTACCGATCTTGTATTCACAACCTTCTATCGGAAGAATGGAAATGGACTTTTCTGTAACATCACTTGTTTCAAAACTATCCGGAGCCTCAAACTGATCATATACCTTTACTGCACATACAGCCGTCTTCTCACTTCCATCCATCGTTTTGCACATGATATATGTGAGGCCGATACTCTTTGCAGTTACCTTACCGATTTGATCTACAGTGGCAACCGACGGATTTGTACTACTCCACTTCAATTCAGCATTCGAAGGATCTGCCGGCTCAAGTGTAGCGGTCAACGCTTTGCTGTCATCTACCATCATCTCGAGCTCGCTCTTATTCAACTCGATACCGGTGATTGTTATAAAGCTCTCATCCGTTTTGACAACGCTTGCCTCACTTGAATCACTTTCACGATAATAACCATCCGCCTTCATCCTAATGTAGAACGAATACTCCGTATTCTCTGTAAGTCCGGTAAATGTATTGCTCTCGGTCCAGGTCGTACCGTCCATGCTATATTGCGCACCTGCCACAGACTTTAGCGTGACAGATGTGAGTGACTTCGACTGAACGATTGGCTTATCCGGCGTCTCAAATTTACCGTATACCTCTACGGAACAAATCTTCGTGATATCTGTTCCATCCGTTGTAGAACATTTCACATAAGTCTTTCCTGGAGCTACAGCTGTAATCTTTCCACCACTGACGGTTGCTACATTCTTATTGTCAGTTGTCCAGAAAACTGTCGTATTGGAAGCACTCTCCGGATCCATAGATACCGTCAGCGTCTCCGTTTCACCCACATTCAGAACAACCTCGTCCTTGCTGAGCGTTATATCTTCAACCAAAACGCTGTTAACGGTCACGTTACAAATTGCTTTATATCCACCGTCTTCTGTTTCAACAGTAATCGTTGTTTTGCCACCCTTGACTACAGTAACCTTACCATTATCAACCGTGGCAACCGACGGATCACTTGACGTCCACGTCACAGTTTGATTCGTCGCATTCTCAGGATATACTCTTGCAGTCAGAGTAAACTCATCACCCGCATCAAGAGTCTTGGATGATTCACTAAGCGAAACCGTTTTAACCACGATCGGATTGACGGTCACTTTACAGATCTGACTCAGATTACCAGCATCATTTGTCGATACAATGATATCTGCTTCTCCAACTCCAACTGCTGTGACTTTTCCACTCGCATCTACAGAAACAACCGCTTCATCTGACGACTTATATGTAACCGAGGGATCCGTGGCATTAGAAGGAGTTGTTGTTGTTGTAATAGTAAACGTATCTCCCGTATATACAGTTTTCTCCTCAGTATCGATAGTCAAATCACTGACAAGAAGCGGTTCTACAGTCACATTACAGATTGCCGAAACCTGTCCATCAGCGGACTGTGCCGTCACGGTAGTATTACCAACCGCTACCGCAGTAACAACCCCATCCTCACCTACTATTGCAATCTCCGGATCCGCCGATGTCCATGTCACCGATTTATCTGTTGCATTATCCGGATACACTTCAGCCTCAAGAGTCCTTGTTTCTCCCGTTTTTAGCGAAACGGATGTCTCGTTAAGGGAAATAGATTCAACATCCACAAATCCGATCACACTAATCACATTCGGTATATCCTCTGTTCCGGCATAGGTTGTATTAGTTCCATCCGTTGCTGTTATGTAATACTGGAGTGTCCCTTCCAGAACATCATACGCAGGAATGACGGCCTGATAGGTGTCATTCGTCGTATTTCTCATGGTGAGTTGCTTCCACTCAGAATCACCCTCCATCTTATAATACAGTGTTGCGCCTTTTACTTCCACATTATCAACTATTTCAGCTGATACAGGCACCGCTGTATTCACTGTTTTCGTAGGTATAGCTTTCGTTGTAATCACCGGAGATTCCTCATCCAACGGTGTACACTTAACGACATTTGAGGGCTTGGATTCATGGAATGCTGTATCCAAAACCGTGAAGTAGTAGTAATAATCCTGCCCCTGTTCAACGTCCTCGTCGACATACTCATATATGTCATTCGCGATGATAGATGTATTTATCTTGGTGAAATTCTGTTCATCCGCATCTATGTTCTTATCATAAGTGGTTGAGCGATAGATATTGTAACCCGCAAGTGTTTCATAATCGTCCTGAACCCAGTTCAGATCATTCTCTGCACTACCGCCAACCCCCTGGAGTGTAAGTGCCTCAGCAGATGTTTTTGTAATATCAAAACAGAATCTTTCCTCATCAACACCTGTGGTCAGCCAATGATCATCTGCTGCCACGGCATCCTTAATACGTATATAATTCGTTCCCTGATTAATAAACGGGTCAATCCTCACAGTACCCACCCACTCACGGGAAGAAACCCAATCACCACCTACTATACAATCGGTGTATGGTACATCCGGTCCAAATGACACCATTGGTTTATATTCTGTTTCCTGTGCCATATCTCGATTAAACTTTACATGGATTTGGACCGTCTGGCAATTAACAACCTCAGATATACGATGTTCCCCTGTAGAATCCGTAACATATGCTTCTGTAACGAATGGGTATATGGAAGACAAATCATCCTCCAAGGTTAGACACTCAGCATAGACGGATTTGGGATTGTTTACATTATCATCATTATCGATTATCATGTTTGAAATCAAATCACAATTTTGAGTTCCCCAGAAGTTCCCATTCATATCTACCGGTTCTGATTGTCCTTCAATGCTTGCGGCTTTAAAGGAAACTCCGGTTCTCCGACGCAAATTGTTTAGAACTGCATTATTATGCATTCCATACGTTGAAATCACTGATGACCTAGCATAGTTATAGGCCGTTAATAAAAATGTAGTATTATCCATTGTCACTTGGGGCGAATATGGAAGATAACAGTATGATTTAGTTAATAATACACAGTTAAGGTTCCCCGAAAACTGCCACAGATAATGATCCGTCAGCTTAGAATACTCAATTAAATCAGCACAAATGCGGGGCTGCCGCTTTAATCGATTAACTATCCCAGGACTATCTTCATCCGAATAACACGAATGATACTCACTTGTTGAAATTGTTGAAATATGATTTGCCTTTGAGATAGAAAGATATGGATTGATAATATTTACATAATTCATTTCAACATACCCTTCATCCTCCTTACGTACGTTTATCTCGAAGTTTTCATAATATGATGACGGGTAAAGATTAACTGGTTTTTCCTGAGTTCCGTTAAACACCAATCTTCCGAGTACTTTAACAAAAACCGGATATACAGAAGCATACGGATCATTGATTTTACTGTAAAACTGTATATCAGTATCGGCTTCAACGTTCACCGTAACACCATCAGGGATTAATACTGACCTATCAATAATCCAGAGTTTATCTGACGTCAGTGTAGTGTCCTCGGTTATCGTTCCTCGAAGATAACAACCATTCTGTACAACAAGATGGTAATATCCATCTGCAGAGTACATTTTATTATCTCCACTATCTAAACCATTTTCAGCTTTAACCACAAATTCTAAATTAAGAAACAAATTATTTGGCGCTTCATCATGTACCTTAATTCTAATCGGATTGCTTACCCCAACTAGTTTACCATCGTAATAAGTATAACCATTATTAACCGTAGAAAAAGTTCCGACACTTGGCAATTCGATATTATTGTTTAGTACATCTATGTATGGAATGTCTACACCATTTTGCTTTGTTTTCACATAAACGTTGATATTTGTAGCTAATCCCCAATTATTCTTTACTTCTATGCCTACGTCAATCGTTTCCCCTGCCTGAATAACACCATCACCGTTATTTTGCGGAGATATTGTTTCATCATCAAAAATGATAATCTCACCGAATCTAACATTGGGTTCGGGCATATTGTTCAAACTAGCACGTATATTTAACTTTGGATAGAAGTGAACTTCACCCTCTTTATCAACGTATTTTATGCTGTCTTTTGTTGCACTCGTCAACTGACCCATCAAAAATCTAGACGTGTATTTTGATTTGTTGGAAAACTCTCTTCTTAAAATTGCAGCTCCTGCCGCAACAACCGGCGATGCCATAGATGTACCACTCCAATAGGCATATCTGTTATTTGGTAGTGTACTGTAAATATGTTCACCCGGAGCACATAATTCATACTCACAATAATTATACTGTATATAATCCCAGTTTGAAAAAGAAGACAATGATTCACCGCTGCATGCCATTACTCCCAATACATATTCATAACCTGCAGGATAAAAAGTCATTCTCTGAGGATACAATGCCTTTGGTGCATCAGCTGTGGGTTGGCTTTCATTCCCGGCTGCTGCAACAAGAACACAGCTTCCAAAGGCATCTGCAAGAGCCGTTTCAACCAGGTTGGATTTTCCTGTGCCGCCAAAAGACATATTGATTACATCCGCGCCATTTGCTGCAGCATACTGAATTGCTTTTGCGATATCCGTCGAAGCAAAGTAACCACTTGCCTGTCCTGCCTTGACAGCCATGATCTTTGCTCCATAGGCAATACCGACTCCTCCACCATTTCCTGGAGTCATAGCGATAATACCAGCAACATGTGTTCCATGACCATGATCATCCATTGGGTCACCCTGCTTGGCTGAATCGATCAGGTTGATTCCGTGGATATCATCGATATATCCATTCCCGTCGTCATCTACTCCATTTCCGGCAATCTCCTCGGAATTCATCCACATATTTGCTTTTAGGTCGATGTGATTATAATCTACGCCTGTATCAATTACGGCAACCACCACACCCTCACCGGGTGCGGTTCCCTGAGTCAGATTATTCCAGACATTCGTAATCCCAAGGTCGGTATAACTCCAGCCTGCAGCCGTCACTTCCGACTCGAGTGCTGTTGCTTCTGTCATATCCGGCTCATCCATTTTACTCCAGATGAAATCCGGCTCTGCAGTGAGGATCGAGTCCTCAGCGTCAAGCGCATCCACAACCTGCCAGATATCATCCGTCTTCACCGTTGCGGTGTAGAATACCTGATATGCCGTGTAGCCATCCTTCTGCTCTGCATCGGATTTCTTCGTTTCAAGAACGAAGGTAACATCCTTCAGCTTATGATTCTTGCATACGGCATTTGAGGAATTCAGGTAAACCGCCTTTGCACCATCCTTTCGATAATCCAGCACCGAAAAGACAACCGTATTCTCCACATAGTCCGTGGAGTCGCGGTATTCCTGCTCCTGCTCTGCATCCTCGACTATGGAATCATAGCCGTAGGATTCATTTCCGAGATCAATGGTCTGATCCTTGCCCTGATCTTCATTTTGCTCTTCAGCGACCGATGTCTCATCATACACGACCTGCTTTGAATCAAGCTCGCCGGCATAAACGCCAAATGACGGGAGCATCAGAAGTGCGCTCATAGCAACTGCTACTATATTTCGAAATCTCATTTTCCTCATATTTCAACCCCTCTCCTTAATGTAAGCCTACATGTAATGCAAAAAGACGCCTTCTCACGGAAGACGTCTTCTAAACTCTTAATAACAATTGCAACTGGCTGCCATAGGATGTAACCTTTAGGCCCTAAGCTTTGCGGCATCACGTTTCCATGATTGTGCTAAATATTCTATTTTCAAATTGTCTGACAAATCCAATTTCATTGTACTACATATACAGCTGCACTTCAATGAATATATTGTGAAAAAATGGTCAGCCTAAAATGAGATTCAGGAAATATACGCATTTGTATGATACGCATTGATATTATACGTGTCCGAACGTATAATGTAATCGGAAGGAATCCTACGATGCCTAAACGACCATGAAGGGAGATTTTCATATGTTATCGATATACCCCGCTTGTTTTTTTAAAGATGAAACCGGATACTCTGTTGTATTCCCGGATTTAGATTGGCTGGCAACTAATGGCAGCACTGAAATTGAAGCCATGAATATGGCTGTAGACTGCCTGGCCGGTTATCTCTATTCGCTTAAAATTGATGATATACAGGCCCCACAGGCTTCAACAATGGGTGATGTCTCATTGGAATCAGTTGCCAAGGAACTCGATGCCGATATGAATGGTGCATTCATAAATATGGTTTCTGTAGATGTCGATGAATACGCCCATGAGCATTTCGAAAAATCCGTTCGCAAGACGCTAACAATTCCGGCATGGCTTAATGTCACAGCTCAGGAGAGAAACATCAACTTTTCTCAGACTCTACAGGAAGCGCTTCTCGCAAAAATCCGAGCATAATCACAGCTCATAAAAATAACTGCAGCCACCCGCAATGGTCGCTGCAGTTTTATTATGCCCAGATATTACTTAATCCCTGATATTATATTCTCGCCGAAACAAACGCCACAACAAAATTGAAATGCTTCGTTGGCACGGGAAACGTTCCGCCGTATATCCCCTTTAGTTTTATGGAGCTTTCTGCTGGGAGGGGCTTCATTTTCTTGATGTGCTGATATTCGTAGATCTCCGTGCATCTCCCGTCCGACTCCGGCGGCTTTCGTTCGTCAGGATAATCGATCTCCGCTCCGATCCGTATCTCATCCGCAATCAGATTTTTCAAAGTATATCGGTTCTCATCCTTGGACACAGGGTTCCCGATGTATTGTCTCTCCTCAGCAGAAAGAACACGCGCCATCACGCGATCCTCCGTCATGGCATATACCTTCTTTCCGGATATCCAGTAGTATGCGTAGTCTGAACCAAGGATCATTTCATCCCGGTTTCCCACGTGAAAGAGACTGCGGAAGGGAAGCATCCCATTTCCCTGAGGCAACTGTGAATAGGCAGATACCTTCGGCTTCTTCACAGGATTTCCGATATTCATATAACCGGCAGGCACAACATATCCCGACACCTGCGTCTGTGCATTCTCCCCACCGGGATTCTGCGCAGGCTGCTGCCCATATACCGTCTCACCGCAGACCGGACAATACCCTGCTCCGTCAGGGACCATATTTCCACAATACCCACATACCATAAGCACTACCTCATCTTAGTCTTCCCCCACCAGATGTACCACCTTCGCCGTATGTCCGGTGGCCGGCAGGAATCGTTCCATGACATCCTGCGTCCGAAGCTTCAGGCTGGAGGTGCATACGCAGGGGTGGCACCCCACATACTCATCCTTCAGTACATCTTCGTCGATCAGCAGCTGCACCTCGTGGTCATGATCATTCATGAGACCCATGATGCTCACTGCTCCCGGCTCGATGTCCAGATATTTCAGCATATCCTCCGCATCCGCAAATGACAGTCTTGCGGAATTGATCTGGCTGGACAGTTCCTTGGTCTTGAACTTCTTGTCTCCCGGCATCATCAGCAGGTAGAAGTTGGTCTTCTGCCGGTTGCACAGAAAGAGGTTCTTGCAGATCACCACATCCAGCACCTTGTCGATCTCCATGCAGGCCTCCATGTTGTCCGCAAATTCATGATCTGTCCGTTGGTACTCAATGCCCAGGTTATCCAAAAAGTCGTAGGTCCTGATCTCCCTCGGGAGACGACCGTCATTGGACGCAGGGCGTCCGATAAATAATTCCATAGTTATTATCCTTAATCAATTATATTTTGGGGTCTTATCAGGGGTACTTGACTACTATTTCTTCATCTGGATACCACCAATATGATACTACTTTTCCGCTCGAGTCAAATTTTACCCTGTGTCCTTCAATATTTATAATACAGTTCCGGGGAACCCAACCTTTTGTATCTTTGTAATGACCATACCAATGATACTGTAACAAATAGTTTTCTTCGACTTTATATAGCTTTCCCTTATATGTCCAAGCACCATTTTTATCGACATAATAATATCCGTCTTTATCATTTCCAATATACCTATCCGTAAGCAACGGAGGATGATTCCCCATAGGGAAAATATAATCGAAATAGTAGTATACATTATCTATTTTAGTCCATCCAACTGAATTATACTCATTATCTGCATCCACATAAACCCAATAATACGTCCCTCTACTATCATATTCTTTTTTCCATTTAAACTGTCTGTCGTCATAACAGATTCCGTTACTATCAAAATAATATCCTTTGATATATTCACTTTTCGCCATGGACCCATCAGGCTTAAAATAATACCAATAAGCCTTCTCTCCAGTCCATTGGGAATATTCCTTTATTTGTCTCCACCCCGTAACCATATATCCATATGCATTAAAATAAAACGAATCACCTTTATATTTTATGAATTCATTTTTTGCCATGGACCCATCAGATTTAAAAAAATACCAATGGACTTCTTTTCCTCCCCGTTGATTGTTTTCCTTTGATTTTATTTCTCTCCATCCCGTAACCATATATCCATATGTATTAAAGTAATACGAATTACCTTTATACTCTATAAATTCATTTTTAGCATATGACCCATCTGAAAACTCATACCACCACCCTTTATTGTTTTTCTTCCATTTTCCACTTAATGACTGAGCATTCAGATCGCCGGAAGGAACCACACTTATAAATACGCATAACAATAAAGCCAAAACAAACGCACGTTTTTTTCATTAATCATAGCCCTCCTTTTACTGGATAATATTCTTCATCACTGAGCATTTCAGTTTCCACTGAACAAATACTCTACCATACATTTACTGTATCTACGGAAAAACGCCCTCAGTTAATCCACCTTCTCTGGATCTATAGTTTATTCTCACCAGTCTTATAATCTATCGACACCCCCGGCTGTACATTGTAGCAGTACACGCAGAAGCATATGCCTTCTCCATGATCCTCTATCGAATATGCCTCTATCAGCACGCCATTTGCAAGCAGGTTTTTCCCACGAAAATCCGGCGTCACCCGGTACAGTACATGATTATCGTTCTGATCCAGGTACTTTGCCACCTTTTCCTCGAACGGCAGCATCCCTTTGACATTCATGTAGCGGGTGCCGGTGATGAGGTTCTTCTCATTCGCGTTCTCCGCCGTCAGACAGTAGGCTATCAGATGACACCGGTTATATAAATACGGCGGCGATGAATCCACAACGCCCTCATACTTGGCCTGCACCCAGCCGGTGGGCCTGATATTTCCTATCTGCCCTCTTTCCTCCGTCGGCATCAGTTCTCTGCTGACACAGGCATATGCGACGCCGCATCTTCCAAGAGAATCCAACTCACTATATGACTCAAAGGTGGATCTTGCCTTGTCCTCATCGGTGAAATACGGCACATTTCCATTGACCTCAACGTATGACGAGTCGGCATAGTCCAGTACATCCATCCCGGCATTTTCGGCCGTTCGTTCCGACCTGTTCCTGAAAATGAGCCAGACGACTGCTGCGGCAGCACACAGGAGCAAAACCACCACAAGAATAATGATCACTTTCTTACGGGTGTTCTTTCTCTGTTCCTTTCGTTGTTGTCTCGTAACATATGACATATCGCCTTACTCTTCTTCCTCATCATCCCCATGTACAATCTCCCGATTGTACCTTTCCGCAATATGTTTGCACAGTGCCGCAAGATATTCCAGATTCATCTGGTACTGTACATTCGGTCCGGGACGAACGCTCCATCTGGGATCCATTCTATCATCCTTGAATACTATCTTTTCCAACTCCTTCAATTCGAAAACCAACAAATCCCTTTCGGCAATCAGTTCCTCAAACGTATTATCCTTTAATCTCCTAACAAAGCATTCCGGACTGATCATCATTTCAACTCATCCTCCTTGTTGTGTATTCATTTTTCCTCTATATGATTAAAACGCACGCTCTTCCTCTTTATCAAGACGTCTCTTCCCACATCGCGGACAATACTCTGACCTATCCCCTCCTAATCCGGAAACCTCCCACGAATATCCACAGGCCCTACATTTGTTCTTAGTAGTTATCGGCGGGCCGTAAAGAACATAAGATCTGTTTCTATAGGGCAGAAACTTTCCTTCACCTCGTTTTGTCCCGCAATACCGACAATACTTATCTTCTGATTCGAGACCCTCGTGACAGTTCCCACATTTGTCGGTATAATCTGTCACGTGGATCATCCCATCAAATATCAGGAATGCTTCAATTTCCTTCTCTTCAGGAAATGCTTTTTTCGCATCCTCTATCGTCTCGACAAATGATCCATCACCTTTCATCCTGCCGGCCAATTCATAGAATACGATATACCGGTGTAAATTATCCCACAGCTCGTCAATATCTGAGAAGATCCCTTTGCGCCCTGCCTTTTGGGCTGCCTGTTGTAATTTTGAAGCTATAGCCTCATTCTTCAAGGTTTCAGTTGAGTATCCGCCATACTTCTTCCCCTCGGTGAAAGTAATATACACGACCGTTTTTCCGTTCTGCACGATCCAGTCTTTCTCTTCCTTGGAAAATGCGCCGTCAGGCTTCAGCACAACATCCTGATATCCCAGTTCGATCGCTCTCTCAAGTAATTCCGGTCTGCCTACTACAACGATGTACTCCTTGTCCGTATTCGGAAACTTAATGCCCATAATTAAACCTCCAACTTATTTGATATCATAAGACTCCCCCGGAGAACTCAGGCTCCCCCTGTTCCGGTATCGTCAGACTTTGCAAAATCATATCAGTTTTCAATCTCATTGATACTGTCTTCGCCACATCGCGGACAGTACCTGTCATTTCCCTCTATCAGCCCCTTCATCAGGCAATACCTGGGCTCGTTCTCATCATAATCCCAGGTATGGGCGGAATCCCCAAGGCATACGCCTCTGTATCCGCAGGACCGGCATGTGCTGCTGTCCGTGGACCTGTCCCTTCTGAAGACTTCAAACCGATTCTCCCACACCTCCGTAAAGCTATCCTGATACACATTCCCCTGGACAAGATCCTTCCGTCGCTCGATGTCCAGGCACGCACCGATGCTTCCGTCAGCCATAATGCCTGCGACAAATGTCCCGGCGCCGCATTGGAAATAATAGTCTCTGATCTCATTTTCATATTCGTAGGAAGTAAAATGGGAGCAGCCGTAAGTGACTTCCATATCATTCTCGTTGTCAAAACGTTTCTCCCGGATAAAGTCCAAAAGGCCCTTCATTTCGCCCGGGGATAGAAGCAATTCAGGGTTGCCGAGGGCTCTCCCGATGGGCTCCACATTTACAAGTCTCCAGGAATAAATGTCCTCACTTCTCAGGAAATGATACATCTCCTCCAACTGACCGTAGTTCCCCTTATGAACGACCGTAAGCACCTCCGGCTCCAACCCATATTCTTTCAAAAAACGGATCCCCTGAACCGCTTTGTCGAAGCTTCCCGTCGCCACGCGAAATTCATCATGTGTCCGGCCCAGCCCGTCAAGACTGACAGCGATGGTATCCAGCCCGGACAATACAAGCTTCTTCGCAGTATTGCTGTCGATCAGGGTCCCGTTGGTGGTCATTCCAACAGGAAATCCCAGCGCACGCGCCTCGGCTATCACCTTCACGGCATCCGGATGAAGAAGCGGTTCCCCGCCGGTGAGGCAGATCATCAGATCCGACGTCCCGTACTTCTCCTTCACTTCCTTCATCACCTTTGACACGATGGCAACATCCAAATATGTATCATTGTTCCCGGTACAGGCGCTCCCGCAATGCCGGCAGTTCAGATTGCATTTATCCGTCAGTTCGAAAAAAAGATACCGAAGCCGGGGATGACTTCTCAGCCGGATCTGATACCCGGCGAGCTCCTGCATATTCTTTTCCTTGATCGGATGATACATTTTCATTCCTCTCCCGCGTTATCCGCTTTCTTCGGAGCAATATTTACGATCAGGATACCGGCCGCGACAAGCAGCAGGGACACGACTCCTGTGATCGAGAAGGCTTCATTGTTCTCGCCCAGCAACCAGGCGGAAAGAAGGACTCCCATCACCGGATTCATGAATCCGAAGATGGCCACTCTGCTGACCGGGTTATACTTCAGAAGCACTCCCCACAAAGTGTAGGCCCCGGCGGAGATGAATCCCATGTAGAGGAGGTTGTACACACAGGATGCGCTCCGGAAGACCAGTTCTCCTCCCATGATCCAGCCCGCCACATAAAGCACGATGCCGCCCAGCAGAAACTGGTATCCGCTCAGGGTGACAGGATTCTCGTGCCGGGAATATTTCTTGATGCAGCATGAAGAAAATGCATAGAAAAGTGCGGCCATCAGCATGGCGCCTTCACCCTGAAATGTGATCGCTCCGCCTTCGGCCATTCCCTGAAATCCACCAAGGATGAATATGATCCCTGTAAATCCCACTACACATCCGAGGATCTTTCTTACCGTCAGCTTCTCCATACGGAAAATGCAGGCCGCGATCACAATGGCCAGGAAATTCCCGGACGCATTTATGATCGATCCTCTCACGCCGCTGATATAGGCCAGCGACATGAAAAAGAAGAAATACTGCCCCACCGTCTGCAGCAGGGAAAGGATCCCGACATATTTCCATGATCTGCTTCGCGGTCGCAGGAAACGGCGTGATACGATGGACCCGAAGAGGATCGTCATCACTCCCGCCAGGAAGAACCTGGCACCTGCCAGCATGATCCTTGACGCCGTATCATCCGGCGGAATCTCAAAAATCTCATATGCTATTTTGATCGCGGGAGATGCGCTTCCCCATAGCACACAGCAGAAAAGCGCCGTAAGAAAAGTCACCGGAAGCCGGCTCCATATGGTCCTTTCTCTCCCGTTTAAATGTTCATCCATCAAAACTACTCCGTCTTGTCATTTACGATCATTCACGATCTCCAGCATTTCGATACCCATGCGGATCAGCGGCCGATCCTTCATTTCTTTCCGATGGCGTCTATAATAACTTAGCCCTCAGTTCTGTTCTCGATCATTTCAACCGCCTTGATTGATTCCTGTTCCACCTTACAATCGTTCTCAAGCATATAGTTCAAAACATCTTTATACTCCGACAGTTGCCCGTCCATTTTTTCGGCGATGGTTTTCCTGTCCCCGGCGGTCAGCTTTTTATAGAGTCCGGCATGGAAGAACCTGTCTATGGTCCCCAGATCCATCATTAAGGGCTTAAACGGTATCCCGGTCTTCTTCTTAAGATTATCCAGGATCAGGAACCCATAAACATCCAGATCTCCTTCATGATAGTATTCTTTGTCCTTGTTATTTGTATATATCAATTCAAGGAGTTTTTGTTTGGATGTGTTGTGATACCCCCCAAGATAAATATATACTGCTTCCGACTCATCACAATCATGATACGTCGTAAGATTCTCGACTGTAACTATCTTAGATGATTTAACCGTGATTTTTCTGATCCCTGCAAGGGAACCGTTAGATAAAGCTATGCCTCCCGGCATTTCAGCCAGCTCTATTTCTGATCTGTCAAATACAACCTGTGCATTTCCCTTTATAAGCACATAGGTAGGGTTCTCGTACAGGTTGTAATACCCCAGGATATCATCCTTTTCTACAACATCATCCGTATAATCAAACAGAATACTCTCTATCGTAGGTCTGAACTCTCTTTGAAATCGTTTTGAATCCTTAAATAACGCTGTGGAAAAATTACGGATATATGTTTCCGTCGAAAGCTTCGTCACAGCCGCAAGTATGTGAAGCACTTCTGCGACACGGCGGGCATCATATCCCAGATCATACGGAAGTTTTTTATAATCTTTGACCTGACTACGGAAATCATTTACTATTCTGTTGATCAGATCTGATCCTGCACAATCTGTCTTTTCCAAAACCTTGAGCACCTTCTGACATTGCTCAGGGATACTGCTTCTTTTCAAAAGCGCGTAGCATGCATCAACCTTCAAAATGTTAAGCTTGATCTTGGAATAACGGCCCGCCTGATCCTTTTCAGCGATAATATATCCTTCCGCAATATCTTTCTCTATCGCAGCATTGATTTCCATATACCTCTCATGATTATACCTGTCAGTATATGCCGGATATTCTTTCGTAACATCCAATTGGATCGTCCTTAATTCTTCCGGCTGCCTGGCATAACCGTTTCTTCGTTCATATACATCCAGTAATCGGCTGATAATATCCTTACGGTAGTCCATTTGCATCCGTCCTTTCGAATACGCCTATAGCATTCCTATTGCCGGACTTAACAATCGAATATGTAATATCGCAATAAGGAAATATCGATGTTGCTTTCTCAGCGGTAGCAATAAGAACAAGCTGAAGATTCAGGGATTTAAACATATTCATCATCGGCTCGATGCGATCACTGGTCATATTATTAAAGGCTTCATCCAGAAGGACAAGTCTGATGCAGTCATCCGGATTCTTCTCATAAATCTGAAGCAGCGACGCACATATAGCGACGTAGAACGGTGCCTGATTTTCTCCTCCACTTCCTTCACCACTTACCTTTGACAGAGGAACCTCCATTCCGGTAACACTGTTTTTAACGATAATGTCATAATCGAGATAGGTCCTGTAATCGACATACATTCCCACACTCCTGGCTCCGGTTTTATTGCCGGAAAGGTTCTCTTTTGCATGTTCTTCCACGTCGATCATGATCCGACTCATGAAGTCCTCGATCTGACTCTCAAATACCTCGGATTTATTGACCTCCGCAAGATACATCATGATCTCATTATCCTGATCGATCTGCTGGTTGTCCTTATCCATGATTATGTCATAGAACATGCCGAGTTCTTTGTCCTTGCTTCGATCGATCCCAAAGCGATAGCTTTCCTCACCGTATCTGAGTTTCTCCATAACGCGGTTTATCTGCTTAAACTGCTGTCTTGCATGTAAAATATCATCCTTCATCCGGAACAGAACCTCTTTACGGAATCTTTCCTTACAGCGGGTCTGTGCCTGAGACAGTTCTGCCTTATGGCGCTCCAGCTCAATGTTTTTAAGAGAAATATACTCCTGCTGATATCTTGAGGCTCCTTCGATACCCTCCGGAAAATCACAGGTATAAGTAGCAGTATACTTATTCTGTAATGGAATCAGATACTGATACATATAGTTGTTCAGTTGATTTTTGTCATGCGACACACTGTTTCTATAGTTGTATGCAATAGCGGAGGCCTTTTTATTCTTCCTCTCATCATTATACTTTCTGGTCACTTCGCCGGAATACTCCCGGAAGTCAGAGAGTTCTTTTTCATATTGGATTTTAACAGTATCACTCAGGGCTACAAGTTCCTCATTCTTCTTAACAAGCTGCTGTATCGCATCCTCAAGGTTCTGCTTCTTCGCCTTTTCAGATGTGATCTCATCATTTATCTTTCGATAATTTGATTCACACTCGCTGACATGATCAAACATAGCCAGAAGAATGGGATTCCTGGTTAATTCTTCTATGCGTTTTTCGGTTTTCTCAATCTCGCATTTGAATTCAACCGCCTTCTTTTTCGATTCCGAATACTCCTCCATCAGATCAAGTTTATTGCCCGAACTAAACCTGTCATATGTGGAGGAAACGACATCAAACCCCTCCTTCTTCTCCCTGGTCAGATTCAACTCCCGCTGCCTGGCGGATAACTCCCTTTTGGTCTTTTCAAGCTTCTTCTCGATCGCATCAACACCGATATAGTGATCCTGCTTTGCCATTCTCTGCAAAGTGAAATTCTGAAATCTTAATCGATCCCGGGTCACACTCCTCTTATGGTTCTCAAGATCATCTGAGCTGTCACAGCAGATCAGTCCGCGCATGATAAAGTCAACATACCACTTGGCATATGGGTTTTCTGACTCCACTGTGTCGCTAAGATATCTGCAGTCTTCATTCTTTTTAGCGAAAGCGCCCTGCTTTCGCGTATCAACAAGGCCGATTCCCTTTACGCTATCTCCTAAAGAAATGAACACCTTCTTTGCCAACAAGTAATTCTCAGGCGAAACTATGATGTTGAACCTTTGTGTGTTCAGGTAACTCTCAACCGCATCCTGCCAGCTTTCATCAAGCATATATAACCACTCACACAGCAGCTTGGCATCTTCAGACCTGTTCTCTGATATAAGCGCTTCATTGATCCGGTCTCTGACAAGAATCGCTTCCTTCGGGTAATCCATCTTTCCTGACGATAACTGCGTGACCAGTATTTCAAGCTCTGCTATGGTTGTTTCCAGAGCCTTAATTTGCGTTCTAAATGCCGCATCCTGATCTTTTATAATCTCCCGGACTTCATTCAGGGCTCCTCTAACAGCTCTGATCGCAGATAAATGCTCTTCCTCGGAAGCATCGATATCTTCAAGAACGCTTTCATCCCATTCACATACAATGTCGGATCGATCCAGCTTCTTCCGCAGAGCTTTCAGCTCTGATAATAATCCCTCATAGATCTCCGCCTGTGCGCAATACCTGTCATAGACGCTTTTTTTGGTTTCATTCTCTTTACTTAAAGCATTCAGTTCCTTATTATCTTCATCTTCCTCGGCCGCCTTTCTTGCCCGGTATAAAAGGTCTGACGCTTCTTTTTCTCTCTCGGATAATTCTTCTAATTTTCGCGTGAGCACTTCGACACTGGACTCATATTGCCCGATCAGCTTTTTATTCTCCTGCTGCTCTTCAACATTGTCCTGATATTCAGCATATGCAACAAGCAGCTCATTTACTTTTACTTTCGCAAACTTCTCTTTTGCCTCAATGATCCGCTCATTGATCTGCTCAAGAAGATTTTCACGTTCCTGTGCCTCCTGCAATATCTCCTGCAGACGCTCCAATTCCTGCATGTCCTTTTGCAGGAATTCAATATTAACCTCCGGTTCCGGAAGTATATATGTATAAATGAACTCGCGGATATCTTTAATATCCTCAAGGCTTGTTCCCATATGGAACACTTCATTGAACTTCTTTCCGATCGGCGATTCCGAATCACCTATTCCAAGGACCCTGCAGATACGTCTTCTTGCATCCGTCTGATTCGAAGCCCTGTCCATCCCCTTATTATCAAGCTTAAATGCTTCTCTGGATGTGGGCCTCCTTCCGTTCTTTACCATTGTAAAAAAGGGAAGGTCCTCCAGGCTATATCCCGGCTTCGTTATATACCAATCCTGTGCCACCCTTTTCAGATCCTGTTTCGGCGTTTCAGATTCTACGCGCACTATGATCACAAAGGTCTTATCAATCCCTTCATCCTTAAATTCAACACCAATATATGAAACCGTGTGACCGGAGCGAAGATAACTGTCCTCCGCTCTCTGTTTCTGATGGACGGATCCAAGAAGCGTTCTTCCACTCTTCTTATTTCCGGCAGTATTGAAGTCTTTATTGGTGGTAAGACAATACCTGATCGCATCCATAATGGTTGTCTTACCTACAGCATTTACTCCCAGGAGATATGTAATATTCTTAAAATCGATCGTATCATCCTGAAAATTATGCCAGTTTATCAGACGGAGTCTTGTCATTTTAATCATCTGCTTCGTCCTCCTCGTCTGAATTAACATATTGCTGTAGGAGCGCACTTGTCTGTTCATATGCCTTTTTGATATTGGTATCAGGCATTGCCAGCATAACCGAAGGATATATCTGGATCTTTGAATTCATATCCAGGAGCCTGTCCAACGGCCGTACTATGTTATATCGCTTAATATTTCTTAGAGAATCCTCCAGAAGAACACGATCAAACTTCTTCGGCAGGCCAAGCTTCTCATACTCGTTCTTTATTTCCTCCACGGTGGCAACAACCTCGTCGACATTTGTGGACAGACGCTCTCTCTTTTCAACATACAAAAGGCGGAAGATCAAAAGCATGACACTTTCATACTTCCTTAAAGATAATCTTCCTGTTCCATGCTGGTTTACAAGCTGTACCACTCTTAGGTTTCTATGAACAACCAACGTATAACCTATGGGCTGAAATATACTTCGAAAGGCCTCTTCGTGATTGATCACGTAATAGTATTTCTCTCTGGTAGAGTCAACATTTCCAATGAGGAAACAATTATTCAGCAGGTAATTTGCAATTTCTTCTTTGATATCTACAGCCATACCTATGCCTTCCGTCCTTCTACAATAAATTCTCTAAACCTTACGCCATAGCTTTCCACATAATTATCCTTCATCTTAATATCGAACTCTCTTTCCGGTGAATTCTGATAGGTGAAAAGGCCGATGATCTTCACCAGATCATCCGGATGTTCTTCAAACACATGTCCAGCCGAGACTGCCGTTTTGCCATTCAGTACATTTCTCGCAAATGTATTTACATTCTCGGAAGTCAGAGCATTCCGGATATACTCCATCATTTCCCTGTTCTTTTCATTGACCAGATCAAGATCAAGTTCCTCCCCCATCAGCATCATATCAATCGGTGTAGGTCTTCTCTTCTTTACCGGAGTCGCGAGGGACGCGCTGTCCAGGTAATTCTGGCCGTATATCTGGAATACATCATAGATACAGGTGGTATCCTCCTCATAAAGATCATCCTTTGACTTTATTTCACTTGCATAACACCTGAGAAGATGATTTATCTTACTCTTTACACTACCATCGGAAAGCAGCATGAACTGAGCTTTCTGCACAGCCCGTGTCCGATATAAAATATGTCTGTCATCGATGGTTCGCATGATGGCTTCCATCTCTTCAATATCCATGCGTATTTTTTGGATCAAGTCCTTTATCTGACGGGTTGCTTCCTCCTTATCAACACGTTCCGTTTCGATATAATCCTCCACCAGTGCGTCCATCAGAGTATCTTCACACTTATCAAGACTTTCATACAGACTAGCCCTGTAATAAAAGAGATTGTCATTTGTTTTAAAACGATGATACGCTCCTACAACGATCTTCTCCTCATACTTTTCAAAGAATTCCAGCACCTCTTCCGGTTTCTTGCCGGATGTCAGGGTGTCGATATGATCCTCTATCGATGCTGCCAGTATACGAAGCGCCTGATTAAGATTATCAAAATCTTCCGACGCCTCTTTCAGCACACCTTCATAAGGACTTCCCAGTTCGGAAATGTGTTCAAACATCGAATAAATCTTAAAAAGCTTTCCCTTATATGTGACAATCGTGGGGCTGACTATTTCCTGAAAAGACTTGATGATAGGAACAACCTTGTAATTCACCGCAATCTTTGACTCGTCCTCATATTCACCCTCTTTTTCAATGAACCAGCCTGTATCTTTTAATCGTCGGATAAAACCACCTGCGATTATACGAGCATCTGAAGAACCGTTATCCAATTCCACTCTCTCGTCATCTTCAAGCTCAATCTGTTCATCCAGTCCTAAAAAATACTCTTCCGCCATATCAAAAACAGTACTCTTTTCAATGGCATACATTGGCATTCGCTTACACTTATCCCATACAAGAGCAAGAATATCCACATATTTTCTTTTATTGATCCCTGTGAGCGGACGAAACAAATCTTCGCCTATCTCTTCAAAAAGATTCATCTTCTCTACCCCCTACAGGTCCTCGCAAAGTGCCCCCACGGAATTCCGCACCATGTCTCCCACGGCCTGCTCGGTGTAGAAGGCCATGTGGGATGACAGCAGCACATTCGGCAGACTGAGAAGCTGTGCCCGCTGCGGCCGGTCCAGGGCCACACCACAGAGATTGCAATAGTACAGATTTTCCTCATGCTCTATGGTATCCAGCGCAGCATATCCGATGTGTCCGCTGATCAGAGCCGCGATCATGGCGTCCGTATCTATGAGGGATCCTCTGGCACAGTTCACCAGGATCACTCCGGGCTTCATGCGGCGGATCTCCTCCGCACCCAGCATGTGATAAGTTTCCGGAAGCCCCGGGGCATACAGGGTTATGATATCCGACTCCGTCAGAAGCGTATCCAGCGGTACATACTCCGCCTGTCCCACCGCATCCGGCGCAGGATTCACGTCATAGCAGAGCACCCGGCATCCGAATCCGGAGAGATCCCGGATCACCGACCTGCCGATCCGTCCCGTGCCGATCACTCCCACGGTGCAGGTCCTGAGCTCCCGCCCGATCTTTCCCTCCAGAGAGAAGTCCTGCAGCTCCGCCTTCTTCATCAGAAGCGGCATCTTCCGAAGCGCCATCAGCATCATCATGACGGTATAATCCGCCACCGTATCCGGCGTGTAGCTGATATTCGACACCTTCATACCGATCTTCCGACAGTATTCCTGGTCGATATGATCCATGCCTATGCTTCTTGTGGAAATGTGTCGCACTCCCAGATCATAGAACCTCTGCGCCAGCTCCGGCCCCACAGGATTCGTAATGATACTGATCCCCTGATAACCCTCCGCCAGATACGCATTTTCGATAGAAGGATATTCAGCGGTATAGCCATACTCCACCCCCGCCTCTTCACAGGCGGCGATGAACAGATCCTTCTCGTCAAAATCCCGTAACGCATATGCAAATATCTTCATAGTTGTGTCTCCCTTGTCCAACTCTTCTCAATAGCGTCCACAATGACCTTCCCGTCGGCTTCATAAACGGTGCATTTCTTGCCCACGGCATTCCTGTCAACCTTCGAGACGATATATGTATCCGTGGTTTTTTCGGTATGCAAATCATCCTCATAACGAACCAGATAAGAATAGCTGATGATCTCGCGATTCCCATGTCGTGTTAGGACCTTATCGTAATGCGCCTTCAGCTCGATCACCTGTCCGATATACATGGTCCCTTGCTCCACGATGCGATTATGGGCATTGATGTACAGGCTGCAGTCCACTCTCTGTCTACGGCCCACAGCGATCAGGATTCCACCCAGTATAAGGCTGATCAGTATTCCATGAATAAAGACCACAGATTTCGATAGAACTATTCCGGCGAAAATGCAAACGATCAGGATTGGAAGGACTACGATTGCCGCCGTGATATAATAAATCCTACACCCAGCGGTTTCATCTTCTGTCGAATATTTAATTTTCACAAAGTCATCTGTTGCCGTCCCCGTCATCGTTCATCTCACCCACACGCATAACCAATATTCAGCGCCACATTTGCCACCGGTTCCTTACCCCAGTATGACATCCTGACATCAAGCAGACAATGGTCTACCAATGATATTGCGTCCTCTTCCGAATACTCATAGCTGCACACCATCAGGTAACGTATGATATTCTGCTTGTACTCCTCAAAAGAACAGCCTTCAGCAAAGCTTTCGCTCTCAACTTCTATGAAAATGCGTTCTTCATATGTCCTGTAATCCGTTTGAATCATGTCAGCCCATTCCGGAAATAACCGACATACTCCAAGTTGTCCCCATTTGCTGTTCTTCATATCTGCAAAGGCAGCGTGAAACATTTCATAATGCTCCTTGCAGGCCGGAATGGCGAAATAGTCACGCACCGTCCCCTTGGGGAAGGTGATCTCCTGAATCAGATAACGATTGATCCTTACCCGTTCCTCCAGCTGATTCTCAATGTCCGTGAACTACCCCGACCTATAGAGGTCGGAGCTTCCTGTTTCAACCACCACAGCTTCGTCAACGATATTCGTTATAGAAGTCTTACACGATGTCCACAGGCGTAAGTTCGGGCTATTCCATCCCTACCGTTCATTTATCGCATTAGGCGACAAACTGTTGTTTATAGATTCGCAGGCCTTCCGTTAGGATGTTTTTGGCTGCATTGATATCGCGATCATGCGTTTCACCACAAGCAGGACATGTCCATTTCCGAACATCAAGCTTTTTGGTCAACGGATTTATGGTCCCACAACAATGGCAAAGCTGACTACTTGGAAACCATTTGTCTACCCGAACCAGACATTTCCCGCGGTCGGACAGTTTGTATTCCAACATACCGAGAAACATTCCATAACCGTTATCCAACGTAGCTCTGCCGTTGCCAAAGCTCTTATTGGCCAGAGACTTCATGTTCAATGATTCGACACAGACGATGTCATACCGGTTGGCTATCCCTGTTGACAGTTTGTGCAGCTGATCTTTCCGCTGGTTGGATATATGTTTGTGTATTTTGTTTATTTTATGCAACTGTTTCAGATAATTGGATGATTTGGATTCACCTTTTCTCGAACCAATCCTACGAGATAGTCTGCGTTGTTCTTTTGCAAGACGCTTTTGACTTTCCTGATAATACTTATGGTGGCTGCCATGATTTCCATCACTATCCACATATAGAGATTTTGATGAATAATCCAACCCTATAGCATTTTCAGTGCATAGTACTGGTTCCACCGATGTAGATTCATACTCAAACAACACAGAAGCGAAATACTTACCGTCACAATCCTGTGATATAGTTGCGGACTTCAGTCTCCAATGCGGATCCGGCATACGATGGATCACCGCACTTACAACACCAACCTTCGGTAATCGTATAGAGTTTTCAAGGATAGCAACAGTCCCTTTCTGATTATTCGTGGTGTATGACTTACGACTGTGTTTTGCTGACTTATACTTTGGAAAAGCATTACACTTCTTCCGCGTTTTGCTGAAGCAGTTGCAAAATGCCTTTTGCAGATTCAGTTGCGTATTGGCCAATGCCAAGCTGTCTACTTCCTTCAAATATGGATAATCCGACTTATACTTAGCAGGAGTTACAACGACAAACTTACCGGTATTCTTATAGGCTTCTACCTTTTCTGACAGCATAAGATTCCAAACCTTACGGCAACAGCCGAAGGTCTTGGTAAACATCTGCATCTGTGTTTTTGTTGGGTATAATCTGTATTTGAGTGCTTTATTCATACATTTATTATACCAAACATATGTTCGTCTTTCAAGTGCTGATTGGCAATTCATCCCACCGCCTTAGAGGGAGTTAGAGGCGGGGGACTTCTTGCTTATAGGGTTAAAATTCCTCCAGTTATCTCTCTCATTATCGTATCAAAGTCTTTACTCTTTCCCATTCAAATGTCCCTCCATTCGATAAGACGAATATAGCCTCTGGTAATCCTCATTTTCAACTTCCGAACATTCTATCCAAAAGCTGATGACATTTATCTTCATGTTTGCATCAGATTCTGTCCAACAACCCGTCCACCAAAACCATCATATGCCCATTTGCCACTGATTTCGCAATCCAGCTACCCTCACTGAAGTGATCCCTTCTAAAATGCCAAGAGATTACCGCTAAGATTTGTTTAGCAGTAAGTGTATTCACCCATTTTTTTGCAGGTCTGGATAAATCTTTATCCGAAAACTTTCCGTCTATAACAATCTGACCGTATTCCGAAATCACCACTTTACTTTTATAAGCCTCATAGTAGCACTGATCCAGAATATTGATTATTCCCTGATGCTCTTCCATAGTATTATAAATGCTGTATTCCCGAAAGAAGCAGCTCAGTTCTTCATCTTCATATATCACATGAAAAAGAATCGAATACTTTCTGCACCAATAGATAACACTCTCCTCAATCTTGTCATCTTCAAGGATATCCTTAAGTGTATTCTCTCCGGCAGCAAGGATTTTATCATCCAGTACCGAAAAGATAATCTTTATCTCGTAATCTGAATTAATCTGAATAAAGTCATTGCATGCCTGGATAGCTTTTCTCCATGCTCCGTATAACGGGTATCCGAAGACCCCTGCAGAGATCAGCGGAAATCCAACGGAATGTAATCCGTTCTCTTTTGCCAGAATCAACGACTGCATATATGCGCTATAGAGGAGTTTCGGCTCATTATGATTTCCGTCCATCCAACGAGGACCCACGGCATGGATCACATACTTCGCCGGAAGCTTAAATCCTGGAGTAATAACTGCATTACCTGTCTTGCATCCCCCGATAGCATTACAGGCCTTCGTCATCTCTGCCGATCCCGCTTCCTTGAAGATTGCACCGCATACACCACCGCCCTCACACAATCCTTCGTTGGCTGCATTTACAACGGCATCCGTATTAAGCTTTGTGATACCTATCTTCTTAATTTCAATTGTACTCATATAAACTCCCTGTCATAAATCCTGAAAGCAACTCGTCACTACTGAACAAAATCATTCAAAGTTCTCTAAATCACTTGTCTTTACCCACAAGCTACCATCAGCATTAAAACGATACTTTTTTCGGCTCTTCAGGGGTGAAGGCGGGTGAAAAGCACCCACCTTCACCCCTGAAGAGCCTATTATTGTTTTATTTCCAATCTTTCACCACGCTTTTCGCTTCTTCGGTTCAAAATAATCCATCTCGACGAACAACCCGTGCTCGTCTTCAGACAATGTCAGCCGGTATTTTCCTTCTCCCCATTCCGCGATATAAAGCGCCATCCCATATATTTCCTCTTTAGTCTGCAGGTCATCATAGTCTTCCTGATCAAATATGACCACCGGTTTTTCCACAATGATCCCATTCAGCCGAATAACGATCTTCGGTGGGCGTCCGTTGACAAATATTCTGTTCGTGCACCAGTCATTCACATCCACATTTTGAGAAAACCGCTGTTTCCATACCTGGGCTCTGTCAATGATGTTCTCGTGAATGGTCTCCATCCCTGCGCTCGAGATCTTTAGCTGATATATGCCCAATGCCACTACACCGATCATAAATTTATCCTCTGTATAATAAACGATCAGTTCGGCTACTTTTCGGGTGATGTCTGAAAGCGTCTCGGCATCCTTAATGTTCAGAGGAAGTCTCCACCCATGATCTTCTTTGGTAACAGAATTTTGAAACCAGGTCAAACATTCAACCTGGAGTATTCGATTTACGCACTGAACCCTGCAGTAACATCTCCTGTCAGTTTCCAGAGCAAAAAGCAAATGATTCGCCGTTTTGCGGCATTCAATATCAATCTGCTAATTCACCAAATCCAAATCCTCTTTACTAAACAACAAATCAGCCACCTCTTTTCCCATAAACTATACACTTTAGTGATCAGTTCATCCTGCCTGCTCATTCGGTCTGCCCGCCTTCCGCATCGGCGAGCTCATCCATCAGCTCTGCCTCGATTTCTTCGATAGAAGGAAGTGATGATTTGTATTCTTCCGGCAAGAAAGTACTGATATCATACGCTGAAATACCCATGGGTTGGCTACTTGCTTCTAGGGCATACTGTGCCTTTACATTATCTTTGGACTTGCAGATAATCAGTCCCAGTGTCGGTCCATCATTCTCACCTTTTAAATGGTGATTTACAGTCACCATATATGTGCCAAGCTGCCCCATGTCTCGAGCATCGAATTCTTCAACCTTTACTTCTATTACCACATAGCAATGTAGCTTTATGTTGTAAAATAGCATATCGACAAATTCCTCGGTATCACCTATCTGTAGTCTTACCTCCCTGCCAACAAACGCAAATCCATTCCCAAGTTCGAGCAAAAACTTACCAATATTATCCATCAATGCATCCTTCAGATCTTTCTCGTTGTACCTCTCGCTGATCGTAAGAAAATCAAAGTTATAAGGATCTTTTGTAATTGCCTGAGCAAGATCACTCTGTATTTCCGGAAGTGTAAGGTCAAAATTGGATACCGCTTTTCCCTGTCTTTCGTACAAATCCGTATCCAGGAAATTCAAGAGTACCGCTCTGGACCAGTTGTTTTCAAGTGTTTTATGCACATAAAACAGAGCCTTATCCGGATTTTTTTTACATTTATCCAATATGCACCTGTTATGTCCCCACGGAATGTAAAAGATCGACTCCAAATCGTCCACAGACTGTGGACGATTTTCAGACGCAGACAATTCGTCCACAAGCTGTGGATGAATTCCGGCATTTGGATACATCTCATAAAAATAACGCATATATTTAAGGTTTGTAGTTGAAAAGGATTTGACTGTCGGGAATATATCCTGCAGATCTTTGCTGACCGTTTCATAAAAACCGGATCCATATACAGCCTGCTTGCTCCATTTGGATATATCCCGACCTAACCCCCAATAAAAGCGAAGCATAATATCATTTGCTTTGACGGAAGCTTTAAGCTGGCTTTGACGAAACCGCAGTGATACCTCTTCGATGTCCATAACTTCACCTTAGTTATAAGCTAAGTAAAATAACCATCTCATGCCATTTCTCGCCGCCCCATTCTGATGCAGACTCTCCCAGATCACGAAATCCTAACTTACGATACATTTTCACTTTGGTCGCCTTACAGGTAAGCACCAGTCGTCTTCTTCCTGCTTCTTCCTCTCTGCGGCAATAGTTCCACACAAGCTCTCTTGCAAGTCCCTGCTTTCTATAATCCGGCAGCACATCCAGCCCCAGCAACATGACATTTTTCCCTTTCGGATTATGCAAAGATGCATCCGTGAAAAACTCGTCACGAAACGCCATTTCATCCGTACAGATACCATTTAGAAACCCAGCCATCTTGCCGGTCTCTTTTTCTATAGCAACAAAGAAATGCGCCGATGCAGCACTTATCCTTTCCAGCATATGTTCTTTCGTACAAGCCTCATTCGGCGGAAAGCATATCCTCTCAATTTCCGCAGCTTCATCTGCCTCCTCCGGCCTTATACTACGGAACTCATACTTCTCATAAATGCTGTCATCTTCAATATTCATTCTGTGCAGAAGTTCTCTCGCTTTCTCCCTGCCTTTTTCCGTCATATAGGCATACTTATATCCGCCGCCACGCTTCCTCTTCGGATTAATGATCAGGTTTTCATCATCCAGACGATCTATCGCGTCGAAATCATAATTCTTCCATGCGATCTCATCATATCGATTGCCCTCTCCGTCTGAAAATCTTGTCAGATATAAAAGAGCCAGTGTCAGCTCATCTATCGCATCCTGCCTTGATTTTTTATTCATTCTTTAACCTCGCGTTTTTTAGTAAGATCTTCTATATTACCTCTCCCATATGATACCGAGACTTATAGTACAGTGGAGGTACCGTGTACTGTTAAGAAAATATTATGCAATGTATCAATGTTGTAAAGGTACATGGTACCAATGTCTTCCATGGCACAGATCAGACCGATCAGTTTATCTTTATCCCATGCGGTATATACCGTCTCATAGTTCTTCATCGCCATGACCAGCCTGCCCGGGAAATGTCCCGAAGACCAGTCCACCGAAAGAAACGGCTCCTGCAGATCCTCTGCCGGAATGTCGTTGTCACAGATCAGCGAAGAACCACTGATCCATGCCGGCACCGGTTTTATCGTTCGGGCGTTCCAGGAAACCGAATTTCTCATAGAACGGCTCCTTTCCTTTTGCAGCCATCAGATTGATCTTCACCTTGTATCCGGGTTTCATATCTGCCTTCACCCTGTCGATGCAGAGTTCTACCAGCTTCCTTCCGATTCCCTGTCCCTGATGATCCGGAGCCACGATCACATCTGAAATGAATGCGATATATCCTCCGTCCCAGAGAAGCCGCATCACACCGATGGCCCGTCCCTCATCTCTTACCGATACAACATAATAGGCGTTATCCAGTCCGGCCTGCGCTTCCTCGAGAGGGAATTCCATCCAGCCAACGAGCCTGCGCAGCTCCAGGTATTCCTCTGCGGTTATTTCATTTCCGTATTCGATCATGGTTCTACACCCAACTTTCTCACTATTCTATGTCTTTCGCTTCGCAAGATCCTTCGATTCATGTAAGATCCTTCGCTTCGTGTAAGATCCTTCGCTTCGCTCAGGATGACATGGGATTACGATTTCAGAAACGCATATGCGCAATCCTTCGCCCGCTCCGGATATGTATATCCCTCCGCTTCCGCGATCCGTCTGGTGACTTTCTCAAAAAGCAGATGTGTCGCATCCAGTGCTGTTTTAACATCCTCCGACTCATAATGGGCAAAGCATTTTTTCATATCGTTTAAAATCCAGTCATCCGCCCATCGGTCGATGAACCGGCCTTCACTTCTGTTCTTGTTGACGAACCGATGGCCACCACCGCACAGATTGCTTCATCCTTTTCAACATGATCGAGGATCGTACGTTTTATTTCAGCAAATCGGTCCATACGTCTATTCTCCCTTCCAAATTTCATCCCACATAATTATTCCACAGTTTTCCTTTCCACCATTGATATATTTGCCAACAGCAGAATAACGCTTGAGATCAATATAGTTTTGAATCCCCAATACCCTGACAGGATACTTCCCAGACCGGCGCCGATGGCAAAGACAAGAATGATCCCAAAGTAATACAAGGAATCGATGATATTGCTTTTATTTCTGGTTCTCAGATACTTTGACAGACTCTCCGTTCCGCTTCTTAGATTTCCGATACACATGGTACTGGCATAGTTGTGACCTTTTAACGACCTGAAGGTCTGAACCTGCATCGCACATGTAAATGAAACCAGGATATTAGCAAGCTCATTGAATTCCTCCGGAAGGAATCCGACAATGGAAAGAACGATGATCTCAAGGATCAAAATAACATGTCTCCAATATACCTTATTGATCTTCTTAAAAAAATGTGCGATTTGTTCGGCAACCAGTATTCCGGAAGCAAAAGCAACCAGAGGAAGAAAATAACGTAAGGCCCCTCTGAAATCCCCGGTCATCAAACGCTGGCTCATAAAGACAACATTTCCGGTCTGGGCATTTGCAAATACATTCCCTCTGAGGACATAAGTATATGCATCCTGAAAGCCTCCGGATAACGAAAGCAGCACGGCAAGAAGCAATGTATCTGATTTGTGTTTGCTATCCATTTTTCTGCTCCCCGTCACGAAAACTATATGTACTCTACACCCAGGGATAACAACTCATCCCTCATCGCCTTTACCTTTTTTTCAGGAAATCTTCTTCCGATACTGTCAGTGAGCATTTTCACCTTCAGGCCTGCTTTAACGGCACCTTTGGCAGTTGCCCCGACGCATCCGCATTCATCAAGACCGCACAGCGCCAGCTCTGTAAATCCCTGATCCTTCATATATTCGCGAAATGCCTTCGCCGTAAATGTATCGGAATGATTCTTCTCGAAGCAATGGTCAGAAACGATATTAAGACCGCTGTAAAGCTCAGCTCCTTCCGTTCCTTTGATCGAAAAACCAACACCCCACATAAGCTTCGACAGAATATGCTTGATGTAGATGATGTCATATCCTTCTTCCTGATATTGTTCAATGGCCTGATTCACATTTCCGACCAGCTTCTCTGTATCGTATGAAAACATCTCTTTTCTATTACTCCATAGATAATCATTCTGCATATCGATCACAAGAAGTGCCTTTTTCTCCTTGGATTTTGTCTCCGCCCGAAGACCATCTGCACCGATTGATTCCTTTGTGTGTTGTCTCTCATTCATAATCTCTCCACCACCTGATTCCGGCCTTTTCCAGCGACTCATTTTTAAAACAAGTGGAGGTACCGTGTACTGTTAAGAAAATATTATGCAGTGTATCAATGTTGTAAAGTTACACGGTACCAATATCCCTAGTATTCCCGCCTTTACTGCATTTCCGGCCTCTTCCGAGGAAAGGCTCTCTTTAAACGAATCCATTGCAACTACGATTCTCATCATTTCTCCCCGGTGAAAATATATCACAACATAGTCCCACAACATGATATATGCATTATATATCTCATTACCCGATTATATATATTTCTTTACCCGCTTATATATATCGAGCCCCTTTTCCTGTCCATATCTTGATACTATAGTTCTGTAAGCTGTCTGTTTTCCTTTTTTTACACCATGATTCTTAACAACAATGGAAGCCACTTTCGCGACAACATCATTTGACAATCCGGCTTTACTCAGTATCTGCATGACTTCTTTATTCACTGCCGACTTATCCTTTGCAGTAGCGGTCTGAGATACTGTCTTCCGGGCCGTCACATTCGCATACTTTGACAGGACAGATTTAAGATCCTCATACACCTCAGCACCATTCGACCACTCATCATTAAATGCATTCATCACATCGTTTAAAAAGCTCCTGCTTCCGAGCATGCCTGTAGAAAGCTTAGCAATCTTATTTGCTGTAGACGTATCATATCCGATGGTTCTTGCTGCCTGCATAATCTCCTGCTTTAGCTTTGTCTCCTTTTCACCACTGACATTTACGGGCGTTTTCGCGGGAGTGACCTTTTTCCTCGATGGTTGTTGCTGAGTCGTCTTCTTCGGTTGCTGTGGCTGTTGTACCTTCTGTGGCTGTTGCTGTATCTTCTGCCTTCTTGTAATCTTTATCCCTGCCTGCTTTTTCCAAAACTTTATCACATTGTCATAATCTGTATCCTGGCTGACAATGACTATTTCGCATTTATCCTCACTATACTTCCCCGCCAGATATCCCAGGTAAGATGCAATATGTATATCTGCCGACTGTTTCCCGGCAGGCACCTCAACCATTTCAAAATCCGCACCACCATGTTTGGCAATACCACTCATATCTAAATTCTTAGCATTTTGTGTAAAAAAGATAATGATATGGTCCGTACTTTCAAGTTTCTGACAGCCTTCCAGTCCATCACTATGTACATTCTCAAAATCAATCAAATAATACGTTTCGATTTTTCTGTCCTCCTCTCAACAACTCTGAAGTTTAAAAACAATATCTTGTCAAAATCTATCGTAAGTAATCTGACTCATAGTTTCCGCCATTATATTGGTATCTCCGGACATCATTCCTTTTAAGTAGTCTTCAAATCTCATAGTCCTCTGTAAAGGAACACGGTACCAATGTCTTTGTGTACTGTTAATTCCATCCAAGATTATCTCCAAAGCGTTTCAGAATCTCCCACATTTCAGGTTCTATTCTCTTCTCACACTCTCTTTTCAGCTCATGAGGGCAACCATAAAACGCCTCCGCCATAGCAACAGCAATGTCAGTCAAAGTATCACAGTCTCCACCAAGTGAAACAGCAGTACGAACAACATCAGTAAAGCTCTCCCCTTCAAGGAACGCTGTTATTGCCTCCGGAACAGTCTCCTGGCTGGTTTCTACATGATGATAGGTCGGTCGGATCTCATCACATGTTCTGCCCAGATCATATCCGAATACCTTCACCACATACTCCTTAATATATGACTTATCATGGCCTGTCCGGGCCAGGAATATAATGGCAGCCACTGATTCTGCACCTTTTACACCCTCCGGATGGTTATGCGTTACCTCCGCTGTCCAACGAGCCACCTCTCTGGTCCGCTCCATGGTATCATACAGCCAACCTGCTGGGGAAACACGCATGGCAGCCCCGTTTCCATAGCTTCCATACGGTTCTGAAGTATCAGTAAACAGCCACTTGTAGAACATCCCGCCGTATCCTGCATCGGGGATTCTGTGTCCCCATTCCTTCATGCACCGGATAAGTTCTGTTTTTACCGTATTTTCATCAGCTTTCTTCCCGGCGTTCAACAATGCTTCTGCCACCGCTATAGTCATAACCGAATCATCTGTATATTGGCTTTCACTTGTGAAAAACTTGAATTCTTTTGACTTCCGACCACGATCAAACTCAAAACGGCTACCAATAATGTCTCCCAAAATAGCTCCGTACATATAAATACCTCCTGCTTATCATCTGATAAGACAAATATAGCATTTATTTTTGCAAATAAGGTCGTTTCGAAAGCGACTTACATACGCCAATGCTCACCACAAGTGGAGGTACCGTGTACTGTTAATCCCAACATTCATCAGGCCTCAGTAGCAACCACCTGATGGCGGATCTCTATATAATACTCGACGATTTCTTTCTGAACCGCAGGCGGATAATTCAGCACGGTATAAACCGTACCTTTCTCACTTGTCTTTTCGCTGACAACTATGCCCTTTTCCTGCCCGGTCTCCGTCGGAACCTGGATAAATCTTCCTTCAATATTCTGTTGTTCAACGTAGCCTTTTTCTGTGAGTAGCTTATAAATATCCGTGCCAAATACATGCTTAACATTATCCCCGGATGTGATCCTGTTTAACTCGTCCTTAATCTCGCTCAAAAGTAACAGATCACGGTATTCGAACTTTTCCCCGTCCTCGGGATTAAGATAAAACGGACCTTTGCGGCCCCTATGCCTCTTTGCAGACTCCGCCTTTTCCTCTGAAGGATTCTCTTCATCTCTGATACTTGTAACAGATTCAGGATGCTCTTCTAAAAATTCAACTATAGCCTCAATAAATCTCTCACCATACTTTTCAAACTTCGTCTCCCCAACTCCGGATACACTAAACATAGATTTTTTATCACGCGGAGTCTTCACACTCATGTCAATCAGCGTTTTATCACTAAAGACAATATATGGCGGCATCCCCTCTTCCCTGGCAATTGTAAGTCTCAGACCGCGGAGAACCTCAAATAAATCGTATCCTGCTTTCGTAAGTGAATCTGTACTTCTCTTGCTACGGCTTTTTTTCTGCCTCTCCGGCTCTCTGTCTTTATAAGTTCTTACCATGAGGTGTGCATCCTCTTTCTTCAGAGGTTCTATATCCCCCAATCGGATCACACTGTATTTATCTGCGGTCTGATATAGATATCCATCCAAAAGTAGTTGACTGACAAGAAGTCTGAGTTCCGATTCAGACCGATTCTTTAACGCACCATATGTCTTGTAATCTGTGGTTCCAAGTTCTTTTAATCTGGCTCTGTTTGCGCCAAGGAGCGTTCCCAAAAGTATATTCAATCCATATCTCCCTTTTGTTTCCCAGACACAGTTTATGACAATCTTAGCCTCTTCTGTCATATCAATCTCTGTAAACTCTCTATGACAATTTCCGCAACTGTCACACGGCTCATTTCGCTTCTCTCCGAAATATCCCAGGATATACTTCCGAAGGCAACCCGAAGTCCTACAATATCCTTCCATAACATGAAGTCTTTTCGCATCACGCTGTCTGATCAGATCAATTTCTTCATCCGGAATATCTGTAAAATCCTTATGATCAAGTAAAAATTTGTTTATCATGATATCCTGCGCAGAAAATAGCAGGATACACTGCGATGGTTCACCGTCTCTCCCCGCACGTCCAGCTTCCTGATAATAATTCTCCATGCTCTGCGGCATATTGTAATGAATGACAAATCGGACATTGGATTTATCAATGCCCATACCAAAAGCATTCGTAGCTATGATCACCGGCGTTCTGTCATATATAAAATCATTCTGGCTTTCTTTTCTATCTTCATTATTCATTCCGGCATGATATCTTGCCACCTGAATACCTTCATTGGAAAGCATTTCGTATAACGAATCCACATTCTTTCTTGTAGCACAATATATGATTCCGCTTTCCCCATGATGTTTCCGGATGTATTCCAGAACATAATCGTCCTTCTTCTTGATAGTCTCAACATCAAAATACAGATTCTCACGGTCGAACCCGGTCACAACAATCTTCGGTTCCTGCAGTTTGAGTATACAGGAAATGTCATTCTTTACTTCCTCTGTTGCAGTAGCCGTAAATGCACTTACTATAGGTCTCTTACCAAGTCCATCTATAAAATCCACGATCTTAAGATAACTCGGCCTGAAGTCCTGTCCCCACTGTGAGATACAATGAGCCTCATCAATCGTAACCATTGAAATACCAGCTCTTCCGGCAAAACTCAAAAAATCAAAACTTTCGAGTCGTTCCGGTGCCACATATAAAATCTTATATGCTCCATCAAGCGCCCTGGCATATACTGTAGATATCTGTGACTCCGTCAAAGAAGAATTAATGTATCCCGCCCTAATACCGGCTTCATTCAACGCTTTAACCTGATCCTGCATCAGTGATATAAGCGGTGATATAACGATTGTAATGCCAGACAAGAGCAATGCCGGAATTTGATAGCATATCGATTTACCGGAGCCTGTAGGCATAATTGCCAACACATCTTTCCCGTCAAGAATTGAATTAATGATCTCTTCCTGCCCTGGTTTATATGAATCATATCCGAAATAGACTTTTAATACCTCTTTCGCATCCATGCTTAACACCAAATGTCGTTACATATCAGCGGCATCCTATCTCCTTCCCTTTTGTTTCTCTAGAATAAATCGTCCTCTGTACGAATCCATCCGGTAATCGTTTCTGCGTCTTCATTTTGGTATGCTCTTAAGATCACCGATTGAAATCCACTTATTATGGCAAGTGTTCCAATACTCTAGAGTATTTCTTGATGGATTCTTACCCATTTGTAAATCAAATATCTCTTCAAGCTTATATTTTGCCATCTATCATCCCCACAAATCTCAATTTATTCAATAATAAGTATTATTCTTGACTTAGAGTTCATTTTATAGGATAATAAATGTGAACCACTGAAAGCACGAATGTGTCGTAGGTGGTGTATTTTATTTCGGATATATTACCAATCCTTATTCATTAGCGCTATTTGCTCTCAGCTCAAGAACCCCCGCCTCTTTTAAAGGTTCCATTACACTTCCAACAAATCAACCATCAATTAATCGACTCACTCTTTTAGGCTTTTCTTTCTTTAAATATTTACCGTAATCAAGGCCTGCCTTATTTTCTGTCTAAATATATTACCAGCGTACCATCCTTCACAGTTATTTCATCCCGTGATAATACGGTAATCTCAGCGGCAAAATTCGGATTATACTGAATTTTGTAATCAGCATGTTCCCCATCTCCACCATTATCTGTTTTGGATAAAACACCTTCAAATAAACACCGGTTATTATCAACTAACAGCATCCCTCTATTACCTGAGCAAAGAAATCTTGTTGCCGCTACTGTTTTGTTTTGTTCCGGAGTCAATGCATTTCCCATTGTCTGATCAAATGTTTTTGAAGCATGCCATTCTCCATCTATTGTAAACACTTCTATATCCACACTTGTTGAAATTCCATTCTCCGTAAATACTGATATAGTAGCCACACCATCTCTTACTGCGGTAATAACACCGTTTTCATCAACCGCTATAACTTTATCATTACTGCTCTTCCAGGTAACCGCCCCCTTCGCAGACTCAGGGAATATGTTGTATTCTAAATTCTCAACATCATCCATTTTCATCAATCTCGGCGCGTTTGTTATCACGATACCCGTCGGTGTAACACATTTCTTATACAGACACACTGCAAGTACACAAACAACAAGCAATGTTACTACTCCGATTATCCATGGAATAAACTTACGCATCATCGAACCATTACCTCCATTCCTCTTCACTTCTACGGTTTTATCAAACATATTATTATCCGATCCACTCGTATGCTTTAAAGATCTTATTGTGTCCTCAGTGGAGGTACCGTGTACTGTTACCCTGTATCATCTCTATTTCTTCTCTCATTCGCATTTTCACATCCTCCGGCCCTGCAATCTTCACGCCTCCGCCGATCCCTACCAGCCACCCAAAGAACTGGGAACTTACCGCAACCTCCACGTCCACGGTGAAGTGTTCTTCGTCCACTGGGATCATCTGGATGTCACGGCCAAACTGGTCCACGATCACATTTGCCATGTCAATCTCGCAGAGAAGGGTTACGGTTTGGAGTTCTCCGCCGAACATCCGGAAGTGCTGCTGGGTGTACTTTTCCTGATCCTTCTTCCGGTACTTGGTTACGCCTTTCCGTTTGGCATCCACAACTTCTGGGTCCAGCATCTTGTCCACACGGTAGTGGCGGATCTCCTTATGCTTGTGATCGTATCCCACCAGGTAGTACTTCTCGTCATCATAGTGCAGGGCCCAGGGGCTGACGAGATAGTAATCTCCGTTACGGCGCATTTCACGCTCCGCCTTTATATTCCACTGAAAATAATGAAACCGGAGCTGTCGATCTTCGCTCATGGCACGAAAAAGAACGTCTACTGTGTGATAGACGCTTTCGTCCATGTTCTTGATCCGCCCCGGCACATGCACGTCCCGCTCGAGCATTTTCGCATCATTCATGCTGACAAGGTCCAGCAGCTTGGTGATGAGTACTTTTGTTTCCTTCTCGGAAATGAACTTGGATGCCTGGACTGCGTCCACAAGGAACTTCATTTCCGCCAGCTCGAACGGCCGATTCGCCGCATAGTAATATGTGTATGCTCCAACTCTCTTCTTCTTGATTTGGATACCGAAAACCTCTAGTGTTTCGATATCGTCATACAGCGATTTCCGGTCCGCTTCCACACCATAAGAACCCAGTTTCTCGATGATCTGAGTCATGGTAAGATAATGCGTCTGATCCGTCTCTTCGTGCATGATCTTATACAGATAAAAGAGCTTTAGTTTCTGTTTCTTCCCCCTCGCCATATCAGACCTCTCCAAGTCAAAAATATGGGCGTAAAACCCCGTTTCATTGTATCACATTTCAGGGTTTTACGCCATACGTTTTTCCGAAAGTTAGTGTCCGTTAAATTTCCATCCTTGTTAGGAGCGATCTTTAACACTCAAACTGATCCCAATCTGTTATTGCATAGGTTGCACCGCCATCTTTCGTCCATACATATCCTTTGCCATAGGCATTCTCCTTGTGGTTCTCTGCTATATTGATCGACTAATGGCTCTCATCCCCCGGAAGCAGCATCTCATCATTCTTTCCTAAGAATAGCAGCTGCGGTACAGCTCTTTCACATGTTCAGGCGCCTGCTCTGACAGCCAGATCTTCAGAAGGCCGTTCTCTACTCTGGCCCGCAGCCACGGCGCCAGGATCTGTGTGATCTCCTGTTCTTTTACCGCTGATATTGTTCCCATTTTCCTGTCCTCCTCCATCTCTTACCATTCATCGTAATCGTCATTATCCATGTCAAAGTCATCGTCGTCATCGTCTATGTTATCGAAGCCCATGGCCATATCCAGGAAGCTCATCTGATTGGCTCTTTCCATCCAGTCAAGCCTTCCATCATGATTGCGGTCAAACATTTTATCAAAGCTATTTAACATATTTTTTCCCTCCTTGCTTTACTGAGCTCGTTTTAGGCTCGTTTTAGGCTCTGATTCTACAATATCACATAACATGTCCCTATTTCGGGACAGCAAAAACCCAGTATCCACGCGGTGTTTCGGAACACAATTCCCGAAACGCCCCATAAATACCGGGTTCATTACGATCCTCCTCGGATCAGTCAATAAAATCCATTGTCATCTGGCTATCAATGATTGCTTCACACTTCTCTGCGACCACATCCGTGACAGCCTCTTCGACCAGCTCTGCAGGATCCGCATTCGGATCGATCCATGCATTTACCAAATGCTCCGGCAGGATGAGCGGCATGCGGTCATGGATGAATCGGATCTGCTCTCCGGGTTCTCTTGTGAGGCTGACTGCTCCCACGGGTAAGCCCGTGGGGTTCTGATTGCCAAGTGTAACTTGTAATCGTACATCATTTTCAGACTTTGGAGTTACAAGTATAAATCTGTTTGAATCAGGACTTTCATTACCAAGCAGTCCAACGACCACATTAGCGGTAAATTTCTGTCTTGCGGCAGGGACGTACAGTCAATCGCCCCATATTAAGTTGTTAAGCTACTTTGATTCCGCTGTTTAATACTTTGATTTTATTAACCTTAATCCACGTAATTAGGGCTTTTTCTTTGTTGTAATGTTTATCAAATTCAGTTATACATTTATTCTTGTCTATACCTTGTGTCCTGTAATCGTAGCAGTAGAGTATATATGATGAATACCAGTCTCTCTGCACTAAAGTTCCGTCTGTGAGTTTATACATCCTGTCAGACAATTTCTTTTTGATATAATCATCGGCTGTGTGGTCATACTGCGAAGCTCTGTAATTCTGCGGAACTTCTATATATGTACCGCCAGATGATTTGAATTTCTTTTCTATCGTAGCTTGAAAACCTGAAGGACACCTGTTCTTTATGGATTTGCCGAACCGCTTTTTCCTGTTGAACTTGCCTTTGCTGTTTATAGTGGTCACTTTAGCTCGTTTCATCAGCTTACCTGCGTTCTTGGGTTCAGTTACAAATACATCGCCAAGACTTCGGAGATGGTTAGTATCTTCGTTGATTGCAAGCTGCCTGTTAACTGCATTTATTCGGCAAAGTTCAGAATGCTTGGCTTTTATTTTCTTGTAATGATTTGAATATTTCCAAGTCTTGCGACCTTTCTTAACTGTGCCGTCAGGATTATAGTTCTGTGGATTAGTGGTTCTTCTTGACCTGTCCATAGCCCTGTAATACAGTCTTTCCAAATGCTCCGATTTCTGTATGCTGTTGCCACGTTCCGAAAGATTCTTAAGACCAACTTCAGTATCAGATGTATAGGCAACTGTCTGTGTTCCAATATCAGCGCCTATTATGCCTTTACCATATTTATGTCTTGGATTACCGAATTTATCATATTTGGGTTTTGCCTTACCTTCTATGGTCAGATGCAGATATACTCTGTACTTGCCTCTGATAATCTTAGGTACGAGAGTAGCATAGCATGGTCTGTATGTGTCTATACAAATAGCTTCTTCTAAAAGAATATTTACCGCTTTTGCATCTATAATCTCAGGTTTGGTAAGATATGACAGGACTGCATTCGCTTCATCCTGTTGAAACCTGTCGTTTAACTGCAATCCAAAAACTGTTTTTCCAAGTTTGAACCGTATCTTGTTATCCTTGACAGATATTGGGATGCCACGGTTTATCTGCTTTGCCCTAATACATGGAAGTTCTCCGTATTGTGAAAAATGGATGCTTTTTCCGTTGCCATACAGACATTTCTCAATACCCCGCCATACGTCTTCGGCTTTAGTAAGAGCAAATATCGCATCAATGCCATATTTCTTGCCTATCGGTATCATGGATATACGACAGAAATCCCATGTGACGTTATATTCAGCCTGCATCTCGTTAAGTTGTCTGGCTAAATCTTTACGTTTATCCTTATCCTCAGTACCGCCATAAAGTTCACGCAATTTGCGATATTTCTTTGTACGCATAAGCTGGTCATGATTCTTTTTCATAAGACCTACAAGTTCATTGCCTGCTTTGCGGATCTTATCAGAAAGAGCCACAACCTTTATGACATCGGAATAAGACATATCTGTTTCTGCAACTAAGATATGCCTGTCAGACAGCTTATGAAATTTCTTTAAAACTTTACTGTACTCTTCATCAGCCATGATTTTTCTGTTCCTCTATGTATTTGATTACCGTTGCTTCGCTTATATGACCTACCGTTGATACAAAAAATCCTCTTGACCATAATACGCCGCATCTTGTATAAAACTGTTTGAGTTGCGGGAATGCCTTAAAAAGCTCAACATCGCCTCTTAAAACTGAAAATCTAAATTTAGGACACCAGATGATATGATACTGTATCAGATATTTGCAATGTGAAGCACTATGATATTGCTCCTCGCTCATCGTCCTTAACTCCTAACTGATATTTTTCCTGAATACCCCTCCGCATTAGGTCAAGAAATGTTATAGTTTCGCCTTCCTCAACAGAATAGATACGTGCAAGGTTTTCAAGCTGTGTCTTCCACTCAGAAGGAATGGAAATGTTAATCTGTACGTTGTCACTCTTTGGTCGTGCCATCAGTAGCCTCCTGTAATAACTGCAGTCCTATATCTTTAAGTTGTCTTGCTCTTAACAAAGACCTGCATTCTTCAATTGTAGGAATTATTATTTTACTCCAACTGCCATATTTTTGATGTGATTGAACATATGCAGCATCTTCTTCAGTAAGTAAGCAATCCCATTCACCTAATACCCATCCATGTTTTACAAGCCCCTTTTCAATTTGTTTTGGCCTGGGATTTTGTTCTTTACATTTATTACATGGACACCACAGATGCTTACAATGGGTTAATTCAAAATATGTATATTTGTCTATTCTCTTTTTTACAGTTTGCTCAAAACCACAATATTCACATTTTAAAGTAAGCATAAATATTCCTTTCTTATATGCATAGATTATATATACTCTATGTATATGCCAAGTAAAATTAAAAGCATACTGAAATATCAATATGCTTTCTATATTATTTCCATGTGTTTCAGGCGGCTTTCATCCCACAGGCAAGCCTGTGGGTTTTTCGCCGCAAATTTATAACGAAGAACGGAAGATCTGCTTCGAATCGGTAGAGTCCGCACAGCCAGGTTATGTTGCTGTCATGCGGACGGATCGAATATTTATCACCGGTTTTCTTCTTCCCGTTATTTCCGATCAAATGCTCCCACTCAAAATAATTCGATGCCGGAATGATGCATCTATGACTCTTCCAGGCATCCCGGAATGTCGGCTTTACAGCAGCCGTTTCGACGCGGGCGTTCATCAGAAGCGTCTTCCCGGTGAAGCCCCATTTCATCGGAAAGACAGTTCTCTGCCGATTCCGATTCGAGGCGATCACCGGTACGATATCGGTAGGACTCATCTCCCCATAGGATTTTACAGTGTAGTGTTCATTCCATTTACTCACAAAAGAGGAACGCATCATATCACTCACAATTTCCTGCATTTCCGATGATTTTCCAATGTAGTACCGGCAGCACATGGGCGTACATCCTTCCTTTCCCTCATAATCTCGATGATAGGAATAGTGTAACAAAACACCAGTAGTAATTCATACCTGTAATCGTAAAGTAAATCTTGCTCATGTTCCTTTCCTCCTCTTTGATTTTCTGCTGATTCTCAGTCAAAATTCCACTCATCGTCCGGCAGCAGTTCCATCATCTCTTTTCGGACTGTTTCCTGCCCTTTGATGGCGGCCATAAGACTGTTTCTGTACATTACATCGCCGTCCATCACCATGCTGTACAGATAGTTCTCCGCCTTCTGATAGCAGATCAGAGCTGTCTCCAGATTCTTCTTTGTTCCGAGGCCGCGGAGGAACATTTTACCCAGGCGCAGATATACCTGTCCGGCCACCTTCGGAGCCGCCTCGTCCGTCATGGTATCCAGGCAGCGCATATAGATCTCAAAGGCTTCTCTCTCGTTCTTCTCGACATAATAGCCGTTCAGGTACATATCTCCGATCTTGTACAGGGAGATCAGATGTCCGTCAAAGGCACCCAACGCAAAATAATGAAAAGCCTTCTCGTAATCCGGCTCCATATCACGACCATAGTAGTAACAGTAACCCAGGTTTTCCTGCGCCTGACGGTCTCCGTTTGCAGCAGCCATCTTATACATTTCTACCGCCTTGCTGAAGTTCTGCTCGAAGCCTCTGTGACCGTCATAGTACTGCGCACCCAGATCATTCATCGCACCGGCATCCCCAGCAGCGATTCCGATCTCATACAAGCCCTTCACGAACTCAATCAGATCCTGCGGGAACTGCTTCGGCTTATCGCAATCCATGATCCTGGTAGCGATCCGCGGTGCCTCTCCGATCGGGAGGTCATTTGTCTGAAGTTCTTCATCAATAACTCTGCAGATCTCCGGAAATTCCTCTTCATCCAGAGTGTCCTTGATCATATTCAGCAGTGCATACAGATTCATCTCATTCTTCATTTTCTTTTCCTCCATCCATTGATTTTTTTCAGCTGATTCTACCATACCACATAACATGTCCTGATTTACGGACAGCAAAAACCCAGTATTTACGCGGCTTTTCGGGATGTAGGTCCCGGAATCCCACGTAAATACTGGGTTCATTTCATTCTTCATGGTCACACGATCAGGTAGGTTTTCTATTCGGATTCCATCTCTGAAAGAGCTTTAATCTCATAGTGAATAACATCATCACTAAAGACGTCAGAAAGAAACTCCGCATGAAGGGAATCTTCCGTTTCCATCACGAAGAACTGCTCCGAATAATCTGTATAAACGATTTCCTTCGGATGTGAAATACACATAGTATCCAGCGCATTCTCCAGATCACGGTCAAAGTCTTTCTTCATAGCCGCGCGTGCTGTAACTATGTCATCAAACACAGTAAAATCAGGCGACCAGGTACGATTATCGATGGTCATCAGAATGTACTTCTCCTTGTCCATGGTGTGTACCTCCTCCTGTTTTTCCTGTTCTTCATCATTTTTCTTCTTTGGAAAATGAATCACCACATCCCCGGGTTTCCACGAAAACTTGTCGGATCTATTCTCGTCCATTCTTATTCCTCCGTATTCAGGTCACCAATCGTGGTATCTGATCATACCACGAATACTATTCCTTCTCCGCCTTCCATGCTCGTAGTCCGTCCAATATCTTCTTATCCTCATCGGAAAGCTCATATCCGGATTCTGCCTTCCGAACAACCTTCTGCAGGAAGCCTTCCGGGTCATCCAGGGTGGAGATGTTTCGAATCGGAGATCACATACGTAAAAAGATCAAATCTTCTAATTCCGATATCATACAGCTTTGCTCTTGTTTCTTCCTGTTTGTTTTCATCCGCCATTCCCGGAATGATCGGGATCCTGACCGCTATCGAATCGGCAGGTTTTCTTTTCAGAAAACGTTTCAGGTTCTCCAGAGACAGGTCCAGCTCCATCCCTGTATACTCTTTATACAGCACGGCGTCCATGGTCTTTATATCAACGAAATATCGATCTACAGCATCTAAGGATGCTTCTATATTCTCCCATGGCACATGCAGGGATGTTTCGACATAGATCGTCATCTCCGGATCACACAGTCCTCTCATTTCACTGATCAATCCCGGATATAGGAGCGGCTCCCCGCCGCCAAATGTGATCCCGCCATTTGTCGCAAGGATGTATAAGCGATCCACGGATACTCTTTTGAAAATCTCTTCTGCTGTCAGATTCACAGGAAGCAAACTGCCGTCCCATGTATGGGGATTGATGCAGTACCGACATCTAAGCGGGCATCCGTATAATGTGATCAGCGATCGTACACCTTCTCCGTCAGATCCCATTCGTAACCGACTGATATTCTGAATCGGGTATTCTTTGCACAAATGAACTACCTCCCCTGATCACTTTCCAGGTCGCGATCCTATAGATCCATACCCTTCTTGAAATAGTTTTGATCCTCCTGCGGTGAATCGCAAACACATCCGGCTTCCAGCACTTCGTCTTTGGCAACTCCGGTAATATTTACTGTCTCTCCCGATTCTATCTTCCGTTCCAACTGCTCATTCAGGTATTCAATTTCTTTCTCGCACATCGGGCAGGTTCCACGGCACGGACCTTTATGAGTACATTCAGCAGGCTGAAAATCGATCCCATTTGCCTCCGCGATCTTTCTTCTTATCTCACGCAGCTTCTCGCATTTATCCTTCCCGGGATAACTCTCCTGTTGATCTTCAGCCTCGTAATCATCGTCCTCTTCCTCAGCGTAATCATCATCCTCTTCATCCTCGAAATAATCATCGTCTTCCTCTGAATCATCAAAACGATGCGGATCAGCCGGCACCCCCATCAATACAAAGCGCTCAGGCTCAGCTTTATATCGAATTGTCTCATCCTCAGGCACAGGTACGGAAGAAAATGCGTTCTCAAACAAATAACTCACATATCTTTTTCTATCGATATAAACAACCGAAATATGCTGCAATGCATGAAGCCATGTTATGATTATTTCCCTGGCCCAATCCCGTGAACACCCATGGGATTCCATCAATCTTGTAATATACTTATACATATTTTCATATGCCAGCGGATTAACCATCATTTCAGATGCAATGCCTTCATCGACACAGGCAAGTATCAAATCCCTTCTGATCTTGTCAGTCGGATAAGCGATCAGCAATAACGGCTCAAGATAATCAGATTGTCTACACATCATAATCCTGTCATTTCGATCATCATTCAGCAGCTCATGCAAAGGGTTGTCAAAGAATTGAACCTCTTTTTCCATTTTCTCTACCTCCTCGTCGGATCTCACTCATCCTTTATGTGCTCACCATTGCTGATCAAACGGCCTGCTGTTCAGCATCTCATTATAGGTTCTTTGCGATCTCGTCCCCCTACTCTTATAACCAATCCACCTTGCCTGTGTCGACATTGTACACGGCTCCGACGATCTCCAGTCCATCCGACGGGATCTCGGGATGTTCGCGGAAGGCCTGACGAATGACATTCACGCCGTGCTTTACATTCAGGACCGTAGCCTTGTAATCATCCTTCTCACCGCCGATCGCTTCCCGGATATCGTCCGTGATATATCGGATGTAACCTTCCGTGGATCCCTTGATGGTTGCAGAGACGGCGCCGCATCTGGTGTGTCCCAGCATGACGATCACATTGGCGTCCAGGTGTGCGGCCGCGTACTCGATGCTGCCCAGCTGATGGTTATCCAGGACATTTCCGGCCACGCGGATCACAAAGAGATCCCCTATATCGGCGGAAAAGATTGCCTCCGGGATCACACGGGAATCAGCACATGCGATCACGATGGCGTAGGGATGCTGTCCCTCTTCGGCCGTCTTCCGGCGAAGCTCCGGGGATACATCTCCTCCGTTATGGAGGCTCTCCAGATAGAGATCATTTCCCCGCTTCAGTTTCTCGATCACCTCGTTGTTATTCGCGAGGTCTCCTTCGATTTCGGAAAGTCTTCTCAGTGTGTCTTCCGGACTGATGTGCAGAATGCCGGTTCCTCCCATGTTCTCCCATTCCCTTATGTTCTTCCCCAGATCATCTATGAGGATATGGCCCTTGCCTTTACAGAAGTTCGGCTTCTCCGCACGAAAGACGATATTCATAACCACCTTATCGGAAATGAGGCGCCGCATCCAGCTGATCTTATCCTCTGCGGCAGTCAGAATGTGCTTATCAGGTTTCGGAATGCCGGTCAGGATCTCTACTTTATCACCATATTTTTCATAGACAGCATCGAACATTTCCTTTGCTCCCGGCATCAGCTCGAGCACGTCATAGAAATTCCCAACGTTGCGGACTCTATCCCACATAGAAAGATCCAGGCCGGGCTCCTTCTCACCTTCCTGTGGAGGTGGTTCCATACCACAGAGCTCACGAACACCACGTTCGAAATCAGCCAGAACACCGTCCATGTCAAAGTATATCTTTTCAATATTCATGTCTATCATCCTCCTGTCGGTTTTGCTCCGTCAACGTGACGCGTTCGTAATCGCCCGTTTTACATGCCACTGCGTGACATCCTCATCATAATCATACATTTTCCTATCACTTCACGCACATTTCCTCGATCCACTCTCTCCTGAGCAGCTCATCCCGCCATTCCTTCGGGATGGCCTCATAGCCGTAGTAGATTCCTGCCAGTCCGCCGGCTACGGCACCCACCGTATCCGTATCCTCACCCAGATTTACCGCCCGGATGATACAGTCTCTGTAGTTATCGGTGGTGATCAGAGACCAGACGGCAGCCTCCAATGTATCCACCACGTATCCGGAACTGCGGATCTGATCCTCCGGCAGTTTCCTGAATTCGGAGAGATCACGCAGTCTTTTGTAGTGGGCTGATTCTTTCGCAGCCGACCTGTCCGTATCATAGAATGCAAAGCCCTGATCAAAACCGTTCTGCAGACGTTCGATCAGACTTCCGCTTCCATAGATCATTTCCCGGACACAGAAGAAATACAGACCGCATGCCATATTGGCTCGGATATGATTATGCGTCAGCGACGACAATCTATGGATGTCACTGATCGCCTGCTCCTCCGTTGCTTCTCCGGAATGCGTCCTTTCCGCATAATACAGGCATACCGGGAGCGTTCGCATGAGGGAACCGTTTCCGTTCGCGTATTCTCCCGTCCTTCCGCAGGTGTCCACATCATGGTGCTCCCGGAAACTATTGATTGCGAAGACGCAGGTATTCCCCATGTCAAATGCGACGCCTGTGGGGGTGTATTCTCCCTCGCGAAGCCATTTGACGAATCGCTCCATAACATCCTCAGCATCCACTTTCCTCAGAGACCGGATGCTGTCCAGAATGCAGAGTGCCATGCTGGTATCGTCCGTCCATGCGCCGGCAGGCTTGTCATAAATATCACAGTACTCCATCTCCGTGATCGGATTCTCCTTCAGCCTTTCTCTTTCCATAAACTGAACCGGAGATCCAAACGCATCCGCAACCGCCACACCTATCATACCATTGATCCAATTGTTCCACATAGTCTTTCCTCCAGTTTTATGATTTTTCTATATTGTGCCATACCGAGTGCCGGAGGTGGTCACCCGACAGGCGACATTTCTAAATCCGGACAGCAAAAATCCCCCGGCAGGGCATGCCTCACCGGGAGATCGTAAGGAGAGTTTCACCCTTTATCTCTGTCATCATAAAAACTCGGTGTTACATTTTTTCGTAGCCGCAGCCTTCTCTGGTCGGGCCTTCGATGCCGGACTCATATCTTGCGCGGAACTCCATGTTGATCTCACGGATCTCCTTCTTGCCGTCTATGTACTCCTGATACATATCTGCCAGGCCTGCCATGCATCCGTCACAGGAGCCGTTGATATTTCCGATGGACTCCGCGACGATCCGCTCTCTTTCTTCTCTTGTTGTCTCACTGATCAGATAACCCATATCTATTCCTCCATGCCATGAACACCCTGAAAAAGTCCGAATCGTTCGATGTCTGGTTGATGCAGTCGGCCAATCATTACCCCAGATCCAGGCGCAGGGCCTCCGGTATGCCTCTCGGTCCGCGGATCGCGTAGATCCCGTACTCCTCCTTCAAAACATCAAATGTAAAATCCGCCGGATCATAGCGCTTCTGCAGCTTGATCTTCATCAGTGCCTTGATGGTCAGATGTTCGTTGCTGAAATCATAGGGGATGTCCGTCTCCGTCACAAGACATTTAAAGAGAATCGCCGAAACCGGCGCACCCACATACAGAAAGACGGTATCTCCGACGCGGATCCCGTTCCCCTGCTTCCAGTCAATCTCGTCTTCCTTCTCAAATGCAGCGACAACATCATAGTACTTGGGATTTGCCGGAACGACCCAGCATTTCGCCGCACGCAGTTTCTCCTTCTTCTTCGCCGGAGCCGTCGCAAGAAAGCTCATTTCCAGAAGATCATAGACCTGCTCCTCCGGAACAGTTCCGTCCAGGATCACAGTGATCCAGTGCTGCTTATTCATATGATACGCGGGCATGATTCCTTCCTCGCGGATGATCATATCGCGGAAGAACATGTCGTCCACCTTCAGATTGATGACCGTCACTTCACCGTCCCCCGGCAGTCCCAGCTTCTCACGGCTCACGTCCATCACCAGAGCAAACCATTTCCGGTTCTCGGGATGACGAAAGACCGCACTCGTATCATACCTGCTCCAGGGATACTCGGGCGAGACCTTATATTTCTTTTTGATGTAGGCATATACTTTCTTACGCAATATTACATCTCCCTTATGTGACAGAGGGACGGATCCAATGTCACATCACTTCTTCGGGATCTGAACGTCGGGCAGATACCGGACCTTCATATCCGAAACCTCATACGGAATCCCTTCCGCGTCAAATGTCTTGCACAGCAGATCCACCGGTCCCCGGTCCTTATTCACCAGCTGATAGCTCACGCAGAACTTATCCGGCAGTGCATTTACTTCCATCATGAAATCCCCGTCAGTAAGAGTATACACCTCCGTGATATGATCCGCCATTCCGCCCCAGTCAATCTGTCCCACATAACTTACGCTGAAGACATCCCGCGGATCCGAGCGGAACAAGCTGTGCTGTGCAGCATACTTCTTCTTGCTCTTCAGATCCGGCAGTGCATCGATCTCTCTTCGCGTTTCCTCTATCTTGCGGAACCGCTCGATACTGAGCTCCGGCTGCATCTGATAAATGATGGCACCTCTGGCTCTGATATTCAGCTTCTCCATTGATTCATTCAGCATGCTCCTGTCATACTGAATATGCAGGAGTCTCGTAAAGTCACGGTAGGACTCCTCCGCCCCGATATCCTTTCGGTAATCATCCGCGATCCTTCCGGAGATCACATTTCCCTTTTTCTCCGGGAAATACTCCGCCAGCGACTTGAATATGAGGGAGGCAAAGATCGTATTCGGACTTCCGTCGATGCTCTTCGCATATTCCATGAAGCGATCAGTCGGAATGCTGATCTCGCTGTAATACTGTTTCTTCGCAAATGGATTCAGCAGAAACTTCAGGAATCTGCCGAGCCCCACCTTCGTAGCTCCTCCGGTATATCTTTTAAGCGGTTCATCATCCGGCAGCTTTGCCGGATCCGGATAATAGGTCTCTCCCTCCGGAACCGGAGTTCCCGGGAGCTTGATATCCTTCGGGGCGGGAATCTCTCCGTATTTCGTCGTCAGATATTGATACATGGTGCTCTTCAGCCAGATCATGCCTCCGGTTCCCCCACACACCGTATGCGCGAAATTGAACCAGACGCAGTTGTCCTTATACGTGATGGCAAAGAGATGTCCGGACACAGCTTCCGAACCAAGCATCAGGCGCTCCTCTTTCTCCGGCAGCACCGGGATGGGTGCATCATTATGTTCCAATACAAAATTCGATCCTTCATCGACCCGGATCTTTACTGCAAAGTACGGTAACCGGCTGATAGCCTTCTGTGCAGCATCCTTCAGCAGTTTTGCATCTACTTTCTCCTTCATTCTTACCAGTATCCTTACCGTAAAGGATACCTTCTTCATGTACTCGTAAAGCAGGTATGCATCGTGTTTCTCATACATATCTTGAGTCCTCCATAGCTATTATGTGACAGAGGGACGGGGTCCTTGCCACGTTAACATGACAGAGCATCTTTCCCCCTGCCACATGTTCCATTGTACCATAGCAAGATCTTTCACAGTGTTCCATTTTGGCACATCGGCCGATCGGCCGATTCCTGCTCTAATCCGGATAGAAATCAGCCCAGTAATACTGGCTCATATACTCATTCTGATAGGCGTTTACCGCCCCCGCATCCAGTTCCTTAAAACGATAATAATCGCAGTCCAGCCGCTCCGGATTCACGGCAAGTGCGTTAAAATCCTTGACCACTGCCTCCTCTGCGCCCACAGCCCTCAGACTTTTCATCAGTGCATGGGTCAGCTGCTGCATATAGTTCTGCTGCTTCTTGTCATACGGCTCATCCTCAAAGAGCACCGCTGCGATCTCTTTGATCGTGCAGGAGCTGCCGTTCCGGTGAACAAGATAGGCAAATATCTCCTTTGCCTTGCTTCGTTCAAAGCGTACATGTTCGCCTCCCGGAAGAAATACGTCAAAGTTTCCGAAGCACTGCACCCGCAGCAGCGCCTTCTTCTTGGGAACCATCGGAAATCTCAGATCGGAAAGCTCCTTCTTTACCTCCTCTGCAGTGACCGGCTTCATGATATATCCACTGGCATGCAGCTTCATGGCGTCTCCCGCGTACTCGGAGAATCCCGTCACGAAAATGATGTTCATTTTGGGATTGACCGCTTTCAGCTCCTTCGCCAGCTCCACACCGTTCATGCCTCTCATATGGATATCAAGGAAGGCCACATCACAGCCGTTTTTCTTCGCGTCCTCCAGCAGATCCTCCTGATAATGAAATGAATAGACCTCATCCTCGGGCGCAGCTTCCTTTACAGCCCGTTCCAACATGATCAGCATGAGAGGTTCATCATCTACACACAGCATTCTCATACGCGGTCATCCTCCTTCCCCTGTTTCGGAATGATCACTCTCGCGGTGGTCCCTTCCCCGACGCGGCTTTCGATCACGATGTCCGCACCACACATATCCTTCAGACGCTTCTTCGTGTTCTCCATTCCCACGTGGGTCCTTCCGTCATCCTTCTTCGGCGCCTCCGGATCGAAGCCGACCCCGTCATCGGAAACCACCACCTCATATCCGGCATCGGTTTCCCTTGTGGATATCTTCACCGTTCCTCCGTACTTCTTCATACCAACTCCGTGCTTTACGGCATTTTCAACCAGGGGCTGGATCGAAAGGATCGGCAGTTCAAAATCGGTGGTCTGAATATCGTACTCCACCTTCAGCGCATCGGCGAACCTCAGCTTTTCGATATAGAGATAATTCTTCAGATGCTCCAGCTCCAGCTCGAAGGGCACCGGTTCCTTCTGCCTCAGAGCGTCCATATTTGCTCTCAGATATTTGGCAAATGTGATCGCTGCTTCTTTCGCGGTCTTGGGATCTATATCACAGAGGATGGCGATCGATGAAAGCGTATTATATACGAAGTGAGGCCGGATCTGGGAGACCATGACCTGAACCTCCGCCTCATACAGTTCCTTCTCCGCTCTTTCCCTTTCTGCGGCGATACGGATATTCTCCTTCGTGTAGAGATCGATCTCAAGTGCCAGATCGGAAATGCTGTCCGCCAGGTAGCCAAGCTCATTTTTCGCCGCGATCCTGTACATCTTTCCGACGATCTTCGCACTGTCCTTGTCATTGGTATACTCCAGGACTGCCTTCTGCATCTTTGTGGCAGGATCGCTGACCTTACGGTAAATGAAGAACAGAAGCACTGCCAGAACTACGGCTATCCCGCCGATACAGATGATCAGCGCCTTTCTTATAGTGCTTGACAGTGTCTCAAGAAATCCGTCCCACCGGTAGGATACACCGATGACCGCCCGTACCTCTCCTTCGACCAGCACCGGTTTGTAGCCGATGTAATAATTTCCTTCGAAAGGAAAGTCCTTTGCCCTTTCAAAGACGATCTCCTTGCTGCCACTGTCCAGGAGGTCCCGGAGCACCGGATGCTCTGACAGATCAAGATCAAAGTATTCTCCCAGTCGTCTGCCTGTGCCGTCCCTTACGCATTCGAACAGGACCATCCCCCTGTAGCCCTCTGTCATATCCATAAAGAACAGACTGTCGATATCTCCGTTTTTAATATTCTCCGTGATCCTTCTTGATGAATTATAGAGATAAGATTTGATAAAGAGACGCCTGATATCCTCCGGCATTCGGACATACCATTCATATTCAAAGCTGTCCTTCTCAGTTTCATACTCCAGAAGCCGTTCTAACTCCTCTTCCGTGATTTCCTCGGTATAATCTACCGGATCCTTCTCCATCTGCTCGATATACCATTTACGGACATACTCTTCGTAGACCCCTTCCTCCAGGATCTCAAAATGATTTTCAGGGGCGGAAATGATATCCTCGATATGCCGGTTCTGCGCTTCAAGAAATCCGTCGAGCGTACTGTTATAAACGGTCCACACGACGGCTGCTACCATCAGAATAAACAGCGGGAGTATGATCACCACAAGCTGAAGCAGTATTCTCTTCTTCCTGACACTTCTCATCCGGCACCCCCACTTTAAAGACCTCTTATTTGATTATACAGTAAATATGGGCAACTTTACAGAGATATTATCTCATAAAACTGTCCTTTTTTCGTGATATAGGCACCATGCACCCGCCCATGTGAAGAATGCTGCCACATCAGGCGAAGCGACAGATCCGCACACAAAAATCGAGGAGGGACTCGCCCTCCTCGATCATCATCTACTTCTTCTACATCTTCAACAGTTTCCTGTTACCGGCCCTGGAAGAAGAGCAGGTACGGGGAGTCATTGATCACATTTCCGCTCATTACTCCGTGAGCTTCTACATTTGCCTGTGTAAGTGTCATCTGCATCTGTCCGTTCAGATTGCCGGCGATTTCGAACACGTTGTAGGTCACCCAGCATTTGCCGCCGCCCGGACGATGCTTCTCAAGTTCCTGTGCTCCTGCTGCGAGGAAGACCATTCCTTTCGGCTTGTAAACGCCGTTCCTCAGAGTCCAGCAGCTTACGATGTTGTTCTTTCCCAGACGTCTCTTCTGCTCTACCTTGAATCCTACCCGGTTCAGAAGGAGATCAAAGATGGTGGTCTTCTTGTTGTAGCAATACTCAAAGAGTGCCGTTACCTGGTCCTTGTTCAGGGGCATATTCTTCATATAGTCCGGAGTCTCAACCCAGCTTGCGTAGTGATTCGGATCCTTGATAACGCTGCTGTGGAGTTTGTCCTTAAAGATCAGGTACTCATTCAGCTTGATCTTCGTTGTGATGCTCTTGTTCACGAAGATGAGCCGGTCGCCGGAGAAGTATTCGCTGCAGACCTCAAGTACGGAGGTATCTACCTTGTTGCCGTCCAGATCACAGCCGGCAAGTCTGCGGTACATGGTCTCTCTGCTCTGGTTCAGGGAACCCTCGCCGTAAATCGCTTCGTAAGCATCATACACTTCTCCCATAACCGCGTAGGCTGCCACGTAGTTGTTCAGCTGGCGGAGAATGTAGGGAGCTGTCAGGTCGATGGCCTCACCGGAGAACATAACCGCCTGGCATGCCTTTCCGTATGCCGCATCGAAAATGCTCTGATTCTCGAAGATGTCATTGGCCTTGCTCATAAAGCAGCGGGTAGCTCCGTTCATTGCGGACTCCAGATTCTGGAACTCGCTGTCATTGTAGAGGTCGGCGATTTTCTGCTGCTTCTGCTCTGCTGTCAGGTTCACATTTCTCTCGTAGTTGCCGATCCTCGTCCGGATCGTGTCGGCCTTATCGACCAGAGTGTTGTACTTGTCCCCGATGTTGCTGAGCTGGATCGCATTGTAGGTGCTGTCCTTAAGCTCCTGAACACTCTTCTTGATCTCGGCGTCGATCTCTTCCAGCTTCTTCATGATCTCTGCGTTGGGGTTCTCGGTGGATCCCGTATCGAATAGAAGATTTCCGAAGTACTTCAGGAAAGGATCGAAGGGCTTAAATTCCGGAAATACAAGGGCCAGTCCGTCCAGGATTCCTTCATAAGTCGTCTTGATGATCTTCTTTCCCTGCTTCTGAGATTCTTTTCTCTCTGTCTCTTCCACGTTGGTCGATGCTTCTACTCTATATGTACCTGCCGAAACCGGGCCGATGAATGTAAATATCGATGCTGCACTGAGTGTAAGTGCGAGTGCTCTGATCTTAAATGTATTCTTTCTCATATTCCCGTCCTCCCTTCATTTCGTTTGCTTTGATCACATGATAACATGTGGCCGCTTACAAACCTCTTACAAAGAAAGAACATTTTTCAGGAAATCCAAAAAATTTTATTCAGGGTCAATATTCATCCAGAAAATGATGTCTCACGCCATGCTTTTTATACTCGATCACCGTATCCAGATTAACATTTTCAACACTTCTGAAGATGTTGGATTCGACATAGGGATTCGTCTTCTTTAATTCCGCGATCAGTCGCTTGGTCTCCAGACGCTTGCTCGGCGTCGTCCCGTCCTCATGGAAGGTGGAACAGGTCTCGGTAAAATGACACGCACACTGCAGGAAACGCAGCTCATTATAATCCCGCCAAGCGCAGATGTCCGCTTCCCTGATCAGATACATGGGCCTGATCAGCTCCATCCCCTCGAAATTGGTACTGTGAAGCTTGGGCATCATGCTCTGGATCTGAGCCCCGTGCAGCATGGCCATCAATATGGTCTCGATCACATCGTCATAATGATGCCCGAGCGCGATCTTGTTGCACCCCAGCTCCTTTGCCTTGCTGTAAAGATAACCGCGCCTCATCCTGGCACAGAGATAACAGGGACTCTTCTCTATCGTATCCACCGTATCAAATATGGTGCTTTCAAATATCGTGATGGGAATCCCGAGAGCCTCCGCATTGCTCTCAATCAGATCCCGGTTCTCCTTTTTATATCCCGGATCCATCACAAGAAATGTCAGATCAAACTCCATTTGCCTGTGCCGCTTGATCTCCTGGAACAGCTTCGCCATCAGCATGGAATCCTTCCCGCCGGAAATGCAGACCGCGATATGATCCCCTTCCCGGATCAGCTTATACGTCTTACAGGCCCTGGCAAAGGGCGAAAAAAGCTGTTTGTGAAACTTCTTCTGAATACTGCTCTCAGCCCGCTTGATCCTCTCATTTATTTCTGAACGTTTTTCATCCTCGCCTGTATGGTTTTCTTCCCTGTCTGTATGGTTCATTTCCATGTCTATGTGGTTCAGTTCATCCCGGACAGCCTGCTCCGGATTGTTGTAATTCTCCATAGATCTTTCCTCTCATCTGACGGTACATTTTCGTGAAATTCATCATCAACGTACCATTTGCTCATGAATTGTAACACAATATCCTCATATCGCCAACAAAACAATCAAAGCCGAGAAACAAAACAATCGAGCAGGCGCTAAAACACCGCCTTCCCGAAACCGCGAAAACCCCCTGTCTCAATTTTACAAATGACAACAGGGGGTTTTCACTACTCTTATGAGATTATTCCTTCTCGAAGACCATATCGACGCCGTTATGCTCCAGAATCACTTCACCGTTTCCGATATCGCTTCTGCCGCTCATGGACTTGTCACCGTTTGTGATCTTGATACGGTCACCGTTCTTCTCCAGTTCACAGTTTCCGGTAAACCCGAAAACCGTAAGCTTCGCCGAGTCACCGTCGATCTCGATCTTGGTGTTGTTCACACGTGCTCCAAGCGCCTCCAGCTGTGCGGGAGTGAATACCTCATCTCTGGTCTCTATATAACTAAAACGATAAGATCCATCCAGCTGACTCGACGGCTTCTTGAAGACGCCCAGCATCCAGCAGGTTCCCAGCACCAGGAGAGATGCAACCGCAACCACCAGCACCGGATTCAAGCGGAACCATCTTCCGCTCTCAGCAACCTCGGACTCCTTGACGTAGTCCACTCTCTCCGGTCTGTGAGTTACCTCTACCGGACGGTCATAAACCTCCTTGACCTTCTCTACAGAAGACTCCTCCGAATCCACGGCCCGGTCAGCCTTTGCCGTCCTGGCCTCATGATTCTCGGGATCCGCACCGAAGGGATTCGAATTTACCTTATTTCCACCAACAAGTTCATACTTGTTCTTCGGAGCCTCAGTCCCCTGCTTGATAACCTCATCGTTCATTATTGTTTCCTTCCTCTCTCTTACTCATTTACCTTACGCATCGAATAATACACCACCATTTGTCACACAAATGTCACACTCCGCATTGTGACACAACCACATAGGTGATATAATTACTTCAGAGTTTTTCACTGAGGAGGTGTGACAATAATGGACGGATTAGAGGCACTGTTTTCAAATTTCCTGAACCTGAATTATAAACAGGTGATCATGTGGATCATCGGAGGCATCCTGATCTATCTTGCAATAAAGAAGAAAATGGAGCCGACCCTTCTGCTCCCCATCGGTTTCGGAGCAATCCTGGTCAACCTACCCCTGTCCGGTGCGATCACCCAGACTGTGGACGGCACGGTTCAGGAGGGCCCCATCTCCATCCTTTTCAACAGCGGAATCGCAAATGAGCTCTTCCCGCTCCTGCTCTTCGTCGGGATCGGTGCAATGATCGATTTCGGGCCTCTGCTCGCAAATCCAAAGCTCATGATATTCGGAGCCGCCGCCCAGTTCGGAATCTTCTTCACACTGAGCATGGCTTCCCTCTTCGGCTTTGAGATGAAGGACGCCGCTTCCATCGCCATCATCGGCGCGGCTGACGGCCCCACCTCCATCTTCGTGGCGAATTACTTCGGGACCAAATACATTGGAGCCATCATCGTGGCCGCGTACTCCTACATGGCGCTGGTACCCATCGTTCAGCCGCCGGTCATCAAGCTCCTGACCACGAAGAACGAACGTAAGATCCGCATGGACTATACGTCCGGAGAAGTGTCAAAGACAGCCAAGATCATTTTCCCCATTTTCGTTACCATCCTCACCGGACTTGTCGCCCCCAATGCGGTGGCACTGATCGGTTTCCTTATGTTCGGAAATCTGATCCGGGAATGCGGAGTTCTTGATTCCCTTTCCCAGACAGCCCAGTCGGTTCTGTCGAATCTGATCACACTCTTCCTCGGTATCACCATCGCCGAGAAAATGCAGGCTGACGCCTTCCTGGATCCCACGACCCTGCTGATCCTGGGACTCGGACTTGTGGCATTTATCTTCGATACAGCCGGTGGCGTGCTCTTCGCCAAGCTGATCAACGTCTTCTCCAAGAAGAAGATCAACCCGATGATCGGCGCTGCAGGAATCTCCGCATTCCCCATGTCCGCCAGAGTGGTTCATAAGCTGGGTCTTGAGGAAGACAGTTCCAACTTCCTTCTGACACATACGATCGGTATCAACGTCTCCGGACAGATCGCATCCGTGATCGCCGGCGGCCTGATCCTTAATCTGATCGCACGCTAAGCTGATAATGACAGGGTGGACAGAACAGAATGTCCTCAACAGAAAATCCTGATGAGAATTATGATAGAGGTTTTAACAGGAGGATACCATTATGACGATAGATACAAATGCATTTTTAGACTCCCTCCCAATCATGGGGGCCGGTCTCCTTGGAATATTCATCGTAACAGGCGTTATCATCATCGGCATCTACATTATGAGGGCGCTGACCCGGAAGAAGGCCGAGCCGGTAGATAATGCCGAAGCGGCAGGGGAAGAAGGTGCAGCACCGGAAGCTGCCGCACCGAAGGCGGCAGGTCCGAAGCAAACCGCCCTGGACCTGATGAAGGAACGTGAGAAGACGGACTTCCTGGAGACGGATGATGACCCCTATACCTTTTCCAAGGACCTGTAAATTCCATAGACAAACATGACGGAGGGACAGGTTCAGCGTCACATTTTCATGTGACACTGAACCTGTCCCTCTGTCATGCTGTTTTTCCGCCAATCACTCCTTATCCTTAACGCTCTCCACGATATCCCATCGTTTCATGTCCCGCATGGAAATAGCATGTCCGATCAGGAGGTACGCAAGAACCATTCCGCATGTCAGCAGATACATGGACGGCGTATTCACAAACGGGTAGCTTCGTCCCGCCGTTTCCATTTTATCCAGCGTCATCTGTGTGCCCCAGACACCCAGCGGAATCCCCGGCAGTATGGCGAAGATGTAATACATGCCTGACTGGAAGAGAAGCCGGAAAGACAGCTCGGAGCGCTGGAATCCCAATGTCCTCATGATACAGAGATCTCTCTTCTGCTCCAACAGGTTTGCATGAAGCGTATTGATAATGATGATAAGTCCGATCATGATGGAGAATATGATAATGATGATCTCGCACGCGGTAAATCCTTTGAAACCATCCTGCCAGTACTCGTAGTTCCTGTCGGTAAAGGATGCGAATACATATCCTCCTATCTTGGAGATCTCCCTTACCAGAGCGATTTCCTGATCCGAATCCACATTCAGAAGAACGGAGTAGACACTCGGACTCCACAGCTGATCCGCATATGCAGAGGAAATATACTGCTTACGTCCTTCGTACTGCTCGGAAATGTGGGTCACCCGGACAGGCACTCCGTCGATCGTCACCTCATCTCCGACCTTAATGCCCAGGCTGTCGGTAAGATGCTTCTCCAGGATGATACCCTCCTCCTGAAGAAAGATCTCCTTCTGCGAGGTATCAAAGATCTTTATCTTGTCGGTACCCATGGGGATCGCCTGGATCGTTGCCTGTTCGGAGGCTCCGTTAAACCGGATCTCCTTCATATAGTATCTGTCGATCTCCGGATCCTTCGCATATCCCTGTTCTACCAGCTTCTGTATCTTTTCAGATGAAGGCTCATAGCTGAAATACACCTCACAGTCATATTGGATCCGCTCTTCGTAATAGCTTACCAGGATCCTGTCCTTGGACTCCCCAAAGGATAAGGCCAGGAAGATCAGCATAACCGAAGAGGCAAGGCAGATCACTGAGAAGAAGAACCGTGCCTTATTTCGCATAAGCGTGAACACGCAATACTTGAAGAAGGAATTCCCGTTCTTCATGAACCCGCCCATATGAAATGCCGTCTTGGGAGCAGGTCTTGTCATGGCCTCTACGGGAGCGACCCGATTCACATATCCCATACTGAGAAGCGTCGACACCTGTCCCACCAGGATCGTAATGCCCACGGCAAGAAGGATCTTCTTCCAGTCAAGAATGAATTTCAGATAATACAGATCAAAAAAGTCCTGAAAATACCCACCGGTATACTTTGCCACTGCCAGACCTATCAGCAATCCGATAAGCGAAGCCAACAGGGATATGACCAGGCTCACCGTGCAGAACTGAAGCACGATGGAGCCTCTGGTATATCCGAGAGCTCTCAGAATTCCGATCTCACGGCGGCACCGCCGTACCAGAAGATTCATGAAAAGGAAGACCACGATCAGTGCAACGGCGAAGAATATCAGCGGCACAAAGACCGACATGACCCCCAGCGGATCCAGATTTTCATTCACGACCCTTCGTCTGAGCATGGAGTCCTGATAGGTAAAGCTGTCCTTGATCTCAAGTCCGTCCAGAGCCTTCACCGCCTGCTGCCGCACGGTTTCCGGATCGGCCCCGGCAGAAACCCGGATCATGAACTGGTTGCAGAACACATCATAGCCTTCCCAGCTGTCCAGCTCCTCTTTGGCTTTGCCGAGTTCCTCTTCGCCGGCTGACAGTTCCTTTTGGACTTTATCCCACTGATCCTCCAGTTCCTTTCTGGCGTCTGCCACCAGATCCACCGCGTCTGCGTACTCCTTCCGCCCTTGCCGGATCCCTTCTTCGATCGCATTGATCCCGTTCTCTATCTGCACGAGATACTGTTCCACCTGTTTTCTTCCGGTGACGATCTGCTGTTCTCCCTCTTTGATCTTTGCTGCGGCCGCCTCCAGCTCTGCGGCTCCTTCCTGCAGCTTCTTCTCACCTTCCTCAATCTCAGACCCTGCAGTGATCAGCTTCTCGCGTCCCTCTTCTACAAGCTTCAGTCCGTTCTCAACATCTTCCTCAAGATCCTTACTCTTCTGCAGCTGCAGCTCCCCGGCCTCGATCTGGTCCTTCATATTCTGTACAGAGGCAAATACGGCTTTGACCACCTCTGCCATCGTCTTCTTATTCTTAACACAGTTCTCCAGAAAGAGCTCACTTGTGGAGACAAACTTCTGCCGGATCCCTTCGATCACTTCCGGATCCTCACGGTTTTCCACGGCCTTCACCAGATCATCTCTCATGCTTCTGACGGAAGCGGCATACTTCCCCATCCGGTCTATGATGGAATTCACCGTGTCACTTTCGAGCCACTCATCCGTCTGCTTCAGCATCCAGATCACATAATCAGTGTCCGAAAGGATCTCATCCATTCGGGCCGCCAGCTCACGTCCCTCCTGATATGCATCTTTCGGGAGTTTGATATCCTCTGTCAGTTCCTCGATCTCACTCTTATACCTGCTGAACCTGTCCGTGAAGGACTCCCATTCCTTCAGGGTCTTCTTCGCCTCGGCCAGCTGCTTCTCTCCCTCGGCGATCCCTTCCTTCAGTTCCTGATACTGTTCATCCAGTTCCTTCTTCTGACCGTTAAGCTCCTTCCAGCCTGCCTCGACTTCATCCTTCGCAGCATCAAGTTTAGTCGATTCTTCCCTGTACTTCTCCTCGCCCTCCTGCAGTTCCCGTTTCTTCTCTTCCAGTTCCTTCGAAAGGCTGCTGATCTCATTTAACTTCTTCTTCAGTTCTGTCCGGTTGCTTTCCAGGGCTCTCTTCTGACGCTCCGCTTCCGTGATCCCCTCCGTCAGCTCTGTCTCTTTCCCGGCCAGCTCCGTCTCGGCTTCCCGTATCTTTGCCTCGGCCTTTTCATGCTCCGAATCCGCCTGCTCCTTAGCCTCCGTGTATTCCCGGTTCTTCTCTTCCCACTCCGCAAGCGCTTTCACATACTCCGGGTTTTCCTCATCCTTCAGAAGGGAGGCAGGAACATACATATAACAGCAGTCTGAATAACCGATCTTCATCTGACCGATGCTGGGCGTTACCAGCACCTCCGGTCTTGATACAATGCCATATACCGTGCAGCTTCGTACATCCTCTCCCAGATGGACCTCCACCACATCTCCCGCATGGATGTCCCTTTTCTCACTGAAGGAGTGTTCCAGAAGGATTGGGTAATCTCCCCTCTTATCACTTTTCTCCCAGTAATAGAACTTCTGGAATTCATCCTCCTCATAGGTCATGGCGTCTACGGAGACATACCGGCCTTCCTTGTCGATCAGAACAAGATTCCCTTCCAGTCTGGCATTCACCTCTTCCACACCGTCCAGGTCTCTGAGCCGGTCCGCCATATCCTTGGTCGTAATGTCCGTTACGATCACAACATCAGGATACTTCATGTCCTCTACATACTCGTCAAATGTCCGGTTCAACGACAAAAAGCCGCTGGTCATGCCGGACATGATCCCGCATCCCAACGAAGAAACAAGCACCATGGATATCATCAGCCGTGCATATTTTTTTGTGATCACCCGCAACAGACTGTTCTTCATATCGTCCCTATTCTGCCATTTCTTCTAATGCTGTACGAATATTTCCCTTCTCCTACCAGTCAATGGCGTCCGCCGAAACCGGCGCCTCATTTACCGTCTCATGTATGATCCTGCCATCCTTCATGGTGATGACACGATCCGCCATCATGGAAATCTCCTTCGTATGTGTGACTATGACCACGGTCTTCCCGTGAACCTGGGAAAGCTCCTGCAGCTGTACCAGGATCTGCTTCCCGGTATCATAATCCAGCGCCCCCGTAGGCTCGTCACAGAGCAGGATATCCGAGCTTCCCGCCAGGGCTCTGGCGATGGCCACTCTCTGCTGCTGCCCGCCGGACAGCTGCGAGGGGTATTTGTCCTTCTTTTCGGAAAGTCCCAGAATATCCAGGGTCTCCTCCACGATTCCCGGATGATGCTTCAGATCCGCTGTCATCTTCACATTTTCACGGACCGTCAGTTCCCCGATCAGGTTGAAGGACTGGAATACAAAACCCACATGATTTCTGCGGTACAGCGTCAGCTCCTTATCCTTGTATTTTCCGATATCCACCCCGCGAAACAGTATGGTGCCGCTGTTGGGAACGTCCATTCCCCCCAGCATGTTCAGAAGCGTTGATTTTCCGCTTCCGCTGCTGCCGAGGATCACAAGAAGTTCCCCCTCGTAGACCGAAAGATCGATCCCGTCCAGGGCGTGTACGATATTCTCTTCGCTCCCGTATGTTTTGCGGAGATCATTTACCTGTAAAATGATTTCATGATTCACAAGACTTCCTCCTACGGTTCTGTCATTACGGGATCAGGTAGCCGGATGCATCGAAGCGGTAGGACTTCCCGTCGATCCATTTTCCTGTCTTTCTCATACCTGCCCGCATCTCCGTATGTTATTCTTCTTACTTACCCCTGTAATTCGCGTTTCGGTAGTCGGTCATCATTTTCAGATAGATGTCCATATCCCGCTCCTCGTTCGGATCCACCTTCTCGTCCGCATTGATCAGCCCGATCCCAAGGGCTCTGTAGCTCTCGATCAGTTCCAGAGAGCCGGACACCTCTCCGCCCTCCTCGTGAAGCACATTATCTGCCGCCACCAGGATCTTCAGGGATACCGGTACCTGTCTCTCAAAGGCCTCGGAGTACAGGTTGTTCTCATCGATAAATTCGGCAAGACTCTCCACAGTCAGATTCAGCCCGCAGGTATCGGAGATCAGCTTCGCTTCTTCCCAGCTGACCATTCCGTCCGAAGCAGAAAGGTACATCATGAACAGTCCCATCTCAACCCGCGCAATGGTTCCCAGATCCTCTGTAAGACCTGTGAGCCCGCCGATCTTGTCGATCGCTTCACACATTTCATCCACTATTATTTTCAGTTCCGTATCCGCCATAGTACTCCTTTCCGCGTCGCAATGCGCATGGCAATGAACACGTAGCTATGTCCGTTTCGTCTATCCTCTTCTTTCTGTCGCTTCGTCCGTCTCACCTGCCCGCTACGTTCATCCGCTTCTCCACTTTATTTCGGGTATCGGCTACTTTCCGGCTTGCGGGTTCTTAACGGCCTCCATTTGCTTCTTCGGCATCTTGCTTTCCAGTGCATTCTTCATGTCATCCAGCTTCATAGGTCCCTGATTTCCCAGCTTCGCCGCAGCATCCTTATAAGGCTTCCGTTCCGCCTCTGTAGGCTTCAGCATCAGGATCTCGGCCAGACGCTTCTTACCTGCCGATTCGTACCTCTTCACTTCTTCCGGCGTCATGGCGTTGGGATTCAGCCTCATCTTGGAGATCTTCTCGATATTCTCATCCATGGCTTTGATCCGGATCACCTCATCTATGGATCTGTCGGAAATGGGCTGTTTTCCGAAGCCCCGGATCAGATCCTCCTTTGCTTCCCGAAGGATCGCATCCGGCATCTTCTTCGATCGGTCCTTCTTCGTGGTCATGATCAGGTACCTGTCATGTACCTTCTCCGGATCGATGGGACCGTCCTTCAGATCATCCAGGACCTTGTTGAATACTTCATCCTGTTCGATCTTCTTCTGTGCCGCACCTGTGTTCAGCGCATGTACTCTCTTTTTGTCCTGCACCTCACTGTCCACAGTCTGGTATGCCTTGTCGGAAAGGATCTTGGTCTGAATGGAATTGGAGGCGATATATGCAGCCAGATCCCTCCTGGCGCTGGGATCCGATGCGCTCTTACCTTTACATGCCGCACCCTTCATCCATGTATATGCGAAAATGTTGTCCGGAGTGATCTCACCCTTCTCCATATAATCAGCAACACCTTCGACCCGGACCTCCAGGTGATCCCGATAGTTCTTAACCTGACGCGGACCGTTGGCGGCCGACTTCTTCTTCCAGCTTTCATTTTCCGAATTGTAGGCGCTCTTCAGATTTGCCTGTTCCAGCTCTGCCTGTCGGTCCAGCTTCCTGTACTTCTCCTCCAGTTCCTTTCGATGGTCCTTCTGGTACTTCAAAGCCTTTTCTTCTTCCCTGAACTTCTTCATGGTTGCTTCATACTTCTTCAGTTCGTTCGGGAATTCATGTATCTTCTTTTCATATTCCGGAAGCTCCACTTCGTTATATTTCTTACGTTTCTCAGCAAGCTTTTTATAGCCCTTGGTCTCACCGAAGCCCAAAGTAAAGAACTTTGTGATCCCGCGCCACAGGCCGCCCCAGAAGCCCAGGCCCGGCTTGCCCGGTTTCTTTGGCTTCGTCGGCTTACCGGGTTCTTTCAGAACCGATTTGGCATCCTTGACCTTATTCAGGTTCTCCAGATTATCCGCCAGCGCCTTCCTCTTCTGATTGTTTGCACCCAGCTTATCCTGCAGTTCCTCAAGCTTATGCCGGTCTGCGATATTGATGATATCCTCTACCCGAATAGACGCCTTGGGACTGAAGTCCGGCGTATCCTTCATTTTGTTCCGGCTGTTTATAGGAGCATCGGACACGTACAGCTTCCCCTTCCGGTTTTCCAGCGCCTGTGCGGTCACCTGTCCGGTTGTTTTATTCTGCTCGAAAAGGAACATCCGCTTCCCTTCCTTCTGCATTTCCGACAGAATCTCATCATTTCTGTCATCCTGCCCGTAGATCCTGCCATCATCGTCCATGGCGAAAAGGATCTTGGAGGTCTTTTCAGCCATCAGGACGGTCAGATTCCATTTGACAGCCGACAGCTTCTCCTCCTCCGAGGTGAAGAGCTCCGGATCAAGATTCATCGGATCCGCGTTCTCCAGCATTTTCTCCAGCTTCCCCATGGTACGCTTGGAGGTATAGAAACGATTCTTCTTTCTCTCGACCAGGCGGGGCTCCTCCTCCAATTTGGTATAGAGCAGCATACGCGTGTCGCCCTTATTGAAGGAATCCACGATCTTCTGATAATCTGTGATCTTCTTTCCGTCGGTGCCTACGGCGTAAAGCACATCCTCCTTCTTCCATTCAAGGAAGCCCGTCTGGGAAAGAGGTTCCTCCGACATGATGAAATCATCGGGTACGGGCTCCTTCTTCGGTACGATCGCCGGCTCGCCCTCCAGCTTGCGGTACGCAGCCTTGTTCATGGCATTTCCGGATTTTACCGGATCATTTGACAGGTAGACTCCGTCTTCCCGCTTCTCCAGCATATAGGGATCATCCGGATCGTCCTGCAAATGTACCAGCAGACGGCCCGGCTCCTTTCCGAGAGCTTCCTGAATCGCCTCGGGGGAACGAAACTCATTTCCGTCCACATCTCTTGCATAGAGGAGCTTGGTATCTCCCCACTTGAGATCCACCTCCTGCGGGAATTTTGAGATGGCATAGCCCTCATCTCTCTTTTCCACCGCAAAGGGGCAGTCCGGATCCAACACCGTATAAAGGAACACCCGTTCCTTTCCTTCTGCCAGGGCGTTCCGGATCTCCTCCGGTCCTCCCAGGTTCTTCCCTGAGGCACTGATCCCATGGGAAATGTCCGCTTCGTTCCACTTCAGAAGCGTCTTCACCTCCGCAGTCCGGTTCCGAAGCACCTGCATATCTCCGTCCCTCACCGGGATCACGCTCTGTGTCGTCATCAGCTTGCCGTCAACGTTCTTGGCGACAAATACACGTCCTCCTCTGGTATGGACGAAAAGATTTTCATCAGGAACCGACAGGGCCTTCTCGATCTCTTCCCTGGAATCGATCCGCTTACCATTCCGATCCACTGCAAATTCGACTCTTCTTGTGTTCCAGAAGGTATTGAAGGAGAACTCCTCCGCAACAGGAACCATATCTGCAGTCTTCTGACTGATCTCCTCTTTGCCTTCCTTCTTAAGCGCTGCATCTGTCCGCTTCTGTTCCCGATCGGAAGTGGAAGACACATTCATCGTCTCATTTATGTCCTGCTCTTCCTTCTTCTCATCATTCAGATCTCCCATGTCGTGATCCCTCCTGTATCCTTACACTATGGTTCCGCACTCCGTATCTATCTTCCAAGCCGCATTTCATTGACTCTCTTCTCCAGAGCCTGTGTCTCCTTCTGACGGTTCTTCTCACCCTTTGTGAGCTTCTGGGTATTCTGAGCGTTCTTTACATTCTTCGCATTCTGCTGAAGCTTACGGACACCGTCATTTCCCCGGAGCTCCGCCACCACCTTTGCAGGTGTCATGGTCTTATCGTTCAGATATCCCTTGATGAGATTTCTGAAATGCTTGTCATCCAGGATATTGTCCTTCAGCCCGTTGATCCCGTAACTCCGGACAGCGTTCTTTGCCTCCTTCCTGTCGGAATTGGCGATCTTGCCCACCAGCACATCGGCAGCTCGGAGCATGAAGGTCTTCAGCTCCGCCACATTCGTCGGCATGCCGCTCTCCATCAGTTTCTTCTGGGCCGCCTCGCTTCTGCGGGTTGCAACTTGTTGCCGGATCATATCGTTATCCATCTCAAGCGGCATGGACATATCCAACTTTCGGTAATCCAAGTCTATGTTATAGCTCATCTTATCCGCATATTTCGTTATGGCATCCACTCCCTGGGTCCGTGCTGCGGCCCCGGCCACCTTTTTATCCGCACCTGCGGTCTTATACTTTGCCGCCTGATACCTCACGTCATCCAGTCTCAGCACGGTCTGTTCGATGATCCGCTCCGCCTGCTTCTGGGACGGAAGCATCCCCTTGCCCGCGATCTTCTCCTTCAGATCCAAGACTTCTTTCAGCTTCTCCAGTGCCACCCGGAGTTCCTTATGCTCCTGGCTCTCCTTCGCAGGGTCGATGCCCTTATTCGTCTGCTCGACGATCCTTCGGAATTCCGCCTTTCTGTCGTGTGCCTCCTTCAGGTTCTCCCGGCTTCTCTGTTCCTCAACCTCTTTCTCGGTAACTCTGACCGGTGCGGTGACATTCTCATAGAGGGGATTGAAGGAAGCTGCCGTCCGGTCCGTGAAACAGTTTTCCTTATTCCCCCGGTCCATCAGGCTCTTCATTTTCTCCATAAACTGATTCCGCTTCTCATCTCCGGGTTTCAGTTTCGTGGTGGTCATTTCCTTATACAGCTCATTCATTTCCTTCAGGACAGCAGCCTTCTTTGGCGTCGCCTTGGAGGTATCCTCCTTGAAGGTTGAAAGTTTCAGGCCCATATTTGTGGTCTGGTAGTTTTCCGCGTACTGTCTGGCTGCGTTAAATGCCGCCAGCACGCCCAGATCCCCAATCTCCCAGCCGTTCTCCAGCCCCTTCTTATAGGCGTCCAGAGAGGCCGTAAGGCTGGCCTGCCCGCGGGCGGACTTGGTGTTAAGATGGAAAGGATCGTTCTGGAAGACCTTATCCTTCACCAGCTCATCATGCAGCTTCGGATCCGAAACGGTGTCATCCACCTTCTTCGCCATCTTCTGCATGCGAGTCACATTCTCCAGCAGTTCCTTCCTATATTTCGCTTCCTTCTCGGACGTAAGAGTCCCCTTTTCCTTCTCATTGATATAACCACCGAGAATATCCATCTGGTTTTCACTCTCAATGATAAGATCCCAGACCGGACATTTGTCGTTCCATTTTTTCATGGTGGCATCCATTTCCTTATCCGCTGTTAATGCAACGGATGCACCGAAATTGGTGGCATACGTATCCGCCAGTGGCGTATAAAGAGCCAGATGTGCAGCCGTCCGGCCGCTGATCTCTCTTTGCGCCGGTCTGGAGGAAACCGCCTTCAGGACTTTCCCTGCTTTCTCGCTGAAATCTCCGTTGGCAACAGCACTGTCGATGGTGTCGTCGACATCCTTGATCGCCTGTCCAGCCTGGTCCAGATAGATCTTGTAGATATTTTTATTTCTGACCTCATAAATGTCATAAGCAAAGTTCAGTGTCTCAACTGTCTCCTTCGACATATCATCAAAGGCTCCCTTGATGACAGGGCCTTGAAGGTCTGTAACGGATTCCAGAGCCGGACTCTTTGACAGTTCATCATTTCCCACACTCTGAAATGCAGTAACCACATTCAGCAGAGATCTGGTTATATGATTATATGACGGCTGTTTTGTGAATAGATTCAGATCATTAGGCATATTTCATTCCTCCCATAGTAATACTGGCTTACCGGGGCTGTAATGCCCCATACTCATTCTTCGATCATACCATGTCCGGGATAACAAAACCGCAACAAAACACGGCGGTCATATTATCGGTCATTCCCCGTAAATGTTAAATCCCCCCGCACCTGAAAGGTACGAGGGGGTTTTGGTAAGGGGAGAGGTTTTTTTCTATGTGTGTATCATATCACATTATTTGTCACACAAGTGTCACACTCTCCGGCCCCGTATCTACTCCTGTGCAAAAGTCATAAACTCTTTGTAATCCGCCTCTGTCTGATCCGCATAGGCAGCTGCATTCGGTTCGTCATCCTGCTGCGGTCCGTCTTCACTCTGCCGCATCCCCTCAGTACCATAATAGTCGAATCCCAGCATGGTGATGTCGTCAAACTGAACGGCACCATCCACAAATGTATCAATATCCTCCTGCACATGCGGGAACAGTTCCTGCAGTGTATCCTCCGGATGCGCATTCATCGCTGCCAGCAGTCTGTCGAGACCGTACAGCTCCTTCTTCCTGCTGGTGGCCTCCGGCACACCGTCCGTATAGACGAAGATCCGGTCTCCGGGAAGCATCTGGAATTCATGCTCCTTATACGGGATCCCGTCCGCCACACCGACAGCCGGAGAATGCCGGTAGATCACTGCTTCATACTCTCCGCCTGCATGACGGATGATCGGATGCTCATGCCCTGCGTTGCACACCGTGCCCTTTCCGTTCCGGAGATCCATGATGGCGATCCATACCGTTACAAAGAAGCCTGCCTTATTTCCGATGCTTAGATAGTGGTTCACGACAGACAGGATCTCCTTGGGTGATTTGCCCGGAAGTGCCGCGCTCTGGATCCGGGTCCTGGCTTCTGCCATAAAGAGAGCCGCCGGAATTCCCTTTCCCGAAACATCGGCAACCACAAGTGCCAGATGATCCTCATCCACAAGGAAGAAGTCATAGAAGTCTCCTCCTACCTCCTTGGCAGGAGTCATTTTCGCATAAAGATCAAATTCCTTTCTATCCGGAAATGCGGGGAAGTCCGACGGAAGCATACCCGACTGGATCTTCTTGGCCACGCCAAGTTCGGCTGCGATCTTCTCCCGGTCTGCCGTTATGTGCTTGATCTCATCCACATACTGGTCGATGGAAACGATCATATCCGAGATATCACCCGCCAGCGCCTCCAGTTCATTTCCGGTCTTCACGGATCGAAGACTCTTCAGAACCTTCTCGCTGTCCTTGTCCTCACGATAGATCCATACATTTCTCTGGATCCGCCCTATGGGCCGCACGGCAAGAGCGAAGACCATAAGTACAAGCACCGCCGCAAGCACGATCTGCAGTCCGATGAACAGAGACATACCGCCCAGCACTCTGGACTCCACATCATCCTCCAGGCCGGACACGTCATATACCAAATCCACCATGACATGCCTGCCTTTCATGATATCCAGCACAAATCCATAGGAATTGACATAGTCATTCATCCGGATCAGACTGCGGCCTCCCTTCGAGGCCTTGATCATTCCGTCGATCTGCTCCTGTGTGCTTTCTCTCACGACACCGATCACATAGGCCTGTCTGCCGTCGGTTCCCCGAACCTGTCCCGGTGAAGCCGCGCTGAGGATGTAGGTCTTCTGCGAATAGTCCGGCTCCACGACCATGATACTCAGATACGCCGGCTCGTAGATCACCTTCAGATAATTCATTAACCCGACGATCTGATCATAAACCACCTCGGCGTAGAGACGCTGATCTTCCTCGGGGTAAGTTTCCAACTCTTCCGGCTCCAGATACTCTATGATCATTCCCGGATGTTTCGCGGTAAGCTTCTTCGCCTTCTCAACCGTAACAATTGTTTCGTTATACTGGACATCCATAGAATCCCTATGCTCATACCAGTAGGTAAAAAGCCACTCATAGCAGGGATATTTCGCTATGGTATATACGATATCCTGCGTGATTTCATCCGCCAGCTTCTGCCGTTCTTGATTTACGGCCGTGTATTCATGTTTCTTCAGGACAAAATAGGAAAAAAAACCCGAAAGAATGGTTGCGATCAGAGAGAATATCAGCACCATCCCCTCCATGCTGAACTTCGTCCGGTTCAGGGATTTGTATTTTTCATCTTTGATTCTCTTCATTGGAATTCCGGAGCCCCCTGTTGTCACCCCACAACATATCATTTTTATTGTACCACAAGAAGGCGTACTGTGTATAATTCTTTTCACAATCGATGTTTTACTATTACGTAAATCACTTTTGGGGGTAGAACAGATATGATACCAGGGTCAGCATTCTTGAAGAGCTCGGTTCCGTCAATCCGGGGACAGGTCTGATCAAGGAGGGACAGGTCTGATCAGCCAGGGACGGTTCTGATCAAACCAGAACCGTCCCCGAATTGCACACGTCTACTCTGAGATCCTGCAGATAAATGTATTGGTGAAGCCCTCTTCTTTCTCCGACGAATAGACGAGTTCCTCCGCTGCCCCCTTCAGAAGCTTGTAGGACAGCTGGTTCTCCGTATCCGCGGGATCGTATCTCTCTCCGCTGTACAGCACCTTGATCTCCACCCGGTTCTCCTCCTTGGAATACTCGATGGACACCCGGATGTCCGGCTCCTTCAGCTCCGGAAGAAGGATCTGCTGCAGCAGTTCCTCTACGACCAGATGGATCCGCTTCTTAACTCTGGAGGACACATCATTCTGGAAGCAGAAGGAATCGATCTCCGCAGTCGCTCTCGGGAAATCAAATCTTCCCGCTTCGATGCTGAACTCCAGCACCTTCAGTCTGTGGATGAACCGCCGGGTCAGTTCCTTCTCCGGATGATCGAAGATCTGCTCCGGAGTTCCGTCCTCATAGATCCCGCCTTCATCCATATAGAATACACGGTTGCAGATGGCACGGGCGAAGTTCATTTCATGGGTCACGATCATCATGGTCTTCCCGGTTCTTGCCAGATCACGGATCACGGCCTGAACCTCTCCTACCATGGTAGGATCCAGTGCACTGGTAGGCTCATCCAGAAGGATCACATCCGGATCCATGGCCAGGGTCCTTGCGATGGCCACTCTCTGTCTCTGTCCTCCGGACAGCTCGTCCGGGTACTGGTTCTCCCTGCCGGCGAGTCCGACTCGCTTCAAGAGCTCTATTCCAGTATCATACGCCTCCTGCTTTGACTTTTTCAGGATATCGATCTGGGCGATCATCAGATTCTCGATCACGGTCAGATGTCCGAACAGATTGAAGGACTGGAATACCATTCCCATCCTGCGCCGGGCTGCAGTCAGATCATATCCGGGCGCGGTGATATCCTCTCCGTCCAGAAGGATCTGTCCCCCGGTGGGACGTTCCAGCATATTGATGCACCGGAGCAGCGTGGACTTACCGGTTCCGGAAGGACCGATCACGGAGATCACATCCCCGTCATTGATCACCACATTGACATCCTTCAGAGGTGTGGCGTTCTCATATCGTTTTTCAAGATTTTTCAATTCGATCATTTCGTCTTCACTCCCTTCAGCATGGCGCTCTTATTCCTGTTCTTCGGATTCACACAACGTTCAAGCCTGTTCACGATCCAGGTAAGAATGGCTGCAAGGATAAAATAAATGACTGCCACTGCGATCAGCGGGAAGAATGCTTCATAGGTACGGCTTCGGATGATATCACCCATTTTCGTCAGATCCTGTACCGCTACGTACCCGACGATCGCCGTTGCCTTGATCAGCTCGGTGATGGACCGTCTGAAATTGGGCATGAAAAGCGGCAGTGCCTGGGGAAGTACGATCCGGAAGAATGCTTTCCTGTCCGTATATCCGAGGGCGTAGGCAGCCTCGGTCTGACCCCTGTCAATGGCACCGACTCCCACCTTCAGCATACCGAACACGCCCGCTCCGAATACCAGAGTAAAGCCGACGATGGAGATGGCGGTTCCGGAAATGGCCACGCCGCTGAAAATGATATAGTACAGGATCATGAGAAGTACTACCACCGGCATTCCCTGAACAAGCCAGATAAAGAAGCCCGTGAGCACATTTGCAAACCGGTTCCCCTTTCTGCAGAGCAGAAATACGACGAATCCAAGTCCCGTACCGAATAGGATCGAAAGGATCGTAATCAGCAGCGTGGTTCCGATTCCTTCCAGGAACAGCTGCCAGCGGTCTTCACGGATAAATGTCTTCTCAAAGCTCTCGGCGATGGAGCCCCAGAAGCCCTCGGCGCCCGTTTCTCCCGACCCTGAATCCTTGGTGCGGACCAGGAGAACGAAAGCCGCAGGATAGTAATCCACGAAATCCACAGCCTCTCTTCTCTCGTCGGTAGCGATGATGGAACCGATACCGATGTCGGCCTTATCTGCCTGCACGGAGGACAGGATCGCTGCGAATTCCATTCCGGTGAACTCCACATGAACATCCAGTTCCTTCGCCATGCACAGGATGAGTTCCACATCAAAGCCCTTCAACACACCGTTCTCTCCGGCATAGCTCATGGGCTCCAGGGTATCACATGCGGCTACCCGGACTGTCCCGTTCGTTCCCGGCCAGTCCTGCTCCGGAAGCTCCTTCTTGCTTTCATCGGCACCTGTCCACTTCTCCCAGAGTTCATCCTTCTTTTCCCGGGAGATCTTATCGTATGCCGCCTGCCATTCATCCCGGAGCGGACTTCCCTTGGCAAAGGCAAATCCGAAGACTCCGTCCTGCAGGTTCTGCGGGAAAAGACTGATCCCCTTGTTCCGGTTCACTGCCAGGGCTCCCACGGCATTGTTGGAAAGTGCCGCATCCGTCTTCCCGGACTTCAGTGCCAGGATCATATCCGGATTATTGTTATAGGTGGTAAACTGCGCCACGTCGGGAGCCTTGCTTTTTACCAGTTCCTCGAAGGGCGCTCCCGTCAGCATGGAAACCGTCTTCCCGTTCAGCTCGGAGAACTCCTTAAGCTCCGGCGTTTCCGCTTCGGTCTCCTGTCCCTCTGCTCCCGATCCGTCGGCGGATGCGGTATCTTCCTTCTTTCCGCAGCCCGTCAGCATACAGATCGTCAGTATCAGTAACAACCATATGAGGCGTTTCCTTCGGAGCATTTGTCTGTCCGTTCTCTTGTCCATCATTTTGTCCGTCCTTCCGTTTGTCATTCAAGAAATAATCCTTTGTATCTACTCACGTACCATTCTATATGATCACGAGCCTTCCGCATTTCGCGTGTAAGTCGTGCCTGCTTTTCCGTCCGTCATCTGAGTCTCAGCCCATGCCTTCAATATCTCATACAGTTCATCATAGGATGAGGCCGTATAGGAAATGCGATAAGCGCTCTTGATTGCTTCGATATCTCCCTCCGGCATAAACCAGACAGAGGTCAGCCCCGCATTTTTCGCACCCTGCATATCCGAGGACAGCGAATCCCCGATCACGATACAGGATTCCTTCGGTTCACCGATCCACTTGAGGCACATGTCAAAATACTCGACGGAGGGCTTTGCAACTCCCATGGCATCACTGACATACAATCCTTCGATATAAGGCTTCAGTCCCGTGGATTCGATCCTTCCCCTGGCATTCACCGTTGCGCCGTTGGTAATGATATAGATCCGTGCATCCGCGATATCCCTGTGGATCCTTTGGATCAGCTCCATGGCCCCGTCCATCAGCACTCCATTTTCGGACATGGTCTGAATGAATTCGGTGTTCATCTGCAGAGGGTCGATCCCACGATCCGCTCCCCCGCTTCTTTCTATGATATCGTTAAAGCGAAGCGTGAAAAGCTCTGTCCGGGAAATGGTTCCCTTCTCCAGCTCCAGCCACAGCTGCTTATTATACGCTTTGAAATGTGTGTAAATATCCTCCGACCAGGACAGACCGTGTGCTTTCAGGACCAGCTCCAGCGCCACCTTCTCGGATGCATGGAAATCCAGTAAGGTCTGATCCAGATCAAACAGAAAATTATGATGCATGTCATCCTCCCAGCCGCGTCCATAATTCCGTACAGACGCCGTTTTTATCATAAAAATACATTCCAAACAGAAGATTCCGTTCCATCCTGCCGTCCGGGTAAAAGAAATACTTCTTTCCGTCAATGACCTGAAGCCCGGGCTCCACCTCCGGAAGCGGAATGATATAGACATGGGACGCTCCCTCGGATGTGGCCTGAGTAAGATCTATGGGCTTCTCCAGCCGTACGCCGTTATGATTTCCCCGTCCGGCCGCATGATACATCTGATGGATCCCGGCACTGTCTCTGCCGGCATAGATCCCGAAATGGCAGTCCCAGCCCGTGGAGGGCCAAAAATAAAGGATATATCCTTCCTTCAGCTTTCCCTTCTTCTCAGCCTCCGTGAGCACCGTCTGAAGAGCTTCCGGATCCCGGGCCTCTCCCATATAATAGACCTTCGACTTCGGGATGGTCTCCCCGTTCTTTCCTCTTCTTCCGTCATATCCGTCCGCTATATAGTAATACCAGCCGGTTCCGTCCGAAAAGGCCACGGTCTTGGTGTAAAGAGGCCGGTAGATCTCCTTCATGTTGGAAAGCGCATCCTCCCGGCTTCCTCCGTTTGCGTAGTAAAGCACGGAGGCTGCGAACCCCGTACAGTTGTATCCGCAGTTTCCGTTTTCCCTTCCTACATACTGCCGGCTCCCGTAGTTCACACATCCTGCCGGATCCGCGTGATTCACATGATAAGCAGCCTCACCGTATTTCAGGCCGTCGTTCCAGTTGTCCTCAATGGTCCGCATCACACTTTGGCGTGTGACCAGGTTCATTCCCAGATTCCTGGTAAAATAATCTGCATCCGTGATATCCTCCGGAATCCGCCTGTCCCACATAAGGTGCGTATCCTGCCAGTCGGCGTGAATGCCTGCCACGTCATTCTCACTGACTTCCGATGCAAATGTGTCCGCGGAGGGCAATCCGGAGAGAAGCACCCCACTCACCAGAATGTATGAAATTGCACGCCTGATCCTGTGTCTCATCCATCTCTCCTCACTTCGTTCGGGCTATCCCCTGGCTGTTGTTTGGGCAATCCCCTGGCTATTATATCATATCAGGTCCATGAGTGCCTGTCTTTTTCCGTTCACCGGTGAAAGTCCGTCAATTAAAAACCGCCCGGAGGCTCCGGGCGATTCTGTCATATCGATCTGAATACATCACTTTGTATGCGCGTCTATGCTCTGCTCAAAGACTTTATGCCGCCTTCGCTTCCGCTTTCGGAGACTCCTTCACTCCGAATCCGCGGAACAGGTAGATCCCCAGAACCGCAGTGAAGCCTACGGCCGCAAATACGCTGAACCGTTCCACGATACCGAAGTACTCCGGCGGAACCGCCTTCTGACCGATGGCACCGACAAACATCATGGCCAGCGCGATGGCTGCCAGAACTCCGAGAGAACGAATCCCATTCTTCCTGAAGCCTGCAATGATCAGGATCAACAGGGAAACAATGGAAAGAAGCACTACTGCGACAGTTACAACGATATGCATCTTCTCCTGGAATGTTGTGATCTCCTTGCCACTGTCCGAAAGCGGGAACATTTTATATCCGATGGCCGAGATCCAGGTCATCAGAGTGAAGAGATATACACCCACCCGGAACAGCTTTGATCCCACCTTATGGTCCGATACAAAGATGGATACCACGACCACGCAGACCGGGCTGCAGATGCCGTACAGGGCTGCCAGCTGACTCCACAGCATTTTGGAGGGAGCGGTCTCGGCGGAAAGATCACTCACCGCCTGTTCCATCCAGTTGTATCCGGGATATGCCATGGGTGAGAAGATCACTGCCGCCGCGTAGGATAATAATGCGATCACACCGGCCAGTCCGACCCAATTGATCAGTTTCTTATTCATCCGATTTTACCTCCATCTGTTTTGCAAACCATCTGATATACTGCCGCATGTCCTCCGAAATCTCATTTTCCTTCGTTACTTCAATCTGTCCTGCGGTGACCTTGTCCATCTGCCGATCCACCAGCGAGTGAACCGTCATGGCATAGGACAGCGCTGCAGTATCCACATCCTCATTCCGGAGCTTTCCGTGGACCACAAGGGCATAGAAGAGATTCTTCACCGCTGCCGTCATGCGTTCCGTCTCCTCCAGCATGATCTGTGCTGCTGCCGGAGAGGTACTGCGTTCCGAGTAGAGGACCCGGAAGAAGGCCATCATGTTCTTATCAAACAGGAATCCCACATATATCGAAAGAGTGATCATAAGGATCTCCTCCAGACTTCTGTCACCGATCAGGGTGGCGTAATCCACAGGAGCATTGTTGCTCTTTGCCTTTTCCCGGAGGAAGGAATACATCTCGCTGACGATCTCGTCCTTGGATTTGAAGTGATTGTACAGCGAAGGCTTCCTGATCCCCACCTTATCGGCGATCTGTGACAGAGATACTGCTTTTAATCCGTACTCCGACGCAAGCTCAAGCGTAGCATAAATGATCTCTTCTCTTCGTGACATCCGGCACCTCCCTGTACACTTCTCTTCGTTCGTAATAATACTACCATCCGTTAGTTTTTGTCAAGTTCTTTTACTTCCACGGTTTCTTTCCGTCAAGCCAGCCCTTGTCCTGCCAGTATTTGGTTTCAACCGGTGAAGAATTCCAGCCTTTTTTCTGCATCATTTTCATAATGCCAAACATAAATCTCATCTTTATGCCGACAGAAGGAGAACCGGTCCTGCCCAGTTTTTTCGCTATTCCTTCTGCAGCTTTCCCTATCTTCTCTTTCTTATCGGCAGCCACGCCTTCCCAGTTCATTGCCTGAACCGCCATTCCGTACTTATAAATCCTGGGAACTCCGAGATAGAAAAGGCAATCCTCCACATCCTTCATCGCCGATTTGGTTCCTGTTCCGGCTGCGGTGGACACAATGACCGCACGCTTTTTGAACATTGATCCCATCGGTCTGTGAGCCATCCACAGATCAAATGTCAGGTCAAAAAATGCCTTTAGCGGAGCTGACATATGCATGCAGTAGGTCGGCGTGGTAACAATAAGTACGTCAGCCTCGTCAACGGCGTCAATGATCCTTTTCTTTTCATCGTAATAAGGACATGCCGTAAAATCTTCAATACACTTATAACAGCCTGCACAGAAATGATTCAGATCTCCGGGGAAGAAAAACTCCGTTATCTCATTTTCTCCTTCTATCTTCTCGGCGATCATGCGGCCGATATTGTATGTGCTGCCCTTATGATTCTGTCCGTTAAGCATTACTATTTTCATTTTCCACCTCCGTATAATGAACTGAACTGTCTGAAATGCATTTCCAGAAGCTTTAACGCTTCCGCTTCCCGCTCCGGTTCTCTGTCACACAATGTAAGCAGCATATAAATCGGCGAATAGAACTGTAAGGTCATGGCATCCAGATTCGATTCAATAAATGCGCCGTTGCCGATCATAAACTGAAACAGCATTTTCTGATAAGAAAGCGGTCCTTCCACATACTGCTCCGAGTAGAGTCTTGCAAAATCCCTGTTATGAAACTGCTCTATGGTCAGTATTTTTCTGAACCTGCTTGTATAATCATCATGCAGAAAATACAGGAACAGTCCGGTCCCGATCTTCACCACGGTATCCTCTGAAGCATTCATATACACAGAAGCATCTGCCGCTGGATTTAAGCCGTCAATATTCAGCATTCCCGCCTGCTCTTCATATCGTCTGTTCATCTCATCGACGATCGCATCGAAAATGGCCTGCTTGTTCTTATAATGCTTATAAAGAGACGGCGCCTTTATCCCAACCCTTTGGGCGATCTCTCCCACATAGACATTCGCATATCCCTTCTGCGAAAATAAAGTAAGAGCCTCATCTAAAATCCTGTGCTTTGTATCCATATGCACGTTCCTTTCGTTTGGTTTCTTTTGTTTGGCTAATTTGATTTAGCCTTATTATAGGCTAATTTGAATTAGCTGTCAAGGCCAAAATATAGGACCGGTCACAACGGGCCGGTCCAAATATTATGAACTCTATGCTCTCTATGATTTACTTCTTCTCATCATCGTTGTTCTTACGGCTAAGATCATCGATGTCGTACTTACGGCAGAGATCATCGATGTCACTGCGCTTTTCCCACCATTCAGAAGCGGAATTGCCTGCTCTTCCGATGACTTCATTTACTCTGGAAAGATCATCCTTGCCTTTGAAGCTATACTGAACTCCGAAGAACAGCGATACTACCATTGCCACGATCAGTGTTGCATGGAAGATCATGAACAGGAGTACCAGTGCGAAGATGGAGATTCTGAACTTCACTACGCCTTCATGAGAAACTACCAGGTAGTTCTCCATGCTCTTCCGGATCACCGATCCGAGCCAGGAACCAAAGGACGGGGAATCCGACTTCGGCTCGCCGCATCCTCTCCGCTCAGCTTCCCGACGACATGCCTGACGTCTTTCCTCAGCGTAGATCTTTGCTCTTTCTTCTGCACGGATCCTTGCTCTTTCTTCCTCAAGAGCTCTCATCCTCTCCTCTGCAGCCTTTCTCTCTCTTTCTTCTTCGGCTTTTCTCACGGGATCCACTGCGGGCTCCGGATTTCCGTACTTCCGGTCATCCAGAATCTTCTCCAGATATCTCATGGCATCCAGAAGATCGCCGCCACATTTCCGAAGGGCCTTTGCCGCTTCTTCAAAACTTACATGTAATTTATCTGTTAAGATTTCAACCTTATCGAACTCGCTCATGGTTCATCCTCCCTCTCGTATATCACACTTTGGTGTGTTGCTGTCGTCCTTACAGTGCATATACTATCAGTCAAAGATGAATCAATCTTTTTAGAAAGATTAAGATTTCATTAAAAAGCGAAAAATTAACGGCCTGTCTCCACTTCACCGGTCCAGGTTATGATACCTCCGAATTCGTACACATGCGTGTATCCAAGCTTTGCAAGCTTCTCTGCCGCCTCCTTGCTGCGTCTGCCGCTTCTGCAGTACACCAGGAGGATCTGATCCTTATCCGGAAGGCTCTTCGGCGGTTCATCCAGGATGTATTCATTCTGAACATTGATGGCGCCGACGATATGTCCCTCCTTGTACTCGTCCGGTCTCCGCACATCCACGATCACATGGCCGTCATCCCTTTTCATCATCTCCGCCGCCTCTTCCTGTGAAATTTGGATATAGCCCTTATCCTCAGACTCTTCCTGTGCAGCGGCTGTACTGCTCTCCTCCGAGGTTCCTTCTGATGATCCTCCCGTGATCTCCTCCGAGGTTGCTCCCTGCGAATCCTTCGTACTGTCCTCCCGGGATCCCTTCACGCTCTCCTCTGAGGTCACTTCCTGCGAGGCGCTTGTATCGCTCTCCTGCGTCGCCTCGTCATCCGTCCTCTTCGCGCAACCTGCAAGAAGGAATAACAGAGGCAATAACAACGCTACCGTCAGGAACCATTTCTTTTTAATACTCTTTGTCATCATTTTCTCCTATATTCTTTTTCTTTTCATTAATTCCAAAGTTGTCGCCAGTATTAATGTACACGGAAGGTGGTAAAGGTGTCAATGCTGCCCTGCCACTTATGACAACATAAAAGAGTTGGCACCTCTCCCCTTCCATGATACAATATAGAGCATCCGATGATTACGGAAAAAATACAGCATAAAGGATATGAGCTTATGGGAATGATGAAGGAAATACTGATCAACGAATATGACGAATCTCTGGAGAAGTTTCGTCAGTTAGAAACCATTGTTGCGGTTCTTCTTGCAAAAACTCTGGAGGAGGGCGGGATCCGGCCCATGCAGATCGCACACCGGATCAAGAGCCGGGATTCAGCCATGGAGAAGCTGGAACGAAAGCCCGAGAAATACTCTTCGATCAATTCACTGACGGACCTGATCGGATTCCGGATCATCTGCTATTTCAACGAGCAGGTGGATCAGATGGCCGAGCTGGTCAGCAAGGTTCTGGATGTGGATATGTCCCGAAGCAGCGACAAGAGAAAGCTGATGGCTCCGACAGCCTTCGGTTATCTGTCACTTCACTATATCTGCACGCTCCCGAAGGATAAGGGTTATCCCGAGGAGCTGACGGAGATTCCCTTCGAGATCCAGTTCCGAACGGTACTTCAGCATGCCTGGGCAGAGATCGAACACGACCTGGGATATAAGACGGAATTCGGCATCCCGCTGGAGGTTCGCCGTGAATTCTCCCGTGTAGCCGGTCTGCTGGAGATCGCCGACGAATCCTTCTCCCTCATCAAATGGGAGATCAACACCTATGTGGAAATGGTACGTACCGCCATCAAGGAGGACAATGCCGATGACTACCGCCTGGATCTGGTTACTCTCACGGAATTCATGAATCGGAGCAAGCTGATGAATGCTCTGGTATCGGAGATCACTTCCTTCTCCGGCTCGGAGATCGTCAAGGTATCTCCGGAATCCTATCTGGAGCGCCTGCTTTATCTGCATTTAGAAACCCTGGGCGATCTCACCAGATTTATCGAGGAAGAACACGATCACGCGCTTCTGCTGGCCCGGGGAACTCTGTCCGGTACTGATCTGGACACATTGGCGTCCACCGTCGGTTTCTACTACATCTGCCGCGCCAGACTGGTATTCGGAGGTCTCCGTGAACAGGAGCTCCGTGAATACTTCAGCCTGGGGGAGAATAAAAATGAGGCTTCAAGGAAAATGATTGAGAAGCAGGTGGCTTCCATCCTCCACCTCCGTGAAAAGTACAGCATGATCGACTGATGTCGTGATAAAACGAAAACGCCCCGCAGCCGCGGGGCATTTTCGTTGTCATACCACACACATAATATGCATACTGTGGATCATCACCGGGACAACCTACCCTTCGACTCCGGGATCACTATACTTAAACACCTTCATCATCTCATTAGTAAGACTGATGTCGTTGGGCTGCAGTTCCAGTTCTTCCCGCGTTACCCACTCTGCATATTTCAGCTCACCCTCGTCCATCCGGATAGTATCGTCTCCGTCCAGATCACAGAAGAAGCCCACCAGCAGATCCTGAGCCATTCCCCAGGGCTGGGATTTGTAGTAGGTGATGTTCTTCACCTTCACACCTACCTCTTCCATCACTTCACGCCGAACGGTATCCTCCAGGGCCTCTCCGATCTCCGCAAAACCCGCCACCAGCGCGTTATGCGCATATCCGGTCCGATATCTGGTGATCAGGATCCTGTCACCGTTCCGGATCCCGATGATCACCGCCGGGTTGATCCGGGGATACACCTTATTCCCGCAGTCCGGACAGCACATGGCACGTTCCACCGTATCTCTCGCCATCGGCTTTCCGCAATGTCCGCAAAACCGATTGGCATCATACCAGACGGAAAGATGATATGCGGTAAATGCGGCGAACAGCGCCGTGGTATTCTCCGTTTTCAGCTTGCGGAGATCCCTCACGGACTGATACTCAAAACCCTGCATCTCTGCGGGGCCGTCATTCAAAAGGAAATACTCCGTGGTATCCACGGTAAAAAGATATACCGTATCCTTCAGCACTTCGGGATTTACATCTTCGGTTCCCGGAAAGCAGATCTCCGGTTCATGATATGCCGCCAGGATCTTTCCCTCCCGGAAAACCATGACGACCGAATCCCTTGAGGGCCTCCTGTCACTGAAACTGATGTCCATTATCGAAGGTGCTATATCCTGAATCATCCGATCTCTCCTCTTTCTGTTTCTACGGGGCGCCCGGAATTCCATGATGCCTGGCCCAAAAGGTATTCCGCCTCCCATCTGTGATACCGCACGCACGTCGTTCGCAATCTTTTGCCCCCGGTATCAGTCTATGTACTGGAACATAAGGTAGATCACCTGGAGCCCGGTCATCGGATACCAGGTTCCACCCTTCCGGTATTCAACCACCGTGTCCTTCCTGTCCAACTCCTTATTATTATCCTTATCCACCATGATGTAACTGATCTTTACTATTGCGATCTCATCCTTGCTTTTCAGAAATGGATAGATCGTATTATCATCTTCCCCCGCCAGGAACAGATCGAGATATTCTTCCGGAGATATGGCGACCACCTCGTCCACCTTCGGGTTTCTCACCTCATTCCCGTTCGTAGGATCCTTGATCTCCTCTGCATGCTCCAACGCCCATTTCCGGATCTCCCCGGCGGATGTAAGTCCCTTCTTCTGCAGCAGCTCCTGATCGGCACTGAGTAGGAGCTCCAGTACCTCATCCGGTGTCATGTCTATGACGGTCTTCCAGTCTTGCTTAGCCGATGCATCAAGGATCTTCTGGGCTATACCCTCCGGCGTGTCGGCTGGCTTTCGTACCAGGAAATAAATCGCGATCCCGCCGGCGATCAGAAGTAATATGACCACCAGAGCGATTACCACGCCCCTGCCCTTCTTCCCGGATGGTGTTTCACCATTATCCTTCGTTACCGCGCTCGTTTCCGGCTCATTTGGCTTATTTAACTCATTTATCTCGTTCATCCTATTCTTCTTTCGTCCCTGTCTTCCTTCTCCCAAAGGTCCACCGGCCTAAGCTTCTTTCTCTTCACGAAAATGAGTATCCCCAGGATCATCAGTCCCAGGATCAGAACCGCTCCGGGAGAACCTTCTACTCCAAATCCGGTATCAAAAAAGAAGCCGTTCGTTCCCTGTGTCTTCTGTCTGAACATGGAATAAACCGCATCCTGCCCGCTGTTCCGCAGTCCGAACAGGATATTCTGAGTATAGTTCCAGGCCGTGTGAAAGAACACAACCCACCAGAAGCTGTTGAAATAATTCACCACAAGAGCCAGCAGTAATCCAACCTCAAGAAGATTCAGGATGGCCCAGAAACTCAGCCCGTCATTTCCCAGATGGAAGCCTGCAAACATCAGCATGGTCAGTATAATCGCCACCCAGGGACTCCGGTATCTGCGTCGCAGCTTCTGGAACAGGTAACCCCTGCAGATCAGTTCCTCCGCTCCTGACTGGATCACTACTGCCAGAAAGAGCAGGAGCATCCATCCGATGGAGGGCTCTGTATACTCCAGTTCCACATTCCTGCTCAACACAGACATCAGAATACAGAAACCATTTGCGGCAAAGCCGGCAAGGATTCCGACCGGGATCCATCGAAAGCGGTTTCCTTTCTTATCCGGACGCATGAATCGAAACAGGGGGCGATCCTCTCTCCGCACAGCCATCCAGATGAATGTAAGGATCCAGATCCCGATAAATGTGGAGTACTTCCAAAACTCATAGGCAGCCGGACTGATCCCTGCCTCCGCCGCAGCCTTCTGCATATCCGTCGCATCTATATCGATCCCGAACCCCTGATAGAGCACAACCACGATTCCCGAACCGACAACTATCAGAAGAAATGCGATCAGCGAAGCCACGAACCAGTGATCAGTCTTCTTTTTGCAGCTTCTTTCATAATCTGCCAGCGCCCCTGTACGTGCCGGTGCTGACGGCTGCTGTGGCACCTGTGTCGCTGTACCTGGCTTCAGTTCAACCTGTGTATTCTGCTGGTTCTCGTTTTGAATACGCACTTCTACTTCTCCTCATTCTGATATCTCCCCTGAATCCTCCCGCCAGGGTAAGCAATCGCTTTCGGCTAATTGTACGATGCTTTTGCTTCGCAACGTTCGGGCAATCCCCTGGCTATTATATCATACGTAAGGAACATCTGCATTTCTTTTATCGCCAGGCCCTCGCTGTGCAAGGCTCATTTTACGCACAAAAGGAACGATGGTATGGAATTTCTTCCATACCATCGCCTTTTCATACTCTCGCGGGATATCTATTATGACATCCCTGTTTTGGGGGGGTGATTATTTACGGATTTGTGCAGTAACCCTTGGCATTGAAGTTGTACTTCTTGCCGTCGATCACATAAGATGCACTCTTAGCATACCAGCCCTTGGTATCGATGTAGTACCAGCCTACCTTATCCTTCTTCCAGGATGCCTTAGCTTCATAGGTCCAGGTACCGTTCTTGTTCAGCCAGTAGCCCTTGCAGTACTCATTTGCTGCCATGTAGCCATTAGCCTTGAAGTAATACCACTTGCCGTCGATCTTCTGCCACTGATTCTTAGCATACCACTTCTTGGTATCCATGTAGTACCAGCCATTGTCGTCCTTGCACCAGCTTGCCTTACCCTTGTAAGTGCAGCTTCCGTCCTTGTTCAGCCAGTAACCCTCGATCCACTCGTTGGATGCCATGATACCGTCTGCATCGAAGTAATACCACTTCTTGTCGATCTGCTTCCACTGCTTCTTGACTGCCTTATCTTTTACATAGTACATCTTGCCCTTGGAGGTTGTCTTCCAACCTGTGAAGGTCGGTACCTTGTAAACGTCGGAGGTCTTATCGATCTTGGATTCTGCTGCACCCGCTACCGGATTACCATCAGCGTCAATCTCAATAAGCTCGAAGTTATCGAAGTATACATGGTGCGCTCCTACTTCCTCATCATTCAGGCGACCAATTGCGATACTGAGGAATACGGACGGATCAGTAGTTTTTTCCATAGTGAATTCCTTCGTAAAGGTCTTCCACTCTGTTGTGAGATCGATCCAGGTACCGCCGGAGTATACCGTCCAGTCATCATCCTTCGATCCATCCTTCTGCATACCCACGCTACCTGTACGTGCCACTGTAGACTTTGCGTCATAGGTAAGTCTGTAGCTCTTGCCCTTCTCGAGCAGGATACCACCCTGCTTGATCTGTACATTCCAGTCAGCATCGCCTACAGCTTCAATATCTGCATCCAGGACATTCTTACGTCCGTCAACCTCTGCTGCTACGCTGAAGGTGGCTGCACCGGTACCATACGGAGCATATGCATATCCCGCAAGTTCTGCATCAAGGTATCCGTTCTTGATCATGGATGCTTCTGTCAGAACCACATTGTCCAGATAATAGGTACCCGGCTTGGTGAAGAGGAACTTAACCTCTGATTCTTCTCTGGTAAGACCGGAGTTAAACTTGATATTGTAGCTGTAATTCTTCTTCTTTGATGTCAGTGTGGGCTTATACTTCTTTCCGCCTACAACTGCCTTGATCCCGTCTGTATTTCCCGATGTGCTGTAAGCATCAAAGCTGAGTACATAAGAACCTGTACCGATCGGTGACAGCTCTCCCTGGGAAACAATTACCGGCTGAAGCTCTGTTGCGCCCTTCGGAACAACAACCTTAACATTCAGCTCTCTCTTTCTTGTGCCATCCTGAGCCAGGTCATTTGTTACACTGACTGTAGCCTTCTTATTGGCTGTCGTATCAACATCCCAGTATCCCAGACGGCCTTCGCCCTGCTCAAACTTTCCGTTGTATATATAGTTTCCGTCTGATCCGACTGACTTCCGGAATACGTCGACGATCTCCTCGCCGGACTTATGCTTCAGCTTAACATTAGAAATGTGAACCGGTACTGTGGAATTCTGCATTCCGAGATTAAACTCAAGGCTTCCATTCGCATCCGTCTTTTCATTCATGGTAAATGTCAATGTGTAGGGCTGATTCTCTGTTGTCAGATCAACCGTTGTATTGGCAAGATATCTGGTCCAGCCATGATCCGGTCCCTCGATATCAACGATCATACTTCTTGCTTCATCTGCATATGCATCAAAGGTCAGCTCATACTCCCAGCCCTTAAACATTGGAATACCGGTCTGTTTCAGCTGAACACTGTGTGCCACTGAACCTACGTTATCCGGAGTGATACTGATCGCACCATTTTTAATCTCATATGTGGTTCCTTCACAATCTTCTTCCAGATGAAGTTCGAAGTTATCCTCCTTCGAGTCCATCGCCTTAAGATTCTTCTGGAAATCGCCGTTTACTACATAGTTGTCATACTGATCCGGCTCGCGATATACAACCTCTTCCGGTTCGGGCTCTGTCAGCTTCGCTTCCATAGCCGCATATTCTTTTGCATCCTTCTGATATACTCTTACATAGTCGATCTCAAAGTTCTGATTCTCCATATCATCAACTACGTCCTGATCCGGATAACCTACCCAGCTTCCGCCGATGGCAAGGTTCAGGATCACATAGAACTGATGATCAAAGGGTGCCGGATATGCAAGACGCTCTTCAGCGCTGTTTCCTGCATACCAGGATGTCTGAGAACCAACCTCAACGCCGTCCACATACCAGGTAAGCTTGCCCGGCTCCCAGTCAAGACCGAAGGTATGGAACTCGTTGCTGAAATCGCCTTCCTCCAGAGTCAATGTGGACTGACCTTCTTTGTGTCCCTTGTCATTATCATAACCATAGTGGATGGTATGATAGGACTTCTTGATGTTCTGTCCCATAACCTCCATGATGTCAACCTCACCACATCTGGGCCACTCGCCGTAATCGTCCTCATCGGTTGCCATCAGCCAGAAAGCGGGAAGATATCCCATTCCTTCCGGAACACGTAAACGAGCCTCGAAATAGCCATATACGAAATCATGCTTATTCTGTGTGGAAACACGTCCGGAGGTGTAATTATAGTCTTTCTTTACATCTACTTTTCCACTTACTTCTTCGGAGAGATCAACCACTGACACATCGGAAAGCGTCACAGTAGCTGCTGCGGTATCTGCTTCTGTGTCACCAAGCTTACCAAAGCTGAACTGAAGGGCAAGTGTATCTGTCGTGATTCTCTCCTTGCCTTCCTCATCACCCAATCCATCCGGTGAGAATTTAAAGGTAATCTCCTGTTCCTCTTCTCCTAATGTGTATACCTGTCCTCCTGCATACCATGCATAATTTCTCGCAATATCCAGGAAGTTGATCTTTACATTTCTTGCAACATCTGACTTTGCCTTTACCCGGAACTCATATTCATGTCCTTCAACAACGCTGATATTTTCCTGCTGAAGCTGAACATGATAGTCCAAAGAGCCCGAATTCTCGATGGTGACAACTGCAGCTCCATTCTGATATTTGAAATCAGCTACTCCGGTACTCTGCGTAGATCCTATCCAGTCTGCGGAATCAAAGCCTTCGTTTTTAAGAACCTGCTTGTACTGGGTTGTCTGACCTGCCGTCAGGTCTACAACAGAAACATCTGAAAGAGTTACTGTTGCTGCTGCGGTATCTGCGTCTGTATCACCAAGCTTACCAAAGCTGAACTGAAGGGCAAGTGTATCAGTAGTGATTCTTTCCTTGCCTTCCTCATCACCTAATCCATCCGGTGAGAATTTGAAGGTAATCTCCTGTTCTTCTTCTCCTAATGTGTATACCTGTCCTCCTGCATACCATGCATAACTTCTTGCAATATCCAGGAAATTGATCTTTACATTTCTGGCAACATTTGACTTTGCCTTAACTTTAAACTCATATTCATGTCCCTCAACAACGCTGAGATTCTCCTGCTGGAACTGAACATGATAGTCCAAAGAGCCCGAATTCTTGATGGTAATGATAGCTTTTCCATTCTCATAAACGAAATCGGCATCTCCTGTCCCCTGTGTATTTCCATTCCAGTTTACCGAATCAAATCCATCGCCCTCCAGAATATCCGCATCAACTTCCCCTGAGGACGCCTTCTTCTCTGCCTTCGGATAGATCTTCAGAGTTCCGTCGGAAACCTCGAGATTGTCGGGATCTCCGTAAGCCTGAAGCTCTGCATTTACCCATCCGGGGGCATGCTCTTCAATGTTCCAATCGTCTGTGTTCAGTGATGTGCCCTCAAACTCGTCATTCCAGACAAGGTGATAGCCCTGGTCCTTGTACGCATCAGCAATCGAATCGGTCCCTGCTGCGTAGGCAGTTCCTGTCTGTCCGAGAACCGGACATGCCATAGCGAAGGTCATGGCCATGGCAATACTTCTGGTTGCCAGTCTTTTCTTCGTCATTCGCATAGACTCCTTTCTTAAAAATATGTGCTACGAACACAACTTGATAGTACAAATATACAAAAGAAAATGGATCTGATATATCTCTTCTGTGCAAAATATATCAGATCCATGACTTAAAATTTTTTTCATTCGACAATAGTTATAACATTTTGCAAAACATAGTGAAATGTTGGTGCAGAATGCTCACTATTTTCCTTATATCCCTTGTTAAGATCATAGGTATCGTTCGGATCATCGGGGTTCACGCCGGTATAATCCCCTTTAAATACCTCGATCTTTCCCTTCCTGAATTCTTCCTTCAATTCCTCTATCTTCTCATCGCTTCCCTTGGCCGCAACCAGGCTGTTCAGCTCCAGCATCTCGACCCAGCCCTCATCAAAGCCGGCTCCGACATCATTTCCATGCACCTGTCCCTTCACGCATTTCTCGATCTTTTTGTTCTCGAGGACTGCCTCACACGCCGAGACCATATATGGCTCCCAGTTGATCCTGGCGCTGATCAGGGAGGTTGTCGGTGCGATATCTATCATGCTTTGGTTATAGCCCACATGATAGACCGCCTTCTCCGCAAACATTTCCTCACAGGCAACCGCAGGACCGGTGGTGTCGGAGTGCTGGGACAGGATCACACAGCCGCGTGCGATCAGTTCCTCGGCACAGTTTTTCTCGATGTTGTAGCTGGACCAGGTGTAGGTATACTTCACATCCATGGTAGCCTCCGGCACTTGGGACCGAACCCCCAGCAGAAAGGCGGTATAACCGGAGATCACCTCGGCAAAGGGATAGGCAGCCACATATCCGACCTTTGCCTGATCCACCGTGATGACGCCCTCATCGATCATTTCCTTCAGCTTCATGCCTGCGATCACACCGGAGATGTATCTTCCTTCATAGATTTCTCCCATGAAGGTGTGGTAATTCTCATACACCGGATCATCGTTCGCATCCATGCTGGTTGCCTGGCAGAACTGAACGGCCGGGAACTCCCCCGCGCATTTCTTTGCCGCCTCGCCGTATCCGATACTGGTGGTAAAGATCAGATCACAGCCATCCGCCACCAGCTCTCTTATGGCATCTTCTCCTCCGTCCGAGCTGTGAGTATTGCTCTTCACGATCACGTGCACCCTGATTCCGAACTTCTCACGAACCGCCTTTTCCGCCTTGATGAAATTTGCGGTATAGGGAGTGCTTTCATCTCCGTCATATACAAACCCCACCGTTATAAACTCACGGGAGTCATCCATGGCAAGTGAGACATAATGGATGCCGATAAATATCCCGACCATCACCAGCGAAGTGATTATCGTTATTAATAGTAAGTTTTTACGATCCTGCATTATCCTCTGCAACCTTTCCGTAAATCCTTTCCACGTCGACCTTACCTTCCCTGATCAGCCTCAGCATGATGCCGGCGATCTCGGGATCGAACTGTGTTCCGCTGCAGCGCTCCAGCTCTCCGATCACAAAGTCAAAGTCCAGCTTCTTTCTGTATACACGGTTCGCAGTCATGGCGTCAAATGCGTCCGCGACTCCGATGATCCGTCCGTAGATGGGGATCTCCTCTCCCTTCAGTCCGTTGGCGTAGCCTTTTCCATCGTAGCGTTCATGATGGTAGAGTGCGCCGTCCACCACATTTTCCACAAGCGTGAAATCCTTCAGGATCGCAGCGCCCCGGACTACATGACTCTTCATCACGGCATATTCTTCATCCGTCAGCCGGGCCGGCTTGTTCAGGATCTTATCCGGGATACCGATCTTTCCGATATCATGCAGCAGCGCAGCCTTCCGCAGGTTTTCGCATTCCTGATCATCGAAGCCAAGCTCCCGTCCGATCATGACGGCATATTCCGATACACGCTGGGAATGCTGGCTGGTATTTTCGTCCTTCGCATCCACTGTCTTGGCGATGGCAAGAATGGTCTGATTGCCCATCTCAACCTGCTGTCTTGCAAGCTCCAGCTGCTTCTGCTGAAGCGCCATCGCCTTCTGTCCCTGTGTCCTTGCGATAAACCAGGTGAACCAGGCCACCGCGATCATGGCAACGATCACCATGTAGATAATGAACCAGTGGTTGTCGTAGATTTCCTTTTCTTTTTCAATCCGGTACGTACTCTCCTCCAGGATAACACCCTTTGTACTGTCGATGACAGCCAGATGGAAGGTGTAGTCTCCGGTCGGAAGGTTCGTGTACGTCACGGCGGAGAGCTCGCTTTGATATACAATGGTCGGCTCCGAATCAAAGCCCTCAAGATAATAGCTGACGAAAGGATCATCGATGGTATAGTTGAGGACCTCCGGGAAGATCTCGATCCTGTTCACGCCTCTTCCCACCTGAATCGTCTCTCCGCGGACCACCTCACGGGATACACCGTCCATCTTCACGGAGGACACCAGCATACGATAGGAACGCTTCTGGGTGGAATAGGCCGTGGTATCCATTCGGTACACGCCGGTATCGGAGGAAAGATAAAGATTTCCCTTCTCATCCCGATAATTCCAGGAATTGGCCGTCAGCGAGGCACTCATGCCGCTCTTGGCATCCAGAAGCTCGTAGTTCATCCCCTCCTTATCGGCCAGCACATCCGCTTCGTCCATGACATAAATACCTGCACTGCTGAGAACGAAAAGCTTGCCGCCGTCGCCGATCCACACATCATAGTTGTTAAAGTAGGGAAAATGTTCCAGCGACCGGATATTATAGGAGCTGTCCATGGAACAGATCCCGTTGCTCGTAACGATCAGCACATGCTCCCCGTCCGAGCATTTCGTCATTCGAAGGATCACTCCGGAGGACAGTCCGTCATAGCGGGTCAGTGTCCGTACCGGCTTTCCGTTCCGGATCACCGCGATCCCGTCTCCGTCGGAGCCGGCCAGAACCGCTCCGTCATCCATTTCCAGAAGACTCAGGATCATGGCATTGGAGAATCCTTCGCCGTAGGTGATGATCCCCTTGATGGTATCTCCCTCCAGGTAACAGATTCCCGTATCCCCGGCCGCCACTATGGTTCCGTCCGAAAGCTCCAGAACGGTTCTGCAGCGATTGCCGAAGAAGCCTGTTGTGCTGTCGTAGGTGATCCTGCTTCCGTCCGGCTTTATCTTGACCAGCCCCTTCCCGTAGGTGCAGAGCCAGAGATTCCCCTTGGAATCCTTGCGGATGCATCGGATCCGGATTCCCTTCATCAGCTCGGTCAGCTCATTTTCCACCTTCACGGACTTCTCCGGGTCGGCTATATCCAGACCGCTGTCCGTACCGAAATAGAGGCAGCCGTTCCATTCTTCCACGGAATTCACCACCTGTGCGGTGAGACCGCAGGTACGATACACATCCGTAAAGGTGGACTCTGCCAGGCGGAGAACTCCCAGCCGCGAGGAGGTAAACCAGAGATTTCCCTGGTAGTCCACGGTCATATTATCGATGGAATTGTCAAATTCATCGGCGCTGATATCCGTATAGTTACCCTTTGTATCAAAGTAGCCGATCCCGTTATCCGCACAGACATAGCCCCTGCCGCCCTTCGTAAAGGTAACGGATTTGATGTTCATTCTCTTTCCGCAGGTGATCCTGCCGGTATATTTCAGATCATTGTCCTTGTATTCATAGATATAGATTCCGTTTCCGGAGGAACCCACATAAAGCTTTCCATCATTTCCGAAGGTACAGCAGGTATAGATCTCATCCTGCGTCGTGTCGTCCTTCGTGAAGAGGATCTCTCCGTTCCCGAGCATGAAAAGATTCCCGTCCGCATTTACGGCTGCCGCATGTCCGTCCTTATCGGCAGTCACGGAAACCGCGTAGTGGATCTGCGGGATCTCATTCAGTACCTTCAGACCCTCACTCAGGGAGAGGACCGCCATACTGTCCGTGGTACCGATGTAATACTTGTCATCCGTACTCTTTGTGATACAGCGGATGGAATCGGACGGCAGACCGCTGGTCTTGTCGACCACGCTGGCGATATTGCTATTGATGCAGATGGAAACGCCGTTATCATTTGTTCCGATCCAAAGACGTCCCTCCTCATCCACATAGAGACAGTTGACGTTTCTGACGGAATCATACTCGTTCATCCAGCGGAACTCGCTTCCGTTGTACCGGTAGAGTCCGGCATAGGTACCGATCCAGAGGATACCGTCATTGGTCTGAACGATATCATTCGCCTCACCGCAGGGAAGACCGTTCCCGCTGCTGTAGACGGTGCGGACATAGCCCGTGAGATCCTCATCCTCCTCTGCCGCATAGGCCGGCCGGGTAAGGAACATGGAAGCCGTAAGGAAGCAGAAAAACAGGATCGTCATTTTCTCCACCTTCTTGCGGATATTTCCCCGGATGCGGATCACCGCAAAAAGAAGCATCAAAGTGATGACCTTGTCCAGGAAATCCACATAGAACTGTCCGATGATCCCGGCGCCCCAGAGGGGAAGTCCCTCCTCCCGCAGGAAGCCGATGACGCCGTCACCCCAGGTATTGCCTGTCATTCCCTGGAAGAAAATGAAATTCAGCGGAACGGATACCACAACGGAAGCAAGGGTCACAAGTACAGAAACCATCATGGTACCGAACACGGTATCGAATTTCCTCCGCCTTGCCATGGTGCCCACGATGATACCGATGGCAATGCTGGTCAGAGCGTAGACATACTCCGCCCCGAAGGTGATCCCGTAGACGATATTTCCCGTAACGCCGACGATGGCACCGCATGCCGGTCCCAGTCCGTACGCCGTAAGCGCCGTTCCGAAGGAATCCAGCCACACCGGCATATCAAGACTGACTGCCAGGCATTTTCCCGCAAAATTCAGGAGGATACATATTGCAATAAAAATAATCAGTTGAATCCGTTGTTTCATACTCATTACAACCACCATTTACCTGTCCCGGCGAACTATCTGCAATTGCCGTACATCTCATCCGGGAATCCTTACCCCTCCGGTCGGAAAAGGGCCTTAGTCCTCATAGATAACCACCTTGGTCGACTGCGGGATCAGATCATAGATCCACTTTGCATCCTCCAGCGCCACTCTCACACAACCGTGAGAATTGGCACGTCCCAGCTCCGGTTCCACGCAGACCCGTGGCTCCGAATCAATCTCATAGGGCAGACTGTGGATCAGGTAGAGTCCTCCGATGAAGCCCGTACTGTACCAGGCTCTCATGCCGTGATTGTCAAAATGCAGGCATTTCGAGGTGGTCTCATATTCTCCCTTCGGAGTGGGGTTGATGGGTGCTCCCGATGCGCAGAGCATCTCCCGGAGCAGATGCCACTCCCCCTTCTTTCCCTGATAGACAGCCGTTTTCTGTGTGGTCAGATTGACCAGGATCAGATAATCCGTATCACTGTAGTACTCCTGGGCCTTTGAATACATGCTGCCCACAAGGACGATCCCCTCCGTATCCGCATAGTACCGGACATTGTCCAGCGTGAATTCAAAGTCTGTCAGGATTGCTCCGTCCGAATCCGTGAAATAGAAGGAGCCTTCATCGATATCGATCCGCCCCTTCCGAAGCTCTCCGGTCTTCCCGAAGAAATAATTCTTTCCGTGAATGATCTTGCGCCCGTTACACATCACCGTGGATGCTTCACTGACATAGTACTTCTTCCCGTTAAATTCATTCCATCCTTCCTCCGTTACCTGCACCCCGTTCTCGTCGAAGAACAGGAGCTTTCCGTCCCTCCGGTGGGGTCCTCCGGCCAGCGTCCCGTCGCTGCCGGCATATAGAAGGATGCCTTCGTAATCAAACACCTCATTGGCATAGACGGTTCCGTCCGGTTTCAGATAGTTCCGGTCGGGATCGATCGTGACCTGTCGGTCTTCCGCCTTCGCACCGGTTCCTGCTTTTTCCGCCTTTGCCTCCGTTGTGGCTCCCGTGTGCTCTGCCTTCCCCTCCGTCGTGGTTCCCACGTTCTTCGTCTCCGTCGTCGGTTTGGCAGCCGCTTCCGTCTTTGCCTCCGTACTCTGTGCAGTTGTATTGGCTGCCTTCCCTCCGCATCCGGAACAAATACCGGACGCCGCGATCAACGCCGTTGAAAGAAGGACAGCCTTTCCTTTGTTCTTTTTCTTATCCTGCATGAAATATCCTTACTGTAACTCGTACGTGCCCTCATACCGATACGCTTATTCCTGGTCTAACCGTATCAACTCGTAATCGCCGTTCTTACGGACCACCTTCGCCGGACTGGTATCCGGCGTGTAGGGATAGGTCCCATATTCATAAGCATAGTAGCTGGGTCTTACCGTTTCCGAAAATGTGGCAACGTCCTGGTCGGTACACAGGAAGCAGATCAGCCGGTCCATATAGATCGGCGAGGGATCCAGATGATACCAGAACTCACCCACCTTGACCATCAGCCAGTAGTGGACACCCGGTCCCGGGTAACGTTTCATCATGATATTCTCCACTCCCAATTTATCCAGAAGTGTCTTACAGGTGATCGCATGGGTATAGCAGTCACCTCCATGACCCTCCAGACCACGGAGCGTCTGCCCTATAGGATCCCGTTCCGTTCTGGCGCCGACCCAGGGCACATTTCTCCTTACCCAGCGGAAGACGGCAAAGATCTTCTCGATCTCATCCATATCCGGAGTCACTTCCTTTGCCAGGACTTCATCCGCCAGCTGGTTCAGCTTCATGGTGTCATAGTATTCCTGATCCTTCTCCTTCACGGTCACTGTGACCGTGATGGTCGTGGTACGGCCGTAACGATCCGTAGCCGTATAGATCGCCGGATACTCTCCGGGCGTATTCATATCCACCTTCGAATTATCTATGGTCAGCTCCGGATCCGGATCCTGATCCGCTGTTACACTGACCCCGTTCCTGTAGGAAATGCTGTCTCCTTCATAGATCGTGATATCCATGACTCCGTTCAGTACCGGAGTCTCCGTCGGGTCATAGGTAGTAAGATCCGCCTTTAACTCAGTGCGGTTTCCGCTTCCGTCCTCCAGCATGATGGTCACCTTCTGGGTGCCCTTTACCGTATAGTCCGGCGTTGGTGAGAAGTAGGCGGTCACTCCCGTCACATCCTCCATGGATACGATAAAATCCTCAACTGTCGGCTCTTCTCCCAGTTCAACCGTAAGATCCCTCACTTCTCCTTTGGGTGCGGTGGTATCCTGAACGAAAAGCTCCGCATCCTTCTCCAGGGGCCCCCAGGTGAACTTCACCGGATGCACTCCGGTCTTTGTGGTATCGATCCCGCTGAGAGCCGTCTCCATATGGATGGACTCCCATGTATCATTCTGAAATGCACCCTCATCCGGGAGCAGCCCTCCCGCTTCAACGATCACCGTCGGTCTGATATTCTGATAGAATCTGTAGGCCATAAATCCGCAGGCGACTCCCGCAAAGACCATCAGGACCGTTATCCCAAGCAGGGTCCATGCAAAGATATGACGTTTCTTCTTCACTCGTTTCATTTCAGTTCTATGCTTCCTTTAAGTAATTGTGTTCTGTTCAAATATGGATCAGCGCAAACATGATCATAAAGGCTATTCGCATATCGTCACCTGCTTTTGCGCATAGTTATAGATATTCTATTATACCACAGAGCCATGGCCCTGTCACATAAAAACAGTCCCCTCGTCCATGGTGAACGAAGAGGACCTGTCTTTGTTTTTCACGTCAGTATCATGCTTTAGTTATATCTTCTGCCAGGGGTTATCACCTTTGGACCGCATCATAATACGATCGCCGCAGCAATGGCACAGAATACCACCTGGATCATGCAGAAGATCAGGGGGATCATTTTGATCGGAATTCCCATCTTCTTCCTCATGTGATCATGAAACGGAAAGGTCACATTCGGAAATGCGTTGATCTTCAGGAAACGGATCAGGGATACTTTGATCAGTCCCATGCCACCGTCGAAAATGAACACGATGCTCATCAGCAGGAAGATAAAGGGATGTCCGCTCTGCATGGCCATAAGCGCCAGCAGGAAGCCGATGGTCCGGGAACCTGCATCTCCCATCAGGACCTTACTGGGATTCCAGTTAAAGATCAGATAAGCCAGAAGCACGCTGCTCATCAGCACTCCCATCCAGGTATAGGTGGGCATTTCATTCTGGAACAGCAGATAATACGCCACCAGTGAAACGATCGTCACACTTCCGCAAAGACCGTCCACACCGTCCGAGCAGTTGGTCACATTGATGGAGGTCCACATCAGGACAACTCCCAGGATCGCGTAAAGCCAGACCGGCATATGGAAGGTATTTCCGAAGAGGGTCACATCCGAAGTGTGAAAACTGAGGAAGGTCACCACTGCGCCTACAGAAAGCACCAGGTCCAGGATCCCCTTTACCAGCTCACCCCAGGGAGTGGTTGCCGCATCGTCCAGATACCCGGTCAGCATCATCAGGAACATGAGTCCCACGTAGATCAGCAGCTCCGTATCCACAGGGAGAAAGAGTACCGATGCCAGCAGGAAAATGATCACGAAGACCAGCCCCACTCCGGTGGTCTTTCCGTTGGACTTGTCATTGATCACCACGATCCTTCCGTCCGGCGTCTCCACCTTCTTTCCTCCGTCCTTCGGCAGGAAGGGAAAGGGTTTGATCAGCAATAACAGTGTGATGAGAAAGGCGCTTCCCCCTCCGATGGTGTAGATCAGCCATTCCGGCATGTAATCATTCATCATTTCTAACAACATGTGTCAAAAGTTCTCCTTACTTTATTTTTGAGTCACATCTATGATCACGTATTCCGACCTGCAGCCCGTCTTGAACTTGATGGCCCAGTCGGAGATTCCCGAGGTTACGATAAATGTGGTCCGGTCCCGGGTCTCCATGCCGTAGGTCCGGTCATTGCTTCCGATCAGTGCACCGACCAGATTGATCTCGAGCATCTGTCCGCCATGGGTGTGGCCGGAAAGCACCAGGTCCGCTCCCGTCGCAGCTTCCGCCGCGTAATCATTCGGCTGATGATCCAGGATGATGATGTACTTCGTGGGATCCAGCATGGAAACGATCTTGTCGATGTCCGCCCGGTCGGAATCCCTCTTGTCCTTTCTTCCTACGATATAGAACTTGTCGTCCACCAGCTCCACACCGTCCTCAAGGACATGGACGCCGGCCGCGTCCAGCGCCTCCTTCAGAAGCTCGCCGCTGAAATTCTTATGTGCAAAGTATCCCTTGTCATGATTGCCGAAGATATAGTAGACTCCGTACTTACACTGGAATCGTGCCAGGGCCAGACAGCTGCGGAGCATATCCTCCTTGGTGGTATCGTCATCCACGAAATCTCCCGTGATCACCAGGATATCCGGATTCTGAGCCTGAATGGCCTCCAGATGTTTCTCGAAGCCCTCTCCGTCAAATGTGACGCCCACATGGGAATCCGCGATCTGGGCGATCCGGAGCTTCTCCATTCCCAGATCCTTTTCCGTAACCAGCTGATAATCCGTCTCCCATACATGATGGTTCAGATACCAGCCGACGGAGAAGTAACAGATCTCAATGGCAAATACAACGATGCCGACGATATACGGGCGGAACCGACGTCCGGAGGTCGTCTCAACCGGCTTTTTATCCATCTTACCGGCAGTCTTCCCAGCCGCTTTCTCACCCGACTTTATCGCCTTCTCGTTCGGCTTCACATCTGCCTTCTCGTCCGTCTTCACACTCTTTCTGCTGCGGATCTTCCGTACGATCCACGCAACCAGCTCCGCAAGCAGCCAGACGATGGACATATGGATCATCACGATGGCCGTATTTACCAGACTCACCACCATGAAGACTCCGATGATCAGCATGGGAACCAGTCCCAGAAGACGGCGCATCCATTTCCGGTCACCGGCGATCTTCTGTACGATCCCGAATCTGCAGAACCGTGTCCAGAGGAAGAATAAACAAAGTACTGTCACTACAGCGCCCGTAATAAAAATGGCTCCCCAGGCTACATTCATAAAACTTGCCCCTCCATAAAACCCAGATCAGAGACGTCCTAGATCCTTCCCACCAGTTCCTTCAGTTCGTCGATGGAATAGGTGTAATCCGTATTACAGAAATCACAGTGCAGCGTCACGGGCTCTCCGTCCCGTATCATACTCTCCAGTTCGTCCCGGCCGATGGAGATCAGAGCCTTCTCGACTCTTTCCCTGCTGCAGTCACAGTGATACTCCGGGGTCACTCTTTTCTCAATGGTTGCATCCGCCCCCAGAAGCACGTGCACCAGATCCTCCGGGCTGTAACCGTCCGCGAAATACTCCGTCACGGAATGAACGCCCGCCAGCACCTCCTCCAGCCATCGGATGGTTCCTTCGGTGGCAAAGGGAAGCAGCTGGATGATGAACCCGCCTGCATGCTCCACATAGTTTTCCTTATTCAGCAGAACTCCCAGCCCCACCGATGTGGGGATCTGTTCACTGGCCGCGAAATAGTAGGTCAGATCCTCTGCGATCTCACCGGATACCAGCTCCGTCTGTCCCACATAGGGATCCTTCAGTCCCAGATCCTTGATCACCCGCAGGACTCCGTGCCCGATGGCACCGCCCACATTCAGATGACCTGTCTGATTCGCAGGGAGATATACATCCGGGACCTTCGCCAGTCCCTTCACCCGGGATGCCGCATCCGCTGTTACGGTGATCCCTCCCAGGGGGCCGTCACCGCTGATCTGCAGTGTCAGTATATCCGTATCATTTTTACACATGGCGCCCATCATGGCACCTGCCGTCAGTGTCCGTCCCAGTGCCGCCGTTACGATCGGTCCGGTACCGTGGATCTGACGTGCCTTCTCAACCAGTGTCTTTGTATATGCCACATAGTAGCGGACCTCATTTCCGGCCGCCATTCCATGCAGGATCTCATCCTTCCATTCACTCATTTCAACCAACCTCTTCTGCTGTCTTGCCAAGCTCCCGGGCCGTCATCACGATGCGCTCGCTCCGGTCCGTGGCAGGCTCCTTCGTATATCCGTCATAAAAATGCACGTCCGTCAGGCCCGCTTCCAGTGCCAGCATCTTCATGTCCTCCGGGGTATAGCCTCTTTGCTCGTGATCCTCCTCGAACCTCTCGTAGGTGCCGTCCTCCGTTTCCTGAAAGATCGTAACATACAGACGGTGGATCCCTTCTCCGGCCTCTTCATTCTCCCAGATCATCGCCACGTCATCCCGCACCTCGGCTATGGTCTGTTCCTTCAGGACCTCACTGTAATAATACGGCGTATGGAAATCTATGACAAGAAGCCCTTTCGGATCCAGGTAGTTGTTCACCAGACGAAACACCTCCCGTACCTCGTCGGGCTCCGTAATGTAATTGATGCTGTCACAACAGCATACCACAGAACGTACCGTCCCGTACAGTTCAAAACTTCGCATATCCTGAAGAAGGTATAGAATTTCCTTCTTATCCATGCGGTCGACAGATTCCTGATCCGCCTCAGCGACCCGGTCCCCGTCCCCATCCGGTTCGTCGTCTCCGTCCGGTTCATATTCTCCGTCATGACTTCCGCAACTGTCCGAGTCATAGTCTCTGGCCCGGTCCAGCATGTCCGGACTGGCATCGATCCCGATCATATCGTAGCCCGCCGCTGCCAGACGCCGTGTCATGCTTCCGGTGCCGCAGCCCAGCTCCGCCACGATCCCTTCCGGGATCCCGGCCTCCAGGAGAATCTCATGGATCCTCTCGAACCACATGTCATAAGGGACATTATCCATCAGGGTCTCATACACATCCGCAAAAGCACCATATGCTTCACTCACTGATCTCTTCCTCCCTTTTCGCCGCCTTCTTCCGATCCCTTTCCTCTTTGGAATATCTGCATCCGCAGTAATCCTGCCGGTACAGTCCGTATTCCGCAGAAAGTTCAATGGACCTCTTATAGCCGTTCTTCTTCTTAAAATCACTGAACAGGAAGTAGGGGGTCTTCCTACCCGCCGGAGCTCCGGCTTCCCGAAGCTCCTGCTCCAGCCGGACTCCGATCTCATTCAGCCACGCCGCATTTTTGTAGGGGCTGATGGAAAGGGTTGTGGAGAAGCAGTCATATCCGTTCTCCGCCGCATACTCCGCGGTTCTCCTGAGCCGCAGCCGGTAACAGTCATAGCATCTGCTTCCCCGTTCCGGTTCCTGCTCCCGCCCTTTGGCTATAGCCTCGAACTCCTCCGGCCGGAAGGGTTCCTCCACCAGTCTGACCCCCTTTGCAAATGGGGCTTCTTCGGTAAACCGGACCAGCTCCGCAAACCGCTTCTCATACTCCTCCACCGTATCGATATTCGGGTTATAGAAGAACACCGTGATCTCGAAATACTCTGCCAGAACCTCCAGGCAGTGGGTGCTGCAGGGGCAGCAGCAGGCATGTAGAAGCAGCCTGTCCTTCCTGCTTTGCTTCAGTTGTTCCTCAAATCTCTGATAGTAATTCTGATAGTTGTTTTCCATATCCAAATATGTTGTCAAAATGACGAAATCGTTCTTTGATTTATTCGGTTCTTATGATGGATTTTTGCCATATTTTACAGTTGACTTTGTTTATAATAGCCAATATAATTATATATAAGCGAAATCGCAATTGTTTTTTAGGGGGTGTTTTACCATGACAGTGGAACAGGCGATCAAGAAATACAAAATGGAACCATTGAATGTTTATACTGCCAAAGTAAAAGCACAGGAACTGAATGTGCAGGAAGTATTATACATGAATGTCCAGAAGAATAAATACGCATATATCATTCGGGACGGCGCACGCGGAACCATGCTCTACAAAGACGAGAAGAGTATGTATACCAAGATGTATAAGGGTCTGAAAATGATTCCGCTGGATCCCTGATCGATCCTCTCTTTTCTGAAAATGAACCGGACGTACGGATTTTATTCGTGCGTCCTTTTTTTATTTCTCCACCTTCGTCTTCAGAACGTCCTTCATGTGCTGCTCGCTCTCGCCTTCCAGATCCAGGACATAGTAATATTCCGTCCCCTTCACCTTCTCTTCGATCACGAAGTAGGACTTGTCCTCTCCTGCCGTATAATCCTCCACTCTCCGGGAATCCACCCGGCTAAGGTCATTTCTCGCACGTTCATTGGAAAGGGAGGACATCCTCACGATATCCTCAGCCCGAATCTCTCTGACCACCTTCCGCCGCTTCTTGGCGATGATCTTTGAGATCTCGATATCCCCGTTCGTGATCAGATATTCATACTCCACCTGAAACAACTGCAGGGAATAATAAATGATGAAGACTCCCAGTACGAAGACCGGAAGGGCGATGGCCGCAATAATGGCCTTCACCATGATCCCTGTCACAACCAGGCCTATGGCTCCCAGGATACAGAGGATCCCCAGCCCGAACACGAGCTTAGCCTCCGACCCCGGCCGTCCCTTCACCAGTCGTTCTGTATATCGATCCATCGGTCTACTCCTTTTCCTTCTTCTGATGCATGGGGCAGGATGCGCAGGTCACGCCTCTCTCCGTCCCCTCCGGCGCACCCACGGCTCCGGTGATCACGTTCTGATACATATAATTGTCCACGGTCTCCAGCAGGCAGATGGCCTGGCATGAGATCCCCGCTTCCGATCCCGTAAAGCCCAGTCCCTCTTCCGTGGTGGCCTTCAGGTTGATCCTGTCCTCCGTGATCTGCATTACGGCGGCCAGCCGGTGCCGCATTTCCGGAATATGCGGGGCCATCTTCGGCTTCTGTGCGATGATGGTCGCATCCACATTTCCTATGATATATCCTTCCCGGTCCAGCAGACCCACCACTTCCTCCAGAAGCTTCAGGCTGTCCGCGCCCTCGTAGGCCGGATCCGTATCGGGAAAATGCTTTCCGATATCTCCCATGGCAGCCGCACCCAGAAGCGCGTCCATGATCGCATGCGTCAGGCAGTCCGCATCCGAGTGTCCCAGCAGGCCCATGGTGTGCGGTATCTCCACTCCGCCCAAGATGAGGGGGCGTCCCTCCACCAGACGGTGAACATCGTATCCCATTCCGATTCGCATTTTATCTACCTCCGTTCAGGCTCTTCGCCTCGCTCACTATAATATACTAAAAAACCGGCAAAAAAGGAACCCCATTCCGAAAATGCGGCGCATTTTCCCCTTTACCCCTCGGCGGAAAACGTGTACAATACCTTTGTGGGCCGAGGCCCCATTATTTCTTTGTTTTTTGGTTAAAGGAGGATAGATACTATGGCAAGATCAGTTGGAGGCGGCGGTAGTTCCGGTGGCGGAACCCATTCCTTCGGAAGTTTCCACAGCGGCGGAACCCATTCCTTCGGAAGTTTCCGGACAAGCTCCGGCGGCAGTTCCACACGCCGGGTCAGTTCCGGCAGCAGCCACAGCCACAGCCACAGCTCCGGCTTTGGTTTTGGCGGAGGCGGCCTGCCCCCCAGACCGCCACGTTCTTACGGTCGTTCCTATTACCGCCCTTACCGTCGCAGCTATTCAGGGCCGGTCATTATCAATAACGGAGGAGGCGGCGGGAATAATGTTCCATCCACATCCGGCGCCGGATGCCTGAGTACTCTTCTCTGGGGCTTCCTGATCGTAGCGATCCTCGGCATCATCGGCTCCTTTATTAAGACCAGGGACAACAGTCCGACCAGCCAATCCACGAGTGATAGCGGATATGGTTGTGAAAAGTATACCGGTTCCGTAGATGACTCCAGGGGCTTCTGGGAAGATCATTCTGTCGGAGAGCCATATATTGACATTTCAAACAAGCAATATCTTGAAGACGGATTCAGGGCATTCTATAAGGAAACCGGTGTATGGCCCTTCCTATATGTCGTTGATTCCTCCGGGGAGTTCGACGGCTTCGAAAGCTACGAAGCGAAGGTCTATGACGATCTCTTCGGTGAAAATCCGGGCAACGTACTATTTATCTACGTTGGGAATGATGATGCCCATTATATTGTCTCCGGTCCCGGCACTGAGGACGTTGTCAATTCCTCGACGGTTGCTGTCTTCGAACAGAAAATTGATCGTTACTGGAATGACAGCAGTACGAACGGCGACTTGGCCCGGATCTATGGGAAGGCAATCTCCGCTGCCGGAAAGCAGTTGATGGCGGAGAAGAACAAATCGCTGCTTGAAAAGAAGAATTTCAAGATAATCATGATCGTTCTGATCGTGGCAGCTGCCATTATCATCATTCTTCTGATCATCATGCATTGGTGGAAGAAGAAAAAGCAGGCACAGAAGGAGGAGGACGAACGTCTGGAGCAGATCCTCTCCCAGCCCCTCTCCACCTTCGGAAATACGGAGCTGCATCAGCTGGGCCAGCAGTACGAGAACATGCAGGTTCCCAACCAGGCTGCTGGCGGTTCCGGCGGAGCGGCACCCACCTCTGGAAATGTCTCTTCGGATTCCGTCCTGAACGGAAATACCGGAAATGCTCCGACAAATACGAATTCGGATTCGGTTCTGGATCATAACAACAACAATAATAATCAGCAATAAGGTTCAGCCTTATCGCGCAAGAAACAGGAGGTGCGGCCGTGGCCGCACCTCCTGTTTTATATTGTATTCAGTCCGATACAACAATCGTCTGATCTGTCATATTCTTCATCCCAACTCCCGGGCTACTCTTCCCAGACCACGTCGGTTCCGTCATTGACATAGCGTCCTTCCTTATATACCTTAAATGCGGTATACAGATTGAAGATACCAAGGATCACCAGCAGGAATCCGATCACATAGAACAGGAAGCTGACGCTTTCCAGCCAGGTCTTCGGAAACAGGAACAGAAGAAGTCCCACAACTGCCGAAACGATATCCGTGATAAAGTAGATCATGTACTTGTCGGACTTTCCCTTCAGGCTATGCTCTACAATGATCCTGATGAGTGAGTTCAGGAAGATGCAGAGTCCTACGACCTTAAGGAAGAAGTTCGAAACCCAGTTGGGATTGATCACACTGATCAGACCCATGATAAAGAGCGCCGACACTCCCAGGATCAGACCCGGAGAGGACTGGTTCAGCAGCGAGATTCCGAGGACTACGGCACCGATCAGCATACATACGCCAAGCACAGTGACCAGCACGTCCAGCACATTTCCCTTCAGCAGGATGAAAAGGAGTCCGAGGATCAGCATCAGAAAGGGGATCGCATACCGCTTCGATTCATACTTGACGAAGTTGGTAAAATTCTTCTCTCTCTGCATAGCAGCCTGCTGCTCATCCTTTTTTTCTATCAGTTTCTTGTTATGCATTTATACATTTCCTCCTTAATGCCTGATCAATGAAAGAACTATTCATTAGCGATCATGGTTTCAAGTTCAGTAACTGTCATGCCCGTCTGGTCTGCAGCATCCGTAGAATCCGCACGGCGCACGGTTCCGGCATCCGCATCCGTTTCACCGTCTTCTCCGTCCTCCGGATTGTCGCCTTCTACGTCTTCCGGATTGCCTTCTTCTCCGTCTTCCCGGTTGCCTTCTTCCCGATTGCCTTCTTCTCCGTTTTCGCCGTCCTCACCGCCGTCTTCGCCCTGTTCTTCCGAGCTCTTCTCGGGGATCAGCGTTGCTCCGCCGGAGGCGATCTGATTCTTCATGGCATTGATCTGTGCCTGAAGAGAGTCGATCTTCTTCTTCAGATCGGCCTTCTCCTGGTCCGACTGTTTTACGGCCTTCTCATTTTCTGAGATCTGCAGCTGCATCGCCGCGATCTCGGAATTCTTCGCGGACATTTCCTTCAGATATGAGGATTCCTGGATCTCCAGGTCTGCCTCCGCTCTCTTCCGGATCCCGGGGATCGTCAGGAAGTACAGGATCAGCATACCGATCACGATACCCGCAAACATGTACACATTCGAGTAACGTGCCATATTGGATTCCCTGAACCGTTTCATGACGGTCACGCTGGTGCGCTTTCCCTTCACGGTCTTGGGAACGATCTTCCGTGCAGGACGCTGTCCCTCCGGAGTCTCCACGCCGTAATAATCATCAAAGAGTTCGGCACTGGCCTCTTCTCCGTGCTCGGCCAGACGAAGGATCTTCTCCTCGGACTCACCCATTTCCCGAAGATACCGCTGCGCGGTCAGATTCGTCCGGTCTATGGCGAGTACCCGGGTCAGACTCTTCTTGGCCATTCCCTTTCTGCCCTGTTCCTGATAGATCAGCGCCATGAGAAGATGTGCCTTGATGAAGTTCTTATTCATCGAAACGGACTTCCTGAGAGCGATCAGCGCCAGGTCGAAGGAATGCTGGGATGCATGCTCCAGTCCCTGATTGAACTCTCTTGCCGCATCGGAATTCCGCTCCAGCTCCCTGGGATCATCCTTGATCTCCTTCAGGTAGTGAACTGCAGGGTTCTGCTCCGGCTTGTAGTTCATGCTGATGACCCAATGGCTGATGGCCGGAACGACCTCTCCCATCTCATACAGCACCAGGCCCAGCAGATTCCTCGCCCGGATGTTCATCTTGTTATAACGAAGCGACGTCCGAAGAGATTCCACTGCGCCGGACAGGTCGTGAATCCCTGCACGGTCCAGGCCGATATTATAATGATAATCAGATGTATTAAACGCCTTCTGCAGGAACTTCTGGCTCAGTTTGCAGGAGGTACAGTATCCGTTCTGGCTGACCGGCTGTCCGCAGTAAAGGCACTTGTCCCGAATCGCCATTACGTTGTCACCCCTCGCAGATCCTCAGTCATCTGCAGAACGATATCGGAAATGTCCTTCAGATCACTCTGGAGAATATCCTCCTCCGCCTGACTTACCTCAAGACTGGGGCTAAACCTTTTCAGTTCCTCGTCAAAATCCAGCATATCAAAACTCCTATACTTGTCTTAGAGACAAGAGTTCCTTTAATTCCCCCACCAGGTACAGGGAACCTGTTACCAGGGTGAGGTCCGTGTTCTTCTCATTTTCATTCATTGCAAGTGCTTCTGCAAGAGACTCTGCAGAAGCAACCGTAGTATGGTCTGCCAGCTCTTCTCCTGCAATTTCCTTCAGCTCATCCAGCGAAGCCGCCCGACTCCCCTGATATCTCGTCAGGATCACGATGTCCCAGGGAATCCTCCCCAGCTCCCGAAGCACTTCACGGATGTTCTTATCTCCGGAAGCTCCGAAGATCAGAATTCTCCTTGTATATTCCTCCCGCTCCGAAAGCAAGACCAGACTCTCCGCCAGCCAGGCTGCCGCGGAAGGATTATGGGCGCCGTCCACATACAGTCCCGGACGCACCTCTTCCAGCCTTCCTTCCCACCGGAATTCCGCCAGGCTCTCCAGCACCAGGTCCCTCAGCCCCTCTTTTCCCATGTCAGGAAGCAAGAGAGGCAAGGCGGAAATGGCCGTGATGGCATTTTCCACCTGATACAGTGCCGTGGTTGGCAGGAAGACATGATTGTATCTATCATAATCGTTTCGGAAAGAAAAATCAATGCCAAGAGGGGATACTTCTTTCGATAATACCTCCGCATCCCCGCAATTAATGATATTTTTACTGTGAAACTGGCCCGCCCGTTCCAGGATCACACGGTCCGTGATCCGGTCCGGATCCCCCGTATGCAGGACCACAGGACTGTCACCTGTAATGATCCCGGCCTTCTCCGAAGCCACTTGTTCCGGCGTATCTCCCAGGTACTCCTCATGATCCATACCGATCTGAGTGATAATACAGATATCCGCGGGAATACTGGTTGTGGCGTCCAGCCTGCCTCCCAGCCCGGTCTCCAGAACGGCGTCCTGTACTCCTTCCCTGTGAAAATGCAGCAGCGCCATCACAAAAAGGACTTCAAAAAAAGTCAGCTGCGGCAGGTTCTGTTCCTTCGCCACCTCCGTAAGCAGGCGGTAACACTCGGTCAGTTCTCCGTCCGGGATCTCCGCACCGTTCACCCGGATCCGCTCGTTCATACGGACCAGATGGGGAGAGAAGAAACCACCCACCTTTCTTCCTGCCTTCTGAAGCATACCGGCTATCATGCGGCATACGGAGCCTTTTCCGTTGGTACCCGCCACATGGATCACACGGATCCCGGTCTCCGGGTGTCCCAGAGCCGCCAGGTAGGAACGAAGAACTCCGAAGTCATGCTTCTCCTTCGTGAATTTCGGAATGGAAAGTATGGCCTCTACGGTTTCCGAATATGCACTCATCGGTTATCCACCTTTTCCGGATACAGATCATGGTTGGTCAGCCGCTGCCATGCGACCTCCTCCCACTTCGTTCCCGGCCGGCCGTAATTGCAGTAGGGATCGATGGAGATTCCTCCGCGGGGCATAAACTTTCCCCACACCTCGATGTACTTCGGATCCATCAGCGCGATCAGATCCTTCATGATCCTGTTCACACAGTCCTCGTGAAATTCTCCGTAATTCCGGAAGCTGAACATGTACAGCTTCAGGGACTTGCTCTCCACCATGATCTTGTCCGGTACGTAGGAAATGGTGATGGTGGCAAAATCCGGCTGGCCCGTAATGGGGCAGAGACTTGTGAATTCCGGACAATTGAATTTCACGAAGTAGTCGTTGTCCGGGTGCTTGTTCGGAAATGTATCCAGCACATCGGGCGTATAGCTCTGCGGATACTTCGTCTGTGATGCAGCGAGAAGGCGGATGCCCTCTCTTTCTTCCTCTGTTCTTGGCATGGTTGTTCCTCCGATCTTTCACCGGCGGATCCCGTCATCCGGCCGGCAGGGAATAGTATACTCCTATAGTATCTATGATTTATCTATTATCTGTATTACACTCGTTGCCTTATCACCCGTATGTCCCGACGAATGACGGATATCACATGATGGATACACGAAATCGCCTGATGCATCCTTTATCTGTCCCTCATCTTACATGATGCCGGGGCACAGGGTATTTTGATCCAGGCTACGACACTACGCGGCATCAGCTTGGGATCCGGATTCCCCGCAACATCAGCTTGGGATCCGGATTGCACTACAACATCAGTCGGGGATTCGGATCGCCCCGAGGCCCTCCGAGAAGCCGTAGAGCCACATTTCCCTGACGGGCATCTGCAGGATATCGGCCACCGTCTCCGCGTACAGGGAAAGCTGTGCCCTGTAGAGATCGATCAACCGTTCCGGACTGTCCACACGATCCGTCTTATAATCCAGAAGCACCGCGTACTGTCGACCTTCCTCATCCGTCTCCAGGAAGAAGGCATCGATGACTCCCTGAAGAACCACCGGTTCCTCCGTTTCAAAACGGATATCTTTCTTTTCTTCGGAGAAGCGCGGATCCGCTGCTTCCCCCTGATCCAGATGGGCCTCCTGAACCTCCGCCACATCGATCTCCTGTCCCAGCCGCTTCGCAGGCAGAGCGATCAAAAACTGCTGTTCTCTTCGGAACAGTCCTTTTTCATCCGCTCTCCGGATCCTCTGGAACAGGCTGTTCTCGTCCGCATCATAGATCCGGGCGATCCGTTCGGCATGGATGGCTTTTCGGAGTTCGGGCGTAAAATAGCGGGTTTCCAGCAGTTCCTTCAGGGTATCCGACAGCTCCTTCTCACTTCCGATCTTTGCAAAGGGAAGCAGTTCCATCAGCTTATGCACAGCCGTACCGTAATCCGCACCGCTGATACCTGCCGTCTTCCTGTTCCGCTTTTCCGTCTCTTCCTTCCCGGCTTCCGGCGCAGCTGCAATCCCGGCCTGCGGCTCCTCTTCCGTCGAACCCGCACCTACCGTCAGATGCTTTGCAGCCATTGCTTCATGTTTGATCTCGGATACCGACAGCTTGGTGGGTGTTTTCACCGCGGAGGCATACTTGTATTCGAAATTATAATCTTCCTTTAACCGTTCTGCAAGTGCGGAAGTATCCGGCACTTCCCCCTCCGGCTCTGTCCGCTCCGTCTGCACCTTCGAAACCTGCAGCTCCTCCGGATCCAGAATCGTGATATCCAGATATTTCTTTGCTTCTTCTACATTCTGCAGAACGACCGCAAGAATGTATTCCAGGTAGGACTTTGCATCGGCCAGCACTGAGTAGGGCAGTTCCCCCTCCGTCGGTTCGGCGTTGACAACGTCCTCCAGAATCCCGTCACGGATACCAACCATGATGAGCCGCTCCTTCGCCCGGGTCATTCCCACATACAGAAGGCGCAGTTCCTCATGAAGATTCTCCTGCCAGTCCATCTTCTCCACAGCCTTACGGATCACGCCCTTGTCGGATTGATAATAGCGATTTCCTACCTTGCGGATATAATTCGGAGCGATTCCGTAATGAGCGCTGACAACTGCAGGTCCCTTCTCATTTGCCTTAAAGAACTGATTACCAAGTCCTGTCAGGAAGACAACCGGATACTCCAGTCCCTTACTGCTGTGTATCGTACAGACGCGGACACAGTTTCCCACCTCCCGGAAGCCGCTTCCCACACCGAAGTCCGCTTCATGGATCTTACATTTATCTATGTACCTAAGAAATGAGAACAGTCCGTGATTTCCGGCCTGTTCGAAGTCCTCGGCTTTAATGATCAGACGCATCAGATTGCTCTGACGCCGGTCTCCCTTCGGCAGTCCCATGACATACAGACGATAATCCGTATCTGTCAGGATCCTGTCGATCAGCTGGGCAATAGACAGATACACCGATGCCTTTCTCCAGCAGTCAAGCCAGTTATGGACACGCGCAAGCTTCTGCCGAAGCTCTTCCAGCTTTCCGGTGGACTCCCCTTCCATCAGCCTTACTGCCGTATCATAGAGAGGTTCCCCGTGAAATATTCTCTGCATGGCAAGTCTTGCCATATCCTCATCCGTACATCCGCCGAACTGGGAATGAAGGACCGCGGCGTAGGGAATGTCCTGCCTTCCGTTATCGATCACTGCCAGCGTGGAAAGAACCGTCATTACCTCTTCTGCATCGAAATAAGCCTTCGGATCCTCCAGCTGTACCGGGATCCCGAGGCGGTCAAATTCGCGGATCAGATCACCGCACTTTTTCACGGATCTCTGAAGGAGTACAATGTCACTGAATTCTACCGGACGCTGCTTCGGTTCTTCCCCTTTTCCGGCCTTTTCGCTGATCAGAAGCGGACCTTCTCCGGTCTCCGGATTTCCATAGACCAGCTCCAGGATCCGCTTTCCGATCATGCGCGCTTCCAGAGTAGCCTTATTCTCTGGCGCCTTTTCCATCATCGGCTGATCCTGTGGTGTATCCTGTTCGTCATCCTTCCCGGATGCTTCACCATTCTCCGTTCCTGTCCTGTCGCTCTCCGCTCCGGCCCGGCTGTCTTTCTTTCCTTCCTCTGTCTCATCCTCCTTCGGGATGTCCCCGAGGATCAGTTCCACCTTATACTCCGGCCGGATCCTCTTCTCCACGCCCTCCGGCGGATTCAGCTGGACCTCCTCGGTATATTCAATCTCTCCGAAATCCTTCCGCATCAGCTTTCGGAAGAAGAAATTGGTTGCCTCCAGTATTTCATAGGTGGAACGGTAATTCTGATTCAGATACAGAACCGAACCCGGCACCTTTCCTTCACGATAGTCCTCCTCCTTTTTCAGGAACAGCTCCGGCTTTGCCTGGCGGAAGCGGTAAATGCTCTGCTTTACATCACCCACCATGAAGATATTATAGGGCACTCCGTCCCGGTATCTGGCCACGCTGTTCATGATATGCTCCTGCATATCCGTCCCGTCCTGATACTCATCCACGTAAATGTACCGGTACTTCTGACTGTAGGCGCGCCCTACCTCAGTGACCTCATGTTTTTCGGTATCGTAAAGAATATGATACGCCGCATGTGCCACATCACCGAAATCATACTTCCTGCGTCGTTTCTTCTCCTCCGCCAGTTCACTCCGGAAGAGCCGGACCGCACGGATCAGTTCCCGGATCAGTTTCCCGCAGTCTGCAACCTCCTGCTCCAAGGTTTCCCGGGTGACCTTTATTTTCAGGTCTCCGGCTTCTTCATTCGCTTCCTTCCGCAGGTTCACTACCTCATCAAGCCTGTCCGGATCCAGTGTTTTAAAACTTCTGCGATCCAGTGTTTTCTTCTTCGTTGAAAGGAGCCCATGAAAATCCACCAGATCGGCCGCCTGAAGCGCCGCCTGATAGATCTCCCTGTCATAATTCAGGATCTCCAGCAGCTTTGCCACCTGTCCGGGATCTGCCGTATCCCCCCAGAAGACTCCGTCCACCACCGGATAGCGGGCAACAATATCCCTCAGTTTTCTTTTCAGATATTCCAGATATTCCTTCATCCCTGTAAGGGAATTCATATCTGCATCCTCCGGTATGTCCGACTTCTCCAGCCAGCCCTCCGGATCCGCATAGCCTTCTGCCGTATCCTCGATCCGGAACAGAACCTCCCGCAGAGCAGAATCATCATAGGCCCTTTTCGTGAAGAATGCGGCTATTCCCGAGAATTCGGGATCATGATACATGGTCTCCATCACATGATCCATGATCTCTTCCCGAAGAAGTTCTCTCTCTCCGTTATCCATCTGGACAAACCCCGGATCCAGTCCTGCCGCCTGAAAATTCTCCCGGACCACCCGGTTACAGAAGCTGTCAATGGTTGATATATCCGCATTTGCAGCCTTGGAAAGCTGGCCAAGGAGCACCGGATCTTCTTTTTCATAGGCTCTCTCCTCCAGCTTCTCTATGATCTTTCCCTTCATCTGGGCCGCGGCCGCCTTCGTAAATGTCATCACAAGGATCTGATCGATCTCACACAGGCCCTGTGCCACGCTGTCCACGATCCGTTCCACCAGCACCGCCGTTTTCCCAGAGCCCGCCGCAGCGGACACAAGAAGATTCCGGTCATCCCCGATGCTGTCAAGAACCGCCTGTTGTCCTTTATTCCATTCAACTTTCCCCATAGCTCTGCTCCTCATCCTCATCGGTTCCGTCGTCATCAAAGCTCTCTCGCAGCTGTTCCCGGGATGCATTCACCTTCAGTTCCGCATTCCTGAGCTGTACGGGATGCGTATTGCCTTCCTCTGCCAGCCGGGCCAGCAGCTCTTCTTCATTTTCGATCTTCGGAACATATCTGCCACGGACTTCCTCCTTACGAAGCCGGCATACCTCCCGGGAATCACAGTAGGAGCAGGAATCTGACCGGGATCCTTCCTTCCTGGTGGGGTTCCTGGGAATATCTCCCTTCAGCAGTTCCTCGGCCATGGTCTTCATCTTGAACAGACTGTATTCACCCAGTCCCAGCATTTTCTCTGTATCCACCAGCTGGGGGTTCCCGCTGAGCTTTCCCTGTTTCCTGTTCACGGTGATCGGAAGACTCCTTGCATCTCTGATGCCCCGATCTTCCCCTACAGCGGAGGATTCCTGCAGCTCCAGCACATAATGAACCGGCTTATCACTTTCTTCTTCGTCCGTGGGACTTACATTGATGGGCCCCCGTAACCTGAATTTCTTGTCCTGCTGCTTCTTTACAGCTTCCTCCTCACTGCCCGCCTGTCCGATTGCCTTGTCCGACGGCCGTTCCGTCACAGGTCGGAATATCCGGAAATAGTACATTCCCGCAGGGACCGGCTCCCCCTTCTGCTTCCGGAATATCTCCGTCAGGATCCGGGTATACAGGGTAAGCTGAAGGTTTCTTCCGTCCCTCAGATCCCTGGGATCCAGCTTCATATCTCCGGTCTTATAATCCAGCACGCGGAAGTACATCCCCCCATCCTCATCGCGGAACTGATCCAGACGGTCGATCACGCCTCTCACCTTCACGGTTTCCTCCGAACCGTCCGGGCGATCCGCATTGAACTCCGCCTCGAAGCCTGCCTCCATATACTCCGGAAGCAGTTTGCTGTCCCGGAGCTGTCTGTGGAAGACCTCCGCACTGAGTGCCGCAAGATCCGACATTTCCGAAATGATCTGCAGCATCTTAGCATCCACGGGCTCCGTCTCCGGTTCTTCTCCGGTTCTCTCCTCATCACCTCCGGCAGATCCGTCGGTTTCCATGGCAGCAGCTGCTGTCAGCGTATCCTCCGCCTCAGCTTCTACCTCACTCTTCACCTCAGTCCCTGCTGTATCATTCTCCTCAGTTCCTGCCGCATCCCTGTCCCACACATAATCGACAGGGATCAGATCATATTCCTTCGCCGACTCCACAACCATCCGTCCTGCCATCTCACGAAGAGTCTCCTCGGAAATGTTCTTCCAGTCATTTCCGTGCTGTTCCTTCACCTCACGGAACAGCTTCTCCAATGCGCCGTGAAGCACCAGACCTACCTCCAGATTCTCTACGGCATGCTCCTTTCTCGGTCGAAGACCGAGGATGTATTGGAGGAAATAGGAGTACGGACAATCGGCATATCTCTTCATGCCGGAAACAGAGATCTTCAGCTGGATCTCCTTCATGAGTTCCGGGGAAAGACGCTCCTTTCCCTGTTTCTCTCTTTCCTGCATACCTGCAAGCTCCGGGAAGATTTGCAGAAGCATCTGCTTCTCCGCCATCTCTTCCACCGTGAGCCCGGCCTCTTCTTCCTTCTGCAGCAGCTTCATCAGCCGCAGCCTGTCCGGATGCTTAACCCCTGCAAGAGTCTCTCTCCTTTTCGCGGATGCACGAAGTCCCGGGAACAGTCTGAGGATCCTTCCCAACAGAAAGGAGGGTTCCATCTCACTGCCGTCCCGCGTAGTTGCACTGTAGGTCAGGACCAGTTCATCCGTGGCCTTGCTCATGGAGAGATACAGGGCAAACTGCTCCTGGAATCTCTTTCTTCTCTCGTCCGGGGCAAGTGTCTTCTCGCCGATCCTCTGATTCAGCGCGTTCCGTTCCCGGTCACTGAGGATCCCGCCCGCAGCCTGGGGCTTCGGATAGATCCCATCGTTCAGGTTCATGATATACAGACGCTTCACACGGTCCAGACGGGTTCTCTGCAGGTCTCCCACCAGCACCCGGTCCAGGGTCGGCGGGATCACGCCCAGATGCAGTTCTCCGGTTCCGGCCAGCAGTGTCTCACGAAGCTCATGCACGGACATGGAGAGTTCTCCCAGAACATCTGCAGTCTTCTGCAGAACCTCCCGGAATTTTCCGTCCAGCCCCCGATAGGCATGTGCCTCCGCCAGATATCCGAACCGTTCCAGATCCGTCTCGGCCTCCTTCGCACGCAGATCCATGCAGAGTCTCGGATCCTCTCCCAGCTTCTGCATGGCGGCAACGATCTTCTTTACCGGCACCTCCTTCTGCCCTGCAAAGGGAAGCAGCGGCTTCATTACATCCAGAAACAGCTCACGAACCCTGTCGATCCGGTTCAGCTGCTGAAGTTCCTGCTCATCCGGCTCTCTTCTTCCTACATAAAACCTTGCCGGCTTCTTCCACAGACGACGTCCGCGGATCCCGTGAGCGATCACGTGATTTTCCAGCATCTCGATCTCATTTGCATCAATCCCGATTTCGGTCAGCGCATGATCCAGCACCCCTGTTTTCAGGAAGGAAAATACCGGTTCATAGGCAAAGTCCTTGTCAATGATCTCCAGCGCTATAAGCTGTGCATCGATGATGGGATTGTTCGTAAAGCTCCTGGTAACGTCCGAGAAGTAGGGAAGCTCATACTCCTGCATTACCAGATCCAGATAGCTTCCCAGTCCTGCCGGATCCGGTGTCAGCACAGCCACATCACGATACCGGAGCCCCTCCTTCTGCACGGCATGCCGGATATCCTCCGCCACGACCCGCAGCTCCTCCAGCGGATTCTCCGCCTTCCAGACAGAGATCTCCCCGGTTTTCTCCGGACTCTCGCCCTTATACTCGTGAACCGGGAACCGGAATACATACTGTTCCAGATGAGAAAGCGCCGTGTCCTTCTCCGTCCGGTTCAGACTCCTTACCTCCGCATCCGGAGAGAGCTTCCTTAACTGCTCCAGCATCTCCCTGCTCTGGACAAACATCCCGTTCTCCGCATCCTGCGGATCCAGGGTGATGGTAAACTTCATTCCGGCGGTCCTCTTTGCCAGCGCCTCGATCACCTTTCTCTGTCCTGCGGTAAAGCCGGTAAATCCGTCGAAATAAAACACCGCCTGATCCAGCTCCGGGATCGGTCCTGCCTCCTCCAGCAGCTTTGCAAAGTATCCCTGCAGTTCCTCGCCCACCATGTAATTCTTCTCGAAGACCGGATCCTCCCGGAAGGCGCGGTAGACCCTGATCACATCCGCCAGTTTGGACCGGAGCTGCGTCTCGGAGTCCCCCAGTTCTCTTCCTGCCTCTTCCAGATCCTCCGGAAGGATATCAAAAAGCAGCAGTTCGGAAATAAGGGACTTCAGTTCATCCACAAACCCTCTCCGGTCCACACTGCTCCGGTACAGCTTCAGCTCCGAGCGGACTCTTGCAATGACTGCCCGCAGCAGAATGGTCTTTCCGTATTCCCCCAGGACCTCCCGGGTATCATATCCCAGCACCTCAAAGATCTTATGTGCCAGCCGGGAAAAACCCAGAATGTCGATGTTAAAGAAACCTCTCCGACCCGTTCTCTCACGGCAGACAGACAGGATCCTCTGTTCCATGCTGCTTCCGGCCTGTTCCGGAACGATCAGATAGAACTGCCGTCCCTGATCGGCATAGGAAGCATCCACCAGTTCCTCGTAGTATTCCTTTGATTTCCCCGCCCCGGCCGGGCCGAGGAGGATTTCAAAACGTGCACTCATTCCTTCTTCTCCTGTGTCACAAAACACCCCCGGGCTTCGACTGCCCTTCGTTCCTGCTTCTCCGGCTTCCTATGCCAGACTGATCCTCTTCCCCTGAAGAAGCTTCTCATACTTACCGTCACAGGTCAGGAAGATCACCTGATTCTTCTCGGCAAAGCGCTTCACCAGCGCGCAGGCCTGGGCCAGACGCTTCGGATCCATATCCGTAAATGGGTCGTCAAAGACCGCCAGTCCGCCCCCCTCGGGGAACAGATACTCCAACATGGCCAGCCGGAAGGCAAGTGATATGGTATTCTTCGTTCCGTCTGACAGATGCTCGTAACCCAGTGCATGATCTCCGCTTTCCATCTTTACGGTGAGCTTCTCGTCTGCTTCCGTCAGCCTGAGTGATCCGTCGGTGATCACACTCAGGTATTCACGGAATTTTCCCTCGATCTCCTGTGCCGGATTTCCGTTCATGGACTTCTTCAGTTTCGTAAACTTATCGAAAATGTTCTTCCAGTGCTCGTACTCCCTGATCTTCGCCTGAAGCTCTTCCTCCGCCCGCTGCAGATCCTCCGCATACTCTTCTGCGGATTTTTCTCCCAGGTTCTGGATCGCACTGTTACGTTCTTCATTGATCTGCTCCAGCCGGTCGTCATACTCCTTTACACGGTCTTCCAGTTCCAGGCGATAGCTCCTGGGATCCTTTCCGACGAACTCCTCCGGAATATCCCCAAGCCGACCAAGCTCCTCCTCCCTGTCAGTGATCCTTTTACTTAATTCTTCTATCTTCTTTGCAATTTCGTCCGGAGATTTATACTGGTCCTCATATCCGCTGACCTTATTCCCGGTGCTTCCGATGAAGCCGTCCAGATTCGTATTCCCGCAAAGAGCTTTGATCTTCCCGTCGATCTCCTCCGTTGCCTCCAGGTCTCCCGAGATCCCTTCCGCCTCTTTCTTCAGCTCCTCATAATCCTGACCGGAAAGAGCAGCCTCAAGCTTCTGGCTGCAGGACTTCACTTCACTCTTCAGGCTGTCATATTCCTTTACCTTATTCTGAAGTTCCTCCGGAGAGTTCACCTGATACCGGTCATAGATCTTCCGGATCTCTTCCCTGCAGGTATCCAGATTCTTCTGTACCTGATCCACATCGACTCCCCGGGGCATCAGCCGAATTTCCACCACATCCGGCACCGTGATATCCACAGCCTCCGTGATCCGATATTCTCCGTCATCCGCTTCCAATACTTCCCCGGAAGCAGCCGATCTAAGTTCCACCGGGACAGTTCCCAGCTGCTTCACCTGTGCCGTCAGGTTCAGCCCCGCCAGTTTTGCTTCTTCCTGCGCATTGTTACGGATCAGTCGGTTAAGCTGATTCACCGTTTCCTGTTCCACAGGTTGCGATTCTTCCAGGGCCGCTGCCGCCTTATCGGATGCCTCCATGGCTTCCTCCACTTTCGTCCAGTGATCCCGAAGTGCAGCCTGCCGCTTCTGCTCTCTCAACTCTGTTGCAGCCTTCAGATTCCGTTCCTGCTTCGGCCAGTCATCTCCGGCCTTTTCCGCCTTCTCCATTTCAGCCTTATCATTTTGTATCAGCTGCTCCAGATTATTTTTCTGTTCCAGGGCGGAACTGAATTCCATGAAACGCTTCTGTAATGCAGCTGCCTCTTCCTTTAGCCTCTTTGCCTCACGAAGCTTTCCGTCCGCGGTCTCTACTGCCCGCTCCGCATCCTCCGCAGCCTTCTGTTCCTCACGGACTCTTACGCCCTCGTAATAAGCGTTGACGATCTCTCCGGCTCCGTTCTTCCATCTGTTGGCAAGGGACCGGCGTGAGGCTCCGCCCTCCGGCGTCCCTGCCGTAAAATCCCATTTTCCGTCCAGCTTGCTCATGTGTTCCGTAAGATACGTTTCTATCCGGTCTATGGATACTCCCCCGGTCTCCAGCGTCGCCTTCGTCAGTGTGGAGAGCAGCTGATCCTTTGTGTCCTTCAGCCGCTCCCTGCCGGCTTTATCCAGCTGATCCACGGCCTTCATGATACTTTCCACTGCCACCTGGTCCCGTTTCTGCGACGGAAAGACGATCTCCCCGTATACACCCGCCTGATATTTCAGCGCATCCGAAATCGCATCCTTGACCGTCTTCTGATCTTCAACGGAGGTCCCGTTCGGAAGCCTCAGCCGGCAGTAACCGGTCTTCTTCCCCCATTTCTTCGTCAGTTTATACGCTCCCTCTTCGGTTTCAAAGGAAATCTCCGCCTCGGCATAATCTCCGTCAGGCCCCTTGGCAGCCTTCGGATAATACTTCTTCATGAATGCCTCTCCGTCCTTTCCGCTCAGCATGGCTTCCGAAAAGAACAGATGATAGATCAGATCTGCCAGAGTGCTCTTCCCTGTTTCATTTTCACTGATCATCAGATTCAGTCCGTCTTCGAACCGGACATCACGGTCACTTATCCCCGCGAACTGTTCACAACTCACCTTCTTTATCTTCATAACGCAACCTCCTGCTCTCTGTTCCGCTGCCCCTTCTATTCGTCCTTGCATTCCGCCAGCATCCGATACGCCATCTGCAGCTCCGCCGGGTCCTCCGTCAGTTCCTCCAGAAGCTTCGCTGCAAAGCTGGTCTCTGCATATTCCTCCCGGACTCTGTCGATGGTGATCTCCTCGGAAAGCTCCTTATCATCTGTCTCGTAGAAAAGGAAGTCCTGCAGGAGTTCCCGGTAAATGGCTCCTTTGGAGGCGTATTCATCCTTTCCTACGGTACCGGTCAGCGTCAGCCTGACGATGGCATCCTCTTTCACGATCCCGGAAACCACCTTCCCGATTGCATCCCTGAGAGCAGTTTCACTGTCCGGGCTTACCGATACCGGAAGATCATAATACCGTATCTTTCCGCTGACATACTTTCTGGCAGCGACCGTTGCCACGCTGCCCTCCTTGGTAATGGTTAGGATAAAGCCGCAGCCCTCCGTATTATTTGAAAGATCCGTCTGCTCATGGGTTCCCGGATTGAAGATCCGGTAGCCCGGTGTATCCCTGTCTTCGCAAAGATCCGCGGGATACTGGATATGGGTATGTCCCAGCAGCCACGCATCCACGGGGATCGCCTTCAGTTCATCCCCGGTCATCAGGAAATATTCATTCTTCAGGTCAGGCGAAAGACCCGCCAGGGATCCGTGAGCGATCCCGATATTGATCACTCCTTCCGTCCGGACGGACGCCGACCGGATCCACCCCAGATTATTCTCTTTGGAGTGCTTTAACTGACAGAAGGCGGGGTAAACCACCACCGTTTCATCACCGACGGTATATTCGTACTCTTCGAAGCTGTTCAGCAGCACGATATTCGGCCCCTCGTCACTGACCGTTTTCTCAAAGAACTTCCACACACTCTCTTCACCGGTATAGTAGTCATGATTTCCCGGAAGCACCAGGACGGTCCCGTTAAAGGCCGCCAGGATCTGAACTATTCTCCTGATATCCTTTTGAGGGATCTTGTCGGTACGGTCAAAAAGATCACCCGCCACCACAAAGAAATCACAGGACTCCTTCTCGGCCTTCTGAACCATCCGTTCCAGACTCTCGTAGCGGCTTTCCATCAGCCGGTCCTCTATCCCCTTGTACCGGCTGTACCTCTTTCCAAAATGATTGTCACCCGTAAGAAATATCCTGATCATAGTTCAACCCCCTTTATGAATCATTCTACAAAACAAACACTAATCTATTATACCATATACTCACTTTTCAGGCAAGAACATACGTTCGATTTCGTCCGTATTTTTACTCCGTTCCTTAGTATTCTCTCTTGTACTATCTCCCCAAAACCTATATAATAAAAGAGTGTTCGATACCAGATGAATACGAATGTTTAGTGAAAAGGGGGCTATATCATGACACAGAGTTACAAGATTGATTCACCATACAATAACCTCATCAAACTGAAGGTTACACCGGGGCATTTCGCCACATCATCATCCCACATCAACGCTTATATCGACCTGACCACCCTGAAAGCCAGAAGCAGTGAGGCAAAGGCCGTTGCCAAGTCCATGTGCTCCGAGTACATGGCTACCACCGTTGTGGATGTGATCATCTGTATGGACGGAACGGACGTGATCGGTGCCTATCTTGCCGATGAGCTGACAAACTCCGGTATCATGTGTATGAACGCGCACGGTACCATCTACGTTATCACTCCCGAACAGAATGCCATGGGACAGCTTACCTTCCCGGACAATATGGTTCCGATGGTCAACAATAAGCATGTACTCCTGCTTCTTGCCACCGCATCCACCGGTCATACCGTAGAGAAGGCAATCGAGTGTATCAACTACTACGGCGGAAGTATCGCCGGCGTATCTGCGATCTTCACCGCTACCGATGAGATCCACGGATATCCGATCCACTCCATCTTCCACAAGAAGGATATCGAAGGCTATGATTCCTTCTCCTCCTCTTCCTGCCCGTTCTGCCAGAGCGGTGTGAAGCTGGATGGTATCATCTCTCCGGGAGGCGGCGTGACCGCAATGTAAGGAACCTCTGTTATAAAATGAAAATGTGCCGACGGGCACACGACAAAACAGCCACGGGTACAGTGAAATGTACCTGTGGCTGTTTTTGATTTCGTCAGTTTTCCTTATCCTGTATCAGCTGCCCCAGTGTCTCATAGAGAAGCTCCGCTTCCACCGGCTTGCTGAGATGGGCGTTCAGTCCCGCCTGCAGGCTCCGCTGCACATCCTCATCAAAGGCATTTGCCGTCAGCGCGATGATCGGGATGCTTTTTGCGTCTGACCGGTCCATGGCCCGGATCGTCTTTGCCGCCTCAAGGCCGTCCATTTCCGGCATCCGCATATCCATCAGGATCGCATCGTAGTACCCTTCCTCACGGGTCGCAAACATTTCCACGGCGATCCTTCCGTTCTCCGCATGCTCTGCCTCCATTTCCTTCATGCTGAGGATCATCATAATGATCTCCGCATTGACCATCATATCCTCTGCCAGAAGGATCCTGCGGCCCTTCAGCTCGATCCTGCACTCCTGCAGGGCGGAATTTCTTCTCTGGAAGGCTTCACGGAATTCATCCATAACACTTCCCGCAAAGAGCGGTTTTGAAACGAAGCTGTCCACGCCGGCTTCCTTCGCCTCATCCACCACGTCATCCCAGTTGTAGGAGGTAAGTATGATGATGGCGGAATCATCTCCGACCATGGAACGGATCTGCCGTGTGGTTTCGATCCCGTCCATATCCGGCATCTTCCAGTCCACCAGGATCAGATTGTAGGGTTCCCGTCTGGCATGCCGCATTTTCACCATTTCCAGCGCTTCCGCACCGGATCCGGCCAGTTCGCAGCTGATGCCCACCTGCCCCAGAATAAACTGCGCATATTCACAGGCTACCGGATCATCATCTATCACAAGCACACTCATTTCCTGCGGGTGAAGCTCATAATCCTCGGTCCCGACCACGGTCTTCCGGTCGGACTCCGCAAAGGTAAGGGTCACCGTAAATGTGGTCCCGATGCCCTTCTCACTCTCCACCTCGATATTTCCGTGCATCAGCTCTACGATGCTTTTGGTGATCGGCATTCCCAGCCCCGTGCTTCCGTAGTGGCTGGTAGAGGAGGCATGCTCCTGACTGAAGGTATCGAAAAGCTTCGGCAGATAGTCCGGACTCATACCGATACCCGTATCCTGTACCACAAACCGCAGGGTGGTATTTCCGTCGTAACGGTTCACCTCCTCCACCGTGAAGGTGACGCTTCCCTGCTCCGGAGTAAACTTTACCGCATTTCCCAGGATGTTGATCAGCACCTGACGGAGCTTCAGTTCATCTCCGATATAATAGTCACAGAGTTTCCCCTTGATCCGGCACTCATAGTTAAGTCCCTTCTCCCGGCACTGTCCGCTGATCATGGTATTCACCTGTTCCAGCATTTCCGGAAAGGAGAACTCTTCATTCCGAATGACCATCCGTCCGGACTCGATACGGGACATGTCCAGAATGTCGTTGATGATATTCATCAGATGTCTGGCAGATGCACCGATCTTCTCCAGGTATTCCCGGGTCCGGTCGGAAAGATCAGGATCGGTGAGCGCGATATTGTTCAGTCCGATGATGGCATTCATCGGAGTCCGGATCTCATGGCTCATATTGGAAAGGAAGGCCGTCTTGGCGCGGTTTGCTTCCTTCGCCACCTCCAGCGCGTCATTTAACACCTGATTCTTCTTCAGGGTATCCCGCATCTCCTGGTCGATATCCGTGAAGCCCACACCGATGGCATGCACCAGATGGTCATCCCGGTCCTCCGGATGACGCACGCCTGCCATACGCAGCATCTCATAGGATTCCTTTCCCTCACGGTTGATCAGATAGCGATAGGAAATGATCAGCTCCCGCTCCAGTTTCTTCCGGATATTGACCGGATCGATGAATTCCAGGAAGCCTTCCCGAAACTCCGGAGTCACAAAATGCTCCGCATATTCCCGGAATACCTTACTAAATACAAAATGTTCACCCACGGACAGAGAATTCTGATAGGGATGATCCGTCCGGTAACAGATCCCGTCGTCCGTATCCAGATCCACGTGGTATACACAGCGGTAGTCCGAAGCCATGGCCGTGATCATCTGGGACTGCTCCTCGGACTCATGCACCTGCCGTTCCTTTCTGGCTGTGATATCCGAGATAAAGACGTAGTAGATCCCACCGTATTCCTCGGTCTCGGTGAAATGCCCGTAGTCATCCACCCAGCGGACGGCTCCGTCCTTCCGGATGATCCGGTATTCCACATAATCCATCTTATCCTCATTCATCAGGACCTGCTCACTGATGGAGCCGGCGATCAGCTCCCGGTCCTCCGGATGCAGCATGCCCTGAAAGGTATTCCCCGTCAGTTCCCGAAACTCATCCGTATCCTTGCACCCGAAGATATCCAGCACGGCGTGATTCACATACAGGATCTCCTCCGGCTGTTCTGCCTTGTAAATGAAGAAACCACCGGGCATATGCCGGCCGATCTCCTCAATGATATTCATCGTCTCGCTGTTCAGTCGAAAATACCTACCAAACATGTAACACCTCTATTCACCAAGACGCATCAATTTCTCCCTTTCACCGAGGATCTTCTCCAGTTCCTCCGTGTAATCCTTATCCGTCCGGCTTCGCAGCAGCTCGGTGATCTCACACACCGGATCATAAATGGAGCTCAGTGACAGGTTCCCCATCACGCCCTTCAGAGCATGGGCACATTCAAAGGCCGCATCCAGGTCCTTTGCGGCAAGCGCCTCCTTCAGCTTATCGAAGTTCCGATCCTCAAGACCCTTTCCTACCAGCCGAAGGTAGAAGGCTTCATTGTTCATACAGCGTTTCAGGCCGGCATCCACATCCGCCCCGCATTCTCTTAAAGCATCGATCGTCATCATCATGTTCCCCCTTTCGACTGCTACTCCATTTCTCTCTTTCTGAGTTCCTCCTCGATAAACGGACCGAATTCCTCCGGAGGAACAGGCTTTGAGAAGTAGTAGCCCTGAATAACATCACAGCCGATATCCTTCAGGGTGATCAACTGTGCCTCGTCCTCCACGCCTTCCGCGATTACCGGAACCCCCAGGAACCGTGCTATGTCGATGACAAGCTCCACCAGCTTCTGGTTCTTCACGCTCTTATGCATATTCCGGATGAAAAGCATATCCATCTTCAGTACATCAATGGGTATCGTCGTCAGCATATTCAGCGAGGAATAGCCGGAGCCGAAATCATCCAGCTCGATCCGGAACCCATTATCCCGAAGAGCGTTGACCACCCGGATCAGGCCCTCCGAATTCTCGGAATAAGCCGACTCGGTGATCTCCAGCATGAGATCCTCCGTGGAAATGCCGTTCTTCTTCAGAAGCTCCAGCAGGTTCTCCTCCAGCTTCGGATCGTAGATATCCACGCGGGACACATTTACGGAGACCGGAACCGAGATCCCAAACTCCTCCTTCCACCGGCGGATCTGTGCCACTGCTTCCTGCCACACATACCGGTCCAGCTTCTGGATCAATCCGTTACTCTCAAAGAGCGGGATGAATTCTCCCGGACTGATCATTCCCAGCTCCGGATGCTTCCACCGGATCAGGGCCTCTGCACTGCGAAGCCGGGGCTCCACTCCCTGGATGGCATACTTGGGCTGGAAATAAACTATCAGGTCACGCCGCTCGATGGCCTCGTCGATATCATTGATCAGTCTCTCATGGAAGAGGTCGTGTTCATTCAGTTCCTTGCTGTAGAAGGACAGCTGCCTTGTATAGTCACCGCGGATCCGGTCACAGGCCATCTTGGCATGGTCGAACCAGATCTCTGCAGGTATTTCCTTATCTACATTCGGGTATATTCCGATACGGAAGCGGATGCGCGGGCTCTGGGACAGCTGTGCAAGCTCCTCCTGGAGTTCGGCGAAGACCTCTTCGTACTCCTCCCTGTGTACTCCGTAGAGATAGAAGGTGTCCGCATCCGGCCGGCAGGCGATGCAGGACTTCGGATCAAAGAGGCGGGTCAGGGAAAGCCCTGTCCGCTTCAGCACATCATCTCCCACAGACCGTCCGTACATCTCATTGATCATATGGAAATGCTCGATATTCAGAACGACAGCGTCCATATCACGCTCGCCGTTATAGGATTCAATCTGTCGGATATATTCAAAAAAGAACTCTTTGGAATAGAGACCGGTCAGGCGGTCCTTCTCTGCCGAACGGATCAGGCTGTTACCCTCATACAGTTCAATGATCCGCTCGCAGCGTGCCAGGATCACCTCCGGCATATCATAAGGCTTGGTAATGAAATCAGAAGCACCCAGACGGATACTCTGAACCTCCGCATCCTTTTCGGAGGTCATAACGATCACCGGAACGCTGTGCAGCTCCTCGCTTTCCTGGATACGTTCCAGAAGCTCGAAGCCGTCCATTTCCGGCATCAGCAGATCCAAAAGCATCAGGGAGAACTGCAGATCTCTCCGGGTTAGCATTTCGTATGCCTGCTTTCCGTTCTCCGCATACGAAACCTCATAAGAACCGCTGAGGATCTGTCCCAGGATCTCCCGGTTGATCTCTTCGTCATCCACCACAAGAATACGTCTTCTAAGTCCGGTGGTCTGCATAAAGTTGTCCATACGCCGTATCCTCCCCCATTCGGATCCACGGCCGCCTTCGGCCGGTCTTCCGCTTTTTTTGCTTTACTTGCGACTCCATGTTGACGGTGCAAAAAGGATCAGCATCGGGAACAGCTCCAGACGTCCCGCGATCATATCAAATACCATGACGATCTTGGACGGCCAGCTGAAGGCTGCGTATCCCCCGAAGGGTCCCACAAGCCCGAGTCCCGGTCCGATATTGTTCTGTGTTGCGGCAACGGCCGTAAAACTGGTCTCCAGATCAAAGCCGTCGAAGCTGATGATGATCAGCGATACGACAAAGACCAGAAAATACGCCATCATGTATACATTTGACGTGCGGAGAGTCTCCTTCTCCACCACCTTCCCCTCCAGACGGATCTTCTTCACACTCCGGGGATGAATGAAATGTGACAGTTCACTCTTCACCTGCTTGAACCACAGGATCCAGCGGGAAACCTTCATACCACCGCCGGTACTGCCCGCGCAGGCTCCGATGAACATCACCAGCACAAGCACCGCCTTTGGCATGGACTGCCATAGATTGAAGTCCGTGGTGGAGTATCCCGTAGTGGTCATGATGGAGGATACCTGGAAGGCTCCGTCCTTCAGAGCGGTTCCGAAATTCCCCACATCCTTCACGATACCGAACACCACCAGGGCAACCGCCGCCACGTAAATGATGGCGTACCAGAGGATCTCCTCACATTTCAGGATATCCTTGAACTTCCGGAACAGGATCAGGAAGTACAGTTTAAAATTCACACCGAAGAGGAACATGAATATGGTAATGATGATCTGACAGGATGTTGAGTAGCTTGCAATGCTGTCGTTCCGTACACCGAAGCCTCCGGTTCCCGCATCTCCGAAGGAGATACAGAAGGCATCGAATACCGGCATGCCGAAAATGAGAAGCAGCAGGATATTCAGCACCGTAAGGCCAAGATAAATACCATACAGGATCATCGCCGTCTGCCGTACCTTCGGAAGCATCTTCTCCACCGAAGGGCCGGGGCTCTCCGCCTTCATCAGATACATATCGTCCGCACCCGAAGGAAGCACCGCAAGAATGAAGACCAGAACTCCCATACCGCCGATCCAGTGTGTCAGGCTTCTCCAGAAGAGGAGCCCGTGAGACATTCCCTCAACATTTGTCAGGATGCTTGCTCCGGTGGTGGTAAAGCCGGAAGCGGATTCAAAGATCGCATCAACGAAATTCGGGATCTCTCCGCTGAACCAGAAGGGCATCGCCCCGACGAAGCTGAGCAGGAGCCATCCCAGCGCGGTGATCACAAAGCCTTCCTTCGCATGGATCCGGTCCTTCTTGCTTTTTTTCAGACGCATGAGGGTACCGATCAGAAACGCTCCGACCATCACGCTTCCCAGGTGGATCCAGCAGGAATCTCCGTAGATAAATGCCACCACCAGCGGCAGGACCATCAGGACGCCTTCCACCTGCAGAAGTGAGCCGAGAATATTTACGATCTTTCCGTAATTCATGAGTTCTCTCTTTTCTTATCCCGTACTACGGGAAATCAATCTGACGAATCCCTACTGGATCAGGATATCGTCAATCGTATTCAGTCCCCTCTCGGTAGTAACCACTACCACGCTGTCTCCGGATTCGATCCGGTCATTTCCACCCGGGCGGATGATCCTGCCCTGCCGGTTGATACAGCAGATCAGGGTATTCCTCCGGATCTGGAGATCCTTCAGGGTTCCCCAGGTCACTCTCGCATCCTGTCCCACATTGAACTCCATGGCCTCCACGCGGCCGTCCATCAGACGATAGAGGGCCTCCACGTTACTGCCGTAGCTGTTCTGCATGGAACGGACAAAACGGGTGATATACTCTGCGGTGATCTTCTTCGTGGAAATGATGGTTCCCACGGGAAGCTCAGCCACCATGTCTTCATAGGAATTACGGTGGATCTTGATCATGCGCTTGGCGTCACTGATCTTATCCACGTAAAGGGACAGCAGGATATTCGCCTCATCCTGTCCCATAAGGCAGCAGACCGCATCCATATCCTCTATGGATTCCTCCACCAGAAGCGTCTTATCCGTGGCATCCCCGTGGATCACCATCGCCTTCGGCAACGCCTCCGCCAGCTCGTCACAGCGTTTCCGGTCCTTCTCGATGATCTTCACGGCGATCCGAAGCTCCATCAGGCGCTTTGCCAGATAGTAACTGATGGTTCCGCCGCCGGCGATCATTACATTTTTGATCTTCTTTGCCTTGATCCCGATCTTCTGCAGCAGCTCGCCCAGGTCTCCCAGAGACAGGGTGACGGAGATGGAATCTCCCGCCGCCAGCCGGAAATTACCTCCCGGGATCACGATCTCTTTTCCACGCTCAACCACACAGATCAGGGCTGCCGTTCCCACCTTGGATGCGAAATCCTTGAGCATCAGACCGTCCAACACGGATTTCTCCGGGATCACCAGACGGATCAGACTCACCTTTCCCTTGGCGAAGGTATCCACCTCAAGAGCGGAGGGGATCTGGATCAGGCGCACCAGGTCCGATGCAGCCACCTGTTCCGGATTGATGGACATGGAAAGTCCCAGCTCCTCCTTCAGGAAATACATTTCCTCCAGGTACTGCGGATCCCTGACGCGGGCAATGGTCTGACAGTGTCCGGCCTTCCGTGCGATCAGGCACGCCAGCATGTTCTTCTCATCCTGGTCGGTTGCCGCGATCAGCAGGTCCATGTCACTGATCCCCGCATCGATCTGCGCACTAAGACTGGTACAGTCCCCCTGGTATCCGATGACGTCACTGGTTGCGGTGGCGGATTCCACCACCTGATAATTTGTATCCATTACGGTCACTTCGTGACCCTCATCATTCAGCTGCTGGGCGAGAGATTTTCCCACCTGTCCGCAGCCGGCGATCAAAATGTTCATATATGCCTCTATTCTGCTTCAGATTCTCATGAAAATGTGTTCCCGTGTAACAAAAAGCCGCATAACAGGCCAATTCTATTATATTACTCCAACGGAATTATTCAAGGCTTTTGTACGTCATGCACCGGGTCTCCGGCCAAAGCGGAAGGACAGGATCGCCACGGGACTCTCCGCCTTCAGGGCGTGGTGGCCGCCCAGCTTCCTGTTATGGGAAACGTTCAGTTCGATGTACTCCGGATCCAGGATGGTATATTCCGTAAGAACACTTCCGGAAAGCAGCTGCGCCAACTCGGTTTTCGCCTCCAGCGTATCTGCCAGGATCACCGCCCTTGCGCCCGGCGACCTCAGAAACACCTTCTGAAGAATACCGAAGAGTCTGCCCTCTGCACCTTCCACGATCAGATGCGTGGGGGCCGGAAGTCCCTCCAGAGCCTCAGGCGCTTCGCCCTCCACCACGGTCACCTCCCGCGCAGAAAGGTGCTTTACATTTCTCCGGATCAGCTCCGCCCGATCCCCTTCCTTTTCGATGGCATAGATCTCGGAATCGGAAAGCAGCCGTCCCAGCTCCACCGCCAGACTTCCGCTGCCGATGTCATACACCACGGCAGGTTCGGTGATCCGGAGCTTTGAAAGAGCTATGGTCCGTACCTCTTCTCTGGTCAGGGGGATCTCCTTCTCTCTGAGGAACATATCGTTCGGAAGTCCTGCCAGCACCTGGCTTTCCGTCTGTCCCTTTCTGTTCTCCGGCTTGCTGTTCCGGATCATAACGGTGTAGTTACCCTCCGGCAGAATGTCCGGGAAGGGATCACATATCGCATCCTCGGCACCGATGCCCGGGTGCATTCCCTCATCCGCGAAGATCCGCTCCTCGCTGTAGGTCAGTTGATATCCCGCATAAATGGAGTATTTCTCCCGCTCCGGATCCTGCTCCCGGATCCAGTCCCGAAGCTTCTCAACATCCGACACACCGTCAACCAGAAGATACGTCCTCTTCTCCAGCGGGATCCTGCGGAACACCTCCCGCCAGGAGCTTTCCTCTCCCGAAGGATCCGTTACAAATGCGCTGTCCCAATGATCCTGAAGCCGTGCCGCCATCATCTGGACAGAAGAGATCCCCGGAAATGTGCGGATCCGCATCTGAAGTCTTCCGGTATCGGAAAGCAGCATCCTGCGTCTCCAGTTTGTCAGATAAAAGATAAGGCCCGTGGTTCCGCTGTGGAATCCGGTATCACCGGCCTGAAGTATGGCCACACGTACATGCGGATCTCCCTGACGCGCTTCCCTGATCAGCTGCTCCAGCTTGGGAAGGATGTCTTCTCCTCTGCTGTATGCATAGACCTTCTTCCCGATCCGCCAGGGCTCCAGAAGGTGATCCTCGCCGAAGAGCACATCTGCCTCCCGGATCGCCTGTCCGGCCTCTTCGGTGATGCAGTTCTTCTCTCCCGGTCCGGTTCCCACCAGGGAAATGGATACGGTGACAACATCGCGAAGTTCCACCGAGAACAACTCGCCCAGCCGGTCCAGGATCTCCGCATAGGGAATTCCTTCCCCCTCCGTTTCACCCGGCACATACACCGCCGTTCCCGTCTCCTGTGCCGCAAATATCCTCTCGCTGAAGTCCCCGTTGTGGCCTTCCGTCCCGATGACCAGATGGCGGATGGCGTAATTACGCAGGAGTGCGCGATTCATTTCCCCGGAGAATGGCCCCTGCATGGCGATGACATGCTCCCGGGAGATCCCCGCAGCTTCACACGCTTCCAGGCCGTCCTTCGTGGGCGGAATGAGGACAAAGAGCCTGGTTGCCAAACCCTCTGCCTCTGCCAGAGGCTGTACCGTCTCCGCTCCGGCTGCGATCATGATATTTCCCGTACTCCTCTGCAACGCGGGGATCATGTCCCGGGTCTCCGGGAACAGGAATACCTTCCGGTCCGGCGAGTCCATGCTCTTTCTCTTCAGCCGGAGGCAGGGAACTCCCGCCTTCTTTGCTGCAGCACGGATCCTGGCCGAAGCCTCCAGGGCGTAGGGGTGAGTTGCATCCACAACGATCTGCGGAGCCATGCGACGTATCGCAGCCTCCGTCTCCGATTCATTCATTTTTCCCTGAAGGAATTCTGTCGTATCGTCCGGTCCGGGATTATCCGGCATGACCGCCCCATACTCGGGAGAGACGGAGATCACCGTTTCGATGCCGGCAGCTCCCAGCCTGCGGGCCAGACGCTTTCCTTCGACAGTTCCCGTAAAAAGAAATACCTGCTTCATAGATCCTATCCTCTGTTTTTTTACTAATAGTTTATTGTACCACAAACCCCCGCGGTTATGGTATACTTTCCGCATGGAAACCCCCGAAATCTGTAAAACGGAACTGACCGGGACATTCCACAGGATCAGATAAAAGGAGTACAAAGATGCAGATCGATATCGTATGTGTGGGGAAGGTGAAGGAAAGCTTCTTCCGGGGCGCACTGGAGGAATACAAGAAGCGTCTCGGCCGTTACTGCAAATGCAGTGAGATCGAGGTTGCCGATGAGAAGACTCCGGACAGCGCAAGCGAGGAAGAAGTCCGCCAGATCAAGGATAAGGAGGGTGTCCGTCTGCTCTCAAAGCTCCAGGACAACGCCTATGTGATCGCCCTTGCCATCGAAGGGAAATCCTTCACCAGCGAAGGCTTTGCCGCCGAGCTGGAGCGTCTTGCCGTCGGCGGGACCAGTCATATCCAGTTTGTGATCGGCGGTTCCCTGGGCCTGTCACCCCAGGTTCTCCAACGGGCCAACCTTCTGCTCAGTTTCTCGAAAATGACCTTTCCTCACCAGCTGATGCGGGTCATCCTCCTTGAGCAGATCTATCGTTCCTATCGCATCCAGCGGAATGAACCGTACCATAAATGAGTCCCTCCCGGCCCACGCCATAGAGTATAATTATCATTGGCATGAATAATAAAAAAAGAAGAGGCCGAAGCCTCTTCACAATCACATAAATTAACCTTATTATTTAGTTTGCAGACAAAATCGATAAGGAGCTATGTGATGAATACTATGTTAAATGAAACCGAGCTGACTTTCAAGGCTTTTGAACAAAATACTTTCCGGATGGTATGTGAATGGGCAAGGGATTATACCAAGGAGTTTCTGGAACGATACGATGACTATCTCATGGAAACCAGAGATAAGGGGGCATACCGGAATAAGGGGAAGCGAAAAACAACCGTAAAGACCGTGTATGGTGAGGTTGAGTACGGACGTCGGGTTTATGAGGTTACCAGAGAGGACGGACTGAAAGAGTTTGTCCATCTGCTGGATGAGCAGCTCGAGATATCCGGAGTCGGCCTGATCTCAATGAACATGGCTGAGCAGATGGTTTCTTCGATCACGGAGACGTCCTATCGTGAAACTGCAAGCAGGATCACTGAGATGACTGGACAATCCATAAGTGCTATGGGTGTATGGAACGTGATCCAGTCGTTAGGCGAGGCCGTTTGCGAAGATGAACGGCAGCTTGTGAAGGAGCACAAAGCAGGAAATGTATCCGGAGAAAAAGAAACCCCCGTGCTCTTTGAGGAAACGGATGGTGTCTATGTCAGGCTCCAGCGCGAAAGAAACACAAAGGGTGAGATCAAGGTTGGCATAGCCTATGACGGATGGAAAAAGACCGGGAAAAACCGATACAGCCTGGATGGAAAGGTTGTTGTGGCAGGTTTCTCAACATCGTCTGAATTTCAGGCCTACAGAGAAGCGGCTATCGCAGAGATATATAACATGGATGAGGTTGAGCTTCGGATCATGAATGCAGACGGAGCTGAATGGGTAAAGAATATCTGTGATTCTGATACGGTATTTCAGCTGGATCCGTTTCATAGAAACAAGGCCATCAAAGAAAATGTGCCATACCCGGAACATGCAAAACGAATCCATTCGTTGCTGGAGCAGAAAGAACTGGATGAATTGTTTAAATATCTCGAGATATACAGGAACAGCCTGATCGATGGTGATGAGATTGAAAAGGCTGAACGGTTGATTGCTTATTTTTCCAACAATCGACACGGATTAATCCCATATAATCAACGAGATCTTCTGATACCAGACAGTCCAGAGAACTTAGAATATCGAAATCTTGGAACGATGGAAAATCACATTGGTAGCGTGATAGCAAGACGGATGAAGCATAATCATGCAAGCTGGAGTATTCGTGGCGGAAACAATCTGGCGAAGATCCTTGCAAAGAAAGGATCTGGAAGATTAAATGAAGTCGTAAACAAACTGAAAAAGCCGACATTTGAAAGACGGATAGTTGAACAAATCAAGGCACATATACTCTCGGCATACGAGGCGAATAAGAAGGTCGGAAAAGGATATACATACCCTGTACAAGGAAGTGTTCCGAATATAAACTCACAGATTAAGCCAGCAAGACAAGCGTGGAAGGTTATAACCGGCGTATCTATAGATTGACCATTCGACGAGGCACTATGAAAAATGGGCACGATGCCTTTCGAGGTCATAGCGGGTCTCGGTACTTGGCGAGTCACGAGCGAAGCGACGTGAGTCGCTTAGTACCGCTAGGGGTACCCGCAAATAAGGCGCGAGCCGGGCCGAGAAAGGCATCTGTGACCAGCCATAGTGCCGAGGATAATTTGTGTGATAGAAATCGTGCCAACGATTGCTTGACAGAGTCGGCCCACGCCCAGACACTTGACAGTATTACGAAAAAGAAGTTAAAATGAGATTATCAGTGAAAACCCGGAGGAGGTATATACTATGAACGCAAATGAATTGTCAGTAAATCCCTTTATGCCTGACAGACCGATCAAACCGGTCACGGAGCTTCCCTCCGTAAAGAGAGGCTATATCAGCGGTATCAAGTACTACTATTTCATCATCATGAAGGAACGCTCACTTTCTGAATTCCCGGAATTATACGAGGCTCTTGTAGAATTCGGATCACAGCTGGCTGACCTTCTGGAATCCGAGAGCGCAGACAGTGTGGTAAGAATGTCAGAGCTTTTCAAGGTCTTCTATCCGGACGGAAAGCTGCATAAGGCATTTGAGTCACTGCAGCTTGAGGTGGCACTGGATGGGATCAGCGAGTGTTTGTATAATCTGAAGAAGATGTATCATCTGTTGGAGAAATAGAGGGGCTTCATTCGATTCACAATCAAATCCCCGTCCCGGTCACGCCCCGTCCGCGCTTTGCGCGTCCGTCGCACCTTCGGTGCTTATGGGCATGACGGAACGTGGATCTGGCTACTTCGCTTTTATCACGGATTCACCGTTTCTTCCCCGTCCCGATCACGGACCATCCGTGCTTCGCACGTATGTCGCGCCTATGGCGCTCTTCGTCCGTGATGGATCGTGGAAGAACCTGCTTCATTCGATTCACAATCAGATCCCCATCCCGACCACGGCCCATCCGTGCTTCGCACGTATGTCGCACCTTCGGTGCTTTTGGCCATGGCGGAACGTGGATCTGGCTACTTCGTAGCTACGAAAAACAGAAATGGCATTGCTGTCATGCAAGCATGACGCAATGCCATTTCTGTTTTTCTATTGTGAATCTCATTCCCTACCGTCCCAGCAGTAAGTACAAAGCTTCTCCTTCGGCAATCCTGTCGCGGCGATCATGTCATCCAGGCGGTTATAGGCCAGGGTTGTGAAATTCAGGCGCTCGCGGATGCGGTCCAGCATCCGGTGATAACGGTCGGAATCCGGATTTGCATAGTCCTCAAGGACGGTACGTGCTACCTCCTGTCCTTCTTCCTCGCAGATCACCTGACGGGTGATCAGTTCCATCTCTGAGGTGGAACGGGAGAAGTTGATATACTTGCAGCCGAACAGGAGCGGCGGGCAGGCAGGACGGATATGAACCTCCTTGGCACCGCTGTCGTACAGGAATTCCGTGGTCTCGCGAAGTTGTGTTCCGCGGACGATGGAATCATCGATCAGAAGCAGGCGCTTTCCGTCGATCAGCTCGTGTACGGGGATCAGCTTCATATGAGCGATCAGATTTCGCTTATCCTGGTGGGTCGGCATAAAGGACCGGGGCCAGGTAGGTGTATACTTTACAAACGGACGGGCAAAGGGAACGCCGGACTCATTTGCATAGCCGATGGCATGCGCGGTTCCGGAATCCGGTACGCCGGCAACGCTGTCGATATCGGCCTTGGTGAAGCCGTCACGCTGAGCCAGCTTCGTACCGCAGGCATTCCGCATGGTCTCAACGGAGATCCCCTCGTATTCGGAGGAGGGATATCCATAGTAGATCCAAAGGAAGGTACAGATCTTCATCTCCTTGCCCGGCTGGGAAAGTGTGGTCACTGCTTCGGGAGTCATGACTACGATCTCCCCGGGGCCCAGCTCCCGAACCGGCTTATAGCCCAGGTTCAGATAGGCAAAGGATTCAAATGTGGCGCAGTATCCGCTTTCCTTCTCTCCGATCACCACGGGTGTTCTTCCGTAACGATCGCGGGCACAGTAGATTCCCTTCTGTGTCAGAAGCAGAATGGTCATGGATCCGTCGATCACCTCCTGTGCATAACGGATTCCTTCCACCAGATTGTCTTTTGTATTGATGAGTGTGGCAACCAGCTCTGTTTTATTGATGTCGCCGCCGCTCATTTCCAGGAAATGGGTATGATCCTTCTGGAAGATCAGGTCAAGAAGTTCTTCGGTATTATTGACCTTACCTACGGTAGTGATCGCATAGGTTCCGTGATGGGAACGCACGATCAGAGGCTGGGGGTCATAATCGGAGATACAGCCGATACCGATATTTCCTTCCATATCCTTCAGGTCACCTGTGAATTTGCTCCGGAACGGAGCGTTCTCGATATTATGGATGGCACGATTGAAGCCGTCCTTTCCATACACGGCAAGTCCTGCACGCCGTGTTCCCAGATGGGAATGATAATCCGTTCCATAGAACAGATCAAATACACAATCTTCTTTCAGTGCCGCCGCAAAAAATCCACCCATGCTCTGTCTCCTATCCTGATTCTTGTAGTAAGCCGTAGCCGTTTTATTATGCGATAAAAAAAATCAAAAGTAAACCGCTTTTTCAAAAAATGTTTACCAAAAATATGGCGAAATATCGGCGCTTTTTCGCCGATTATCCGCATGACACCCTTATCGCGTAAGAAAACAGCAAGCCACGGTATTCCCGTGGCTCACTTCATTATTCCTACATCACTGCTTCATTGGTGTGAAGTCCGAAGAAGGTTCCGCGGTCTACGGAATCGTAGGACTGCTTCAGCTCATCGATACACTGCAGCTGCTCCTTCGGAACATTTACATACATATCCTCCATGGAGATCTCAGCCTCACCGGCATTCAGCGTAATGGTCTCATCCAGTTCGTTATACGGCTCGGAAACAAGAATCCTGCGTACCGCCTCAGAGAAATAGGGCATGTTCTGGGGCAGGGAAATGATCCGCTGGGTCTCCAGGAAGCTGATGCCTTCCTTCTTCAGCTGGCAGAGCTGCTTCTTCGCGATCTTCTCGGTCGCACCCTGTACAAAGGACTGCGCGGCACGCTGCATGATATCCGCCCGGGTCTCATTTGACGGGGCTACGAACATCATATTCAGCTCCTGCAGAGTGATCGGGTTGTTGGAGAATGCCGAAGCGATCAGCTTCTCGGGCGCATATCCGCCAATGCCCATAAGCAGATTCCGGTATACCTTCTCCATCTCCTGACGGATCGGAACCACACGACCATTATCTATATCCGCCTCATGACCTACCATCAGATTGATGATGCCCTTGCGGAAATCTTCGATCTTCTCTTCCGTCACATAGTCCGACGGCAGATACTCATGCCGTACTGCATTCTTCATCATATAACCGATCACATTATTTCCGCTTACCGCCAGATCCTCTACAGAGTTGTAGAGATCCTGATCGAATCTGGAGAATGTGTCGGAGATCTGCTCTGCACGCTGACGGAGCATACGGATCACGTCACCGAAGACATCCTGATCGTTCAGTCCCTCGCGGATGGCCTTTCTCTCGGACTCCAGGATCTGCTTTACGCTGGCGTCATAGTATCCGCGCTCGGTCTCTCTCTTGGCGGACGGGAATGCGAAGAAACGCTTCTGCACCATCTGCAGGATGGATTCAATGATCCGCTGGTATTCACCGCTCTCCATAGGTGTGCGGCACATTGCCTCCAGAGCCTTCGCCTCAGCCACCATACCCGTATCTGCTTCCAGCCCTTCAAAGCCGGCAGAACCGATCATCTGCACGGTAAGGAAAGGTCCGTAGACTCTTAAATACTCCTGGATATGACGTTCCAGAGAGGACATCATACTGTTCTTGATATACTTGACGATCACAGGAACTTCCCGCATGAAGCTGTCCAGCTGCCGCGGAACCGCATTCCGGAATTCGTCCTCGCCCTTCTTGATCTGCTTATAGGTCGGGCGGGTATAGGACTGTACACGAAGCAGTCCATTTGCCTGCAGATGGATATCATCACCGGACTGACCCTCCAGGAATTCCCGGATCTCACCGAAGCAATCCCTCAGGTCTGCCTGCATCTTGTCAGAGTTCGCCACAGGCTGATGAAGCCTCTTGTATGCCTCCTTGAAGACCTGGAACTCGCAGATATTCTCGATCTCACGGATGGGAATACGATAGTCGGATTCGTTCAGAACCTTGAAGAGTCGGGAACCTGCCTTGTCAAAGAAGGCATCCCGGAGAAGCATCTCCGTTCCCTCTTCTCTGCGGCTTCCCACATACTTCACGCAGGTAAGCTTATACCAGAAATATGCGATATCACTGTAAATGACATGCTCCGGAAGATATCCCTGCTCATCCTCCTTGCCGGATACCAGCATGCAGGAATCAAAGATATTCTCCTTCATGGAGACACGATGGGTTCCGCTCTCGAAGGTATATGCCTCCCCGCGCTCGGTAAGCGTCATGAGCGTCTCCATCTCCTTCAGCGTTGCGTAGGCATTTGCCTCCAGAACGCTTCGCTTCTCCCAGTCCAGGGAGGAATTTGCAAAAAGTACATCCGGAGTCAGAAGACATCCGCCCACGCGGAAGTTCTGCCACTTCTTGGACCGTCCGTAGGCACGGATATTATAGGCAACATCCGCAAGGATACCGCTGCCGGTACCTCCGGAAATGCCGGTCACGATCATAACATCCAGCTTGCCGGATGCGGAACGGTTATAGACCTCATCCAGTTTCTCAAAAAGAAGGATCCGCATATCCTCATATGCGTTCGAGAACATGAGACGGCCTATGGCACGATTGCCCTTGGCACCGTCTCTGCCGATGGTGATCGCCGGAAAATCCGGACGCATCCACTTGGCGATGGTACTCTGTACCGGTCCCTCCGGTGTTCCGGTCTCCAGGATATGCTCCAGATTCGGGCGATAGATACTGATGACCTCCAGTGCATTGAGTCCGATCCCCTCTCTTGCATCCTGAATGGTTGCCTCCATCTCCGGAATATCCGAATCGATCAGAAGATAATGGATATTATCCTCCTGTTTTGTCCTGCCCTGCATCATTTTCTTATATGCAGTTACACACTGACGTCCGACTCCGCCGAGACCGATCAGCAGAAAATCTCCATAGAACTGATTCTCTTCTTCGGCTTTATTCAGGACTCGGATCTGCCTGAGCTTACTAAACTCTTCCTTTTGTGTGTCAATAAGAATCATACTTCTACTCCTTCAGGTTACGAAGCTTCGCGCCATCTTCGCTGACTGCTCCGATTGCAGTCCCATAGATAGGGTGATTATATCACAATCTGTGCAATATTACCATCAAAAAGTCAAAAATTTGTAAAAATTGCCACGAAAACGACCTGTCCGGGGCACTTTACCATTCCCGAAACCGAAAAAGTGCTCTGCGATCGGTTGTTCAGCCCGATTCACAGAGCACTTTCAGTCTTTTTTCTGTAAAATGAATCGATCCCCGGCGCGGATCTCTTCACATGTTACTTCAAATAGCCCTTGCTGTTAAAGGAATACTTCTTCCCGTCGATCGTCAGTGTACAATTCTTTGCATACCACTTACCGTCACCGAACCACCATCCGGTCTTGTCCTTCTTCCAGCTTGCCTTGCGCTTGTAGGTCCATGTTCCGTCCTGGTTAAGCCAATATCCCTGGCAGTACTCATTTGCAGCCATGGTTCCGTCCTTCTTCAGGAAATACCACTTCTTTCCGTCCTGTAACCAGCCGGTCTGCATCTGACCAAGAGTCTTGGTATCCTTGCTCAGGAAGTACCACTTCTTTCCGTCCTGTAACCATCCCGTCTGCATCTGACCGAGGGTCTTGGTATCCTTGCTCAGGAAATACCACTGCTTTCCGTCCTGCAGCCAGCCGATCTGCATCTGACCGAGAGTCTTCGCCGTCTTACTGAAGAAATACCACTTATTACCCACCTTCTGCCAGCCGGTCTTCATCGTTCCGTCGGTACCGAAATAATACTTCTTGCCATCGATGGACTGAAGTCCCTTCACCGGATTTCCGTCTGCTCCGATGTACATCTTCTTTCCGTCCTTCTCGGTCCAGCCGGGCTTTACCGGAGGCTTGGTTTCGATGGTCGTATCAGGAGAAATGCTCAGAATATAAGTGTAGTCAGGATCTCTTCCACTATCATACCAGTAATAATACTCCGTCTTTTCGTCTTCTCCCTTCTCTTCCTGTCTTGTTTTATCGTTGTACAGATGAAGAAGAATACTGCAATTTGCGATATTGAGTTTTTTTATCTGATTTCCGTAACAGGACAGCCCTTCCAATTTCTGATTATTGGAAAGATCAATTTCCTTTATTCTATTATTCTTGCAATCAACATATATCAACGCTTTACAGTCGCTGATATCTATCGCTGCAAGCTTATTGTTTGGGCAATTAAGATACTTAAGTGAACTGCACCCGCTAAGATTGATCTCCTCCAGATTCTGAGACTTGTCTTCGGAATAATAACCGCAGTAAATTTCTTTCAGATTCGAACAGCCGCTGAGATCCAGGCTTTTAAGTGCCGGGCAAAGCTCACATGACAGTTTTTCAATACTCTTATTTCCTCCGAGCACCAATTCAGACAGGTTATCACAAATTGAGCAATTCAGTAACTTCAAACCTTCGCACTTACTTATATCCAGCTTTGCCAATTTTGTTTCGTAGCATCGAAGTTCTTCCAACTTCTTGTTATTACTCACGTTCAACGATGTCAGTTCATGAGCAGTACATCTGCATTGTTCCAATTTTTCATTCCCACTCAGATCCAGACTTTTTACCGACCCGCCATCGCAATAAAGCTCTTTCAACTCATGATTGGCACTTAGATCCAAAGCCTCAAAATCATTTCCACCACAATCCAGAATACTTAATTTTGTGTTATGACTGAGGTCCAACGCTGCCAGATCATTGTAATAACAATCCAATAATTCAAGCTCCCCACAATCACTTAAATCCAAAGCCTCGAGTCCCGTACCATAACATGTCAATACCTTTAGTGAACGGCAGTCATCCAGATTCAGTTCCATATGGACATCTGTATATGCGTAATGGTCATTCCCACATAAGAGTTTCTCAAGTGCAGTACATCCGCTCGCATCCAGTTTGCTTAATCCTACCCAGAGAGTACCGGGTCCATCAAATCTGCTACGTCCACAGTACAACGTCTTTAAAGATGTCAGACCACTCACATCAAGCGATTTAAATGTCGGTTCTTCCGCCCACTCCGAGCCCTGACATATACAACTCAAATACTCAAGCTCCGTGTTGGATGTCAGATCCAGCTCAACTATATCATTGAAGGCGCACCACAGCTTTTTCAGTTTGGTAAAACACTCAACTCCCTTCAGGCTTTGAATCCCCATACTGCTTACATCCATCTCTTCAACCGCGTCAAGCTCCGCCTGACTCAGCGAACCATTCCCATCCGAATCATAGTTCTCTGAAACAAACGTCTTGAAATTCGCATCCTCGAAGTTATCTTCGATTGAGATCTCTTCTCCCTCCGCCCTTACGCCAAAGGGCATTGCCACAAAGGCACTGATCGCCAGTGCAGCTGCCACACCGTACTTCCACCTTTTCTTCATCTAACCCCTCCTCGTATTATGTATGAAATCCTGCGTTGCTCAATAAGCAGCACTGCATTTATTATATCACACACTGCCGGTCAGAGCCAATAAAAGTCTGGATTCAGCTGAATACCTGCAAATTAAGTTTTATTTTGGTTGACAAGAAGGGGGTTTTAGGGTAAACTATGCGTTGTGGTTGTCACGACCATGGCACAGGGGATTGGTCAAATGGTATGATAGGGGTCTCCAAAACCTTTGGTGGGAGTTCGATTCTCTCATCCCCTGCACTTCACAAAAAGAACTGCGATTGCCCGCAGTTCTTTTTTTATTCCTATTCCTGGATCAGCTCGTAGGCGGATACCCGTTTCATTCTTCCCGACATCAGATAGGTCATTCCGAACACCAGCACCGCAAGCACTGCAGTGGTGATCCCGATCATCCCCGGACTTACAAGAAAGTCCGCACTGGCCACGCCGAAGCCGCCGAGGACCACGGAAACAAGGGGATTCACAAGGAAGAAGCCCAGCACCGCGCCCGCAACCGAAGCGATGAGACTCACCGGGAAGAGGGACAGTGCCAGCTGCAGACGAAGCTGCCGGCTGGTGAAGCCCACGGCCTTCTTGATCCCGAACTCCTTCTCCTTCCTGATAAAGATCGTTTTCAGGAGAAGCTTGATCACCAGATAAATGATGGTTACATTTACGAGGATGAGGAGCAGGATCAGCATCAGGGTTGCAAACATGGTCAGATTGTCGCTGCTTCTCTGGTACCGGTACTCATTGTGAGCGCCGGTGCATCTGTCTCCCAGCAGCTGCTTTGCCTCTGCAAGTACCTTATCTACTGCATCGCCGTCCGCGTCCTCCAGACGGAAACGGATGGATGTGTAGCCGGCTTCGATTCCGATCCTTCTTGCGCCTTCCCAGCTCATGAATACGCGTTCGCCCATGTTGATCACGGACTGCTGGAAGCCGGTCACGATATACCGTGCCTTCTTCTCTCCGCATTCCACCTGGATCTCGTCGCCGATCTTTACCCCAAGCTTTTCTGCCAGAAGCCGGCCGATCACGGCCTCATTTGCCTCCTTGAACATGGTTCCCTCGTACACGCCGCAGTCCAGACAGTCCGGTCTGTCGGTGGTAAATACATAGGTTTCACGTTCCTGTACGGTGATATTATGCCAGCCCATGCCATAGGCCTGCGAAACCTCCGGGAGTGCTGCCACACGATCCCTCAGTTCATTATATTCTTCCTCTGTCTGAACATTTATATCCAGGATCCCATCCGGAACATCGCCATTTACAAGACGCTGGAAGCGGGAAATGTCTACCCTCGTGTTATAGAACAGGATGCATGAAAAAATGGTCATGAAGCCCACCACCATCACGATCCCCAGGACGATCAGGTTCTGTCCCTTGCTCTGCAGCATGCTCTTGGCTGCAAGAAGAGGACTCAGTTTTCCCCTGGTGGTTGCCAGCGGAAGATGGTTCTTGGTAAATGTGTTCGCCTGAAGGCCGAACCGGAGTGCTGTTGCCGGGTGCAGGTGCTTCAGCTTCTGTGAGGACAGGATCACCACCACAGCCAGCGCCAGCAGGAATCCGCCGAGGATCAGACACAGCATGCAGGGATAAACTCTGTTCTCCCATGTAATGCCGGATACGCTGCGGAACAGCTTCTTATCGATCACCGGCATCACGAAGTAGGAAAGCGCGATACCTACGGAGGTTCCGATGATGCCGATCAGAAGATACTCCAGCAGAAATGCGGTCCGCACCTGCGCCGTCGTGTGTCCCACCGCCCGGAGGGCACCGATATTCTTTACGTCACGGTCGATATTATTATTGATCGTGAAAATGATCATCACCAGACATACCACCATGGCGATCAGGGAGAATACTGTGATAAAAGCTGCCAGGATATTTGTCACGCCGACGTATCCGGCCTTTGCCAGCTCCATGGAATAGCTGTAGCTTGCGACCCCCGCTGCGGTTAATGCTTTCGTGGTCTCTCTCTGTCCGTCATCTATGGCTACCCCGTCCCGATAGGTACAGACGATCTCCGTGGAGCGCCGGAAGGAGGACGTTGCCTCCGGGGCACCTACCTGCTCCCAAAGCTCATGAAATGCTTCGTCGTCAAAAAGGAAGCCATGCCATGCGTACTGGTTGCCCTGCTGCAGATCCTCCACGATTCCTGCTACAGTGTACTCCTTCGTACCTGTGGCTTCCGTGGAAAGATGGAGCTTATCGCCGATCTCCAGTTGATTCCCATAAGCATAATGGGCTGTAAGGTAGAGCCTCCGCCCTGTCACCGAATCATCCCGGCTGACAAATGAGCAGGATTTTGCGTGGGCACCGCTGATGGGATGAAGGATCGCATCATCCCGGACCTCATCAAGCCCCTTTGCTTCGCAGGAGACCTGAATATCATCCGGACGAAGAATGTCGCTCAAGGTGTACCATGCCACATCCGAAAGGCTGTCCATGGTGGTTCTGACAGTGTCCGTATCTCCGTAAGCAAATATCACCAAATCGCCGATGCCGTACTCTTCCTTCTTCTCATCATAGAGCGCGTCGTAATGATTTACAAAGAGCCCTGTCTGAAGGAGCATGGCCGAGAGTGTGATGATAAGAAGAAATACTGCCAGCACGGCCTTATCTTTTCTGATATTGGATCTGACCAGTTTAAACATTTTTAACCTCCTGAGTAATTCTATTCACAACCTTCCGCCGACCACAGTCTATCCGCGCTTCACGCGTATATCGCCGCTCCGCGGCTCATGACTGTGGCGGTTGCGGAAGGTTGTCTGCTTCGCAGACCGCATAGGCGAAAAGCCTGCCTGGCATGCAAGCATGCGTCAGTCTTTCACCTATGCGTTTGTGAATAGCAACGATTCACCATCCCATGTTCTCTAAAAACTTACGTATCTTTTCGTGTCTCTCCTTGTCTCCGCTCACATATTCCCCGGGTTCACACTCTCCGACGATCCCGCCGTCCTGCAGATAAATGATCCGGTTGGCTCTTCTCGCCGACTTGATATCGTGAGTCACCATTACCACCGACTGTCCGCTGCGGTTGATCTCGGTCAGCACATCCAGAACCGCCTTGACGCCGGCCGAATTCAGCGCCCCGGTGGGCTCGTCCGCAAAGACCACGTCCGGATCATTGATCACCGCTCTTACCATGGCCGCCCGCTGCGCCTCGCCACCGGAGAGCTGGGAGGGAAATTTCTTCGTCATATCCTCGCTGATCCCCACCCGTTCGAAGAGCTTACCTGCCTTCTTCTTCAGGTCCTTCTGCTTCTGTCCGGTGAGCATGCCCGTTGAGATCGCATTGTCCATGATGCTCATGCTGTCCACCAGGTGGATCTGCTGGAAGACGAAACCGCAGTGCTTCCTGCGGAACACCGCCAGCTGATCATCATTCATTTTCGTGATCTCCTTCCCGGCGTATTCGATGCTTCCGAGACTCGGCTGATCCATGCCGGAAAGGGCATACAGGAGAGTGGACTTGCCTGCCCCGGAGGATCCCATGATCACGGTGAAATCACCCTTATAGATCTCCAGATCCAGGTTCTTGATGATATGCTGCTGCTTTCCTCCGATGGAGAAGCTTTTGGAAAGCTTGTCTGTCTTTATGATAACCTCTCTTGCTCTCATGGGATTTCCTCCTTGCAAAGCGCATTCCGTATTCTCAGTTACAATTATTCTCAACAGTTTGCATTCTCAGTTGTCGTATTCCCGGTAAGAAAAAGACCATGCAGGCTGTTCTGCATGGTCTCAGTATATCTTTTTCCCGTTTTAAAATCTTTGTCAAATCTTTAATTGTTTTTTAAATTCTCAGGCCGGGCAGGAAAATGTGCCGCACCGCCTCATTTCCTCACATCCTTCTACGCCACCGGCAATTTCGGCTGCGTTGCCTCGTTTCTCCAATCCCTCTATGCCACCGGCAGCTTCAGCCGCACCGTAAATCCGCCGTCCCGGTTAAAGCACTCCAGGGAGCCTTCCATCTTCTCCATGAAGTACTTCGAGATATACAGCCCAAGGCCGGAGCCTTCCTTGCCTCCGGTATTGCTGCCCCGCTTGAACTTCTCCGTAACCAGCTCCAGCTCCTCCTCGGGAACGCCGCCGCCATTATCGCTGATTTCGATCACAAGATAGCTCCGCCCGGTCTCCTCGTAGGAGCTATTGATGCGAATCTCCGTATTTGCGTATTTATAGGAATTGGAAATGATATTGCTGATCACCTGATTCAGCCGCAGCCTGTCTGCCAGGACTACCGCATCCTTCAGCTCCGGGTCGACGATCTTTCTCAGATGATCCGCCTCCCGGATCATCTGAAGGATCTCGGTGGAACTGAGTTCCTCGGGCTTTACCTCCAGCTGCTCCAGTTCCTCCAGCGTTGCATGGAAAAGGTTCGAGATCAGGCGGTCGATCTGATCCGCCTTTCCGTTGATGGCCGCTATGGTCTCCCTCTCCATATCATCCTTCGCCGTCAGGCTCATGACGTCGGCCATGGCCTTGATGGATGCCACCGGCGTCTTGATGTCATGGGAAAGCTCGGCCACCAGCTCCTTCCTGCTGCGAACCGCTGCTGCTTCCCGTTCCCGCGAGGCCTTCAGCTCCTCCCGCATGATATCAAAGCTCTCCGTAAATGCGCCGAAGACGTGTCCGCGGTCCATTTCCAACGGAGTCTCCAGATCGCCGCCCGCCACTCTGGATGCGAAGCCCTTCAGGCGGTCAAAGGGTTTTACCACCCTGCTTCTGAGATACAGGAAATACCCCACCGAAATGAGAAGCATGAGCAGGAAGAGCGCACCGATCATCAATGCCTGCCGAGTGTCCCTCCTGACCTGCAGCTCCAGATACGGGTTATGGACCAGTATTCTTCCCACAATGGTCCCATCCTGCTCAATATCCCGGATCACATCGAACCGAGTCGTCGCCGTGGACACGGAGGTGGCGATCCCCTCCTTCGTATACTGAAGGAGATTTCCCTCCAGATCGATCACGGCATACTCAAAGGGTTCCTCCGAGGGGATCTTCTGCTCCTTCTGACCCTTTACGCCGTCCCATTCCTTACCGAGCCGGATCACCAGGCGGTTGATCTCCGTCGGATATGCGGGGGCATCGCTCTTGCTCCCGGTCGCGATATAGATACACATGAAGACGCCCAGCGCTATGAACACGATCATATAAATGATTAGATTCCGGACCTTCACGCCTTATCCTCCAATATAAATCCCGTTCCCCAGACCGTTTTGATATATACCGGATTTCCCGGATCCTCTTCTATCTTCTCCCGCAAATGCCGGATATGGACATTCAGCGTAACATCTCCCACAAATTCCGTCTCCCAGACCTTCTCGAAGAACTCATCCTTCCTGATGATCCTGTTCCGGTTCTTCAGCATATACACCAGAATCCGGAATTCCATGGCCTTCAGCGGCGTTTCCTTCCCGTCCTTCAGAACGGTTGCCTTCTTCAGGTCGATCTTGGCCTGCCCCAGGGTGATCAGCCCGTCATCCTCTCTCCGGGAGTGCTCTCCGGAGTCACCGGAATGCGATGCCGTTCCCGTGCTCTGTCCCGCCGCCTCATACCGTTTCAGCGCGGCCTTTACCTTGGCCAGCAGCACAGACAGAGAGTAGGGCTTGCAGATATAGTCATCGCCGCCGATGGACAACGCCAGGAGCATATCGTCCTCAGAGGATCTTGCGCTGATGAAGAAGATCGGGATATCTCTCGTCTTCCGCAGCCTCTGGCAGAGCTCGAAGCCCGAATCCTCTCCCAGATTGATGTCCAGAAGAACGATCGAGCAGGTATTTTCCTCAAAAAAAGCAAGCGCGGACGCCTGATCCAGTACATAACTCGCGCTCACTCCCGACATATTGAAATAGCGGGCGGTATACTCCGACAGCTCCGCTTCATCATCCACGATCAACACACTGTAGTGCATGGCTTACCCCCGTCATACTTTGTTCCTTTCCTCATGATACATCATCCACCCCTCCCCTGCAAGCGGGAAAGCAGACGGGTACCGTCAGCTTATTCTTTGACACGATTCACATCACCAACCCGCCCTCGGTGCTGTGACCCGACCACAGCAGTCCTTGCATTTTCACCATCCTACTCATATAATGATTCTTGGGGGCAAAAATCTTTTCCCCCAGCTGATGATGCTCTGCCCCGCTGTCTGCGGCGGGTGATCTGAATTCTGAAAGGACTTGCAAATGGGAGAAATCTGTAAAATGATCCTGCCCGGCAGATTATATGCCACCGGTGCTCCTGTCATGATCGTATCGGCCCGTGTTCTTTCGGATGAAGAAACCGGCTCGTCCCGACTTTCGCTCATGCTGAAAAATGTATCCGGGACACCGATCGTTTCGCTTTTTCTCCGCGCTCTTCTTCTGAATGACGCCAACGAGATCATTTCCACTCAGGATATTCAATATACGATGCTGAACGTCCCGGACAATGCGAATTTCGGCGACGATGTATCTCATTCCCTTCCGATCGATGAATTTTCAAATATCACCTTCCAGCTGCTGAATGTCAGCTTTGCCGACGGACTTCCATGGAACGGAAGTTCCTACATGATCGAGTGCGTTCCGGATCAGGAGCCCATTGCGACGAAGCTGAACGACTCGCGGCTGTATCAGTTATACCGCACCATGTTCGGTCAGCAGGCCACGATGGTATATGCATCTTACGGCGATCTCTGGCTCTGCACCTGCGGCGCCATCCATAAGACAGAGCTTCCACACTGCGGTCAATGCGGTGCGTCCAAGTCTCTGTTGGACAACTTCACCGTAAAGGAGCTGAAGGACCGTCTGGATGCCATGGGCGGGGAGGTTCCTCCCAATCCTCAGGAAGAGGTCTATAAATCCTATGAAGTTTCCAAAAAGGAAGACGCCTATCGGAAGGCCATCCATCTGATCCATGAGGAATCAGACTATGACTCTCTCCATGAGGCTCTGGACCTCCTGGAACCTCTGGGAGGATACAAGGAATCCAAGCTCCTGCGCACCGAATGCAGGGAACGTCTGGCAGGTATGGTCGACGAGAAAATGGAATCCGAGAATAACCGGTCCTTTACCCGTATAACCATTATCGTTTCCATAGTACTGGTTCTTCTTGCCGCCGGGGTGATCTATATCACGAACATGCATCAAAAAGGAGAAAAATATCAGACTGCCACGACGTATTTCCGACATGAGGATTACAGAAGCGCCGCCTCGCTTTTTAAAGAACTTGGCAGTTATAAGAACAGCGAACAAATGGCTGCACAGTCAGAATATCTGAGCACATTTACGGAATCAGAGTATTTCAGGATTGCAGAAAAATACGTCGAGCGCGTGAAAGAGCTTGGCTGGGATGCTTATATCAGTCACGATATCGACCATCAGTACGGCGATAGCTGGGGCGCACGCGTGACGATACGTGTCACCATGAAATTCCGGTCGGAAGCCGAATACAACGACGCCTATCCGTATTCCACCGATCAGCGGAAAATGAAATCGGAGTGGAAGGTCTTTTTCAATGAATTCAACGCGGAAATGATGGCCTACTATGATAAAGAACTCGCCCGGATCGACACACCCAGAGCCAACTGGCAGATCTCGGTTTTCGTCGAATACCCCAAGAACAGCATTACACGTTCGGAAAAGGTTGTGGAGTGCCAGGACGGCAGTCGGGGGTATACGGAATCCGAATAGATTTTCGGAGGATACTGAATGGAACGGACCTTTTCAACGAAACATATCGGAAAAGATCTTCTGATCGGCGTTCTGATCGCGGCGATCTCCATTCCCATTTCCATGGGATACGCCATGGTCGCAGGGCTTCCTGCGGTCTACGGACTATATGGTTCCTTTCTTCCGATCCTGATCTATGGAATCCTGACCAGTTCTCCGCGCTTCGTATTCGGCGTGGATGCGGCTCCGGCCGCGTTGATGGGAGCCCTTCTGGCCTCTCTGGGGATCGAAGCCGGTTCTGAGGCCGCGGTCCGTATCGCCCCCATGATCACGATACTGGTTGCGATCTGGCTGCTTCTGCTCTTCCTTCTATCCGCGAACCGGCTGCTGCGGTTCATTTCCCAGCCCGTCATGGGCGGTTTCATCACAGGCATCGGAATTACGATCATTCTGATGCAGATCCCGAAGCTTTTCGGTGGCACAGCCGGTTCCGGTGAGGCACCGGAGCTGATCCGCCATATCATAACCTCCGCCGGGGAGGGCTTCCATGTACTGTCCTTCCTTCTGGGGCTGGGGACCGTTCTTCTGATCCTGCTCTTCCGGCATTTCGCTCCGAAGATTCCCATGCCGGCGATCATTATGGTGGTTGGTGCCGTTCTCTCGGCCGTTCTTCACCTGGAGGATCACGGGGTTGCCATGCTCCCCTCCGTCTCCTCCGGACTTCCCGCGATCACGGTTCCGGATTTCAACATGCTGGAGCTGGATCCCAGGACGATCCTTCTTTCCACCTTTACCATCGCTGTGGTCATCCTGTCCGAAACCCTGCTTGCCACAAGCAATTTCGCATTGAAATATGATGATAAACTGAATCTCCGCCGTGAGGTCCTTGCCTATTCCCTCGGAAATGCGGCAGCAGCCTTCTCCGGATGCTGTCCCGTCAACGGAAGCATTTCCCGTTCGGGCATCGCCGATCAGTTCGGCGTGAGATCCCAGTGGATGTCCGTAGCCGCAGGCATTTCCATGATGCTGATCCTCCTGTTCGGAACTCCGCTCTTCTCCTATCTGCCCGTTCCGATCCTGACCGGCATCGTGATCTCGGCGCTGATAGGTACATTTGAATTCAGTCTTGCCCGGAAGCTCCGCAAGGTCGACCGGTCCGAGCACCGGATCTTCTTTGCCGCGCTGATCGCCGTTCTTCTTATGGGAACGATCTACGGCGTTATCGTGGGCGTTCTGCTCTCCTCCATCACCTTTATCGTCCGCCAGTCCCGACCGAAGATCGAGATCCTGGGCGTGGACCCGGAGGAGGAAGGCTACCACAGTCTGAAACGGAAAGGAAATTACGCACCCATCCACGGAGTGCTGCTCTATCGTTTCTCAGGCGCACTTTTCTTTGCAAATATCACGGATTTCGAAGAAGGGCTTGCGTTGGCTGTCACACCGGAGACGAAGGTGATCGTTGTTGACGCCGCCGGTATCGGAAGTGTCGACGTAACCGCCTCCGAGCGCCTTCTCCGTCTATATCACCTCTATAAGGAGCAGGATATCCGTTTCTATCTTGCAGGCCATGTAAGCGCCGTAAATGCGGAGCTCAGAGCCTTCGGAGCTCAGGAACTGATCGATGAAGGGGCTGTCCGCTCCCGCATCTCCCTGGCCCTCCGGGATGCAGGCTACGAAAAGCCCTATCCCCTGGACCCACCTCCGAAACGGAGCGAAAAACATGCACCTCACATTTCAGAACAATCCTGGGCCAACGGCGAAGATGCCGAGGATCACCATATCACCTACCTGAAGAAGCAGAGTAAAACCCTGAAATCCCGCGACAACTAAAGTCGGTTCCGTCAATCCGGGGACGGTTCTGATTTGATCAGAACCGTCCCTGGTCGATCACACCTGTCCCCGGTTTGACGGAACCGTCCTGTTAGGGACGGTTCTGGTTTGATCAGAACCGTCCCCGGTCGATCACACTTGTCCCCGGTTTGACGGAACCGTCCCCGGCTGATCAGTCGTAGCGGTGCATGGCTCATTTTACGCACAAAAAAAGGATCGTTTTGGACGATCCTTTTCGTTTTGTTCCTTCAAAACCTCATACAAACAGTCACAAGTTGAATCTACGAATCAAACCGATCATTCGATCTTTTAGGAAAAGCCCTCGACCTATTAGTACACATCCGCTACATGTGTCACCACACTTCCACTCTGTGCCTATCAACCTTGTAGTCTTCAAGGGGTCTTAACTCCTTATGGAGTGGGATATCTCATCTTGAGGTTGGCTTCACGCTTAGATGCCTTCAGCGTTTATCCGTTCCGGACTTGGCTACCCAGCTCTGCTCTTGGTAGAACAACTGGTACACCAGCGGTCCGTCCATCCCGGTCCTCTCGTACTAAGGACAGCTCCTCTCAAATATCCTCCGCCCGCGCCGGATAGGGACCGAACTGTCTCACGACGTTCTGAACCCAGCTCGCGTACCGCTTTAATGGGCGAACAGCCCAACCCTTGGAACCTGCTACAGCTCCAGGATGCGATGAGCCGACATCGAGGTGCCAAACCACTCCGTCGATGTGAACTCTTGGGAGTGATAAGCCTGTTATCCCCAGGGTAGCTTTTATCCGTTGAGCGATGGCAATCCCACTTTATACCACCGGATCACTAAGTCCTACTTTCGTACCTGTTCCACCCGTCGGTGTCACAGTCAAGCTCCCTTCTGCCTTTGCGCTCTGCGAATGGTTTCCAACCATTCTGAGGGAACCTTTGAGCGCCTCCGATACGCTTTCGGAGGCGACCGCCCCAGTCAAACTCCCCGCCAGACATTGTCCTCACGCCGGATTCACGGCTATGAGTTAGAAACCCAGTATTGTAAGGGTGGTATCCCAACGGTGACTCCACATCAACTGACGTCGATGCTTCTATGTCTCCCACCTATCCTGTACAGACAATACCGAATCCCAGTATCAAGCTGGAGTAAAGCTCCATGGGGTCTTTCCGTCCTGGCGCAGGTAACCAGCATCTTCACTGGTATTTCAATTTCACCGGGTGTGTTGTTGAGACAGTGCCCAAATCATTACGCCTTTCGTGCGGGTCGGAACTTACCCGACAAGGAATTTCGCTACCTTAGGACCGTTATAGTTACGGCCGCCGTTTACTGGGGCTTAAATTCAGAGCTTCGCTTGCGCTAACCCCTCCTCTTAACCTTCCAGCACCGGGCAGGCGTCAGCCCATATACTTCACCTTTCGGTTTCGCATAGACCTATGTTTTTGCTAAACAGTTGCTTGGGCCATTTCTCTGCGGCTGCATCTCTGCAGCACCCCTTCTCCCGAAGTTACGGGGTCATTTTGCCGAGTTCCTTAACAACACTTCTCCCGCCGGCCTTAGGATTCTCTCCTCACCCACCTGTGTCGGTTTACGGTACGGGTACATATGAAACAATAGCGGCTTTTCTCGGCAGCCAGCTCACCAGCTTCACTACTAATAGTTCGCTCCACATCACGTCTTCAGATTGCACGGCGGATTTGCCTACCGTACTCCTACCTCGCTTGTACCGGTATTTCCATTCCCGGCTCTGGCTCTCTGTCTGCGTCCCCACAGTTCTGTTCATATGTAGTACAGGAATTTCAACCTGTTGTCCATCGACTACGGCTTTCGCCCTCGCCTTAGGCCCCGACTTACCCAGGGAAGATCAGCTTTACCCTGGAAACCTTGGATATTCGGCCTTTAAGATTCACACTTAAATCTCGCTACTCATTCCGGCATTCTCTCTACTCACAAGTCCACGGCTCCTTACGGTACCGCTTCGACCCTGTGACTATGCTCCTCTACCGCTCGCATACGCGAACCCTAAGCTTCGGTGTCGTGTTTTAGCCCCGGACATTTTCGGCGCAGGACCTCTCGACTAGTGAGCTATTACGCACTCTTTGAATGTGTGGCTGCTTCTGAGCCAACATCCTAGTTGTCTATGAAATCCCACATCCTTTTCCACTTAACACGTACTTTGGGACCTTAGCTGTAGATCTGGGCTGTTTCCCTTTTGACTACCCAACTTATCTCGTGCAGTCTGACTCCCATACATCATCAGCATGGCATTCGGAGTTTGATAATCATTGGTAGGCTTTGACGCCCCCGCAGATATTCAGTGCTCTACCTCCACGTGACTAATATGAGGCTAGCCCTAAAGCTATTTCGAGGAGAACCAGCTATCTCCGAGTTCGATTGGAATTTCTCCCCTACCCACAGCTCATCACCACCCTTTTCAACGGATGTGTGTTCGGCCCTCCATCACCTTTTACGGTAACTTCAGCCTGGCCATGGGTAGATCACCCGGTTTCGGGTCTGCCGCCTGAGACTAAAACGCTCTTATCAAGCTTGCTTTCACTTCGGCTCCGTGTCTGAAACACTTAACCTCGCCTCAACCGGCAACTCGCCGGACCGTTCTACAAAAAGTACGCAGTCGCGCTACACAGAAGTGATCACGCTTCCACAGCTTGTAGACACAGGGTTTCAGGTTCTATTTCACTCCCCTCCCGGGGTCCTTTTCACCTTTCCTTCACAGTACTATGCGCTATCGGTCACTGAGTAGTATTTAGCCTTACGGAGTGGTCTCCGCTCGTTCCATCAAGGTTTCTCGTGTCTCGATGTACTCTGGATCCTGTCTGGTAAGTATCAGTTTTCGGATACGGGCCTTTCACCCTCTATGGACGGATTTTCCAAACCGTTCTCCTAACGTTGCTTACCGTGATGACAGTCCGAACCCCAGCATGCACGCACGCTGGTTTGGGCTCTTTCCCTTTCGCTCGCCGCTACTCAGGAAATCGAATGTTTCTTTCTCTTCCTCTCCCTACTTAGATGTTTCAGTTCAGGAGGTTCCCAACCTGCACCTATGGATTCAGTACAGGTCGACAGGAGTTTGTCCTGCCAGGTTTCCCCATTCAGAAATCTGCGGGTCAAAGGATATTTGCTCCTAACCGCAGCTTATCGCAGCTTATCACGTCTTTCATCGGCTCTCAGTGCCAAGGCATCCACCCTGCGCCCTTCTTTGCTTTACCTAAAGCAAATCGAACGATCGATTTAAGTCTGATTCGTAGTTCTCTACTACTAATTAGTTCTTAATACTTTGATTACTTTCGTAATCTGGATATTTAGATGTCTTGTTAATATTTAATGGCTATTAAATATTCTGTCTGTATGAAGTTTTCAAGGAACAATGCTTTCAGGCATTTTCATACCTGAGTGGAGATGAGGGGATTCGAACCCCTGACCCCCTGCTTGCAAGGCAGGTGCTCTCCCAACTGAGCTACACCCCCAAATAGTGGGCTTGAGAAGACTCGAACTTCCGACCTCACGCTTATCAGGCGTGCGCTCTAACCGGCTGAGCTACAAGCCCTTGGGCGCTTCGTCGTTCGACTCGTGTTCCAAGTCTCTCGACTTACTATATATATGTGACATCCTTTCGGATGTGACAATCTTTTTGAGGTGGCGGCCACCTATTCTCCCACACCGTCTCCAGTGCAGTACCGTCGGCCGCTTACGTCTTAACCATCGTGTTCGGGATGGGAACGGGTGTTACCCATAAGCGCATCGCCACCACCATATAGCTCGATTTGCGAAGCAAATCGTGCGATGACATCACGAATCGATTCATCGATTCGTGTATAAGCACCGTTCCGGCCGTCGCATCACTTCGTGATGCAGAGGGCGGGACGTGCGTCTATGGCACTCTTGCTCTCGTCAAATCTTAGAGGTCCCTTCACCTCTTAATAACATGACAACCCTTACTTTTCTTCCTTAGAAAGGAGGTGATCCAGCCGCACCTTCCGATACGGCTACCTTGTTACGACTTCACCCCAGTTATCCGACCTGCCTTCGGCCGCTCCCTCCTGAAAGGTTGGGTCACGGACTTCGGGCATTTCCGACTCCCATGGTGTGACGGGCGGTGTGTACAAGACCCGGGAACGTATTCACCGCGACATTCTGATTCGCGATTACTAGCGATTCCAGCTTCATGTAGTCGAGTTGCAGACTACAATCCGAACTGAGACGGCTTTTTTGAGGTTGGCTAAGCATCACTGCTTCGCATCCCTTTGTCACCGCCATTGTAGCACGTGTGTAGCCCAGATCGTAAGGGGCATGATGATTTGACGTCATCCCCGCCTTCCTCCCGGTTATCCCGGGCAGTCTTTCCAGAGTGCCCATCCTAAATGCTGGCTACTGAAAACAGGGGTTGCGCTCGTTGCGGGACTTAACCCAACATCTCACGACACGAGCTGACGACAACCATGCACCACCTGTATCCGATGTCCCGAAGGAAGATCCCGGTTAAGGGACTGTCATCGGTATGTCAAGACCTGGTAAGGTTCTTCGCGTTGCTTCGAATTAAACCACATGCTCCACCGCTTGTGCGGGTCCCCGTCAATTCCTTTGAGTTTTATTCTTGCGAACGTACTCCCCAGGTGGAATACTTAATGCGTTAGCGACGGCACCGAAGAGCTTTGCTCCCCAACACCTAGTATTCATCGTTTACGGCGTGGACTACCAGGGTATCTAATCCTGTTTGCTCCCCACGCTTTCGTGCCTCAGTGTCAGTAACAGTCCAGAAAGTCGCCTTCGCCACTGGTGTTCCTCCTAATATCTACGCATTCCACCGCTACACTAGGAATTCCACTTTCCTCTCCTGCACTCTAGCGCGGCAGTTTCAAAAGCAGTCTATGGGTTGAGCCCATAGTTTTCACTTCTGACTTACTGCGCCACCTACGCACCCTTTACACCCAGTAAATCCGGATAACGCTTGCACCATACGTATTACCGCGGCTGCTGGCACGTATTTAGCCGGTGCTTCTTAGTCAGGTACCGTCATTATCTTCCCTGCTGATAGAGCTTTACATACCGAGATACTTCATCACTCACGCGGCGTCGCTGCATCAGGGTTTCCCCCATTGTGCAATATTCCCCACTGCTGCCTCCCGTAGGAGTTTGGGCCGTGTCTCAGTCCCAATGTGGCCGTACACCCTCTCAGGCCGGCTACTGATCGTCGCCTTGGTGGGCCGTTACCTCACCAACTAGCTAATCAGACGCGGGTCCATCTCACACCACCGGAGTTTTTCACGCTGTACCATGCGGCACCGTGTGCTTATGCGGTATTATCAGTCGTTTCCAACTGCTATCCCCCAGTGTGAGGCAGGTTACCCACGCGTTACTCACCCGTCCGCCACTAAGTATTCCAAATGAATCAATCAGAAGCAAGCTTCTTCAATCTTCGGGAGGAATACTCCGTTCGACTTGCATGTGTTAAGCACGCCGCCAGCGTTTATCCTGAGCCAGGATCAAACTCTCAAATAAAAGTTTGTAATCCTCAGATCATTTAATCGCTGTGCGATTATCGTAATCCATGTCTTACTGTTGTTTTGGATTTTCATCCGAAAAATAATTTTTTAAAAGAATTTTTCGGGGTTGTCATGTTATTAAATTGTGAAAGAACAATATAAAAGCCGCCGCTTGTTGTGCCCGTCCTCGATGTCTTTCGTGCGACAGCTTTTACATATTACCACCCGATTACAGGTATGTCAACAACTTTTTTCATTTTCTTTAAAACTTTTTTTCGGTGGTTACATAACATCAGAATCCCTGGGATTATGGCAACTGAATAGGATATTTTTGATGTAATATACGGCCTTTACTCGCGGCTTCGGTTGCCGCTCGTAAACCCTGCTTCGCAGGGCACACGCCCATAGGGCGTGTGGGCATATACGGAACGAATATTTCTGAAGAAATATTCGTTCCTACCAGGCACCGCCGCCACCGCCGCCGGAGCCACCACCGGAGAAGCCGCCTCCCGAGAAACCGCCTCCTCCGCCTCCGGAGCTTTCCGAGGGAGTGGAGGTCATGGACCGGGTTGCCGTGGTCATGGTGTTATCCATAAAGGTACTGAAGGTATATGGATCATAATATGATGAACTGTACCAGGAAGGCGGTGTGGTAACGATGGTCTCAAACTTCTTGATCCATTTATCCGATACCCCGAGTACATAGGTATAAGGAAGAATGTTGAAGAAGTACATGGGATCCTGCATCACCATCTGCTCCAGCTGCTCCTTCTCCGCCACCTCAAGGAAATTCTTAAAGCCGGAAAGTCTTCCCAGCATCTCATTTCCATAAGGCGTACGTTTCGGAAGATAAATGAAACAAAGAACGATACCAAAGCAGCAGATAAAGTCCACGCAGAAGCCTATGATATAGATTGGATCCTCTGAAAGCAGAGGGAGCATGAACCCGGCCAGAGGAACTCCTCCGAAAAACAGACCGAATACAACCATGAACATCTTCGAGCCCCCGCTTCCCTTTCTTCTCCGGCCCTTTCCACGTCCGCCAAGGAAGCTGCCAACGATGCAGCCGAACCCGATCAGCGGGAACAGCATTACCCAAAGCGTCGAGGGATCCTCAAATGCAATGATCGGCGGAAGGCACATCAGAAGGAAGGAACCTACGATCATAAGGAACAGTAATGCCCATCGCCAGAAGCTCTGCTTTACAAAGACCTGTTCCGTATGTTCCTTCTTCGACATATTCTGGATGATCTTATTCTTGGTGGTATAGAAGGTTTCCGAAAGATCATCGGAGGTCACGACGCATACGCCGTCCCTGTCCCGTCCGCAGGCAAACAGCCCCTGCAGGAAGGTTCTTTCATTCGGATCATTTCCGTCATATGGTCTCTGCTCCACAACCTGGAAGCCCTTCTTTTTTCCGATCAGTTTCTTCGTTTCTATCTCTTCAATGGAAATGTACCCCTGATTCGCAAGATAAATGAGCAGCGAGACCACGTCGACGCTGTCGGCCTGTCCTTTATAGAGGAACCCTGCCTCCAGACTGTTCACTCCGTTCGGAGGATAGAATTCCACCGTCTCAACCACAACGTCATCCTTGCCGTATTTGCGCCAGATCAGTATGGAAATGAGCAGGAACAGAACCGGAATGCTGTAACAGATATACTCCAGAGTCCGATTTGATAAGCCCGCTCCCACAAAGTACCCCTCGGGAAGCTCGCAGCGAACAGTAAGTCCCTCTCCCGGATTCAGAACGGTATCCAGTGTGCCCTTGGCGGTAAGCCCTTCCATGGTAAAATGTACCGCCTCCGTATTGACCGTACCATAAGCGCCATAGGAGAAGCCCAGCTTCGAGGTATCAAATTCCTTCGGCATCTTTATCGTAAATGAAACGCCGCTGATAGGCCTGCTCCACTCCGTTCCGATGAGATTGAAGTAAAGCTCGTCGTACTGATCCGAAGGATCCTTACCCAGGTTATAATTATATTTGATAACATACGTATTGGGCCCGGTCACCGTCCGGCCCGCATCACCGATCCTGATCTTCAGCATATTATCTTCAGTTTCGGTTTCATACGGAGCATCCACACTGAGTCCGGTCACACGTGTACGGTTCGAGCTTTCCGTTCCGTCCTGGCGCTTCACCTTGTTCCGGAGCGGAATGTCCCGATAGATCCCGTGCTTCGGAGTCCGGAAATCCGCAGTGATCCGTTCCGTGATGTCCAGCGTATTGTTCTCATTTACGACCACATTGATATCATAGCCGGTGATCACATAATCATATTCCGTATCTTCGGCTTCGATCGCAAACTCCGCCTCGTCATCATCTGCGGCATCCTCATCACCGGTCGTAACCTCAACTCCGACGACGTCCTGCAGGCCTTCTGCCTGTACCGGAAAATGTACCGCCACGCCGAACACGGCAACCAGCACGATCAGAAAAGCCGCCATGCACCACCGGAATGTATACTTTCTCTTTCCTGTTATGTTTCTTCCAGTCATAGTATTTCGAACCATCCCATTTCCCTCATCATGATCTACAGCTGTATCTCCACATCCGTCCTCTGAACGGCTGTTGCCTCAAACATCGGACGTGTATGGAATCCGAATAATCCCGCGAAGATATTTCCCGGAAATGTTTCGACCTTCGTGTTATACATCCGCACGCATCCGTTGTAATACTTCCTGGACTGCGCGATCTCATCCTCGATCTGATACAGGTCCCGGCTGAGCTGCAGGAAGTTCTCGCTGGACTTCAGCTCCGGATATCCCTCTGCAACGGCAACGATCCCGCCCAGATGCTTCGAAAGCGACTCATTTGTCTTCAGCTTTTCCGCTTCGGAGAGGGAATCATAGTCCTTTGACCGGAGGCGTACCACCTCCTCCAGCGTTCCCTTCTCATGGGCCATATAAGCCTTCACGGCGTCCACCAGCTTCGGAAGCAGCTCCCAGCGTTTGACCAGATAGATGTCCATGGTGGAAAAGCTCTCGTCCACCTTCGTACGAAGCCGGACCAGTTTATTGTAATTCACGATCACCAGAATGATCAGAAGCAGGACGATTCCGCCCGCAACGGCAAGTATGATCAGCATATGCTCCCCCCTGTCAGATAAAAAATCCGCGGATACAACATCCGCCCGTAAACCGATCACGGAACAGCCCGATCGTACATGGCTGATCCATAAAATAACGATCATTTTGATTGTAGCAAATCCCATATGGAACTGCAATCAAAATGCACCGGCGGGGCTCCCTGCTGCCCTGCCGGTGCTTATTGTGTTATCCGCAAATGCGTCCGCCAACCAGTCCGGCCAGTATAGCTGTCGTAAATGACCCGACGAATGCACCGGACGCCTGCTCCGGAACTGACCTTCAATCCCGGCGTTTTGGGGACGGTTAAATTGTTTACTGTGGAGCCTCCGGGTCCCGATCATCTTCCGGTGTCGTGCCCTGCATCATCTCCTGCGGTGCTGCGTTCTGTACATCCTGCCTCTGCGGTGCTGTGTCCTGTTCGCCCTGCATCATTCCCTGCGGTGCTGCGTTCTGTACATCCTGCCTCTGCGGTGCTGTGTCCTGTTCGCCCTGCATCATTCCCTGCGGCGCTGTTCCCGGCATGCCCTGCGTCATTCCCTGCATCATCTCCTGCTGTCCCACGTTCTGTGCGCCCTGGACATTCTGCATCTGCGGTACGCCCTGCATGCCCTGCACCATCTGCTGCTCTGTGCTCTGCGGTGCCATATTCTGCACGCCCTGCGTGTTCTCAGCCTGCTTTGCTGCCTGCTTCTCTGCCCGCTTAGCCGCGCGTCTTGCTGCTCGTCTTGCCTTCCGTTCCTTGCGGTTCGGAACCCCCAGCTTGCGGAGCAGTCTCCGGATCACCAGGAACCATACCAGAAGAATGATCACGATGGAAATGAAGATCTGCGGAAGATGTCCAGTTATGTAAACCACCATATCCCGAAGCCAGTCAACGAAATTATCCCAGCCGTTTCTCAGAGACTGTCCCACCTCTTCTCCAAAGGATTCCGCGGGAGCTTCTTCATATTCCTTCACTTCTCTGATGGAGATTGAAATATAACTGTAGGCCACATCATTGTCGATCTGGTTCATCTGCGTCTTCAGCTGGTTGATGGAGATCTCCACCTGGGTCAGACGCTCATCGATCATAAGAAGCGTATCCATATCGTTCAGTGTCTTCGCTTCCTTCATCATTTCCAGGTAGCTCTGGCGCTTGGTCTCGAGAACCTCCATCTCTGCCTTGAGATTCGTGTAAACCTTGGTCATATTGTCGACATTCTGGGATTTATTCTTCAGCTCACCCACATCACCCGTGCCCGCAAGAAAGCTTTCATAGTTTGAAGAAGGAACCCGGATCGTTGCCGAATATGTATAGAGCTTCTCCCCGTTCCGGCCTGCGCTTGACTGGTTCACATCCTCATTTTCCACAAATCCGCCGTACTCACGGATCAGGGAACGGATCTTCTCGACCGACTCATCATAATTTAAGCTCTCAAAACTCAGGTCGCAACGGTAAACCAGCTTCTCCGTATTGATGGTCTCCAGCGTTGTGGTGGTATTCTCCGAATCCCCGGAACCACCCTGCCGGTCTGCAGTCGCATATGACTCATCCTCAACGTCCGCCTTGGCTTCCTCAGCCACTTCCTCTCCGGCCAGGTAGCTGCTGTTGCTTTTTCTCTGCGCTGTCAGGCTGTTTGTATCAGGATCATAGTTATACGAAGCCTCATTTCCGTATCCATGTATCTGCTCGTCTTCCGCAATATCCGCGTTCTTGCTCCCACAGGCAACCAGCCCTGCCGACATCGTAAGAACCGCGGCAACCGCCATGGCTTTCTTCATTTTAAAAATCCATCCGTTCATATCGTCTCTCCTTTACCATTGACTGAAATCGATGATCTGATAAGGATACGAATGTACGGATGGATTTTTATGGAAAAAAATATTATTATAGGAAAATGTTACTCCGTGCCTTCCATGTTGGCGAGCTTGGCTGCCTGATCTGCCGCGGTCAGAGCGTCCACGAACTCGTCCAGGTCGCCGTTCATGACATTTTCCAGCTGATAACTGGTAAGCTTGATCCGGTGGTCGGTCACACGTCCCTGGGGGAAGTTGTAGGTCCGTATCTTCTCGGAACGGTCACCGGTTCCGATCTGGCTCCGTCTTGCAGCCGCCTCGGCGTCATGCGCCTTCTGCAGCTCCATGTCATACAGCTTGGTACGCAGCAGGGCAAATGCCTTCGCCCGGTTCTGGATCTGGGACTTCTCGGTCTGGCTGTAGATCACGATTCCCGTGGGGATATGGGTCAGACGTACTGCGGAGTCCGTGGTATTGACACACTGTCCGCCGTTTCCGGACGCACGCATAACATCGATGCGGATATCCTTCTCATCGATCTGCACATCCACGTCCTCAGCCTCCGGCATGATAGCCACCGTTGCGGTAGAGGTATGGATACGTCCGCCGGATTCGGTCTCCGGTACACGTTGTACACGATGCACACCGGACTCATATTTCAGTTTGGAATAAGCGCCCTTTCCGGTGATCTCGAAAACGACTTCCTTGAAGCCTCCGATCCCGGTCTCTGTTCCGGAGGTGATATTCGTCTGCCACCGGAAATGATCCGCATACTTCTGATACATACGGAAGAGCTCGCCTGCAAAAAGGGCCGCCTCATCTCCGCCGGCACCTGCACGGATCTCAACCACAACGCTCTTGTCATCATTTTCGTCCTTTGGAAGCAGAAGGATCTTCAGCTCCTGCTCACAGGTCTCGATGCGCTTCTTTGCGTCGGATAGTTCCTCACGGGCCATTTCCTTCATTTCCTCATCGGACTCCTCATCAATGATGGCAAGGCTGTCCTCCACATCCTGCTGTGCCTGCTTTAATTCCTGGTACTTCTCCACGATGGGCGTGATGTCGCTCTGTTCCTTCATCAGCTTTTTGAAACGAGCCTGATCGTTAACAACGTCCGGCTGACTCAGTTCTTCCCGGATCAGTTCCAGTTTCTCCACCAATTCTTCCAAGCGGTCGAACATTCTTTGTTCCTCCCTTATTATGAAATATCATGATACCGCCGCACGCTCACATCGCATGCCGCTCAATCCTCAAAGCTCCCGTCATTCGGATCCGGACATTTCATAGAGTTACGAACTGATGCACAAGTACATCGTTCGTGACCCTTGCCCCGGTATCATATCATTTAAATGCGGTCACGACCCGATCCAGTCCGGCCAGGTCCTTGGTGACCTTTATATCTCTGTAGCCTGCTTCTCTCAGGATCTCAGGAACGGCCTGACCCTGATCATACCCGATCTCAAGCACCAGATATCCGTCCTTCTTCAGATGCTTTCTTGCTCCGGCAGCGATCCTCCGGTAGAAGGAAAGTCCGTCACCTTCATCCGTCAAAGCGATCCGCGGATCGTGATCCCTCACCTCCGGCATAAGCCCTTCCATCTCGGACGCAGCGATATACGGCGGATTCGACATGATCAGATCAAACTTATGTCCCTCCAGATTGTCGAAGAGATCCGACTGGATCACTTCCACATGAGTACGCATCTTCTCCGTCCACCATGCTTCCGTCGTTTCCGTGTCCCCGCTCAGGTATTCCACATTTTCCTTTGCCAGAGTTACCGCTTCCGGGGAAATGTCGGACAGCACGCCGAGATCGACACGAACATTATAATACCTTCGTTGCAGCCAGAATGCGATCCCTATACAGCCGCTGCCGGTGCAGAGATCCAGATACTTGATGTTTCGGTCCGGCGCCAATTCAATTGCTTTTGACACCAGGCATTCCGTATCCATCCGTGGGATCAGAACCCCCTTCCGGACATGGAACTCATAGCCATAGAACCACATGCTTCCCGTGATATGCTGGAAGGGGATATGCTGTTCCCTTAAGGCCAGAACTTCGAGATATGCCGTCTCCTGCTTCGGAGTCAGCTGATCCTCCATATGCAGAAAATACTTCTTACCGCACACATATTCCAGCAGTTTTACCGCTTCTGTATCGTACTCGGGAACCCCTGCCTTGATCAGGAGATTGATCCCTATTTCCTTTGCTTCATACATCGTCATAGTGAACTACCCCCGCAATACTCTGACGTTTCCTGCAGCAAATGTCTCACTTTTCGAAGGAGTTATTCCGTACACATTCCAGATATTCGCGTACATCGATCACCTGCTCCACCGCCCAGATAGCCACCTCGGCCATGGACAGATCCGGTTCCTTGGTGGTCAGCCGCTGAACCCAGAGCCCCGGCGCGGACATGATCCGCGAGCAGGCATTTTCATGACGTCCCGCATACTGCAGAACCTCATAGGAAAGCCCTGCGATCACGGGGATCAGAAGGATCCTGGAAAGCAGGCGGAGCCACATGACCTCCGTATGGACAAACATGAACACAATGATACTGATGATCATGACGATGAATACAAAGCTGGTCCCGCAGCGCTTATGAAAGCGGGTATGCTTCAGCACATTTTCGGGCGTAAGATCATCTCCCGCCTCCAGGCAGTTGATGGCCTTATGCTCCGCCCCATGATACATAAATGTTCTACGGATATCCTCCATCTTGGAAATGAGCGCCACATACAGCAGGAAGATGGCAAGCCGGAGAACGCCTTCCACCAGATTGGCGATCCACTGCTGTTCCGTCACCTTCAGAAGAAGTCCTGCCAGAAATGAGGGAAGCAGCACAAAAAGACCGATGGCAAAGGCAAGGGAGAACACCAGGGTTCCGATCATGACGCCCTTGCTGTTGTCCTTCTTTCCGTCCTTCGACTTTCCCTTCTCTGTCTTCTTCGCCTTCTTCTCCTTCCCGGCTTCGTCGGGATTCTCTTTCTCTGACTCTTCTTCCTCTTCAAAATACTCGGAGGAAGCCATCAGCGTCTTGATCCCGATATACAGAGACTCTATAAAATTAACGACTCCACGGACAATGGGGATACGGTTCAGCTTCTTTCGCTCACCGAAGGAGCTGTAAGGAGTTATATCCACCGCAACCTCTCCGTTGGATTTTCTGACGGCCAGGGCATAGCAGGTGGGGCCCTTCATCATAATGCCCTCCAGTACTGCCTGTCCGCCGATCCGTACCTGTTTCATATGCTCACCCTTCCCGCGCGATGATTTCTACTTTGCTCGTGCACGAGCCATGCGCATCTCCGGTCGCGCGTTGCGCTCCCGTTGGTGCCATGACGCGTTGCGAACGCGTCCTCACTTCGTTCGGACCCGATTTAGCTATGCGAAATCGGGCCTGCGATGTCACGGCGTCGCCACCTTACGCCATTTTGCACGCGCACGAGCCATGCGCATCTCCGGTCGCGCGTCGCGCTCCAATTGGTGCCATGACGCGTTCGCAACGCGTCATGCATGACCGTTTTCGGTCATGGTTGCGCTCCGCGCAACGCATCCTCACTTCGTTCGGACCCGATTTAGCTATGCGAAATCGGGCCTGCGATGTCACGGCGTCGCCGTATGTCTCCGCGCAGATCACGCTGTGCCAGTGAGCGAGCTCACGCACAGCGTGATCTGCGCGGAGCCGCATGGCTCGTGCACGTGCAAAAAAGGCTGAGACCTCATGTCCCAACCTTCTTTCGCAAGTCTTATGTGTCCTACTGAACGCCGTACTTCTTGTTGAACTGATCGATACGACCGCGTGCCTTAGCTGCCTTCTGTGTACCTGTGTAGAAAGAATGGCACTTGGAGCAGATTTCTACGTGAATCTCCTCCTTTGTAGAACCGGTAACAAACTCATTTCCGCAGTTGCAGACAACCTTTGCCTGATAATAATCCGGATGAATTCCCTCTCTCATTTCTGACTCTCCTTTTCTTTAAGGAACCACACTGCCTGCAGTCCCTGATCCTATATAAGACTCTACATACCGCACGGATGGGCATGCCTCGATCTCATACCAGCAACGTCATTGATTCTAACATATGAGTCACGGAAATGCAAGCCATATTTTTTTGCAGGCCCAAGAGCATTCTGTTTGCCGGTCTCAGCCGTTCTCTATCGCAGATTTCTGGTGAAAACCTTTCTGGCAAATTCCAGGAATTCCATATTGTTCCGGGTCCGTCCGAAGAGCTTGATGATCTCCTCGGTGGCTTCGTCCGCCTTGCTGCCCCGAAGCTGCTGGTGCAACAGGTCCAGGATCTCCCGCTCGTCATTGGAAAGAAGCAGATCATCCCGTCTGGTTCCGGACTTGGCGATATCGATTGCCGGGAATACCCGTCGTTCCGAAAGGCTCCGGTTCAGCACCAGCTCCATATTTCCCGTTCCCTTAAACTCCTCGAATACCACATCGTCCATACGGCTTCCTGTCTCGATCAGTGCCGTGGCAAGGACGGTAAGGCTTCCGCCCTCCCGCATGTTCCGGGCCGCACCGAAGAACTTCTTCGGCATATGAAGTGCCGCGGGATCCAGACCGCCGGACAGGGTACGTCCGCTGGGTGCCACCGTCAGGTTGTAGGCCCGGGCCAGACGTGTCAGGCTGTCCAGCAGGACCACCACATCCTTGCCGGCCTCAACCATGCGCTTTGCCCGCTCGATCACCATTTCCGACACACGCTTATGATGCTCGGGAAGCTCGTCAAATGTGGAATAGATCACCTCCGCATTCGGAGAAGTGATGGATTCCTTGATATCCGTAACCTCCTCGGGACGTTCATCGATCAGGAGAACCAGCACGTGTATTTCCGGATATGCCACACTGATCCGCTTGGCGATCTGCTTCAGGAGCGTGGTCTTTCCTGCCTTCGGCGGGGATACGATCATACCACGCTGTCCCTTACCTATGGGTGAGAACAGATCCACGATACGAAGAGATACGGGTGCGCCGTTGTAATCCAGCCGGATCCGGTCATCCGGGAAAATGGGCGTCAGACTCTCAAAAGGCTTCCGCTTCATGATCTGGGACGGGAACTGCCCGTTTACGGATTCAATATAGAGAAGCGCCTGGAATTTCTCATTCTGCTGCATGCGTTTCCGGATCGGGCCGATAATGATATCTCCTGTCTTCAGCCCGAACTTCCGGATTTGGGCCGGGGACACATAGATGTCCTTCTCGCCCGGCATATAGTTATCGCTCCGGATGAATCCGAAGCCCTCCGGCATTACCTCCAGGATCCCATTTGCCTCGGCTCCGCTGGCAAGTGCAGGATTGTACTCCTGTCCGTCAAAGACAAGGGCTCTTGCCTCCTTCGGTTCGGAGGGAACGATCTCCATCTTATCATCTCGGGAAACCGTCTCTGCGACCTCCGCCGGCTTCGTGGCAACGACCTCCTCTGGTTTTCTCGCCACCAGCTCCGCCCGCTTCGGCTCCTGCGCTACCGTTTTTCCGCTCTCGGCTGCAGTCTCGGTCTTCCTTACCGCCTCCGGCTGTTCCTCCGTCTTCACCGCCTGTCTTCCCCTCCGCTGCATGGGACGCCCTTCCTTCTTCGGGGCTGCGGCCTTTCCGCCCTCTGTCTTCTTTGGGGCAGCAGCTCTGGAACCGGCTGCTCTTCTGGGCTGAGAAGCCTTTGCTTCCTCAGTCTTCCTGGGTGCAGCAGCCTTTCCTTCCTCAGCCTTCTTCGGCGATTCAGTCTTCTCCTCTGCCGGACGATGCATCATTTTCTCCACATTTCCAAGAAGCTCTACCAGCTCCTTCTTCTTCATTGCGGATACATTTCGGATTCCCTTGGCCTTTGCGGCTTCGCGCAGCTCCGCGATTGTCATTTTACTATAATCCATACAACCTCCCTTTCCGAAGCTTATACAATAAAACCACGCCCCTCTGCGGGACAGATCTTTCTAAAGCAAATGGGGTTCGCAGCGACATCCGCTGCTACGTCTGAACTGGTGATTACCAATACTCAGTATACCACAGCCACACGGGAATTTCACGTACTTTTTGTTGATTTTTCGGGCTTCGTGGGGTATTCTATACATACCCTGTTTTCAGACAGAACGAATGCACACGAGGTTAGAAGGTATGGACGGACTGTTTCTTTACAAGATCATAATACTCTATATGCTGGACCGTATCGACGAGTATACCCTTACGAACACACAGCTCACCAGCTTTATCCAGGATCGGGGCTACACAAATATGTTCAACATCCTCGAGGCCCTGAGCGAACTGATCGACTCCGGCTTCATCTCCGTCAGCACCATCCGTGAGACCCAGCACTATAAGATCACGAACCTCGGCGAGGAAGCTCTCTTCTACTTCGAGAACCGGCTTCCGAACCCCATCAAGCAGGACATCCTGGAATACTTCAAGGAAGAGCGGATCAACCTGAAAAATGAGTCCGAGATCTACGCCAACTACTATCCGAACGACAATCAGGAATATACGGTGGAATGCATCATCAAGGAGCGGAAGGACACACTCCTGAATCTGAAGTTCAACGTTCCCACCCACAAGCTGGCAGTTTCCATCAGTAACAGCTGGAGAGCCAAGAGCACGGACATCTATAACTACCTGATGAACGAGCTGGCTTCCAATCCGGACAGCGACCATCCCCAGGGAGAAAACTGAGACAACTCACACACCTGACAAAAACAAGGATCCACGAAGACCCGTTATCGCCGGCCCTTCGTGGATCCTTGTTTTATTTTCATATATTATGACGCTTTTCTCCGAAACTGCCGAACGCCGGAACCGCGATGAAGCCTCTCCTCACAAAGCCCTACTGCTCATCCGTTTCTTCGATCACGCCCTCATTCATGACTTCATCCGCATTTTCATTCATGTATTCGTCCATCAGGGCAAGGATCTCTTCTCTTCCCTGCTTCGACAGTCCGGAATATGGGATGATGGTGACATCATTTCCGCAGCCGAGTCCGGTACGGATCAGCTTCACCTGCTTATCCTTCTGGCTCCGCTTGATCTTATCCAGCTTGGTGGCAATGATCACGGGCTTGAAGCCGTTCTCGCAGACCCAGTTGTACATCAGCTTGTCATTTGCTCCGGGCTCATGACGGATATCGATCAGAAGAAACACGATCTTCAGGGTCTCACTCTGAGCAAGATACCGCTCGATCATCTTTCCCCATTTCGCCTTCTCCGTCTCGGATACCTTTGCATATCCGTAACCCGGAAGGTCCACAAAATAGAACTCCTGATTGATCCGGTAGAAATTGATGGTCTGGGTCTTTCCCGGCTGGGAAGAGGTACGGGCCAGATTCTTCCGGTTCATGAGTCCGTTGATAAGGGTGGATTTCCCTACATTTGATTTCCCGGCAAAAGCAAACTCCGGAGCATCATGCTCCGGAAGCTTACTTGTTACGCCGCATACAGTCTCAAGTTCTGCCTGCTTTATGATCATACGACTCCTTATGCGTTCCGTTTCGATGCGGTATCCGCCTGACGAACGCGGCTCTTACGGGTCTTCGGCTTATCACGAAGGGTGGTCTGCGGAGGCGCACCTTCCGTAATGGTCTCTTTTGTAATGAGACAGCTCTGGACCATGTCATCCGACGGGATCTCGTACATAAGATCCATCATTGCCTTCTCCAGGATCGCACGGAGTCCGCGGGCTCCGGTATTCCGCTCCATCGCTTCCTTCGCGATCTCACGGAGTGCATCCTCTGTGAAGTTCAGTTCTACATCATCCAGCTCAAAGAGCTTCTGATACTGCTTGGTTATGGCACTCTTCGGCTTAACAAGGATATTCACAAGAGCATCCTCATCCAGCTGATCAAGAGTAACGATCACGGGTACACGTCCCACAAACTCAGGAATGATACCATACTTCACGAAATCCTGCGGCTGTACCTGCTTGAAGATATCACCGGTATTACCCAGCTTCTTATCCTCGATCTCGGCATTGAAGCCTATGGACTTCTTTCCGATCCGGTTCTCGATGACCTTATCCAGTCCGTCAAATGCGCCGCCGCAAATGAACAGGATGTTGGTGGTATCGATCTGGATCAGTTCCTGCTGCGGGTGCTTTCTTCCACCCTGCGGCGGAACGGAAGCATTTGTTCCCTCTATGATCTTCAGAAGCGCCTGCTGTACGCCCTCACCGGATACATCACGGGTGATGGACACATTTTCGCTCTTCTTTGTGATCTTGTCGATCTCATCAATATATACGATGCCCTTCTCGGCACGCTCGATATCATAGTCCGCTGCCTGGATCAGCTTCAGCAGGATGTTCTCCACATCCTCACCTACATATCCGGCCTCGGTCAGCGTGGTTGCGTCCGCAATGGCAAAGGGCACATTCAGGAGCTTTGCCAGAGTCTGTGCCAGATAGGTCTTACCGGAACCCGTGGGACCAGCCATGATGATATTACTCTTCTGAAGCTCCACATCAAAGGTTCTGCCGGAAAGCACCCTCTTATAGTGATTATACACTGCAACCGAAAGGGCTTTCTTGGCAGTCTCCTGTCCGATGACATACTCATCCAGGAATGCCTTGATCTCCTTCGGTTTCAGAAGGTTGATCTCCCCGGAATCCTTCTCTCTGGCATTATCATCCTCGATGATCTCCATACATATGCCGATGCATTCATCGCAGATATAAACTCCCGGACCTGCGATAAGCTTCCATACCTGGTCCTGGGACTTATTGCAAAACGAGCATCTGACTTTCTTTTCGTCTGTACGATTCGCCAATTTGATCTCTCCTACTTACGATTAACAACTACCTTATCGATCAGTCCGTATGCACAGGCCTCCTCGGCGGTCTTCCAGTTATCGCGCTCGCAGTCCGCTGCCAGCTCCTCAACCGACTTGCCACAGTTCTCAGCCATGATACGATACAGGTTCTGTTTGGTTCTCTGCATGTGCTCTGCTGCGATCTGCATATCCGTAGCCTGTCCCTGCATACCGCCAAGGGGCTGATGGATCATGATCTCTGCATTCGGAAGGGCAAAACGCTTACCCTTCGCACCACTGCTGAGAAGGAATGCACCCATGCTGGCTGCCATTCCCACACAGATGGTGGACACATCACACTTGATATAGTTCATTGTATCGTAGATCGCCATACCGGCTGTTACGGAACCGCCGGGGCTGTTGATATACAGATTGATATCCTTGGTGGAATCCTCAGACTCCAGGAACAGAAGCTGTGCGACTACCAGGCTGGCAGTCACATCATTTACCTCATCTCCGAGGAAAATGATACGCTCCTTCAGCAGTCTGGAGTAAATATCATAAGCTCTCTCTCCACGGCTGCTGGTTTCTATGACGGTAGGTACTAATGCCATGCTCTAACCCCCTTCTCCATTAAGACATCCTTGCGCTGTCTCAGTGAATTATACTTCCTTGGCATTCTCAGCCATAAACTTAACTGCCTTGCGGTTCTTCAGATCACGGCGGATGGAGTCAACCTCCTTGTCGCCTGCCAGCTCCTTGAACTTCTCAACATCCAGCTGATAAGCCTCAGCCATCTTCTTCAGCTCTTCTTCTACTTCCTCATCGCTTACTTCGAACTTCTCAGCCTCGGCAACAGCCTCAACAACCAGGCTGGACTTGATCCGTGTGATCGCATCCGGCTTCATCTGCTCCAGCATATCCTCACGGCTCTGCTTGGTGATCTGCATATACTGCTCCAGCTTCAGTCCCTGATAGGACAGACGCATCTCGAAGTCCTCAAGGATGCGCTCCTGCTGCAGCTCGATCATGGGTTCAGGAAGCTCCATCTCGGAAAGCTCGATCAGCTTCTCGATACACTTGGACTCCTTCTCACGCTCGGCAGCGTCCTTCTTACGAACCTCAAGAGTCTTCCGTGTATCCTCTTCATATTCCTTAAAGGTATCAAATGCGGATACCTCGCTTGCGAACTCATCATCCAGCTCGGGAAGCTGTGTCTCGGTAATGCTGAGAAGCTTTACCTTGAAGACTGCCGGCTTGCCTGCAAGATTCTCTGCCTGATAATCCTCCGGGAAGGTTACCTCAACGTCGAACTCATCGTCGATGTTCTTGCCGACGATCTGATCCTCAAAGGTGTCAATGAAGGAATGAGAACCAAGGGTCAGAGCATAATCCTCGCCCTTTCCGCCTTCAAATGCAACGCCGTCCACAAAGCCCTCGAAGTTGATCTTAACCTCATCCTCAAGCTTTGCAGCACGATCGGTCACATTTACCTTACGGCCGTTCTCCTTCTGAGTCTTCTCGATCTCAGCCTTAACCTCCTCATCAGTTACGGAGATGTCAGCCTTCTCTACCTCAAGACCCTTATACTCGCCAAGCTTTACTTCCGGACGAAGTGCAACCTTGGCAACATAGATGAAATCCTTGCCCTTCTCGATCTGGGAAACGGAGATCTCCGGTCTGGATACGATATCCAGATCCACATCCTCGATCTCAACCGGGTAAGTCTGGTTGATCAGGTCATTTGCGGCATCCTCATAGAATACCTCGGGGCCGTATAACTTCTCGATGTAAGCCATCGGCACCTTGCCCTTACGGAAACCTGCCATCTGGAACTTGCTCTTGCTCTTGTTGTACGCACTCTTCAGTGCTTTGGTGAAATCCTCAGCCGGCACTGTGATCGTAAGATTTGCCATGCTTCCTTCCAGCTTCTCAACTGCTAAACTCATCTTTGAATATCCTCCTATCTGTTCATGCGTCCGCCCGAAAACCGTTCCTACGTATGGCGGATTCGCTTGGATTCGTCCTTGAAATGGGCAGATTCGCCCATTAACCACAAGATTATAGCATACATCCCCTGGGAAGTCCACAGGTTTTTCATGCCTCGTGGTATAATTCGGCCGGCATGACAGAGGACATGACAGGGGGACGGGTCCGGTGCCACATTTTCATGCGGCACCGGACCCGTCCCTCTGTCATGCAGCCTTATCGGCTTATATGATTAGTTTGCCTTTGCAGCCTTAGCTTCCAGGATCTTCTTGGTCAGATCCGGAACGATCTTGTTCAGATCACCGACTACGCCGTAGTCAGCCACATCAAAGATCGGAGCTGTCTCATCCTTATTGATGGCGATGATGATGTCGGACTCTTCCATACCTGCCACATGCTGGATCGCACCGGAGATACCGATTGCGAAGTATACATGCGGACGAACGGTCTTACCGGTCTGTCCAACCTGCAGTTCCTTCGGCTTCCAGCCGGAATCAACAACTGCACGGGAGCAGGAAACCTGTCCGCCGATAGCGTCAGCAAGCTCTTCCAGGATCTTGAAGTTCTCCGGAGAACCTACGCCACGACCACCGGATACCAGGATCTTAGCATCCTGAATATCAACTACATCGCTGACAGCCTTAACGATCTCAAGGATCTCAACATAGTTCTTGTTCGGTGTAAAGCCGGGGTTGAACTCCTCAACATTCGCCTTGGCGCCCTTAACCTTGTCCTTCTTCTGCATAACGCCCGGACGAACGGTTGCCATCTGCGGACGGAAATCAGGACATGCGATGGTTGCGATGGTGTTACCGCCGAATGCGGGACGGGTCATAAGCAGCTGATTGTGCTTCTGCTCTCTTCCCGGAATAGCTACCAGCGGGAAATCTCCGATATCCAGCTGTGTACAGTCTGCAGTCAGACCTGTGTGGATACGTGCACATACACGCGGGCCGAGATCACGTCCGATGGCTGTTGCACCGATCAGGAAGATGTCCGGCTTATACTTCTCGATGACAGATGCCAGAGCATGTGTATAGGGCTCTGTACGATACTCCTTCAGTTCCGGATCATCTACTACGATGACGCGGTCTGCACCGTACTCTGCCAGCTTATCAGCAAGGCCCTTAACATCGGAACCAACCAAGACAGCTGTTACCTCAGTCTGAAGGTCTGCAGCCAGGTCCTTGCCCTTTCCGATCAGCTCGTAGGCAATATTGCTGATCTGATTATCTACCTGCTGGGCGAAGACGAAAACGCCCTTGTATTCTTCTAATGCCATTTCGAATTACCCTCCTTCAATTAGATAACGAACTTTTCCTGTAACTTGGAAACGATGTAGTCAGCGGACTCATCCGGTGTATCCAGGGTAACCTTCTCACCGGCGCCCTTCCGTACCTTGTCGGAAGCCTTTGCGATCTGTGTCGGTGAACCCTTCAGACCCAGGTTGGAATCCTCTACGTCTACTAAGTTCGCTCTGCCCCAAACGGTAATCTCGGCATCATAAGCATCGAAGATTCCGCCCGGTGTCATGTAACGCGGCTCATTTAACTCGGAAAGAGCGGTAATGAGGCACGGCATCTGAGCCTTCAGCATGTGATATCTGTCATCATACTGACGCTTAACGATAACGCTGTCACCATCGATCTTGATCTCCTCAGCATAGGAGATTACCGGGATACCCAGGTGCTCGGAGATCTGCGGACCTACCTGAGCGGTATCACCGTCGATAGCCTGACGGCCTGTGATGATCAGGTCGTACTCCAGGTTGCGGATCGCACCTGCAAGTGTCTGGGATGTAGCCCATGTATCTGCACCGCCGAGTACACGGTCGGTAACAAGAATTCCCTTATCTGCGCCCATGGCGATCGCCTCACGAAGAACCTCTTCAGCCTTCGGAAGACCCATGGTCACTACGGTAACCTCTGCACCGTACTGATCCTTCAGACGAAGAGCAGCCTCAAGGCCGGCCTTATCATCCGGATTCATGATCGTAAGCATAGCGCCGCGGTCCAGTGTTCCGTCCGGCTTAAACTTAACTCCGCCTTTTGTATCAGGTACCTGCTTTACACATACAACTATTTTCACGTTCGTACCCTCCTTACTTCAACAGATTTGCAGAGATGACCATACGCTGAACTTCAGAAGTTCCTTCGTAGATCTCTGTGATCTTAGCGTCACGCATCATACGCTCTACTTCGTACTCACGGATATATCCGTAACCACCGTGGAGCTGTACTGCCTTGGTTGTTACTTCCATAGCAACCTCTGCTGCATAAAGCTTTGCCATAGCAGCCTCAACACTGTAGGAGGTTGTGTGATCCTTTGTATACTGGTCCTTGGTCATAGCTGCCTTGTAAACCAGATTCTTTGCAGCCTCAACCTTGGTAGCCATATCTGCCAGCTGGAACTGAGTGTTCTGGAACTGAGCGATGGAACGGCCGAACTGCTTTCTCTCCTTGGTGTAGTTGATGGTACGCTCCAGAGCGCCCTCAGCGATACCAAGTGCCTGTGCGGCGATACCGATACGTCCGCCGTCCAGTGTATGCATGGCAATATTGAAGCCCTTGCCCTTCTGTCCGAGAAGTGCATCCTTCGGGATACGGCAGTCGGAGAAGATCAGCTCGTATGTGGAAGAACCACAGATACCCATCTTGTTCTCCTTGGTACCGAAGGTAAAGCCCGGAGTACCCTTCTCTACGATAAATGCGGAGATCTCCTTCATCTTCTTGCCGCGCTTCTCAACAACACCGGTAACTGCGATAACGATGTATACGTCAGCTTCCTTACCATTTGTGATGAAGCACTTGGAACCATTCAGGATCCACTCGCCGGCTTCCTCATCCAGAACAGCCTTTGTCTGCTGTCCCTGAGCGTCTGTACCTGCGCCGGGCTCGGTCAGACCGAAAGCACCGAGCTTCTTGCCGGAAGCCAGGTCCGGAAGATACTTCTGCTTCTGCTCTTCTGTACCGTAGGTCATGATCGGGTCAACACAAAGAGATGTATGAGCCGATACGATAACGCCTGTAGTACCGCAAACCTTGGAAAGCTCCTCAACACACATAACGTATGTCAGAATATCGCAGCCCTGTCCGCCGTACTCCTTCGGTACCGGAATACCGAGGAATCCGTACTGAGCCATCTTATCAACGGTCTCTCTCGGGAATCTGTGCTGCTCATCGATTTCCTGTGCCAGAGGCTTTGCTTCTGCTTCAGCAAAGTCATGGAACAGGGTTCTCGCCATTTCATGCTTCTTGTCTAAAGAAAAATCCATGAATCTTGTCCTCCAATTTAAAAATAAAATATATGTGTATGAAATACGGATTGCTCTGCTGCTTCGCAGCTCCCGCAATCCTAACACCCCTTCGCACTCCCGCGGTGACTTCGTCACCGCTTCGCGCTCGGGTTGTTTTGCCCGATAAGCTGATTGCCGCACACTTGCAAGCAAGTGCGTCAATCAGCTTCCAGGCTTATTTCATCCTATTTCATCCTACTTCTTAGAATAATCATAGAATCCGATTCCGGTCTTGCGTCCGAGCTTGCCTGCACGAACCATCTTGCGAAGCAGCGGATGCGGACGATACTTGGAATCGCCGGTCTCTGCCTGAAGTACTTCCATGATCGCAAGTACGATATCCAGACCTACCAGGTCACCCAGAGCAAGGGGTCCCATCGGGTGGGAAGCACCCAGCATCATAGCGGTATCAATATCCTCTACGGAAGCGATGCCCTCAGCATAGATACCAACAGCCTCATTGATCATCGGGATCAGGATGCGGTTTACTACGAAGCCCGGAGCCTCAGCAACCTGTACCGGAGTCTTGCCGATATCTGTTGCGATCTTCTTAATTGTATCAACCAGGTCATCCGGAGTATTTCCACCTGCGATAACCTCAACCAGCTTCATACGGTCAGCCGGATTGAAGAAATGCATACCGATCAGAGGACGATCCAGTCCTGCTCCGATCTCGGTGATGGAAAGAGAGGATGTATTGGAAGCGAAAATGCAGCTGGCCGGAACGATCCCCTGCAGCTCCTTAAATGTATCCTTCTTAATGGACATAACCTCGGGGCAAACCTCGATAACCAGATCACAGTCGCTGCAGATATCCTTCAGACCGGTCTTAACCTTGCCGAGAACCTCGTCAGCCTTCTCCTGTGTGATCTTCTCCTTACCAACCAGGAACTTCATGTTCTTTTCGATCTTGGCCTTACCGCCATCTGCGAACTCCTGCTTGATATCGCAAAGACGAACCTCATAACCGTCTGTCATTGCGAAAGCCTGTGCAATACCGGAACCCATGGTTCCCGCGCCAACAACACCTACTACCATATGTGCTTCCTCCTACATATTTTATTCTTGGTACTGTGTACCATTTGATACATAATTAACGGACACGTGAAATGTCACCGTCACTACCTCTTACTTGTTGTTGAAGGGAACAACCTTCAACTTCTTCTCTTTGTCCTTCTCAAGGAAGTTAGCCATAGCGGACAGCTGATCCTCAGTCTCGAAGCAGTATCCGAAGAGACGCTCCTCAACCTTGATGGCCTTGTCCATATCTTCCTCATCCAGACCTTCGTTGATGGCCTGCTTGCAGTTGCGTACTGCAATGGGGGCCTGTGCAGCGATGGTCTGAGCCAGCTTCATAGCCTCATCCATCAGTTCTGCCTGCGGATATACCGCATTTACAAGGCCGATCCGATATGCCTCGTCAGCCTTGATATTCTTTGCTGTATAGATCAGCTGCTTTGCAATGCCCGCGCCTACCAGACGTGCGAGACGCTGGGTTCCGCCAAAGCCCGGAGTGATCCCGAGGCCTACCTCCGGCTGACCGAAGATGGCATTCTCAGAGCAGATACGGATATCACAGCTCATAGCCAGCTCATTTCCGCCACCAAGAGCAAATCCGTTTACAGCTGCGATGACCGGTACCGGGAAGGTCTCGATCATACGGAATACATCATTTCCCTTCTTTCCGAAGGCTTCGCCTTCCTTCTGTGTCAGGGAGGACATTTCTCCGATATCTGCGCCTGCAACGAAGGACTTCTGTCCTGCGCCTGTCAGAACAACGGCACGGATCTTATCCGTATCGATGATGGAGAAAACCTGCTCCAGAGCATCCAGCACCTGGCTGTTCAATGCGTTCAGAGCCTTCGGACGATTAATGGTAACTACGGCTACATAGCCTTCCTCTTTATAAGTAACAAATGCCATGATATCTCCTTTCTGATTGAAATCCCATAGGCAATTCCACTGGTCTGTATATAGATTCATGAAACGAACGATACTGCAGACACTTTTCGCACCTGCAGTACCGATCATCTTATCTGAATTAGTCTCTCTCTACGATGGTTGCACAACCCATACCACCGCCGATGCAAAGAGTAGCAAGACCCTTCTTCAGGTCCTTATCTTCCATCTCATGAAGCAGTGTAACAAGAATACGTGCTCCGGAAGCTCCTACCGGGTGTCCCAGTGCGATAGCACCGCCACGCGGATTCAGCTGACGGTCAACGTCGATGCCGAGTTCCTTACCAACTGCTACGGACTGAGCAGCAAATGCCTCATTTGCCTCGATCACATCGAAGTCCTCGATCTTGTAGCCGGTCTTAGCCATTACCTTCTTTGTAGCTGCAACAGGTCCGATACCCATGATGGACGGATCAACACCTGCCAGAGCGCCTGCTACGAATGTAGCCATCGGCTTAACGCCAAGCTCCTTAGCCTTCTCCTCGGACATAACAACGATTGCTGCTGCACCGTCATTGATACCGGAAGCGTTACCTGCGGTTACGAATCCGTTCGGATTGATGGGGCGAAGACGTGCCAGAACCTCAGGTGTAGAGCCTTCACGCGGGCCCTCATCGGTATCGAAAACGATGGTCTCTTTCTTCTTCTTTACTTCTACCGGAACGATCTCACGCTTGAACTCGCCGTTTGCACGAGCTGCGCAAGCCTTGTTCTGGCTCTTTGCAGAGAACTCATCCAGCTCTTCACGTGTCAGACCCCACTGCTCAGCAATGTTGTCAGCGGTCTTGATCATGTGATAATCATTAAATGCATCCCACAGAGCATCCTTGATCATTGTATCTACCAGCTTGCCGTCGTTCATACGATAACCGTAACGACCCTGCATAACTGCGTACGGAGCCATGGACATGTTCTCCATACCACCTGCTACTACGATGTCAGCATCGCCTGCCTGGATCATCTGAGCAGCCATATTTACACAGTTCAGACCGGAACCGCAAACAACGTTTACAGTCACAGCCGGAACCTCGATCGGAAGACCTGCCTTGATGGATGCCTGACGAGCCACGTTCTGACCCTGACCGGCCTGGATTACGCAACCCATATAAACCTGATCAACAGCTGCGGGATCAACCCCTGCTCTGTTCAGAGCCTCCTTGATAACGATTGCACCAAGTTCTGCTGCCGGAGTCGTAGAAAGACTCCCTCCCATTGTTCCGATCGCTGTACGGCAGGCACCTGCCAGGACAACCTTCTTAGCCATAAAAAATCCTCCATTTCATTTGATTTTATTTTCACCGGCGGAAAATGCCGGTCGCGCCTGAAATAAGCCATACTATTGTAACACAATTGGTTTAGTGCCGCAATTACTTTTCCCTTTTTTCTTCATCCTGGATCATGATATACTCTCCGGCCATTCCCGCACCGGCAGCTACCACATTCTCAGGCTCGTCACTGGGTGTGACGCGGATACCCGTCTTCTCCTGAATGAGCCGCGCCATACCATAGATCTGACTTCCGCCGCCGGAGAGAAGGATTCCCTCCTTGGATACATCGGATACCAGTTCCGGGGGTGCCGTTTCCAGAACTCCCGTGATGGCGGCGATGATCTGGTTCGTAGGTTCCTCGAACGCCTCCACCGTCTCATTTGCCGTGATCTCCAGACGGACCGGAAGTCCGCTCAGGATGTGCTTACCCTTCACTTCGTAGGACAGATCCTGCTTCCGTTTCATAACGGAACCCACCTCCAGCTTGGCATCCTCAGCGGAAAGCTCACCCAGTTCCACGTTGTATTTCCGCTTGATGTACTTGGCAAGAGCTTCCGTGTAGGAACCGCCGGCACATTTGATACTGGTCCCGGTCGCGATATTTCCCGCCGAGACCACGGCAACGTCCGTAGTTCCCCCGCCGATATCCACGATCATATGGCCCACGGTCTCCATGATATCCACGCCGGTTCCGATGGCCGCGGCGATGGAGGACTCCAGCACGAAGACCTGTCTCGCACCGGTCCTGACCACGGCATCCTCAACTGCACGCCGTTCCACCTCGGTGATCCCCGCAGGTGTGCAGACGCAGATATTCGGCCGTCCCCAGATCTTCCGCTTCTTCAGCGCGTTCTTCACGAATGCCTTGATCATTCGTTCCGCCAGAGTGTAATTGGAGATAACTCCGCCGGAAAGCGGGGTCTCCACGTCAATCCCCTCCGGCGTCTTTCCCATCATGCGCTTTGCCTTGGAACCAACCGCTATGATCTTCTTCTCCTTCGGCTGGTATGCCACGACCGCAGGCTGATTGATCACGATCCCCTTGTCCCGCATGTAAATACATACATTGGAGGTCCCGAGATCGATTCCCATGTCAATTCGATACATATCTTTCTTCCTTCCGTCGAAGAGCCTTTATCACCACGCTCTCCGTGATCCCGGCATCAGCGCCGTACGAAAAATTCACCCCGACGCATAAGCCGCATCGGGGTGAACCTGATTTCCTTCCTTCGGATTACTGGAAATCGTCTGCCAGAAGAACCTTCTTAGCCTCGCCGCCTGCCGCTTTCTCGCGTGCATCGCAGCGTTCAATCGCATCGTCCACTGCCTTCAGCAGACGATCCAGGTTACCGGTCTCCATGGCAAGGAACATATTTCTCAGCTTGGCCTCTATGTTCTCGATACCGGTGTATCCTCTCTGCAGGATATAACCAAATGCAACTGTGAACATCTCATCATTGGTGATCTCATCCAGCTGGATCAGATGGTTGAACTCCGGAACTACCTCCTTGGAGTCGGCAAACATCTTGGAAATGGAATCGATCTCGCCTGTCAGTGCAAGAGCAAAATCAAACTTCTCCTTCTTGCCCAGCTCAACGATCTTCTTCAGACGTTCCGGTGTAAGGAGTCCCGCATTCTCAACTACCAGGCAGCCGCCGGAAAGCTTGGACATATTCGCCTCCAGCTTGTCATCCGCCAGCTTGTTCAGACCCTGTGCACGGATCTTCGCAATAGCCTTTGACTTGCTGAGTCCAAGATCATAGTAGCTTCGGGCGAAATCCTCACCCACGCATACAGAACCGAAACCATAACGTCCCAGGATCACGATATTCCGTGACTTCTCAGGATGTGATGCTATCTCGTTAAATGCAGCAATGATCTCATCTGCCGCATTGTCGATACCAAGGTACTTCTCAAGATAGTAAGCTGCAAGCGGAAGGGTTCCTTCCTCTACCGGCTGCGTTACGTCGAAGTCCATAGTCTCGACTTCTTCTGCACGCTTCCGTGCCTCTGCTTCCATCTTCTTTGCATTCTCGAGAACCTTCTTTGCGCCCTCTGCCTTCTGCTTCACCTCTTCGATCCGCTTCAGGGCTTCTTCCTTCAGTTTCAGGCGCTCCAGCTCGAGATTACGCTGTCTGGACTTCTCCTCGTCCTTCTTCTTCTTAGCTGCAAGAACCTTGACATCCGCTTCCTTCTCAGCCTTGGAAACACCCTTCTCGGCCTCTGCAACCTTCTGATCCTCTTCCTTGGTAACCTTATCTACCAGGGCCTTTGCCTCAACGACCTTGGCCTTTGCCTCTCCCTCAGCCTTAGCTACGAAAGAATCGATCTCCTTCAGCTTGGCTTCGTCGGCCTTCTTCTGCTTCTCTTCCTCAGCTGCCTGCTTTGCAGCAGCCTCGGCTGCACGGCGCTTCTTCTCTGCCGTTGCCTTCTTTACCGCTTCCTCGATCGCCTTCTTCTTTGCCTCAGCCTCTGCAGCGATCTTCGCAGCTGCCTCCTGGCGCTTCTTCTCCTCAGCAGCAGCCTTCTTTGCAGCTTCCTCGGCCAGCTTCTTCTGCTGAACAAGTTCAGCCTCTGCATTTTTCTCGGCAGCCTTTGCGGAAGCCTCTTCCTTCTTTGCTTCTTCGAGGAGCTTCGTAGCCTCGGCGATCTTCTCCTGAGCCTTAGCCGCAGCGGCCTTGGCCTCTTCAACCTTCTTCTTTGCCTCAGCCTCTGCCTCGGCCCGGGCCTCCTCAGCCTTCTTCCGCTCAGCCTCTTCTGCTGCACGTGCCGCAGCCTCTTCCTCGGCCTTCTTCTTTGCCTCAGCCTCTGCCTTGGCAGCCTCCTCGGCCATCTTCTTCTCAGCTTCCTCGGCTTCCTTCTTTTCAGCTTCTTCTGCAGCCTTGCGGGCCTCTTCAGCCTTCGCCTTGCGGGCTTCGATCTCGGCCTGAAGAGCAGCCTTATCCTCTTCAACCTTCTTCTTTGCCGCTTCTACTGCTGCAGCAACGGCAGCCTCAGCCTCTGTGATCGCCGTTTTAGCCTTATTCACAGCTGCTTCCTTGGCAGTCTTGGCAGCCTCAACAGCAGCCTTCGCCTTATTTACGGACTCTTCCTTCTCTGCCTCAGCAGCCTTCAGTTCTGCATTGACAGCATCCAGAGCCTTCTTCTTGTCTTCTTCTGCCTTGCGGTCTTTCTCCTCAAGTTCAGCTTCATCCTTGTCGATATTCTGAACAGCGGCAATGATGCGCTCTGCTTCCTCAGCCTGGCGCTGAGCTTCCTTGATATCGTCCTGAGCCTTCTTTCTTGCTGCTTCCTTGGCTTCCTTCGCCTTCTTCTTTCTTGCTTCCTCAGCAGCCTTCTTGCGTTCTTCCTCAAGAGCCTTTCTCTTTGCCTCTTCCTCGGCCTTCCTCTTGGCAGCTTCTTCGGCTTTCTTCTTCTTAGCCTCTTCTGCACGGATGCGGGCTTCCTCAAGACGCTTTGCTTCCTCCTCTGCCTTCTTGCGGGCATCCTCTTCTGCCTTGCGCTTGATCTCTTCCTCAGCCTTCTTCTTGGCCTCGGCCTCTGCACGCTTTGCATCCTCTTCGGCCTTCTTCTTGGCCGCAGCCTTCTCACGGGCCTCAGCGATCCGGCGCTGCTGTTCATCGATTCCGCTGGTTGCCTTCTTCTTGGCTTTATCCTTCTTCTCTTCAGCAGCCTCATGGATCTCTTCTGCCTTGTCAGCCGTATCGGCCTTCTTCTCCTCGGCAGCAGGTGCCTTGTCGGCAACCTCCTTCAGCTGAGCATCGAATCCGGTATCATCATCGTCATCGATATCGTACATGCTGTCGACATCGTTGGTCGGTGTCTTTCTGTTGGTAGGCAGAATGCTGTCCATTTCCACTGTCTTGGTCTTGGATGCACCCTTCTCCCACTTCGCGTCACTTCCGCTTACGGTCTTGGTTCCGTCTGCGGAGAACTTAGCGGTTTCCTTGCCCTTGATCTCAGACTTGCCGCTGACAACCTTAACCTTGTCGCCCTTACCGTCTGCCTTCTCCGGCTGAAGATTCAGACCCAGGCCTCCTGTCGGGATCGAACCAAGTCCGCCGCCCTTCTTGGAATCCTTGGATCCAAGGCCGCCGCCCAGGCCGCCGCCCAGACCACCGCTGAGACCGCCGACCAGCTTGTCACTGGTGAGAACTTCTGTCTCGCCGACCTCATCATCAAATCCGTCATCCTCAGCCTGCGCTGCGGGTGCAGGTTCTTCCTTCGGTGCAGCATCCTCCGGTTCATAGGGAATACCAAGCTCTTCTGCTCTCTTTCTGCGCTTCCGCTCCTCGATCTTGGCGAGTTCTTCCGGAGTCAGAGTTTTGTACTTCGGCTTGCCGCCGGCATCCTCTTTCTTAGATGCCCCTTTCTGAAAAGCACGAGCCTCCTGTTCTTTCTTCAGTTTGGCTGCTTTTTCCGCTTTTTCCTTCTCTACCTGCGCACGTACCGCAGCTATGAGCGCTTCTCTTTGGTCAATAGCCACTGCTGTTTCCTCCTTCTCCGTTACAGTTTAATCCCCAGGGACGCAAGAAGTGCTTCTGCCTCTTTCTGCAGCCGCTCCTCCTCAAGAAGTCCCTCATCCAGCTTTTCGCTTTCTTTCTCCACCAATACATCGAATGCAGTTTTCTCCGGTTCTGCTTCCGGTTCCGGCTTTGCTGCCGGCTTTTCTATGATCGGTTCCGGTTTTGCTGCCGGCTCCTCCCACGGGATCGGCTCCTCTTCCGGTTCTTCTTCGACCGGTTCTTCCTCCGCCTCCGGCTCCGCTTCGGCTGCCGGTTCCTCCCACGGGATCGGCTCCTCTTCCGGTTCCTCTGCTTCCGGTTCTTCCTCGATCGGTTCTTCCTCCGCCTCCGGCTCCGCTTCGGCTGCCGGTTCCTCCCACGGGATCGGCTCCTCTTCCGGTTCCTCTGCTTCCGGTTCTTCCTCGATCGGTTCTTCTTCTGCTTCCGGCTCCGCTTCGGCTGCCGGCTCCTCCCACGGGATCGGCTCCTCTTCCGGTTCCTCTGCTTCCGGTTCTTCCTCGATCGGTTCTTCCTCTGTTTCCGGCTCCGCTTCGGCTGCCGGCTCCTCCCACGGGATCGGCTCCTCTTCCGGTTCGGCTGCTATCGGTTCTTCCTCTACCTCCGGCTCCGGTTCGAATGTAACCTTCGGTTCGGAATCGTACGTCGGAATCGGCTGCTCTTCCGGTTCTTCAACTACCGGTTCCTCAACTGCAGGCTCTTCCTCTGCCTCCGGCTGATTTACCGACTCCCGGATCAGCTCGTAGATCGGCTTCGGTCCCGGCTTCGGTGTCGGATTCTTCTTGAGCTCATACTTCGGCTTCTTCGGTTCTTCCCGGATCGGCTCCGGTTCAGGCTTCGGCTCCTCGCGGATCGGCTTCGGCTCAGGCTTCGGCTCCTCGCGGATCGGTTCCGGTTCAGGCTTCGGCTCCTCAAAGGCCGCCTTCTTTTCCTTCTCATCCAGCTTATAGGCATTGATCAGATCAAATGGATTCTGATAGGCTTCCATTTCGGTCTCTGCCAGGTCGGAAATGGTATCCGATTCTGCAGCAAAGCCATCATCAAAGTCCACACTGAACATTTCCTCCAACGGATCCGTTTCCGGTTCCTGGATCTCGTTCCGGTTTTTCGCCCGGTCTGTAAACCTGGACGCCAGCCTGCCCAGACGGTCTTCCTTCGCCGGCTCCTCCGCCGGTACTTCGGGTTCTGCAGCTGCCGGTTCCTCCGCCGGTTCTGCTGCCGGCTCTTCCTCTGCCTGAGGCTCGTTCACCGTCTCAGCAGCAACAGGCTCGTTCTGTACGGGCACTTCCTCCGAAGGCTTTTCACCGGCTTCTCCCTCTTCGGGCTCTCCGGACTCTGCTTCCGGTGTCTCGGCATCTTCGGTCTCATCACCCTCCGCATCATCCTTTGATTTCTTACGAAACTTCCTCTTCAGGAAGGATTTAAACTTCTGCTCCGTATCCTGCGATTCAAGGATCGTTGCTGCACCCTCTTCCGCTTCACCGGAATCCTCCAGGGAATCCATATCACCAAGTCCGGCTCCCGGATGCATTCTCAGATAATCCTTCTTTAGGACTTCCTTTTCCAGTTCACGGATCTCTTCCTCCTCGGGCTTCCGATCCGGAACCTCCCGTTCTGCATAGACGAAGAACAGGTCCTCCGCGGAGGTTCTTCCATCCAGGACATCCTGCATGATATCCCTGCCTGCGCTCCGCCGGAAGGTTGCCATATAGTCCGATGACAGGATCTCCGTATCCTTGCCCTGCAGTGTATGGAGAAGGAACAGCTCAAAGCTCCACTCCTCATCCATATTATGGCTGTAGTATGGCTCCAGGAGCGGCTCCAGTTCCTCCGGTCCGGCACCCTTTGCCTTCCGGATCACATAGTCGATGTTCTTCAGTTCCTGCGCCGCACCTCTGGCATTCCGCCGATACTGCTCCGCATACTGTTCAGCCAGTTCGAAATATCCCTGCTTCAGGTAAAATGTGATCAGCGAGAACAGGATCCGGTTGGATTCCGGCCCCATGGAATGCGCCTTCACATACATGTTACGCGCATCCGCGGTCCTTCCCACATTTTCGTATACCTCTCCGCAGACTCTGAAAAACTGGGGATTCAGGGACTTTTCAAGATTCTGGGAATCCAGGATCTCCACCGCCAGGCTGTACTCCTTTGCCTCTGCCAGCTCCTTTATTTTGTTAACACTTGTCATGCTGAGTCCGGAACTCAAAACGCTTCACCTCGTATCTAAAACCTTATCGGTCTCCATCCTCGAAGACCTTCTCTACCTTCTCGATCACGGTATCCTTCATGTTGCCGCGGGTCCGCTCATACTGCAGACCGGATTCCATGATCTCCAGAAGCTGGAGACGATATTTCACGTCGATCGAGCCGGTGGAAATATAATCCATAAGTACATCCTTGATCTCCATGACATACTCTTTCTCGCGCATCCTGTCGATCATTTCTTCGTAGTTAAATGTGGTCGTGGTCTTGATCTCATCATGCTTACGTCCGCAGATCAGACATTCATCCGTACCCGCCTCATTTACATGACCGCAGTTGCAGGTCCAGATCATTCCGTCGGTCTGGTACTTCTCAACCGCATCGATACCACGCTTCTGCTTCAGGGACTCCAGGCGATGTGCCGACATGGATACATTGATCGGCGTATCGTTGCAGGCATAGATCGCACGCGGAGTTGCATACTTACTGATCACCACCCGGGCCTCCTTCAGAAGATGCACGTCATTGGCGGAGATCTGTGCGGGAACAAATCCGGAATCGATCTCGGACACATTTCCCTTATCAAAGACAAAATCCACGTCCTTGATCACCAGGCGCTCGTCATATACATTGGTCAGCTCCACATTTGCGCGGATCGCCAGGATCTCGTCCTTGTTGTAGTTGACAAACTTCACCTTCATGTAGATATTGTCCTGCTCGCCCACCAAAGTCACAATGACCGGACGCGGAACAAGACGCTCATAGTAATTCATAACCACCAGTTCCTTCCGTACTCCGGCATCCTTCTTCGGGATCTCCCGGATATTTACGGCGGTACCGTAGATCACTGCACCAAAAGAACCACCCTCAAGAGTCGTGTAGATCGCGTGTACTCCGAGAATGGCGTTTGCTTTCTTCTTCTTTGCCGCTCTGATCAGCCCCTCTTCAGCGTCTGATCTCGCTTTTTCAACCTTTGCCAGGTCCTGTTCGGACGCATTTGTCATACTTGCGGCAAGTCCCTTGATAAAGTTGGTTCCGAGAATTGCCTCTCCTGCTACCACTCCAAGATACTCTGTGATCTCATACCCTTCGAAGCCCGTACCTGTAGTCAGCATCATGTCAGACATCTATTACCCCTCCTGTCTGGCGGATCCTTTCCGGCTCCACCCTTCTCCTGTACGATACACGTACACTTCTAAAGTATAGCATAATCTTACTGTAAATGAAACTAAAATATCCAAATTTCAGCAGAAATATGCCATCCCTTTTCACTTCCGGAGAGGGAGCGGGTTATGGTTTACATAAGTCTGATAACAGTACTCGATGGAAAAGCAGGTCTCCTCCTCTCCTTCCTCCACAAGTTCCCAGTCGGGGTGCTTCTCCAGGTTCGGAAAATGGGTGTCCGCCTCATAACTGTAGTCGATCTTGGTGATGATGGCCCTGTCACAGTAGGGAACCAGCATCCGATAGACGCTTCCCCCGCCGATCACGTAGATCTCATCCGTGTCATACTTCTGCAGTTCCCGGAAGAGCTCCTCATGATCGTGAACCACGATACCGCCCCGAACCTCAAAATCCTTCTTACGGCTGAGGATGATATTGGTCCGCTGTGCCAGCGGCAGCCCGTTCGGGAACCCTGCCAGGGTCTTCCGTCCCAGGACCACCACGTGATTTAAAGTATGTTTTCTGAAATTTTTCATATCACTGGGTATCTTCACCAGAAGCTGATCCTTCAGGCCGATGGCCCAGTTGTTGTCTACCGCTGCGATCGCGATCATTTTTACCGCTCCTTCCAAATCATTGCAGTTTTCTCGTCATACGGCGATGGGAATGTTCTTCACCTGAGGTCCGGTCTCGTAGTTCTCCACCAGGAAATCATCCGGCGTAAACTCATAGAAATCCTTGATATCCGGATTCAGCGTCACCTTCGGCGCCGGGAATGTAGGACGGCTGATCAGTTCCTCCACGATAGGGATATGCCGGTCGTAAATGTGGGCGTCTGCGATAACATGCACCAGCTCGCCCGGCTTAAAGCCGGTCACCTGGGCGATCATCATAAGCAGTGCACTGTACTGAACCACGTTCCAGTTATTTGCCGCCAGCACATCCTGGGACCGCTGGTTCAGAACCGCATTCAGCCGGTCTCCGGTCACATTGAATGTCATGCTGTAGGCACAGGGATAGAGATGCATCTCCGAGAGATCCTGATGCACATACATATTCGTCATGATCCGGCGGCTGTAGGGATTTGCCGAGAGATCATAGAGAACTCGGTCCACCTGATCGAAGTCGCCTTCTTTATAATGATGCTTCACGCCCATCTGATATCCGTATGCCTTACCGATGGAGCCTGTCTCATCGGCCCATTCGTCCCAGATGTGACTCTTAAGGTCGTGCACATTGTTCGACTTCTTCTGCCAGATCCAGAGCACCTCGTCGATGGCCGACTTGATATAGGTCTTCCGCAGAGTGATGGCAGGAAACTCCTCGGCAAGATCATAACGGTTCACCACGCCAAACTGCTTGATGGTATAGGCATAGGATCCGTCCTCCCATTTGGGGCGGACCTTCTCGCCCTCGGTACTGTATCCATTGTCGATAATGTTACGACACATATCTATAAACAACGTATCCGCTTTGCTCATAATCTGCTCCTTCTTTCGGTTTTGCGGTCGAATCCCCTCCGAATCCGTTCGGGCGGTCAGTTTTTGCACGAAAATGTGCAACCGATCCTTTCCTGAACTGCGTAAGGGGCAATCGGAACGGGAAAACGAACCGATCCTGCTAAGTATAGTATCATACTTTCCGTAACTATGCTAACCTTTTAATCACGAAAAGGAGGGGAATTATGTATCCGATCATTTTCTGGGGAGATCTGTTTCGTAGCCTCCGGGAATCCAATTGTATGCTGCAGAAGGAGCTGGCGCTTGTCCTTCATGTATCAAGACAGACATACAGCAACCTGGAGACCGGGAGAGCGAGACCGTCCCCCGAGCAGCTGGCGATCCTGTCCTACATCTACGACGTAGACCTGATGGAGTATGTACGTCACTGTCTCCCGAAGGAATACCTGGATGAGCAGGAAGCCTTCCGTCATTACAAGGAAAAGAAGAAGAATCTGGAAATGGAGATCGAAACCATCCAGGAAAGCAAGCCGAAGAAGAAAAGGACCGCCCGTACCCGGCCCACCGTCATCAACAATTACAGCGGGGCGGAAGCCATGAAGTTCCTGACCGACAGCCGGGCCGAAATGGTCGCCGAGGACCGTATTCCTTACGGACATAAACCGTCGGAGACACCAAAGAGGACCGGAACACGTAAAGACCGGGCCGCACGGGATCCCGGACCGCAGGACAGTTTCGACCCGACCGCAGGATCACATCCGCCGCAGAAATCCGCCGACGCTTCAGATACGGCATGACAGAGGGACAGGTCCCGTGTCACATGAAAATGTGACACGGGACCTGTCCCTCTGTCATGCCGTCCTACGCAAGCATGATCTGCAATGCAGTTTTCGCTTCCTCAACCTCTCCCCGGTTCAGAGCCCGGCTGGGCTTCAGCAGCTTCAGCCGTGAGGTTTCGGACATATCGTAGATCATCAGGCGGTCCATACTTGCGACCGCATCCTCGATCTCATTTTCATTCAGAAGATCCAGGATATCCGATGCCATGGTCCGCACATCCGCCCAGTGAAGCCGGATCCCGTTCGTCTTCAGACGTCCGGTCAGGGTTGCCACCAGTTCGACATTTCTGCCGAGATACATGGCGATCCCATGGACCACGCGCTCCCACGCAAGAAGCGCTCTTCCCCAGATGGCCTCAGCCACATCCAGGCATTCGTCCTTGCTCATATTTACATGATCGTCGAAAAGGTCCGCCAGATAACGCGCACCGATCAGTCTGGCCTTCTCGCGTACTTCTCTGGTACCCGACATATAGGCATCCACATCCTTGGCAAAAAGCGCCAGAGACAGTTTTCCTCTGTACTCCTCGTACATGTCACAGAACTTGCCCAGTTCCTCGCGGTAAAGCTCCATATCTCCGTCATTCGCCATAAGGCCCTCCGAAAATGCGATACCGCAGGGCTGAAGTGCCTTTGCCGCCGCCGCACGATCCTCGATCTGCTTGATCAGCCTCGGATCCTCGGGAAGCATCTTCGGATTCAGGTTATCCAGGAGCACCTTGCAGAACAGCGCCTCATCCACCGGCATCCGCAGAACTCCCTTGAAGCCCTCATCTAACAGCTCCTGTTCCGAGGTCACCTCCTCCGGTGCAAGCAGTGCATACACCTTGGAGTCACGGCATTTGCTTTCCTTTGTGGACTTCAGATTCCTGAGGGTCTGGATCCCGTCCATCAGCGGCAGATCCTTTGCCAGGAAAATAAAATCATACTTGTCCTTCAGCGCCCTTTCCATACATGCCATACCGGTATGAGACACCGTTGTGATACATCCGAGCCTGTCGGACAGCTTCTTCAGGGCGATCAGGTCGTCGCCCTTCTTATCGATCAGCAGGACATAGCACTTTCCTGCATTCTGGTCCAGAACGAATTCCGGAATGGGTTCCTCTTCCGGCTCTTCCTCGATCCCGCGGATCTGATTGATCCTCTTCTTTACATCCTCTTTCAGATTCTCCAGCATGCAACCTTCCCCCGTTCCTTAGTGGAGCACTACCTTCCGGAAATTCTTCTTTCCTCTCTGGATGATGAACTCCTCAGAGAAGGCTTCCGGTCCGTAACTCGCCTTGATATCAGTTACTTTCTCACCGTTTACGGTAACGCCGCCCTGTTCCACGGCTCTACGTCCTTCACTGCGGGTCTTTACCAGGCCTGTAGCCACCAGAATACCGATGGCGTCGATCTGTCCGTCACGGAAATCAGCCTCCGTGATCTCGGCTTCCGGCATATCCTCTACGCTTCCGCCGCCAAAGAAGGCCTTCGCACCTGCCTCGGCTTTCTTTGCTTCCTCTTCCCCGTGTACCATGGTGGTAAGCTCCATGGCAAGGATTTCCTTGGCACGGTTCAGTTCCGCATCCCTCCATGTCTCCATCTCACGGATCTGCTCCATGGGAAGGAAGGTCAGAAGCTTCAGGCACTTGATGACATCATCATCGGACACATTCCGCCAGTACTGGTAGAACTCATAGGGTGATGTCTTCTCCGCATCCAGCCATACGGCACCCTTTGCGGTCTTGCCCATCTTCTTGCCCTCGGAATTCAGGAGCAGCGTGATGGTCATGGCGTAAGCGTCCTTGCCCAGCTTCTTACGGATCAGCTCGGTACCGCCGAGCATATTTGACCACTGGTCATCTCCGCCGAACTGCATGTTGCAGCCGTACTTCTGATACAGCATCAGGAAGTCGTAGCTCTGCATCAGCATATAGTTGAATTCCAGGAAATTCAGTCCCCGTTCCAGGCGCTGCTTGTAGCACTCGGCCGCCAGCATCTTGTTTACGCTGAACTGGGAACCGATATCCCGGATAAATTCGATATAATTCAGGTCCATCAGCCAGTCAGCGTTGTTCACCATGATGGCCTTTCCTTCACCAAAATCGATAAACCGGCTCATCTGCTTCCGGAAGCAATCACAGTTATGTTCGATGGTCTCCTTTGTCATCATCTGACGCATATCCGTACGTCCCGTGGGGTCGCCGATCATGGCTGTTCCGCCGCCCACGAGAGCGATCGGTTTATTACCTGCCATCTGCAGACGCTTCATCAGGCACATGGCCATAAAATGTCCCACATGCAGAGAATCCGCCGTCGGGTCAAAGCCGATATAGAATACGGCCCTGCCGCTGTTCACCAGCTCACGGATCTCATCCTCATCTGTAGTCTGCGCGATCAGGCCGCGCTCGATCAGTTCCTCATATACTCCCATTGTATGGTTTCTCCTTGCTATTTTACTCTGGATTGTGATTGTAACATATTCCGGCCCGTCAATCAATCATCAGCGTATTCGAATTCCTCGGTTTCATAAAATCCGAAATACTCCAGCGGATTTACAGGTATGTCATTCAAATGCACTTCAAAATGAAGGTGCGGTCCGGTGCTGACGCCCGTACTTCCCACTTCACCGATCTTATCACCGGCGTACACATATTCTCCCTCATTCACGCACTGCCTGCTGAGGTGCTGATAACGGGTCAGAAGACCGCCTCCATGATAGATATCCACATACTTTCCGCGCCACTGGTCGGAGGTCACACTGGAAACGCGCCCGTCAACAGCCGCGAAGACATCTGCTCCCATTCTGGCTCCGATATCCACGCCCTTATGATTCGAGGTCGCTCCTGCCGTAGGCGCCACCCGGTATCCGAACTCGGATGTGATATAGTGACTTGACGGAAGCGGCCAGACATCCGTTATGGTTCCGGTGGAATCAAAATGACACTTGATCTGATCAATACTGATGATGCAGTCCTTTGCATACCAGCCCGTACCGTCTCCGTACCGCCAGCCCTCACTGCTCTTATACCAGGCCGCCCTGAATTTATACGTCCAGGTGCAGTCGCCTTTGTTCAACCACCAGCCGTCAATATATTCGCCCCTTGCAGCATATCCGGTATCGTGGAAATAATACCATCTTCCATCGATCATCTTCCAGCATTCCTTCAGGTACTCCCCCTTTGTCAGGGAATACCACCAGCCGGTATCGTCCTCTTTCCAGCCAATCGCCGTCTTTTTACCGTTCCAGACACCATTTACATTAAGATAATATCCGTCCCGGTAGGCATCCGTCTCCAGATAACCGTCTTTATCAAAGTAGTACCATGTTCCGTCGATCATCATCCAGCACTTCTTCAGATAACCACCGTTCGAAAGAGAATACCACCATCGCGAGCCGCTCATCTTCCAGCCCGGAGCCTTCGGTGCTCCGTCCCAGACACCGCTCTTCTCAAAATAATATCCGTTACGGAAGCCGCCACTCACCATGGCTCCTGACTTTTCGAAGAAATACCACTCTCCGTCGATCTTCTGCCAGCAGTTCTCTGCATACCAGCCGGAGGTATCCGTAAACCGCCAGCTTCCGTTGACCTTCTTCCATGAGCCGACCGGCCGATAGGTCTGCCGTCCTGTCTTGCCGTACCATTTTCCGTTCACCCACTCCTCGGAGAAGGTAACGAAGTGCTCATCCAGCAGATTCTGTATATCTGCCAGGAGATACAACTCCCTGTAAATGAGATTCCCCTGCCGGTCAGGATTTACCTTTGTCGGCAGTTTATAATCCACAACGGCTCCGGTTTCAGGATTCTTCCCCTTGCCCGTAAGGTACTTCATCATGGTGGACATCTGATAATAGCCGGCATCCGGGATGGTGAACCGACTCACGGAGAAGGCTCCGCCCCCGCTGTTCTCACCCAGGAACAGGATACCTTTTCCCTTTGCGGCAACCGCCAGCAGATTCCCCATGGAGTAGGTGCTTCGGGTGGTCATGACCGCATAGTTGAAGCTATATCCTACATTTTTATCCTTCGCGTCAAATGCGCCGTCAAGGTTCAGATCCATGCTGTAAACGGAACTCATCACATTTCCGGAAAGCATGCACTTCGTCCGAAGCACGGACTCATTTGACACCCTGTTGTTCGTGATCATGGCAAGAATGTAGTTCACTGCCGATGTGCTGCTACCGTCAGCGGCCGAAATATCCAGTACGAAATTCCGGAACCCCTGTCTGTCCGAGTAATCCAGAGACCATTTGAAGGACTCCGCCACATCCTTTTCCAGAGAATCAATGACGAACACAGCCGTCCCGCTGTAGGTGACCAGCTTTGCATTCTTCCAGCTTTTCACGGTCTTGCCGGTCCTGTACAGCTTATCTCTCTGATCCCGGACATTCTGTCTGTCCATAGCGTTCTTTTCCGCCTTCTCAACCGCATCCCGCACCTTCTTATTTGTCCCCTTCAGGGTTGCGGACATCACCGTGTTCCAGCGCTGTGCAAACACCGAATCCGGATATCTGTCCAGTTCACTTGCGGCCTCCGAGAAAAGGAGCGTGTGGCCGCCGTCATCCCAAACACCGCTGAGCATATAGAAGCCCAGCAGATAATCATAGGGATCCTCCGAAAGAAGGAATTCCTTTGCCTTTCTTGTATCATCACTCAGGGTATCCAGAGTCTGATCAAAGCCCTTCTCCTTCAGACTGCCGGAAGCCTCTGCCCGGGAGGACATTCCGTAGAAATGATCCATCGCAAAGCACAGCTCAGAGTATGTATACCCGATCTCCGCCTCGTCTCTGGCATCTTCCCGGTTATAGAGCGAGCTTCTGTCATAATAGCTCTCCTGTCCCGCTGCATCTCCGGAATGAACAAAATACAGTGAGCCGTCCACGTATTCCGCCGTATTATCCGTGACCGCATAGAGATCCGCGATCGTCGGAAGCGGGAAATAGAGCTTCCCGTCGATCTCCAGGAGATCGATCCCATAGCCCGCATAATCGAGTGTCACACCCGCCGGAGAACCGACAAACTTCTCGGACAGCTTCTTCTCATAGGACGCCTTCTTACTGTCCGTTTCATTGATGCCATGCAGCACCATGTTCTCATAGCAGTCAAAGGAAACCGTGTCCTGATTCACATCCACCGTCATGACACCGTTCTCATTCTTTACCTGCCAGATCCCGTCCCCCGTGCTCTGTTCCGAGAAATCCACCGTGTAAATGTGCTTCAGATAATCTGCGGCGTCAATGTACGGAACGTTCGGAAGCGCGTCCGTATATACCAGTTCAACCTCCTGCTTATCTGCCATTCCGTAAATATATGCGTCGACATTTTTCTTCGTAATTCCCTCTTCCTCCGCATATACCGCACGCTGTCCGAAGCATCCGAACACGGATGCCGCGATCAGTACGCCGGCGCACCTGTGAAGCCATTTTCTTCCCTTCCTGTTCATTCTCCCTCTCCCTTCACTTTCTTCTTCACAAAAAAGCAGGTTCGAACGGAACCTGCTCTTCTCTACTTATTTTATTCAGTTCAAAACCGGTGAAACGATCTTTCTCTCCTTCGGATTGAAACGGTCACCGATCGCAGTAACCTTATCAGCCAAACAGAGGATCACTGCTTCTTTGGATCTCGGCATGGTCGATGAAAGAGGCCACATGTGGCTCTGGATCGCCCGAATGCTCTTCTGATCGATATCAGTCCAAAGCTTCTGGGCTGTGATCGCGGAATTCTTCGGATGAAGGCGTCCGCATTCAAAATTGTTCTTGTATCTGTCGTCCCGTCCGAGCATCCCCAGATCATGCAACAGGGATATGCGAACGATCTTTCTTGTATCAATGTAGATCCCGGCCTTTCTTGCCAGGTTACACATTGTAAGTCCTGCTCTTGCCGTGTGGATCGAATGATCTCCGACAGAGGAGCGATGATGGTGTATCTGAGATAAAGCTACTTCAAATTCTTCAGAATTCAGTATATCACTACCAAACTTCTTGATCAGGATGTCATTATCCTGATTTCTCTGTGCCTTACGTCTCAATCCCGTATCTCCTTTGCAAATGCATGGTGAATAAGTAACGGCCACACAACAATCTAATGATAGTACATCATTCTATGAATTTCAAGACCCGATTATTGATATTTATGCCAACTTCATATCACTGACTGCTTCCGGCCCCCGACCGGGGCGTTGACTGCCGGATCCGAACTATAGTTTCGACTCATCGATCCCGGCAAGTATCTCCTCCGCCTCCTCGGAAAACGGGCCTCCTTGCTCGATCATGTCCTGGCAGAAGGCCCAGATCAGATCCGGAGTCATGCCCTCCACAGGACGGCAGGCGTAGGTTCTGTGACTGAAACGGTCAATGACCGGAGGCGGAAAGGCATATCCCGTCAACCGGCAGAAGGCAAAGCATCCCGCCTTGTTGCGGTCGGCATAGGCCAGTTTGGCGAGGCGTGAAATGTCACGCTCGCCTTCCGCCCTTTCACGCTCGGCCCAGTATTCCGGATCCTCCGGAACCTTGTCGGCAGATCCCATGAGGTCGGTTTCCGCTTCGGTTTTCGCTTTGATTTTCGCTTCGGTTTTCATTTCGTTTTTTGCATCGATTTTTGCATCACTGCCAGTGTCTTTGTTCATGGGTCAGCCCTCCCGGCCGGCACGCATTCGGTGATCATGGTCTCAGCAGATCCTCATCGGTGATCCCGGTATACTCCTCCGGATCCTCGGCGCAGTCACCATGGGAGGTCTTTCTCAGCACTCCGCAGTTACTGCAGATCTCCAACTTCACAATAAAATGAGGCACGCCTCCTCCGGCGGAATCATAGTTCATCTCTCCTTGATCCTCTTCATAGACCCATCTCCATTCATGTTCGGGACAGTCCAGATAATCTCCCTTTTCCAGAAAATCCTGAAAGGCATTCACGTACTTCCTACAGAGTTTACCGGTGTCCGCCTCGATCAGCACCTGGATCTTCCTCCTGATACCCTTAAACTTCACCGTGAATCTGCCATGCTCTCCCAGTTCTTCACCGTAACGGACTACGGTATCCCGGAGCGCCCGGTCATTGGGGTAATCAACCGTTTCCTTCAGGCGGTATTCCCGACTGGTGTCAAACAGATATTTCTTCCTGAACATCATTTCCTCCTCCATATTTCCGGATGATCCTTCGCTTTCGCTCAGAATGCCTCCACGCTCCGCCCGGAATGCACCATGCTTTGCTCAGAATGCCCCGCTATTCCTTCAGCAGCTCTTCTATCTCCTCGCCGGTCAGCTTGTTCTTCTTCATCAGCTCGCCCACCAGGCGGTCGATCCTTGTTTTGTTCTTCTGCAGGATCTCCACGGTGGCACGCATTTCCGCACCCAGGAGCAGATTTACCTTCTTCCGGAATTCCGGTTCCTTCATGGCGTCCTTCGGATCCATATACGCAAGTCCGAACTCCTCATCCATACCATAGGAGCCGATCATGGCCGCCGCAAGATTGGTGGCATTCTCCAGATCGCCGGAGGCTCCCGTGGAGACGCCGTCCTTCTCTCCATAGTAAACGATCTCCGCAGCCCGGCCGCCCAGGGCGGTCCTGATCCGGGACAGCAGCTCCTCCTTCGTGGAAAGCGGTCCCATATCCTTTGCGGAATGCTCCATATATCCGCCATGCTCGCCACGGGCTACAATGGTCAGATACGCCGGCGTATTTCCGCCGAGGTAACAGAGGAAGGCGTGGCCGCTCTCATGCCGTGCCACACGCTCCAGATATTCATAACCCCAGTCCTTCTTATCTCCGTGCTTCGTCAGCTCAAAGGCCTCCTCCAGGATCTCATCGTCCACCGGCTTTCCGGCCTTTACGGCCATGCGGTTTGCCAGCTCGACCACATCCGTCAGATTCGCAGGGCTCATGCCCATGGAACGCTCCGCCAGCCGGTGGAGCATCTCAGCGCTGACCGCATGTGTCGCGTTCTTTCCCAGCAGTATCGTGAGCAGCTTCTCACGGTCCGACTCGTCCGGCAGATCCACCAGGATCCTCCGGTCAAACCGGCGTACCAGTGCCGGATCCAGCAGGCCGATGCCGCGGCCTCCCTCTTCAATGGCAAAGTTCGTTGCAGCCAGAACGAAGACCGGCCGTTTCGGATCCACTCCGAAGCCGTCCATTTCCGAAAGCAGGGAATTTAACGTGGTCTCCTCTGCATGTGCGTTGATGCCGCCCAGCCTCTTCCGTCCGATGGCATCGATCTCATCGATGAATATCACCGCCGGAGCATACCGTCTGGCTCTTTGGAACAGCTCACGGATTGCGGCCGGACCGGAGCCGACGTACATATTCACAAAATTCGACGCATTTGTCGGGATAAATGCCACGTTGGATTCTCCTGCCATGGCGCGGGCCAGCATGGTCTTGCCCGTTCCCGGAGGGCCGTACAGCAGCACGCCCTTCGGAGGCTTCATTCCCTGTGCGGTGAATTTCTTCGGATTCTTCAGGTAGTCCACGAAGAACTTCAGCTCCGCCTTCGCATCCGAAGCTCCGATCACATCATCAAATCTAGTATCCGGTTTCTCGGCGTCATTCAGCATGCTGCCGGCATCCTCGCTTTCCGCTGCCCGCTTCAGCGAGAAATCCCGAACCCGGATCGTAACCTCCTTCTGGTCATCGGAGAGCTTCGGTGCCGTCTCAAAGTACAGATACTTATGCGACTCTCCAAGGGCCGCAGCCATACTCTGCATATAAAGCTCCCGCGAGATCTGTGTCAGGATATCCTCCAGTACGGTAAAATCCTCCTCCGGCGCCGTCAGCTTCCCGCGGGCTCCCGCCCGGACGAAGCTCATGGTAAGCTCCTCGTCGATCTCGAAGTCCTTCGTCTCCAGAAGATAGACCGGCAGCTCCGGAAGACGCTCCCGAAGCTTCCTGAACAGCCCGCTTCCGTCACGGAAGGCACCCGCCGTCATGGGGGTAAAGTCAAATGCGCCGACGGACAGAAGCAGTCCTTCCGGATCCTGTCCCTCCGTCCCTTCATAAACCGTAGCCTTGAGATCTGCCGCTGCTCTGCTCTTCTCCGCGATATCCACCATGACAAGCCGGATATCCTTCTCGCCTGCGATGGCAAGGGCCTCATCCACATTACAGGTATCATGGAAGAGATACCCCGGAAGCTCCTTACGGCAGCGCTCTGCAAAGGCCGGATCTCCGTAGATCAGGATCTCCGTCCTGTACTCCGGGAAGAACAGGGGTCTGGTCTCCTCCGTCATGGAATCCGTCTCAACACGGAAGCTGATCCGTTCCAGCTTCCTTACAACCTCTTCAAAGTTCTCCCCGTTCCAGAGACGGCAGACCTTGAAGATCTCATTTTTAAAGAAGAGCTCCGTCTGTGCACGCAGTGTCCTGGCGTCCACAGCTCCGCCCTCCCGGTAAAGCAGCGCCGAGGGAAGCAACTCGTCATAATCCGTCTTCACTCCGTACTGCTTCTCGAAGATCTCGCCGATCCGGCTGATCTCCTTCGCACTGATCTTCTCCAGATCATGGGGCGGCAGATGATTGAACATGATAGGCCATCCTGTCGCCAGACGGCTGGTGATGGCTCCCGGGAAGAACGGAGAACCCGTCCGGGGATCCTTCTCCGTCTCCAGCGCCTTCAGCAGCACCTTCCGCGGGATCCCTGCCGCATTCTGCCGGTTCTCGCCTTCATAGAGCGACTTCCCGGCATTGCTGGTGAAAATGATAATGGTGTCCTTAAAGCTTACCGTCTTTCCCGTATACCGGTCCGCAAGACGTCCCGCATCCAGGATCTGCAGGAAGAGCTGGAGTGTATTCAGATGCGCCTTCTCGATCTCATCGAACAGCAGGATACAGTGCGGGAACTTGGCCACGAATCCGGTCAGAAGTCCTTCTGCTGCCGCCTGATAACTTTTCTCCCAGCCGATCAGTCCCATATAGGACTGATGATCCGAATAGGTGGACATGTCAAACCGCTTGAAGGGCATGTCCAGTTCCTCAGCCGCCTGCTCCGCCAGGAAGGTCTTTCCCACTCCCGGAGGTCCCACAAAGGCAAAGATCGCCTGGGGACGCTTCCGGTTCTCGTCACCGGCTGCAAGCACCTCTGCCGCAAACATTCCCTCCGCAAAGGTATGGACCACATGATCCTGTCCCTTCACGGTACTGAGGAGCTTGGCACGCAGCCGGCGGATCCGTTCCGTAAGCTCCGGCAGGAAATCCGGACTCATTTCATGAGCCCTTTCTTCATCGTCATCCGCCATGACCATACCGTCCACGACCTTGACCTCCTGCTTCTTCCCACTGTCCTTTCCGTCATATGGGATGTCATCATCCGAAGACTCCGCCTGCTCATCCTGGCGTTTCCAGTCATCTTCCTTTTTCTTCTTCCAGTCAACGATATCGCAGACCTGCATCAGGATATCCGTCGGCTTCTCCACGATGGCGCGCAGGATATCGCAGGGGAAGTACATTTCCGACTTCCTCATCTCGGCGATCTCCTTGGCACGTTTCTTATAGGGTTCCAGATTCTCCTCCCTGTCCGGGGGAAGATGAAGCAGATGTCTTCTAAGCAGTCCCCGAAGATGTGTGGTATCCACCTTGAAGACCGTGGTGAGAAGGATCTTCAGCGAAAGGATCTCGATATTGGTCACCTGCAGAATACTCTTCGGTGCCTTCATGATATCCTCCGCCTTCATCTCACTGAGCTTCAGGATCCCGAGAAATACATCCTCCACGTAAATGCACGGACGATTCCCGTGCTTTGCCTCCGCCTCTGCCCGGCCATATACATAATCCATGGTACCTGATCCCTGCATGGTAACCTCCTTACTGTCAGTCAGCCGCACCGCCGCAGGCGGCGGGCATGACCTAACCCCGTCCGGATCGTACTCCGGTTTATACCTTCTCCGTATCTTCCTTCCTCAGTCCGGAATATTGATAGATCAGCCGGTAGGCCCTGTCCCTGCACTGAATCACCTGTGCATCCAGGAGAGGTCCCAGCCCCCGGTATTCGTCCTCAAAAAGGAATCCGCCGATCTCCACGCCCGCAGCCACATTTGTCAGGAAATACTCTCCCGTTCCGGGAAGAGTCAGATGGAGTCCCGCCTTCCTCTGAAACGCCGGATCCGAAAGCTCTGCAACCCCGACCTTCGGCCACGCCTTCTTCTTATACTTCAGCCTCGTCCCCGACAGCGCCATGAAGAGACCGTAGTCGATCACATTTTCATCATCCTGACTGTCCGTGGTTAGCTTATCCACCGTAAAGATAAGCCTTTCGTCCCCTGCATCCTGCCCCTTCAGGGCGTATTTGAAATCATAATCGATGGTGTCGTGATAGTTATCGGACATGGTATAGGTCTCAATGGCCGTCAGCTTCAGCCTGCCGTCCACACAGGTATCCAGCTCCATCTCCGATTCCGCCACGTCAGGATCCCCATTCCCCGTCTCATCGGAAATGGGACGCCAGAGGCTCTCCGACGGCAGCACCGTGATCAGCTTCTCCGGAACGCAGTGGGGGAACAGCTTCTCCCAAAGCTCCAGCGAAGGCTCATCCTGCAGCAGCGATCCGTTCTCGCAGGAGGGCCTCAGCAGCTCCAGTGCCTTTGCATAATCCGCCCGTTCAAAGGCCTCCGCAGCCTCCGCGTAGTTCTTCTGAAGTCCTTCATAGGCCTCCGCCCGTTCGGAGAAGCTCTCGATCCTGGAAAGCAGATAATCCACCTTCGGATCCGCCGGCGGAAGTCTGAGCCATTTACTTAAGGGCCGTCCGTTATCCAGCTCCACGAAGCCGTTCTCACTGACACTCATGATATGGTCAAAGATCACATCATCATCCCAGTCCCGGTCCGAATGCCAGGTCAGCAGAGACCGGCCGGTGGTGGCATTGATGAAGTTCACATCGTAATCATGAACCGAAAGGATCTCTCCCTTCTCATCCACGAATTTCCAGCCGCCGCCCATACGGTCCAGCGGTCTGCCCGGAAAGCGGAATTCCCTGTCCTCTTCCCGTACCACGTATTCTCCCGGCCCGGCGTCATAGGAGATCGTTCTCCTGCCGTCCCGGCTCCGGTCATAGATCCCGTTCTCGTCCGGCCGGATCTCCTGCCAGCGGTAGCGTCCGTTCGGGAAATGATAGATCGGTTCCTCCGGCAGAGGGGTCCCGTCTCTTCTTGCCCGTTCCACGAAATCCGCAGTGGACCATTCTCTTCTGTCCGGATCCTCCCGGGACAGCTGCCGGGAGATCTCCCGGATCAGATCATCTCTGGTCACAACTCTCGCAAACTCCACCGCTGCCCGGGCACTCCTCCAGTCCGCGGTATCCTCCTCCTTCTCCGTCACCAGCAAAAGAAGTTCTTCCGCAGTCATGCGGTTCATCTTCCAGAGGGTCACCGCCCGGTTGTAATGGCAGCGGAAATTGCTGTGATCCGTTCGAAGCGCCTGATCCCACAGCTTCACAGCCTCTTCTTCCCGTCCAAGATCCAGGAAGCTGAGGGCACGGTTATTCAGGGAATCCGCCGTATCCGCTTCCGCCTTCGGAGCCGGCCGGGGATACTCCGCCCCGGTCTCCATGGCATAGATCTCCTTCAGGGCCGCCTCCACTTTTCCGAAATCATGATACCGGTCCTCCGGATCCAGCGCCATACACCGTGCCAGAAGTCTCTGCAGCCGGAGCGGGAGCGGGATCCGGCACATTTCAAAATAATCATTGCAGACCGTACCCACCATGGGACCGGTCAGTTCACGGCCATGCGCCCAGGGCTTGCAGCCCAGATACATTTCCAGGACACTGACCGCCCAGCTGTAAATGTCCGTCCTCCGGGTCAGGGGCTGGGAAGCCGCCTGCTCCGGAGAGCAGTATGCCGGAGTCCTCCCGCCGGAGGGAGTTACAACCGTTGCGGAGGGATCATCCTCCCGAACGGTCCATGTGCCCTCCAGGACCGTGATCATGGTCCTGGCCTTTGCCAGACCGAAGTCGCTGACCTTGGCGTCCCAGTCCTTTGTCAGCAGAAGATTATCCGGCTTCACATCCTGATGGATGAGACCGTTCTCATGTGCAAAATGAAGTCCTCTTCCAAACTGGATCGCAATGTCCAGAAGCCTCCGCTTCACCTCGGCATCCTCTCCCTCATAGAGGGATCCGTCCCGGATACAGCCCGCCAGACTGCCCCTCTCCATCCACTCGGAGAAAATGGTGGGGATCCCGTCGATCTCGCGCACATAGTAACAGGAAACGATATTCGGATGCAGTCCCAGTTTGATCCAGGAATCGCACTCATGAATAAAGTCCGCCTTCTGCTTCTCCGTCACAAAATAGTCCGGCTTCGGACGCTTCATGGCCAGATCCACATCCCAGTTCAGATGGCGGACACGCCAGATCGCCCCCATTCCCCCGAGGATGGCGTCCGAATCCACCCGATAGGTCTTCAGCAGAACGCCGTTCTTCCTGAGTCCGCCGGGCATGGAGAACGCCGTGGATATCTGCAACTGCTCCTCATCGATCCGCTCATGGATCTCAGACACGGTCGCGCTGTCATCCGTATCATCATATACGGTTCCGTCATCACTGCCGTCATATACAGTACTGTCATCACCCATACTCTTCTCCCCCTGTCATCCGGTTCCGTCGAACCGGGCAATCATTCACATACCCCAAAGTTTGATCACATGCCTTCCGCACTTCGTGTTAAACTCTCACCACCGTGCAGCTACAGCATATCAGAGCTCCAGCCGGTCACACCCCCGGAACATATCCGACAGGGCAGGATCCGCCTGAAACCACTCGCTGTCTCCGTCCTCCCTGAACTCCTTTACAAACCTGACCTTCCCCTTGATCACCAGGCGGCCGGTCGAAAGCGACTTCAGACTCCTGCAGTCACAGAACATTCTTGTGAAATTCAACGCATTTGATGTGTCAAATGAACTGATGTCCAGTTTCACCAGTTTTTCGCACCCGTAAAACATTTCGTAAAATGAAACGGCATCATCCGTACGGAAGCTGCGAAGATCCAGCTTCTTCAGACTTTTACAGTCCTTGAACATGCAGTCAAAGTTCTTTGCCCCGGAAGTCTCCATCCCCTTCAGGTTCAGACTCTCCAGCATCTCACATCCCCGGAACATGGCGGCGAAGTCGTTCCCTTTGGAAGTATCGAAGCCACTGAGATCCAGAGAAGTCAGGCTGCTGCATTTGTCGAACATGCAGGAGAAGTTCACGCCCTTCGAGGTATCGAAGCCTCGAAGATCCAGTGCTGCCAGACTGTTGCAGTTTGCGAACATGGACCTGAAATCATGGACCTCCGAGGTATCGAAGCTGCCCAGTTCGATGGTGGTAAGACTTTTGCAGCCGTTAAACATATAGGACATGTTTCTTGCATTCGACGTGTCAAATCCGCTGAGATCCAGCTCCCTTAGGCTGATGCAGAACTCGAACATATAGCAGAAGGAGTCCGCAGCATCCGTATGAAAGGAGCCCGGTTCAAAAACGATCCGCTCCACCGACTTCAGTTCGCGGAACATTTTCTCACACCGGCCCTCGGCGTTGATCCCGCCTTCGGCTCCCACATACAGGGTCTCCCGGTCAGGTGTAAAGTACGCCAGGACGCCCCTGTTCTTCCGGTCGGAAATATCCACCAGGACCCCCTCCGGATCCACAAAGGGATCCACGGAAGGATTCGGAAGATGATCCAGGAAAATAATGTTCCTGATCTTCCCAATGGCCCCTTCTTCAAACCGGTCCGGATGATGCTTAATGAGCGAATTGATGAATTTCAGTTCCACTATGGTTGAAAGAGGGCGGTTTTTGATCCATTCCAATGATCCTTTCTCTGCTCCCATGGTCACCTCCGTCGTATTCCGTCACCGGCCGTTTCCGTGCAAACGTTCACCCCATCCGTATTGAACGGGTGAAAGTCCGTCTAACAGTATTTCGCAATATCCTCCGGCTTCTCCGCGATATGATCCGCTCCCGCCTGCTCCAGTTCCTCCCTGGTTCCGTATCCGTACAGCGCCCCGACAGCCAGAAGTCCCAGATTCTTCGCCGCTTCGATATCGAAGCGCCGGTCACCCACCATGGCCGCGTCCCTGTAAATGTCGGAAACCGTAAGGGATTCATCTCCCAGAAGCCGGATCACTTCCTTTGCCGCCGTCTCGATCAGATCTTCCTTCCCGGCCTTCGTCTTCTCCTCCACCGGTCCGATCACCGCAGAAAGATACCGGTCCATTTTCAGATGATCCGCTATCATCTCAGCGATATACTTCGGTTTGGAGGTAACCAGCATAAGGATCCGTCCCTCCTCCTTCATGCGGATCAGGGTCTCCTCGATCCCGTCATAAAGCGGTGCGATCTTATATCCGCCGCCCACGTAGAATTCTCTGTAGAGTTTGATCGCCTGTGTCAGCGTCTCTCCGGAAAGCCCATACAGTTCCCCGAAGCCCACCGTAAGCGGAGGTCCGATGAACGCCCGTTTCTTCTCCGGGTCATCATCCTCGATCCCCAGCTGCTTTAGAGCATGCTGCGACGCGGAAATGATTGCGATCCCCGACTCCGTGATGGTTCCGTCCAGATCTAAAAATACGTATTTCTTCACCTGTCAATCTTACCTTTCATGTAATGTTGCCGTGATCAGAGGATCATCTGCTCCGGCTGATGATCGAACCCGGGGATCTGCCCAGGCGCAAAAACGCATGTCAGAAAGAGCATATTGCAACCCCCGTCATATCACTCGGATATAGACTGCGGAAATGTTATCTCTCCCGCCATAGGCATTCGCCGCATCGATCAGATTCCTGCAGACCTTCTCGGGATTCTCACTGGAGCGCATGAGTTTTGCCATCTCCCGCTCCGGAACCATGCCGTAAAGCCCGTCACTGCAGAGCAGGATCCTGTCTCCCGGCTTTACCTCCACGATACGGGTCTCCGGCGTTGCCGGTGCCGGCATTCCCACAAATGCGGTCAGCCGCGAGCTGGCGGGACTGTTCTTCGCCTCTTCCTTCGTCATCTCGCCCATCCGCACCAGATATCCGGCGATATTCATATCATCGGTGATCTGCACCGGATTCTTCTTGTACTTCGGCAGAAGGTACCCTCTGCTGTCACCGAGCCCGACGAAGACCGCCCTGTCTCCGTGGAGCAGCACCCCTGCCACTGTGGCGCCGAAACGGAAATTCATCGGCGAATTCCCCTGGGTGTACAGGCGGTCACTGATCAGCTGCACATAGCTTCTCAGGATCTCGGCAGCCTGCACGGCATCCGCCTCCTTCATCTCTCCGATGTTGGTCTCCGCCACCAGCGGAAGCGCCTGCCGTACATATTGGGAGGCGGTTCCACCGTCTGTCAGTCCACCCATACCGTCGGACACCGCAAAAAGCCCGTGCCCGGAAGCCAGTATCACTTCGTCCTGATTCGAGTCCCTGCATTTTCCGATATCCGCCAGGCCCGCCGCCTTATATTCATATTGAAACAACCTTGTCTTCATTGTTACTCCTCTAATCCATATTCGGTACCGTCCCGGAATCTCCGAGAACCGCATCCAGAAATGTATCCGTCCGAAGGAAGAAGCCACCTGAAAATCCGGGTATCTCCACGTAAATGTAGGGATCCCTTCTTGCCAGGAACCAGGTGTACCTTCCCGGCTCTCCGCTCCAGGTGAAATATCCGAAAGAGTTGTCCCTTAACGCCCGAACATATTCCTCGAAATCCGCTACCGTATTTCCGACATCGCTGATATTGCAGGTATGACTCTCTCCGTTCACGGTGATATCTGCCGACTCCCAGCCCGTTCCCCGGGAAGAGGTTTCATATTCCAGTTTCAGGCTGTCGGCCTTTGCCCGGTCTGCCTCCGGCAAATGATCGAACCCCGACCACAGCTTCTCCACACGAAGCGCTTCCTCCAGCATCCTCTTTGCTGCCGCTGCGGCGCATCGGATCATCTCTTTGTCGGGAGATATGTCCGCCGAAGAATCCACAGTACCATTCTCACATTTTTCTATGATACATTTCAATGTGGGGATATCCTGAGTTCTCTGCGCCATGTAATGAAGCGCACGGATCTCATCCTCCTGCTCCGCATATTTCCGAAGCAGTTCAGGACTTTCCAACAGAATATTCAGATACCCGGCCTTCATGCGGTTCAGCTCCTCCCGGATCGGATAACCGTTGTCAAAATGATCGAAGGAACGATCCTCCAGGGCCAGTCCAACCAACGGACTTTTATCAGTCAGTCTCTCTGCCGCCAGAATCCTCAGCCTTGCCGAAAGCTCCTCCGGATCCTGCTTATCCTCCAGGGGAGAGAACCAGCGTTCCTTCGCAGCCTTCTCATCCTCTGTCTTACGGATCACGGAAAGAAGCTCCGGATCCTCCAACTGTTCCACCGCATACTCGGAGGTCCTGTAGTCCGCCGCTTCCACTGCCAGACGCACCAGCTTCTCAGGATCCCTGATTTCCTCCGCCGCCACCACGGCCAGAGCCGGATCCGTCCTTCGGTCCCTGGTCAGATTCCGGGCCAGGTCAAACAGCACATCCTCATCCTGCAGCTCCCAGATGGCGGATTCACGCTCCACGTGATGATACGTCCCGTCTTCATTTCGTATGATCCTCAGTAATTCTTCCTGTGTCATATTATCCCCTTGCAATAATCCCTGACCTCGTCCGGTAATGCCCGGATCAGATCCTCCCGCAGTAACGCAGCGTCCCTGCATCCGATCACCGGATGCTCACGGAGTGCATGGTCGATCACCCGTGCGATCTTCTCCGGCACCGAAGGATCTCTATTCTGGATCGGTACCACCGGTTCCGATACGATGGCCAGCCACATGTTCTGACCCGGCCGGAAGTTCTTCGGGAACCCTCCCGTCAGCATATGATAGTAGCTTGCAGCCGCAGCCCATACATCTACCTCCGGCTTTGCGAAGCGGCAGTCCATGGCCTGCTGCCGGGGCATGAACGGAATGGTCCCCTTCACCGCTCTGTCGTCACTCATGGTGGAGTATCCTGCCGCCTGAAAAGCCTTGGCCATTCCGAAATCAGCCACCTTTGCCACCGGCCGGTCACCTCTGTCCGAAAGGAAGATATTGCCGGGCTTCAGGTCTCTATGCACCAGTCCCTTTGCACGCATGGTCTTCTTCGTTCCGAAGAGCCCGCGCTTTCTGACCTCCGCTTCCACATCCACATGGTGAACGTAGTCCAGACCGTCCAACACCTGCAGCATGATGTAGGTTGCCAGCGTCAGAGGAAGCTTTCCTCCGTGGAGTTTCATCAGATCATCCACGCTTCCTCCCTCACAAAGATCCATCAGAATATAAAATGTACCGTCGGAGCAGCCTGTCTGATAGGTTCTTACCACATTTTTATGATCCAGGAATTCCGTAAGCTTTGCCTCACGGAGAAAGAGTGCCTTCGCCTTTTCATCTGCTGCCACCTTGGGAAGCAGTGTTTTCAGCGCATAGGTTTTTCCGGTCTTCTGCTCCTTCACCTTCCAGACCTCACCCATTCCTCCTCTTCCGAGAAGGGCAACCTTGTCAAAGCCCTTCACTGCCGAAGGACCGGCGGGTTCCTCTCTCAGCGCTCCGCCGATCAGTGCAGCCAGGATCGCTCCCAGCATATTGTCCCGATCCTGACGACATTCCGCACAGAGCGTGTCATCCGGAGATGTGGGCGGGAAGAGATTTCCGCAGGCACCGCAGACCTTCTGCTCTCCGACGGAGACGGAGTAATCCTCGGAGTCCGCGTCCGACTCTTCCGCAGCCGATTCCGACTCCGGTTCTTCTTCCGGTTCTGACTCCGGTTCTTCTTCTGCCGGCTCCTGCTCAGATTCCTCCACAGCCGGTTCCGACTCCGGTTCTTCTGCCGGCTCCTCTATCGGCTCGGAGATGGCGTCCACTACGCCCGATGGTTCCTGCCCCGGCTCTTCCACCGGCTCGGAGATAGCATCCACTACACCCGACGGTTTCTGCTCCGGCTTTTCCGCCGACTCTTCCGCCGGCTCGGAGATGGCGTCCACCACGCCCGACGGCTCTTCCTCCGGCGCTTCCGCCGGCTCCTCTATCGGCTCGGAGATGGCGTCCACTACGCCCACCGGTTCCTGCTCCGGCGTTTCTGCCGGCTCGGAAACAGCTTCCTCGGCATCCGACGGCTCTGCCGGCTCAGAGACTGCATCCGCCGTGCTCTCCGGCAGATCGTCCTCCTCCGCCACAGTTCCGTATTCATCTGTCTGCTCCGCCCGGACTATCGTACAGGTAAGCTCGCAGCGTTTACCGAGACGGATCCTGTCTCCGTCATGGAGCTCGTAGGCTTCATGCTCATCGCTCTTCGCTTCCTCCCAGGACCGGTCCCTGTCCCGCTGCCCGATCTTCTCGTCATTCAGAAATGTACCGTTCAGGCTTCCGAAATCCTGCATTTGGATCATCGGAGGATTGATATCCAGCAGACAGTGATATCTGGAAACCGTATTCTCCGGGAGGACGATCCCACAGTCCTCCTTCCGACCCACAAAGACCCGGTCCGGTTCTTCGTATTCATAGGTCTTTCCTGCCAGCTCTCCCTTTGTAACTTCAAGGATGATCTTTCCTGCCATAGTACCACCTCCAGATCCCCTAAAAAACACTTCGTTTCACACAGAACAACATGCCGTTTTTACAATGTTTTCCATGTGCTTTTCCCCACCTCTAATCGTAACATACCAGGCAGATATCTTCCACAAAAATCGAGCAGGAGGGGCACCCTCCTGCTCGATTTTTTGTTATGTCATATAACTTTTCATTCGCCCACGAACCTTCCGCGTTTCACGCGTATCGGAACCGGGAATTATCCAAGAGTTACCACGATCTCATTTTCATCCTTCAGAAGGTCTGCCGGGATGTAATCTCCCTCCAGCGCGCTTCCGTTCAGAAGGATCTCCTTCACTCCGGATTCCTTATGATCGGGGTTCGTTACCTTGATGGAGAGCTTCTTGCCGCGGAATTCCTTCTCGATCTCGAAGCCGTCCCAATCCGAAGGAATGGACGGAGAGATGTGAAGACCCAGGAAATCAGGACGGAAGCCCAGGATTCCTTCCACGCAGCCTACCATAACGGTGGAAGCCGTTCCTGTCAGCCAATGAACATGAGACTGACCGAAGCAGGGACTTGCCTTACCTTCCGTGAACTGTCCGAAGCAGTAGGGCTCCATCTGACGGATCTCTGCACGGTCGTTGAAGGCTGCAGGGCAGTTCTCCATATAGTATTCAAATGCACGATTGCCATGTCCCATCAGAGACTCTGCCAGGATCAGCCAGCCCTGTGTCTGAGAGAAGATACCGGAATTCTCCTTGGTACCCGCATTGTAGCCGACTGCCAGAGCACCGTCGATGGCATGTGCATGGAACGGGGGATCCATCAGGATCGCACCGTACTTTGTATTCAGAATGTTGTAAACCGAATCCATGGCCAGACGCTTCTGCTCCTCATCTGCCTGTCCGGAAATGACAGCCCAGCTCTGGGGATTCAGCCACATATTTGCTTCCGGATCTGCCTTTCTTCCTACAACGGTTCCGTTCTCGGCGAAGCCGCGGATGAAACGGTCCTCATCCCAGCAGATCTCATTGATGAGCGCCTTCATCTTCTCCTTCTCCTCGGAAAGGAAGGTCAGGTATGCATCATCCTTCTTGTACTCGGCAAACTTCGCCAGAATATCCAGCGCATATACAAACTGAAGAGCCACGAAGGAGGATTCTCCGTTCGCACCGAGTCTGAGACAGTCATTCCAGTCCGCATAGAGTCCTGCCGGCATACCGTGAGGACCGAGATGCTTCAGTGTGAAATCGATGGCTCTCTTCAGATGGTCGTAAACCGTACCCTCATCCTTGTTGGCATAGGGGATCACCTCGTCGATAAATGCAAGGTCTCCGGTCTCCGTGATGTACTTGTAGACTGTCGGGAAGAGCCACAGCGCATCATCCGCACGATAGGCAGGATGTCCCGTCTCCTGTACATAGGAGAGATCATCCGGCGTATCCTCGTGGCCTGCATTATGTGTGAACTTCACCAGCGGAAGTCCGCCGCCGTTATCCACCTGTGCGGACAGCATGAAGCGGATCTGCTTCTCAGCCATTTCCGGTGCCAGATGGATCACGCCCTGGATATCCTGTACGGTATCACGATAGCCGTAACCGTTTCTGAGACCGCAGTAAATGAAGGATGCTGCTCTGGACCAGATAAATGTCATGAAGCAGTTATAGGCATGCCATACATTCATCATGGAGTTGAACTCCGCACTCGGAGTCTTTACCACGAAGCGGCTGAGGTACTTCTCCCAGTAGTCTCTCAGTTCGCCCACTTCCTTATCAACGATGCCATCTTCTGCGTTGTATCTTTCGATGATCTCCGCAGCCTCGGCACTGTACTTCTCACCCAGAAGGAAGATCACTTCCTTTGTCTCTCCCGGAGCGAGCGTAACAACCGTGGCAAGACCGCCGCAGGAGTTCTGATTGTAGTTCATTTTACCGGACAGCTTGCCTTCTGCCACGCCCTGCGGATCCCGGTAGTCATGATATGCTCCCAGGAAGGCCGTCTTATCTCCGCAGTAGGAATCCACATCGGACTTTGCCATACCGAAGAAACGCTCCAGCACCTTCTTGCCGTCCATCAGCACTCCTTCCGGATAAGCATCCAGATTGCCGTGGATCTGCTGCATCAGACGGTTCTCCTCAAAATAGGATCTGGAAATGAAGAGAGAATACTGAAGGTTTACCTGATCCTGTTCGTAGTGACTGTTGTTCGTGAATTCCGCATAGCCTGTCACTGTAAGGCTCCGTTCCTTATCGGAGGTATTTGTCACCTTGAGCGCCCATACCTCATACTCCTTATCCTTCGGAACATAGTATGTGGCAGCACTCTCGATCTCCGCATATCCGGCCTTGATAATGGTATAGCCAAGGCCATGGCGGCACTCACTCTTATATACATACAGCGGCTTTCCCACCGGCTGCCAGGATGCAGACCAGTAATCCTTCGTTTCATTGTCACGAATGTAGATGTACCGTCCCGGACGGTCAAAGCTGTTGAACTGATACCGAAGGATACGTCCGCTGGCTCCGGACTTGGCAAAGCTGTAGCCGCCGGCATTGTTGGAGATCAGTGCTCCGTACTCCGGTGAGCCCAGGTAATTGGCCCATGCCTCCGGAGTATCCGGACGGTCGATCACATATTCTCTTGCTGCATCATCAAAAAATCCGTACTTCATCTTACTTCTCCTCCAATACTATTCTGATTTCCGTTACATTGTCCCCATAACCGTCGATCACATCCCGACGGATCACTGCTGTTTCATCCTGTCCGCAGGCTACTGTTTCCCCATTCACCGTATAGCCTGCCACGCGATAGCTTCCGTATTCCAGCGCCTTCGGATTCTGATAAACGATCCGAAGCGGCCTGCCTGCGAAGTAAAGCTCTATGGAAGCTTCCTGATTCTCATCGAACTGCTCTGCCAGAAGCCGCGGACTGAAGACCAGATCTCCGTTTCTTCCGCGTACACCGTAAACCTCCAGGATCATGGTCATCATATACCAGGATGCCGCTCCCGTAAGATAGGGGTACAAGCCTCTTCCGTCGATGTTGAAATACTCCGGAATTCCCGGATACATGCGGCTTACCTCGAAATCCAGTGAGGTATCCGACAGGGACTTCAGGACCTTATATCCTTCCTTTGCAAAGCCCCGGGTGTACAGTGCATTTCCGTACATTACCGCCATGTGAGAGAAGACTGCGCCGTTCTCCTTCTCACCGTAGGAGAATCCGAACATTCTTCCCATATCCATCTTCAGCTCTTTAAAATCTGTATTGAGCCGGTAACCGCCGATCTCCTTCCGATAGAGATAATGATCCGCTGCCTTTGCGATCTTCGCAACCTGCGGTTCCTGTGCCGTTCCGCTCATGACTGCAAATACCTGACCGGTAAGCATCATGCGGACAGCCTCATCGTCCTCCGCATACCGCTCAACCACATTTGCATGATCATCATAATAACTGTTGAACCAGCCTTCGCCTTCCGCTCCGTCGATCCATTCCTGTCCGCGAAGGAAGTCCTTCTGCCATACGGCCATCTTCCGGAGCTTCTCAACGATCTCTGCGATGCCGATCTCCGCCGTCTGTCCGGAGACATTCCGTACACAGCTGTCACAGTATGCCGCAAGTGCTTCCCGTTTCTTCTCTGCGTCTCCGAACAGTTCTTCTGACATCTCCATCAGAGGAAGCAGTTCCTTTGCAAGGGATACGGTGGTCTTTCCCGTATATTTCCCGTATTCCTCCAACGTATCCGCGATCTCCGCCAGGTTCATGGCATAGGCAAATGTAAATGCGACGCTTTCGCCCCGGTTGGGAGCCATATCCAGTGCATCGTTCCAGTCTGCGCCGCGGAGACGGATGATCCCGTGCTCTCCCACCTCACAGAAGGCTGTCAGCGTCTCCACCAGCAGATGCTCGATGATGCTTCCCATGTAGATACTTCCGTCAGCCGTCTTCAGCTGATTTCCGTCTTCCGGTTTCCAGTCCGTGTCGATCCCGGTAGCCCGGCTCGCCTGCGGATCCTTGAAATATCCAGCAGTCTCATCCAGGATCCCGATATCTCCGGTCTGATCGATATAAAGCTTCAGAGTCCGGAAGGGCCAGAATGCATGATCCATCCATACACGTGCGATCCCGTTCCGGTCTGCGATAAAGTTGCCGAGTCCGTCACCTATGATGGTGGCATTGGTTCCGTCCGCACGGACACCGCCGAAATTGGCCACGATCATTTTCCGTACATCGTCCGGTTCCATGAACAGCAGGGACAGGCAATCCTGCCAGAGATCCCGCCATCCTCTTCCGCCGCGGCCGTAATCATGATACGGCAGGAAGGAGCATCCGTAGATCCTTCTCAGGAACGGCTGGAAGGATACCCAGGACATGAAATGATCGAAATCCGGATCTCCTGTATGGAACTGAACATTTACTTTCTTCTTCCAGTAATCACCGGTTGCCTTCAGGACAGAGATCACATCCTCTTCTCTGCTATAGGCAGCATCCAGTTCTTTGATCTTTGATTCCTCTTCTTCTGCTCCGATCCGAAGGATGTAGGTGCATTCCTCTCCCGGGGCAAGAGTCTTCTTCCGGAACCGGAGACCGCCTACGGCCTCACGTCCGTCAACCCCGGTCCCTGCAGGCACACCTGCACGATCCAGTATCACCGCTTCGGGGCGAAGGAAGCTTCCGCCTTCTCCGATCAGGCTTTCCGTGGAGGGGAAGAAGCTTTCTGCCTTCTGTCCGTCTCCTTCAGAGCCATGTACATAGTAGATCAGCTGATTCAGGCGATGTCCCTTCTCATCAAAGGACATGGTTGGCTTAACCTGAACACCTTCTTCCGTGGTTCTGATACGATGAAGCATGGAGGTTACATTTCTGTGATCCCGGAGATTATCTGCGGACCGGCCATAGAGCGGGATGACCGCGGTAGGAGTAAACTCTTCCGGCTGATCGGATGTATTCCGAAGCTTCACCAGCATGATCTCAACATTTGCATCAACGGGCACGAAGGAGGTCACCTCCGCTTCGATGCCGTACCTTTTCGACGTTCTAACCGCCTTATGCCAGAGGAATCCGCCCTCGACCCGGCTTTCCTCCTGGTCATCGGTAAATCGTTCCGCCTCCTGCACCGCCGAGCTTCCGACAGCGGACCATACACGTCCTTCGCCAAAGTTCAGCCAGAAATTTCTTGTGTTCTTGTTATTGTGAAGATTCTCCACGCTCACCGGTTCCAGTACGAAGTGCTCCTGATCCAGTTTGGAATCTCCGCCGAGATTCGGAGTAACACAGGCCTTCAGCCCTGCCTCACCCGCAACAGGAAAATAGAGGTAATTCGTATTCTCTGCCGATGTCAGAACGAAGGACTCGTCCTGTCCGGAAAATCGCATAATCCCCTTTGCCATCTTTGCTCCTCCTTTTTTTTGCTGCCCCCATACCTTCTAAAAGTGTCTGACAATATTATAATGCATCTGTCCAAACTCTTATATAAAATCCATGCTTTATTTATCTACTACATGTCTCCAATCAAAAAAATATCGAGGAGGCGGAAACCACCTCCTCGACATAGCGAGCGCCCCCTTCCGAAGAAGGGGGCGCGATAACAGAGTCATCCCAGCTACGCAGACTTATCTGTCTTATTCTCTGTCTTCTTTTCTGATGTGCTCGGCAATACTGATGCTGTAGCCTGAGGGGCTTACCATCATGGTGGACGTGGAAGAACCTGTATTCGTGATCTTCTCGCCCTGTGCATTCGTGAAGCCCTTCTCCTCAAGCATCTTATATGCCTCGTCAAAGTCACGGACATTCATACGGATCGTAGTGATATCCTTCGGTACGGCTGCCTGGGTAACGTCCACATGGAACACCTTACCGTCCTCGCCTGTATATCTCATCCGTACGGATGTGATATCCTTGTCGTTGATCCCTGTCTTTGTATGACGGCGCTCAAATCCCAGCTCCTCGAACAGCTTGATGGTCTCCTCAGCCTGATTTGTTACGATCAGCGGATTAAAACTTGTGATCTGCATAATTCATACCTCCTTAAATGCTTTGTACTTAACACGTCATATTCTACCAGAACCACTGTCACAGAACTGTCACACTACATGGTGATATGAAGGACGTTCAGGCCCAGTCCGCGGGTATAGAAAATCCGCATCTCCGTTAGTATCAGTAATCCGGATTGAGAAACGCGTAACGCCAGTGATCTCTGAAGCTTCCTCCGATCAGGATCCCTCCGTACTCTATCCCCTCATAAACGAAGCCCAGGTTCTTCAGGATCCGTACGGATCTTTCGTTATCCGGCATGACCCGCGACTCGATCCTATGGATATGCGCAAAGCGAAGCACCTCCTGTATGGCTGCCCTGCACGCCTCGGTACAGTAACCATGTCCCTGATATGCCTCATGGAGATTGTATCCGAAAACGGTACTGGCATACGGTTCCCTCCGTATCCTGGCAAAGCTGATGGAGCCGATCATCCGCTCCGGTTCTTCCTTCAGGAAGTAGTAATAATATGCGGACACACCCTTCTCCATATTCTGCACTTCCATCTCAAGTGCCCATCTCTGATATTCCAACGTGAAATACCGGTCCGGCCGGACCGGCTCATGCTTCGCAAAGAAATCCCGGTTATCTGAATAGTATTTCAGAAGTTTTTCATCTAATGACGGATCCGATGTCTGAAGGATCAGTCGTTCTGTTTCAAATATCACTGGTTCCTACCTCCCAACACTCCTGATAAGGTCTGTACTGTCACCTCCCGACCTTCACCCGTCAGTCAGCTAACAGATTCCATGCAAAGAATTCTGTCGTCATATCCGTTACATGCCTGAGCAGCCGGAGATAATCCGAATAAAATCCGTACCCGTGGCCGTCACCTGTCGCATCTCCGATCTCACCCTTGAAGGCTTCGGCAGTTGCCCGGCTGGTATTCTCCGGATCGATGATCTGATCATCTTCTCCGAAGAGTACAAGAATATCACCCTTCCATACGGATGCTGCCTTGGGCGCCACATCATCATAGACCAGCAGGTCCTGAAACCATTTCAGACCAAGCGTTTGCTTTTTTCCGAAGGGGTCCTGAATCTGCACGGTACCATTCTTCTCTGCCTCCGCATAAGCCTGGTCCCAGGTGGCGTCACCTCCGACAAACTGCTTCATATCCGCCGTTCTGGCTGCCGGCGCCAAAAGGCAAACCGCATCCGGTTCTATCTTTCCTTCCGCCAGAAGCTCCAGAATGGTCCTTCCTCCCATACTGTAGCCGAAGAATCCAAGCTTTGTAAAGGAATACTCGGAACGGATATAGGCCAGTGCATTTAACACGTCCTCTTTATTATTGGACAGACAGTTATTGGATAATGGTTCTTCGCTGTCTCCGCATCCCGGAAAATCCATACGGATGCTAGCGATCCCCCGGGCGGCAAGTGCATTGGCGATGGTGGTAAGGCCTCCGTTCTCGTCCTTTGAGCCTCCGTGTCCGTGAAGTATGATAACAAATGGATAATCACTGACACCCTCGGGGATCACCACCGCGGCAGGAACCGAAACTCCCCTGGAACTGTAGGTAGTCGAGATTTCATGATAGGGGTAGCTCTTCCTCGATGTATCCGTTATTGCACCTGTTTCTCCGGCATCTGCCGTCGTAACCGTCTCTCCGGTATCCGCCTGGGATTTTTCCGTCTTCTCAGCACAGGAAGACAATAACAACATGATCAGAACGGAGAATATCACTGCTGCTTTATGTCGGATACGATTAGATTTTCTTATCATGATCATCATTCCTCCGTTTCACCAGGTTGCTATATACAAGATTACGATTTTTCATACTACAGATCAAGTTTCAAGTCCTTCAGGAGATCTCCCAGTGACGTTCCGATCTCTCCCACCTCGGGGATCACAAGCTCCTCTTCCGCCACAGCCTGCTCTTCCGTATCCTCCAGAAGAGCCTTTATGGACAGGGATATCTTCCCATCCTTGATCCCGATCACCTTAACATCCACTTCCTGTCCTTCCTTCAGGACCACTCCCGGATGCTTGATCCTGCTGTGGGATATCTGCGAGATATGAACCAGTCCCGACAGGCCGTCTCCCAGGTCGACAAATGCCCCGTAATCCTTGATCGTAGCAACCACACCATGGAACACCTGTCCCTCCTTAATATCGGACAGCTTCTTCTTTTTGCTGAGTTCCTGCCGTTCCTTCAGGATCTCCTTTGCGGACAGGATCAGCTTATCAGCTTCCATATCAGCCTCGAAGACTCTGACCTCTATCTCCTTCCCGAGGAACGGATCACAGCTTTCAATCCTTTCAAGAGACAGCTTGGAAATGGGGATAAATGCCCTTAAGCCTTCAAAATCGGCAACCACTCCTCCCTTTACCACCTCATTTACGGTCACAAAGGTATTCTCCTGCGACTCCTTCATTTCCTCTGCCTTCTTCCAGGCCAGAAGGGTATCCGTATCATGAACCCCGTCTCCCATAAAGCTGTAGGACTGCTCCAGCATTTCCTCAAAATCCTTCATTGATTCTCCCATTTTCTCTTCTCCTTAATCCTTAAATATTTCACTCCCGATCATCTGAGACAGTGTCTCCTGATAGGTATCAGCCAGCAGCTTCATCATCTTTCTGGAATAGTATCCCGAATAGAAGATCCGCAGCGTATATCCGTCCTTTCTTTCAACCACCTCTGTCAACGATTCTACCACAAGATCCGTCATGGTCGAAAGCACCATGTTAACCATCCACTCCTTGGTCGGAAGATGATCATAGTCTCCATCATCTATGATCCAGTTCGGGAAGAACTGGAACATGATGATGGGAGAAATGTCATACTCCAACGACAGCGGCACAAAAGGATAATGGCCGTTCCTTGCCAGTTTATAATACTGATCGGACAGATTCTTCAGAAAAGCGCCCTCATCCTGATGATCCACATGTGCAACCATCGGAAGACAATTGATATATAACCCGATGGCATCGAAGTTCTGGAATCTGTCACGTCCGTTTTCAATAATTCCGAAGAATACATCCTCCCTTTCCGTCAGTTTGGATAACGTACGGCTCATGACCGCCGTGAAGAAAACGGTTTTATCGATCCTGGCCTTATCCGTAAAGCGTTTTATCTGCTCCGGTTCCACGGCCAGATCCCGCATGATAAAGCCGGCCTTCCCCTTCTTTCCCGGATTCCGGTAGAAGCCCACTGTCTTCAGATGAGTCAGCATGGTTCGGGTTTCCTTTACGATCTCCTCACATTCACTGCTGTACTGAAGCTGATGATGAAATGCAGCGATCTTCAGGAACGCGGTATCCACATGATCCGGAACGATGCCTTCCAGCGCATTGGCAAAAACACGCCGGAATACATTCACGGATACCAGATCAAAAATGATATGATGAAATACCGACACCAGATAGCATTTTCCAAGGGCTCTTACGATCACAAACTTCGCCAGGCTTTGATGGATATCAAAATCCGACGCCATATGGGTGAAGACATTCACCAGAGTGAAGACTCCCTTCCTGACAACAGGTTTGGAACCCTTTACCAGATACGGTTCTCCGTCTCTTTGCTCTATATGCATGGTCAGCACGGGATGTGCCGTAAATACAACATCCAGCGCCTGCATGATCTGTTCATCCGTACATTTCCTGTCCACCGGAATGACGGAGGGGATCAGATTGGAATCCTTCTTCGGATTCTTTTCCACGCAGTGGTAGAACATTGTCTGGGTGTTATTCAGCGGACAGCCACTCTCCAGGGTATAGAGATCCAGATCCAGAGAAAGATCCTCCACGCCTGCTGCTATGGCTGCCGGTGTGCGTAAGCTAAGGATATCCGCAACGGAAATGCCGCTGTCCCTGAGACCCGCAAGGATCTTTACCGCCGCCAGAGAATCACCTCCCAGACTGACGAAATCATCATGGATACCGACCCTTTCCAGTTCAAGAACCCTTTCAAATTCATGGACGATCCGTGCTTCCAGCTCATTTCGCGGCGCAGCATACTCAGCGTGCAGCTTACTGAAATCAACCTCCGGAAGGGCACGCTTATCTACCTTCCCGTTCACATTGACAGGTATTTTGTCCAACCGGATCACAAAGGAAGGAACCATATAATCCGGTACCCGTCCGGACAGATACTCTGAAATCCTTCCTGCAGCCGTTTCATCATCCGGATCATCCGACACAACAAAAGCGATCAGTTCATTATTGCCGCCATGCTTCCGAATCTGTACGGTCACATCACTGACTCCGTCTATCTTTCGGATCAGCACCTCAACTTCTGACAGTTCCACGCGGTTTCCCCGGATCTTTACCTGACCATCCCGTCTGCCGATGATACCAATGGTTCCGTCCGGCAACATCCTTGCCACATCTCCTGTGGCATAGAGGGTTCCATATCCCTTGCTGTCATCAAAAGGATTCGGCAAAAACGCTCGGGCAGTCTCCTCTTCCCTGTTCAGATATCCGGCCGCAAGCTGCGGGCCACAGAGATACAGTTCTCCTACAGCCCCCACCGGCATTCTTCTATGTTCTTTATCAAGAACATACGCCTTCATATTGCCGAGAAGGTAACCCACGCTGGAGGGATCCATCTTCTCCTCCAGATTGATGCTGGTTACATATACACAGGCTTCCGTGGGTCCATAGGTATCCGTGATCTTATAATTACCGGTTCTGCTTACCTGACCCAGTTTTTCTCCGCCGGTTACAAGCACCTTTAAGGAGGATTCACGGATCTCGCTGATAAACAGTCTGGCGATCTGCGTAGTGATATGGGAATGCGTAATATGATGCGCATTTATATGCTCGGCCAAGGCCTGAATGTCCAGTTTCTTACACTCAGGGATAACATTCATGCACGCACCGGTATACATCACGGAGAACATGGCACCCATAGATACATCAAAACCGATGGACGCATATAATCCGTACACGTCTCCCGGATGGATCTCCAGATCCTTAACATGCGAATCGATGAAATAACGCAGCGAGTCTCTGGTGATCTTTACCCCCTTCGGAATCCCGGTACTGCCGCTGGTATATAAGATACATGCCAAAGTACCCACAGTTACCGGCAGATGCTCCAGCGTTCCGATCTCTCCCTTCAGGATCTCCGAAATATTGAGAAGAACCACTCCTTCCGTACCCAGCTTTTCAGCACGTTCTAATGTATCATCGCTGACGATCAGGACACGGGATGCAGTATCTCCGAGCATAAATGAGATGCGCTCATCCGGAATCTTATCATCCAACGGAACATAGGCAGCACCCAGAGACATGATCCCCAGAACACAGAACAGATACAATTCCGAACGTGGCACCAGGAAACCAACCTTATCCTCAGCCTGTATGCCGAGTGTCTGCAGCTTCTGACGCACCTGATCAGCGATATAGGCCCCTTCCGCAAAGGTGTAGGAAACATTCTCATACTCAACCAGTCGGTTGCCACCATACCGCGCAAGACTTTCATTAAACGCATCCAGAATATCCGCGCAGGGTACATCCGCGTCCGTTTGGTTCCAGCCGGCCAGGCGCGTGAGATCTTCTTCCGGCGTAAAACGAATGTCCTTTAACTCCTCCGCCTCCATCATATCCCTGAGGATTCTCTCGTATACTAACGCAAAACGCCGGGCAAAATCCTGTGAATAATCGGCGGAAGACCTTATCCTGAGGATCATCCCATCGTCCACATTTTCAAAAACATAGAAGGACAGCTCTGCATCCAGATCATGCTTTAATACTTCAAGCTCCATTTGCATTTCGTCCCGGTTCACCGCATCCGTGTACAGGGCGTGCGCATACTGGAACAGAACACCAGCGTTCAGTTCATATTTGGACGCCAGAATACGGAATGGCATCAGGTCGTATTTCATGATGGAATTCACCAGATCCGATGTATACGAAAGAAATGCATCGATATCCGTATTTTTACAATCCACCATCACAGGCAGGGTCTTTACATACATGCCGATGGATCGGGACAGATCCATATGACCTCTGCCATCTTCGATCAGATTGAACAGCACCTTATCCGAGCCGCTGAACCTGGACAAAGTATAGGCAAAGACGCCTGTGAAAAACTGATTGCGGGTGATGGAGTGCTTCCGTAAGAAGGAATCCAGTCCCTTCTTCCCAATGTCGAAGGTATGGATATATTCAAATACTTCTCCGGCGCCGTTGACAGGAGAGATCAGCGGAAATACCTCATCCCTGTCGGCAAGCATCCGGTCGTAAAATGCCTCAGCCTCCTCCATACAGGACGAGCGGAGCTGTTCCTCAAGGGCTGTCTCTCTTAACATCCCCTGATCCACAAAGTCGATATTCTCCCCCTTCAGAACAGAGAGAAAACTGTCCATGAAAACATTCAATGAAACACCGTCAAAGATCAGGTGATGAAAATCAACGCAAAGGACCGTGGTATCCCCATCCCTTGCGATCATAAACCGCGACAGGCTGTTACCCAGATCAAAGGGCATCACAAAAGAACTGCACTCCTCCACAGAGCCTTCCGTGATCTCAGGTTCCGCATCAAAAACCAGGGACAGGGAGTCCTCCGTATTCCGAACCCGGCCCCTTAAAACCGGGAACATCCTGAACAACCTCTGCAGCGCTTTCGTCACCTGCTCCGGTGAGCAATTCTTCAGTCGGATCATATAGGGGACGTGATATGCCGTTCCCTTGTCATGAACGCTTTCATCCAGATATATATTTAACTGGGATTCCGATAAGGGACAGGATTCATCAAAGGAGTATTTCTCCTCGTCAAAGGAGCCTGAATTCATTTGAGAATCCATACAGGCCTTCATATGCCCGGCTATGGCCGCCGGTGTCCGAAGGCGCAGTATATCCCCCACGGTAATGCCTGTGTTCCCCAGAACAGAGACCAGCCTCACCGCCATGAGGGAATCTCCGCCCAGGCGGACGAAATCGTCATTGATGCCGATCCGTTCCAGTTCAAACACCTTTTCAAATTCACGGACGATACGTTCTTCCGCTTCATCCCGTGGTGCCACATACTCGGCGTGCAGCAGATCATAATCTACATTCGGCAGAGCCCGCCGGTCTACCTTCCCGTTCACATTCAGTGGAATGCTGTCCATCCGGATCACAAAGGAAGGAACCATATAATCCGGCACACGTCCTGACAAATACGCTGTAACTCTGATTGTTGCCGTTTCCTGATCCGGATCATCGGATACCACATAAACGATCAGTTCGTTATTGCCGCCCGACTTCCTGATCTGTGCGGTGACGTCACTTACCCCATCCATCTCGCGGATGACCGCTTCCACCTCGGACAGTTCCACCCGGTTTCCGCGGATCTTCACCTGACCGTCCCGTCTGCCGATGATATCGTAGGTTCCATCCGGCAAAACCCTTGCCACATCCCCTGTGGCGTAGATGGTTCCGTATTCCTCATCTTCTTCATAGGGATTCGGCAGGAATGCCCGGGCAGTTTCCTCTTCCCGGTTCAGATACCCGTCTGCAAGCTGTGGCCCTGACAGATACAGTTCTCCCACTGCACCCACCGGTACTCTTCTACGTTCTCTGTCCAGAACATACGCCTTCATATTGCTGAGAAGGAAGCCCACACTGGAGGGATCGATCTTCTCCTTCAGCGGAATACTGGTTACATATACGCATGCTTCTGTCGGGCCATAGGTATCAGTGATACTGTAATTACCGGTCTCCTCGATCTGACCCAGCTTCTCTCCTCCGGTGACCAGCACCTTTAAGGAGGATTCACGGATCTCGCTGATAAACAGTCTGGCAACCTGAGTTGTGATATGAGTGTGGGTTACACTATGCTCCTCAAAATGACGGTTCATCGCCCAGATGTCTTTCTTGATCTCGTCAGGAATAATATCCAGACAGGCACCGGAATAAATCGTAGACAAGATTCCCCCCATGGATACATCAAAGCCTACGGAAGCGAATAATCCATATACAGTTCCCGGCTGCAGCTTCAGAGCCTTTACCTGATAATCTACAAAAGAAAGCAAAGCCTTCCTGGTGATCCGTGCGCCCTTGGGAATGCCGGTACTTCCGCTTGTATATAATATGGCGGCAATATCCCCCACAGCGTAGGGCAGCCGGTTCAGGGTTCCGATTTCCCCTATTCGGGACTCATCATGTCCGATCTTGTGCTGCATGGTCTCCCCATGCACAATCTCCTGTTGCATGACCTCCTCATGCACAACCTTCTGCCGGATGATTTCCGACAGGTTGATGAGCTTTGTATCATCCCCTACCAGTTTTCCTGCCCGCTCCGCCGTATCATCACTGACGATCATGCAGCCTGTGACCGCATCCCGGATCATAAAAGCGATCCGCTCATCCGGCAGCTTCCCGTCCATCGGGACGTAGGCAGCACCCGTTGACAGAATTCCCATAACCGCGAACATGTACAGCTCGGACCGGGGAACCAGAAAACCGATCCTGTCCTGCGGTTTCACACCAATGGAAAGCAGATTTTGCCGAATCTGCTCCACGATATAAGCACCCTGGGCAAAGGTGTAGGAAGTATCATTATATTCCACCATTTTATGCCCCGGATATTTGGATAGGGTATCATTGAAAGCCTCCAGGATGTCTCCGTAAGAAAGCTTTGTTTCTGTCCTGTTCCAGCGGTTCAGCTTCTGCAGATCTTCCGCGTTCGTAAGAAGGATATCTTCCAGATGATCCGTTACCATCATCTCCTGAAGGATCTGCTGATAGCCTGTTGCGAAACGCTCGATGAAATCCTTTGCATAGCGGGAGGAAGAAAGGATCCTTATGGTGAAGCCCTTCTCTCCGTTGTTCAGAATATTAAAGGACAGATCCGCGTCCGAATCATGCTTTAATGCATCCAGCTCAACTTTCAGTCCGTCCCGGTTCACGGCATCCGTATACATAGCATGGGAATACTGGAACAGGATTCCTGCATTCAACTCAAATTTGGACGCCAGGATACGGAACGGAACCAGGTCGTATTTCATAACGGAATTAACCAGCGCCGACGAGTATGAAAGGAACGAATCGACGGCCTGATCATGACAGTCCACCAGAACAGGAAGCGTCTTTACAAACATTCCGACAGACCGGGACAGATCCATATGACCTCTTCCGTCCCCGATCAGGTTGAAAAGAATCTTTTCAGAACCACTGAACCTTGACAGCGTATAGGCAAAAACACCCGCAAAAAACTGATTGCGCGTGATGGCATGGCCACGCAGGAAGGAATCCAACTGCTCCGTATCCATGTCAAAGCTCGTTACATATTCAAAATCTTCCCCGGCGCCGACAACGGAAGGAAGCAACTCATAAGCCTCATCTCTGTCAGCAAGCATCTGATCATAAAATGCCTCAGCCTCGTCCATACCTGCGGACACGATCGTCTCCTCAAGAGACAGTTCCTTTAACATCCCCTCATCTGCACATTCGATATCCTCTCCCCGTAAAACCGAAAAGAGACTGTTCAGAAATACGCTTAATGAAACGCCGTCGAAGATCAGATGATGGAAATCTGCGCAGAGAACCGTGGAGCCGCTTTCCCCGGCGATCAGGAATCTGGTCAGACCTTTATCCGTTGCAAAGGGCATGACAAAGGACCCGATCTCCTCCGGAGAACCCTCCGCGATCTCAGGCTCCGTATCAAAGATCAGAGACAACGCACCGTCCTTATTCAGAACCCGTGCCTTTAAGACCGGATATACTTCAAACAGCTTCTTCAGCGCTGCTTTGATCTTCTCCGGAGAACAACTGTCTGCATCCTGAAACCGCAGGACAAAAGGATTGTTGTACGCGGTGCCACGATCATGCACACTTTCATCCAGATAAATGTTCAGCTGGGACTCCGATAACGGGCATGGTGCATCAAAGGAATACCGGTTCTCGTCAAACACCGGGCGGGCATTTCCGTTCATTTTGATGTAATCCGCAACATCCTCCGGCGTGGAAAGGCCGATGAGTTCATTGGCGGACAGACTGATGTTCAGTTTGTCGCGCAATAATAGCTGAAGCTTCATTGCGGACAGGGAATTTCCACCCAGAGCGACAAAGCTGTCATCCGGCAGAACCGTCTCCAGCTTAAGAACCTCCCGGAAGGCCTCCACAACCAAACGGAGCGTCTCATCCGTGATCTCAATATTCTCATTCCGCGTCGCCCTTTTCAGACCGGCTTTGTCGATCTTTCCGTTGATATTGAGCGGAATCTTATCCAGCCTGATGAAAAGGGAAGGGATCATATAGTAAGGCAGTTCTCTTTCCAGAGCTTCCCTGATCCGATCCACCTCCAGCTCATCCGAGGCGGTATAATAAGCGATCAGAGTATCATTTTCAACGTCCAGACAGACGTCGGAGATTCCCGCTATGCCCTTCATTATGGTTAAGATCTCATCAGATTCGATCCGGAAGCCCCTGACGGACAACTGACTGTCCTCCCGCCCGATGATCTCTATCTCACCGTCGAAATTATAGAAGCCGATATCTCCGGTGCGGTACATGATCCTGTTCACTTCGCAGTCGGAGTAGGGATTCTCCACAAATTTCTGTGCTGTAAGCTCCGGATCATTACAGTATCCCGGCGTACAAAGCCCACCGGAAATGCAGATCTCGCCGGGAACGCCCACCGGCATCTGACGACCCTTCGCATCCAGAATATAAGCACAGGTATTCGCAACCGGCTTTCCCAACGGTACCCGACCGTCCTTGCTGTTTCTCTGATCATAGATCTTACTGATGGCTACGATGACTTCAGTAGTTCCGTAGAAATTCACCAGTCTGGTATGTCTCTCTTTTTTGCTAAGTTCATTCAGCTTTGCACCGGCCAGAACCAGATAATCCAGGTTCAGATCCTCCCTCTCATAAAGAGGGATTCCTACTGTCGGAGGCAGGATCAGGCTGTTCAAATGGGTTTCCTTCAATGCCTTTGCCAGAAGCAGACTGTTCTTCTGCTCCTCTTCGTTGAACAGTCTGAGTGAGCAGCCCATATAAAGCGCTGCGCAGACCACATAGGACGCTACAAAGCTGAAGCTGAAGAAAGAGCCCATGCAGTCTCCCTGCGAGGTATGAAACATCTCTATAACGGCAACCGCAGCCCATGGGAACTGTCGGTTGTAGAACATGACTCCCTTGGGAACACCGGTAGTACCTGAGGTAAAGAGGATCGCGAAGAGATCCTCCTTCCTGCTGCGGATCTCCACCGGAGCGTCATAGTCATACGTCAGATCTTCCAGGCAGATGATCTTTGCATCCAGTTCCAGCCTCTCTGCAACGGCTCTGACTGTGATCAGACAATCCGACTCAGCGATACTCATCATATGCCTGATCCGGTTCACCGGGAACTGCATATCGATGGGCACATAGGCCGCACCGGCCTTATTTAAAGCCAGTACCAGTTCCGGGAAATGATAGTTTCTCGGAAGCATCAGGGCCACACGGCAGCCGGGACCGATCTTATGATTTTGTGCCAGATCATAAGCCACGGAATTACTGGATCTTTCAAGTTCTCCGTAGCTGATCATATTCACGCCGTCATCCACTGCCAGGGCGTCCGGATTCTCCGCGGCAAAGCGGCGGAAGGACTCGGCAAACATCCTGTCCTGATCTACCTCTATGGTCTTCCCCCTGTTAAATGCAGAAAGACAGTCCTTCTCCTCCTGCGAAAGAATATCGATCTCCGAAACAATCTGCTCCGGAGCACGGAGAACACGATCTATTATGCTTTCCAGATTCTTCAGCATGTGACGGATATAGACATCTGAAAAAAGCTCCGTATGATACCGAAGCTCCAGCACATCTTCGTATATATTCAGTGTCATGACAGATCCATCGTCATGACATGCACCTATTATTTCATTGAAATCTGAATGTTTGGAATCGGCAGGATCAAAATCCGAAAGATCATAAACAGAATAATAAGAAGCCTTCTCCTTCAGATAGCGATCCACATCCACGGTCGTATGCTCCGCGGCCTCCTGATAGGCCGCCTGAAACGCCCCAAGCAGATCAGAGAAGCTGTCCTCCTGACCAATGGTGATCCGGAGAAGCGTCTTCTTACCGGGCGGTTCGGAAGAAGCTGCAGGGATCCGTGTATTTAAAAGAAAGCCATCGAGTCTGTTGACCCGTGAAAGATATAAAGCAAAAATGCCCCCGTAAAAATCAAGCCGGGAACAGTTCTGTTCCCTGATAAAGGAGGAAATATCATTTCCCCTTATGCTGATTTTTACGGAGTTATATTCGGATGTTTTTACGTTATGGAATTTGATGTAGCTTCCGGACTCCGAGATCAGCCGTGACCAATACCCGGAATCCTCTGCAAACCCGGAGGAAAGAGTGCTGTCCTCCCTGGTCTTATAACCTTCGCTTAACAATCTGTCAAATCCTCCTGTTAAGGCCCATTGTCCACCCGGAACAATCTTTCCTAATACTACTCTTCCCCGGTCTGCTCTTCCTTCTCTCTTCCTATGTACTCAAGGCACAGCATGGTCAGGTCATCGAACTGAGGTGCCTCCTTTACAAAGCTGTCCACTGCCGCATGTACCATTTCCAGAACCTCCTTCGGCGTATCCTCCTCCGCAAGCCGGAGCGCTTCCACCATCCGGTCCGTTCCGAAAAGCTCTTCTTCCGCATTTGTCGCTTCAGCCACACCGTCGGTGTAAAGGAACAGTTTCGCACCCGGATCCATCTGAAGTTCATACTGGCTGTACTTCATGCCCTCCATACCGCCGATGACAAATCCGTGCTTATCCTTGATCAGTTCGAAATGCTCGCCCGGCTTCTTCAGTACCGGATACTCATGTCCCGCATTTGCAGCCACCAGCTTACCGCTTTCAAGATCCAGTGAACCGAACCATACGGTTACAAACATTTCCTCCCGGTTGTTCAGACAGATCTGACGGTTTACATTTTCCAGTACCTTCTTGGGCTCCAGCCCCATGGACGCATAATTCTGAACCAGGATCTTCGATATCATCATAAACAGCGCTGCCGGAACACCCTTTCCGGACACATCCGCCATTACGATCCCCAGATGCTTATCATCAATCAGGAAGAAATCATAGAAATCTCCGCCCACTTCCTTTGCCGGATTCATAGATGCATAGATATTGAAATCATCCCGTTCCGGAAATGCGGGGAATATGTTCGGAAGTGTATCCGCCTGGATCCGCGTCGCCATGGAAAGCTCCGTTTCCAGACGACCTGCCTCCTTCTGCTGTATCTCGTAACGTTCCGTCTGTTCCCGGATGATCGCCGAATACATGTAAACCGCAGCTCCGACCGTTGCCAGGATGATAAACTGTATATCGCTCATCATCGCCTGGATCCCGATGGCCACAAGCGGTGCCAGGATGTAGATCCAGAAAGCGATGGCGATTCTTCTCGGAACATTGTCCCGATAACGGATCAGAAGAACCATATTAGAGATCAGGAGCAGGATCGCAGCCAGATTGGACAGGATATATCCCGACCCTCTGTGATAGGTATTGGTGGAATCAAAATAATAGAAAAGATCCGTGAACTGGGATATGATCAGCAGGATCGCATGAATGATCAGCACCACCAGGTAGTATCTCTCAATCCCCTTCCTATGCTCCGGCGGATTCGCAACAAAAAGGATCAGCATGGAGATCATATAAACCATAAATCCGGATACCAGGAATTCAATAAAGGTAACCGTCATGATCGCCACACGGATCCCCTGTCCGCTCTGTCCGTCCATCATCTGTCTGGTCAGATGCATGGAAATGTAGATAATGATCAGACTGAAGAACAGCTGAAAATACCGCTTAACCTCGGGCCGGATGTGGATTCCGGAGCTGACCTGCATAACACTGAGGCCGCAGACTCCGATACCGACCGCGATAATGATCACATTGATGAAATTTCCCCAAGTCATGGTTACATCCATAGTTTAAGTCCTTCCTAGTTTGAAGTATTCCGCACTCCATCCCCAACCACCGGATCAGTGTGGCTCAGACTCTACTATTATAACCCGTCTACCCATGGAAATGCAACGTTTCCGGCCTTATCCAATCTGGTGAAAACCAAGCCGTGCCATGAGCAGCTGCCCCCATTTGTTGAACAGCTGCATGAGACACGCAATTCCCCAGTGCATGAGGAAAATAAACCCAAAGATCAGAAAGCCGATGGGATAGCCCCAGGTGAGAAAACCGTACCAGTCATTTGTATTCGGCCACTCACCTCTCCCGTTGATCAGAATGTTGATCAAGTACCCCAGGCCGTAGATCAGCGACGGAATCGCTGCGATCAGGGTTTGCTTCACCGGCAGCCTCTTCGTATCAAGAATCAGAAATTCGATCATCGCCGTTACCGGAACGATCAGATGGAACCAGAGATTTCCGCCCTGATACAGATTCAGCTGCGGATTCATCGGAGCCAGAAAGAATGCCACGATGGCAAATGTCAGTCCCACGCCGGATACAGCCATAAGCTTGAGGAGAGCCGGAAAGGTCTTCCCCCGAACAGTCCGGACGATCCACAGGAGCGATACGATCCCGCAGAATTCATTGGACAGGACTGTGAAATAACGCAGGTTCCTCCATCCCCTCGAAGCAAGCACAGCACCTTCGGGTGACACCCTCGGAGAAAGCATCACAACTGTTCCGGTCACCGTGAAAGCAATGACCAGACAATTCATTATGATGGATATGATCTGTCTTTTAGTTATTTTGTTCTTCATTTTCTGCAATTCGTTTCCATTTCCAGCACCTGCGCTCTTTTATCGAAAAGCACACAACCGCCCTTATGCTCGTCTTTCAGCAGGCCTCCGTCGATCATCGACCGAAACAATTTGGATCTCATAGCATCCCGAAGGGATGTGTCTCTTACATTGGTATCTGAGAAGGGTGAGAAGGGACAGGGTTCCGCACTCCCGTGGGAATTGATATGAAAGAATCCCCTTCCTGCAGCAATACATCCTCCGGAACTCTTCTCATCTCCCGGAAATGAAACAAATACCATCTCCGGATGTTCTTTCCGAAGGCGTTCAATCTCTTTGGTGAGATATTCCCTCTCCTCATCACCGGGAGCAAGCTCCGTGCTCTCCTCGGTTACCGGAACGAACTCAACAAAGATAACTGCCTTGCATCCTTTTTCTGAAAGCTTTGCAATAAAGTCTTCCGATGAAACCTCCCGGAAATTCTCTGTGGTAACAGTTACGGACGCTCCGAAGATCAGCCCTCTTTGCATAAGCGCATCCATATTGGCCATCAGCTTATCATAGACGCCCGCTCCTCTTCTGGAATCCGTAATCTCCCTTCCTCCCTCGATACTCATGATCGGAATGATATTCCGGCATCTGTCGAAAAGCTCATAATACCTTTTATTCATGAAGGTTCCGTTTGTAAAAACCGGGAAGAGAATGTTCTTCTTCTCTCCCGCAGCTTCGATCACCTTATGGCGAAGCAAAGGCTCACCGCCTGCCAGAAGAATAAAACTGACACCCAGTTCATCCGCCTCTTCGAATACTCTCAGCCATTCCTGATCTGTGAGCTGACTGACCGGCGCTTCATCCGTCGTCGCATGGTTATGCCTCGAATAGCAGCCTTCACAATGTAGATTGCAGCTGCTCGTAATACTTGCGATCAGAAACGGCGGGATGTGTTCTCCCTTCTTTTCCATGGAGGATCTCTTTTGGGATGCTTTTCTGCTTGCGGCAGCAAATCTGGCCATGAAGGCACTCTCCCTGGGATTTCGAAGAGTTGCTCTTAATGCGTCCTTCACGATCCGCTCGACTCCTCCGGTCATATATTCCTGAATATCAAATCCTGCTTCCATATCGTAATCCTTTTTTGTATCGTGTATCCGACAGGCACTATTTGAATTGTCCTGCAAATTCCGCTGCTGCCTTTAAATCCTCGTCATTCGGCCTTCCCTTGTGGAACGCCTTGAATTCTCCCTTACAATGAAACTCACGTTCATCCATAGGGATTCCCACCTTATCGGCTACAGCCTTCACCTTCTTGTATGTTGAATTCAGCATTGCTGCAGAACCGAAATTGACGATCCGCCCGACCTTACTCTTGTCCAGCGATGAAACAAATGCCTTCACCTCCGGATCGATGTTAAACGCATAATAGGAATGGCTATTTTATGATTCATGGTCGACAACCGAACACGCGTTCGATATAATATATTTGTATATAGTTCATTGACAAGTTAAGATATGCGGTTTCTATCACAAATTGGATCTATATTGCTTAGATTTCCTTGATAGTGTAAAATCTTAAAGGTATATAGGCTGAAACCGAACAAAGGCCAACTCGCTATATACAAATAACTATATAAGTAGCCTGAATTAGATCAGGTAGAGGCATCAGGCTAGTGCCATTAAAAGACCGGGATGATGTAAATTATTTCGGGAATTTATAAATATCAACCATGAGTTGGTAAATAGCCATAGGAATTTCCAAGGAACAACGCGTCCACCGGTTCCGTAACCGACTCACTGATCGGCAGTGCCTCCACACCCAGTTCCTTCGCGACGGCCTCTGCCAGACGCTTCGTATTCCCAGTCTTCGTATAATATCTAACCGCAAATGTCATAACTGACCCTCCATTATTACCTTTTGTCATATTATATTGCGCACAATATATTTTGTCAAGACTCCGTTACATTTCTTACGTCCAAATCAGCATTTGAGGGAACGAAAAAGAGAGCCGATAGAGTTATCCATCTCTACCGGCCTCATAGTTCTTGTATCAGCTATGACAGGAATCTATCCCAACAGCATATCTGCCGCCTTCTCCAGTTCCCTGCGTTCCTGTGAATCATCATATCCGCTTTCCTTATCATCGATCCCCTTCACCGGATCGATGGCAAAGAGGCCGTCACGATTGCAGTAAAAGAAGATCCTTCTGACTCCTCTGATCTTGAACCGCGCTTCGGCCCTACCTTCCGGATAGAGCTTAACCATCTGCATATCATCGGTCGATGCTGCCGCAATAAACGAAATGTAATGCTCCTTCGTCATGCCATGATCAATACGCACATAATACTCATCCTCGATCCGCTCGATGAAAATCATGTGATGTTCATCTGTCGGTTCCGCATCCAGCGGCGTAAGCTGGATACCGTGGCAATGAATCGCCGCCTCGCCCATGCTGTGGATCACATTTCCGCAGACCGGGCAGACATAGAACTTCGACCGCATCATATTTGCCGATACATTCTCGTTATGGATCGTATTCCCTGATATCAGCTCCGTCACCGAGATCCGAAACGCCTCCGCGATCGGTTCCAGAAGCGTAATATCCGGATAGCCCTTGCCTGTTTCCCATTTTGAAACCGTCTTATCGCTGACGCCCAGCTGCTCCGCCAGCTGCAGCTGCGTCATCTTGTTCTTCTCCCGCAGGTTCTTAATGACCGTGCCTGTAACATATTGGTTCATAATTTCTTACCTCCTGCTACAGAGTATAGCGCAGCATGTCGATATTTGGTACCTACGGAGAGTAGAGAAACCCTTATAAATCAAAAGTTGTCAGGCATTTTACCTTCCTACGCGGGCTCTCCACAAATATCACATTTATGATCATCAAATCGTCATTATACCTCTTAGTGTTACATTTAGTGCTACACGAGCCGTGGAAGTATGAGCAGATATATAAAAATATAGAGTTTATGCCAGAAGTGCATGTGATACGATATCTATTTCCTTCAGCATCTCAGTTTCAGTTGTTGTAACATAAACACAGAACAGGATCACCATTTGTATCCATCAGCACAACCGGACAATTTGACTTTAATTCATCTGCTTGTACTTTGGTCAATGACCAAGAAAAACATTATCAATACGCTCAGTTTTTGGAAGGCGAAAGCAACGGTAAAACCGTACTCGGTGTTCGTTTTTCCCATGAGAAATCAGAGGACTCCATTGTAATACGGCACTACAAGCAAAAAGGAAAGCATATCAATTCCATGTCGATAACACTTTGATCATTTTAAAGAAATAACCATTTTCAGGCATAATAATACCCCTGACCACATTTGCGTCAGGGGTTTTTTATTGATTATTCAGTTCTCCGGCCATCTCCAATACCAAATTTCTAACAGAATCACTGATATACAATCCATCTTGAATCAGCCTGTTCATAACCGGTTCTATCTTATTTAAGAATCCCTCCTGTTTAGCTCTCACCAGAACACCCATAGTTCCGATCACTTTAAGTCCTTTATCCTTAGCCGCTTTCTTTGCTTCAGCATCATCCATGATTACCAGATCAGCAGCCTGTTCCATAGCCAATATAATAGTGTCAACTTCACCTGCATGTAACCGCGTCGTAAAATCATTTCTCTGTGACGGATCTCCAATGTCTTCAACCACGATCCAATCACATCCGGATACTCTACTTCTGGCAGGTTCGCTCATGATTTCATCCATAACAGCTTGAGGAATCACTACTATATTATATAGCTTATGCAGAAGATCGAGCTGATCTATATCGGCCAGAGCAATCAGTGGAGTTGTATTCGACAACACCTTATCCATTCTTCAGCTCCTCCAAAAACTCTTCTTTGCTATCATATTGGAATATCGATACTTTATTCTCACCCAGAAACTTTATGAAGGATTCCTTATCCATATCAGCGATCTGAGCTGCATACCCCAAAGAGACTCCACCTTGTACATAATAATTCAAGGCGGCATACTTTCTCACAAACTTAACAGCATCCGCTTCACTCTGTCGGGTACTAAGCAATATTTCATTCGGAATATCAAATGCGATTCTGCACATACAATCTCACCTCCTTATTCGAACGTCGACATAATAGCCTCTTTATATATATTTTACATTTACCATCTGGAAAAAACAAGTACCGACCTATCCCAAACCATCCTCGTTCTCACTAAGCAAGCACGTTAATACTCTTAGCATTTGGCTCAAGGTGTTACTTCACAATCAATAAACTCTTCATCTACTTCTACTTCAAATGGTAATGACATAATTTTTTTACTCCTTTTTTTATTTTTCATCCAGGATGATCTCCGGCTGATCATCTGTCAGGTGGACGACTGGAAACGGGATCTATCGATCTGGGAGGCACCACCGGTATTCGGGAAAATGAGCTCCTGCATCTGGATTCGAACCAGAACACCAGGGAACCTGGCTACTCGGAGATTAGCAATCTCCCGCCTTACCAATTGAGGCTTATACAGGCATAAAGTGGGCAGGAGAGGACTTGAACCTCCAGGGGCCGAAGCCGGCGATTTTACGGACCGCACCCTCTCGCACTACGTGCTCGAGGCTTGCATTCGCCAAGGCGTCTGCATTTCGTGCAAGCACGACGCAGACGCTTTGGCTCATTGCTACCAATTACGGGATTACCTACCCAAAAGCGCCGTGTACACGATTCGAACATGCAAGGTCGCGCCTGCCGGCTTGGTCGATTCGCGGCAGAACAGGCCCCACCGGGGCCTTGCCGCCCTGACGGGCCAACGGTTGGGAGGACCGCTCCCTCACCACCCGGACACACGGCATAATATGGAAATGTGGCTGCTGGGATTCGAACCCAAATCATCAGATTCACAATCTGAGGTACTGACCCGTACCATGATTTCGCAGGCGAAATCATGCCCGGATGCTACGCATCCGCGTCCATGCTACGCATGGGTATCTCTCCCTTCGGTCGAGACCACGGGACCCTCCCTCACTACGTTCGGGCAATCCCGTGGCTGTTGTACGACAGTCACAGTGATCCCAGCGGGACTCGAACCCGGCATTTCCGGCTTGAAAGGCCGGTGAACTGGCCATTTATTCGATGGGACCATAAGTAACGGTTACGGGACTTGAACCCGTATCTTCCGGCTGAGAACCGGAGATCCTTCCATTAGACGAAACCGCCATGTTGGGGTAAACCTTATCCCCGGTTTACCCGAATGATATCGTTGACCGTGCAGCCGAACAGATCTGCCACGATGACCATGTTGTCGATCGTCGGCATGGTGTCGCCGCGGAACCATTTAAAGATTGCCTGCGGAGTGCCAAAGCCACAGGCTTTTTGAAGGTCTGCGGTGGTCATCTGACGGGCTTTCATCATCGCTTTGATGTTTGCTCCGGTCGCTGTTACATTGATCGTAACCATTTCGAAATTTCTCCTCTCTCATTTTAGATCGTACCCTCGGCGGGATTCGGACCCACACGTGACCGGGCTTAAACCGGTTGCCTCTTCCGATTGGACTACGAGGGCATAATACTGGACGAGGGAGTCGAACCCTCATGCATTTCTACCGGAGTATTTGAAGCTCCTGTGTAGGACGCAAAATTCCATCAGGAATTTTGTGTCCGTATATGCCCAACTCCGAAGGAGTTGCCTCGCGAAGCGAGGTTTGAGAACGGTTTCATTGACCGTTCTCAAAGGCTGAAACCATTTCACCAGTCCAGCATGTCGTGCGCATAAAGGGAGTCGAACCCTTACTCCGTCTCCGGAACTGCATCAGTGCCGTAACGGTAAGAGAACTGCTCCCGCTGCTCTGAAGATTGCTTGCGACCTGGTTAAGGAAGGTCACAAGACCGAGAAGGAAGCAGTAGCCATGATCGATCCGAGAAACCTGGATACCCTGCTTCACCCGCAGTTCGATACAAAGGCTCTTAAGGCTGCTACACCTCTTGGCAAGGGTCTTGGTGCTTCTCCGGGTGCTGCTTGCGGTAAGGCAGTATTCACAGCTGATGATGCAGTTGCATGGGCAGCTCGTGGCGAGAAGGTCGTTCTGGTTCGTCTTGAGACCTCTCCGGAAGATATCACCGGTATCCTGAGATCGCTAAGATGCAGACCAAGGCTGTTATCCGTGCAGCTCTGGAAGTAAAGGCAGCTCATCCGGATTGGAATGTAAAGCCGGAGATCATGATCCCGCTTACCTTCGAAGTTAAGGAGCTTAAGTTCGTAAAGAAGGTTGTTGTTGAGACTGCAGATGCAGAGATCGCAGCAGCAGGCGTAGCGCTTGAGTACGAAGTTGGTACGATGATCGAGATCCCGAGAGTAGCTCTTACCGCTGACGAGATCGCTGCAGAGGCAAACTTCTTCTGCTTCGGTACCAATGACCTTACTCAGATGACCTTTGGTTTCTCCCGTGATGATGCAGGCAAGTTCCTGGATGCATACTATGACACCAAGATCTTCGAGAATGACCCGTTCGCTAAGCTGGACCAGACAGGTGTCGGCAAGCTTATGGAGATGGCTATCAAGCTCGGCAAGCCGGTTAATCCGAAGCTTCACGTAGGTATCTGCGGCGAGCACGGTGGAGATCCTTCATCCGTAGAGTTCTGCCACAAGATCGGTCTTGACTATGTATCCTGCTCACCGTTCCGTGTACCGGTAGCACGTCTTGCAGCAGCTCAGGCAGCTATCGCTGACGAGAACTAATCTTAAGTTGAGACAGAGATCTATCCATGTGATAGAAATATAAATCATTAAAGAAAAACAGCAGTCCCTGTGGGTTTCCCGCAGGCGGTTGCTGTTTTTTGTACCGACTGTGTTTTGGGATGTTCCGGCTTGTGTGCATTTTGCTTTCATTTTCGACTTGAAAACTTTAAATTTCCTGCTGGCTGTGGTATGATAGAGAATTGCAAAAATCACAATTCTTAATGTCAGTTGAAAAACTAAAAAAAGGAGGGGTGACGATGAAACTGACTACGAAGTTTTGGAAAATGGGGATGACAGCCGTTCTTTTTGGCGGAGGATTGTTTCTTATATCTCAGGGGAATGCTGTTTATGCAGAAAATGGGGTAAGTATCGAAGAAAGTTTTTCGGATCCGGCCTTTCGGGCTTATGTTTCGGACAATCTTGATACCGTTAAGGATGGCGTTCTGAGTGCTGAAGAGGCTGACGCGGTGACCTTTATCGATGTAAATTGTCAAGGTGTCAAAGACCTGACAGGAATTGAGTACTTCCAAAATCTTACGCACCTTGAGTGTGTAGGAAGTGATAAGGGGCGGTTGACGACTCTGGATATTAGTAAAAATTCGAAGCTTGAGATTTTATATTGTGTGGATAATGATCTGACAGAAGTGAATATCAGTGAAAATCCGTCACTGAGGGAGCTGGCTCTTGATACAAATCCTATGAAGACCTTGGATATTCGGAATAATCCGGGACTGAAGCTTGCGGTGAGCAAAGGGGCTTTTATTTCTGCCGATGAGGTAGGAGGGCACGCTCTTTATGACGGCGATGAGTATGAATATAGTGTTCAGGATGAAGAGACTGAAGAATGGACTATTCATTATCTGGATGTGGATCCTTCAGTATTGATCATTGACCGCACAGGATGGGAGGAGTTTAAAGATAATTGGTATTTCATTTCAGAAGAAGGAAATACCTGTGTCGGCTGGAAGCGGATCGGCAAGAATTGGTTCTATTTCAATAATTCCGGTGTCATGCAGACCGGTTGGCTGAAGGTTGGCAAGAAATGGTATTTCTTCAATAATTCCGGTATCATGCAGACCGGTTGGAAGAAGTCCGGTGGCAAGTGGTACTATCTGGATCCGACGTCAGGCCAGATGGTTACCGGCTGGAAGCAGATCAGTGGTAAATGGTATTACTTCAAGACCAGCGGTATCATGGCTGCAAACGAATACTGCAAGGGTTACTGGCTGAATTCGGATGGTACCTGGACCTACAAGCCGAAGGCAAGCTGGAAGCACAATGCCAAGGGCTGGTGGTACGGTGATACGGCAGGCTGGTACGCAAAGAACCAGACGCTGACAATTGACGATAAGAGTTATACATTTGATAAGGCTGGGTACTTGCTCGAGTGATGAGCCGAGCGAGCGTGCTTGCTTGCATACTCATTCAGCGAATACCGCGACATCAAGCGAAGTGAGAACATAAATCCGTAAACACCAAAAGAGAGAGGCAGGGAATATAATATCGTTCCCTGTCTCTTATTCTGTTTTAGAGTTCCCCATGCAAGCTGGAAGGAGTATGTTCGGAATCAGTCAACACACAGAATTTGTGATTGAACCTTTTTTAATCTTATATTTTAATCTTATATTTTAATATTCCTTACTATTTAGTGTTTGGTCAACAACCCTCTGAGCCCAGTAAATATGGGCATTTATAACGATTTTTGCTAGTATAAAGTGCAAGGTGAAAATGGCGTAAATACGCATTTTCAAGCAAAAAAGCTTGCACTTTGGGGGCAATAATCATGTATAAAACACCTGATTACGACAACGAGCAACTTAGTTTCACCAGTTTCAACGCAACCTGTGGTATGCAACTTGATCCAGAGAATGAGTGGGTCCATATCTCCAAGAAACTTCCATGGAGAGCGTGGGAATCTCTGTATTCTATTCTCTTCCCGTCAGATACCGGGAATGTTGCAAAACCTTGCAGAATGGTGATCGGCTCGTTAATCCTTCAGATGCGTATGGGTTTTACGGATCGGGAACTGGTTTCGCAGATTCAACAAAACCCGTATTATCAGTACTTTGTCGGAATCAAAGCGTTTCAGCATGTTGCTCCGTATTCCAGGACTCTTCTTGTAGAGTGGCGAAAGCGATTAGATATTGATCTTGTCATCAAGATCAACGATATGCTGGGTGACGCTACGCCTAAATCATTCAGGTTCCGCAGAGGCAAGAGCCAGTTCAAGAATGGAACACTACTCGCCACACAGATCTGTGATGCCACGGTTGCACCACAGAACATCCGCTTTCCACAGGATGTATCACTACTGAATGAAGCGCGCCTGAAGTTGGAAGCGATGATCGATTTCTTTCACAACGAATATGACATTCCAATGCCTCGGACCTATCGGAAGAAAGCACACAGTGAATATCTCTCGTTTGCAAAGTCCAAACGTCCCGGCTTTGAGAAAACTCGTACAGCCGTGAAGGGGCAACTTGGATACGTCCGGAGAGACATAGAATACATCGACAGGTTCATGCAGGATGGATATGCACCAGCACGGAGGTTTATTGATAACATCATCACCATTCATGTCCTATACGAGCAGCAGTTATACATGTATCAAAACCATATTCACAAGGTCGATGATCGAATCGTAAGCATAAGCCAACCGTACGTCCGGCCAATCGTAAGAGGCAAAGCAAAATCGCCTACGGAGTTCGGTGCAAAATTACATCTCAGCATTGATGAGACCGGTTTCGCCAGAATAGAGCATATCTCTTTTGACGGCTACAATGAAGGGCCTCAGCTGATAGATGCGTTGAAAGCGTACAAGTATCGGAATGGCTTCTACCCCGAAAGAGTCCTTGTGGATCAGATATATCGAACGCGCAGCAACATTGCATTCTGCAACGAAAATGGGATCCGGATCAGCGGCCCCAAGCTAGGACGCCCAGCGTTGGATGCCGATAAAACAAGAAAAGACCATAGGACGGCTTCCAAAGATAATTCGGACCGGATCGAAGTGGAACGCTACTTCAGCACTGCCAAAAGGCGGAACGGCATGGGCAAGATCAACAGAAAGCGAAAGGATACATCTCTTTCAACCATTGCCATGTCGGTTTTGGTGACTAATATATTTAGCACATTCAAATCTGCAGTTGATGAGTATGAGGCGGAGATTGCATCACTGCCATCAAGGCAGAAAAAACAAGGAAGGAAACCTGGTATCAGCCCCTAAAAAGGGGTTGTTGACCAAACACTATTTATTTAATTTCCATATTTTCTTCTCTCAATTAAAATAAGGCCCCTATTTCTAGGAGCCTTACATTATATTTTATTAATTTTTATTAATATACTTATCTATATTCTTTAGTATATCCAACCACAGTTTCAGCATCCCATAACTTCTTAGGTTCTTCTCTAGAAGTTTCATATCTTATTCCTTCATCTTTACAATATGCTGTGTGAATTTGTACTTGATAACAAGTTTCCTTATAAATCCAAGCTTGTCCATTTCCTGTACTAGCAGGTTGACATAATGCTGTTACAAAATCTGCTGAATTTCTATCCTGACAACCAACTGTTCTTATGGTATTATAAGGATATGAATGAAGAGTTATTGGATTTTTCATATAATCTGTAAACTTTTCTACAAGTTGTTCAGGTGTTGTTTCTTCAAGCTTTGCCTGTTCTATAATAAGAGGATTTTCAGGAATTAACCATGTAGTATAATCCTTAGGATCAAGAATCTTTCCAAAATTCTTCCACCAATACCATGATACATCTATATTAGTAGTTCCATAAGATTCATAATCTTCTACATAATATTTATTTTCTTTATTATCATAAATCCACCAATGCATTCCCCAACCAGGTTCAATTTCTAAGTTATTATTTGTACCATGATATCTATAATACTTAGAATTTGTTACATCCTGAAAGTTCTGAATTGTATCATCTACTCTCTTACCATCTATTATCATATAGTATTCAAAGATATCAGGTGCTTTACTTGTATGTTCATGATTATTAGGATCAATTCCTGTTTCTTCCTGTTCTACTTCTACCTTACCACAGCAATTCCAATGGCTACCTTCCTTTAATCCAGTATGCTGACATGTTGCTGTTACTGCTTCATCAATAACAAGTTCACCAATATGGTTCTTAGGATCAATAGGAGTATCTATCTGTGATTTAATTGTATTACCACATACTGAACAATGTGTACTTGCAGTTTTACCCTTATCCTTGCAAGTTGCTGCTACTGCATTATTATCAGATATTTCAATCCCTTCATGGTTCTTAGGATCAAGTTCAAGTTCATCTGCATCCTGCTTTCCACAAATACTACACTTCTTATAATGAGTACCATGTGTATGACATGTTGACTTTATATCTTCCTTAGAAGTATCATCAATCCAATTATGCTGTCCAGCTTCTTTTACTTTTACATCAGACCATGTATCACAATTAATACATTTTGTCTTATAGTAGTAAGTTGTTTCACAATCAAGCTGTTCAGGTGCTTCTATTGTACAAGCTTCATCTTCATAATACTTTCTTTCACTATTGAAATCATGATCAAGATGTTCTACAGTATTTTTTCTAATATCATGACACCATTCACATTCTTCTTCCCAATAGGTTTCAATAGTAGGATCACATGTAGTTGCTACATAGGTATCTCCATCTAATTCCACATAAACCTTATTAATCTTATAGTTATGATTGTTCGGATCTTTTTTTGTAGCCCTGATATCTTCATCACCACATACTGAGCAGAAGCTATGTTCCTTGCCCTTTTTACTACATGTGGCTACCGTTTTTACCGACCACTCTCCATATGTATGTTCTGCAAGTTCAAGTTCATCAGACCATTCATATCCACATACTGAACACTTATAATCATCATGTCCCTTCTTCTCACATGTACTTGCTTCTGAAGTAGACTGCTTTATACCCGTATGCGTACCGGCCTCATGTTTAACTACTTCCGTTTCATCACATCTGGAACATTTCGTCTGGGTATAATAATCCTTATCACATTTCAGATCTGCAGAGCTTAATTCATTTAAACATTCCACATCCGAATAATATCTTACTACACCGGTAAAATCATGGTTCAATGCAGGAATCTTTTTCTGCTTAACCTTATAATCACATTTTGTACAATGCTCCCCCTGTGTCTTTCCGGGCACAGTACAGGTTGCAGGTACAGCTTTATCGATCACAATATCATGATGTGCTTTGATCGTATCCGTATTGTAAGAATAATCGCATGTAGTACAATAATGCCTTGTATATCCATCTGTGGTACAGGTCGGTTCTATGATTTCTTCTTTCATCGTATGCTGATGAACAGGCTCCTTCTTTCCCTTACATACTCCATTTGAATCAAACAGATATGTAGTACCGGAAATCGTAAGCTCAGATTTTGTATTCATCCGGCCATCTGAAATAAAATAATATTTCTTTCCATTTATGGTCTGCCAGCCGGTAAGCATATATCCATTAGAATCAAAGTAGTATTTTGCCCCATCAATACTACTTAACCCCACTGTATAAGTTGCATTTGCCTTAATATAACTCCACTTATTGTTTCGCTTAACCCACTCAGCTTTGTTGTACCCTTTCTTATCAAAATGGTATACAACATCATTTATCTTGAAGTTTGTATTCTTAGCATAATACCCACTTGAATCACCAAACCACCAACCAATAGAATTCTTCTTCCATGCAGCCTTATACTTATATGTCCATGATCCATCTTTATTAAGCCAATAACCATTAACATATTCATTGGCAGCCATGTACCCTGTTGACTTAAAGAAATACCATACTCCACCAATCTGTTTCCATTGATTTTTGACATATGAACCAGAGGTTGAGGTCACATACCACCAACCGGTTTTGTCATGGTGCCAGCCTGTAGTAGCTGCATCGGATCTGAATGATGAAAATGAGCTTGAGATCAGCATCACCATTATGAGTATGAAAGCTTTAATGCGTTTTTTCATAGAGAGATCTCCTTTTTTGTACACATTCCGATTTACAGTTCTTTGATCACACCATCCTCAAAATAATAGATATTCTCCATCTTATAACCATACTTCGATCCGCTGACACTGATGTGCGGCTCAAAGGTAAAGAAGCTGACATCTCCAAGCTTCGTGTTATTCCCCTTTTCAATATAGATCCGATCTTCTTTCCTGCGAACGATCGAATGTCCCAGATTCCCCAAGAAGTCCAGGTTGATAAAACCCTCCGCTTTTATGAATTCATTCATCTGATAATAGAGCTCTTCAAATGTCATCTGCGGACTCACGATCTGTGTCATCTTGTCATGAAGCTTCTTCTCCATGAGCAGACCACCGCGCCACTCATCGTTAACTATCTCATCAACAGTCGGTATGACCTTGCCGCCTTCCACAATAACGGTCCTTGCGTAATCCCCCCAGGTATCTCCTACCTGCGGACTGAGATCGATCGTGATAATATCATCGGATCCGATCACTCTGTCCGAGGTTGAATACTCCCTTCCGGACACGGAAACGGTTGTCTCATCCCCTGCAAAAACAAAGGCTCCGATATCGTAGTACCAGAAGGAATCCGCCCCCAGACTTTTCAATTTTTCTTCGCATAACCGGCGTACCTCCGGGAGAGACATACCCGGTCTGATCACTGTTTTGATGTATTCTATGGTTTCTTTTGCGTAGCTTTGAACAACTTTATACTCAGATATCATTTTACCCCCCGTTTACTCCGCTCTTACCAACTCCCGATTGGTTTTGTAGTAACTTGCCCTGGATACCTTGCTTGCAAGAAGGTACCCTTGCTTTTCCAGATTCTCCAGCACTTTCTTTCGGAAATAGGTGGAATCGCTGACTCCAAGATACTCTGCGATTTCTGCCGCCTTGTGTGCCTGACTGTAGCAGAATGCGAGCACCTTTTCATCATGCTCTGTACCATCCGGAACCGGAACAAAGGAGATTTCCGGCAGGCGGTCATCCGCAACCCCTTCTGCATAGGTGAGATCCGGAAGCACAAGCGTAAAATGGTCTGAGGCCGAGCAGATATACGGTTTATGCAGCTCATCCGCATCCGCGTACTCCTCCATGATCTTGTCAAAGCCCGTACCTGCAGCCTCCATCACATTACATGCCACCAGAACATTAGAGATCAGTTCATTCCTCCTCTTAGAGATCACGCCGGACAGATCATAGGTCTTCCCGAATTTCTCCCCACGATAAAAACCGCCCGGTGAAGATATCTCCAGCCGATCCTTAAACATATCCACCTGGATCTCCGTCCCATCCAGATAATAATCCCGATGTGCCACAGCATTAATCACACCCTCGAAAAGTGCACGCTGCGGATAAGCGTCAATATTGATCCGGTTATCTCCAAGCTTTATCATGGAATGATTCATTCTCTGATTCACAAATTCCATAATATATTCAATCGTATCCTGAATATTTCCATTGAAACGATTGATCGTTATGATCCGCTCGCTTCCCTTATGGAATCCGGAGAAGACCGAACACTGAACACCTGTCTTCCGCCCATCATAATCATCCCGGAACAAAACCGCTCCATTCAGAAGGTATCCCTTCTCGTCCATAAAGCCCATGGAACGAAGCGCTTTCTCCTTCAGTTCTTTCCCTTTGTTCTTTTCATCCTGATGTTCACGGAAAAACGCCTGTAACCCGGTGAAATCCCCGGGATCATACGTTACATCTGATACAAGGAGATCATACTGTGTGTTTTTGCTCCGGACACTCATTTCAATGATCTCTTCATAGGTGGCTCCATTGGTAAAGCCGTCTCTTCGCATGTAAATGGACGGCGTGTTATTGTATTTCAGGATTACCGGCTTAACCGCAGACTCCATCACCTGCACACGTAGGACAAAGCGCTCACTGTTCCTTATCTTGTAGGGAAGAAAGGAAATGTTGATCTGCGGCCTGGGTGTAATATGCTCATTCACCTGATTATTGAAATAATTTCGCTCATTATCCGCTTCCGTCCGATCAAACCCGATCAGTTTATTCGTTTTATCTTCTACGCCGATATACAGATCACCACCGGATGCATTTGCAAATCCGGCAACCGTCTTCAACCACCCCTCGTTATCGTTCCGATTCAAAATGCGCTTACACTCCGAGGTCAGGCCTTCAAGCTGAACTTTTCCAATGATTTCTTCCAGGTACACGGCGATTTTCCTCCTTCTTCTTTGAAGTACTTCAATCTTACTTCAATGCAACTTCAAAGTCAACTTCAAAGTCACTTCAAACAAACTTCAATAACTTCAAGTTGTAATTTTAAGCGGAAACCGCCAGGAAAGGGATATCATTCTCCTTTGCTTTACAGATCGAATATGCTCATCTGCGGATACTTCTCCGGCAACTCTCCCATAAATCTGAAACACTCATCCGGGGTCGACAGGATCCCATTCTCCTTACAGATTCTCCGGAACACCTCCATCAAGCCCTTTGAGTTCGGACTTGGCAGTTCATACGCATTTCCATACCTCTTTATGTACCGATCCTTCATTCCCGGAAAATGTCTGTCCAGTGCAGCGTAATAGTATTCCCGATCACCCTCCCGAAGTGTAAGACCCATGCCGAAATCGATAATACCCTTTACACCGACTCTGACACACTCATTCAGAATGGCGGTGATATTCTCCTCCGTATCATTGATAAACGGCAGAATGGGCGTGATCCAGACGATCGTCGGAATGCCTCTTCTCTGCATTTCTTCCAGAACCTCGATCCTGCGCTTTGTATTACAGACATTCGGCTCCAGGATCCGGCACAGGTCATCATCATAGGTTGTAAGCGTCATCTGCACCACGCATTTTGCAGACTCGTTGATCTCCGACAGCAGATCGAGATCCCGAAGGATCCGGTCGGATTTAGTCTGAATCGCAACCCCAAAGCCATATTTCCGGATGATCTCCAGGCATCGCCTCGTCAACCGTAAATCTTCTTCACAATGCATATACGGATCCGACATTGCACCCGTTCCGATCATGCACTTTTTTCTTTTCGACCTCAGCGCCCGTTCCAACAGCTCCGGTGCATTCTGCTTCACCTCAATATCCTCAAAGGGATGTGTGAACTGATAACACCTGCTTCTGCTGTCACAGTATATACAGCCGTGGGTACATCCACGGTAGATATTCATTCCGAAGTATCCGCCCTTACCGGTCAGAATCCCTTTTGCATCAACAAAGTGCATTAAACAGTTCTCCTTTGTTTATCCGGACTTCATCCGGTTTCCTGCTCCGCTTCATAGATCAGTTCTCCCAGAGTCTGATACAGCTGATCCGGTTCAACAGGCTTGGATAGATGCGCATTCATTCCGGCCTGCAGCGATCTCTGCACATCTTCATCAAAGGCGTTGGCCGTCAGCGCAATGATCGGGATCGTCTTTGAGTCCTTCCTGTTCAATGCACGTATCGCCGTCGTTGCTTCCAAGCCGTCCATAACAGGCATTCGGATATCCATCAGGATGGCTGCATAGGTTCCCGGCTCACTGCTTTCAAACATCTCCACGGCTATCTTTCCATTCTCGGCGTGATCCGATTCCACTTCTTCCATTTCAAGAACATCCATAATGATCTCGGCATTCATTTCAATGTCTTCAACCACAAGGACACGTCGACCCGCCAGATCCGCACGCTGCTTCTCCTTGAAGAGGTTCAGATTGTTGCGGTTGGCGATTCTTTCAAATTCCGTCATCACATTAGAAGCAAATAACGGCTTGGAGATAAATCCGTCAACGCCTGAGGAAAGAGCCTTATCCATGATCTCATCCCAGTTATATGCCGTCAGGATAATGATCGTTGTCTCATTATCATAAAGCTCCCTGATTTCCTTCGCAGTATCGACACCATCCTTATCCGGCATCTTCCAGTCCAGCAATACCAGATTATAGGGTTCCTGCTTCAGATGCTGTACCTCCATCATTCGGAGCGCATCCTCACCGCTCATGCAGACATCTGCCCTGATCCCTACCTCGTCCAGCACCATTCGTGCGTGCTCCGCCGGAATTTCCTCATCATCAACGATCAGAGCTCTCAGCTGGTTCAGATCAAGGAGATTTTCCTTGTTGGAATCTTTGCGCAGGGAATTTCTGAGGGTGACCACCACAGTAAACTCGGTTCCGACACCCTTCTTTGATTCCACACTGATGGTACCGTTCATCATTTCAACGATATTTTTTGTTATCGCCATACCAAGACCGGTACTGCCATATTTATTCTTCGTACTTCCGTCCTCCTGTGAGAACGGTTCAAATATCCGGGGGATATACTCCTTACTCATTCCGATGCCGGTATCCTTAATGCAGAACTTCAATGTGGACTGCTCTTCATATTCGGCCGTCTTTTCAACTGTCATGGTGATATTGCCCGGTGCATCCGTGAACTTTACAGCATTCGAAAGGATATTGATGATCACTTCCTTCAGCTTCATGTCATCACCGATATAGTATTCATCCACACGGCTCAGCATCCGGCATTCGTAATAAAGTCCCTTATCAGAACACTGTGATGACACCATGGAATTGATCTGCTCCAGCATGGCGCTGAAGTAAAACTCTTCTTTTTTGAGAACCAGTCGGCCGGACTCGATACGGCTCATGTCCAGAATATCGTTGATCAGGGCAAGCAGATGACGGGCGCTTCCTCCGATCTTCTCCAGATAATCCCGGGTATGCTCCGAAATCGTTTCATCATGCAGCGCAAGCGTATCCAGTCCGATGATCGCATTCATCGGCGTACGGATCTCATGGCTCATGTTGGAAAGGAATGCGGTCTTCGCCTTATTTGCCTCTTCCGCCAGGGTCAGAGCTTCGACCAGTGCGTCATTCTTCGACATGGTCTCACGCATCTCGGCATCGATCTCCGTAAGGCCGAGTCCGATCGCATGAACCATATGATCGTCTCTTTCCTCTGCACGGCGAACGCCGGCCACACGTATCATTTCATAATATTCATGCTCACCCTTCCTGGCCAGATAACGGTAAGCTATGATGGGCTCCGTGGAAAGGCGCTCCCTGATATTGTCCGGATCGACAAACTCCAGGAAACCGTCCCTGTATAATTCGGTAACGTAGTTCTCAGCATACCATTTCGCCCTGTCCATATACTGAAAATGAACTCCCGAGGGCGTCAGATCGGGATCTCCCGGATCATTGCGGTAGCATACGCCGTCATTTTTATCAAGATTGATATAATAGACACAACGGTAGTCCGCAGCCATTGCCGTGATCATACTGTCCGCCTGATTCCTGGCCCGGGTATCCGTTATATCGGTGCAAACACCCAGAATACACACTCTTCCGTTCGGATTGGTATATTTGATCTTTGTGGTCTGGAACTGCCTGGGCCTTCCTCCGGCATCCAGCACCTCCTCAAAATATATGAAGGGTTCATCCATGGAGAGGGTTTTACGATCCGTCTCGGAGAAATGTTCGGCGGTTACGGGATCAAACATCTCTGCGTCGGTCAGCCCGACCGCATCCTCCGGACTCGATAGATTTGCATAGTCTGCAAATGTCTGATTGCAGGCCCGATATACTCCCGTTTCCACATCCTTGGAGAAGCTCATTGCCGGCATGTTGTCCAGCAGTGAACTAAGTGATTCGTTCTGTGTGGTAAGCTGTTTTGTCAGATCGTTGAGTTCGGAAATGTACGTTTTAAGATGTGATGACAGGTTGTTGACGGTCCCCGTGAGTTTTCCGATCTCGTCATCCCCGTCATAGTGAAGCTGAGAATCGTAATTACCTTCATCGATCTGCTTCGCCACACGGGTAAGTTCCTTCAGGGGTTTTGTGATCCTTCCGGTGAACCTGATAATAAAGACAATGAACGCTGCCAAAAGAACACAGAAGGCGATGATGATCATATTGACCCATTTATTCATGTCGGCATTGATCTCATTTACCGGAACAGATACATTCAGGCAGTCCCCGTTCACCAGAGGAAGACTGACTGCTATTTTATCGACTCCTTCGTAGTTGTAATGGATGATATCACCCCTCTCCGTGATTCCCTCCGGAGCATCAGGCAGCTTCTCCATGGTCGGCACATCCATTTTCGGATGATAGATGATCGTTCCCTTATCATCATTAATGAATGCATATCCGTTCTCATAAAGCTTGATATTATCCACCATCTCAGCCATAAAAGAATAATCAAGCTCAATACCGATCACACCCACGAACTGTCCGTTCAGATAGACCGGCGTATTATAGGAAATAACTCTGGCACCCAGGTTATCCGTTATATAGGGCGGAAGCCAGACAGGCTTACCGGTCGCCTTGGGGACGGTAAACCATACCAGCTGGGAGGTATCATTCGTATCATACATGGTGATATCAGTCACCTCATGCTCCTGAAAGCCTCCGCTCTCCGATTTAACATACCAGAATCCCTTCACCTCGGATGAAACCGACGGATCGATCCTGTAGTAATATGTCAGGATACCGTGCGTTTTGTTCAGGACTTTTCTGAAAAAGGCACTTATCCGGTCAAGATGTTCCTGAAGCTCCCTGTCATCAAGTCCCTTCAGGTCTTCCTCAACATAGGCGGAGATCGACTCCACATCCTTTTCCACACTGATCAGGCTTGTATCCAGATTCTTCTGCCCCGCCTCACAGAGCAGACGCAGCATCTGCCGGGAGCTGTTGGTACTGATATTTCGGATGGCCACCACGCCAAAAACGGCCGCAATTATCATGGTAATGATGATCGCACTTATAGTAATAACTGAAATTTTGGCTCTGATCGACTTCACGTTATACACCTTCTCTCTTCAAAATGCCTTATATCGCCCCATAGGTATATTATACTGTGAACCCACACCAATGTGAAGTACAGTCTCCAAAGAAGTGCTGCTCTGAATAAAAGAAATATGATACAATAGTCATGGGTGCCCGCGAAGCGGGTGGGCCCCGTGACCCTGCTCGAAGAGCAGGGGGCGCTGTGCGAAGCACAGCCGCGGACGCAAAGCGTCCGAGCATGATTTCGTGAAACGAAATCATGGCACAATAGTCATGGGTGCCCGCGAAGCGGGTGGGCCCCGTGACCCTGCTCGAAGAGCAGGGGGCGCTGTGCGAAGCACAGCCGCGGACGCAAAGCGTCCGAGCATGATTTCGTGAAACGAAATCATGGCACAATAGTCATGGGTTGACCCATGATTCCGAACAAAGTGAGGGGTTAATTCGAATAACGAAAGCGGGTGTGGGATAATGCGAATGAAAATGAAATTCAGACGGATGCTGACAATCACTGTTTCAGCCATGCTGATCTGCAGCATGCTTTCCGGATGCGTGAAAAAAGAAGAAGCTACGACAGAGCCTGCGGATACGCAGGCCGCTGAAGAGGATCACCTGTTCTCGGAAGGAGTGGATACCCCCATCGAAGTGACCGGATATAATCAATTTACGGGAGCTGATGCATCCTGCTTTCTGAAAGCCGGAGATAAAGTGGCGGTGATCTCCCCGTCATCTCTTCCTACCAGAGCCCAGGCGGATGCCACGATCGACGGCCTAAAGAAATGGGGTTATGTTCCGGTAGAGGGTAAATATGTCTGTACGGTGGATCGTACATTGGATAACTGCCGCGAGGACCTGGAATGGGCTCTCTCCGATCCCGAGATCAAAGCGGTTTTCTGCGTGCGGGGCGGGTATGCATCCTGTGAGGTTATGGAAGTGATAGACCGGAAGCTTATCACAGAAGCGAAAAAAACGATCATCGGATTCAGTGACATCACAGCCTGTCATTCCACCTGGACCAGAGCAGGAGTTTCTTCCATACATGCATCCATGAGCGCCGCTTTTACCGATCTTCCGGCGGAGTGCGTAGATGTAGAAAAAAAGATGCTCCAGGGAGAGATCCCGACCTATAAATGTGCCGGCAGTGAATATGACAAACAGGGAACCGCAGAGGGAATCCTGGTTGGCGGAAATCTGACGATCATGACCACCGTGGTGAGTACCGAATATGACAGCACGAAACTGGATCAGCCGTACATCCTGTTCCTCGAGGACTGCGAATGCGATTATCACCAGGTACATTACAGTATGACGGTTCTTAAGAACAGCGGTGTTCTGGATCATGCATCCGGGATCATTTTGGGAGAATGGACCGACACGGATCCGGAACCCGGCGATTATACAGGGGATTCCAGAGGTGGTCAGTTCCGTGGCGTTTATGATATGGTCTACCGGCAGTTCCTGAAGGATCTGGATGTCCCCATTGCATATGGATTTCCCGCAGGCCACGGGGAGAATAACTACCCCTTACTTATGGGCGAGAAGGTGCGTCTCAGCGTCACACAGGACAGCTTTACCCTGGAGTGGCCGGATGCAGGCAAATGATACGCACCATGTTTTGGTTCACATATCGATGGCATTTTCATTTAACAGGAATTCCTGTACACCAATGTAAAGAATACCTCGTTCATCATGCCACGGAATAATATCATCCTTGACAACAACAATCTTTCTAAAAGAATCATCTATTCTTTTTAGAGAGTTTGTCTCCTGTTCCTGCTTCTCCTGAGAATCAATATTCAGTGCGGACTGAATGTAGTAACGTTGATCTCCCCGGTTTACCACGAAATCAACCTCCAACTGAACACGAACAGACTTGACTTTTCCAGTATGGTCCTTTTCTTTCTTTGAATACCCTACCACACCCACATCTACGTTGTACCCTCTCCGAACAAGATCATTATAGAGTACATTTTCCATGATGTGGCTCTCTTCTACCTGCCGGAAATTAAGCCTTGCATTCCTAAGCCCGATATCCGAAAAATAATATTTCAGCGGAGTGTCGAAATAAGCGGCGCCTTTTACATCATATCGCTTAGCACTATCGATTATATATGCTTCTTTAAAATAACCGAGGTACTTCGATATCGTTGTATGCGATACGTTCATCTTCTTCTCCGTTAAAAATCGGTTCTCCAGTTTCGACGGATTTGTAAGTGAACCAATCGCGGAAGAGATAAAATCCAAAAGCACTTCAAGGATCTCCTGATCATTTCGGACATCTTTTCGTTCCACAATATCCCTCAGGTATGTTTCTTCAAACAGTTCCTTTAGATATCGGCTTTTCTCTTCCCTGGTTTCCAACTGTAATACATATGGCATCCCACCATATATGCAGTAATCCCTCCATGCATGTTCCTGATCGGGATAGCACGACTTAAACTCAGCAAATGACAATGGCTGCAAATGTATTTCATCACCTCTGTCACGGAACTGGGTTAGAACTTCCTGGGAGAGCATTTTCGAATTGCTTCCCGTTACATAGATGTCCACATTTTTCATTTTCATTAAACCCAGTACCGTATCTATAAATGTTACTTTCTCATCAGGATCGTCAACATACGGATTTGGAATCTCAGCGCATAACTGAACCTCATCGATCATCACATAGTATCGTTGTCCATTATCCACAATCTGTTGTTTGATGTGATCGTTGAGTGCAAACGGATTTCTGTACTTGATGTTGTCTATCTCATCCAGCTGCACTTCTATGATCTGACTATCCGCAACACCCTCTTCACGGAGATACTTCCTGAACAGCTCGAACAACAGGAAGGACTTCCCACAACGTCGTATACCCGTGATGATCTTAACTCGTCCATTGTCTTTTTTTCGAATCAGTTGATTCAGATATTGATCTCTTTTGATTTCCACCCTTTGAACCTCCGAACTATTTTTGCACCCGGATGCATTTTTTGTTCACAGACATTATAACCCGAATCATTACCTTATTCAACCCCAAAACAATGTAAACTCTGCTTATACCTCGTCAATTGACTTTCTAGGCAAGACTTTTTAGTATATAATTTACCCATAAGATCGACCCCGACAAAGAGTGCAGAAAAAGTCGGGAGAAAAATGTTCCGATGTGAAATAATAAGATTAGCGCCAGTGAGGTGACTGTTATGAAAGACTGGATTGAAGGGTTTCAGGATTCCGTTGACTATATGGAACAAAATCTGACGAAAGAGCTGAACATCGAAGAGGTTGCAAAGAAAGCCGCACTTTCTTCGTTCTATTATCAGCGTATCTTCGGTGCCATGTGCGGTATGACCGTTGGAGAATACATCCGAGCCCGTCGTATGACACTTGCAGCCCAGGAGCTGTCCTGCTCCGATCGTAAGGTGATCGACATTGCCATGAAGTACGGATATGATTCTCCTGACAGCTTTACGAAAGCCTTCCAGCGTTTTCACGGCATCACCCCTGCACAGGCCAGAGAAGCAGGGGCTGAATTACGGTCCTTCGCTCCGCTGCATATCAAAATCACATTGGAGGGCGGAACTATGCTGGATTACAAAATCGTTGAAAAAGCACCATTTACTGTTGTGGGTATTAAAAAGAGATTTGATGCCGATACAAGCTACGGGGAAATCCCGAAGTTCTGGAACGAATGGATGTCGGACATGAAGGGTTTAAAGGGAATGTTCGGTATATGTACCGACATGGACGGAAAAAACTTTGACTACTGGATCGCCGACCTGTATCTGCCATGGCAGGATATCCCGGAAGGCTGCTCTGCCTATCAGATCCCGGGAGGACTGTGGGCCCTGTTCAAATGCGAGGGTCCTCTTCCCGACAGTATGCAGAAGGTCAACACCGAGATCTGGACCCAGTGGCTTCCCTCTTTGAAGGACTACACTTTGGCAGGCAACTATTCATTGGAATTCTATCTGCCGCCGGCGAAGAACCCTGCCGATACGGTCAGCTATATCTGTATTCCCCTGAAGAAGGTGTGATCATCTTGGGAGCACGGCCTGAAAAACGGAGTACGCAGCTAACCTGTTAATCAGTGCGAAGTATGGAACAGGAGGAGAACCATGGATAAAAATACCGGATTCAGTCTGATGCAGCCTGCTCACACAGACGTCAAATACCATCGGCTTCCCGATCAGGTGATGCATGACCTCGGTTTGGAGGCATTCTGCAATGCCACATCAGACGATGCCATAGAACGCCGTATGATCACAAATGTACTTTCGCAGATGACGGATGATGCAGATGTCGCTGCATACCGCCGAAAGATCTTCGTGGATATTCTCCGGCTGCCGGAGCTCAGAAAGACCCTGATGGAGCTGTTCGACAGGATTCAGTTCATGAAGGATTTTTCCTCCATGCATAAAACCTCCGACGAGGAACTGGGCCTGTCACATCTCTTTCGTCGTCTCGATGACCTGGACAGTTATATCAAGACCGTAGAAACCCTGCGGGACTGCCTGTCCGATGAGCGGATTCAGTCCGAGGGGCTGACCCGGCTGCGGGACTACATTTCGAGACTTTACGAGGATGCCTGTTTTGCCGAAATGAAGAAGGACATCGCCGATCTGAAAATGAGTGCATCCGATGTACAGAGCGTCACTCTCGGCATCAATGTCAACGAGCGCTTTGAAGCCGTCAGCATCGGTCTTGTCTCCATCAATAAGAAGCCCTTTAAGAAGTCGGGCATCGTCAGCAATTTCGCCGATGCCATCGCGGCAAAAGACAAGCTCCGTGATACCGCAGACTGGGACGGTGATCTGCATTATCAGCTCATCGACACGGAGGAAAAGAGCGGCGTCATCGGCCGTATGAAGAATCAGGTGGACGTACTTTCGGGGAAGGCTGTCTTCGACGCTCTCTCCGGAGCCAACTCCACACTGGTGAATACGAAAGCGGATGCAGTAACATCCAGCTCCACGTACTATCTGGATACCGTGGTAAATAAAATGCTCGGCTCCCTTGTGAAGAAGTTGAGAGACACGCTTACCAGGTACGCGGATGTGGCCATCGTAAATGTATCCGGACTGGTACCGGAGTTTATCTATTACATCCGATGTGCGGAGTTTATAAGCAAACTGATGGATAAGGGTTGTGTATTCTGCGAGGCACAGCCGGAAAATGCCGGCGAGACTACCATGTCCGCAAAAGGCTTCTACAATCTGAAGCTTGCCATGAACATGGAAAATGTCAGTGAGATCGTGCCCAACGACCTTATCTTCGATGAGAAGCACACCGTCTACATCCTCACAGGTGCAAACCGGGGCGGAAAGACCACCATCACACAGGCTGTGGGACAGTTGTTCGTTCTGGCACAGGGAGGACTCTTCGTTCCGGCGGAAAGCTTCCGGTATGTTCCCTGTGACTGTATTTACACACATTTTCCTGCAGACGAAGATAAGACGATGAATCTGGGAAGACTCGGGGAGGAATGCATCCGCTTCAAGGAGATGTTCTCCGAAGCTACCGGCAGAAGCCTTCTGCTTCTGAATGAGACCTTCTCCACAACCTCATTTGAGGAAGGCTACTATATCGCAAGGGATTCCGTCAAGGCGCTTCTGACCAGGGCAGTGCGGACGATCTACAATACCCACATGCACAAGCTGGGAGAGGATGCCGACGAGCTTACCCGTGAAAGCACCGGTGCGGGAGCCGCTTCACTGATCATGCGAACCGAGGACGGCAAACGCTCCTTCAAGGTCGCCCTGGCGCAGCCGGAGGGCTCCTCCTACGCAAAGGATATCGCCGAAAAGTACGGCGTGACCTATGATATGCTCGTCAGCGGATCCTAAATAATATCTACAAAGAAAGACAGCCGTCAGATCATCATCTGACGGCTGTTTGTCATTCATCTCACCAATACCGACATTTCCTGCTCCAGCAGCCGATATACATTTGCCACCAGAAATCCGTCCGCTATGGCATGGTTCAGGCGGACGCTCACCGGCATCATCAGCCTGCCGCCTTCCTCTCGGTACTTCCCCCAGTTAATGATGGGAGGAAAATGTAAGTATCCGTCCGGCAGCTCGATATTCAGCGAATCGTAGGACAGCCAGGAAATATACGATGCATCGAACCAGTTCGGATGGTTCATCAGATCCAGACCGTATTCCCTTATCTTCTTTGCGTTCTCCACATCGCTTATGGCGTTCCGGTAAAACTCTTCGTAATCCTCATAATAGGTCGTATACACCGGCGTGCAGGTTTCCGTATCCTCGTGAAAAATGTACTGGATCGGATTGATGCTGTCATAACAGATCAGTTCCTCCGACTGCCAGAGATATCCCATCTTATAGTCATCCCTTGAGTTCAGCACCTTGGAAAGCACATACAGAAAGTTGATGTAGAATTTAGTGCCTGCCCGCTTGGAATACTCCACCAGATCCGTAACATCGATCCTCGCCGTCATGGAGGTGGAGCATTTGCAATCCTCTGTGAAATGGCGGTACACCCCGCTCCGGTAGTACTTCTCCTTATCGATAACTCTGTAATTCATTTTTGTTCTCCTCTTTGGATCATACGATCTCCATATCGATGCAGGTCCAGGTTCCGATGGGCATCTCGCATTCTCTTCTTCCATACTCCCGAAAACCTACAGCCTCGTAGCAGTGTCTTGCTCCATCATTATTCTCGAATACGCCCAGATCGATCCTTGAAGCGGAAAGCTTCTCCCTTGCATATTCGATTCCCAGGCGGAGCATTTCCTTTCCGTATCCTTTTCCTCTCAGAGAAGGATCCACGATGACAAAACCGAAACGTACCGAGCTGTCATCATCCTCTCTCGGATACCTTATGATGAAATGTCCCAAAACATCCCCCTGATCATCAACCGCCGTCAGCGGAAAGAATCGGCCGGATTCCTTCTGCGGTCCATAGCTTTCGTTGATATCGTCTCCCGAAAGCGGGAATTTATTAAATCTGTCAGCAGACCATCTGTATAATTCTTCTTCGGTCCGAAGCCATCCGGCTATGATCTTTGCATCTTCCTGTTTAAATTCTCTCAGTTTCATAAGTCCTCCATCATCAAATATCTTCCAGGATCCTCAGCCCTTCTTCATAATCCTGTCCCAGGATCTCCTGGGTCTTCTGAAATTCATATTTCTCATGCAGTCTGTCCTGAACTTTCAGGAAGGCTTTCTTCCCGTACTTCCGGATATATAACGCCTGGGCCTTAGCTGCGTTCGCGCCGTCATTTGAGGGGATATAAAACCCTTTTTCACAGGTCTCCATGTCCTCACATTCATAGCATCCATCGATACCCTTTTCCTTGCAACACTTCACATTCGGGCAGATCCCGTCCTCCGAACAGGTGGCAAAGGAACAGGTGTTATACTCGGTTCTGCAAGATCCGCACCACTCGGCAAGGAAACAGTGATTGCAGGAGAAACCACAGTAGGCAATGGGATCCACACCCTTCCGCGCTATCTTGCAGAGTTTATTCTTGATCCGGCGCATGGCTTCGATATGCATGATCCAATGTCTGCTGAAAGGCATCTGGATCAAACCTTTTACATCCTTACCGCACCAGTAATCGATGAGCCAGAATGCATTTTCATCCTCACTTACACACTTGCTGCGGATCAACTTCTCCCTCACATCCTCTCCGTATTTCTGTTTCAATTCTTTGAAAGTCAGATACTGCAGGATCTGATCCGTAGACTCCGTCACCGCCTTTGCATAGAGATACAGTTCCCGGATATTTAACTGTTTCGAGAACTCCACGATCCCGTCCCCCTGTAATTCATTACCCGTGGTAATGATGGGTGAACCTATGCGGTCCAGAAAGTTCTGTTCAAAAAGCACCTGACTGTCACCCGCGATCATCTCATGGGCCACGATATCCTCGATCCGGAAGATATGCCAGATGGAATACGCAAGGGTTTTACTATGATATCCGTCCGCTCCCGCAAAAGGCATTTCGGAAAAAGCCTTCTCCGGATATCCGTTCACGATCTGCGTGATCTGCTCGAACATTTCCGCCCGGAAGGTAAGAAGCTTTTGGATCGCCTCATCGAAGGTTGCTTCCTTCGCCAGTAGTTTTTGAACTTCTTTATTCTTTTCCGACCAGCCTTTATCCATATCCGTCCTCTTCTTTCAGTTTCCCGTATCCAATATCCTGCCAAGATTTCGACTCAGATAATCATAAGCACAGTGCTCAGCCTCCCGCGGATAATCGATCATCAATTTCTCTGCTACAACAGGTGCAATCTTCGCGAAAAGCTTATGTGTTGCCATAAGCGCCGCTCCGCAATCTTTACTGTCATAGTGTGCGAAGCAGTCCTTTAGTTCCTCCCTAACTTCAGGATCCGCCCAGCGGTCCAGGAATCTGCCGTCATGCCATACATCTTCACTCCCCTGAGCCAGCTGGTACTGCTCGATCATATGTAGCAGATGTGGTTTCAGGTAAGCATCAATACACATCTTTGCTGACCAAAGCTCTCCCCGGAGCAATTTCTTACATGACCAGATATTATGAAAATAAAAATCATTAACCAGATTCAGATAATCCGTCTTGGATATTACCTCCCCGGCAGTCGCCGATGAGACATACTTCTTCAGCATATCCGAAAGCGAACTTCCACATTTTTCCTCCATATATCCCGCATCATAAAGAATCCGGTATCCCCGGTTCATCACCCATCCGGCAACGCCTTCCCGGACTGCTGTCTCAAACTGATCCGGCGTAAGGACGATCATGTCCACATCCTTATCTTCATCGAAAATGCACCGTCTCTCTTTTCCCCCACCGAGAGTGGGCTCGAGAAAGGAAATGCTTACCCTCCCCAGTTTCTTCGGATACTCCCCGGAGAACCAGGGATCAGGCTCTTCCGTCACGACGAAAAGATCCAGGTCCGAATACTCATCAGCCGGAATATCCGACCTGGTGGATGATCCGATGGCGATTACCGCCCAAATGTCCCTATCCTTCATTGCAAATTCACAAAGTCTGTTTTTAATTTCTGAAAATCTGTCTGTGCCGTCTGTCATTTCCATCTCCTGTCTTCCGATTTTCCTGTTGTCCGATCATTTTATTTTTTCACCTGTAACTCAGCAATCGATACATAATGCTTAACGTCAAAGACCTCCGGTGCATTTTCATTCAGCATTCGCATATGTTCTTCATTCCATGCCTGCAGCTGTGCCTCGTTCATGGCCGCTCCCACTCCCCTGCAGGCGCGCATGCGTCCATGCCAGCCTTCTCTTGAAAATGAAACATCTACCCGAAACTCCTTTTGCAGTACCATATCAAAGTTCGTAAGCAGCTCTTCCGGAACATAAACCGGGTGAACGGTATCTCCATAAGAAGACCAGTTGGGATTATGCTTTAAGATAATCTCTTCGCTCTTTCCCGCAATCTCGTCCTCATAGGGAAGCCATCCCATGTAGAGGATCAGAAGTTTTCCACCCGGCTTCAGCATCCGGGCGAATTTTCCGGTGATCACCTTCGGATCCAAGTACCAGATACACTGACATACCGTGATCACATCAAAGGTATCCTCCGGATAATCAACACCCTCAGCCGGGCATGCATAATATTCTATACCCATCCCGCTCTCCGCCGAAAGCAGCTTTGCCTGCTGGATCTGATTTTCCGAAATATCCGTTCCGATCCATTTCGCACCGTACCGATACATATTGCGTGGAAGAACGCCGGTTCCCGTTCCGATATCCAGCACCTTCTGTCCGTCCCTGCAGAGCCCCAGATCCAAAATGCTCTGATAGAATTCCTCCGGATAGATGTCTCTGTATTTCGCATAATCCTTTGAGGTATTTTCCCAATCAAAGGTCTTTCCGTTATCTATATCTGAAAACTGCATATCCTGCACCTCCATTCCATACTTCGTGCCTTCCGGCGCTCCGTAGCGAATAGTTATTCCGTTGCGGCCGTGATCTTCTTCACATATACCCTGGACGTTTCACCTTCGATGTCTTTCATCTCCGCTTTAAACTCGCACCCATATTTCTCATAAAGTCCGATGTGATTTGTCGAGATGTAGACCTCAGATACACCGTCTTTCCTTGCAAGCCGTTCTATTTCTTCCATCAAGAGGCTCACATAATGATGCCCTCTGTATTCCGGGAAGGTATATACAAATCCCATCCACGGAGTAAGGTCTGTGGACTGTATATCATCCTTTTCCGCATAAGTGCAGAAGGATACCAGATTGTCACTGTCCGTAAGTAGCAGTACCTTTGATCTATCCCCCACGGTTTCAAAGAATGTCCCCTTGCTCAAAAGTTCATATAAAAATCCGGCGGCTCCCCAGTCACCCTTTTTAATTTCATTCAGCCAATGACTCTGTCTGTCACTGTCAAAGAAACTTATCACTTTCATACATATCTCTCCTGACAATTCATAAAATGTCTGTATGTTTCCGTCTTTCGGCTATCTTTACTCTTTCACCGTTTCATATCCCAGTTCCATCGGAAGATTCTTCCACAACTCTTCCCTGGAATCATGCGATCTCAGCGTCCGTACCACCTCTGTATCCGGATCCGGATAAATGACGCAGTTATCGACTTCGCCCTTTTCAGGACGTATCGGAAATGCCAGCTGTTCAAAGTCGATGGAAAACTGCGCATCCACTCCGGACTTATTTCCTCTTGCATCCAGACGTATCCACTTCTCATATTCCCTGATGTATACGCCGTTCAGTCCATGATAGATCAGAACCGGTGCCGTTTCATCATCCAGGATCAGCTTCTGATAGCAGAAGCCTGCGGGAACGGACTTACTGCGTAGGATTGCCGCCAGAAGATGCGACTTTGCAAAGCAGATCCCATGCCCGGCGGCAAGAACCTCTGATGCGGAACAGGTTACGGCATCCTCTCCTGCATCTGCAGAATGGGATATACGCTCCCTGACATATTCATAGGCCCGCCGAATGAAATCCGTTTCATTCTCCGATTCATCGTATAAATGATCTGCCAGTTTACTGACCGACGGATGATCAAAATCGATTACAGCGTCACATTTGAGATATTCGCTGATGTCATTCGTGTATATCGATACCTTCATCAAATCATCCTTCCTTTCCGTTTCCCGTGAATACCGGAACCGATCATCACTCTCTGCAGTATAGGATCTCACAGTCCCCATGCTCCCGAGTCATCTCCCCGTGCTCCCGGACCTTTGCGTCACACGCATGATTAACACCTCGTTTACTGCTTCATATATACATCGCAGAAATGCCGGATGTGTTTCTCGATATTTCCCATGACCTCATCCGCGTACCGGGGCTGCCTGTCCGCCTGGGCGATCCAAAGAACCGCGGGAGCTGTCAGCTCCACTGCAAGAAGCGCAGGATCATCCTTCCTGAAGATTCCCGCCTCCATCATTCCTTCGATGATCTTCGCAAACATCCGCTGAATTCCGTCCAGCTGATGCCTGGTGGTAACCTCGGCGATCCGCTCATTTCGGAACTGTTCCTGCACAAGCAGCATCCGTGTCTTTCGGATGACCGGATCCTTTATCGTAAAAGCGATCCTTCCCATGGTCACCTGTATAAACTCTTCCGGATTCTTAGGAACCTTCCCGGTATTTCTCTCCGAGCCGAACATTTCCTCATACCGCACTTCCGCAGAATCGATCAGGGCATTCAGAATGTCCTCCTTGCCCTTATAATGCTTGTAAAGAGACGGAGCCTTGATCCCGACTTCCGTCGCGATCTGCTCCACACTTGTTCCGTCATATCCATTCTTCGCAAAAAGCGTCAGCGCCGATTCCAGTATTCTTTCTTTTGTTGTCATGATTCCTCCATACACATACTGCTAATAGTTATTAGCCATATCACAGCCATTATAGCTAACATATGTTAGCCTGTCAAGAGTCGAAAAAACGCTAAAGGGCCGGACGATCTTCCGGCCCTCTGTTCCTGCTGTCAGGAATGAATCCTTGTTTTTTTGAAATGTCATTGAGAAAAGAGAAATCATTCTCCCTGCTTACCGTCAGTTCCCTTCGAACGCTCCCGGATAAACCGATCAAACTCCTGTCTCGGGACAGGTTTCGAGAAGAAGAAGCCCTGAACGATGTCGCAGCCCATTTCCTTCAATGCCCGGTACTGCTCTTCCGTCTCCACACCCTCTGCGATAACGGGCACACCCAGGCGGTCGGAAATGTCGATGATCAGCTCGATCATCCGCATATCCCGATTCTCGCTGAAAGCGCTGCGGACGAAGGACATATCCAGCTTCAGCGCGTCGATCGGCAGCTTGGACAGCATGCCCAGAGACGAGTAGCCCGTACCAAAATCATCCATCTCGATACCGAAGCCGTCCTCCCGGAACAGGGTCACTGTGGAGATTACCTGCTCGGCGTCACCGGTGTAGGCGGATTCCGTGATCTCCAGGATGATATCCTCCGTAGTCAGCGAATACTTCTCCAGAATGCCCTCGAAGATGGACTTCAGATTCGGAAGCAGCATGTCGATCCGCGATACATTTACCGAAACGGGAACGGAGAAGCCGTAGGTATCCTTACAATAACGGATGTATGCGGCAGTCGCGTCCCATACATAATAATCCAGGTCGAAGATCAGGCCGTGCTCCTCCAGAAGCGGAATGAAGACCCCGGGACTGATCATGCCCAGCTCCGGATGCTTCCAGCGCACCAGCGCCTCCGCGCTTGTAAGAGTAGGCGTATCCGGCCGAATATCATACTTCGGCTGGAGGAAGACGTCAAACTGCTTCTCCTGAATGGCATCTTTAAACTCCTCCAAAAGACGGTCATGGAACATCATTTCGTCATGCATCTTCGCATCGAACTCTCCGATGGCTTCTGAGTAATTGCCCCGGATGGAATCCGCCGCCATCTTTGCCCGGTCGAAGCGCCGCTCGATATCGATGGATTTATCCACATCGTAGTAGATTCCCATACGAAGACGGATCTGTCTGTCCTTCTCCACCTCGCTCAGCTGTCCAAGTCCCTCGGACAGTTTTGCAAGGATCTCTTCATAGTTGTCCCTGTGTGGTGCATAGATCAGGAAGGTATCCGCCGACTGACGGCAGCCTACGCCACCCAGCTTTCTGGCCTGCAGACGCACCTTATCACCGATCTGCCGAAGTACCTCGTCACCATATTCCTTACCGTAACGCTCATTGACCATATGGAAATGATTGATATCCACAACGATTGCATCTGCCGGCCTGTCGGGATAATGCTGATCAAAGAGACTCACATAGCGGAAGAAATGGCCGATATTGAAAAGTTTCGTAAGAGCGTCTCTCTCCGTGGAATGAATGATATTTCTGTCCTCACAGAGCTCGATTGCCTTATTTACACGGGCACGGATGATCTCCGGATCCGGATAGGGCTTCGGAATGAAGTCAAATGCACCCAGCTGAAGGCACTCCACCTCTGTCTTCTGATCCGCCGTCAGCACGATGATGGGGATATTCTGCAGATTGTCATCTTCACGCACGCGACTGATCAGCTCTGCGCCTCCCATACGGGGCATCAGCAGATCCAGCATGATCAGGGCCACATCCTCCTTATGCTCCTCCAGGCATTCCAGGGCCTCCACACCATCTGATGCGTAGAGGATCTGATAATCCTCGTGCAGTACATTTCCAAGGATCTGCTGGTTGATGATCTCATCCTCCACGATCAGGACGCTACGGCGGACATTCAGAATGGCCCGTTCTTCCACGATCGTGTTCATCATGTCATCGAGAGGATCCTTCTCAACCTCAGCCTCCGCATCAGACTCGTCATCCCGGGTAACTGCGCCAAGGCTCTTCAGCAGCTTCTTCTCCACATACATCAGCTCATCGGCCCTTGCGAAGACCGCGTGGAAATCCTCGTCATCGCCGGGCACGTAGTCCGAAATACCGCCGGACACCACGGCTCCGCCGTCCGTGATATGCTGTACCGAACGGTCATGCAGGATGCGCATCAGTTCCGCCCGCATATGAAAATCCCGTCCGCCCAGAATGGCTACGAACTCATCACCGCCGATCCTGTAGACCGGGCTGTGCTGAAAGATCTCACATACCATCCGGCATGCGGCTATGATGTACTCATCTCCCGCTTTATGTCCCAGGGTATCATTGATCTTCTTCAATCCGTTTACGTCACAGACAACCACAGCGAATCCGCCCATGACCTCATCCTTGATATTTGTGTTGATCTCCTTCTCCCGTGTCATGAAGGCATGTTTGTTCTTCACGCCTGTCATGGTATCGGTATTGGCCTTCATTTCGCTTTCCTGGGATCGCTTGCTCATGTAGGAGTGATTGGTCAGCATGATGACCAGAACGAAGCCGAACATTCCCATGGCCATCAGCAGGGTCCGGGTGGTATCCTGCCTCTGTTCATCCAGCTGATCGCTGATAAATCTGACATCCTCCGCGGAGTCCCGGTCCGCCGGGGCGGTTTCGTAGTACTGTTCCACATTTGTCTTCATCTCCTCATCGGAGGCCAGCATACTCTGGCGCATCCATACCAGGGAAATGAAAAGCACCAGACTGAGCAGCGCCACCCAGACCACTACCGAGGTTCCGAAACGGTGCTCCTTGTCCCTGCGCAGGATGTATCGGAAGAACAGGAAGCCCAGAATACTCCAGATGATGAAGAGAAGGAAGGTCTCCTTCGCCATGGTACTCTGCGAAACGAAGTTGGGAACCAGAATGTAAATACCGAATCCGATCATGATGACAAGACCGGCGATCCCGGCAATGAGTCCTCTCCTGTCCTTGGATTCCCTTGCCAGCTTGATCCCCGCCGCAGAGACTACGCCGTAGATCAGAGTTGCACCGATGGTGGTCACATCCACGATCCAGCCGATGGCGGTTCTGCCGAGGAACGGGATCAGCACGGAGATCAGTACGACCATGAGGATGGCAGCAGAAGGGATATTCTTCTTGTTCAGCGTTGCCACCTTCTTCGGAAGGACGTGATCCTTTGCCATGGAGTAGAAGAGCCGGCTGAGGGCGGAGATATTTCCGATCAGGCTGGTGATGACCAGCGCCAGAAGTGCGATCATCAGGACGTAAACGCCCGCTTCACCCATGTATGCCTGTGCAGCATAGAAGGGTGGAAGAGCTTCGATCCCGCTGAGGTTGTCCAGATCCTTGATATAATCGAACCAGCTGCCGTACTGGCTGGGATATGCCGTAACGGAAAGAAGCGTAACGAAGACGTAGAGCGCCAGGGTTACGATCACGGAAATGACAAGCAGACGGTGGATCTTCTTTCGCTCGAAGGAAAGTTCCTCCGTCGCATGTGAGATACTTTCAAAACCGATAAATGCCCAGGGTGAAATGACCGCGATCTTTGCGATCTGGGAGATCATGGAGGAGTCCTCCAGGAAGAGCGGTTCCATACTTCCCGTCCTGCCGAACAGTGCCACGCCGAAACAGATCAGGATTCCAAGACTGAACAGGCCGAACAGAATGATCATGAACACATTTACGGCCTTTTTAAAATGCATACATAGAAGGCCGATCAGAACGAGGGCCGCAACGGATAACAGTATTTCTCCGAGATAGACATCATAGCCGAAGATCGTGTACAGCTTTCCGACCTTGAAGAATCCGCCCAGGAAGATCCTGCCGAAAAGAGGAAGCGAGGTGGCATTTGCCCACAGTACGGCCATATAGGTCATAGCCATGAACCATGCCGCAAGGAAACCGTAGTCATAGCCGAAGATCTCCTTGGTATAGGAATAGGCTCCTCCTGCTTCCGGATATGCCTTCATCAGAGCGGAATAACTCCTGCTGATGACCAGCATGACTATCGCACCAAGAGCCAGGCCCAACACGCTTCCCAGCGGTCCGGCCTGCGCCAGATAGGTATTGCAGGTTACGACCAGTGATCCCCATCCGACACTGGTTCCTACCGAGAAGGCAAGCGCTCCCGGCATGCTCAAATGTCTGTCCAGACTCCGTTTCTCCATGCCTACACCCCTCAATCACTTATCCCAAAACAACACACCTCTCTTCGTTCGGAGCATCCCCTGTCTATTATACTATAAACCTCGTAGCCTGTAACGTTCCATATTTGAACGAGATCAGAATTTTCTGCCGCGGTTCATCTTCGCCATGGATACCAGCGTAGGGATCTTCATGGGGCAGATCTCCTCGCAGGACAGGCTCTTGGAACAGCCCGCTGCAAAATGCTTCTTGTAGGCTTCCCGGACCTCCTTCTTATGATTCGCACTGCGGGACGCAACCAGATACGCATCGTTGGCGAACTCCGCACCATAGAATCTCTGTCCCCGGGAATAGTTGGGACAGATCTCCAGACAGAGACCGCACTTCAGGCATCTCGCAGCGGTATACTGATGTTCATGCTCCTTTTCATCCGTGGGCTGATATTCCTCGATCCAGGCATTGGCGATCTTCAGATTCTCCTGGATGATGCTTCGGTCCACCACCAGATCACTGACCGTGGGAAACTTCCTGAGAGGTTCCAGGGTGATCTCGTCCTTCGGCAGATCCCGAAGAAATGTTTCACAGGCCAGTGCCGGTCTTCCGCAGATCACCATAGCGCATCCGCCGCACATTCCCTGCAGGCAGGAGCACTCCCAGGAGATCCGTCCGGCAGGATTCCCGTCAATATCAAAGATATCATCCGTATAATTCAATTCGTCCAAAACCGCCGCAACGCTTTTCTCTGGAGAACCATCATGGGAAAAGGTCTGCCAGTAGGGTTCGGAAAAGGGCGACTGCTGCCTGAGTATCTTAACTCTCATACCTTCCCTCCTTGTCCAGTCTTGTTTTGAAGACTCCGTCCGAATAGGAAATAATGGTTGCCGCACCATAATCGTCCTTCGTCTCCGGATAGTCCCTTCTTACATGAGCTCCCCGGGTCTCCTGCCGGCTCTTTGCCGAGATCAGTGCAGCCTTCCCCAGTGCCAGGATCCCCTTTGCGCTGTAATTGAAATACGGCAGTTCGGAGCTGTCATACTTAAGCTGATCCGAAATATCCAACAGGTAGGAGGTATCGGCAATGCCCTGTTCCAGGTCAGCTTCGTCACGAACGATGCCCATATGCTTCTGCATCAGTTCTGCCAGCATGTTCTTCACATATACCACGGAGAATTTGCTCTTTGACCCGAAGCCCGCCTGCAGACTGCGGGTATCCTCCTCAAGTCCGGAGGAGAAGTCAGGGATCGCATTTTCGGACACAGGCTCCTCTTCCGATATGGCCCTTGCCGCCACACGTCCGCTGTAGACCGCGGCCAGAAGCGAGTTTCCGCCCAGGCGGTTTGCTCCATGGTACATGGAAGCACACTCGCCCACGGCGTAAAGATGCTTTATATTTGTCTCATGCAGAAGATTCACAGCCAGTCCGCCCATAAAGAAATGTACCGACGGCTCCACGGGGATGCTCTCCTTTGTGATATCCAGCCCTCTGTATTTCAGACAGAGCTCGTAGACCTCCGGGATCCGTTCCATGATCTTCTTTTTCCCGAGGAAGCTGACATCCAGCCAGATCTGCCGGTTCATCTCATACATGGTTCCGGAAACCACATCCCGGGGCATGAGATTTCCTCTCTCCCCGAACCTTTCTTCCATGAAATATACACGGTTTCCATTGTCTTCGTAGTAGAGCCGTCCTCCCTCTCCACGTGCCGCTTCGGAGATCAGCATCTTCTTCTGTCCTGTCATTATGGTGGTTGGATGATACTGGATAAACTCCAGATTCTTCAGCTCCACTCCCTGAAGAAAGAGTTTTCCGGCCGCATAACCGTCACACTGGGTAGCTCCGGTGGTCTTTCCGAACAGAGCATTCTGCCCGCCGACAGCCATCACAACCGCATCCGCGGTGATATCATCCAATGTCCGGGCCGCTTCATTATAGAACCGTGCTCCGTAGCATACACCGTCCCGGATCAACGCAGAATGAAAGTCCGTCCAGAGTCTCCGTTCGATCAGTCCCTGTGCTTCAAAACGACGGGCCTCCATCACAAGCGCCGTAACGATCTGCTTCCCCGTGGAAGCGCCGCAGTAGCAGGTTCTCCTGCGGGACTGTCCTCCGAAGGCTCTCTGGTCGATCTTCCCATCCTCCATCCGGGTAAATACCGTTCCCAGTTGCTCCAGCCACTCCAGTATCTCCGGAGCCGCTTTGCAAAGTCCTGTAACCGCCTGGTCTCCGGCGATATAACAGCCGCCCTTTAAGGTGTCCTCTATATGAGCTTCCACACTGTCCTGCTCTCCCTTATGATCCAGCACCGCATTGATCCCTCCCGCTGCCAGCACGGACTGAGAACGCTCGGAGGGGAAGGGAGAAACCAGGATCGCCTTCATCCCACGGTACGCACATTCAATCGCCGTGGTAAGACCCGAGATACCGCTTCCGACCACTAAAATCCGCTTCATACGCCCTCACCTCCGATCATAGTGCAGTAGCCGTATATCACGATGACCGTCGACGCAAGAAAAAAGAGCCCGGAGATCACCCAGACGATACGATCGATCGTCCTTTTTTTCTCCATGGACTCCACGGCTCCCAGTGTCACCAGCGCATTGGAAAATGACACGGAAATATGCAAAAAAACCATGGCAAAAAACAGAGCCATGCTCACATAATTGAGAAGATAATATCCCGTCCCGGAGTCCGCCTGCGAGGCCAGGCGGTCACCGGTTCCGATATGCAGGAAAAGAAAGACCAGCATAAGAACTCCGCTGATCCTCTGAAGAAGGGTGCGCACATTTGTCCCCGGGTACCGGATCTTCAGCTTACTGTCGTGGAAGAAGAATATGATGACCGTGATCAGGACATGCGTCATCGCAGTGCCCATGACAATATCCGACATGATCCCCATTCCGAAATGGCTCATGTATTTTCCTTTGGATAAAATGAACACAAGCTCAGCCCCCACATGCGCCAGGCACGCGGTGACAAGTAAGAGGGAGATGATGGCATTCATTTTCTTTAGGATCATAACAACCTCCATATTCATTTCCGGTATCAGAGCGCAGAAGCCTGAACTCCTGCTTATAGGATCATAATACCAGCGAATCCACCTTGGGCAGATAATCCGCCAGCCGCTTCGCACAATGCTCGAGGCTCGGGCCCAGCTTCTCCGGGTCATTTCTATAAAGATGGACCGTGATCCTCGTAAGATTCAGATAACCGACCAGCATGATCTTATCCAGGCTCCGACTGTCGACGGGATCCGTAAAGGTCTCCAGGAGCCTGTTCCAGATATAGTCAATGGTTCCCTCCGGGAATCCATAGAATTCAGACTCAAAACCCGGAAATACCTCAGGTGCAAGATGATAGAAGGTTGCAAGTCTTCCGATCTCAAAGACGAAATCACCGACGCACAGGGTGTCCATGTCGATCACCATGGGCTCTCCGCCCACGTACATCAGGTTTTTCATATGAAGATCCCCATGCACGATATGGATGTCCTCCGGCATATCCTGAAGAAGCTTTCGTATCCCGTCGCTCACGTCATCCGGAAGATATCCCTTCAGCAGATCCAGGGGTTTTTGGTACACTTTCCTTGCATCCCTCAGATCTCCCGGTTTTTCCGCAGTGATCTCATGCAGCTCGCGAAGAAAATCCACATAGATCCCCGTCATTTCCTCCAGTCGCTCCGGTTCCGAACGTACGATCTCCTGGAAGCTTTTCGCATCCAGCAGCTCATACACCGCCCCGTCACATCCATCTACTCTGACCCTGTCAAAAGCGATCGCCGTCGGAACCCCTCTCTGAAATGCGTACCGTGCCAGAGCCTGTCCCTCTTCGATCTTCTCCTTAGGCATGATGTCTCTGTATACCTTTACAATGGTCTCATTATCAATCCTGTAGATTGCTCCGCAGGCACCCCGGCCCAGGAGCTTGCACCCGTCTATGGAGATTTCCCGAAGCTTCTTCTCAATCTTCATCATCGTTGTGAAACCTGTCACGGTAAAAATCTCATATATTTCGGTCGGAACATTGCGAATGATCAGATTCTCCTTATATATCTTGGCAAACTTAAGGAATAAGCGAAGTCCCGCGCTGGAAATGTATACCAGACGCTCCAGATCAAATACCAGCACCGGCTCCGGATGCTCCTCGATGATCTTCATGATCTCCTGTTCCACCGCCTTTACCGTATCCGTACTGATCCTGCCTTCCAGATAAATGATCTTCTCATTTCCTTCAGTTTTAAATTCCATTTTGTCTCCTTCTCAGTGAAGCTCCTTTGGCCTTTCACCGATATCATACTATCCTGCAATATACACTGTATTTTTGTTATATATGAACTATTACAATTCTATCATCATCCAGGCGTTAACTCAAGATTTCTTCTTTCTCATCGCAGACCCTGTTGCATTCTATTTTCATATTCTTTTTTCTTGCCCGTCTCCCTGAAATACGATAAAATAGAGGTGTGGTTTTCGCATCTGATGCGTGTTTTGTGTAGCCGTATGGCAGGAGGACCAGAATCATGAAAAAGGACAGAGACGTGCCGATCCCATTGTTGGCGTTTACTTTTTTCTATTCCGTGGCAATCTATGTATTTCTTCTCGGATTTATCTTTTGGCACTGGCACAAAGAGGATAAATAGTAAACAGATCAAAAACGAAGACGCCGTTCCCTGTCTGATAAGGAACGGCGTCTTCGTTTTTGATCTGTTGTGTCTTAGTTTATTTAGAACTCTGAGGATTTGAGAAGGTAATAACATGTCCCGTTGCAAGCTGTTCAATTTCTCCATGTCCATCGGGATATCCGGCATAAATGAAGCATTTCTCGGTGCTCGTCGCAACATTCGTATCATCGATGGAGACATCCTTTACGTCGTAGTAGAGTTTCATTCCGATACCCCCGCCGTAGATGAACCCTTCCGAATAGTATACTTCCGGATCAGCTAAGGGAAGGAATGCATCCTGAGGAACATCTGCCATATTGAAGCCCATATCCGTCAGAAAATCCCGTAAGCTCGTTCCCGGATATACAGATCTTACATGATCAGCAATCTTTGCAAGATCATCATGTGAGAGGAATCCGTTAAACAAAATATCATAGACTGTAGCGTATGTACCCTGATCGGTGACATCTTCCAGATTTCCGACCCTGATCGTCTCGGGAAGTTCAACGGATGTGGTTCCGCAATTCAGGTAGACCCGTCTGTTCATGGTATCGTAGTTGTTCAGATGCGTAGCCACCGTATCATCCTCATTCACGTTAAACATGCGGTCATTCATTGCTGTGATCTCTGCATCCACTACACTTGTAAGGGATTTTACATTTTTGTAGTTATACTGTTCATCTTCATTCAGACCTGCTACATCCTCAGGTGTGAATTCGGATACACGCTTTGCTGCATTCAGGCACTCTGCATTGATGCTGTAGGCATACATTCCAAGCAGGATAACTCTTTCGATATAAGGTCTCGACAGATTGAGTGCTTCACCGCTGAACATGGACTGTGATTTGAAATCATCATATACCACCTGATAGAGATCGCGGTTCTTCTGGTCTGCGAAGCTGGGGGATGCCAGTGTATTCATAAAGCTCTGATACTTGAAATACAGGTTGTTATCCAGGGTCCACTGATCATTCCGGCCGATAAGCATTGCGATCTCAACTGCTTTCTCATTATCAGTGATCGATGTATCATCTGTGATGGCCTTGATCTGTCTGTCAGTGATCTGAAGTGCTGTCAGAAGTGCGTCAAAGCCTGCGCCCTTTTGTGCGATCACGGTCTGATCTACGATCTTATCTTCGATCTCCTGCTTGTAGTCCGCCATCTGTTTCTTGATATCCGCAAACTGGTTGCTGATCTCCTGACGAAGCTCATTGATCTGATCAGAGATATCAGCGAGAGAAGGCCCTCCGTCATCAAAGGATTTGACGATGATATCGATTCCGGGACCGATGACGGATCCGCCGGGAACGAAGTTTTCCATCAGCAGGAGCCCGATGTCATAGGCGGGTCCCGGAATAACGGAGTCAGCCGACCCCTTTCCCTCCGCGGCAAATGCAACTCCGGAGGAAAGAGATAAGGCACTGAAGGCCATGAGGGCCGACATCATAACTGCAGTGATCTTGAATTTAAGCTTAAGCATTGTTTTCTTCATAGTGATTTCCTCCTTTTTCTTTTTTTCTCTGATCCTTTCCTGATCAGAGGCTGTTTTTGTATTTTGTGATCTCATTATATCAGCTCATTTGTCACAAAAGTGTCACAGAAATGTTACGGATTGTTACGAAATTATTACACAGTCAATAACACTGCATCCAACCAGCAACAAAAAAGGAGGGCACTTATCACAGCCCGATAAAAAGAGGGCGGAATCACTGCAAGGTGGTTCTGCCCTCTTCTTTTATGTGTGCTGCCTACGCCTGCGTTTTTTGAGGCGCACTCTCGGGCAAGCGTTCGGTGCATTCGTCGAGTTATTTTGAGACAGTTACACTAGAAATCATTATACAGGAAATCCGCCCAGGAATACTGGGCCATATACTCGCACTCATAAGCGTTCACCGCTCCCGCATCCAGCTCCTTGAACCGGTAGTAATCGCAGTCCAGCAGATCCGGATTCACCGCCAGGGCGTTGTAGCTTCTGACGATCACATCCTCTGCACCGATATCCTTCAGGCTCTTGATCATGGCGTAAATGTAGGTCTGCAGCAGATTCTGGAGCTTCTTCTCGTAGGGCTCGTCCTCAAAGATCACGGCGAATATCTCCCGCAGGGTGCAGGAGCTTCCATGACGATGCACCAGATAGGCAAAGACCTCCTTCGCCTTGGACCGCTCGAAGCGCACATGCTCCCCGTTTGGTTTAAAAACGTCAAAATTGCCGAAGCACTGGATGCGCAGCTTTGCATTCTTCTTCGGAACGATGGGGAACCTCAGATCCTCCAGCTCGGCAGCCACCTCTTCTGTCATCACCGGCTTCATAATATAACCGGAGGCCTTCATGTCCATCGCTTCTCCCTTGTACTCGGCGAAGCCCGTGACAAAAATGATATTCATCTTCCGGTTGATCTCCTTCAGACGTTTTGCAACCTCCACGCCGTTCATGCCCGGCATATGAATATCCAGAAAGACTACATCGCAGCCGTTCTTCTCCGCTTCCTCCAACAGCTCGTCCTGGTCATCGAATCCCTCTACATCCGCATCGGGTTTTGCCTCCTTCACACAGGTCACTATCATCTGAAGCGCCAGTTCCTCATCATCCAGACATAATACTCGCATGACATTTCCCCCCTCATTTTCCTGTTTGCGGAATTCCTGTTATTCCGCCTCCGTTTTAGACTGTCCTGCCTTCGGCAGAATGATCCGCACGGTGGTTCCTTCATCTATCTTACTCTCCGTCACGATCTCTCCGCCGCACATATCACGGATCCGGCGTTTCGTATTCTCCATGCCTACGTGAGAACGCTTCTCCTTCTGCAGGTCGTTCTTCCCATCCTGTACAGCGTTCTCAGTAGGGATCGCCGTGGGATCAAAGCCCACTCCGTCGTCGGAAATGATCACCTCGTAGAAATCGTCGCTTTCCCGGGTGGCTATCGTAACGGTACCGCCCTTCTTCTTCATCCCCACTCCGTGTTTCACCGCATTTTCCACCAGCGGCTGTACACTGAGTTGCGGCAGTTTGAAATCCTCCGTCTGTATGTCATATTCCACATTCAGCCTCTTGCCGAAACGCAGCTTTTCGATATAGAGATACTTCTTCAGATGCTCCAGCTCCTGACTGAAGGGCACCGGCTCCTTCTGCTTCAGAGAATCCATATTTCCCCTGAGATACTTGGCGAAGGTTATCGTTGCCTCCTGGGCCTTCTTCGGATCATTGACACACATCATGGCGATGGAGGTCAGGGCATTGTACATAAAATGAGGCTGTATCTGGCTCACCATGACCGCAACCTCTGCCTCATAGAGTTCCTTCTGCATTCTCTCATATTTCAGTCTTTCCAGATACTGCTGACGGAGATCGTAGATCAGTCCGATGATCTGCACCACCATGGTGACGGCCATACCGTACCGAAAGAAATAGGATCCCGGAAGATGGATGATCCGATCCAGGATGTCCGCGCCCAGAGAAAGCACCAAAGGGATCCACGACAGAACGAAATAAAGGATCTCACGGCTTTTCTTCACCTCCAGGATAAGGAGTCCCACAAGGATCAGAAGCACGATCCCCGTCACGATATTCATAAGGAATGCTGTGGCTGTAAGATCTGCCCCTCCGCTAAGCTGAAGGATCATCAGGATGAACGCCAGGATCAGATAGGCGCTTCCTATAACATTTGCAGAGGCACGGAATCCATCTTCCTTCATCCTGGTCTTTGTATAGAAGATCAGGGATGCAACGAAGGCATATTCCGTAACATGCGAGAGAAGCATACACATGGTAGGATCATTGATCCACAGGTTCAGGTATCCGCTCATGCTCTGCACGATCATGTAGAAGCCCCAGAAGAAGCACAGAGCGCCAAAAGAAAGATATGTATAGTCCGTCTTTCCCAGGACGCGTCCCGCGATGGGGAAGAAGAAAAGTCCGAAGAAGCAGACCAGAACAAAAAGCAGGATCAGCGGAAGGGCTTCGTAGAAGAAACGAAGGTACATACCGGATGGAATGCCGGTGGTTACCTGAAAACAGTCCGCAAAACCGGGACCTTTTCCGGAATAGGGATAGGTCACGGTAAGGACCAGCTCCGTCTCACCCGTTACTCCGGAAGCAGTTAAAGACTGCGTACTGAGCGTAGTAACCTTATAACCCGGTGTTTCGGGAAGATCTAACGCATAAGGGCGTCCCTCCCTCATATGCTCATAGGAAAGCTTCATTTCCTCATAGGTATAGGTGCAGAGTTCTTCCCCGTCTGCGGTCTTCAGTTCAAACCAGACATCCTTCGTTGACAGATTGATCTCTTCGAATATGATGAGCAGTTTATTCGGAAATCTCCCCCTCAGCTCCAGGGAATGAAAACGCTCATCGATGGCTTCGTCTCTCCGGATCTCCTTCCATTCTCCTCCGTCCACGGAATAGCTGCCTTCCAGAAGCGTAGGCGACTTCTCATAGATATCCATACTCACATAAAAGCGCACGGTAAAAATCACTCCGGTCAGTAGCAGGACCAGTGTCACAACCATGGCAATGCATGTCCATAATTTACTTTTCAGAATTCGGATCACGGTCAATATTTCCTCCGACTGTATTTCTATGGACCATCCCAGAGTCGATGATCGATGCAAATGTGGTAAACAGCGTCTCAAGAAACGAGGGCAGTCCGAGCTTCAGGATCTCCCTGTATTCGCCGCCTTCAGGTTGCAGCTCTTTTGAAGCATTTTTTCAGAAATAAAAAGAGTCGGACAAAAGACTTCCGTCATTTATCCGACTCCATGGAATACTATTGCAAGCCAAAAAGAACAGTCGACAAACTGCATGGTACCGCATTATGAAAAGTCAACCTCTCAGCATTCATAACTATATAAAACCCCCGGTCTTAACAGTAATTATACCGCAGATCCCGCATGACTTCAACAAAATCAGTTTAACCCTCCGGCACATTCAGATCACCCGACTGCCGGTCACCCTTACCGGCTCTGCGTCCCGGGACAGTGTGTATTTCTATCCTGTTTACGATCCAGATCAGAATGGCGGCAAGAATAAAGTAGAATACCGCAACGGCTATCAGCGGGAAGAACGCCTCATAGGTTCGACTGCGGATGATGTCTCCCATTTTCGTCAGATCCTGTACCGCCACATAGCCGACAACGGCGGTGGCCTTGATCAGGGACTTGATCTGACCCTTGTAAGACGGCATGGCATGGGGCAGCGCCTGCGGAAGAATGATCCTGAAGAAGGCCTTTCTGTCCGTATATCCAAGGGAATAGGCCGCTTCCATCTGACCCGTGCCCACGGTGGTGACACCCAGCTTCAAAATGCTGAATACCGCCGAACCGAATACAAGTGTGAAAGCGATCACGGATACCGCAGTGCCTGATATCTGGGACTTGCTGAATATGATATAATACAGGATCATCAGCAGCACGACGATCGGCATGCCATCGATCAGCCATATGCAGAACCGGGTAACCGCATTTGCCACAGGAGCGCCTTTGCGGCAGAGCATAAATACGACAAAGCCCAGCAGCGTACCGAACAGGATCGAAAGAACGGTGATAAGAAGAGTCGTCCCGATGCCCTCCAGAAAAAGCTGCCATCTGTTTTCACGGATAAAGGTCTTTTCAAAGCTCTCCTTCAGAGATTCGAAGAAACCGCCTTTGCCGCCGCTGTCCTCCTGTAAATAGGCAATCACGGAGTTGCCCTCATACATGGGATCGGAGAAATTGACGCTCTCGGCACGTTCCCTGGTAATACCTATCCCACCCGCTCCGAAATCGCATTTCCCGGTTTCCACCGAATTCACGATGACGGGAAAGCTCATGTCGACGATCTCAAGACCGTAGCCGTACTCTTCGCAAAATCTCGTTACGATATCTATATCCAGTCCGATGACCTGATTTTCTCCTCTGTACGAAACCGGAGGATTGCCGGAATCCGTTGCCAGTCTGAGGACGCCGTTCTCCGCGGAAAGCGACTTCGGTTCCTTCACTTTCTTCAGGCTGTTGTCTGTTCCATACCAGATTTTGTCAATGGCTTCAATGGTTCCGTCTTCTCTGGATTTTTGAAGAAATACATTGAACTGATCGCGCAGCCGCTCCCCCTTCTCATCCTTTCTGAAAATAGCTCCAATCCTGACCGGCTCGGTGAGGTGCTCATCCAGATATGTCAGATCACCGTTTTCGATCATTGTATAGCGGATAATAATATCCGAGTCCGCAAATGCGTCTATTTTGCCCTGCCGGAGCGAAGCCAGCATATCGGTATGGGAATCGTAATAATAAATCTCGGCATCAGGAAACTCCTTCTCCGCCGCAGCTCCCTGTATCGTACCGGTGCAGACACCTATTCGCTTGTCTTTGAACTCCTCAAGTGAAGTGTACTGCCTGATCTCCTCCTTCTGACCGCAGGAAACCAGCGTAAGGGCTGTCAATGCCAGCAGCATAAACATCACAAGAGCCACGATCATTCTCCGTCTCATCATAGTTACCCCTCTGTAATCTGTCCCCTCCAAACTATGATCCGTCATCACCCGCGAAAATCTCTTCGCTGTACGGGCTTCTCCTTATAATTATAAAGGATTTCGGAGAACAATCAAGAATGCACCGAAACATTTCGTTCCGGCAGAGATATGACAGAGGGACAGGTACAGTGTCACATTTTCATGCGACACTGTACCTGTCCCTCTGTCATACCTGTCCCTCTGTCATGATCAGGAGATCAGCCAAGCTCGTTATACTTTTCCACCAGTTCTCTGTCGCTGATCATCGTGATCCTTCCTGCCTCATACTCACTGCTCACCCATTCGTGGATCTTTCTGATCAGCTCATCTGTCTTGGAAAGCTCTTCCAGTCCCAGCTTTCTTCGATATTCATTGACCCAGTAAGCCACTCCGGCAAGACCGGATGCGTTATTCACGGATACCTTCGGAGGACGGTTCAGGATCGTTTCCGTATCGAAGATATTATAGATCTCTGGATTCTTCATCATGCCGTCGGCATGGATCCCGGCTCTGGTCAGGTTGAAATTCTCCCCTACGAAGGGCGTCATGGGCGGAATATCGTAACCGGTCTCTTTCTGCAGATATTCAGCGATCTCCGTGATCTTCTTCGTATTCATGCCGTTCAGATGACCTCTTAAGGAAGCGTATTCGAATACCATGGCTTCCAGCGGAACATTTCCGGTCCTTTCACCGATACCCAGCAGTGAACAGTTGACGGCACTCGCACCGTACATCCAGGCGGTGGTGGCATTCACAACGCCCTTATAGAAATCATTATGTCCGTGCCACTCGATCATTTCCGAAGGAACATCCGAGTAATGCTGGAGTCCGTAAATGATTCCGGATACGCTTCGCGGCAGCGCGGCTCCCGGATAGGGAACTCCATAGCCCATGGTGTCACAAGCTCTGATCTTGATGGGGATACCGCTTTCCCTTGAAAGCTTCATGAGTTCATTTGCAAAAGGAACCACGAAGCCGTAGAAATCGGCTCTGGTGATATCCTCGAAATGACATCTGGGGCGAAGGCCAGCTTCAATACACTCCTTCACTATGCCAAGGTATTTATCCAGCGCTTCCCTTCTGGTAAGACCCATCTTGTGGAAAATGTGATAATCCGAGCAGCTCACCAGTATTCCGGTTTCCCTGATCCCGATGGAACGTACCAGTTCGAAATCCTTCTTGCTTGCACGGATCCAGGTGGTGATCTCCGGGAATTCGTAGCCAAGCTCCATACATTTTTCAAGTGCCCTCCGGTCCTTCTCGGAATACACAAAGAATTCGGTCTGACGGATCATCCCCTTCGGTCCGCCCAGCTCGTGCAGCAGCTTGTAGATATGCACCATCTGCTCTGTTGTATAAGGAGTTCTGGACTGCTGTCCGTCCCGGAAGGTGGTATCGGTAATGAAGATATCTTCGGGCATATTTTCCGGCACGCGGCGGTAATTGAATGCGATCTTCGGCGTTTCCGTATAGGGGAACATTTCCCTGAACAGCTCGGGTTCCGGAGCGTCCTGTAACTGATAGATATAGGGATCCTGTTCAAGTTTATAGGTCTTATTGCTGAGTACGATATCATTCATAATGTGTCTCCTTGTCTCTGACCGGATCATTAGATACTTTACAAGTATAGGCACATATTATATTATTTGTAAAATGGATAAAATAAATAGCAACGATTCGAAAATCGAATCATTGCGTCATGTTAGGAGAATGCGGCATGGATACCGAATCGATCAGAACATTTCTTGTGCTTTCGAAAACCAGGAATTATACAAGAGCGGCGGATCAGCTTTTTGTGGCCCAGTCCACAGTGACCAACCGGATAAATGAGCTGGAGAAGGAGCTTGGATTCGTCCTGTTCCAACGTACCAACAGAAGCGTCGAGTTGACTGTAAAGGGTGAAAAGTTCAGAGTATATGCCGAGAAAATGATGGAGCTTACGGAGAATTCCCTGGCGGAGATCCACGAGGTTCAGCAATATGACCGTTATCTGCGGATCGGCTGCGCAGACTCCATATACGAGGGGCATCTGGCAGAGCGCATCCTGGAGCACAGAAGAACGCATCCCGGGGATTATCTGAAGATATCCATCGGTCTTTCGGATAATCTGCTGGAACAGGTTCAGAATGATATGCTGGACGTGGTCTTCAGCTATCTTCCCATCAAAAAGAATTCTCTCCACTGTGAGCTGTATAAGCAGGATCAGCTGGTGCTGGTGACAAGAAGCAGAAACAAGAAATATAAGGACGGGATCACCGAGGCTCAGCTGCTTGCCGAGCAATACCTGATGTGCAACTTTGCGCTTCAGGAAGTCGGACAGTATATCCGCAAGCTTTTCCCGAAATATCATCAGTTTGAGCTTGAGATCGATGACTGTATGAAGATCGTTCCCTTTCTTATGGACAGGGACAACTACACCTTCCTGCCCAGGGACATGGCTGAGCATTATGTATCAAAAGGTAAACTAAGAGAGGTTCCGCTTATCGATTTCAACACCCCCGTGATCAACAGCTATATCATTTTCAGGAAGAGCCATGAGGAGATCTGCAAGGAGATTTTCGGGTGAGGCATGACAGAGGGGGGACAGGTACAGTGTCACATTTTCATGTGACACTGTACCTGTCCCCCTGTCATACCTTATAACACAGTCTCATAAAATTTCGGATCCGTAAAACGGATCAGCTCATAGCCGATTCCCGCCAGTCCAAAGAAATGTGCAGCTGGCTGCCATTTTACAGGCCCTATCAGCTTTGTATTATTCACCGAAGTTATTTTATTTTCAGCGATTCAAGAACTGCCTTTGTCTCGGGGCTGTCGAACTTGAATCCGGAGCAGGATACACGAACCGGCTTTCCATTTGCCTTTCCGTACAATTCAAAACCGTTGCTGTATTCAAAGCCTGTCCAGTCGATATCGCCGTACTTGCCGGAGACATCCTTCTGATCCTGGGTATAGGTTGCCTTGTTCTGATCGTACTTCTTCATGTACATATCTTCGCTTTCCATGTTGAAATCGAATTTGGAGAAATCGGATTTCTTTACGGAGCAGCAGGTGGTGTCGTCTTCATTCAGGGCATATCCCTTCCTGAAGGTCCATCCCTCCGGAATTCCTACGGTGTAGTCTCCCCAGGTTTCCGTGGATGCGATGGTTACGCTTGCGGACGCTTCCGTTGTTACCGGCGCTGCTTCTGTAGCTGCCGGAGCATCCGGTGCAGATGTGGAATTGTCCTTACTGTCGCCACATGCAACCAGAGAAACTGCCATAACCGTGAGGCACAGAATAACAGCTGTTGCTTTCTTCATCTTTCTCATTTCTTGTTCCTTCCTTTCTGCTTTTGACCGTTTAGCTTGCATTGATACGCCTTACAGCGTAACGATCGTTTACATGGAAAAATCTTATATCATAGCATCCGGATTGTCAAGCAAGGCACACTGTAAGAGACACCTTCCATCCGGGAAGCCGTGGCTCTTAGGTATTTCATATGCTTCCGTAATTCTCCCGCAGAAGCCCTTCAAATCCGGCTCTGCACATATATTTAATCCTGTCACCGACCGTCATCGCACGGAAGCTATCCGTAAGGGACCACTTCTCCAGGTTATATGCACAGAGCTCCGCAAGCTTCGATGTGGCCTTACGGACATTCTCCGGCAGATCCCCGGTATAGAAAATGAATCTCCTGCCGCTGCCTTCGATGATTCCCATAAATCTCAGGAACCATTCGGCCTTATAGAACCCAAACGCCTCATATATCCCGATGAAATCCGCCATGATCTCATCGTGCAGGATATTGTTCGTGATCCCGTAGGTCTGTTTCGTGAAATAATGGGTACACTCATGCCCCCGCCGCAGGATCAGTGACTTTTCTTCCCACTCTGCTTTATCCGGAAGTCCCAGTTCGGAAGCCGGAACATTACTGTAGGGCTTGGCGGAAAGAATGATGAACCGGGTGGTCTTCCCGGAGATAAAGGAGGCTCCGGTGGTTGAGATATTCTCCGGACGGATCCCTTTATAGGCAATGTTCGTCACCAGCTGTTCGAAGTCCTCCGTGTCACGCACATAGATGATCGGGATCATCCCGGCTACGGAATCATAGATCTCCAGCTTCATTGTCTGCGGCGACCGAAAATCGACCGGCCGTTTTGAACAGACCTTCTCGTTGATTGCCCTGTCCACACCGGCCAAACCCGAATAAATCAGAATCCTGTTCCATAGATCGAGGAAACCCGTATCCGGATCCTCATTCTCTTCTGCCCCCGCAAAACGGTTCCTCGTATATTCCTCGAATACAGAACTCTCCTCATCATTCAGATTATACTTATCCGCCAGCTCCTGCAATGTCATCCCGATTTCTCCTTTTCATTCAGCGTCTGATTATGGCAGATAGCACTTGTGCCAATTATGGACGAATGGTCCTTTTACCTCACAATTGATCCCATTATTCTCCAGCATCTGCTGAAACTCTTTCACATAAGAATCATTTTCAAATCCCTGAACCCAACCGATACAGAATTTGCCACCGGCTGCATTCACTTCCAGGAACAGCTTATCTTTCATGATGACTGTATACTCTTCTTCGATATAAGGCTCCAGACTGCCCCACTCAGGATTTCCGACATAACTGATCATATATGACGGATTCGAAGCCACCAGCTGATATATTTCGTGCATTAACCGCTGTTTTTCCATCATGTCCGATGTCGACCGTATCTGCGCAGAAATACGCATAACCGAATTATGAATATATTTCACGATCCCTTCGTCACTTTGAATGATGATCTGACCACGTGTCATCGTTCCGAGACGTTCTAAATCGAGATCAAGCTTAGCAGGATCATGCTTAATAAAAACCACATAGGAATTGGAAAATCTGCTTTCCGGACACTGAAGTGCATCCCGGACATCTACGGCTATTCCCGCATAGATCTCCTTATCATTTTCAGGATTCAGGCTTTGAAGAGTTTTCGCCATATAGACGGTCAGGAGCGTGAGCGGACTGTTGTCGCTTCCCTTTGAGGATGCCAGGAATTCTTTCTCCGGGATGCTGACCTGGTATAAATACCCTTTCATTTCGTCTTTCACAGCTTCGGGTATCACAAAAGGATCCTTTACTGTATTCCGCATTGTGCCATCTTCCCCATCCACGGTATTAAATACCTTAACATCTTCATCCGGAGAGATCGGCGAGTCCGGCAATATGATACCCGCAGGGTCCAGCTGAACATGATGTCTTTCGCAGATATAACAGTAAAGCAGCGTTTTATAGAACCGCATAGCACTCCTGCCATCGGCAATCATATGACTAACTAATAGTTTGAGTTGTCTTCCGTCACATGCTGCGGCGAGCCAATGATAATTGACGTTTTCCGCACCAAGAACGATTTCCTCCGAAAAAGAATCCTTTACCACAACAGGCCGGTCATTCTCTATCTTGTCATATCCATTCTCATTCCTGATGATCTGAAAAGCAAAATAAGGATATCTCTTTATAGTCCTCTGCATGGCCCTGTCCATAATATCCCTGTCGATATCCTCTTTCAGAATAAAAAGGAACTCCATGATATTGGGTTTTTTAGGTGAACTGATGATTCCCGATAAATCTGCCTTATTCATTGCCATCTTTTATCCTCCCATAATATATAATTCATTCCGGATCAATTCTGTCTTCTGTTTTATTGGATTTTCAGAATACTATTGCATTATATCATGGATCAAAGAATTATAATGTTCCGTATTGGCACACTTTCACTGAAGAACCGTTTCCCGGTTTCCCTGTCAGCCTTCCCCAGGCCGGAACCCCCGAGAAAGAGCACATCTGCCTGCAGCCCGTCCAGCTGATGTTCGATGTAATTAAAACTGGGCCGGTCTTTTTCTTTTTCCGTTTGGCGGGGGCCCATTTTTAGAACCTAATGAGGCCTCGGTATAATAAACCGAGGCCTCTCTGCTTACTGACAATTCTCACTTACCGCGGGATCCACTGGTTATGTGCAGCGCAATTATCATTTTTGTATATAGTATTACCGTTTACCAAGATCCGAACCTCGGGTGTTCTGGTCCCGCCGGTGATCAGTATTAAGACATCTTCTGCCACGGTATTTACATTATTCCAGAACTCCTGACCGTACGGCCAGTCTGTTCCCCAAGCTATGTCAAAGCTGTATCCGAAGATTACATAGGTTGCCGGAAGGGTGATTTCCTTATCATCGCAGTAGGCTACATTACTACGATGAGAGATGCACTCCCAGGGGCTCAGCTGATAAGTCCCGTCCTCATTGACGCCGACTATCTTTCTGGCATATAATATGGACTCGTTGGCAACATACAGTCCTCTGTGGGAGAACTGGATATGTACCTGCTTGTTCTTAATCTCCTCAAAATGCTTTACGGCCTGCTCATATGTCCTGCGCGGCTTATGAAGCCCTCCGGGCGCTGCATATGCGGTGAGTGGGAGCATAAGTACTAAACACATTGTGATGAGTGCGATAATCTTTCTCATAGTCTTCTTCATAACATTTCCCTCCCTTATCAGTATATATTTCTAAGGTTTTCCTTTGTTCTGACCATAGGATAACATACCGGCACTTACAAACCTCTTACAGATTCAAAAAAAGATTCAGAATAACATAAACTGTCATCCTGAATCTTCAGATTTCCGTATGCTGCTTGATGCTCCTATTTTTTACAGGAGGTGTGCGATCAACTTCTGATATGATCGACAATCACTCATCAATCACCGGCAATACTTTTCGCTCAATAAAATCGACTCTGTCGAAAATCCTTGGCTTGAATGTACCTGTAATTCCCACAGATACGTTTACATCTTTGTTTATATAGATAATATTTCCGCTGTCACCAATCGCGGCATATACCTCTTTATCATCGTAGGGCTTGTACCATAAGTAGCCATAGTTCATGAAGCCAAATCGCTCACCAAGCTTAATGTGAGGTGCCAACATGTCTTTCAGGTATTCTTTTGAGATAATCCTTTTTCCATTATACACGCCACCGCCTAGCACCATCGCCCCGATCACAGCCATGTCTTTTGCCGACATGCATAATCCCCAGCCGGCGGTAACACTGCCCTGAGGATCAGTGTACCACTCGTATTTCCTGGGATTTTTGTTCATGAAGAAATCAAACTGATCTTCTTTAGAACTGTCACCATGTGGTATTCTCTTCGGGAGTCCCAGTGGCTCAAATAGGTTTTTGTTTGCAAAATCTATGCATTTCTCACCGGTTGCTTTCTCGATTATTCCGGTAAGTATCTGAATACCAAGCGTAGCATACCTGAACTCACCTGTGATTCCATTACGTCCTCCAAGATAATCAAGTATCGCTACCGTAAAGTTCTGTGAAGTACACACCTTCTTCCAGGGTTCTGACTTTCCCTTATATGGAGCTGTCATAGTAAGCAGATGCCTGATTGTGACATCGTATATGGTCTTCTCCCCACGTTTTACAGAATAATCAGGGAAAAACTCCATCACCTTCTGATCCAGATTCCTGATGTATCCGTTATCCAATGCGATCCCGGTAAGTAGCCCCATAACACCTTTGGTTACGGAATTGACATTCATGGCATCCAGAGTCCTAAAGCCATGCCAGCAATCATCAAGTACCACATCGCTGTCTTTGATGGCATAGATCTGACATATATTGCTTTCATTTCCGATGTTCTCAGAAATGTACCTATGTAGTTGTTCTTTATTCATAATCAAAAGCCTCCTCTTAGGAAAGATTCGGACGTCCTAAGAAAAGGCTAATTGAATTAAAAATTTTTTTCAAGTAAAATCTTAAAATTTATTTGTCTATGTGAACTCTGTTGTATTACTTAACGAAATGCTTGAGGATTGCCAGTCCTGCAGATACTGCAATCGAGGCTGTTCCCATAATTACGAATGCTGTCATCATAATTGGTTTCCTCCTTTCTGATAAGGTTGCAGTCTGCCTGGCAATTCTCTCTCTCAGACCTATTCAGGAAAAATGCCATTACATCTTAACCCCACTACAAAAGGCGCCTTGCATTTTTTCAGCAGAATGATCAGTGTTACTCCAAGAAGCATTCCTGAAGGTACTCAGTATCCTATCCGATCAAACAACCCTGAAACAGCCCTAATAACATCTTCCCAGCTGAACATCATATTCCCTATATGCTCCGGACGTGAGTATCGCCAAATCATAAAAATCTCTCATCCGTGTATTCGCTACTGATCGACTTAATACTGTTTCAAGTTTCTCTGCCAGGAGCGTCTCAAGGTTATAGGAAAGAATGGAAATGCTACGTTCTTCAAACAACAACGGATACTCGTACTCTATCTCTCCCGGGGTAATCACATCATCCGTAGAAACATCAATCTTAAGCGGTGTTCGCATTTTATCGAGCATTCCCACCATCATGATGCGTATTCCCGGATATTCAAATGCATCCATTATTTGCTTTACTTTAGTTATTTCAAATGTCAGACCGTCTTCCATCGGTATATTTGCTATTTCAAGCAGTATTCTTTTCAACGTATCTTCATCCAGGTTAAATCCGTTGATTGAAGTATCAATATCCATCGTTTCACGATTCTCTGCACCAACCATGGAAGAAACCAGCGCCCCACCCTTAATAACAAAATTCCTCCTGTATGGCGAAACTGATATTCTCTCAAGAAATCTTTCCATTACATACTTTCGGATCAAAACCAATGATTTCTTGTTATCGCCGTTAGCCATCTTTCTGACCCGCGATTTTAACTGATCGGAAGAATGAATCATAACAAAACCTCCAGATATTTTTTTAATTTCTTATCTACCTTTAAGTTCTTTGCATACTCCATCAATATAGGAATATCCCTGTCTTTTCTGCTCACATATTCCTTTAAGGCCGTCTGACGATCCTGCATTTCCACATTTGCATTCGGTCGCAGGATATCACAAATCGTCCTTTCCGGTGAATAAAGCTTCACCTCATGGCCCATCGTCGTCATTGTAGTTGTGACACCCATTTCATACAATTCGCGTTTTACAGTATATACAGCAACTCCAAGTTCCCTCGGTTTTTTTGCATTATATCCCCTACGCACAGTCGCTGTATACCTTGTCGGTTCACGGTCATTTAAGTCAAAAAGATAAAGTGATACATTATGCGAATAAATAAGTCCCGGGAAACGCAGTTGTAGAATATACAGTTCATCCCTCCAAGCGTCCGGCGAAAGGTAAATTCCATTTGCGAGCTTTTCAAAATGATACGCTTTGACATAATCCATTAAATATGTCTTTGATACTCCCGCCTTAAGGACATCCGCCGTTTTTAGGATTCCTCCATACTCTTCAGTTAAATTCAATAATAATTCATACTTCATTTATTTACCTCCACGCTACATATTATACCAAAGTGTAGCGTATGAGTAAACTTTTTTCTTGCTCCAGAAATAAACGGATACTTATATACACTGGTGGAATTAACCAGTTCACTGGGATTTACTATTTCAAGTCATCACCTAGTCTCTATTCCTATTCATGCCTATTCAAGAAAGACACACTGACATCTTAGCTTTCTTCAAAAGGCGCCTTCCACACATCCGGAAAGCGCCCCACCTACTATATCTCATAGATTACCCCATATTCTGTTTTATCATTCTTTCTTCATTCCTTACAGAAGGCAGACAACGAAAAGTGCTATGGTTCCGATCGTAGTTGCCAGTCCTGCGCCTGCTGCTGTATATCCGATTATTTTCTCCATGCTCATATCCTCTCTTTCATACTTTTAATCATTTTATCCTGTGACATGCTCTTACAGTAAGAATAACAGTACAATTCCTGCGACTCCAGCAATACCAGTTACTACATTTGTTGCTGTTTCCATACGCGCCCTCCTTCCCATTAACCTTTGTATCCTGTCATTATCCATGTTCCCAGTGCTACGTCTGCTATAAAAAGTGCTGTACAAAATAAAAACAACAGTGAAATTAACTTTTTCAAAATAGAAAACAGACTGCAAATTGCAGTCTGCCCGGTCAAAAGATTTTTCCTTTGTTCTGATCACAGTTTTTCAAGGCTTGAACAACACTTGAGCAACAGAATCTCATCAATTCTCCCCTTTTTTCTCACATCGCTATTCCTTACTGCATATGAATATGTATGTTCTGCCGCTATACCCAGCGGGGACGACGGTGAATCTTCCTGTTCCGGTCTCACTCTTCTATCACATCATCCCAGCAACGAGAATTTGTAGCAATTAGACCGAGGCACACATAGGAAGTTCCAAACGCTCAACATCCTGAAGATCATATGTAATTCCGTTTTCATCCAACTCTCTGAGAAATGCATTCAAAACGAGCGGATCGGAGAATGGTTGCATGAAGTCCATTGTAAACCTCCCGTTCACTGCGGAAATCTCAATCAAAATGGTATCTCCCGAACTCTGTGTCCACACTCGGAAATCACGTATGTATTTCTCCGAATCGTAGTAGTTTGCCTTTCCGACATAGCTGACTGTGGCAGTTAGAATTTTAGCAGACAAATTTGCAATCATTCCTGCAACACCTACACGCTCCTGTTCAGTCGCTTTCGACAAAAGGAGTTGACTGATTCCCTTCATCCTGGCCACACCTTCAAGCACCTTGTCTTCCTGAGACTGTGCAAACACCATACCACGGTATGCTGTAGCCTGTCGATCCAAAGACCAAGAACGCATCTTCTCCTTATACTCGAGCATCGCGCCGCCCACCAGCGACTGATGAGCCAGTGGTGCCTTCAGAGCTTTCCGCTGGTTGATGCACATTGCAATGCGAATAACGTCCTTGCTCTCCGGAAATGTCCTGGCAACGGCCCTGCTTAAAAACAGTGATACCATAGTTGCCGGACTCCCATCGTTTTCAACGTTGAATCGCATAAACTCATCTTCGGGGACAGCTATACTATATACTGTTGGACTTCTCTTTTCTTCTAATCCCGCTGATTTTATTATGCTCAGCGCCTGAGGCATATCGGTTCTGCCCGGAGTGGGCAAGTTCTCAGCGGTCAAAACAGGATCTTCCCATTCTTCCTGCCTGATTTCGTCTCCTACAATACGAATTCCATCTGTTGACAAGTCGAGGCCATAACGCCTGGATACATAGTAATACAGAAGAGTTCGAATCACTTCATAGGCTCCTGTGCCATCTGTCATGGCATGCGAAATGTCCATTTCAATCCAATTGTCAGTATAAGAAAAGGAAATTAGGTGAAAATTTGATTCCTCGGAATTAAGCATCACACCTGACAAAGAAGAAGTAATAACAACCGGCCGAGTGTTTTCATCATAATACAACTCAGGATCACGCTTTATTTCGACACAAAAGTATGGATATCTTTTCATGGTTGTATCAACCGCATACCGCAGCACCCCTGGATCAATCAAATCTCTCATCCGAATACGGATGCGAATGATGTTGTGTCCGGAATAAATAGATCTCAACTCTGTGAATAATTTTCTAACCATAAGCGTTTTCCTCACTAAAATTTTGGAAGATATCTCTATTATTGCCATTCTTCATCAAATCCCGATTGTACGCCATAGGGTGACGATCGGACACTGTGCTGTCGGTACTTGTAATCTACTCCCAGTCATCCGTCATAAACTCCGCCCAGTAATACTGACTCATATACTCGTTGGAATAAGCATTTACCGCACCTGCATCCAGTTCGGCGAAACGGTAATAATCACAGTCCAGAACCTTTGTATTCACGGACATGGAATTATAATCCTTATTCACGGCAGCCTCCGCGCCCACAGCCTTGAGGCTCTTCATCATAACCGCAATAAGCGTCTGAAGATAGCTCTGCTGCTTCTTGTCGTAAGGCTCATCCTCGAAAAGAGCCGCTGCGATCTCCCGAGAAGAACAGGAACTACCATGACGGTGTACCAGATACGCGAAGATTTCCTTGGCCCGGCTACGATCGAAATGTACCGGCTTCCCGTCCGGAGTAAACACATCGAAATTCCCGAAGCACTGCACCTTCAGTATCGCATCCTTCTTCGGAACGATGGGGAACCGAAGCTCCTCCAGTTCCTGTGCGACCTCCTCCTTTGTGACAGGCTTCATGATATAACCGCTGGCCTTCATATCCATAGCCTCACCCTTATACTCGGAAAAGCCTGTAACAAAGATGATATTCAGCTTCGGGTTGATCTCCTTCAGCTTCTTCGCCACCTGTACTCCGGTCATACCACGCATATGAATATCGAGAAATGCGACATCGCAGCCATTTTCCTTCGCATCTGCGATCAGTTCATCCTGATCATCAAAGGCTTCAACCTCTGCATCCGGCTTCACCTTCTTCACACAGTTTACCAGCATTTTCAAAGCCAGTCGTTCATCATCAAGACACAATATCCTCATACGTACCTCCTATTGGTCTTCCTCATCCGACTTTTCCTGTCCGCTTTTGGGAAGGATCACAGTTGCAACGGTCCCCTCTCCCGGCGTGCTTTCGATCTCAACTCTTCCATCACACATATCCTGCAGTCTTCTCCGGGTATTCTCCATCCCCACATGGGATTTGCCGTCACTCTCGGTCTCCTGCTTCTTACGGACCTCTTCCATGTCAAATCCCACACCGTCATCGGAGATGATGACGCGGTAGTCCGCCTCCGTCTCCCGTGTGGATATGGTCACGGTTCCGCCCTTCTTCTTCATTCCCACACCATGCTTCACCGCATTTTCCACCAGCGGCTGGATCGACAGCTGCGGCAGACGGAAGTCCGTGGCCTCTATATCATATACGATATTCAACTTCTCATCAAAACGAAGCTTCTCGATATAGAGATACTTCTTCAGATGCTCCAGCTCCTGCTCGAAGGGCACCGGAGCTGTCTGCTTCAGAGAATCCATATTTCCACGGAGATACTTTGCAAAGGTCACCGTGGCCTCCTGCGCGGTGTCCGGATCTTCGGAGCACAGCATCGCGATGGAGGTCAAAGCATTGTACATAAAATGTGGCTGGATCTGACTGACCATCACACCTACCTTGGCCTCATAAAGCTCCTTCTGCATCTTCTGGTAGCGGATGGCATCCTTGTACTGCTGCCGGAGATCCAGAATGATCCTGAACAGCTGGTACAACATGGTAATGGTCAGACCGAAATAGTAAAAATGGAAATCCGCGAAATCAAAGAAACCATTTAATGCATCCAGAAGTGTGGATACTGCCAGCGGCGCCATGCCGATCAGAACATGTACCGTCTGTCTGGATTCCCCTGCCTCCGTGACAAGGAGTCCTCCCATGAGCAGCGTACAGATCGCCATGAAAATATCCATAACATCCGAGGATGCATAGAGATCCCACACGAAGGTGAAATGACAGATAATGGCGGCGATCACCGCAAGAATGTAGATAACAGTTACCAGATTCGCAAATTTACGCCCCCGGTCTCTTTTCAGATTCACCTTCAGATAAAGCAGGATGGCGATCATCAGACAATACTTCAACAACACTATGACGGCCATGCAGACGGTCGCGTCCTTGACCCAAAGGTTCAGATAGCCACTGATCCTCTGACCGATCATATAGAGTCCCCAGATGAAGCTGAGGGCTCCGAAGGCCAGATAACGATAATCCACCTTTCCAAGGATAAAGCCGGCAATGGGGAACAGGAACAGGCCGAAGAAGCACACCAGTGCAAACAGCATCACCGCAGGTAGTGCTTCCTTGAAGAACAGGAAATAGAATCCATTTTCCCCGCTGAAGAGCACCTGGCAGCATTCCGAAAACCGCATTTTTTCGCCGTAAGGATTCTCCACCGTAAGGATCATCATCGGGCCCTGATCCATATTTAAGAGGGCCGTTGTATCATTATCATACAGATCACCGGAATGACGGATCCCCACGGAATACCCGGGAGTGTCCGGCATATCCATATCCAGACTGTAGCCAATCGGAAAATTTTTTATGAAATATTCCTTGTCCATATAGGGATCATTTGGATCGTCGATGGTATCCTTGTAGAACTCATAGGCCTTATCCCACAGCATTTCTCTGCTTTCATATTTACGCTCAAGAATCAAAAATCCGTCTTCCCTTGACAGATTATACCAGACATTCTTCGAGGAAATATTCAGATTACTGAACACAATAAGATCCTGTGGCTGTACCCGCCATCGGATCTCGATCCGTTGGAACCGTTCATTTATGGATTCCGATCCGTAGAACTCCTTCCATTCACCTCCGTCGACAGAATACTCTCCTTCCACCAGAGCATCCCGCGATTCGATGAACTGGGTATCCGGCGTGAAATACCGTACCAGGGCGATGATCCCTACGATGATCAGAAAGATGATGGAAAATCCGACGATCGTCCATGCCTTGCCTTTCAAAGCTTTATTCATTACATTCCTCCTGCAGAAGACTATTTGATTATATCATAGCTCAATGGCCAAGAACGTTCCAAATTGGCACTTGCCACTGAAATTGAGGCTTCACTCTTCCACCGGCTTACAGACCGGTAACCCCCGTATACAGACGCCAATCCTGTATTTTCTTTCAGGATTGTTCTTTTCCCAGAAAACAACAGTATAACTAATTTCTTTCTCAAGCGTTTTAAAATCCATATCCATATTATATGTTCCTCCATCCGGTGATCCACCCGGATTTCATTATATATGATTGAATCGCATAAAAAAAGAACGCAATTGTCACTTATCGCGAACAAAGGAAAAGCCGGGGACGATTCCACGGCTTTCCTTGTAAGCGTTACCTTAATTCATTTTATTATATAGCCTAAGCAGATATCATGGTCAGGTATCATGATCAGAAATCTGTGAGTCCCGGGATCGGGAACCGGGGTCCCTGGATAAGGACACCGTCTGCGTTTGTGTAGGTCTTCGCTCCGCTGTATACGATATCGAAGATATCAGCAGCCGGAAGGCTGTATCTGAAGATGGTATCTGTCTCTGCAGCAAAGTTGCAGATCCTGTATTCTCCGTTGTAGAAAGCTCTTCTATCACTCTCGCTGTAAGCATTGCGTCCTGCGAACCATCCTGTTCCTATCTTGCAGAACACAACACCCTTTACTTCAAGCTTCGGATCATCTACGCCGATCCCCTTCATGAGGATATCAAACTTGCGGCCTAATCCACCCCAGTCTCCGTACTGGTGTGCCGTTTCCTTTTCTTCAACCTTGGAATCCGTGATCACATACTGACCTTTAAGATCTTCGCCTGTAATTTCCTTGTAGAACTGACGGATCGTCATGCCCGGATAGTTCTTCCGGATATAATCGGTTACTTTCTTCATCAGCTCGGGCGTGAAGTAAAGCTTATCCAGATGATACTGGCATGCCTTGTATACCTTCTTGACCTCGTCAATGCTTGCATAACGTCCGGGGTAGCTTCCCGGAAAATCGTGATCGTATCTTAACTGCTTTGTGAATTTGAAGTTTGTCTCCTCACTCCTGAATTTCAGATTCTCGAGACCGAAGTTCACGTAGCGGTTCTCATGGTAGTCTTCGTAGAATTTTCTGTAGCCTTCGGTGGCTGCATTTACTGCACTTACTGTATCCTTCATATCCTTTTCAAGCCGGTTCTGCTTCTTCATGATGTCGGTATAGTATGCGAAATGCTCCGTATCAAGTGCTGCCAGCTGATCTGCTGAGAATGCTGCCACATCCGGAACTGCCGCCTGGCAGGTCATCAGAAGACCGCAGCCCAGAAGATACTGGGATGTCAGGGCATCTGCATCTGCCTTTGCCTTGTCAAAGAACTCTCCGCTGAACATATAGTCCTCCGCATAGCAGTTAAATACAGTTCTGTAGAAGTCTGCGTAGATCAGTCCGCCGTTCTGGCTCATGGAATTCCGGAGATTGAAGATCCTGAACTTCAGATCATCCATTCTGGTTGCCTTATAGAGCGATGCCAGTTCCAGCTTTGCCTGCTCTTCCGTGATCGTTCCTTTCGCCAGACGCTCTGCGATATCCTCTACATCTTTATATACCTCATTGATATCATAATTGAGTGCCTTGATGTCATCCCGAAGAGTTGCCAGATTGAAGCCGTTCTTGATCCTGGTAGCGATGATTCCGGTCTTCTCATCCAGCTTTGTTGAAAGGTCACTGATCTGTGCGGACACTTTACCGATCTGTTCTTTCATTTCCGTCATCTTGTTGTTGATCTCATCCAGAAGACTCTTGGTCTTATTCTCTCCGCCATCGTCAAGAAGCTTTCCGAGTACGAACTTAAAGGGCTTAGCCAGCCATGTTCCGCAGGGCACCAGGCCTGCTACATAGTCGATTCCTTCCTCTGCCAGGTCCTTTGCGATACCCGTCACTTGATCCGCGAGATCATCCGCGGAAATCGATGCATCAAGTACAGGTGCGGCATAAGCGGTTCCTCCGAACGCCGGTGCTGTAAATGTAAAAGCGGTTCCTACTGCCAATGAAAGTGTCATCATTTTTATTTTCTTCATAGTTCTTATCCTCCAATCTTTTAATTTTCTCCCTTCATAGGGTTTTCCGTTCTTTCTGATGTCAATATACAACACCGATAACAACAAACTCACAACAAGGCGAAAATCTTTTTCAAAAGCAAAAAAAGATCCTGACAGCACAACCAAACCCTTGAACAACACTTGAGCAACAGAAACCCAACAAATATAAAAAAAGAGCAGCCTCAATCTGAAGCTACCCATCATAAATCCGCATATCTCTGTCATTCTGTAATATAATTAGCATTCATTCTAACATAATTCTTGACGAAAGCAATCCATACAGGAAACAATCCGCAATATACATCATTGCGTGTTTCTTACCCTTTGCAGCTTCTTGGCTGTACCTCTGAAACATCAATTGCAGGTCTCTATTCTGATCAATCATAGTTCTTCCTCCTATACTCCCTACTTGGTTCTTTTCACAACGAGCTGTCCATCTTCACAAACTTTTCCGTTTTTTTCATGATCATCTGAAGATTAGCTAAATCCACCTGCACATTTCCTGTTTCCAACGAATGATTTCCGGACGGAATAAGTGTACACGGAATATCATTCTCTATACACAATGCTTCGATTCTGCTATTCTCTTTTCCCACCCATGGATCATCAAGACCGGAAAAAACGATTGCATCGCCAATTGGGAACTGAAATGTTTCTTCAAGTGGAGTGTATAGCACAAACCTAACCTGTTTCTGTAGCTGCACGGCATATTCCGTCGCCACAGCAGTTCCTATACTCTTTCCGACAAACAGGAGGTCATCATACGCACTGAAATCCACATCTGAGAGCATTTCTTCCGTCTGCTGAAATGCTATCCGGTAACTCTCCTGCATCCTACTCTTATCACCCAGAATCTTATCGGGAAATCCGGTATATGGAAGAAGCCGGATCTCATATCCTGCTGAAGCAGCCAGTTTCCTGCTGTAATACAACAATGGTTTGTCTACAGTGTAACCAATCCCCGGAAAGAACACAGCCAGTTTCCTGCTCATAGTAACCCCTCTTCTCTTTGAATCTTCAGTATTTTCTCTAGCATCCATTTCTTCCGTTTTTATGATCCTCAACAGAACATGCCGCCGCAGAGCCATATTTGATCAAACCTGCATCAGTCGGATCCAATGACACCTTCCCATCCTCAAAAACAAAGGCCGGGATGCCGACATTGCCTTTCTCTTTGCTACGATCAAAGGCCGCATTGGTATCCCGTAGTCGCATAAAGGCTTTCATATTTCGAATATTCTCTCCAATATTAATGAACTCAAACTCATCCTCACGACCTACAATCTGTGCATGCACATAATCACAATATGGGCAAGTTGGCATTCCATAGATTTTTACCATATATAACTCTCCTCCGCTTAGATTCTATCTTCTTAGGGTACAACAACATGATTATTATAACATGAAAGACCACCATTCGCATTCATATTATATTTGTTTCGTTGCTTTCTGTCGCCAGAGAATGATCAGGCAGAGAATGCTTTTTTTCATTCCGAAAGAATGGTACAATAAATTATTACTTTTTTTGAATCTCCATGTGTGATTTCTTCACCTAATGCGTCTGTACAGGTAGGAGGATATGTGAAATGGAAGATTCCAAGATCATTGAACTGTATCAGGATCGCGATGAAAATGCAATCCAGGAGACGGACTGCAAGTATGGGGCATATTCACGAAGCATTTCGTATAACATTATTGACTCACACGAAGATGCAGAGGAGTGTGTAAATGACTCCTATCTGTCTGTGTGGAATACGATCCCGCCGGAGAAACCCAACAGTCTGAAGGCATATCTATGCCGTATCGTACGAAATGTATCGCTGAGCCGCTTTCGGAAGAACCATGCCCGAAAGCGTGACAGAGGTGCAGATGTTCTGTTTTCCGAGCTAAAGGACTGCATCCCTGCAGAGAACGATGTGGAGAAAGCGTTGGACCGAATCATGCTGGGCGAATTGATCAGTAACTGGCTGGATACGGAAACGGAAGGAAACCGATGCCTTTTCGTACGAAGATACTGGTACGGTGATCCATATGCGGAGCTGAACAACACATTTCATATATCGGGAAAACTCCTGATGAACCGGCTGTATCAAATGCGGATACGACTGAAAAAATACCTGGAAGGAAAGGGAGTATCGGTATGAAGGAAGAAAAAAAGAACGCTGGTGAACGGCTGATGGATGGGATTACGGAAATCAGGGAGAATCTGATTCTGGATGCGGATGAGTATTCGCAATCCGGAGATTGTGTTTCTGATCCAAACGATTCATCGTCTGTTGAAAAGAGGCTTGAATCAACAGCGAAAAATGGAAAGAAGATAAAACTATGGATACCAGCGGTCTGCCTGGTGGCTGCGGCAGCAGCAGTTGTAATCGTTGGTCTCTTTCTCGGCTGGTTTAAAAAAGAATACAAGGTGACGCTGGATAACGGGGATACGGTGGTCTTCCGCAATGACGAGAGTGCGTTCGGGTCCTTCAGTCTTTCCTTTGAGGAAGAAATAAAACCCTGTATGCTGACAGCTGAAGAGATCAGCAGGCTCTATCCAGATAACTTCCAACCGACAGAGGTGAGTGCTGTCTTCGATGCTAATACAGGTAAAATGTTGCATACAGAAAATCACAATCCAAATCCGTCCGGCGACGACAGTACACCTGCAATTGGTGCGATTCATTTTGATGTGGATCCTTCACGGCTTACAGACACGCCCATCGGAACAAATGAGACAACATCCATGATCAACGGTGTTCCGGTCACGACTTGCTACTGTTTCACGGATTCCGGCAGAAGTAGTGGGAAGAGGATACTTGTTTCCGCTGCATTCCCTGTGGGTAGTGTTTACGCCTATGTTGCAGGCGGGGGAGATGCGAAGGAAGCGGAAGCTGTCTGCAGACTGGTAGCTGAAACCACGCAGAAACTCATTGAAAAAGGCGACACTGCATTTCTTGGAATGGATCGCTCCGAGGTGTTCACCATTCAGTATGAGCTAAACGGGCTGGATGAAGATATCCTGCTTGAAGCACAGATGGAAGCCAGAAAATGCGAACAGGTATTTATCCGGATCAAGACAATCAAGGAGGGAGAACTTCATGTCCTGGTTGACGGCGAGGAGGCCCAAATGAAGCAGGAAGGAGCGGGTTTCAAAGGATTCTACTTCGTGATGCCGGAGAAGGATGTGTTGGTTTCCATCAAACCTTAGACCTTTCGTACCGAACATTTGGAAGACAAAACAGCACACCACCGGATAGGCAGGGTGAATGTTCCGTGCGCCCTTATTCTATAAGGGATTTCAGGCAAAAAAAGATCCGCCACACAATGTGACGGATGCGATAGCATCCGGAGAGGGCGGCATGGCGCAATCTATGATTGCGCCTGACCGACGGCTTGCATAGCAAGCCGGAGACCTTGAACCCTGGGTTCAAGTGGCTCCGGCTTGTGACAAGAAAAAGGACAGGTACATGTACTGCCTGCCCTCTGTTTTCGTATCATTGATACAGATGTGATATGTATCTTTGCCGATAATGCTCTTCCCCGGTTAAGTAGACCTCGAGATATTGTTCATAACTGAATTTATTGTGATTCTCACCAAGGTTTGACCATGTATAATGGAATGCGTTATCACTCCCGTAACCTGCTCTATCGTAAGTTCTTCCCCAAAGAACAGCCGCACTACCCAGTAATCCCGGAGGAACATTCCCATCTTCCGGAAAATCATAGAATACCATCACCAAACTGTTATTCTGAAAAAGCAATGTAAAATTACTATCTCCCAGGAATGACGCATACAGATTATTGCCCCAATAGGACCAATAAATCGGTTCTTCCAATTCAGGCGTGCAGAGTCGATCTTTCACCTGCTTGAAGGACAGACCGAAAAGTTTCTCATTCATCGTGAATAAGCCCTCTTCATCGATCATTAATCCAACTTGTCCGTCACGTTCGAATACATACACACGCTCTCCAATCTTAACCTCGCCTGTTGCCATTTCGCCGGATTTGATAAAATAGTAGGTTATTCCGTTTATCGACTGCCATCCGGTCTTCATGTCACCGGCATCGCCAAAATAGTACCATTTTCCTTTAATTTTTTTCCAGCCGGTCTTCATTGCTCCGTCTGAGCCAAAATAATACCAGGATTTGCCGATCTTCTTCCAACCGGTTCTCATGATTCCATCACTTCCAAGGTAATACCATGATCCCTTGACCCGCACCCAGCCGGTCTTCATTGCTCCGTCTGTGCCAAGATAATACCAGGATTTGCCGCTCTTCTTCCAACCGGTCATCATATAGCCTTCCGCATTGAAATAGTACCACTTCCCGTCGATTTTACACCATGTACTTGTCGGATAATAGCCATTCTCGTACGCATACCACCAGCCCTTGTTATTATGTTTCCAACTCCCGTCAAGATTCAAGGCAAAAGCATCACCCGCACTGCCAAAAACGAAAAATGACATCATCACCGCAAGAATAACTGATTTGAGCAGAGTTTTTCTTATTTTTTTCATTGCAATCCTCCTTACTATGATCATTTTCGAAATCTGTGTAACATTTTACTGCGATATCCTTTTTCCTGCAAGTATGAATTTTGCTCAAAAAACTGCAACGGATCCACCGGCGTTCCATTCACATGAACCTCAAAGTGCAGATGCGGCGCCGTGCTGATACCGGTCTCTCCTACAGCCCCGATCTGCTGTCCTGCCTTCACCATATCCCCCACCTTCACATCCTGCCGGCTGAGATGCTGACACAATGTAAAATAACCGCTCCCGTGATCTACCACAATGAAGTATCCTCTGGCCGAATTGTACGACACCGTTGTTACCTTCCCTGCCGCAGCAGCAATCACCTGTACACCCATAGATGCCCCAATATCGATACCCTTATGATCAGAAGACGCTCCCTGTTTCGGTGGCGTACGGTTTCCAAAGTAGGAAGTGATATAGTTACTGGACGGACAGGGCCAAAGAAAAATGGACTTACTGGCGCTCACAGAACACGCCGCCCTGAGATCTTCCTTGAAGCTCTCCAAATTATTATAAAAAAGCTCGTTCTTTTTCTGTACGACGGGGTCTGGGGTGTCCCAAGAAGCAGTCTCCTGTAATCTCGGTTTCCGAGATGTACATGGAGACGTTGCTTGTTACTCCAACCCCGGATCTGAGCCATACATAATTCACCGTTGTACCCAGTGGGGACGACGGTATCAATGGAAATAGAAAAAGAAGATTCACCGCTGTACCCACTGGGGACGACGGCGAACTCTCCTTTTCCTTTCTTCACACTGCGCTTTTCTGCTTTATCTACAAATAATCCTCGTCTTTTTCTAAGGCCTATTTTTCGGCCCCATTCCAAAGTGAAATGAATCACTTATTTTTGCTGCCAGGCATTCGCTAAAGCCTTATTTTATCACGGGTGTAGCCCCGCAAAATGGGCCACAATTTGGGCCACATTTTGGGCCCCAATCTCCTCTTTTTTTACCCTTTTCGGACAGTTTACGACAGTTCGTTTCAGAGCATTCCAGTGAACGTCGAGGGTTCACAATCCCTTATAGAATAAGGGATTTCACAAAAAAAAACGCACCGAAACAGTTTGTTTCAGTGCATTCCGCTTTTATGCTGCGGGAGAAGGGGATTCGGCGTTAAAAAAACAGCCCGGTGGGCTGTTTTTAGCCGAATCGGGCGCAATCTATGATTGCGCCTGACCGACGGCTTGCATAGCAAGCCGGAGACCTTGAACCCTGGGTTCAAGTGGCTCCGGCTTGTGACAAGAAAAAGGACAGGTACATGTACCTGTCCTTTTCTTGTCATATGCGGGAGAAGGGACTTGAACCCTCACGACGTTACCATCACTAGATCCTTAGTCTAGCCTGTCTGCCAATTCCAGCACTCCCGCTTTTTCTTTGACGCAAGTGATATCCTACCACAAAGGAGCACTTATGTCAAATGGTTTTTATTATTCGAACCCCCCGCTTTGCGGGGAGTTCGGAAATATCACTTATGCAAGTGCGTTCTTAGCTGCCTCAGCAAGCTTTGCAAATGCCTCTGCATCGCTTACAGCAAGCTCAGCGAGCATCTTACGGTTCATATCGATACCTGCTGTCTTCAGGCCATGCATCAGCTGGCTGTAGGAGATATCGTTCATACGAGCTGCTGCATTGATACGAGCGATCCACAGCTTACGGAAATCTCTCTTTCTCTCACGACGTCCTGCAAATGCAGAAGCCTCTGCACGCATTACGGACTGCTTAGCTACGCGATACTGCTTGGAACGTGCTCCTACGTATCCCTTAGCAGCCTTCAGTGTCTTATTATGCTTCTTCTTGGCGTTAGCGCCACCCTTAATTCTTGCCATTTTCTTATCCTCCTAACGATATGCTGCCTTAGATATACGGCAGGATCTTCTTCATTACCTTGCTGTTTGTCTTGTCCATCATAGTTGCCTTCCGCAGGTTTCTCTTACGCTTGGTTGTCTTCTTTGTAAGGATATGGCTCTTGTAAGCTTTATTTCTCTTCAGCTTTCCTGTTCCTGTCTTTGTGAAGCGCTTTGCTGCTGACTTCTTGGTCTTTAACTTCGGCATCTTTGTATCCTCCTTTTTAATAATACCCTTCGTTATTTCTTCTCAGCAAGAAACATGATCATGCTTCTTCCTTCGAACTTTGCCGGCTTATCTACAACAGAGATATCCGACAGCTTTTCAGCGAACTCATCCAGGATCCGCTTACTCTGGTTCACATAGGCCAGCTCACGGCCGCGGAAACGCAGTGTTACCTTCACACGGTTTCCCTTCTCAAGGAACTTCCGTGCCATGCCGACCTTGGTGTTCAGGTCATTTTCCTCGATATTCGGGGAAAGACGAACTTCCTTGATCTCCACGATCCTCTGCTTCTTCTTCGCGTCCTTTTCCTTCCGGGACATCTCATAGCGGAACTTTCCGTAATCGATGATCTTACATACCGGCGGCTTTGCATTGGGTGAAACCCGCACAAGATCCAGGCCTGCATCATCTGCAAGCTTCTGTGCATCCTTCACACTCATAACACCGAGCTGTCCACCCTCGGCCCCGATGACACGTACCTCTTTGTCTCTGATTTGTTCATTGATTAAGTAGTCTATGGTTGTACCCTCCCGAACATTAAAAAACAGTGGACCAAAGGAATCCACTGCATCGAAAATGCACAGCAAAAGAACACTTCTGTTGCATGACATTTACAATATCAAACCCGACCGCGCATTTGCAATCCAAGGTGAGAGTGGAAACCTCTTCTTTTTTTACACAAATGGTAATTTACCACACCTGACCCGCCTCTGTCAAGCAAAATCACCGGAAAATGTAGTAATGTCGCAGGGAAATATACCGATTCCGATGAAATCATGCGGAAATGCATATCTCCCGTGTAAATCATACGAAAAGGCACATCTACCACGAGGATCACGAGGAAAATGTACCGAGGACCGTCAGATCCTCCGCTTCATACCGGATCTCCGCCAGAGCCTTGATCACATTCCGGTCCGTCAGCTTGCCCTCGAAGCTGACATAGAAGCTGTACTCCCATTTCTTCTTCAGAGACGGCCGGGACTCGATCCTGGTCATATTGATGGCGTTCTTATTGATGATCCCCATAATGTGGTACAACGCACCGACCTTATGGGGTGCGGTAAAGCACATGATGACAGAATCGGATCCGGAAAGAACCACCTTCTCATTCGTGATGATCACGAAACGGGTGGCATTGTCTCTGGTAAAGTTGATACGACGTGCCAGAACCTTCAGATTATACAGCTCCGCTGCCCGTTCACTGGCGATCGCGGCCTTTGTCACATCCCGGCTCTCCATGACCTTCTTTGCGGCAACCGCGGTATTGCTTGTCCCCTCGGTACTGAACTGATGGCTCTCGATATATTCCTTGCACTGCATCAGTCCCTGATTATGAGAATAGACCTTTCGGATGTCCGACAGCATGGCGTTGGGAAGTCCCAGAAGCGCATGCTCAATGTCCAGGACCACCTCTTCCACTATGGTGACCCCGGTACGCCGGATGATATCATAATTTCCGCTGACGAAACCGGCTGAGCTGTTCTCCACCGGAAGAACGCCGTAGTCAACCTCTCCGGAGGCTACCGCGTTTACCACGTCATCGAAGGTTTTTACATTTTTCAGATCTGCATCTTCCCCGAAGTACTTGAAGGCTGCGGCCTCGGCATAGGCACCCGGAACGCCGGCATAGCACACACTCTTCCCGTCCTTCTCCAGTTCCTCGGTAAAACGGTACATGGAGGTATCAAAGGGCGGAACCTCGGGATCCTGCTTCTTCAGTTCCTCCAGCAGCTGGCTAACGGTCTTATGAAGCAGCGGATGAACCACATAGGGCGCGATCTCCGACAGAGGCTCCAGGACAAATGTACGTCGTTCCATTTCCACATGGGGAATATAGAGGCCTTCCTCACGGATCACGCAGTCATCGTAAAGGAGGATATCCAGATCCAGCGTCCGGGGCCCCCAGTGAACGATCCTTTTCCTTCCTGCTTCCTGCTCGATATCGTGAAGCACGGACAGCAGCTCCTGCGGAGAATACAGTGTCTCCAGTTCCACCGCACCGTTCAGGAAATCCGGCTGCTCCACCGGTCCGTAGGGCTCGGTTTCAATATAGGATGCAGAGCGGAGCACGCGGATATAGGGATCCTTCCCCAGCTGTTCCACGGCCTGATCCAGGTAGGTCTTTCGGTCTCCCAGGTTGGAACCGATCCCGATATAGGCGATATGGCGTCCTCTTTCTATGGTCACGGATACGGTATCAAAGGCCAGCCCGATAGGTGCCTCCGGTTTATCCACCCGAACCCGGATACTGTGCACCTTCTTATAGGTCAGAAGGACCTCCGATGCCACGGCCTCTGCAACCGCCTCGATGAGATTCCATTTCTCCTCAGTCACGACCCGTTCGATGGTGTGAGCCACCTCATCATAGCTGACAGTTTCCAGAAGGTCGTCCGACATGGAAGAGGGACGGAGATCCAGAAAGAGCTCTGCGGAAATAAGGAAGAACTGCCCTTCCTCCTTCTCCTCGTCAAATACGCCGTGATATGCGTAGATCTTCAGATTTTTGATTTCAATCTTATCCATAAATATCCTCAATTCAAAGCTTTCACCTTCAGAGCTCTGCATCTGCAGCGAGCCTTTTCGCTGCATCTTATCCTCAGCAGAGGATCGTTCTGTTCTTTCGCTCCTCCGGCCAGTAGCATTCCGACCTTGCATCACAGAGGAAGCAGTTTCTGGACAGCTTGTCCGCCCGGTAGAGCACACCCTCCAGTGTATTCCGCCGTCCGCCGGGATCCTTGTGCGCCCGGATGGCGTCACACATTTCAGGGATCTCCTCTTCCGTATAGCCTGCCCGTTCCAGTATCTCCCGGGCACATACGGCACCTGCCTCATGATGCGACATGGTTTCCTCGTATTTCGTGTATCGTCCGATATCATGCAGGAGCGCCGTTCCGTAGATCACGTCCTTCTCCAGCGGAAGCTTCTCCTCCAGTGCCAGGATATACGCGATCCTTGCCACGGACACCGCATGACCGAAGCCATGCCTGCAATATTCTCTGTCATATTCCGATTCATAGATCTTCTTGATCTGTTTCCTGTAAAATGCGTCCGCGAGGATCCTCTCGACCCGGTCCATTTCCAGACGGGTACGATTCTTCAGAAGTTCTCCCAGGAAGGTAAGGGACCCACAGGCCACGATCACATCCTCCGGCTCTGCCTCACGAAGAGCCTTCACGGCTGCTGCAAACGCCCCTTCTTCCACATATTCTGCCGGAGTCCCCGCTTCTACGGAATCCCGGGATCCATGGCTGTCCGCTTTTTCTCCGTCGGTCGTCAGTCCCCGGATCCATATACGTTCCGCCAGCTCCGCTCCGTTCAGCGCCCGCGGACTGTCCGGCGTAAATGTATATACCTTCTTCGCAAGCGGAAGCAGCGTCTGCAGCATGCAGTCCACTTCCTTATCTGCAAGCACACCCAGGACGAAGACCAGCTTCTTCTCACCGAAGAAATGCTGCAGCGTCTCTGCCAGGCGGATCCATGCGTCACGGTTATGTGCTCCGTCCACGATCATGGTGTTTCTGGTATCAAAGACCGTAAACCGTCCCTGCCAGGAGGTTCGCTCCAGCCCGGTCCGGATCTGTTCTGTCGTCAGCATGGGGAGTCCGAACTCCTCTGCCCTCTCGTTATATACCTCCAGCGCTGTCAGTGCCGTGATGGCATTTTCCACGGCCACCCTGCCCGGCATACGGATCTGATAGGTCTCTCCATGGTAATAGAATCTGGTTCCATGGATCGTCTCGGAAAGGATCCCCAGCGCATCCATCTCGGTTTCATACCAAGAAATGTCCTTCTTCTCCAGGATCCCGCGCAGTTCCTCATCCAGCGGAGAGGTTACCAGCACGTCTCCCGGCTGTACGATCCCCAGCTTCTCCTGCAGGATCTTCTCCCTGGTATCTCCCAGAAACTGCATATGGTCCATACTGACTGAAGCCAGGATGTCCACGATCTTCCGGGGGAGCACATTTGTCGCATCCAGCCGTCCGCCCATGCCGCACTCCACCAGGATCACGTCACAGTGTTTCTTCCTGAAAAGCACAAAGGCCAGTGCCGTTTCGATCTCGAATACGGTGGGACTGTCGGGAAGGCTCTCTGCCGCCCGGCGGACCTCCTCCATGCACTCAGCCACATCCTCCTCCGAGGCCATCTCTCCGTTCACCTGCCACTTCTCACGATAGTCCAGGACCGACGGTGAGAGATACCGACCGACGGAAAGTCCTGCCGCCAGAAGCGACTGCTCCACAAAGGACATGATGGTCCCTTTTCCGTTGGTCCCTGCAATATGCAGTGCGGGAATCTCCCGTTCGGGATTCCCCAGCTTCTCAAGGAGTGCCAAAATCACATCCAGCCCCGGAACGATTCCGAGGCTGTTCTTACTCTCTATATATGATATTGCGTCCGAATACTTCATAGCTTCCCCAAACTATTCCAGCGCTTCCTGCTCGCGCTCTTCACTTAACCTCTCCAGCTCGGCCTTTTCTTCACTGGCCTTTTCCAGCTTCGCCTTCTCTTCCTCAATCTCGGCAGCCTGCTCCTTCGCAGTCTTTCTGTGATGAACCGGAGTGGTGGTCTCATCGATGGGAAGGAATACATATCCCTCCTCCCGAAGAGTATCGATCAGGCCCGGCAGAGCCTCAATGGTCTCCGGACACGTATCAAAGTCATGCATCAGCACTACGGAAGCACCGGTATTGTTATGAACGTAACGCAGTACATTTTCCGTCAGCTGATCCGCCGTATAGCCTGCGCCGGAGGAATCACCGTTGGAAGCATTCCAGTCAAAATAGGTATATCCCGCTTCCTCCAGATACTCGATACATTCCTCCACGGGAACATCCGATACACGGTTGCTGCTTCCTCCCGGGAAACGATAATACTTCACATCCACACCGGTCATCTCATAGAGCAGATCGTGCACGGTCTGTACATCCTGTTTGAAGCTTCCCAGATCAGAATAGATATCGGCATAAACATGGCTTGCGGAATGAATGCCGATCGTATGTCCCTCTGCAACCATCCGACGGATAACCGTCTGATCGCAGCGGTCATTCAGAACCATGAAAAATGAGGCTTTGACGTTCTTCTCCTTCAGCACATCCAGAAGCATTCCGGTATTTGCGGACGGACCGTCATCAAAGGTGATATAGATCTTCTTTCCTTCTTCCACATCTGAAGGATCCACTGCTTCCGTGGCTGCCTCCTCTGAGGTTTCTTCTTCATCCGTTACGGCTTCGCCGGACTGATGCAGAACCGGCGTGATGCTGCCGCGTTCCTTCTCCAGATTCGCGTAGGCCTCCCGATCCCTTGCACTGAAGTCCTCGGTGGTCTGCTCCGCCATCTGAACCTGCTGCATCCGTTCCTTCCTGCTGTTCAGCTCCTCACGCAGCTGTTCCATTTCCTTCTTCATTCCACTCATCTTGATGAACAGGATGAAGCAGAGGATGAGCGGGATCAGGAACAGGATCAAAAGTCCGATCAGAATCGCCTTTTTCATCCGGTTCACACTGTCCCGGTTGTAGGCTGCCTCCTCTTCCTCCTCATCGTCCTCCCAGTCGGTTTCCTCCGAGCTGCGGGGTGCGTAGAAGGTGTGTTCCTTCATCACGTCCTGCATTACACTGTCCTGTCCGTATTCCTCGGCCTCCTCAGTGTAATACTCTTCCTCATTCATGACCGTGGCCTCAGGAGTCTCAGCTTCATAGCCTTCCTCAGCGACCGTCTCCGAAGCCTCATAGTCCGCACCGGCGTCATTCGCGGGAGCCTCAGTCTCATAGACCTCCCCGACAGCCGTTTCGGAAGCCTCAGCCTGAACGTCCTCCGTAACCGCAACGACCTCCGCCTCAGCCGTTTCAGCCCCGGTCGCTGCCTGTGCGGCAGGATTCTGGGACTGCGTATTCGGCCGGTTTCGGTTGGGCCGGTTATTCGGTTTTCTCCTCTTTTTACTCACAGATCACAAATCTCCGTATTATGTAAACTGCAGAACCCTACATTTTGCGGTTCCGCATTTTCTTACCACAATGCACAAATAAACGCGAAAGAGCGCCCGTTCCACGGACGCTACCTTCTCTCTGTTACAGATTATAGTGGGAAAACACCGCCTGTGTCAACCCTTCTTCATGGAGAAATACGACTTCGTTTTCCCGATCATTTCGTCATATTGCTGATACATTTTCTGCACGCTGTTTTCCAGCAGATAGTAATGCATGCAGTAGGGGATCAGCAGCACAAACAGCATACCGATCAGCGGAAGCAGCATCATAGCGGAGGACAGCACAAAGGCAAGGATACACATTACCGTGCATACCGCCACCAGCATAAATACCAGAAGATGAACCAGCCGTTCATGCATAAAGAATCCGATCTGCGTCAGATGCTTCTGCACCTCTTCCTCCCAGTCCCGGTCTTCCCCGCTTTCAAGCATCCGGTCGATATAGTCCAGATATGCCAAAATCCTCTTCTTCATAACACCCCTTCTTCCTTATAGCGATTCCTGCTTATAACGATTCCTGCTTATAGAGATTCTTGCGGACCGCCAGCCCCATATCCGGCTTATCCGTAATGACTCCGTCCACCCTTCTCTTCAACAGTTTTCTGACCAGTCCGGGAGTATTCACCGTCCAGACATACACGGGATATCCCCGTCTGTGCATCCGCCATACAAAACCGCGGCTGGAGAACACCCAGAACGGCGCCACAAAATCACATTTTGCCTGACGCAGTCTGCGAACCGGGAAAACCTCCTTCATCCGCCAGATGAAGCCCGGATGATCCTTTCCCAACAACAGTCCCGTGGTGATCTGCGGATCGATCTTCTTCACCCGGTAAACGATCGGGTCGAAGAAGGATTTAACGGAGTACTGCTCATTGGTACAGTATTTATGAAGGATATGTACCAGTTCCTTCTCATAACCTCCGTCCTTTACCTCGATATCCATGAAGATCCGTCCGGCACAAAGCCTGACAACCTCTTCAAAGGTCGGAACACGAAAGCCCTCCTCCGCCGCACTCCGGTTCAGTTCCTCATAGGTCTGGTACGAGATCGGCATATCCCCGAAGGTACTGTCGTGAAAGACCACCAGCTTCCGGTCACTGGTACAACGTACATCAAACTCCACCATATCCGCATTCAGATCGATGGCCAGTCGGAAGGATTCTATTGTATTTTCGCGCTTCGCCAGATACGAAGCTCCTCTGTGTGCAACTATCTTTGTCATATCAAGCCGCCTTTCCGGCTACATCCCCTGCCCCGAATATCGGGTTTCGTGACATTTTACCACACTCTTTCCGAGGTTTCAACTGTGCAATCATTTTGCATTTCTGTTCCTAAACTGATATAATCGAGAGAGCACGTTGTCTGTCAACAGAAAGGAAACATTATGTCCGATCCGAAAGACCCGAATAATAACAATAATAACAACAATAATAATGACGATTATGAGAAATACTGCTACATGTGTCGTCGTCCGGAAAGTGAGACCGGCAAGCTGGTCAGCTTCATTAACGGAGTATACATCTGTCCCGACTGTCTGAACAAGGCCTTTGACTCCATATCTCACAGCCCCATCCGCTTCTTTGATATGTCAAATATGCCGGGCTTCGACAACATGAATGAGTTCATGCCGAACGATGATATTCCGGACTCCCAGAAGGTGAAGAAAAGAAAGCCAAAACCCGAACAGTCCGGCGGCAGGGAAAAGGAAGAGAAGAAGGAGCTCACCCTGAAGGACATCCCTGCGCCCCATCAGATCAAGGCACAGCTGGACCGTCATGTGGTGGGCCAGGAGCATGCCAAGAAACTGATCTCGGTTGCTGTCTATAATCATTATAAGCGGATCCTCTCCGAGCCCGCCGATGATGGTGTGGAGATAGAGAAATCCAACATCCTGATGCTGGGGCCCACCGGTTCTGGTAAGACCTACACCGTAAAGACCATTGCGAAGCTTCTGGACGTTCCTCTTGCCATCACCGACGCCACCTCTCTTACCGAGGCCGGCTATATCGGCGACGATGTGGAGAGCGTTCTGTCCAAGCTTCTGACCGCGGCCGGAAATGATGTGGACCGCGCGGAGAAGGGTATCGTCTTTATCGATGAGATCGACAAGATCGCAAAGAAGCAGGAGACACGTTCCAGAGATGTCAGCGGTGAAGCTGTACAGCAGGGACTGCTGAAGCTGCTGGAGGGTTCCGTGGTTGAGGTTCCGGTCGGTTCCGGAAGCAAGAATGCCATGACTCCCGTCACCAGGATGGATACAACAAATATCCTCTTTATCTGCGGCGGCGCATTTCCGGATCTGGAGAAGATCATCACCGCAAGGCTTACGGCACAGTCCTCCATCGGCTTCGGCGCGGAGCTCCGAGATTCCTTTACCAATGATCCGAAGCTGCTCTCTTATGTAACAAATGAGGACCTGCGTGAATTCGGAATGATCCCGGAATTTCTCGGTCGTCTCCCGATCCTCTGTCCGCTGGATCAGCTGGATCAGGATATGTACGTGAAGATCCTTCGTGAACCCGAAAATGCGATCATCAAGCAGTACCAGAAGCTGCTCCTGATGGATGAGGTGGATCTCAGATTTGACGAGTCCGCTTATGAAGCCATTGCGGAGGAAGCCGCAAAAAGGAAGACCGGCGCCCGGGCGCTCCGTTCCATCATTGAGGAGTTCATGCTGGATATCATGTATCAGATCCCGAGGGATAAGGCCATCGGCCGGGTAACCATCACCGGTGATTATGTCCGTAAAAAGGGATCACCCAAGATCGAGCTTCGCGGAGTGACCGCACCTGAAGACAATTAACGATAGTCGCGTTGAGTGCCATCTCACTTTGCTCGATGTCGCAGCATTCGCCATATGGACATTCGTTCAGGCACGAGTCCGCCAGGCGCCCATAGTGCACAAAAAGACCCCGTGTCATCCACGGGGTCTCTTTTATATATAGATCAGTCTGTCTTACAGTGTGAAGCTTCCCTCAGCGCCATCAGCTGTGAAATAAACGATGTTGTTCTCCGGCTGATAGTATACGTTAAGAACCTTAACGGACTTCTTTCCGGATACTTCCTTTGCCTTTGCTACAAGATCGTCAACCTTCTGGCTGCCACCCTGATACTCAACGAAAAGCTCGACCTTCGGCTCTGCTGCCTTCTTCGGAGCTGCTGCCTTCTTAGCCGGAGCCTTTGCTGCTGCTTCCTTCTTTGCAGGAGCTGCTGCCTTCTTAGCCGGTGCTGCTTCCTTCTTCGGAGCTGCTTCCTTCTTTGCAGGAGCTGCTGCCTTCTTAGCCGGTGCTGCTTCCTTCTTCGGAGCTGCCTCCTTCTTCGGAGCTGCTGCCTTCTTCGGAGCTGCTGCCTTCTTCGGAGCTGCTTCCTTCTTCGGAGCCTCAGCCTTGGTCTCTGCCTTAGCGTCTGCCTTTACAGCCTCTACCTTAGCGTCTGCAACCTTCTTTACTGCTGCTGCCTTCTCTGCAAGATCCTTTACGCTTGCCTTCTTAACTGCCATTTCGTTTTCCCTCCGTGAGATAATAATTCAATCCACTTAACTAGCAACAAACTGTGTCTTTCTTTTACTCATGTAACAGATTGTAGACCTAAAGTAACATTTTTGCAACATTTTTGTATAATTTCTCTTTATTGCCTATGTTTTACCTTATAATGTAAAGTTTTCAAAACAGTTTGCACAATAAAAACTGCGTATTTTCTACGCTTCCGGCCGCTTTGTGACGATCACGTTGCCGGTCTTTACAATGCTGGATTCGGGAATGTAACCACGGATCGGAGACAGCGGATAGATGTTTGTGTAACGTCCGATAACACTTCCGGGATTGAGAACACTGTTGCATCCGACCTCCACATGATCTCCGAGCATGGCCCCGAATTTCTTCAGTCCGGTCTCAATTTCGATGTCACCAAACTCCCCGCTTCCCTTCACAACAACAAGGGTCTTGTCGGATTTTACATTGGAGGTAATGGATCCTGCTCCCATGTGCGAGAAGTATCCGAGTACGGAATCACCTACGTAATTATAATGCGGCACCTGAACATGATCGAAGAGGATCACGTTCTTCAGCTCCGTGGAATTGCCCACAACACAGTCGGCTCCCACCAGTGCATTTCCGCGGATGAATGCGCACTGGCGCACCTCCGTATTGGGACCGATGATCGCCGGTCCGTGAATGTATGCGGAATCAAAAACCGTTGCGGTCTCATGTACCCATACATCTTCGCCGCGCTTCTTATACTCCGGTCCCAGTGTGGGGCCCAGCTGACGGATGAAGTCTCCGATCTTCGGCAGGACTTCCCAGGGATACTGCACGGATGAAAGCAGCGGAGCTGCCAGGGTGTGTGTCAGATCATACATGTTCTTTACTTCCAGTAACTGTTCGTTCATTCCTCTTCCTCTTTTCCGCTAAGGCCTTACGCCTCCTGCTCTTCTTTATTTTCTGTTTTCCCGCTGCTTTTCTCAGCGGCATCTGCCCTGCCGTTTCCTTTGTCAGCGGCACCTGCTTTGGTGCCGCCCTTCTTCGTATTTCTCTTTGCCGTTTTCTTTTCGGCATAGAAGGGCTTCGTCTGATCGAAGACACGGGTGATCTGGTTCTGATTGTTCAGCCCCTTCACGTAATTCGTGTACTTCGACACGTAGTCCGTCATCTTTGTCATATACTCACCCGAGGAGATGCTTCCGTCCGCAACCCCGGCAAGCCCCTTCTCCCAGCTGGCTGTCAGATCTGCCCGGAGCAGTCCGCGGATGGAATACAGCACGCAGTCATAGATGATCTCTCCCAGAAATGTGGGCGTGATGATCTGTGTCTTCTGATTCAGCGCAATATATTCATTCTTAACCAGCTTACTGATGATCGCATCTCTGGTAGCGGAGGTTCCGATGCCGGCGCCCTTGATCTGCTCACGAAGTTCCTCATCCTCGATCAGCTGTCCTGCATTTTCCATGGCCAGGATCAGGGAACCGGAGGCATACCGTTTCGGAGGCGTGGTCTCTCCCTCCCGGACAGCAAAGCCGTTGCAGGAAAGAACACTTCCCTTCCGAAGTCCTTCCACCAGCCGTGCAGCCTCCTCCGGATCCATGGTGCGTTCTCCTTCTTCCTCCGCCTTCGGCTTCTCCGTACCCTCCGCATCTGTATCCTGCTGTTCCTTCTCCGTCTTCTCCTTCTTCTTTCCGAAATTCCGGTCGGCGATCTGAAGGTACCCGGGCTTCAGCAGGCTTTTGAAGTTCGCGAAGAAATGTTCCTCATGACGTACCAGCTCGATGGCCACCTTCTGATACTCCGCTGCCGGATAGAAGATGGACAGGAACCGCCGTACGATCAGATCGTAGACTCCCGCCTTGACACGGGGAAGTGAAGCTGCCTGTCCTACGCCCTGCCCGGTGGGTATGATGGCGTAGTGATCGGTGATCTGCTTGTCATTTACATACCGGGACTTTGCCAGTCCCTTGTAGCCTCCCTGCTGCACCACGTAGTTTGCGAAACCGCCAAGCTCCGGATAGCTTCCGAGACCCCGGAGATTCTTCTGGATCTCCTTCGCCACCGCGGTGGAAAGAACTCGGGCATCCGTTCTCGGATAGGTAACCATCTTCTTCTCGTAAAGCTCCTGGACGATCTCCAGCGTCTGGGACGGATTGATCTTGAAGAACCTTGAACAGTCATTCTGCAGCTCCGCCAGGTTGTAAAGCAGCGGAGGATTCTTCTTCTCCGTCTTCTTCGTCAGCTTCTCAACCTTCAGGGTAACAGGTACCGGTTCATCCAGATGCCGGATCAGCTCTTCAGCCGTTTCCTTCTTCCGGAACCCATTTTCCTTATACAGTTCCGGACTTCCTTCGTACCTGCTTCCGGGAACCACCCTCCACTCAGCGTCAAAGAGTGTGGTATTGTCAGCCTCCTCCGGCTTCTTTCCCACACGGGCCACTACCCGGTAGAAGGGGGTGGGAACAAAGGACCGGATGCTTCGCTCACGTTCCACGATCATGCCCAGAACACAGGTCATCACCCGGCCTACGGCGATCACGCAGCGGTCCATTCCCAGATACTCCTTCACCTTCCAGGCATATTTCAGGGACAGCGCACGGGAGAAATTGATCCCCATCAGGTAGTCTTCCTTTGCCCGAAGATAGGCTGCATCCGAAAGGGAATCATACTCCGAGAGAGGCTTCGCCTCCCGGATCCCCCGGAGGATCTCCTCGTCCGTCTGGGAATCGATCCACACGCGGTACTTCTTCTTCGTTGCCGGCACCTCCGCCATCTGATCCACCAGGCGGTATATATACTCTCCTTCCCGCCCGGAGTCGGTGCAGACATAGATAGATTCCACATCGTCCCGGTTCAGAAGCTCCTTTACGATCTTAAACTGTTTGGCTACCGCGGGGATTACCTCGTACTTATAGGTCTCCGGAAGAAAGGGCAGCGTATCCATCCGCCACTTCTTCAGCTCCGGATCGTAAACCTCCGGATAGCTCATGGTGATGAGATGTCCCACACACCAGGTTACGATCGTATCTCCCTCTTCGATATAGCCGTTATTTCTTGCACCGCGAATTCCCAGCGCCGTCGCAAACTGCTGCGCGACGCTGGGTTTCTCGGCTATAAATACTCTTTTCAAATGTTACTCCTTCGCAGGTTTCATTTCCCCGTTCGTCATTTCCGTTCATATCCGACGGAGAAAGAACCCTCTTATCGATACTGCAGCAGATCCGCAACCTCTTTCCGGGGTACCGGATCCGGTGTGAATTTCGGATAGCCGATGGCCAGAAGGCAGGACACACTCTGTCCTTCCGGAAGATCAATGATCTCGGCGATCTTCGCCTCGTCAAAGATACCCATCATAACGCTTCCAATCCCCAGGCTGTGAGCCGCCAGTGAAAAGGTCTGGCTTGCGATACCGGCGTCAAACATTTCCCAGCGGTCTTCCTTGGATGTTGTGAAGGAACCGTCTCTCTCATAGCCGCAGCGCTTGTTGACCGTTGCGATCACAACCAGCTGCTGTGCCTTTGCCAGTGTCTTCTGGTTTCCTTCGAAACCGAGAACCGCATCTTCTCCGATCTTACGGATCTTCTCCTCATCCTCCACCACATAGTAACGGGTGGTCTGTGTATTCTTCCATGACGGTGCAAACCGCGCCAGATCAATGATCTTCTCAATGGTTTCGTGGTCTACCTTCTCCTCGGTAAAACGCCGTACACTCCTACGCTCCCTGATACAGGTTTCCAGTTCCATGGTTCCTTCTCCTTTCATAAAAAAACAATTGGTTTTTCCTCCACCCTGTGGTAAGATAAAGTCCGTCGAGCAGGACAGGTGATCGCGGCTGACATTACGTCAGGTGAGGAAAGTCCGGGCTTCACAGGGCAGGATGCCGGATAACGTCCGGCGGAGGCGACTCCCGGGAAAGTGCAACAGAAATATACCGCCGGTTTCTACCGGTAAGGGTGAAATGGCGAGGTAAGAGCTCACCGCTGCGCTGGTAACAGAGCAGGCTCTGTAAACCCCATCCGAAGCAAGACCAAGACGTGACCATACGGCTGCCCGCCGTGTCACAGGTAGGTTGCTTGAGCCCTGCGGTAACGCAGGGCCTAGATAGATGATCACCCACGACATAACCCGGCTTATCGTTCTGCTCGACTTTTCTATTCGGAACTACTCCTCTTCCTCCGGACTGCCCGCAGCTGTCCGAAATCCCGGAATGACATTTATATTTCGAAACATCCGCCGCCGATAAATTCCCTTAGGAGAGAATTAGTCGGGACCATGCTGGAATCGATTCCCAGGAAATACTCCAAAAACTTCAGTAACCGCTTGGCTTCGTAGAACTCCTCCGAATCACTCGGAACCATAAAGAGCAGGGGCTCTGCCCAGATCTTGATGGCCGGAAGCTCATAGATCAGTGCCGAATTGAACAGCGCATCCGCCTCGCCCTGGAACGGGAAGATATTCTTCTCCTCTCCTCTACGGACCGACTCCCACATGGCTATGGTCCTCGCCGCATCATTTCCGCGCGTTCTGGCATCTCTTACGATCCGCCGGAGCAGCCGGGTGTCCGATGTGGAGATCCGGTTATGCTCATCCAGATTCAGCTGCGAAAGCGCACTGATATAGATCTTGTAGCTGCTGTTCGCCGGAAGCGCATAGGTGGACGCCGGATTCAACGCGTGAATCCCTTCCACCACCAGTACATCGTCCGGCTTCAGCTTCAAAGTTCTTCCGTCAAACTTCTTCTCCCCCAGTGTGAAATCAAACCGGGGCATGGGCATTTCTTCCCCTTCCAGCAGACGCTCCATCGTTTCATTGAAAAGCTTCAGATCCACGGCGTCGATGGATTCGAAATCATACTTCCCATTTTCATCCCTGGGCGTATCCACGCGCTCCTTGAAGAAATTGTCCATGGCGATGGGATGCGGATTCAGTCCGTGCGCACGAAGCTGTACGGAAAGCCGGTTGGAAAATGTGGTCTTTCCCGAAGAGGACGGTCCCGCGATCAGAACCAGCTTACGGTTCCGGGCATGGATCTCCTCGGCGATATCCGCGATCTTCTTCTCCATGATCGCTTCCTGGATCAGGATCAGATCATTCAGATGACCTTTACAGATCTCCGTATTCAGCTGTCCCACGCCGGAGAGTCCGATCAGATCTCCCCAGTCCTCCGCCTCACGGAGCGCCATGTACAGAGACTCCGGTGCGCCATGCCCCCGGCTGAGCTCCAGCGTATTTCTTCTTGGTACCACCAGGATGAAGCCGTCATCGAAGGGGATCAGGTTAAATCTGGAAAGCCCCTCTGTGGACGGAAGCATATAGCCATAGAAATAATCCTCGTACCCGTCCAGACAGTACAGATTCACCCGGGACGCTCTACGGTAACGGAAGATCTCCGCCTTCTGGTCCATACCGCGTTCCCGGAAGATCTTCACCGCTTCCGCGGTCTTCAGCACCTTCTTCTCTATGGGAAGCTTCTCATTCACCAGGCGTCGCATGACGCCCAGAACCGCTTTCAGATCTGCTCTCTCCGGTTCCACCAGGTGCCCTTCCGCATCATATACCGTGCAGAAGAAGCCCTGTCCCAAAGAATAAAGTACACGGACTCTCTTCTCCGGAAATACCTCGTGATAGGCACGTACCATGAGCAGGATCAGGCTCCGCTTGTAAATCTCATATCCGATGGCAGATGCGGTAGTCAGGAACTCCACCTCTGCCGATTTATACAGCTTCTGTCCCAGCTCCATCAGACGCCCGTTTACCTTTGCGGCCACGATCATCTGACCCTGAGACGGATCCTGATTCACAAGACGACTCAGCGGCGTACCGCTTTCCAGCCGGAGTTCCCTTTTATCTTCTCCGTCCCGGATCGTTATTGTGATTTCTTTCATTCCTTCTCCTTTATCTCTGTCTCTTCGACTACAGGCTGTCCCGCAGCTTTCGGTTCTCCTCCGGCTACAGGCTGTCCCGCAGTCTCCGGTTCTCCTCGGGCTACAGGCTCTCCCGCAGTCTCCGGTTCTCCTCCAGCTGCTTCTCGAGGCTTCCCCGTCTGGCCCGTGCCGCGGGGGTCTTCTGCTTCTGAAGATCCTTGATCAGGACCTCAAAGCCTTTTGCCTCCCAGTCCAGATACGCTCTGAACTCATCTGTCGGATGCTCCGGCAGATAAGAGCCATACATCATATTTTCCTTTGCCACCTCATCCGGCACACCCATCGGGAGGCTCATCCCCACTGTGCAGCTCATGACAAAGTACCACTTTCCCGCTTCCTGCAGGCAGGTCTCCTTATCGATGAAAATGTTCTGCTTCCTGAGGGAATATCTCACCAGCCGGAGGTCCGACTGGGGCGACAGCACAAGCTGCATTCCCGGACGAAGCTTATCCGCACCGTCTCTCAGGATATCCGTGATCAGATGTCCGCCCATACCGGCGATCACGATAGCATCCACCTCACCGGCATTCAGCGCCTCCAGCCCATTGGACAGGCGGGTCTCGATCTTCTTGTCCAGCCGCTGTCCGTAAATGTTATCGGCAGCAGTCTTCAGCGGCCCCTCATTGATGTCCATGGCGATTGCCGTACAGTTCTTCTTCTCGGCCAGTTCCATGCTGACGTAGGCGTGGTCGCACCCCACATCGGCCACTCTCTGGTCAGGCTTCACATAGTCTACGATCGCCTGTAAACGTGTCCCCAATTCTCTCATATTCATCATCACTCCAGGAATTCTTTCAGTTTTCTGCTTCTGGAAGGATGACGCAGCTTCCGAAGCGCCTTTGCCTCAATCTGACGGATCCGCTCACGGGTTACATTGAACTCCTTACCTACTTCCTCCAATGTACGTGCACGTCCGTCGTCCAGTCCGAATCTCAGGCGGAGCACCTTCTGCTCTCTGTCTGTCAGGGTTCCGAGAACATCCACCAGCTGTTCCTTCAGCAGTGTAAATGCAGCAGCCTCAGCGGGAACCGGTACATTTTCATCCTGAATGAAATCGCCCAGGTGGCTGTCTTCCTCTTCACCGATGGGAGTCTCCAGAGATACCGGCTCCTGAGAGATCTTCAGGATCTCACGTACACGCTCCACGGAAATATCCATCTCCTCGGCGATCTCTTCCGGTACCGGCTCACGTCCCAGCTCCTGCAGCAGCTGGCGGGATACCCGGATCAGCTTATTGATGGTCTCAACCATATGAACGGGAATACGGATGGTTCTTGCCTGATCCGCGATGGCACGGGTAATGGCCTGGCGGATCCACCAGGTTGCATAGGTGGAGAACTTATAACCCTTCTGGTAATCAAACTTCTCAACTGCTTTGATAAGTCCCAGATTTCCTTCCTGGATCAGATCCAGGAACAGCATACCACGTCCCACATAACGCTTGGCAATGCTGACAACCAGACGGAGATTTGCCTCTGCCAGTTTCTTCTTGGCAGCCTCATCACCTTCCTCCATCCGCTTTGCAAGCTCGATCTCTTCCTCGGCAGACAGAAGCTCAACCTTACCGATCTCCTTCAGGTACATACGTACCGGATCCTCAATACTGACGCCCTCCGGAACGGACAGGTCCACCTGCTCCAGATCGATCTGCTCCATTTCCTCCTCATCGGACATGGGGAAGTCCAGATCATCATCCGGAAGATCATCCTCATCCTCCGTAATGGTAAGGACATCCACTCCGTTATTCTCGAAGTATTCAAGGATGGCTCCAAAGCTGTCCGGGGTCAGAAGATGGCTCTTGTCCTTAAAGGCCTCTATGATCTCCGTATCCTCGATCACGTTCTTCTCTTTTCTTGCCTTTGCCAGAAGAACATCCAGCTGCTTCTTATAATCCGGATTGCTGACCAGCTGTTCCACGGACATACCGGAATCATTCTTCCCTTCTTCATCAAAGCCTGCCTCGTCCAGTGCGGAAAGCGCATCTCTCTCTGCGGGATTCAGGTCATCCATTTCCACATGGTTCTCCATCTCCGCTTCGGCAAGAAGACGGTCAGCCTCAGCTTCAAGATCCTCCGGAGACGGATTCTCCTTTGTCTCTTCCGCCTTCGCGGAGTCCTTCTTCTTAGCGGATTTCTTCGCAGGCGCCTTCTTCTCCGGAGCAGCGGCCTCCTTTGCCTCTTCCCCGGCAGCGGCCTTCTTCGAAGAAGTCTTCTTTGCAGAAGTCTTCTTCTCCGGAGCAGCCTCCGTCTCTTCCTTCTTTGCAGCTGCAGTCTCCTTCGGCTCTGCCTTCTTTGCAGTAGTCTTCTTCGTTACCTTCTTCTCTTCGGTCACTGCCTCTGCTGTCTCTGTTTTCTTCTTCGTAGCCATACTCTCTACCTTTCTTTTATAAATGTATCACTATCTTTTGTATTTCTCTCTTCTTTTTTGCCAGCTCAAACGTGCTGCCCTCTCCTGCCCGGAGCTGACGGTCGATCCGTCTTTGCTTCAGCTTTCTTACCAGTTCCGTAAGCGCCTTTTCCACGGCTTCCTGATCCGTCTCGAAGGGAACCTCATTGTAAAGGATCTCAGTGATCTCCCTCTGGTCCCCGGATTCTTCATATCTGCTGAGTATCGCAGCCGGACTCACGGTTCCGGTTTCCCGGTACTGTCGGAAGAGCTGTTCCGCCACTTCCCGCACCCTGCCGGTGAAATCCTCCTCCGACACATAGGTATTCAGTTTATCGAACAGTTCCGGCCGGTTCACCATCCAGGTCAGGAGGTGTGCTTCCGTCCTGTCAGCCCGGTTCCCGGAATCCCGTCGCGGTTCATCCCTGACCGGATCACCCTGTACCCCCGGAGCCTCCCATTCTTCCGACTCCGCCGTTCCGACAGGATCACGTTCCCGGGGCACGGCTCTTCGTTCTTCCAGACCAGCCAGTCCGATCCGGTTCACCTCCTGCCGGAGCAGCTTCTCATCCAGATGATACTGTGCCGAAACCGTCTCACAGTAGCTGGCCCGTTCCGCCACATCCGAGCTTTCGGCGATCTGCCGCGCGATCTCACGGATCATGGCCGCCTTTTCCTCGGGGTCATCCATCCGGAACCCCTTCGCAGTCTCCCGGATCAGGAACAGTCGTCCCGGGATGGCATCCCGGATCCTGGCCTCATACGCCTCGACCCCTTCTGCCGAAAGAAATTCATCCGGATCCTTATGAGGCGAAAGATCGATCACTCTCTGCTGCATATCCATGGACCGGAGGATCTGTATGGCCTTCTTTGCCGCCAGAGTTCCCGCCTGATCACTGTCATAGGCCAGATAGACCTCTTTCGTAAACCTTTTGATCAGCGCCGCCTGTCCCTCGGTAAATGCCGTTCCCAGTGAAGCGATGGCATTGTCGATTCCCGCCTGATGCTGGGTGATCACATCCATATAGCCCTCGCAGAGGATCATACCTCTCCTCCGGCTTCTTCGCGCCAGATAAAGAGCAAAAAGGTTGTGACTCTTGTCAAAGATCTCCGTCTCCTTCGTGTTCATGTATTTGGGCTTTCCGTCCCCAAGCACACGTCCGCCGAAACCGACACATTTCGAATTCTGGTCCAGGATCGGAACCATGACCCGGTTCCAGAACTTGTCATGGGGACCGCGCTTCTCATCAAAATCCACCAGCCCGGCATCCCGCATGATCTCATCGGAGAAGCCCTTCTTCTTCAGGTATTTGTAAAGATCATCCGCATAAATATCAGAGAATCCCAGCCCGAAGTTTCGGATAGTCTCATCCGTAAATCCTCTCTTCTCCCGAAAATACTTATATCCCAGCTTCCCCCGCTCCGTCTTGGTAAGAAGGAAATGGAAATAGGCCGCAGCCGCCGTATTCACGTCCCTCAGCTGCTGCTTCCGGTTCGCCCTCTGCTTCTCCGCCTCGGAATACTCCATCTCGGGAAGCGCATACCCTACGCGGTCTGCAAGGTATTTTATTGCCTCCGGAAATGTGAAGTTCTCGTGCTTCATAACGAAGCTGATCACATTTCCGCCCTCATGACAACCAAAGCAGTAATACATCTGCTTCTGGCGGCTGACCGAAAATGAGGGGCTTTTATCACTATGGAACGGACAGCAGCACATGTAATTGCTGCCCGAACGTTTCAAAGCCACAAACGAGGATATAACGTCCACGATATCATTTCGCGCCCGTACCTCCTCTATAACCTCTTCCGGATAGTGCATATAATATCCTTTCTAAAGAACCTCTCCCCGATCAGATTCCCGACCAGGACTTGGGAAGGAACAGTTCCTGGAACTTCAGGATCGCATAATTGTCGGTCATTCCGGCGATATAGTCACAGACGATCACATCCTTTGGCTCGCCCTCATCCATCATCCTGAGATACTCGGAGGGAAGCTCCTCCGGACAGTCCATATAATGGTGATAGAGCATGGCAACGATCTCTTCCGCCTTTCCTTCCTCGCCCTTGGCGAGAGGATTCATATATAATTCCTCAAACATGAACCTGCGGAGACCGAGCAGCGCCGTGCACACCGGTTCCGACATGGTTACCCGTTCCTTTCCCATGGTCTCAGCCACGGTATCCAGTATGATGGTATTGATGCGGTCCCGGGTATTATGCCCGAGGACCTCGGTACATTCCACGGGAAGCAGTCCCTCCGTAAGAAGCCCCGCACGGATCCCATCATCAATATCATGATTGATATAGGCTATTTTGTCACAGACACGGACGATATCTCCTTCCAGAGTGGCCGGCTTCGCACTGGTTCTGTGATTCCGGAAACCGTCTCTCACCTCCCAGGTCAGATTCAGTCCCTTTCCGTTCTTCTCCAGGCGTTCCACCACCCGGGCGCTCTGCTCGCTGTGAAGGAACGGACGTCCGCTGGCTTTGGACAGCGCCCTTTCTCCCGCATGACCGAAGGGCGTATGACCGATATCGTGGCCGAGAGCGATGGCTTCCGTCAGGTCCTCATTTGCACGTATCGCCTTGGCGATGGTACGTGCCAGCTGGGACACCTCCAGAGTATGCGTCAGTCGTGTGCGATAATGATCCCCGTACGGCGACAGGAACACCTGAGTCTTATGCTTCAGGCGGCGGAAGGATTTGCTGTGAATGATCCGGTCCCTGTCTCTCTGGAACACAGTCCGGATATCACTCTCCTCCTCGGGTCTCTCCCTGCCCCTGGAACGATCGCTGTAGGTCGCATAGGGACTCAGCCGCTCATGCTCCTCCTGTTCAAACTGCTCACGTATCGTCACAATGTGCCTCCTTGTCCTGTAATCTCTACATGTCCAAAAAGCCCTACGTTATAGATATACTCCATAAAACGGAAATCTACTTCTTTTTTCTATCGGGTAGGATGGGAATCTTATCGCCTAAATGAAGAAACCGGAGCCTGACGGCTCCGGTTTCTTCATTCTACCTTCCTCTGGAAGGTCCCTTCTTTCCAGAATTCTGTACATTCTGCTGGGATTTCTGTTTCTGAATAATATTCTGAACCTTGGTCTTGTCTGCCGACTGAACCTTCGGTTTCTCACTGTTCTGCTTGGCTTTTTCCGTGATCTCCTTGGATTTCTCCGCGTTCTGCTTCGATTTTTCAGCGTTCTCACGAGCCTTTTCCGCTCTTTTCTCCGCCTGCTTCTTCTGGATCCTCACGTGCTCCTGATACTTCTCGGAACGCTTCTGTCCCTCCTGTTTCTCCTGCCGGGACTCCTGTTCCTGCTGTACCTTCTTGCCCTGAGAGCCTTTCTTCGCTCCCGTAACCTTCTTGGTCCCCTGATTCATCTTCTGTTCCTGCTGCTTTCCCTGATCGGGCGCATTCTTCGTCTGCTGAAGATTCTTCGCCAGTTCCTCGCTCTGAGAAGGCTTCTGGGACACCTTTTCTTCCTTCTGTTCCTCCTGTATGGACATATCCTCAGGATCCTTGGCGCTTTCATGCTCCCTTTCTGCCTCGGTCATGCCGTGACCGCCCTCCTGAGACTCCGTATCGTCATCGGTCACGTCGTCCTCACGTGCCTCCAGACGCATACGTCCTTCCTCGAGCGCTGCTCTGCCTTCCTCCAGCTGACGTTCTTCCTCCAGCTTCTTCCGCTCTTCCTCCTTTGCATTCTCCTCAGCCTCATGAAGCGCCTGCTCATTCTGCTTGAAGACATGCCGGATCGTATACGAGGTTCCGTAAATGATGGCTCCGAAAATGATCAGCAGCCACAAATACCATGTATGAAGGAAAATGATCGGATAAATGATGGAAAGCGCGATGGGCGCCACCCATGCCACAAGGATCTTCACACAACTGAAGAAATAACCTACGGAAAGCAGGATGGAATTCTTCACTGCCTGTTTTAGTGTGGTATTATACCGCGCGATCATCGGGAACAAAAATGCCATGATCAGTGCTACAAAGAGAAGTTCCAAATAGAACACGATGGTATAGAAGATCGAGATCGCTCCTGTCGTTGTATTGATCAGGATCCACTCTGCCAAAAGCACCGCCACCGCTACTGCAAATCCGAGAAAAGCGATCGTCGCCTGCTTAAAGCTGCGCTTAAATTCATGGATATAACCATGAAGCACGGTCTCCTCCTCATTTTCCTGAAGTCGGATCGCCATGGCGTAGGTTGCAGCAAGGGACGCACCGATGGTGATCACCGGAAGACATCCGATCACAAAGCAAATGTTCAGACCAAACATATTTCCGAATGCATCCAGGCCCTTTTTCAGTTTCCATTCTCTCTGTCTGCCGGCACCGCGTTCATTCTCTGGCATGAGAATAACCTCTCTTTCGTCACTCTTAAAAGAGCAGAGACGAATAGACTTAACTTTCGTCTCTGCTCTTGTATGATGCATTATATCATAAACCGTACCCTGTAACAAGGACGATTTTGATTCTGCGTTCGTTCGCCGTTTTTACTCCTTAACACCACCGAGTGCAACACCGGCAATGATGTACTTCGATAAGAAGAAGTACATGATGAGGATCGGGATAACTGTGGTAAACAGTCCGCAATAGATGAGACCCCAGTCACGATCCTTATCGTTAGCCTTCAGCGAAGACACATACATAGGCATGGTCTGCTTTGCACGCTCGTTTGCAAGGATGATCGACGGTGTATACAGGTTGTTCCAGCTTCCTACGAAACCGAAGATTGCCTGTGTAGCCATAGCCGGCTTCAACAGCGGCAATACGATCCGGTTGAAGGTTGCAAACTCGGAAGAACCATCAATACGTGCTGCTTCAACAATCTCCAGTGAGAGTCCGGTCTCCATATACTGCTTCATGAAGTAAACAGTAGTCGGAGCTGCGATCGCAGGGATGATCATCGGCCAGAATGTACCGTACAGACCGGTCAGCTGGCAGATATTTACGAAACCTACGATAGATACCTGTGTCGGGATCATCATGATTGCATAGATGAATGCCCAAACAAACTTCTTACCTCTGAAATTGTAAGCTGTTACTGCATATGCTGTCAGAGATCCGAAATAGATCTGCAGGATCGTAGCCGGAACGGTTATGATCAAAGAGTTCAGCATAGCCTGAAGCACGTTCACACCACTGGTCTTTGCACCAGACTCCAGAAGTCCCTTGAAGTTTGTGATGAACTCACCACCCGGAATGACCTTCAGACCGGATGTGATATCACTGGACTTCAGCGTGGAGTTAACGATCAATACATAAAACGGAAAGATTGATATAAAACAGAGCAGGATGCAGACGATATAACGTCCGACCTTTCTGTGGTTTAATCCCTTAATTTCCTGATCCATACGCTCACCTACCTCCCGTCCTTAGATTTGTCCTGCGTCACCTTATAGAATACAAGGCTGACCGCCATGGTTACAACAAAAAGTACGATTGAATAGGCTGCCGCACGACCCATGTTCTGAGTAGCACCGGCGGTAGCGTATTTCTTGATAAGCATCATAACAGTCGTCGTAGAGTTAACTGCCGTTTCGCCACCAAGCTTAACGATCGGTCCACCGTCATTGAACAACTGCGGGATATCGAACATCTGCAGACCACCGATTGCGGATGTAACCAGGGTATACTGCAGGATCGGCTTCAGCAGAGGCAGCGTGATCTTGAAGAACTGCTGCTTCGAACTAGCACCGTCAACCATCGCAGCTTCATACAGGGCCGGGTTGATACCCAGAATACCTGCGGTAAGGATGATCATTGTGTTACCATACCACATCCAGAACTGAATGAAGGCAATGATAATGAGCGAAGCCCAACCGGATCGTAGGATACCGTTGTCTCCCGCCATGCCCCAGTTTCGTAGGATCGTGGTAAATGGTCCGTTTGTTTCAAACAAACTGTAGAAAAGTACGGCAATCGTAGCAGCCGTAATGATGTTCGGCATGTACATGATAACCTTGTACGCGCCGGTTCCTTTCAGATGATAACGAACATCTGTGAACCAAGCTGCCAGAAGCAGCGCGAGCAGGATCTGAGGAATAAAGTTGAGGATCCACAGAACTGCCGTAACTCCCAATGCCTTCCAAACCTCACCATCACCGGCTTCGCCGAATACATAATTTGTGAAGTTACCGAAACCGGTTGTTTCAACTATGTTTCGTCCGTTCTTTGCCGAATAAATCAGGGAATTGTAGAAGGTGTAAAGCAGCGGATACAACTGAAATACGAAGAATACAAGGAAGAACGGAACTATGAACAAAAGTCCGTATTTTCCATGCTCCACTGTTTTTTGCTTTTTCAATTGATAACCTCCTCCCTTATTTTAGTGTTTTCATAAGACACGCATCAGCACATCTGTGCTGATGCGTGCATGCTTACCTTATATTAAAAATTAAGATAAACGATTTGGTTCGGCTTACTCAGCAGCCGGGATACCAAGAACTGTGTTGGACTGGCTCTTTACATAGTCAATAGCCTCATCAACGCTCTTGTATGTACCAGCGATAAGTCCGTTAGCTGCATCAGAGATGAATGCTTCGTAGTTCTTGTCCTGATATGTTACAGCACCCTGCTGGATACCAGAAGCTGCATCAGCCCATGTACCGTAGGGGTTCTGTCCGCCGAGGAACTTAACACCGTTGTTGTCAGCTGCGATCTCGCCACCAACGAGTCTCTCGTTAGCTGCGATGTTGTTAACAGCATCACCAGTCTTGTTTGTGATCTGAACGCCGATCTCAGGATCGCATGTCAGCTCATAAAGGATGAATGCGCAGAGCTCCGGATTCGGAGTATCCTTACCTACAGATACGTAGGTACCGCCCCAGTAGTAAGCCTGAGGACCAACGCAAGCGCCCCAGGAACCATCGGTAGCACCGTTACCCTGGAATACGCCGATCATCCACGGGCAAGCGAAGTAGCAGAATACGTCTCCGCCGTCCTTCATGGACTCAGCCCACTTACCATCCCACATCTCTGTGGAGTTGGTGTAACCACCATCAGCCAGCTTCTTAGCTGTCTCGATGTAAGTCTTGATTGTGCTATCCGGCTTGAATGTCTCCTTACCATCAGCTGCTACAGATACCCACGGCTCTGTATGAGCGTTGATGATTGCATAGTAAACATCCTTCGGTCCGGAAACAATCTTGTAACCCTTAGCCTTCAGCTCATCAGCTGCTGCGAAGAAGGAATCCCAATCCTTGATCTTCTCCTGGATAGCTGCCGGATCATCAGTTCCGAATGTATCCTTAGCGATAGCTCTGTTGTAGAATACAGAACCAGCTGTGGACTGCCATGTAACTGCCTTAAGCTCTCCGTTGTAGTTTGCGAAATCCTTAGCATACTGATAAGAATTAGCAAGCATATCATCTGTGAAGCCGATTGTCTTCAGGTCAAGTGTCTTTGTGTCATCCTCTGTCCAGTACTTTGCAGAACCGATATCAGCAGGAATCAGAGACGGATACTTGTCAGACTTGAAAGCTGCGTCGATCAGCTCAAGGGACTCCTCAGAAGCAACACCGAGGTTGATGTACTCAACGTACGGCTGGATCTCCGGGAAGTTCTCAAGAACTACGTTCAGCTTCTTCTGGAAGTCATCATCCCAAGAATAAGCATAGATCTTCTTGGAATCATCCCATCCGGATACGTCCGGCTTAGCAATACCTGCTGACGGTGCCGGAGCATCTGTCTTAGCCTCGGTTGCCGGAGCATCTGTCTTAGCCTCGGTTGCCGGAGCGTCTGTCTTAGCCTCTGTTGCTGCAGCTGTGTCGCCGCCTGCTGCGGTTGTGGTTTCCTCCTTCTTGTCGCCACAAGCTACCATGGAAAGACCCATAGCAAGTGTCAGAGAAAGAGCAAGTGCCTTTTTGAATTTCTTCACAAAAAAACCCTCCTTTAAAGTGTTTTTGACTTTTCGTTCTCAATCTTCCCGGAGCTGCGTCACATCCTCTGCCCATCATCAAGTGCCCGAGACACTTAACTCCGACCTTCGAAGCGAAGCCGGACCGTTCTGATATCCTACATCAAAGCCACTCCGTGATGCCCTCGAGTGTTTTGGGCACACGAATGATAATAGTATTTATCGCAGTCTCCTGCGACATGGTGTTATTATAGGACATAATAAACAATATTGCAACTCTTTTTTTCGGATTTTGGGTTTTTTTTGTACAGATTTGACAAAAGTGTTACAAATCCGACTCACTTGTGTTAAAATGGCAGAAGTATCTATTCAAAAGAGGTATCGACATGGCAAAAAAGAAATCAGCAGTAACGCAGGAGGAGCCTTCAAAGATCAGAGAGGAGGCCCCCCGCCCGCGAACCGTGGCCGGTCAGATCATTGAAGACACCTCCGACACGAAGGAGGAAGAAAGCCACGGCGAGGACAATCTTGAACTTCGCAGCATGTCACGGCGCCAGCGCTGGGCCGTAAAGAAGGAACGGATCAAAAAAGAGCTGGAAGGACGGACACGGATGGAGAAGGTCTCCTATCTTCTCTACTACTTTAAGATGCCCATCATTTTCACCGTTTCGGCGATCCTGATCATCACTCTGCTGGTCATTTCCATCGTTATCAACAAGAGACCCGTAGGGCTTTCCGCTGCGATCGTCAACCTCCCGTCGGATAAGGAGGTTACCGAAGCAAACTTTGATGATTACCTTGCAAATGTCAAGCTGAACTACAAGACCTCCGTCAAGCTGAACACGGACGCCCAGCTGGATCTGGACACCGCGGACGAGATCTATCATAATAATCCGTATGATTATTCCATCACCCAGTTCCCGGTGCTCTGCACCTCGGATTTCTTCGATGTGATCATCACGAACCGGAAGGGGCTGGACTACTGCAGCTACTGCAACATCATCTTTGATCCGGAAACCATCATTTCTCCCTACACCGTGCTCTCCCTTCGGGATCACGAGGTAAAGGCCGCAGACTCCACCGGGACGCAGTACTTCTACGCATACGACATCACCGATACCGAGTTCGGAAAGAGCCTGGACCTGGGAATGGAGCTCTACATGTGCTTCCCCGGCCAGAGCGACACCAATAAGGAAAATGCAGAACGCTTCCTGCGCTATGTATACCAGCTTCCGGACGATGAGCAGTAACCGGCTGCACCGGTCTCCCCTTACGATCAATAATACGAGGATATAACAGAGAGACAGCCTCCGCGTCACATTTTCCATGTGACGCGGAGGCTGTCTCTCTGTTGCGTCTTTCATACATGATAGAGGGATCGGGTTCAGTGTCACATGAAAATGTGATACTGAACCCGTCCCCTCTGTCACGCTCTGCGTCAGTCGTCGGAGCGGTCCATATTCATGATCATACGCTTTCTTGCCAGCTCGTCATTCGCCAGATACTCGTCGTATGTGGTCTGCTTGTCGATCATTCCGGTCGTGGTGAGCTCGATGATGCGGTTTGCAGTGGTCTGGATGAACTGATGATCCTGACATGCAAAGAGCACAACTCCCGGGAACTTGATCAGGGCATTATTCAGGGACGTGATGGACTCCATGTCCAGATGGTTCGTAGGCTCATCCAGGATCAGGCAGTTGGATCCCATGATCATCAGCTTGGAGAAGAGGCAGCGCACTCTCTCACCTCCGGACAGAACCTTCAGCTTCTTCACGCCGTCATCGCCGGCAAAGAGCATACGGCCCAGGAAACCACGAACATAGGTAGCGTCCTTGTCATCGGAGAACTGGGTCAGCCAGTCCACAATGATCAGGTCGTTATCAAATTCCTTCGTGTTGTCCTTGGGGAAATATCCCTGGGATGTGGTAACGCCCCATTTGTAATTTCCTTCATCCGGCTCTTCCTCGCCCGCAAGGATCTTGAAGAGCATCGTTGTTGCCTGTACGTTCGGGCCGACGAAGGCGATCTTGTCTTCTCTTCCCACCGTAAAGCTGATATTGTCCAGAAGCTTCACACCGTCCACCGTCTTGGAAATGTTGTGCACCTCCAGCACCTCATTTCCGATCTCACGCTTCGGGCGGAAGTCGATATACGGATACTTGCGACTGGAGGGACGGATCTCCTCCAGCTGGATCTTCTCCAGCGCCTTCTTACGGGAGGTTGCCTGCTTGGACTTGGAAGCATTCGCGGAGAAACGGGCGATGAATTCCTTCAGCTCCTTGATCTGCTCCTCCTTCTTCTTGTTGGCTTCCTTCATCTGACGGATCATCAGCTGGCTGGACTCATACCAGAAGTCATAGTTGCCGGCGTAGATCTGGATCTTACCATAATCAAGGTCTGCGATATGCGTGCAGACACGGTTCAGGAAGTAACGGTCGTGGCTGACCACGATCACGGTATTTTCAAAATCGATCAGGAAGTCCTCCAGCCATGCGATGGCGTCCAGGTCCAGGTGGTTGGTAGGCTCATCCAGAAGCAGGTTGTCCGGATTTCCGAAGAGCGCCTGTGCCAGAAGCACCTTCACCTTCAGATTGTCGTCCAGGCCTGCCATTTCCGCGTAATGATACTCGGTATCCACTCCCAGGCCGTTCAACAGGGACGCGGCATCCGCTTCCGCGTTCCAGCCGTCCATTTCCGCGAATTCCGCCTCCAGCTCGGAAGCACGGATCCCGTCCTCCTCGGAGAAATCCTCCTTCATGTAAATGGCGTCCTTCTCCTTCATGATCTCATACAGGCGCTTATTGCCCATGATGACTGTATCCAGTACATTGTAGGAATCATATTTGAAGTGGTCCTGCTCCAGAATGGAGAGACGCTCGCCCGGATCCATGGTGATATCTCCGCTGGTAGTCTCCAGCTGACCGGAAAGGATCTTCAGGAAGGTCGACTTGCCGGCACCGTTGGCACCGATGAGGCCGTAGCAGTTACCGGGTGAAAATGTGATGTTCACCTCCTCGAAAAGAGCCTTCTTTCCAAAACGGAGGGATACGTTGTTTGCACTGATCATTTGTTATAATCCTCTTTCATTGAATATTGGTTCGTAATTGAATCGAAGGATACGTGAATCATTTCTCTGATCCGTCCTCCCGCTCTTCGCGGGGACGGCACGTCATCTGTTATCCTTCTTCCCGTTTTTCCCGGGAACAGCCCGTCAGCCGTTGTCTTTCTTTGTGGTTCTGCGGGCAGTGGTCTTGCCTGCCGCAGGCTTCGCTCCAGTTCCGGAAGCGGTTTTGGATGCGTTCCTGGAAGCGGTCTTTCTGGTAGTGGAGGTTTTGGACACAGGCTTCCGTCCTGCAGGCTTGATCCCGACCTTCTTGGCCGCTGCCTGGCGGACGCCGGTCTTCTTCCCCTTTTCGGTTTTCTTCTTCGCGGTCTTCGACTCTCCCATACCCTTCGGCGGATATTCGGGAAGCTCGTCGATCAGCTTCTCGATCAGACGTTTCTTGCTGAACATGTCGTAGCCCAGAAGATAGATCAGCGCCATCTTACTGAGATACTCGTCCTCGCCCCTGGGGAACTTCTTCTCCACCAGTGCGGCAGCCTTCGCGGCACTGGCCTCAATGTTGAAGTACTGCGGCTTCTCCAGCTCGTAGATTGCCTCGTAGATCTCCGTCATCTGCTTCTCATCGAAGAACTGATCGGACATGGGTGCCAGGATCCTCTGGATATCACCGATCGGAAGCACATTTTTCAGATAATAAATATAGATCAGAAGGATGATATGCTCTTTGGAATACCGCTTCTTCTCCGGCGGCGGAAGCAGCCGGTTCTTGGTATAGTTGTTGATCATGGTCTTGGTCAGGATCTTATCCTCCTCATTCCGCTTGTTGCCGGAGAGGTGCTGATCCATAAACCGCGTCACCTGGTCCATATAGAGTTCTATCGCAGGTATATCCTCGGGAATGATAAAGTCCAGACGGATCATTTCCCGAATCTCGCGTTTCAGCTGCAGCAGCTGCTCGTCCATAACCTGTTCCTCCTTCATATCTCATCTATTCGTCGGAAGCATCCTCTTCCTCGGCCGGTTTCGGCTTCACGGTCACCTCGACGCGTTCCACCCGGTTCCGCTCCACCAGCTTCACCTTCAGATGAACCCGGTCATTTTCCACTTCATCGCCCGCATCCGGGAGCCGGTCCAGAAGCTCGATCACCAGACCCCCGATGGAATCGTAGTGGTCGCTCTCCAGCCTCACCCCGATGGCATCCGACAGATCATCCAGCTTCACGGAGCCGTCCACGCTGTAATGATTCTCGGACAGGCGCTTGATCCACTCGGCCTCGCCTTCATCGTACTCATCGCGGATCTCTCCCACGATCTCCTCGATCAGGTCCTCCATGGTGATCAGTCCCGCCGTGATCCCGTACTCATCCAGTACGATACACATGGTTGCGGAGGACGTCTTCATATCCTTGAATATCTCAGCTGTCCGCTGGTATTCATATACAAATACGGGCCGGCGCATCACCTGCTCCGCCGTCACGCCCTCTCTTCCGTGCTTCTCCGCGTAAAGGATCAGGTCCTTCACATGCAGGATCCCCACGATATGATCCCTGCTGTCCCGGTATACCGGAAAGCGGGAGTAGTTTTCCTGCTCCAGAAGCTTCAGCAGATCATCATAACCGGCCGTCAGTTCGGCACACACCATATCCGTACGCGGGATCATGATGTCCTTGGAGACCGCATCGCCGAAGTCCACCACATTTGTGATCATCTTCTGCTCTTCCTCTTCGATGACGCCCTCCTCCTGGCTCACATCCACAATTTTCCGGAGCTCGGACTCCGTCATCTGATCCGGGTTCTTGTCCGGGTCGATACGGAAGAGCCGGAACAGTCCTCTGGAAATGATATTCAGGAACCAGATCACCGGCGTCAGTACGATGGAAAGCCACCGGATCGGAGTTGCATAGAAAAGGCTCAGCTGCACATTGTAAAGTGTCGCCAGATTCTTGGGCACGATCTCGCCGAACAGGAGCACCAGAAATGTCAGGATACCCGTTGCCACACCGATCATACCGTCTCCGAAGACCCTTGTCACGAAAATGGTGGTCAGCGCGGAGGCGGACAGATTCACAACGTTGTTCCCGATCAGGACCGCAGTAAGAAGACGGGACGGATCCTCCCTGAGGCGCAGCACCCGTGCCGCTTTCCGCCCTTTTCTGCCTCCTTCATCCACCAGCGCCCTGAGCTTATTCAGGTTTACAGTGGTCAGTGCCGTTTCCGCCGAGGAGAACACCCCCGACAGCAGAAGCAGCAGGATCAAAACGACCAGTTGTATCACGGATCCAGAGTCCATTTTCAGTCGATCACTCCTTCTTATCCAGCCCCAGCCGTTCAAATACCATGTCATAGCTTCCGTTCCCGTAGATCATGGAACGGTTTACCCGGCTTATGGTTGCCGTAGAGGCGCCGGTTTCCTTCGCTATCTCTATGTAGGTCTTATTCTCGTGCAGCATCTTTGCCACCGCGAAGCGCTGTGCGATGGACACAACCTCATTCGTGGTGCAGACATCTCCGAAGAACTGATAGAATTCCTCCTTATCCTTCAGATGCATGATCGCATCGAAGAAGGAATCTACCGTTTCCGTCCGAATCGTTTTCTCCATTCTTCTCCCCCTGAGTGCTTCACCTTACCGTCCGCAGGCATTCACGCTCCGGCAGACCCCGCTTCGCATTACGCCTTCGGTTCACGTCGTACCCATACGGCCGCGGCAGCTCGGTTTACATAAAACTCGCCAAAACCTTCTTCATCGATCTTGATGTTATACTTTGCATTTCCCATGATATCGGAGAAATGCGCTCCCGCAAACTGTCTTCCGATGTACATCCGCTTGGTTCCGCCCTTTCCGTCGGAAAGGACTACCGCAAGTCCGGAATCCTTATGTTCTTCGTCACCCTCACGGGTCCAGCCGATGCAGTCAGGATCATCGAAGTAATCATGCTGCGGACCGTAGGCCTTCAGCTTCCGGACCTTCAGCAGCTTGTCCAGCATGGCCTTCTTTGCCTTCACCTTGTCGTGGGGGATTCCCTTGTAATCGCCGTAGAATACACACGGATATCCGTCGCGGCGAAGCAGGATCAGGGCGTAGGCCAGCGGCTTGAACCAGTCATCGACCCAGGACTCCAGAGCCTGTCCGGGCTGGGTATCATGATTGTCCACAAATGTCACTGCGTGTATAGGATCTCTTGCTACCAGTGTATTGTCAAATATGGTTCTGAGGTCGTAAGCCCCCGCTGCCTTGCTGCAGTGATACAGGTTATAATGCAGGGGAACATCGAACAGGGACGCTTCACTGTTGATGGAAGCCATATAATCCTCCAGCACCCTCACGTCACCGTTCCAGTACTCTCCCACTGCGAAGATCTCACGGCCGGTCAGCTTCCGTACCTCCGCCAGGAAGTCACGATAGAAGGAAGACGGGATATGCTTGACCGCATCCAGACGGAAGCCGTCCACATTTGTAGTCTGGATATACCAGACTGCCCAGCGTACCAGTTCTTCGAACACCTCGGGATTTGAGAAGTCGATGTCGGCTCCCATGAGGTAGTCATAGTTGCCGTTCTCGGCATCCACCTCTTCGTTCCATTCCTTGCCGGCAAAACGGAACAGGGCATGCTTCGCACGCTTCTGATCCCAGTCAATGCCGTCGAAATGCTTCCAGTTCCAGGTAAAATCGGAGTATTTTCCCTTCCGTCCCGGGAATGTGAACTTCGTCCACGCACCGATCACCTTATCTTCACCGATCATCTGATAGCGGCTGTTCTCGTTAAACTCCGAAGCATGAACACGCTCCACCTCATCTGCACCGAGCTTGTGGTTCAGGACCACATCCGCATATACGTTGACACCGGCCTGCTGCAGCTTCTCAATGGCTGCCACATAGTCCTTCTTCGTTCCGTACTTGGTCCGAATGCTTCCCTTCTGGCGGAATTCACCCAGGTCGTACAGATCATACACGCCGTAACCGGAATCATCCTTTCCGGCAGCGCCCTTATATGCCGGCGGTAACCACACGCTGGTGATCCCGGCGGTCTTCAGCTTTGTGGCATCCTCGGCAAGCTGCTTCCACAGCTTTCCGTCTGACGGGAGATACCACTCAAAATACTGCATTAAGGTTCCGTTCTCAATCATAACTGCCTCCTTCTTCTTCGGCAAAGGGATATTGGCCGTATTCTTCGATATTATAGCAAACTTTAGCACTTTAATCAACGAAAAACGACAAAGCGCATGACGTGGCAGCCCGCCGCCCGAGGGACGGTCCGCCTGCTACCGGAAGGACGATCAGCCTGTCAGCGGACCTGTCACGGGCTGATCGCACAGCGGAAGGGTTTGCCTTGTGATTACCCGTTCTGTATGCTATAATTTCGAAAGATGTTTTCCTGATTGGAGTGCGTGAATGAAGAAGTTCGGAGAGGATAAGAAGATCAAGGCTGTGATCCGGAAATACGGGCGAGATATCCTGGTGACGGAATCCTTTCAGTCTGAGGTGAACTATATACAGCATGGTGAGATCGACTGCTATGAGCATTCTCTGGCAGTGGCGTATGTCAGCGTCTGGCTGGTACGCTTCTTCCGTGCCCGCGTGGATCTCCGGAGCATCGTCCGGGGCGCGCTTCTGCACGATTATTTCCTGTATGACTGGCACGATGATGTGGAATGGCACCGTCTGCACGGATATCACCACGCAAGAACGGCCCTGATCACCGCATGCCGGGACTTCCCCATGAACCGGACCGAGAAGCAGATCATCTTCCGGCATATGTTCCCACTGAACATCAGCCGGTTTCCGAACTGCAGGGAGGTCGCCCTGGTGTGTGCCGCAGACAAGATCTGCGCGACTCTGGAAACCATCCGCCGGAAGCGTTATGATCCGGTGATCTACAAAGGACTGAAGCTCCCCATCGAAGTCCCCATGACAGAGCGGGGCGGTCGATGGCCATCGATACTCAGGAGGGATGAAATATGTCTTATGCAAGCGCAGGAGAAATAAGCAGAGAACTTCATAAGCTGGCGAATCTCTGTGTGGAGAACAACCAGATCGATCCGCAGCTCTACGATGTCTATCAAGTAAAGAAGGGACTGCGCGAGCCCAACGGCAAAGGCGTCCTGACCGGTCTCACCGAGATCTCCACCGTTAACGGTATGAAGGAGAAGGACGGAAAGCGGGTCCCCATAGAAGGCCAGCTTTTCTACCGCGGGATCAATATCAAGGATCTGGTCAAGGGCTTTACGAAGGACAACCGGTTCGGCTATGAGGAAACCGTCTATCTTCTGCTCTTCGGCAAGCTGCCGACCGCAGACGAGCTGGAGCAGTGGAACCGCCTGGTCTCCCATGCCAGAAGACTCCCGGACGATTTCGTGGAGGATGTGGTGCTGAAGTCCCCCAACAAGGACATCATGAACGCCATGGCCCGTTCCATTCTGGCACTGAATTCCTATGACCGGAATCCGGATGATCTGTCCGTACCGAATGTACTGCGCCAGTCCATCAAGCTGATCGCAAATGTACCGCTGATCGCAGCCTACTCCTACCTGTCCTACCGTCATTATCTGCAGAAACGCGGTCTTTATATCCATAACCCGAAGCCGGAGCTGTCCACGGCTGAGAACCTGCTCCGTATCATGCGGCAGGACAAGAAGTTCACGCCGCTGGAAGCACAGCTTCTGGATATCGCACTGGTGCTCCACGCCGAGCACGGTGGCGGTAATAACTCCACCTTTACCACCCATGTGGTGACCTCCTCCGGAACCGACACCTATTCCTCCGTGGCCGCATCCCTCTGTTCCCTGAAGGGACCGAAGCACGGCGGCGCCAACATCAAGGCCAAGAAAATGTTCGACGAGCTGAAGAAGGAGATCCACGACTGGGAGGATGACGAGGAGATATCCGCTTACCTGCTGAAGATCCTCCGCAAGGAGGCCTTCGACAAGTCCGGTCTGATCTACGGCATCGGCCACGCCATCTATACGAAGTCCGATCCCCGGGCCAGGATCCTGGAGACCTACACGGAGAAGCTGGCTGAGGAGAAGGACCGGATGGACGAATTCCGTCTGCACAAGGCGGTGGCACGTCTTGCTCCTCCGCTGATGCGACAGGAACGGAAGATGTTCAAGCCCGTCTCTCCGAACATTGATTTCTACAGCGGTTTCGCTTACAACATGCTGGGACTCCCGGATGAATTCATCACACCTCTCTTCGCCATCGCCCGTGTGGCCGGCTGGTCCGCACACCGTATCGAGGAGCTGACCTGCACAAATAGGATCATCCGTCCCGCCTATATGTCCGTGGCACACGAGATGAACTATCTCCCGCTGGAGAAACGATAATCCCCCCGGAACAAAAAAGCTATGAGGCTCACACAATGAACCTCATAGCTTTTTTCATTATATCGTCCGGTTTGGCCGGAATGCTTACGCCTTTCGAAACGCCGGATGGCGTTTCGGGATCTACTCCTCCATATCCAGTTCGATATTATCCAGCTGCTCCTTCAGGCGTTCTCGGGCCTCCCTGATCTTCTCCGGATCCTGTCCGTCCAGAACCGCCTCGAACTCCCGGAGACAGTGATCGATCCAGGTCCGGTTGTCGCCGGTGGCTTCCTCGTAGAGACGGTCACCCCTGGTCAGGAGATAACGGTTCTCCTCCTGTTCCCGGGGTGGGATCTTCAGGTCCGCCAACTCCGACAGCCGACGGTCGATCTCCTCGTCCGTCATCTCATTTCCTTCGTTTCGGATCACGATCCGCTTCTCGGCCTTTGTAGAAACGACCTTGACAACCACCTCAAGGATGGAGTTCACATCATAGGTAAATGTGATATCCGCCGCCTCAGAACCCTCCGGCCCCTTGGGCACGGCGATCTCAAGCTCTCCCAACGGTACATTGTTCATGGCCATCCTGCTCTCGCCCTGAAGCACATTGACCCGGATCGCGGTTTGTCCCTCCGAAGCCGTATAGACACGATGGGTCCGGCTGACGGGGATCGTGGTATTCCGCTCGATGATGGGAAGATAATGTCCGGGCTCCTTAACGCCTCCCGGCTTGGTGACACAGATCTCCGTTCCCAGGGTAAAGGGACATACATCCGTCAGGATCATTTCCTTCACCGCTTCCGAACGCTCCTTCATGGCTCCCTGAAGCGCAGCACCCACGGCAACCACCTGATCCGGATCGATACCGGTATTCGGGATCCGGCCGAAGGTCTTGCTGACAAACCGGCGCAGGATCGGCAGCTTCGTGGCTCCGCCCACCAGCAGAACCTCACCGATCTGGTCCAGATGCACATTTGCGTCCTTCAGAGAACGCTCGATGGGCTTCTTCAGCTTTGCAAGAAGCACCTGGCAGGACCGTTCGTAGGCATCGATCCCGATCTTCGATACATACTCCCTGTCCTTCAGGGTGCATCGCATGGTCACTTCGTTCTTCTCGGAGAACTGCAGCTTGGCAGCCTCTGCCGCCTTCCGCAGGATCGCCCCCTCCTTCTCGGACAGGGTATGGTCCTCGATGCCGTGCTCCGTCAGGAACATCCGCATCAGGACATCGGTGAAATCCTCGCCGCCCAGGAAGTTGTCTCCCGCCACGGCACGGACCTCCATGATATTTTCATACTGTTCCAGGATCGATACGTCAAATGTACCGCCGCCCAGATCGAATACCAGATACTTGGAATCCGCTTCCTTCTGATGGATCCCGTAGGCGATGGCTGCAGCCGTAGGCTCGGACACGATCCGCTCCACACGGAAACCCGCCAGCTCTCCCGCCTTCTTGGTGGCTCTCCGCTGGGCATCGTTAAAATACGCGGGTACGCTGATGACCGCCTCTTCCACGGTGGTTCCCAGATGTGCCTCGATGTCCTCCTTCAGACTCCGGAGGATCAGGCTGGACAGCTGGGTCGCGGTATATTCCCTCTCTCCCAGACGGAAGATCCGTTCCGTACCCATGCTCCGCTTGAAAACGGACACGGACTCATTTGGATGGGTCACACTCCGTTCCTTTGCACTCTTCCCGATATAAGCCTCTCCCTTCGCGTCGATACTGATCACGGAGGGTGTCAGCAGTTCGCCCAGTCGATTGGGGACTACCACCACCTCGCTGCCGTCATAGTACGCGATGAGACTGTTTGTCGTTCCAAGATCAATTCCTGCTATCATTCCTCAACCTCTTGATGACATCCTTCAGGGATGCGTCAAATCCACGTGTATCATCTGCCTTTTCAAAGGCAAGCAGTGCCTCGCCTCTTCTCTTCTCGGCCAGATACAGCCAGCCCAGCTCCTCATACGCCTCGGAAACGGTGGAATTCAGCTCCCCGTTCCAGGGAAGACTGTTCAGGACCTCCTCCAGGAGCTCATGTGCCCGTTCATAGGACTTCTCCGCGCGTTTACCCTGTGCCAGACGGATCTTCGATTTGCAGGCATCCACTCCGGTGATCTGCGTCCGTTCCAGATTCGCCACATACCGGAGCACCCGGCTCCGTCCGCTGAACTGACGGGAGGCGCATTCCGCCATGTAGCCGAGATATCTGTACCTGAGGTTCGGCTTCCGGTTGGAAGCATTGAGAAGACTCTGCTCCGCTTCCTTAAACTTCTTATTCAGCATCTGCAAATGTCCCAGCAGCTCATACTGATAGGCCGAGCCCACATAAATGCCCCAGCTTTCCTTCTCCTCCACTTCGTGGATCAGCTTGGTAAGTCCGGCCAGATCACCGGCCCGGAACCGTACACGACAGAGCAGATCATACATTTTCTCCTGTTCCGCCTCTCTCCACCGGAGACGGCGGATCGCCTTCTCCGCCTGCCGGAACTGTCCCGTACAGGTCAGGAGCTCGATCTCCTGAAGCGCGATCTCTCTTACCTGAACGCCGCTTTCGTTCACCGCATTGATGATCTCCTGTGCCAGGTCATAATTTCTGAGAAGGATCAGCGCCCGCAGCTTGCTCACCAGAAGCTCCTGCCTGTCCTTATTATCCTCGACAAATCGTTCCGCCCGTTCCAGAACCTGAAGAGCATCTGCCGCGAAGGACAGATCCATCAGCAGCCGGCCGGATACCATCAGGTTCATCACATGGTCCGGATTTGCCTCTACCGCACGCAGCACGGCTTCACGCGCCTCCTGCAGACGTCCCAGCTGCATGAGACAGAAGGCCTGATTCAGATAGACCCTGTTGTCGGCTTCCAGTGCGCCCTGTGCCAGGTAGGCATCCAGTGCATCCTCGAAACGATCCAGCTTCTTGTACAGAGCGCCGATCCGATTGTACAGTAACGGGCTCCGTCTGTTCTCATGAATTGCATTTTTATAGTGCTCCAGTGCCTCCGTCGCCTGTCCCTTGGCCGCACAGGCATCTCCCAGAAGACGATAGAACTCATCCCGCTCCTCGATATCGCAGGTCTCGCCGGACAGATGCGGAAGGATCTCCCTGAGCTCTTTCAGAACCCCGTCCCAGTCTCCGGATTCCTCCTGCTTTATCATGGCACGGATCAGATGAACCGTATCACTCTCCGGATTGATCGCCTCATACCGGTCCGCCAGGTTCTCCGCCTCCCGGTACGCCTTCATCTGCAACATACACTTGACGATCACCAGGTAAGGCTCGGCGATGTAAGGATAGATATTCAGCGCTCGCTCCGCATACTCTGTCGCTTCCTGCAGCAGCCCCAGCTTGTAATTACATTTTGCACGGATATTGGACGCCTGGAAATTCTGGGGCGAACGAAGCTCCAGTTCCTTGCAGGCCTCGATCCCCTCCGGATACCGGCCGGACAGATACTGCAGCACACAGTACTCCTCCATCGTCACCAGGAATTCCTCGTGCTTCAGCGCCAGCGCCGACTCCAGGAAGGAAGCGGCCTCATCGAATTCATGCTTCTGCATATGCGCCACGCCCACCAGTGAAAGAGCATAGCCATATCTCTTTCTGACAGCGATCGCATCCTCCGAGGTGTCCTCCTCCGGAACGGCCCGGATCGCATCCACCCACCTTGTCAGTGCCGGAAGCGCCTCCTCTGTCCTGTGTATGGACAGGAGGGACCGCCCAAGATAATTATAGTATCCCGCCTGCAGGACCGGATCCGCCGGTGCAGGCACACTTCCGAGAAGCTCTATGGCCTCCTCGAAATGATAACTCTGATAATACGCCGCGGCCAGCTGTGTCCGCAGCTTCATATTTTCGGGTTCCTCCTCCAGCTGTTCCTTCTTCGTGCGGATGATTCCGTCACACGCCTGGATCACAAGCGAACGGTAATATCCGTCATAAGGCACATCCTGAAGCAGGTCGAACAGCGCATCCCTTGCCCGTTCATAGTCTCCCCTGTGGATATCGATCTCCGCCATGCGGCCGCGGAACATTTCCGTGTATTCGGGAAGCTTCTCCAGCTTCCGGTAGTACGTCTCCGCTTCGTTGACACGATCCGTATGCTGCAGGATATCTCCCTTTGTCACGATCACGCTGATGCAGTCCGGATATTCCTGCTCCAGCCGGTCGAGGCGTTCCTCCGCCTCCTCCCGCCGGTCATCCTGCCACAGGAAACGGCAGATCATGGCATCGATGTCGGGATTCTTCACCGGAAGATCCGTCAGCTTCGGAAGCAGCTCCCTCTGCCGTTCCAGATCTCCCCCCTTATTGCTCCTGGAGAATTCGGAGATCACGGAGATCAGACTGTCATAATCATAATCCTCCGGGCCTTCAAAGAGCGTAAAGTCCACCGCATCCGGAAATGTGGCATTTGCCTGGATATAGTCCAGATAACGGAAGGGATAAACCTCCAGCAGCTCCTCCCGCCGGTCGTTCAGATTGAAATGCTCATACAGATATTTGAATACCTGATGGGGCACAAGATAATGATCGGAGATAAAGTCCAGAACGGTCATCATGGCTTCCTCGGCCGTATCAATGGATGTGGCGTAGGGAGTCTCCAGAAGAGCTTCCCACTCACTTACCTGCACACGCCGAAAAAACGATGCATACAATGTCTGCATCGCCCGTTCCAGTTCGCCCCGCGGCGTATGGTCCTCCACCTTATTCCCTTCCTCCTCCGGAGTATCCTCCGGCAGTTCGGACAGGCGGAGCGCCTCCTCGTAGGCGGCCCGGAGAGCCTGAAAGCCCTCCGGGTCATCCTCCGGGTGTACCTTGACCAGCTGTTTCCGGTAGGCTTTCTTCAGTTCCTCCGGATCCCGCGTAGGTTCAGTTTTCAGAATTGACCAAATGTCCAAAATCTCTCTTACATCAGGCCCTCAAGTGTCTTACGGATGGCCTTGATGAAATCCTCCGTATTAAGTGTTGTTACATCCTGAAGCTCGGTGATCAGCGCCAGATCCTTGGTCATGGTGCCGCTTTCGATGGTACCGATGGTCGCCTTCTCCAGCTTGTCCGCAAATGCGCAGAGCTCCGGAAGCTCATCCATCTCGCCTCTCTTCCGGAGAGCGCCCGTCCATGCAAAGATGGTTGCCACCGGATTCGTAGAGGTCTCCTCACCCTTCAGGTGCTTATAATAATGGCGCTGCACGGTTCCGTGCGCGGCCTCGTACTCATAGAAGCCCTCCGGAGATACCAGAACGGAGGTCATCATAGCCAGTGAACCGAATGCCGAAGACAACATGTCGCTCATAACGTCTCCGTCGTAGTTCTTGCATGCCCAGATGAAGCCGCCCTTGGACTTCATGACACGGGCAACCGCATCGTCGATCAGAGTATAGAAATACTCGATTCCCGCTGCGTCGAACTTCTCCTTGTATTCATTATCAAAGATCTCCTGGAATACATCCTTGAAGGTATGATCGTACTTCTTGGAAATGGTATCCTTGGTAGCGAACCAGATGGTCTGCTTTGTATCCAGCGCATAGGTGAAGCAGCTTCTTGCAAAGCTCTCGATGGAGGGAACCAGGTTGTGCATTCCCTGTGCAACGCCGGCTGTTTCGAATTCATGAACCAGAACACGCTCCTCGGTTCCGTCAGCTGCAGTGTAGACCAGCTCTACCTTTCCGGGTCCCGGGATCTTCATCTCACTTGCCTTGTATACATCACCATAGGCATGACGTGCGATGGTGATGGGCTTCTCCCAGTTACGTACGCAGGGAGTGATCCCCTTCACCTGGATGGGAGCACGGAATACGGTTCCGTCCAGAATGGCACGGATGGTTCCGTTGGGGCTCTTCCACATTTCCTTCAGGTTATACTCCTCCACGCGGGCAGCATTCGGTGTGATGGTGGCACATTTTACTGCCACACCGTACTTCTTTGTGGCATAGGCGGAGTCAAAGGTCACCTTGTCATCGGTCTCATTCCGATGCTCCAGGCCCAGGTCATAGTACTCTGTCTTCAGGTCCACGAAGGGGAGCAGAAGCTCGTCCTTGATGTACTGCCAGAGGATCCGGGTCATCTCGTCTCCGTCCATCTCAACCAGGGGTGTCTTCATCTCAATCTTGCTCATGATGTTTCTCCTTAAATGATATAACTTATTACCGATACAGCTCGGTAGTTTGCACACTCTATGTTGCCTTGCCGCGGGATATCTCCCGCCGGCCGAAGCACCGTAAGCTCTTCGCGCCGCTCAGGATGCCGGAGAAATCACGACAGACTGCGCAGCAGCTCCTTCAGCACCTGGGTCTCCCCGTTCTCCGAAAGGGGCGGAGCCACATGGCGGGCCGCCTGGCGTACCTCCTCACGGGCGCTGCCGATGGCGTAGCTCTCCGCTGCCGCCTCCAGCATACCGATGTCATTCAGGTTGTCCCCGAAGACCATGGTCTCTTCCTTGGAGATCCCCAGCTGGATCTGCAGATCCCTGAGGCTGCTTCCCTTATCCGCATCCGGCTCCACGATATCCATCCACATGGTCCCGGCGGATGCGATCTTGAACTGGTGGCGCCACTTGGGAGCAAACCAGGCATTGACCGTTTCCTCGGCATGATCCTTCTGGTAAATGGACATCTTCACGATATCATCCTGCAGCCGGGTCTCAAAGTCTCCCAGCACGCGGATGTTGAATTTATAGGAATCCCGGAGCCAGTAGAACATTTCACTGTACTCCTCGCAGTAAGCGCAGTCCACGCTGCAGAGCATGATGTCGCAGCCCGGCAGACGCTTCGCATCCCTGATCAGCTCAAAGAGCAGCTGCTTCGGGATCACATGCTGCCGGTAAATGGTCGTCGCATCCCGGAGCACGCTTCCGTTATCCGTAATGTAGTAAATGTCTTCCCATACAGGACCGAACAGCTTCTGCATACTGAGAAACTGTCTTCCGCTGGCGCCGGCGAAGACAATGCCCTTCTCCTTCAGGCCGCGGATCACGTCCATCATTTCCGGATCGATCCGGTCTGTCCCGTCCGGAACAAGGGTTCCGTCTATATCACTTGCAACAAGTCGTATCATGGGGGTCTCCTCCTCAGCTGTTGCTCTCAATCTCTTCCTTCAGTTTCTTCTCCGTCACTCTCGCCATAAGATGCGCATAGATCTGATCGCAGGCATCCTTCTTATAGGAAAAAGGTATCAGGTATTTCTTCTTGCCCGCGCGGATCAGGATCAGGCTGTAGATCATCTCATTCTCCGGAACCACCAGGTCCACACTGTCGATCTGGTCATAGGTATAGACCGTTTCGCCCTTCCGGTGCTTCACGACCATTTCCGTGTCACCGAACTCGTAGTCTATATCGTACTTGTCCTCCTCGAAGGTGTGAATGAAGAGGTAGGCTCCGTACAGAGCGATCAACGTTCCGAGAATCGCTCCGATCACATGCTTCGCAGCCATGCCGGAAAAGAAAAGAAACAGGAGAAATGCACCGAACAGGAACAGAAAAGCCCCGAAATACCTGAACGTACGCCGGCTCTTCTTGCTTCTTTTTACATGATATCGGATCATCCGGTCCCTCCTCCCGCGGTAATCTGCCCGTACATTTCATACGGTGCGTGCCGGCAGGCACATCCGAACCTTCGGTCATGTGCCTGCCTCACGTCAGTATATCTTACAACATTTCCCCGAAAATGGCAACGAATCTCACAAGAAAGTTACGAAAGAAAGCGGGAAAGTCCGCATACACTTCCATACACTTCTCTTGCGTACTCCGTACTTTCCTACTATAATTAGAAACGGACAGATCCTGCCACACCCATGTTACGATACCGGAGGAATCTATGCTGCTCGAGTACCTGCAGACCAACTACATGACCGTCCTTCTTATCATTACCATGGGGATCATCATGCTGGTATATAAGGACTATGACATTCCTGTATCCTCCATGGTTCCGATCGCGATCGTTCTCGTGCTGATCGGCTCCGTATCCTATTTTATCAGCGACTGGTGTTCCGCTTATACTTACGCGCATCAGGGTGAGGATATCAGCAATTATGTACTGGTCCGAAGGATCGCATCCGTCACCAACTACGTATCACAGCCCCTCTCGATGATGTTCCAGCTCTATCTCATCATCCCGAAGGAGAAGCATAACCTGTATTTGGCCCTGCCGGCGATATTTAATACCGTGGTTTACCTGATCGCGCCCTTCACAGGAAAGCTGATCTTCCGGATCACCGACAAGGGGGTTTGGGAGCGGGGACCGCTGGGATACACCGTATTTATCGTGTCCATGTTCTATGCAGTCGCCATGCTGGTGGCATCTCTGCATTATTTCCGGGATAAGAACCGGAAGAAGGCCCTGATCATTCTGACCATTTTCCTGCTGATCGTAACGGCGGGTGTCCTGGAATACACAAACCTGATGGGCGGTATGGTGGATGAGATCGGTATCCTGATCATCCTGCTCTATTATGTGTATCTGATCACCATCTATCAGGAGGAGCTGAGAGAGACCCTGGCGGAGCAGGAGCTTCGGATAGCGGAGGCACGGCTGTCTATCCTGCAGGAGCAGATCAGGCCGCATTTTATCTTCAACTCACTCGGGATCATCCGGTCTCTGGTGAAGCATGACCAGAAGCAGGCCATCGCCACCATCGACAGCTTCTCGGATTATCTCCGGGTACATGTCTGGGCCATGAAGAACAACGAAGTGGTTCCCTTTGAAGCGGAGCTGGTGCATGTGAAGTCGATCCTGACCCTGGTGCAGTCTGACTACACAAAGAAGGTGGAGGTCACTTACGACCTGAAGGAAACCGGATTCCGTCTTCCTCCCCTGACACTGGAGCCACTGGTGGAAAATGCCATCAAGTATGGTCTGGATAAGAACGGCGGAGAGATTCAGATCACCACCGAGCGGATCGAACGGGAGAATGACGTCCCTGAGATCGTGATCCGGGTCATCGATTCCGGACGCGGAAAGGGAGATATCACCGAAAAGGAACAGCATCGTCTGGGCGTCGGTCTTGACAACACAAGGACCCGTCTCAAACTTCAGTGTGACGCCACACTAACCGTAACAACAGGCGAAACCGGAGCGGTTGCCGAGATCCGGATGCCGCTGACACAAAATACAACCTTATAAATACGTCAAAACATTTGATTCATAAGAAGGGGAAATATTATGAAAGCACTTGTAGTAGACGACCATCGTCTGATCGTGGACGATATCATTGACGAACTGAAAAGTCTCTCACCGGACATCACCTGCATGGGATGCACGGATCCGGAGGAAGCTCTGTCTCTCTTCCGGAAGCACGGCTTCGATGCGGTCTTCCTGGATGTGGAAATGCCGGGAATGAACGGAATGACACTGGCCAGCAAGATCCTTGAGGTCTCTCCGCACACGAATCTGATCTTCATCACCGGTTATGGTGAGTATGCTCTGGAGGCCTACGAATACTATGCCAGCGGTTTCATCATGAAGCCGGTGAACCAGGCCAAGCTGAAGGATGCGCTGAACCATCTCCGTTATCCCGTATCCTCTCTGACAGACGAGATCATCGAGGCCAACTTCAGCGGAAAGGCTCCTCTGGGGAAGCGGCTTGAGGAGATCCGGGAGCGCCGGGAGATCAGCCGGAAGGACCTGGCCGAGAAGATGGACGTGTCCGTGCAGACCGTCTACCGCTGGGAAAGCGGGGACCGGGTACCGGATGTGGTCACCTTCATGAAGCTGGCGAAGGTGCTGGGCGTGACGCTGGACGAGCTGACGAGCTGAACAGACGGGACAACTCCGCCATGGAGTTGTCCCGTCTTATTGTTATGATACTCATATTGTTGTTTTGAATTATTTGTTCCGGTAGATGATCTCGTGCCGTCCAGGTCCGTTGGATACCATCGTGATGGGGAATCCGATCTCCTTCTCGATGAACTCGATATACCTGCGGCAGTTCTCCGGAAGATCCTCGTACTTTGTGATGCCACGGATCTCGGTCTTCCATCCGGGAAGTGTCTCGTAGACCGGCTTTGCCTTCTTCAGCTTTGCGGTCACGGGGAAGTCCTTCGTAACCTCACCGTCGATCTCGTAGCCTACGCATACCGGGATCTCATCCAGGTATCCAAGTACGTCAAGTACGGTGAACGCCACATCGGTGGTTCCCTGGATCCGGCAGCCGTAACGGGTTGCCACGCAGTCAAACCATCCCATACGACGGGGCCGTCCTGTGGTTGCTCCGAACTCTCCTCCGTCACCTCCGCGCTTACGAAGCTCATCTGCCTCATCTCCGAAGATCTCGCTGACGAACTCTCCTGCACCGACCGCACTGGAATAAGCCTTGACAACGGTTACGATCTTCTTGATCTCATACGGCGGAATGCCTGCACCGATGGCGCCGTAAGCAGCCAGTGTGGAGGAAGAGGTTACCATCGGATAGATTCCGTGGTCCGGATCCTTCATGGAACCCAGCTGGCCCTCCAGCAGGATGTTCTTGCCTTCCTTGATGGCCTCATACAGGAATGCGGATACGTCGCATACATAGGGTGCAACCATTTCCTTATATTCCATAAGCGTTGCATATACGCCCTCCACCGTCAGCAGCGGCTGATGATAGAGATGCTCAAGCAGTACATTTTTCTGTGTGATCACACGGCTGATCTTATCCTTCAGGGACTCCTCGTCATCGAAGAGCTCACTTACCTGGAAGCCGATCTTCGCATATTTATCGGAATAGAAGGGTGCGATACCGGACTTGGTGGAGCCGAAGGACTTGCCGGCCAGACGTGCCTCCTCATAGGTATCAAAGAGCACATGATACGGCATTACCATCTGTGCACGGTCGGAAACCAGGATCTTCGGAGTGGGCACGCCCTTCTCCTCGATGTCCTTGATCTCACGGAACAGCTTCGGAATATCCAGAGCCACACCATTTCCGATGATGCTGGTGGTATGATCATAGAAAACGCCCGACGGCAGGGTGTGCAGCGCGAACTTCCCATAGTTGTTGATGATGGTATGTCCTGCATTTGCTCCGCCCTGAAACCGGATGATGATATCCGATGTCTCGGCAAGCATATCCGTGATCTTGCCTTTACCCTCATCGCCCCAATTTGCACCTACGATTGCTGTAACCATAGTTTATCCTTTCTTTGACGGTTTTTCCTGTTGAAAACGTCCCTCAAAACACAAAGTCAGAGCCGTCTGCAAGATACAGACGGCTCTTGCCCATATATTATAGCCTAGTGACTCTTGTATGGCAACCATTATTTTTTGATTCCTGCTCCTCCCAAAACCTCAGAGCACGGAAGATTCAGGAGGCATCCTACGTCAGATACCGGATCGCGAAGGACGTGCCCTTCCCCCGTTCGGAGCTTACCATGATCTTCCCTCCGCCGGCTTCCACGATGCTGGACGCCAGGGACAGACCGATGCCCACGGATTCCTGTCTGGCGTTCTCCGCACGGTAGAACCGTTCGAAGATGTGGGGAAGATCCGCTTCCGGTATGCCCTCGCCCTCATCGCGGATGGTCAGTTCCTTGAAAACGGTGGTGTCCCTGAGGGACAGATAGACCTTCGAACCCGCTGTGGAATGCTCCAGACAGTTCTTGATGATATTGCTGATGGCCTCCAGCTGCCAGGAAGGATCTCCCTGAAGGAGGACCGGTGAAAGAGTTGCCGGATCCAGGGGTTCCCCCTTGGGCTCGGTCTCCCACACGATATCCACGCCGGAGATCTCCGACAGGATCCCCAGCTTGCTCTGCGCCTCCTTTGCCACCTCTAAAAGATCCATTTCCTCCTTCTTCAGTTCCACGGTTCCGGCGTCGATCCTCGCCAGCTTCAGCAGCGTCTGTACCAGGGAGGAGATCCACTCCAGCTGGATGCTGCACTCCTTCATGAATTCCTTTCTCAGCTCCGGCGGCATGTCCGGATCATCCATCATATTATCCAAGTCGATCCGTATGGATGCGATCGGCGTCTTCAGCTGATGGGAAATGTCCGCCAGCCAGCGGGACAGCTGCTCACTCTTCTCCTTGGACTCCTCCGCGCTGGTCTTCAGCAGCTGTGTGATCTTGAAAATGTCGCTCTGAAGCAGGGACAGATCACTCTCGGAGGAGCTGTTCAGCATATCAAGATTATAGCTCCCCCGGTTCAGCTCACGGAAATAAGCCTGCAGCTCCCGCACTTCTCTTCGGATCCTGCGGCGGTGCACCACATACAGGATCACACAGCAGGCTCCTGCAGTCATGAGCACGCACATGTTAAAGGTAACCAGCCGGAGAAGCAGATCATCTCCGGGTTTGGAGAAAAATGTGGCATCATAACCGTACTTCTGCAGGATCTCCGCACCCCTTGCCTGCACTTCTTCACTGTTCTCGCCGCCCTTCAGCAGCATGATGATATCCGTATCCGACAGATCGGGGAGATTCTCCCTCAGGGTCCCCACCAGAATGGCGGTCCTCTCGGCATCCTTCTCATTATCATCAGCGATCAGACGGATATTTCCGTACAGCAAAACTGCTGCCAGCAGCAGTGAAAGAATGCCTGCCGGCAGCCAGTGAAACCAGGTTCTGCGGGTTATGTAATTTTTACGTTTATTCTCCTGCATGTTATCTCTGAAGATCCTTCCACCTGCGACGTCATAGTGAGACGGTCCTTCCGCCCAGAACGTCACAATGATATGATCATTCCGCATCCACACGGTATCCGATACCCTTTACTGTGCGGATCACATCCGCATCTCCCAACTTGTCCCGGATCCTTTTTATGTAAACCGTAAGAGTGTTGTCCTCTACGAAATTCCCTGCAATATCCCAGATCCGGTCCAGGATTTGCTCCCGGGTCACCGTCTGTCCGGCATTCTGCATCAGCATGTAGAGGATCTTATACTCCAGCTGGGTAAACTCAACTTCCTTTCCGTCCACGAACACCTGATCCTTCTCCACATCAATCTCCACCTTGCCTGCGTTCAGGGTCTTCTTCGTCTTACCCGTGCGTCGCAGCACATTTTCGATGCGGGAGATCAGTTCCCGGTTCCGGAAGGGCTTCAGGATGTACTCATCCGCACCCAGGTCAAAGCCCTGTACCACGTCATTTTCCTCATCTCTTGCTGTCAGGAAGATGACCGGGGTATCCGTTTCGGTCTTCAGACGCCTGCAGAGGTCGAAGCCGCTGCCGTCAGGAAGGTTCACGTCCAGGATCGCCACATCGAAATGCATACGGTCCAGACGGTCCTCCGCCATATGGGCGGACATGCAGACGGTCACATCATAGCCGGCCTGCTCCAGTGTATACTGCAGCCCGCGGATGATCATGGGGCTGTCTTCAACCAGGATCAGTTTGATCTTCATACTCTTCTCCTTCTAAATCAGTAGTTTCTCATCCGGATGGTGTCAATGATATTCTGCTTCCGAACTCTGCGGACGGAGTTCCACATGATGATCCCTACGATCAGGGCCACACCTGCAACGGCTATCACGATGGAGAACCATGGAATGATAATGCCGTAGTCGAACTGTCTCCGCACTGCCAGATATACCAGACCGCAAAGCATGAGGCCGATGGGGATACCGAAGATCACAGACTTCAGGGAGTATAGAATTCCCTCTGCCCGGATCATGCGCCGGAAATCCTTCTTCGTCATTCCCACAGACCGCAGCATGGCAAATTCACGGCTCCGCATCTTCATACTGGTGTTGATGGTATTTACCACATTTGTCACACCGATCAGAACGATAACGATGATGAAACCATACAGGAAAATCTCCAGTACAAGGATCATCCGGCTGTTGCTCTGGCGTTCATGTTCGGCGTTGTAGATACGGACAGTGTCATTGCCGGTACCGGCGATCGCATCGATCCCCTTCTGGAATTCGATGGGATCCTCCGCATCGATAAAAAGTGTACGAAGGAATGCGTCTACCGGCAGCTTGTCGAAGTAATCCTCGCTTACGATCAGGACCAGTCCTCCGTACTGCTTAAAGCCGACACCTACTCCGACAGGAAGCTCATCCTCACCGACAACACGTGTGATCTTCACCTCTTTTTCGGTATAATTATAGATATCTCCTTCACCGGACTCCAGTTCTTCCTGTGTCAGCACTCTCTCAGACTCGGGTATGTACACCGTGATCGTATCTCCGTCCTGCACGGTGAGATTCCGGCCTTCCGTCTTTACGCCGTCCGCGTTATAGTATATCGCACGATCGGCAAGGAATGCAACCCCGGAAGGCTCCTCGGTAACGCCGAGCCGTGCCATATATTTTCTGAAATCATTCTTCTTCAGAATTACAAAATTGATGGTCTCCCTGTAATTCAGTTCCGCATATTCTCCCTGTGTTTTCTCCGTTCCGACGGTTTCGACATCGATTTCCCCGTTGGAATCCATAAAATAGCAGCTGTCCTTGATCCCACTCATGGAACGGATCCTGTCGTAAATCTGTGTCGTCTCCTTCATATTCTCTTCGGTCATCTCACCCACGGGATTTACGGTAATGTTATAATCCACATCCGCATAAACCTCGCCCACAAGTTTCCTTCCGTAACCGACAAAGCTGGACACACCGATAAAGGTTGCAACACCGATGGTCAGTGACACGATGGCCGCTCTGTATTTCTTACGGTTCCTTCGGATATTCTTCTCGGCAATGGTTCCGCCCACACCGAACATTTTTCTGGTCAGTGCGCGGCTCTTCAGCGCATTTTCATCGATCCGGATATCACTGCCGCCGCGAATGATCTCAATAGGAGTGATCCGTGTCGCCATCTTTGCCGGAATCAGCGATGCAAAGAAAATGGTAACGCCGGAAAGAGCGATCGTAAACACCACGACCCACCAGGGCAGCGTGTAAAGCATTTTCATAATGAGCATATCCCTCAGAAGGAAGTTCACGATACAGTCCAGGATCCAGATGACCAGGGCTCCCAGGGCCATGCCCGCCGTGGTTCCGATCAGGAAGATATACCCTGCCTCCCGAAGCACGATATTCCGGATCTGGCGCTTGGTGGCGCCGATGCTTGCCAGCATACCGAACTGAACCTTCTTATCCTCTACGGAAATGCGGAAGCTGTTGGAGATCACGAAAATGCTGGTACCCACAATGATCAGGCAGATCACTCCGCCCAGTGCGAAGACCATTTTCGTTGCGGTCTCACTGAAGCCACCCTCATAACGCACCAGGGTATTGGTACTCCAGTCAAATGGAGTGTCGACCACGTCGGCATGTTCCAGTGCCGAATTGATCGTGGACTGGATCTGACTGAATTCCGTGGGCTGATCCAGACGGATGAATACCTGTACATAGCCGCCCTGATACTCCGGTTCACGGGTAAAGCAGCCGAAGCCGGCTCCGTTGTATCCCACAAAGCTGTACTTGTCGTCGATGATCCCGACCACCTCATATTCCACATCCTTGCCGGGTTCCCAGGTCTCCACGTCGGAGAAATAGCTGTTTCCGAGATTTACCGAATGATCCTCCACATCTGTCCTGCGTCCCAGGTTCAGTGTGATCTTGTCTCCGATCTTCTCCTGTCCGCCTGCTCTGATATAGTCCGCCGACAGGACAATCTCCCTGTTATTCTCCGGGAAGCGTCCCTCCTTCATGGTGAAACGCATCTGATCCTCCACACCGTCGCCCAGACCGTAGATGCATAAATAGTCCTTTCTGACATCTTCCAGATCGATCGTCGAGAACCCAAGGGTCTGGATCACCCCGGTCTTCTCCGCATGTGCCTGATTCGTGGCGATCTCATACTGCTTGATATTTCCGTCGATCCCGTAACACAGGTGATAATCTCCTTCCTTCTCCTTATAATCCTCAATGATGGAATGACGGAAGGTCGCCACCATACCTGCCACCGTGCAGATCAGCGCTGTGGAAAGCATGACGCCGATAATAGTCACGATGGTACGTTTCCGGTTTCGTGACATATTTCTTTTCGTGAATTCTTTAATGACGTTCATTTTCCTCTCCCCGTTAACCGTGCTTTACATCCTTGATGATCTTACCGTCCTGGATCGTGATGACACGGTCTGCCTGTGCCGCGATCTCCAGGTCATGGGTGATCATGATGATGGTCTGTCCTGTCGTCCGGTTCGCACGCTGCAAAAGAGCGATGATCTCATCGCTCGCTTTCTTATCCAGATTTCCGGTCAGCTCATCCGCAAGGATGATGGCCGGCTGATTGATCAGCGCGCGTCCGATGGCAACCCGCTGCTGCTGGCCGCCGGACATCTGACTGGGGAGGTGATCGGCCCGGCCCTCAAGCCCGAGGCTCCGGATCAGTTCCTTCACTTCTTCTGGGTCAACCACCTTCCCATCCAGGTCACAAGGGAGGGTTATATTCTCTTCCGCGGTAAGTACGGGGATCAGGTTATAGAACTGATAGATAAGACCCACCTGTCTCCGGCGGAACACCGCCAGCGTATCATCGTCCTGAGCGTAAATGTCCACGTCATCGATATACACCTTGCCGGATGTGGGACGATCCACACCGCCAAGCAGATGGAGCAGAGTCGACTTTCCGCTTCCGGATGCACCGATGATGCAAAGGAATTCTCCCTTCTCTACGGAGAAGCTCACATCATCCACTGCCCGAACCTCTGTCTCTCCGAATCCATATGTCTTCTTCAGATTCTCAACTCTTAAGATTTCCATTTTTACCCCTTTCACCTATCGCTTTCACGAGTTTACGCTGTGAGTTTAACAGGAATAAGTGACAATAAAGTGACTGTATATGACAGAGGGACGGGTACAGTGTCACATTTTCATGTGACGCTGAACCTGTCCCTCTGTCATGGAAATGCCTGATGGCATTTCGGACCCCCGGTGTTTATGGGTGCGTACGGTTCTCGAAATGCCTGATGGCATTTCGGAACCTAAACATTGATCTCTGCCGTAAGGCCCAGGATATCCTTGTTCTCATCCAGGATCGGGCTGATCACTTCATCGATGAACTCCTGTGTCTGCTCAGGTGCGCGGCCTACATAGAGGCGGGGCTCCATCAGAGACTTCAGTTCATCCAAAGTTCTGTGGAAGGCCGGATCTGCCGCGATCAGCTCCAGCAGATTATTCGGCTTGCCTTCCTGCTTCACGGTCTTTCCTGCTTCCATGGAATAGGAACGGATCTTCTCATGCAGCTCCTGACGGTCTCCGCCGGCCTTTACCGCATCCATCATAATATTCTCGGTGGCCATGAAGGGGATCTCCTCCATGAAGCGCTTGGTGATGACCTTCTCGTATACCACAAGGCCGTCAACTACATTCAGGTAAAGATCCAGGATTCCGTCGATGGCAAGGAAGCCTTCGGGTACGGACAGACGCTTGTTTGCAGAGTCGTCCAGAGTACGCTCGAACCACTGTGTGGATGCTACCAGTGCCGGATTCATGGCATCGCTGATCACATAGTCCGCCAGAGATGCGATCCGCTCGGACCGCATGGGGTTTCTCTTATAAGCCATGGCTGAGGAACCGATCTGGTTCTTCTCGAAGGGCTCTTCGATCTCCTTCAGATGCTGCAGGAGACGGATATCATTTGTAAATTTGTGTGCGCTCTGTGCGATACCCGAGAGAACATTTAACACACGGGAATCCACCTTACGGCTGTAGGTCTGGCCGGATACCGGATAGACACCTGCGAAGCCCATCTTCTCGGCGATCCGCTGATCCAGACGGCGCACCTTCGCATGGTCCCCGTTGAAGAGTTCCAGGAAGCTGGCCTGGGTACCTGTGGTTCCCTTGGAGCCCAGAAGCTTCTGCTGGCTGATCATATAGTCCACGTCCTGCAGATCCAAATAGAGATCATGGAGCCACAGGGTCGCACGCTTACCTACCGTCGTCGGCTGTGCCGGCTGGAAATGAGTGAACGCCAATGTCGGAAGATCCTTATATTTGAGCGCAAACTTTGCCAGCTCGTTCATCACGTTCAGAAGCTTCTTCCGAACCAGCTGCAGCGCCTCGGTCATGATGATCACATCGGTATTGTCACCCACATAACAGCTGGTAGCGCCCAGATGAATGATCCCGGCAGCCTTCGGGCACTGCTGTCCGTAGGCATAGACATGGGACATGACATCGTGCCGTACCTCCTTCTCACGGGCCTTGGCCACATCGTAATTGATGTCCTCGGTATGGCTGCGCAGCTCCTCCAGCATTTCATCCGTGATCCGCGGGCTTCCGTCTTCTGCTGTAAGACCGAGCTCCTGCTCTGTCTCCGCCAATGCGATCCACAGCTTCCGCCATGTGCGGAATTTCTTATCGGGAGAGAAAATGTACTGCATTTCCTTACTTGCATATCGCTCAGAGAGCGGGCTTACATACTTATCACTCATGATGATCATCCTTCCTAATCATAAATATATGTAACTGCGCGAAAAGCGCAGGAACATTGTAACACAAAACCCCCGGATAGACTATACCATCTTTCCGGTTTGGTTTATATCCGTATGATCTTCCGTCCTAAAGCCTTTTCGATGCGGAACATTTTATTCCGTTTCGCCGCGGAACAATTCATTCCGTGCAATAATGAAGCATAGTCAGATAATCCTTTAGTACCATCAAGGGAGGAAAATGCATGAAATACCAGAGACTGCAGGATCTGCGAGAGGATCACGATCTCACAAAGACCCAGATGGGAGAGGTCCTCCATGTGGACCGGCGCACCTACTCCTACTATGAAGAAGGGGACCACAGGCTCACAGCCGAGACCCTGACTGCCATTGCCCGCTTTTACAACACCAGCGTGGACTATCTTCTGGATCTGACGGATGAGAAGAAACCGTATCCCCCGAAGAAAACCGGAAAGAAAAAGCCACCCGAAGCATCGTCCGGAAAATGACAGACCGGACCGCTGATCAGAAGACATCGAGAAACACCAGATACATGACACAGAAAAAGGGCCGGAACCGGCTGATGCCGGATTCGGTCCTTTCAACGTTTTGCAGATATGGTTTGAACGGTTATGATCCTCCCGGAGTCGGCACCGGGTGTCATTTCCCGATGGCATTCCGAATGACCTCCGTGATCTCATGGTAGGTTGTAAGAAGTTCCTCCAGACCGGCATCAATCTTCTCCACATCCTGTTCCTTCGATGCCATCTCCTGTGCCAGGGCCAGATCCGCCAGATGATCCGCACCTATGGTGCGGGAAGAGCTCTTCAGACCATGAACAAGCACCTGGTAATTCTTCCAGTCCTTCTCCTCATAGGATTTCCGGATACCGCCTTCCTTCTCCTCTATCCCGTTGATATAGGTTTCCAGCAGTTCAAGATAGAATTCATCGTCATCCATCGTAAAGGAATGCGCTTCTTCGATATTGAAGCCGGCCTTTGCCAGGCGGTCCACGAAGGTTCCTCCGTCATCAGCAGAAGCATCTGCTCCCGCGCCGGCTGTATCTGCGGCCGGAGCGCCCGCTTCAACTTCATTTTCTTTTCCTTCGGCACCGGCAGCTGATGCAGGTGCGCCCGGCGCAGCCGCAGCCTCGGTCGCAGCCGCATTCGTCACGCCTCTCTCTTCAGAAGCCTTCTCCTCCGGCTTTACATCATTCTTCGGTTCCTGAGGCTTCGCCTCCTTCTCCTTGATCAGTTCTTTCGGAAGATACCGGATCAGCATATCCTCCAGCTGCAGAGTATCAATAGGCTTGGACAGATAATCCTTGAAGCCGTAGGAAAGGTACTCTTCCCTTGCCCCCACGATGGCATTTGCCGTAAGGGCTATGATGGGAACCTCCTCCGGAACCAGATTCTGCTTCCGGATCTCCTTCAGGACCTCCACACCGTCCATTCCCGGCATCATATGGTCCATCAGGATCAGGTCGTACTGTTTCTCCTTTACAAGATCCAGACTCTTCCGTCCGCTGTCGCAAAGCTCCGGTACGACTTCATAGCGTTTCAGAAGCCCCCTCGCCACCTTCAGGTTCATGTCGTTATCATCCACCACGAGGATCCTTGCTCCCGCAAGTGACAGATCCTTCCGCGCTTCGGGTGTCGCACGGTCTCTTACGGACAGGCTCGAGTATTCGCCGATCTCCTCCGCATCGATCACCTTCTGGACCAGACTGAAGGCAAATGTGGAGCCCTTTCCGTATTCACTTTCCACCTCAAGCTTGCTGTCCATCATACCCAGCAGACCCTGAACGATGGACATACCAAGTCCGGTTCCCTCGATATTTCTGTTTCTCTCTTCATCCAGTCGCTGGAAGGACAGGAAGAGCTTCTCCTTATCCTCTGCCTTGATACCGATTCCGGTATCCTTCACGGCAACCTTCAGGATATAGTCATCTCCTTCACCCTTCTCGCCATGGACGGACAGAGTGACATCTCCCTTCGGAGTGTACTTGACCGCATTGGTCAGAAGGTTTGTGATAACCTGGCGGATCCGAACATCATCACCGAACATGGTCCTCGGAAGTTTGGGATCGATATCCAGGATCAGATTCAGTCCCTTCTTCTCCGTCCGGTCGGAGATCATATTTACCAGACTGTCCAGAAGATCCTGAGTTTCATATCGCACACGGATGATCTCCATCTTTCCGCTTTCGATCTTGGAGAAGTCCAGAATTCCGTTGATCAGGGACAGCAGCGTCTGGCTGGCACTCTTGATATTCTCCGCATACTCCCGGATCTCCGGATCCCCGCTCTCACGGAGGATCATTTCATCCATACCGATCACCGCATTGATGGGGGTCCTGATCTCATGGCTCATCTGCGCCAGGAAATCGGACTTGGCCTGGCCTGCTGCCATGGCACGATCTGCAGTGATCGCCAATTCCTGGTTCATGTCCGCCTGGGACCGGATTACCCGGTTCAGAAGGATGATAACGGTAACGATACCGGAACCCACAAAGAAAATATACAGGGCACAGTAAACGATGATCTCCTTATACATCATCCACCAGTTGCCTACAACAACCATGGAGAAGCCGGTAAGGCTGTCTCCCTTACATACACAGAGACTCTTCTCGTTATTATAATCCTTGATATTCCGTATCTGGCTGGTTCCCCCGTTTCCTGCCTCCAGATAGACGCCTGCATAAGGCGTATCGGTGATCTTCACCTGACGGTCATCCGTCATCTGATAATCCGGATTCGGGTGATTCAGAATACTACCGTAGCTGTCCACAAGGAATGAATACTGGTCATCGAACACTTCATTCTGGAAGATCTCTATCAGCTTATCCAGATAGATGTCCATGCCGAAGACGCCGATAAATCTGCCGAACTTGTCATACATTGCCTGGGAGATCGTAATACAGTACTCACCCTCGGTTGCTTCAATATAAGGCTCGCTGATCACCTGAATCCCCTCGGCTTCTATCGCATTGATATACCAGTCACGCTGGGTAAAATCAAAATCATCTTCCGGTTTCCATCCGGTATTCATGATGATACTATTCTCAGAATCCGGATTAGCCACATAGCACACAGAGAAATATGCATAGTTCTTCGACATGCTGTCCAGCCATTTCACTGCTCCTTCATAATCATCCAAAATCTCCGGCTGTGCTGTAAGAACATCCGTAAACATCGTGATAGCCGTATGCTGGCTTGCCAGCCACTGATTGAGCTCCGAATCCGCCTTCTCAAGGTCTGTCATAACACTTTCACGTACCGCACTGTTCCGGTTATGGATATAGAAATACATACTTATGCCCGAAACCAGGATCAGGAGCACGATGATCACATTTCGGAAGATCTTGATGGAACGCGCCAGCTCATGACGTTTCTTCTGTCTCGCGTGAGAGTTCACGGCCGCATCCGACACGATGGTGGAGTACGACCGGAGGTTATCCATCATTTCCTTCAGTTCCAGACTGGAGGCCTTGATATCCGCCATATCCGCCTTGATGTCATTGGAATTGTTGAAGCGTTCCATGTCACTGAGACGAAGGATCCTGCCCAACGGTTCATGCAGATTCCCCAGAATCTGACCGATGAAGGCTTCCCTGCTCCGCAGAGCCTCCTGTGCCTTGATCCGGTTCCTCGCACTGGCGATAAATGATACTACGATGAGAAGCAGCAGGAGTATATTCACGATGATATTAACCCATCGCTGCGTAATGGCGTCCCCGTACAGGCTTTCATCATCCAGGAAGAGCGCCATATACCATCCGTTTCTCATGACGGAGTAAAAGGCTGTCACGTCCTCTCCTGCCACATTTACATCATAGTAATTTGTCTTTTCAGAAGACTGAAGGATCTTGGAAAGCACCGCAGCATACTCCGGCATTGCCTCCGATACCGTCTCTCCGGCATCATCCATATCCGTGGAGCCCACGATGATCCCGTCATCCGTAATGATCAGCGCCGTACTATGCTCATCACCGGACATTCTCTCAATATACTCCTGGATCCCTTCCAGGGTGATGTCCATTCCGATCGCGGTCTGTCCGTCATCCAGAGCCATTGACACCGTAAAACAGCGGTCCCCTGTGAATACGTCATAGTAGGGTGCCGCAAAGTAGAGCTCTCCGGGCATCGACAGCGCACCGACATACCATTCCTCTTCCTGAGGATGATAGCCCGACGGTATACTGTCCTCCGTCAGGATCTGCCAGTCAGGTCCCACAGCACTGACTCTCAGAACAGCACCACCGCTGAGGTTGATCAGCTCTTCCCCTGAACTTCGGATAAAGAGCTCCATATCCTCCCGGCTCATCCCCTTATACTTCATCTCCTGTGCGCCATACACAAGCTTGAGAAGCGCCTGCTCCACCTCCAGGGAGGCATTCTCATATTCACTTCGAATGATCTCCAGACGGTTCTGACTGGACTTCTCAATCTGATCCAGCATCATATTGTTGATAAGCCTGGTATTCATGAAAATGATCGTACCGAACACGATTACCAGACACAGTATGATGACAATATCCGCTTTTTTTACTGCATTTTTCATTTCCTGACCTCCGAAGCTCTTCTTACCGCTTCCGATTTATCTCCTCAGATGAACTCGAAAAAGAGCAGTTCTGCCGTTCCTTCGCCATGGAAGGTAAGGAACAGCCCGTGGATCCCGTCCGGTATCTCCACCGTACCTTCAAAGGACTTCCACTGTCCCTCCGTCGGGGAGAGAAGGAGTTCTCCGACTGTCGGTCCTTCCGGGGAGATTCTTACCTCAAAGGATCCGCCGCTTTCCGAAGCAGCCGTAAGCCGAAGCCTCGACACGCCTTCAAATTCGAAATATTTATATCCGATCAGCGTACCGTCGCAGATCTCGCTGACGAAACGCTCCGTCTTTTCTCCCACGGTTCTGTGATTCACATTCGGGAAGGAGAAATCATAGATCCTGTTTGACCCGTGGGGCATATGTCCGTTTGTCAGATTGCAGCAGATGGCGGCGGGATACTCTCCCCGTCCCGCAAGCGGTCCCGAATTCAGACCGCAGCTGGTGATCTCCACCTGGGGAATGGAACCGTCCGGAAGGATCTCGATCTTCTCCGCACAGGCCTGCCTGCTGTAATCCGATTTATGAGTCAGACGATGATAGAACACATACCACTGTCCGTTGATCTCCACGATACTGCCGTGGGTCGTTCCGGTCATGTTCAGCCGGTTCTCCGATGCCCTGCCTTTATAGCCCACATCTCCGTTGGAAACGATGGTGCCGCCGAAGGTGAAATCCCTGTCCGGGTGATCGCTGGTGGCATAGCAGAGTTCATGGTTCTGCATGGAGGAGTATACGAAATAATACTTCTCTCCCACCTTCCGCATGGAAGACGCCTCAAAGAAGGGATGCTCCTCGAAGGATGTGCCCTTCACCCTGTAGGGAATGATATGCCTCGGCTCATCCGCAATGGTCAGCATGTCCGGCTTCAGTGTCACGGTAACGGGCCCCATGATGGAGTCCGGATAGCTTCGGATCTCCTCGGCAGTCCGGCCGAACATTCCCACCTCCTGCCGCATGTATTCCGGATTCTCCTCAAAATCAGGACGTTCCTCAAAATCGTACTGGGTTCCGTAGTAAAGACGCACGGTCCCTCCGTCATTCAGAACCGCAGGATCAAAACAGACATACCGCTTCATAGGCGTACCATCCGGATACTGTACAAACCCCAGGAATTCATAGGGGCCCGCCGGGCCGTCGGCCACCGCCACGCTGATGGGGCAGGTGTAACCGCCCACGCCGTAATCACCGCCCATGGCATAGTAGAGATAGTATCTGCCGTCCGGTCCCTCCGTAACATCCGGTGCATACATATACTGCAGATGATCCACCGTGTCACGCTTCGCGGAGGCTGCAGTATTCTCCTCCACATGATTGAACCAGGGAGTCTCCGATCCGTACTGCGGATCCTGGGACGCCTTATAGATCACGCCTTCATAACGCCAGTCCGTCAGGTCATCCACCGGAGCGGACCAGGTCACATAGTCCAGCATGCAGAAGGTAGTTCCACCCTCCTTGTCATGCGAACCGAAAACATATACCCGATCCCCGAAGACATGGGGCTCCCCGTCGGGAATGTATTCGTGTAAGGGGAGATACGGGTTATAGACTTGCTTCTTTTTTCCTTCTTCCATATTAGTTAATCTCCTGATGATTTTTGCGGCCTCTGCACACGGCTTCGGTAGCCGTGTGCATCCCCCGCTTCGCGGGGCACACGCCGTTGGCGTGTGGGCTATACGGAACGAAAAAACCTGATGGTTTTTTCGTTCCTACTCCGTAGCGTTCTTCATGCCTTCGGCTACAAGGTGGCATCCCACCATTAAGAGCACCATAATGATGGCCGGCGGGAGCAGCTTATAGGGATGCAGCATGGCATTGTTGAATCCGTCCAGAAGCAGGGTTCCCAGAGAACAGGAGCCTGCCGGCATGCCGATTCCCACGAAGCTGAGGAACGCCTCCAGGAATACCGCCGCCGGGATGCTCAGCATGATCTGGGTCACCAGCTTTCCTACGATGTTCGGAACGATATCCCGGAATATGATATGAAAATGTCCCGCTCCCATGGTACGCGCTGCCTGTACATATTCCAGTTCCTTGACCTTCATTACCTCAGCCCGGGAGATACGGCTCATTTCCACCCAGCCCGTCAGCATCAGGGCCAGGATGATGGAACCCATGCCGGGTTCCAGGATCAGCATGAGGAGCGTCACCACTACAAGGGTCGGAATACTTCCTATGACATCGATGACTCTCTGCATCAGGATATCCGTCATGCCACCGAAGTACCCTGAGATCACTCCATAATTCATACCGATGATCAGATTGATCAGAGTTGCGATCAGGGCGATCACCATGGAGATTCGAAGTCCCATGAAGCAGCGGGCAAAAAGATCTCTTCCCAGATTGTCCGTTCCGAAGAAGTAATAGGTATCGTCAAGGCCCTGCTCTTCATATTTGTTCTCACTCACGGTTCCGCTGGTCTTCGGTACATTTTCCGAACCGTCCAGGATTCCGATAGCGGAGATCCCCGGAGCTCTCGGCGCCATATTTGCCTGTTCCAGATTCTGCTCGTCGTAGGAATGTCCGGAGATGTGCGGTCCGATCAGACTGAGCAGGATCAGAATCCCCAGGATCACCACGCCCGCAACCGCGGACTTCTGGGCGAAGAAACGCTTCAGGGTCTCATGTCTCACGCCTGTCACCGCTTCTGCCGCTTCTTCCTTCTTCTCGGACGCGGGAACCAGGACAAAGTCCTCATCCACAGGGGTATATGCATTTGCTGTTTCAGCTGCAGCTACTGTCTTTGCCATAATCTCACCCCCCTTACTCCGGTGCGCCGCCGAGACGAACTCTCGGATCCAGCACACAGTATAAAATATCCAGGATCAGCATCACTACAATATACAGCGCGGAATACACGAAGCTCAGCGCGATCACGACGCTGTAATCATTGGAGCTGATGGCATTGGTAAGCAATGCACCAACACCCGGAATGGAAAACATCTGCTCGATAACGAGGGATCCCGTAAGAAGGCCCACCAGAAGTCCCGCCATAACCGTGATGACCGGCATCAGGGAGTTCTTCAGGATATACCTCATGATAATGCTTGTGTTACTAAGTCCCTGACATCTGGCCAGAAGCACATAGTCGGACTTCATTACATCACTTGCCTCCGCCTTGGCAAACCTCGCAACGATAGCCATAACGGAAAGGCTGAGTGCCATGACCGGCATCACCGAAGAGGATACGGGTGATCGGAAGTCATACAGCAGCGGGAACACGTCTCCCTTGTATCCAAGGAAATACGAGAAAAACATCGCAAACAGATAGGATGGAACCGCGATTCCCAGCAATGTAAGAAAATGATAGAAGAACCGCATGATCCGGCTCTTAAAGAATGCGGTAAGGAATCCGAGAAGAAGTCCTGCAAGGGTTCCGAACAGCATACTGAAGAAGCCGATCTTGATGGTCACCGGGAACCTGCTTGCCAGCAGTTCCGTGATGGGTGTGTTCGCCGACAGGTTATAGCTGACGCCCAGATCGCCCTTCATCATATTCCCCACATATCGGAAGAACTGAATGATGACGGGTTTGTCCAGACCGTATTTTGTCTTTAACGCCTCCACCTGTTCAGGAGCCAGCTTCTGGTCATTGAAGGGTGAACCCGGCATGAACTGCAGAAGCAGGAACAGAACCAGCAGGATCACGAAGAGGGTGATGATGGATATGATAATTCTTTTACCCAGATATCTCGCCATCACTTCACCTCCTTCTTCAGACCGGTGAGTATCATGGATTCACCGGTCGGAACGTACTGAAGGCCTTCAACGCCATCTGCGATAAGGCAGACCCTTCCCTGTGAAAAAACCGGAATGACCGCCACATTCTGCATCAGAATATCCTCTGCCTTATGCAGTCTTTTGTTCCGCTCGTCCGGATCCGTGGCGACATCCTCACTCTGACAGTCCTGGTATGCTTCATCATACTTCGGATCAGAAAAACTGACAGCTCCCGAACCGCTGACATACTGCATGTAAAATGTGGTGGGATCCGCATAATCACCGACCCATCCGCTGACGAACAGATCATAACCACCCTCTCCCTTCATGGATGTATACTCTTTCGTTGTAATGATCTTCAGTTTCAGCGTAAGTCCCGGAAGATTCTTCTCCATCTGCGCCTTCAGAGCCTCTGCAACGGAGGACATGCTGTTGGTATATACCAGTTCCAGTTCCACCGAGGACTTTCCGATCTCCGACAGTCCCTTGTTCCAGTATTCCTTCGCTTTCGCCGGATCATAGCCGGTATACTCGTCATACTGATGCGGATCCGCCGCAAAATCCGTTCCGTCCGTTTCAAAATAATATCCTGACGGATTGATCCGGTAAAGCGGAAAGCTTCCGGCACGCAGAACATCTTTCACGATGCTGTCTCTGTCTATACTCTTTGCAAGGGCAAGACGGATATTCAGGCTCTTCAGTGCCTCATTTGTAAAGTTCAACTCCAGAGAAAAGCTGCTGGCAGTACTGAAGGTATGCAGATGACTGTCTCCATCCGCCAGTTCCAGGTATTCACCGCTTACGGCGGTGATATCAATGTCATTTGCCTGATAACACATCATGGCCTGCTGTGTATTTGCAACTACCTGGGCGGAAATGCTTTCGACCTTTATCTCATCCGCATTGTAATAATTCGGATTCTTTGTGTAGTGGATCTGGGTCGCCAGCGGTTCAAATCCGTCCAGAACATAGGGTCCGCAGCTGAGGACGGTTTCCGGACTTGTAGCATAGGAAGCCCCGCAGGAAGTGCAGAATTCTCGGTTGCAGGGAGCAAAATTGATACTGGCGGTGAGCGCCAGGAAATACGGACACGGACGGGCCAGCCGGATCTCAAGTGTCTGATTGTCCGGTGCCGATACTCCAAGCTCGCTGACCGGCTTTTGACCTATGGAGATCTGAGGTGCATTCACGATCTCGCAGCATTCTGTAATGAAGTAAACCGCATTGCTTCCGACCTCCGGGTCCGCCAAACGCTGAAGACCGTACACAAAATCCCCCGCGGTCAGTTTCCTTCCGTCACTCCAGACCAGGTTGTCACGGAGTTTAAAGGTAAAGGTCAATCCGTCCTCGGAATTGGTGTAGGACTCTGCAAGTCCCGGAACCAGCTTTCTGTCGACGTCATAGACATAGAGCGTTGACAGGAACGGAGATGTGGCATCACCGGAAGTCGTATCCGAGACCAGTGCCGAGTCAATGGTTGACGGTGAAACAGGAAAAGCGATATTGAGCTCATTTTTGATTTCTTCCCTGTTCCTGCATCCTGACAGACATCCCAAAAGAAGGAGCATGGAAAGCAGGATCGCATATTTCTTCAGATTTCGTTTCATGCTTTCCCTCCTTTCTTTTCGTCCTGTTCGGTCCATACCTCCAGCTCCGCATCCGTGCAGTGAACGGTATGCGTAGGTGAGATCTGGTGAAGCGTTCCGTTGCCGTAGTCGATTCCAGAGGATTCATAGTTGTAGAGCTCCGGTCTCGGCTGGATCACCGGATTCATCCGCGGGATCGCGGTCAGCAGACTCCTGGTATAGGGATGAATGGGATTTTCGAATATCTCATCCGAGGTCCCCACCTCCAGAAGATACCCGAGATGCAGGACCCCGATCCGGTCGGAAAGGAACCGGACCATGGAAAGGTCATGGGAAATAAAGAGGAAGGATGTCCCTGTCTCCTCTTTGATATTCCTGAGCATATTTACGATCTGAGCCTGAACAGATGCATCCAGGGCTGCGATACACTCGTCGGCGATGATCAGCTTCGGATTCACCACCAGCGCCCGGGCGATCCCGATCCGCTGACGCTGTCCGCCGGAGAAGCTCCTCGGATACCGGTTGCTGTAGGACACCGGGATCCCCACCTTCGTCAGGATCTCCCCGACGATCTTCTCCTGTTCGCTTCTGCTTCCGCCGATCCCGCTGATGACCAGCGCTTCCCGGATGATCTCTCCCACCTGTTTTCTCGGATTCAGGGAGGACATGGGATCCTGGAAGATCATCTGGATCCCCTTTGCCTTCTCACGGAATTCCTTCCGGCTGCCGATCGCCGTCAGTTCTTCTCCTTCAAATGTGATCCTGCCGGAGGTGGCCTTGTTCAGCCCGATGATACATTTTCCAATGGTGGACTTCCCGCTTCCGGACTCACCGACCAATCCGAAGGTCTCCCCTTCTTTGATGGTAAAATTGATCTTCTCGGAAGCATGGACTCTCTTTCCCTTCACATCAAAATACATGCAGAGATCTTCCACACGAAGCAGCTCGGAGTTTTTTGATCTTGTCGTACTACTCTTTGACATACGCTCTTCCCTCCTGCCTCATGCGTTCGATCCTTTCCTTCAGGGCCTCGGGCATTTCCACCTTAGGTGCACGCTCATCGGCCAGCCAGGAACGGACATAATGGGTTTTTGACAACTGAAATATCGGTGGCTCCGCCTTAAAGTCCACCTCAAGGGCATAGGGATTTCTGGGCGCAAAAGCATCGCCCACAATCTCCTCTGCCAGATTCGGCGGAGTTCCCGGGATGGAATAGAGATCACCCTTTTCATCGGATACCTCAGGAACCGCTGAAAGGAGACCCCACGTATATGGATGTCTGGGATTATAAAAGATATCAAAAACAGTGCCGTACTCGATGATCTTTCCGGCATACATGACGCCCACATAATCGGCGATCTTTGCGACCACGCCGAGATTGTGGGTGATAAAGATAACTGAAATACCTCTGGAACGCTGTATCTTCTGGATCATGTCCAGGATCCTGCCCTGAATGGTCACATCCAGTGCAGTCGTAGGTTCATCACAGATCAGGATCTGCGGATCGCAGGAAAGCGCGATGGCGATCACCACACGCTGCCGCATACCGCCGGACAGCTGATGCGGGTACTGCTTCATGGTTCTCTCCGGATCGGTGATCCCCACCTCACGAAGAAGCTCCACCGCCTTTGCATAGGCCTCCTTCTTTGAAACCTGGCAGTGAGTGCGGATGGACAGAATGATCTGAGCCCCGATCCCCATGGTGGGATTCAGGGAGGTCATGGGATCCTGGAAGACCATGGAGATCTTCGATCCGTTAATGTTCTTCTGCCGCCAGGAAGGCTTCTTTTTCAGAAGATCCACTTCCTCATCCCCGGAGTGAAAGATCACTTCTCCGGTATGGATCTCGGCGTTCTCCGGCAGAATCCCCATGATACTCTTTACCGTGATACTCTTGCCGCAGCCGGACTCTCCCACCAGCGCAACCACTTCATTCTTCTCGAGCCGGAAGTCCACCCCGCGGATCGCATGCACATTTCCCGTAGGCATGCGAAAAGAAAGGTCCAGATTACGAACTTCCAGAACTGTTCTGCTGCTAGCCCCCATTCAATTTCTCCTTCTCTGTAAAACCCCTTTGAAACCGGTCAGGTCTAAGACTGCCCTTCTTCCTTTGCAATCTTTCCCTTACGTGTTACAGGCTGCAGGGACTCGTCCTCCGGATCACCGTAGACCGCCCTGTTCCCCAGCATAAGATTCACCTCATTATGAAGATTCTCAACAGTCGCTTCCCTGAAATCCCCCGCATATTCACCGTCCACGGTCCAGGGGATCTCCTCAACGCCCTCAACTTTTACTTCCTTCGCACGCTCGTAAACAATATAGTCATCCTTCATATCATTCGTTGTCACGGTCTTCAGCAGCTTTGCCAGCTCCACCGGATTCTTCGGCTTCCGGATAAAGACGCATTCAAACTCCCCGTCATGGAAGGACATATCCCGAAGTCCCACGGCCCGGAAACCACCTACGGAACGGGAGTTGGTCACCTGTCCGTAGATAAACTCTCCCTCGATCATACGTCCGTCGAAGGAGGCCTTCAGACGATAGGTCTTCACACCGGTCAGCTCCTTCGCCGCTGACAGCATATAAGCGCCGTGGCCCAGAACCTTCTTCATCCTCCGGGATGTCGCATAGGACGCCTTCGTAAAGAGGCCGAAGGCCGCCACATAGATGAAATACCGGTCTGCCAGCCGTCCGATATCCATCGGACAAGGAATTCCCTTTACGATCTGCCTTGCAGCCACCTCCGGCTTCAGGCTGATACAAAGACTCTTTGCGTAATCATTTGTGGAACCGCAGGGGATGTAGCCCAGCGGCGGAACCTTGTCCGTCCGTTCCTTGAGCCGCATGATCCCGGTGACTGCATTGTCCATGGATCCGTCTCCGCCGGAGATCACGATCCCGTCATACTGATCTCCCACCTCTGCAATATGATTTTCTGCGTCCTCGGCAGATTTCGTGGTATATACCTCTACCTCGTAACCTCCACGGGAGAAGGCATCCACTACATCTACCATTTTCGTCTTCAGCTGTGACTTTCCTGCTTTCGGATTAACTATGAAGATCAGCTTTTTTTGCGACATAATTGTCGAATCCTCTCTTTCTCAGTTTACATGCGGGACAGTTACCACATCCCTCACCAATGATACCATTATAACACGTAAGTGTCATATCGCGCACTAATTCAAATCCGCCAAGTTCATCTGCCAGTGCCCAGGTTTCTTCCTTGTCGATCCACATGAGGGGCGTGATGATGTCGAACTCGTAATCCATCGCCAGATTCAGCGTGGTATTCAGGGATTTTATGAAAATGTCACGGCAGTCCGGATACCCGGAGAAGTCGCTCTGAGATACACCGGTCAGAATATCCGTGATGCCATGTGTCTTGGCATAGATCGCCGCATAGGTCAGGAACAGAAGATTCCGTCCCTCCACGAAGGAATTCGGTGTTCCTTCCTCGGGAGCATCCGTATCCACCGGAATATCCGCCCGGGTAAGGGAATTGGGAGCCAGCTGGTTCAGTTCATCCAGATTCAGGATGGTATGCTTCACCGAGAGCTTCTCCGCAATGGCCGACGCACATTCCAGTTCCTTCCTGTGGCGCTGTCCGTAATCAAAGGAGATTGCCTCTGCCTCCTCATAATGGTTCAGTGCATAGAGAAGACAGGTGGTTGAATCCTGTCCGCCGCTGAAGACTACAAGTGCTTTCTTCTTATTCTTCATATCTATTCCTCCAAATCATCTCCTGCGATCAGGATCTCGTGGCTGTCAGGAACTGATCCCTCAGAGCCTGGTCGGTCTCAAATGCTCCCCGCATGGTCAGGGTCACGGTTTCCGACGGCATGTTCTTGATGCCGCGGGCCGTCATACAGCTATGCTTTCCTGTGATCAGGACCGCAACGTCTTCGGTTCCGGCAATCTTGCCGATGACCTCCGCAATATCCGCGCCGATCCGTTCCTGGAGCTGAAGCCTTTTGCAGACCATATCCGCTACCCGGGCGATCTTGCTGATACCGATCACCCTGTCCGTAGGAACATATGCCACCGATATCCTCATGTCATACATCAGCGCCATATGATGCTCACAGTAGCTGAAGGCTCCGATGTCACGCACCAGTACCATATCCTTCTTTGATCCCTCCGTAATGTCGAAGGTCTTGTTGAACATAGCCGCGATCTCATCGTTGCTGTACTGCACGCCCTCGAAGATCTCCTGATACATCCGAGCCACACGGTCCGGCGTTTCCACAAGTCCCGGACGGTCCGGATCCTCACCGATCGCTTCGAGAAGTCCTCTTACGTGCTCCCTGATCTTTTCCAAATCCATTTTCATTCTCCTTCTTTCGACCTATGCAGGTCCTGTTTCGATCATACTCCCCGTTTCCCCGGGTCCCAGATGTACTTGTGCAGCTGAAGCTGCACCCTGACATCGTTCATTGTATATTCCTTTATGTACTCCACGATCTCCTGTGGATCGATCCGTCCGAAGACCGGGCTTATGTAAACCTTGCATCTCTCTGCCAGCTGATACTTTTCCACCTGCTCCCGCATCCACATAAGATCCGTCCGGTCACTGACCACGAACTTCACCGTGTCCACGTTCCGGAGCAGTGCCAGATTCTCCATCCGGTTATGCTCTGCCATCCCGCTGCCGGGGCACTTCAGATCCATGGTAAAGCTGATGTCTCCCGGAATCTCCAGAAAAGGTGCCAGTGAAATGGATCCGTTCGTTTCCACCTCGATCCGAAGCTCCGGATCCTGCCCGAGCCGCCGTAGCAGCACGTCGATCTCCGGTGCCAGCAGAGGTTCCCCTCCGGTCAGCGTGATATTTCTCACGCCGGACTGCTTCACCCAGGAGTGAAGCTCTTCCTCCGTCATCAGTTCCGCCTCTGCCTCCGGATCACAGGACCACCTGGTATCACAGTAATTACAGCAGAGATTGCAGCCCGCCAGCCGCAGGAAACAGCTGAGTTCTCCTGCCCGTCGGGCTTCTCCGTTAATACTTATAAAATGTTCCGTCACATGATATGTTCCCATAGTCGCCTCTGTCGGAAGATCCCTCAGGTCTTTGCCCTCAGGATGAAATACGCTTCACGCCTCATAGCTTGCACAGTTCTGCGGCGTTTCAAATACCCGTACGGCACAGACCGGAAATCCTTCCCCGGCCAGGTACGTGTAAAAATGCTTTGCAAAATTCTCCGCCGTGGGACGGAAGGGAAATTCCAGGATACGGAAATTCTCTTCCTTCAGCGCCGCAAGCGTGGCCGGCCGAAGACTTCCCTCCTCGATCAGAAGACTGTGATCCAGACGATCGGCTTCCGCTCCAAGCGCCTTCTTCACATCCGAAAAATCCAGTACCATTCCCCGGCACTGTCCTTCGGTCTGCACATCCTCCGCAGCGATCTCCGCAACAACGTTCCATCGATGCCCGTGCAGATTGGAGCATTTCCCTTCGTATCCCTTCAGAAAATGCGCACTGTCGAAACTGGCTTTCACCTGAAGTTTATACATAGAACACCTCCGGTTTACATAAAAATAGGGCGAACTACCCAAAGAGTCCGCCCATGAATTACATACAAATAAAACATTTACGGTCCTGGTTTTGATAAAGCTGGATGGTACCAATGAACAGCTGACAAAGTAATTATTCGCAATCCTGCAAACATTATGGAGCTCACCGTGCTCGCACAGGTGAGCTCTATAATGTTTGCGGAAACCTTGCGAAGCAAGGACGCAACATGCGCCGTGATCACAAGCACCGAAGGTGCGTCCGGCGTACGCAGTACGACGGGATCGCGGCCGCGTGGTGCGGATTGCGAATATAGCCTAGCGGAAACCTTGCGAAGCAAGGACGCAACATGCGCCGTGATCACAAGCACCGAAGGTGCGTCCGGCGTACGCAGTACGACGGGATCGCGGCTGCGTGGTGCGGATTGCGAATATGATACTGCGGAATTCCCGCGAAGCAAGGACGCAACATGCGCCGTGATCCTGAGGTACGGAGTACTGAAGGATCGCGAATTAAAATCCAAGGAATCCTTTCACTACGGCTTCCATTTCCTCCTTCTCGCACACGGTCTTATGCAGCACCGGTGCACTCCGGATATCCTCGATGGCCTGCGGAACCTTCACGCCGGACAGCTCCTCCAGCTTATCCACCAGAGCAAAGTCCTCCTGACTGTCGAAGGCCGGATCGATGGCGGTCATTACGCTTCTTGTAAACTTATACGGACTTGCCGTGGATGCGATGACTGTCGGAGTCGTATCCCCTGTCTTCTCCTTATAGGAATCATAGACAGCAGCGGCAACCGCCGTATGGGTATCGATGATATATCCGTCTTCCTCGTATACGGACTTGATGGTTGCAGCCACCGTATCCATATCCGCAAAATCACCGTAGAAGGGCTCAAGTGCCTTCTTCATCTCGTCGGTGATCGTATACTTTCCTGTCTCGTTCAGTTCCTTCATCAGGGCCGCATTTTTCTCTGCATCATTTCCGGCAATCCTGTAGATCAGACGCTCCAGGTTACTGGAGATCAGGATGTCCATGGACGGAGAAGAGGTCAGGATGAATTCCCGGTTCCGGTCATAAATGCCGGTGGTGAAGAAGTCATACAGAACCTTGTTGTCATTGGAGGCACAGATGAACCGGTTTACCGGAAGTCCCATCAATGATGCATAATAAGCTGCAAGGATATTTCCGAAGTTACCCGTGGGAACCACGATATTGATCTTGTCACCCTCGTGGATCTCGCCGTTCTTCAGAAGCTGTGCATATGCGTAGTAATAGTAAACCATCTGCGGAACCAGACGTCCGATGTTGATGGAATTTGCGGAGGAGAACTGGAAGTCCTTCTCGGCAAGCTCCTTCCCCAACGCCTCGTCGCTGAACATTTTCTTCACGCCGGTCTGTGCATCATCAAAGTTGCCCGTAATACCTGCAACAAATGTATTCTTTCCACGCTCCGTCACCATCTGCTTCTCCTGGATCGGGCTGACACCGGACTTCGGATAGAATACTGCGATCCGTGTTCCCGGAACATCCGCGAAGCCAGCAAGCGCTGCCTTTCCGGTATCTCCGGAGGTTGCGGTCAGGATGACGATCTCACGCTCCATATGGTTCTTCTTTGCTGCCGTGGTCATCAGATACGGCAGGATGGAAAGCGCCATGTCCTTGAAGGCAATGGTCTTTCCGTGGAACAGCTCCAGAAAATGGGTTCCATGATGAGATACCAGCGGGGCGATCCGCTCATCATCAAACTTGGAATCATAGGCACTGTTGATGCAGTACTTCAGTTCCTCCTCGGTGAAGTCGGTAAGCATGCGGCTCATGACCTCATAAGCGATCCCGCGGTAATCCATCTCCGCCAGTTCGGAAAGAGAGATATCCATTGCAGGGATCTCATCCGGTACGAAAAGTCCGCCCTCATGGGCAAGCCCCTGCAGGATGGCCTGAGATGCCGTTACTGCTTCATCCTTGTTTCTGGTGCTCCTGTACATAAAACTCATGTTGTTCCTCCTATGGTAACCTGTATACGTCCATATAACGTACACCAAAATTGTTTGCTTCCTGATGGGTATTGAAATATACGTCGATACGATGACCGTGGATACTTCCGCCCCGGTCCTCAACCACATAAAGCTGTCCACCTACGATCAGCTGCGTTCCGAAGGGGAACTCCTTCGGCGCGGCAATGGTATGATTTGCCTTGGTCATGGCTCCGCTGGCCGTGATACCGTCATTCTTGTCACAGCATGCGGCACATGCACAATAGGCCGTGATCTTCCACTCACCCAGATATTCCGCACCGCTTGTGGTGGGATCTACGAAGATCGGAGTGGATGCTCCGCCAACGTAATATCCGAGAGCCTCGTTAAATCCGCCCTCCTGGCTGGTTCCTGCCGGCAGGTTGCTTGTATCGACCCCCTGCCCCACAACGACTGTCTGCTCCGTGGTGGAGAGGTCATTCAGCTTGTACTTTTCCGCCCGGGCTTCCGCTTTATTCCTGATATAGGAATCGTTGATCTTTAGGATATTATTCAGAGCAGCCTCCCGGCGCTCATCCTTTGTGACCTCCTCTTCCACCTTGGTCTCGGTCTCCTGAACCTCTGTCTTGGCGGAAAGCTCCGGATGCAGCGCCTCATACTTGATGCCCTGAAAGCCTGACTGGTAGGTCGGCGCCTCATACAGTTCACCGGCGGCAACGATACGCCCGTAGGATTTGGTCATTTCCAGATGCTTTGTGTAAAGCGCCACGCCCACAACAACCGCGAGGGCGAACACCACCACACCGAAGAAGAAATTACGAAGGCGAACCTTCAGCGGCTTTTTCTCCTTCAGATAGTCATAATTATCATCTAACCCAAATTCAAAATCGTCATCTAACATATGCGTCCTCCTTCCACCATAAAATTAGGAAATAACGGACTATTTCACCCGTAGTTAGCAACTAATTATTATACCGCCCGGCAGGCATTCGGTCAAGGCTCTTCGTTTTGGGAAGCTGCATAGAAGGCAGATTTATCCGCATACATTTTTTTATCGGATATGGTAAGCATATCGTCGATGGAATCCTCCCCGTCAGGAGAATAGCAATACCCGATCGCACATTTGTATTTGGTTTTGGATATATATTCCCGGAGGCGATCTATGAGTTTTCTCACATCATCCTCGTTTTCCCGTCGGCAAATGATCACGAATTCGTCCCCGCCGATCCTGAAAACCGACTCTTTCGTCGAAGCTGCATGAAGGAAGCAGGCGGAAATCGTCTCCAATGCTTTATCACCTGCAGCATGTCCTTCGGTATCATTGATCACCTTGAGGCCATTCATATCGATCGACACCAATGCATTGATATTCTTTGCATCGTCATCGATCAATGCATAAAATGCCTGACGGTTGAGAAGTCCTGTAAGGGGATCCTTCTCCGTCAGCTGAAGAATTGAGAATACATAGTGTACAAAAACCGCAATGACAATGGTTATGCAGAATAACTTGGAAAAATCCTTTCCGAGGACAAAAGGAAGTATCAGTCCGGACACGAACGCAAAACACAGAAACATGATCGGAAAGATTTCCGTATAACGTTTATTGCTTCGTTTGATCAGAATGTAGACAAGAACAACTGAGTAAATGCCTACCAAAATGTATGGCAGGTAGCCAAGCACGCCACGCCTTAGCTGACCGTCCTCGTCGAGACTGAATACAACCCCGGTGAAGAGTGAAACGACATTGATAACGACAAGAACGATCGCCGGCAGGAAAATTGTCCAGCGTACATCAACTGCCATCGTATAAATAATGAACGCGACAATAAAAGGCGTGGCACTATATCGGATAGCCATAAGTACAAGCCGGTAATTCGTTGATACCCCCTGTTCCTCCATATAAAACTCGAAGAACACGATGAGTGAAAGAAGAAACAGTCCGCAGATCAGGGCATACATACGCGTCTTGGTTTTTTTATTCAGAAAAGCCGTAGTTCTGAGCAGGATGACAAATGCCAGCAGGATCAGCAACATGGCCCAGTTTTGTATTAAGAACTCTTTGAGCATACCTCATATCCTTCCGATAGATCAAAATCCGCTCTCCATATGCAAAATCCAGACTAATCCCCGGACGATCTGAGTATATCACACCCTAAGAAGATAATCAATTTTGAGGAACTCCCTGTCGGCTCCGTATCACCTTACCGTCACTAATCCACCTGATGATAGCTGCAGGTATCGACGATAATGATCGATTCTTTACATTCTGAGGGTTCTTTCCAAACGGTTCGGTAATGATATCCGAAATTGGTGTAATATGCATCCTCCGATATTTCAGATATCGGTGTCCCCTTTAAATACAGGGTCACCACATCCCCGTCATCCAGATTTCCTTCACCTGTCACATCTGCCACCTTCATGGTGTAACAGTACTCACTCACCTTCTGAACATCAACAAACCGGCCTGTCTCATAGGAATCAAAATTCTCAGCGGTATAACTATCTGAAAATGTTCCGTCAGCGTTGATGACCAGAATTTCCTGCCAGCTTCCTCCGGCACCGGATGGAATGCCCTCAAAATTCATGACACCCGAAAACGGTTCCGCAGCTCCGGCACCCGCCTCCGTATTTTCTCCCGAAGGATCTGTCTTAGCATCGGCTTCCAGTTGTTCCCATTCGCCTTCCTTCATTTCATGACACTCATAGATGGACCAGAAGAATATTCCATCCACATTTTTATACTCCAGCCGATAGATCAGATACCTCGAGTCCCTGACCTCTCCTGAAAATACATCGTAATAAACAGGATATCCGTCTGCATCCATCTGTTCCGAATCCGTAAATGAACCGCTACGATACTCCGCCTTAAGATAATATATGTTTCCCTTTCTTCTTGCATCAAGCGGCTTTATTGTCAACATCCCCGGGTCAGTCATGAACGTTCCTGCATAATAGTATCCTTCATGATCATATAAAGTCTCCGAATCGGCTTCCGAAGTACACTTTGCGATCTGCTCCTCAGAGAGATTCATCACATTCTTTTCGATCCAAAGCACACCATCTTTTTTATATCCACACCACCAGAATTGTCCATCATGACCAAACGGATCCTTGTTCAGTGGGTCCGCCTCCTCAAAACCACGTAGTTCATCCGTACGTATAGTTTTATCATAACCGGCGGGAAGAGAAGACATATACCGTTCTGCGTTATAAACAACTCCGTCGACACAATCCAGAGTTCTGCCTATGAACTGATTACCCGGTTTCGCACAATCATAGGCAATCACCTCGCTATAGGAATATGGAACACACTTCAAAAATACTTCCAATCCCGCTCTGTTCGGCAGATCGTTAAGTTCCACAGCTCTCAACATGGCATCAAGTGTCAGATCAGTATGTTCTGCAGTTTCACCGGCTGCAACCGTTTCCTTGAATTCCTGAGCCTCATATCCATCCGCCTCAATTGAAATTGTCCATGTCCCTTCTGTCAGCTCAAGCTTTGCATTTCCATCTTTATCGAAAGAAAATGGGACTGTTTCTCCGTCCTTTTCCGCGCTGCCGGAAAGCACTGAAGGATCTCCGAGCTGTTCCAGGAATCCTTTCTCCAAAGTGATCAACAGCGTTCCTGTCTTCGGCAGATTGTTCTCATCGATCTCCTTCTGCATCTCATCCTTAATTCCGGATGCATCACTGCTGTCACGTCTTGCTCTTGCTGCGGCGACGGCCATGTAGAGATTCAGGTATCCCTTTCCGGTATCCTCTACCGTGTAGTAGTAATTCTTCAGAACGATATCCTTTACTTCGGGCATGGAAAGTGTGGGCAGGATGCCCATCACAAGAGCGCATCCACCCGTAACAAAGGCGGTTGCCTCACTGGTTCCGCTCCGCTTCTCTGTCCGGTCTCCCGGGATGTCCGAAAGAACGTCAGGGCCGGGAGCATAGATATCGATCCGTTCTCCGTAGTTTGTGGTCTCCGTCTTTTTGTAGCCTTCCAACTTTCCACCCTGATAATCACACTCCGCACCACCGACCACAACGATCCTTTCCCTGATGGCAGTATCTGTGATCCCACAGAGGAATGCATCGTTGAACTGATCCGTCGAATCATCTCCGGCGGACTTGATCAGGAGGAAATCCCAGTTCTGCTCCAGGCAGGCCTTCAGGAAGTATTCCATATCTGCATTCATATCTTCCATGATACGGGTCCTGACTGCTTCATCCTCCACCATGGGATCCAGCAGCATGCTGATATTCACAAGACGGATGGAATTCTCCTGCATCCTGGAAAGAGTATACTTATAAGCAAAGGTGGAGGTCAGGGAACGGGCTTCCTTATAGTCTCCGTTCTGATAAGAAGCATCACTTCCGGCGGCATAACCGTAAAGCTTCGCATTCTGTGCCACACCTGCGATGCCGAAGTCATCCTCCAGTTTCGCACTGATGATTCCCGCAGTGTGGGTTCCGTGAGACAGGCGCTTCTCCTCTGCCTGCTCGGCTTCATCCATATCCCCTGCCGCATAACGGCCGGTATACTGCGAATAATCATCCGCTACCGCGGACGGATTCCCCTCGATCAACGGTGCATTTGATGTATTACTCTCTCCACTCTCCTCAGGATCTGCCCCGCCCTGCTTCAATGCATTGAAACGGTCGCTCAGATCCTTATGGGTGGTATCCACAGTGGTGTCGATCAGGCCCACGTCCACCTGTGCATATTCTTTCTTTCCGGACTCATCCTCCAGTCCCTCCCAGATCTTCGGGGCCCATACAGATTCTACAGCCCAGTTATTTCCGTCCGGCTGATAGATGTTCCACTCTGAGCCGGAGGGATCATCCGGGTTATTGTCATCCCGCCACGGATTATCTTCGAAGAAGGTTCCGCCTGCGGTTCCGTAGGCGTGGTGAAGGCTCACGGAAGCTACCAGGTCACTCTTCTCCCACTCTGCGATGATGTCATCCATCTCACTTCTTCCGATCCCGGGATCAAATTCTACCTGGTATTCATTACTGATGGGGATCTCACCCACAATGACTGCGTTCTTATCCTTGATCAGCTTGCTTATCTTCTTCTCTGTAGCTTCCTTCACCGCACGGATGATCAGCTGATTCCTGACATAAAGAGAATTATCGGTATCCCGCTCCACATCTGCACTTGTAAAGGATTTATAGAATGCGGTGCGCTTCTGCTCTCCCTGCATGGCACGGATCACAAAGAAGCTTCCGAGTCCCACACCCAGCAGAAGGACACAGAGGATCGCGATCTTCAGCCCCAGATGCTTCGGACGTTTCTTCACCGCATACTTCTTCTGCTCGTTCTTATCGCGGTTTTTATTTACATCCGGCGCGCCTTTCTTCTCATCCTTCGTAAGGTTTCCGGTATCACCAAGCGTCACCCTGGCAGTGGTCATTTCACCTGTGGGGACACCACGTCCGGGAATAGAAGAATTCCCGGCCTGCGGTTGAGTTCCCATTCCTGCAGGACCGGGAGCATCCTGTCCCTGTATGTTCTTCGCCGCATCCTCCGGGCGTATCATTACCGTCGGCCTCTCTGATGACGGTATCTGCTGCTGTGTTGCCGCATCCTCCGGCCGTATCATTATCGTCGGCCTCTCCGACGATGGAATCTGCTGCTGTGCTGCCGCATCCGGCTGCCATACCGGCGGAACCTGTCGGGCTTCCGGAGTTTCTGGTGCGTTTTCAACAGGTGCCGGTGTTCCGCAGACCGGACAGACGCTCATATTGGGTGCCAATTCATATCCACACGCTTCACAGTACTTCATACATTTTCTCCCACATAATACTTTCAACCCAGGGCAACCATAGGAATTATTATATCACCCTTCATTCTGTCATTCTACCGAAAAAACGGGATGGCGCGCCATCCCGTTCTCCATTTCTAACTGCTCTCTACTTTACAAAACCCGTAACAAACTTAAACAGTGCAACACCCTTACTGATCTTAACGATAACAAGGATCAGACCGAACAGTCCCATGATGAGTCCGGCGATCGCCAGTCCCTTACCGGATTTATGATTCTTCTTGCAGGAAACGATACCTGCGATCCCGAATGCCACCGCAAGCAGTGAGTTGATCAGACCAAGTCCGATCAGAAGGAAAGAAGTCACTACTGAAAGGATCCCGAAGATCAGGGATGCTACTGCAAGTCCGGAAGTCGAAGTCTTTCCGTAATCCATACTCTCCTGATACACATAACCCTGCTGTGCGTACGTCTGTCCTGCGTATGCCTGCTGAACAGCACCTGCTCCTACTGCATTTTCATAACTCTGGTTCATCATAATCATACCCTCCTCTTGGTTTTTTGTTTTTTTCCGGTTGTTTACCGGTTGTTTTACCTTACAAGTATGTTATAGCACAGGTACCGGAAAACTTTTTTTGCACAGAAAAGAGGGTTCAATAACCTCTTATAGTTTTATCAGAACGATATACACACTGTGCAACCTCTTTATTCATGCAACATTTTCAAACCGGCAGATTGTCCAACACTTCGGAAACATCTCTGTTACATCTTTACGAAATCCATCTTGCTCCTCATAAAAATCGTTGATTTCACCATACGATCCGAGTATAGTGAGTGGCACGGTTTTCATTTTCCAAAACACTTTCATTCCGAATCACACGATCATGAGTTAATAACTTTCGAAAACGAATAGGAGACAAACTTATGATCAATAATGAAACAACAAACCAAACAAACTCTCAGGAAACAAATACAACAAAACCTGATATTGAAGATCCGCACGACATTTTCGATCGTGCCTTCAAACGCCTGATCACACTATCCGGACCGGGTGTGCTTTGTATGATCAATGGACTCTTCGGGACTGACTATCCCCTTGATGCCAAGGTCACCTATAACAGCACAGAATCCGTTGATGACAAGCTGCACCGCCGGCTTGCGGACAACATCATCACGATAAACGGAACCGATAGTTATCACCTGGAGGCTGAGATCGATCCGGACAACGATATCCATATCCGTATCATGGAATATGGCTTTCAACATGCATTACGCACCATGCATCCCATATCGTTCCAAAACGTTACGGAAGGGGCTATTACCATGCACTTTCCCCGTCAGTATCTGATCTATCTTGGGCAGGGACGGAACGTCCCCGACAGTTTTCCCATTACGATCCTTTTTCCGGGAGAGCCAGATCATATCCACCGGATTCCGGTGATGCATTTTCAGGAGAAGAAGCTGGATGATCTGCTTGATCAAAAGCTCTTCATTCTGTTACCTTTCCGGCTCCTGCGGATACGAAAAGAGATTGAGAAAAACCACTCGAAGGAGCAGGTTCGGACATTGATTGAGCTATGTCAAAATGATATAATTACTCCAATAAACCAGGCATATGAACAGCACTTCATCAGCTGGCGGGATCGCGTTAATCTGCTGGCTGTTGCAAGACGTCTGGTTCGACATCTCTATGAGAAATATGACGAGATTCGGGAAGGAGTGAAACAGATGAGATTTCAAACACTGGAACTGGATATCGATGAATATGAAGACAAGTATGATGCACTGGAAGAAAAACTTGCTGAGAAGGATGGTCTGCTCGCCGAGAAGGATGGTCTGCTTGCCGAGAAGGATGGTCTGCTTGCCGAGAAGGATGAAAAAATCCGCCAATTAGAAGAGCAATTGGCGGCACTGAAAGCTGACTCAAAATAGGCCCAAACGAATGGGCATTCAACGACTCCAGTCTATATGATTATGGATTCTAATATGAACGCCCCGGTCTCTGTTGACCGGGGCGTTCATATTAGAATCCCTTGAAGAACTGCTTTGCACCGGATGCAACACCGGCTGCTGCTTTATATAATGCAAGCGCCTTCACGATAACAACGATCGCGATGATCAGGGCGATGCCTCCCATGATAAGACCTGCGATGGCGAGACCCTTGCCGCTCTTCTGGTTCTTCTTGCAGGAAACAAGACCTGCGATTCCGAAGCTGACTGCCAGCAGTGCATTGATCAGTCCGAGGACGATGATGAAGGATGTGAGCAGTGCCACAATTCCGAATACCAGAGAGGCTACTGCCAGTCCGGAGCTGGCGGACTTTCCATATGTCATTCCCTGAGGGATCGTATCCTGAGCATTTTCCTGTACTACATAACTCTGATCTGCATATGCCGGCTGTGCGTAAGCCTGTCCTGCGTATGCCGGCTGCACATATCCCTGACCTGCGTATGCCATCTGCATTGCTCCTGCTCCTGCGGTTGCAAGCTGCATCTGCGGGTAAGCCTGTCCTGAATATTCATAACCTAATTCATAACTGTGGGACTGTGCGGTTTCCGCATTCAGTCTTGTTCCACAAGCCATACAAAAGTTTACTCCATCTACATTTTCCTTTCCACAATTCGGGCACATCATAATCATATCCTCCTTCACCTTTCTATGTTTTGTGTTTGTGTTCCTTACAAGTATGTTATAGCACAGGCATCCGGATACTTTTTTTGCACAGAAAATGCCCTGCAGTCCGTTTCTGCAGGGCACTACGATCACGCCTCATATTCATTTCCGATCCTTGTCCGTCAAAGACGAATTCTTATCCGGCGCCTCTGATCATTCCCGTGTTTCACCGGATCCGATCGATCAGGGCAAGAAGTCCTTCCGTATCCGTCACCTGGTTCACTTCCCGTCGAAGCGAAGCGGAACCTGGCAGCCCCTGTGTATACCAGGCTACGTGCTTCCTCATCTCACGGATCCCGATATACTCTCCCTTTTCATCGATCATACGGAGAGTCTGCCGTGTCAGGAAGTCCCGCCGTTCCTCTGCCGTGGCCGGAGGAAGAACGGTTCCGTCTGTAATATACGCCTTCACTTCCCGGAAGATCCAGGGATTCCCCTGGGCTCCGCGGGCGATCATAACGCTGTCACAGCCGGTCTCCTCCATCATCCGTACAGCATCCTTTCCGCACCGGATATCTCCGTTTCCGATCACCGGGATCCTCACCGCTTCCCGAACCTCACGGATCACGGACCAGTCCGCCGTGCCCTGGTAGTAGTCCTCTCTCGTTCTTGCATGGATCGCAACGGCTGCAGCTCCGGCGTCCTCCAGACGTTTCGCCACCTCCGGTGCAGTCCTTTCTCCCTTCGAGAAGCCCGCACGGAGCTTCACAGTCACCGGAACGGATAAACGTTGTGACATGACTCTCACGATCTCCGCCGCCAGCTCCGGCTCCTTCAACAGGGCGCTCCCCTCACCGTTGTTTACGATCTTCGGCATGGGACAGCCCATATTGATATCCACGAAATCAAAGGGATACTGCTCCAGCAGCTTCTCCGCCTCGCCGGCCATCAGCTCCGGCTCCCGCCCGAAGAGCTGCACGCCCACCGGCCGGTCCCCTTCTTCCGTGGCAAGGAGCGGCGGGGTGTTCTTGCTGCCGTAGAAAAGCCCTTTGGCGCTGATCATTTCCGTGATGACGATATCCGCACCGCACTCCCTGCAAAGAAGACGAAATGGCAGGTCGGTCACGCCTGCCATTGGTCCAAGATATAATTTTCCGATAAAATCTTCTTTCTTCATCTTTATCCATTTGATCTGAGATTCCTGACCTCCGTCTCAAAATAACAGATCACTGCTTGTCATAAATGATCCTCAGGCCATGAAGTGTAAGCTCGGGATTATAAATATCGATCTCATCCGTTGCTTCGGAAATGAGCTTGCCAAGTCCGCCGGTTGCAACGACCTTCAGATTCTCCAGTCTGGATTCCTTCTTCAGCTGACGGATGATGTACTGTGTCTGTCCGATATAACCATAGTAAATACCGGCCTGCATACTGGATACCGTGTCGCGTCCCAGGATCGTGTCAACCTTCTTGATCTCAACCTCCGGAAGCTTTGCGGTACCGGTCCAGAGAGCATTTGCCGCAAGTCGGATACCGGGTGAAGTAACCCCTGCGTAAAATGTACCGTCCTCCAGCACCAGATCGTGCGTGGTCGCGGTTCCGAAATCGACAACGATCACGGGGCCGCCATACATTTCATAGGCTGCCACTGCATCCACAAGTCGGTCGGCACCCAGCTCCTTCGGATTCGGAATGGAAATCTTGATCCCCGTACGAACGCCCGGAGCGATAATGAGCGGCTTCACATCGAAATACTTGATGATACCGCTGACCAGAGAGTGCATGATATCAGGTACAACCGAGGAGATCACCACATCCGTGATGTCGTTCATCACGAAGCCGTTCAGGGAGAGCCACTCCCCCAGGAATACGCCGTACTCGTCAGAGGTACGGGAGGTCTGGGTGATCATACGGAACTGCTTCACCAGTTCCTTTCCATCGAAAAGCCCGACGGTTATATTTGTATTTCCTACATCGATCGCAAATAACATGGAAAATTCTCCTGTAGATTTATGATGCCGGGATCAAAGTATACTCTGTCCCCGGCTGATGATCCGCAGAGTGCATCACTCATTCAGGAAGAAGGCTGCGTAATACTGCTCCAGCTGTTCGAAGAGCTCCCTTTTTTCTTCCCGCATCTTCTTCACCAAAAGGTGACTTCCGATCTCGTCATAGAGGATATCCCCTTCATCCGCTTCCGTGGTGATGGTCAGATTTCCCTTCTCATCGAAGATCAGCAGGATCACCCCGCCCACTTCTTCCGTGAACAGCGCACAGGCAATCTTCAGCTCCTGCTTTACCTGCTCGGGCAGACTGTCAAAGTCCGGATTCAGATAGAATTTCTGTGTGTACTTCGATGCGCTGCAAAGTACTACAAGGTCCTGATACATAAAATGTGTCCTCACTCCGTTCGGATTCAGGGCATCCGCCGGTTCTTCCTATTCGTTGTTCCCCGTTAATGCCGCAATCACGTCATTCATATCATACAGCCCCGGCTCCTTGCCTGCAAGATATTTTGCAGCACTGATCGCGCCGTTCCCGAAAATGCTCCGGGAGTATGCGATATGACGAAGCTCGATCACTTCATCCGGTCCTGCGAAAATGATCTCGTGGGTTCCGGGAATGGTTCCGCCGCGAACAGCGGAAATGCCCAGTTCCTTCTTGTCACGCTTCTCACGCCTCTGGCTGCGGTCGTAGATATACTCATACTTCCCGTCTGCGGCTTCATTGATGGCATCCGCCAGCATGATGGCTGTTCCGCTGGGTGCATCCAGCTTCTGGTTATGATGACGCTCTACGATCTCCACATCAAAGCCTGCATCCCCGAACACCTTGGTAGCAGTCTTCAGGAGACCGGTCAGGGTGTTGATACCCAGGCTCATATTCCCGGACTTCAGGATCGGGATCTGCTGTGATTTCTTTCTTACATTTGCCAGCTGCTCCTCGGAAAGACCTGTGGTGCAGAGAACCACCGGCAGGTTTCTTTCCACTGCTGTTTCCAGCAGCTGATCTACGATCTTGGAGGAAGAGAAATCGACGATCACATCGGCTTCCTCCTTCACATCCGACAGGCTGGTATAGATCGGATAGGGTGCATCGCCGGGTGCGATGTCCACGCCTGCCACGATCTCCGCATCCGGATCCGTGGCAACCAGTCCGGTGATCACCTTTCCCATACGGCCGTTAGCGCCGTGCATGATAATTCTGGTCATAATTGTATCCTCTCTTTCAGGATCCTTCGCTTTGCTCAGGATGACAGGCCTACGCCAGGCAACCGTATTCAATCATAGCCTTCTTCAGGCGCTCTGCATTCTTTGCTTCCATCTCGGTCAGCGGCATACGAACGTATCCGTTGCAAAGGCCCATCAGTTCAACAGCCTTCTTAACCGGGATCGGATTTACCTCACAGAAGAGAGCGTGGCAGAGTTCCATAGCCTTCAGCTGCAGTCTGCGGGACTCTTCAATATTGCCCTCCAGGAAGCTGTGTACCAGACGGGAGGTATCCTCCGGAATGATATTTGCGGTTACGGAGATAACGCCGATTCCGCCAAGAGACAGCAGCGGAAGGATCTGGTCGTCATTTCCGGAATAAATGTCGATGCAGCCGTCAGCCATGGAAGCCAGGTCTGCGATCTGGGAAATATTTCCGGATGCTTCCTTGATCGCTACGATATTGTCAACGTTCTTTGCCAGCTCTACTGCGGTTGCCGGCTGGATATTGCAGCCTGTACGACCCGGTACATTGTACATGATGATCGGAGTGGATACTGCCTCTGCGATCTCGGTATAATGACGGATCAGACCCTGCTGGGTCGCCTTATTGTAATACGGGGTTACGATGAGCAGTCCGTCTACGCCGCTCTGCTCTGCCTCCTTGGAGAGCTTTACCGCCGTGTAGGTTGCATTGGAACCGGTACCTGCGATGACCGGAATCCGTCCGTGAACCTGCTCTGCAACCACTGCGATACACTCGGAATGCTCTTCCTCTGTCAAAGTGGACGCCTCACCGGACGTACCGCACACGATGATCGCGTCTGTACCATGCTCCACATGCCAGTCACACAGCTTTCTCAGCTGTTCGTAATCCACGTCCAGGTTCTCCTTGAACGGTGTAACAAGTGCAACTCCTGATCCCTTGAAAATAGCCATTTTCTTCTCCTCCTTAAAATGAAAATTCGGGACAGCGAAGCACTATCCCGAAAAAAATTCTCATACATGATGATAGGTTTTTCCGAAGTAGCACTCCACCTTACGGTGACAGTCCTGCAGCTCTTAACTGCAGACCCAGCAAAACCGTTCTGACCTTCGGTCCCGCTTCGGCAGTTCACCCTTTTACACATCCTCAACAGTTGTCAGAACCTCAGATGTGCGACTCATGATCACCGCGCCTCTACTTAAAACTTTCTGAAATTATAGCATTCATCCTCAGGCATGTCAACGGGGAAGATCCAAGCAACCGCCGGATTTCGGCATCACGTCGGAATACTGCCGATCAATACGGTTTTACCAGGGTTATAGCAGCAACATCCTTCTGATTTTTCGTATTGGTTGCATATTTGTACCATGCTTCACTGACTCTGGTAAATTCCGCTTTACTGATGGTCGTCTTCTTCCCTGTTGTATAGAGGTTGCCATCCGCCGCTTTAAAATACGTTCCCCAGTCTTCGCAGACATTGTCCACTACTGTCAGCTGGCTTTTCCCCATCTTATACTTTGTATAACTGTTCGCCTGCCCACCGGAGTTTCCAAGATTATAAATATACCCGTCCTTGCAGATCCAATATTCATTTCTGGCCCATCCGATCATAAAGGACTTCATTTTCCCGTTCACAATGGTAAATCCGGCAGCGATTTCCCGTTCATTCTTACTGATCCCCAGAAACAGCAGCAATTCGGGAGTTCCGTCCTTGTTCAGATCCTCAAATGCATACGAAAAGCCGCCATATGTGGGATCCGTATAGAAGCAAAGTCCCCACCTTGTTTCGAGCTCACTTGTGTAATCGAAGCTATACCATGTTCCCGCGTTTCGGGCCCTCAGGACCGTATTTTTAACATCATTCAGGAACGGCTTGTAGAGATTGTAATACTTGGCATCCTGGATCATGACTCCGCTGCTGTTGAATACGTATTCGCCACCACCGATGGTTCTTTTCCCGGTTACCATCCGGCCTTCGGAGTCAAAATAATACCATTTGCCGGAAAGCTTCTTCCAGCCGGTCTTCATGGCACCGCTTGACTCGAAGAAATACCACTTTCCTGAAAGCTTCTTCCAGCCGGTCTGCATCACGCCGTTGCCGAAGAAATACCACTTTCCGCCGATCTTCTGCCAGCCGACTCTCATGACACCGTTCTTCCCAAAGTAATACCATTTCCCGGAGAGCTTCTGCCAGCCAAGCTGCATGTATCCGTACTTGTTGAAATGGTACCATTTATTTCCGCTCTTTACCCACGCACTCTTCGCCCGGGTTCCGTCGGAATACTGATAATACCAGCCCTTGGAGTTCTGCCTCCATTTTCCCGTTGCGGCCTCGGACATAGTACCTTCACCGATCACCACAACAGCCAGGAGAACCATAAGTATCAGCCATCTGCAAATATGCTTTTTCATTTTCATCATAGTTCTTATCCCTGCCTTCTTTCACTTGCTTTCTGTTCCATCTCCCCTGTTAATTAGAATTCTATTGAATCCTCCGGATACTGTCAAGAATGAAACGCGACCAACAAAAAAGACCAGCGGGCCTGAACACCCGCTGATCCCTTCAGTTATTTCTATTTCTGATATCCTCTTGCATCAAAGGAATACTTCTTGCCATCAATGGTCAGTTTGCAGTTCTTTGCATACCACTTTCCATCACCGAACCACCAGCCCTTCGAATCCTTCTTCCATGATGCCTTTCTCTTATAGGTCCAGGAACCGTTCTTGTTCAGATAGTATCCCTTGCAGTATTCATCGGATGCCATAGTGCCGTCTGCCTTAAAGAAGTACCAGGTCTTTCCGTCCTGGAACCAGCCGGTCACCATCTGTCCAAGTGTTGCCTTGGTCTTGCTGAAATAATACCACTTGTTACCGATCTGAACCCAACCGGTCTTCATTACGCCCTTGTCATCATAGAAATAGGTTTTTCCTCCAATGACCTGTTTCCCTCTATTGATCGTAAAGGATTTTGAAGCACTTCCTGTATAGTTCCCCTTCATCTTGACAGATATCTTATAGGTGCCCGCTTCCTTTCGTCCACTGGGATAGGTTACGGTATAATCAGTATCCTTCTTCATGGTCTTATTATCAACCTTTACGGTAACCGTAGGTGTCTTCTGCTTTCCATCATATACATAGGCGTATTTTGAAAGCGTGATCGTCGGGGTCACCTTCTTGGCAACGATCTTGAATGTCCACTTCCTTGTCCCCTTATAATTTCCCTTACCGGTCAGGGTTGCTGTTGCTGTACCGACATTGACATTATTTGACCATGTAACTGTGTAGTCCGTTCCCAGCTTCAGGGACTTTCCACCATTCTTCACAGTGAGCGCCGGCTTGATCGCACTGCCGGTATAGGTCTTGTCAGCAACTGCCGAAATGGTTGCATCCGAAATGGAAATCTTCTCCTCAGCAGCAGTGAATGTCTTTCCTTTGTTATCCTTTACCATCTTGAAGGAAATGGTATTGCTCGGATCAGATTCAAGCCAGAGTGACTTCTCGGAGCCTTCAAACTCTACAGCTTCGCAGCCTGTGGCATATACACCAACCAGATCGCCGTCCTTTGCCCCATTTGAATATACCATCCCATCACTGGATTCTGACCATGTCTGTGTATCTTCGTTTCCAAGCGTGGTCGCCGTAAAGCTCCAGGTAAAGCAGTTGTCTCCATCCGCAGGAGACGGTGTCCACTCATAGCTGCCGGGAGTTGATCCGCTTTCCGCCCGCTGGGTTGTCCGTGGGTAATCGATCACAGCTGTTTTGGATCCTGTCGTGACGGTAGGATAGAATTCCATCTCCTTTACCTTCGGATCCACTTTGAATCCGACGGTAATCTTTGCTTCTCCCTTAACCACCTTTCCACTGGAGTCTAACGGAATATTTTCAACCTTAACGTAATTGATCGTCGGCTGCAAATACGCATATTTGCTCATGTCGATAATCTGGAACGAAACAGATTTTGTCCCTTTGAAATTACCTTTTCCTGTGACAGTTGCAGTTGCTTCCCCTACTTTTGTATTGTTACTGTAACCGGTCACAGTATAATCCGTTCCTTCTTCCAGCTGCGTATAGTCTCCGAAATTCCACAGCTTAACTGCCGGTGTCACAGCCTTCCCTGTGTATTTTGAATAAATCGGAACCGTCCAGGCTTCACAATCCGAGATCGGCATAGGATCAATGACAAAAGGAACTTCCTGACTACCGGTGTAGGGATCCACTCCTGTAATCACAGCGGTTCCCTTTCCCGCATTTACATTGTTATTGTATGTAACGGTATAGTCGGAGCCCTTTGTCAGCGTAGCGCCATTCAGAACCACTGTCGGAACCGGTTGCAGAGCCCTTCCTGTATAGGTCTGCTTCGGAATGGTGATCTCCGCATCCTCAATCGAAAGCGGTTCTGCTGTTTCAGATTTAATTCTCCATGAATATGTATCTGAATCCGCCTCCCAGTCGGTCATTTCGCCGGTGTACTGCTGAACTTCTCCTACAATTTTGACATATGGTGCCGTATTGTCATCCACGATAGACGGATCACTGTCATAGTAACCACCCTCCAGCGCAATTGCCAGGCTGTAATCCCCTTCCGTTGCGTAAAGCTCCAGTCCCTGAATCTTCGGACTGCCGGAGATCGTGAAGTCCACATTCGCCGATCCTCCGTTTTCAACCATCAGGCCATTCGTGAACTCACCGCCTGAGATAACGGCCGTTCCACCATCAATCGTGAAATAACCGCTGACGGTTCCATCGGATATCGTATATGTATCCGCTGTAAAGCCCTGAATAGCTACATCGATGGTTCCGCTGCTGGTCAGCTCGCCGGGCTCCGTACTGTCCACGATCACCCATGCTCCGCTCTCACTTTCAGATGTCAGTGTTCCCTCGATCGTCAGTTCCTTTCCATTCAGATCGAGTTTAAAGGAATTAACCTCCTCGCCGACCGTCAGCGTCTCACTCTCGGGTATCGTAACATCATCCAGGAGCGTGACAGTGCACTCATTCTCCAATGCATTTGCAAATGCATCCGAAAGAGTCGACCACTGAGTCTGCCCGCTGCTTCCGTCCACCATTACCACTGCTGCTACATTTGCTGCATACACATTCGAGCCCGTCCACGGAATCAGACCGAGGACCAGCGCAAGACTGAGGATCAGTCCGAATGCTCGTTTTACAAGTGTCCTTTGTTTACCCATACACACGTACCTCCTCATAAAATATATATGCTATTATTTTAACAAATATAGCATTATTATGCCCCGGCAAACCGGTATTCGGTCATTTTTCGTGTGTATTCGGTTATATTAATATCTCTTACTCCCTGTTTCTGTTCAGCGCCTTTTTAATCTCCTTTACCCTGCTTCTGGCCGCCCACGTCTTAACACCATTTTCAAACTCGATTCCCACAGTCCCCGCGATACGAAACTCAAACCGCTTAACCTTATAAAGATTGATGATCTCCGACTGGGAAATCCGGATAAAACGATCCTTACAGAGCATTTCCTCCACCGCAGCCAGAGTCCTGTTGACATTATAGCTATCCTTCTCCGTTTCCAGCATAACCTTGCGCCCCTGAGTGTGTACTCTGACGATCTCCCTCTGGGACAGAAGTATCATTCCATCCTCCTTGGACACAGGAATCCTCGGATACTCACTTTCCACGGTCTTTTCAATAGCTTCTATGATACTCTCAATCTGTTCCGTTCTTTCTCTGGTGTGGATAACAATCTTCGGATCAACATACCTTTCATCGAGGACCACATCTATATCCACGGCATTTTTCATAGATGCTCATCCTCCTCTTCCTTCTGGATCATCTTCTCCAGATCCTGATTCATTTTTTTAATCCTTCGAGACCAGATCAATCCCTCCACAAGCCAGATGATCAGATATAATACCGTAAAGCCAATGAGAATCCATACCAGGATGTTCGAGCTGAACCATCCCAGTAAAGCGTTTGTGATCAGAAATGAAACCAGGGTCAGCAGATAATGCGTAATCGTAGCGCGCCACAGTCCCCAGCTTTCAATGTGATATACTATCGACCCGCCCATGGCTACCGCTCCGTATAGTCCCGATCCGAGTAGCCCCAGAATCAGCTTCCATTTGTTTTCTAAAATTGCCTCTGTTGATGACACACACAAATAAATGATCAGTTCGATCAGCAACCCGCTTAGAAAGCCGGTGAGCGCCAGAATGACAAATGTCTTTTTTAACTTCCCAGATTCTGACATGATTACCTCCTAAATGACCCGGTCATACAAGAAAAATGCGGGAGCGACACCTGCCTTGACAGCTATCACTCCCGCAAATTATAACTCATTCATTCGCCTGTTTCAACGCTTCCCGGATGCGCTTGGCGTCCTTTCGGGAAAGCTTCTCGCCCTCCACAACTGCCTCCACCGCTTTGGCGGTATCCCCGTTGTACCAAAAGTTCAGCAGCTTCTTCGCCATCTCCTTCTGGAAGACCTCCTCGGAGATCTTCGGGATATAATAGGTCACGCCCCGTCGGATCGTGTCTATGAATCCTTTCTCCTTCAGCTTCTTCAGGAACGTATATACCGTGGTCTCCTTGTAGACCATTCCGTAGTCTTCCGCCAGCATATTGATCACATTGAAGGCGGTGGCATTATTTCCGAGGTTCCATACACATCGCATGGTCACCATTTCGCATTCGGATAAAGCACATCTTTCATACATGGTTCGATCAGTCCTTCCTTTTTGATCTGGTATGTACTATCTATTCTACCTGTTTTTCCTTATTTTCATATAGACATTTTCTAAAAATGTAAAAAAATCCCGCGTGATTGGACAATTCCGGGAAATTGTCTAACCACGCGGGAGTCTTACAGGAGGGAGGAGCATGTGGCGGTATCCGCAGCGCCACACGCTCACGGTTATCTCTGGTTACGATCCGGTTCCGTTGTACTTTCTTGCACCGTACATCCAGAACTTTACGCTCAGCAGGAAGAAAATGATACCGATCACCGGCGAAAGCCAGGTAAGTACCGGAATCTCATCCGGCCGAAGGATCACAAGGCTCGGATAGTACGCGATGAACGCGATGGGCAGGATAAATGTGAAGATGAACCGGAACACCGAATTGAAAATGGTGATCGGGTACTTCGCAAAATCCTTCATCTTCAGAGCCAGATCCAGGATGAAGAAGGAATTCGTCAGCCAGAAGCAGGTCGCCGCCGCCGCATTCTGCATGGCGATCATGATCAGCGACGCCGTGATCAGGAATACGATCAGCTGACACAGCGCCCAGAAGGTAAAGGGCAGCGACATATGCGCCCATGCGTAGGCAATGGTACCGATTCCGAAGGCCAGCTGTCCCAGCCCCTTCACATCAAAGACCTCCGACTGATAGTAGAAGAACAGATTGATGGGACGGAAGCAGTACTTGATGAAGTCACCGGAATACACATTCATGCGAAGGCTCCAGTTGTTATCAAAAAGACACTGCACCGGAGTCAGGGATACCAGTGAAAATCCGTACAGGAACAGCATTTCATAATAATCCCAGCCGTTGATGGACGGGAAATTGCGGAACAGGATCCAGAAGCTGACAAACCCGGTGATGTTCGTTGCGATCATTCCGATGGTGGAAATGATGAAGTCCGAACGGTAGCTCATTTTACTCTTCAGATCCTGTACCAGGATCTTGCGGTAGATCCGCAGGTAGAACCTGAGTCCCCTTTTGTGGACCACAGGCTCCCGGGTAACCGCCAAAGCCTCATTATTATTACTCATAGCATCAACCTCCATTCACCGTGATCCTGCGGATCGAGTGGTTCCAGAAGAGCCGGCTCGCCACGCCAAGGAAGATACACCAGAAGAGCTGAAGCCCCATCATCCAGAGCACATTCTCCGGCGGTTCCTTACCGATCAGGATGGTCAGCGGCGTATTATAGATGGACTGGAAGGGCAGGAAGTACACCACAGTCTTCAGCCCCTCCGGGAAGAAGGCCACGGGGATTGTCGCTCCCGATAAGAGCAGCACGATCACCTGCTTCATGATATTGATCCCCCAGATCGACTCCGTGAAGATACATATCGTTCCGACGATGAAGTCGATATAGTAATTGATCACCACCGCCATCAGCGCCGAGCCAAGGAACAGCAGCAGGTTCCAGCCAAGGGGGATCGCATCTCCCGTTACTATTTTTACAATGATCAGGGTCGGCAGGAAGGTCACAAGAAAATGTGCCACCAGCGTCCCCGAATAGGACCAGAACAGATAGCTCCGGTATTTCATGGGCTTCAGCAGGTTCAGAACCATCTTACCGCTCTGGATATCACGCCCGATCTCCCATACGGAGTACATTTCCATAAAGGTGAACATGGCCGTGGCCAGCACCAGATAGATCAGGGTGTCCGAGAAGGTCATTCCGTTCACCCGGTCCGTTCCGGCCGAAGCATAAATTGCCTTCCACAGGAAGTAGATCAGGATCAGATACAGCATATTGCCCACCACCATGATGAACAGGGACAGGCGGTACTGTACCATCTCGATCAGCCCTGCACGAAGAAAGGTTGCGTATTTTCTGAGTCTCACGCCACACCGCCTCCTTCCGGAGCCTCCGAAGACTTTCCGTCCGGAGACGCACTGTTTTTGGCCTTCTCACGTTCTGCAGCCGAATCCTCATAGATCTTCCGGATAACATCCTCCGTGGAAATCTCCTCCAGCTGCATATCACGAACCTTGTAGGAATTCTGGATCTGATTCAGGACATCCATCACCTTTCGCTTCTCCTCATCCACAAGGATGGTGATCCAGTCCTCATCCTCCGTCATCCCCACAGAGCACATGGGAAGCTCGGTCTCGATCTGTTCCTTCTGCTTCTTCATATCTCCCGCGAGACGAAGCTTCAGGGTTCTGTAGGATCCGAAGAATTTCTTCAGATGCTCGATATCGTTGTCGTAGAGCATCTTGCCGTGGTCGATGATGACGATCCTGCGGCAGAGTGCATCCACGTCACCCATATCATGGGTCGTCAGGATGACGGTCGTTCCCTTCTCCTGATTCAGCGCGTGGATCAGGGTACGGATCTTCGACTTCATGGAAACATCCAGACCGATGGTGGGCTCATCCAGATATACGATCTTGGGATTGTGCAGGAACGCAGCCAGGATATCACTCAGGGTTCTCTGTCCCAGCGACATCTGCCGTACCGGCTTATGCAGCAGATCCTCAATATCCACCAGCGACCGGTAGAGATCCAGCATATTCTTATAGTCCTGGTCCGGGATCATGTAAATATCCTTCAGAAGCTTCAGGGACTCGATCAGCGGCAGGGCCCACCAGAGCTGTGACCGCTGTCCGAAGACAACGCCGATCTTCTCTGCGTTCTTCGTCCGGTTCTTATACGGAACCGTTCCGTCCACCAGGATCTCTCCTCTGGTGGGCTCCAGAACACCCGTCATCATTTTGATGGTTGTGGACTTGCCCGCACCGTTGGGTCCCAGATATCCTACGATCTCGCCCTTCTCGATCTCCAGCGAAACGTTGTTTACCGCAGAGACGATCTTGTAATCTCTGGAGAACAGATCCTTCAGGCTCCCCTTCAAACCCTCGTGACGGTTCAGAACCTTAAAGTCCTTGCAGACATTCTTCATGATGATCACTTTTTCAGCCATGGTCTCCCTCCTAACTTACCTTTGAAGATATTCCCCTGAATACCTCCGGATCTCGGAAAAACTATCCGATAAAAACCTCTTGCTTTTCTTTACGAATACAAGTATATTGTATGTAGATGGGAAATACTACCCATCTAATGCTACATTTTCATAACAATATTTCTTGCATATGGAATATAGTTATGGTTTTATGGAAGATAAAGATATTTGGATAAGTATTAAAATATTTGTTTTTTCTGTTTCAGAATGAGAGGATCCGCCTATGAACCGCGAAGCTATGGGACTGATCGTAAAGAGAGATGACGGGTCGGAGATCGTCAATTATGACAATCCGGCCTTTCCTTCTTATATCTATGACGGCTGGGGAAAACCCAGGGTCACCTGGGAGAAGGTGCCCCATTTCCATGAGGATATAGAGCTGATCGCCGTGAAGGAGGGCTCCATGTCCTACTCCGTAAACGGGCGGGAGATCCCGCTGGATGCGGGAGACACCATCATGGTGAATTCCAACCAGATCCATTTCAGCATCTATCCGCAGGACGTGCGCTATGTGATCTGCGTGCTCCATCCCAGCATCCTCATGTCCTCCGTGGCAGTGGAAATGCAGTACGTACGGCCCATCATTGATAATCCGGATCTTCCGTACCTCAAATTCCACGGACTGAATGAGTATGCCAGGGATGTCTTCAAACTGATGAAGAAGCTGCCCGACATCCGGCACGACGCCTTTCAGATCACCATGCATTTCTTCCAGCTTTGGGAGTATATCAGAAAGCAGGCCAGTCATTACCTTCCCAGCGAGGAGGAGGGGGCCTTCGACCCCCGGATGCAGCTCTTCAAATCCATGATGGCCTATATCTCCTCCTCCTACACCGGAAATGTATCGCTGGCCGAGATCGCAGCCAGAGCCAACATAAGCAAGTCCCTCTGTAACGCACTCTTCCACCAGTACGTCGGCGAATCGCCCATCAGCTACCTCATGCATCTCCGCTGCAGGAAGGTTGCGGAATACCTCCGTTCCAGTTCCAAGTCTCTGACGGAGATCGCATCCCTCACCGGCTTTAACGGGGCCAGCTACATGGCTGAGACCTTCCGGAAGTTCTTCGACTGTTCCCCCCGGGAGTACCGGAAGCAGTGGGCGATCCCCGCAAGGCAGATCGAAATGACCGGAGACACAGCCGCCGGTGCAGAGTGATCCGATCCCTCCAGGGAATCCGCATATGACAGGATCTCTCAGGCCGGTGGGGATAGCTTCCTATCTCCGGTACAACAGAAAACGGTTCGTTTTCCACCCGATGGTGCGAAACCGAACCGTTTTTTCATTTTGATCATATATTACTATTTTGTACATGTCGCTGTCTATACGCCTCATAGGCCACCACGGAGCCGCTGACTGCCGCATTCAGGGATTCCACCTGCCCCTCCATGGGAATGCGGAGCAGCCGGTCGGCAGTTGCCGCCACCTCCTCCGTCAGGCCGTTGCCCTCATTTCCGATCAGAAATGCGATGGGGCCGGTCAGGTCTGCTGCGTAGAATTCCTCGCCGGACAGATGCGTTCCGTAGACAACCACTCCGTTCTTCTGCAGATCCCGGATCGCCCCGGGAAGATCCTCGCAGATCCGGACAGGTACACGGAATATGGTTCCCATGGTACTGCGGACCACCTTCGGGCTGTATGGATCTGCAGAGTTCCGGCTGATCAGCACTTCCGTGGCACCCACTGCCTCTGCCGTACGGATCAGGGTTCCCACATTTCCCGGATCCTGGAGCCCGTCCAGCACCAGATAAAGGGGCGTACCGTCGGCCTGTGCCGACTGACCGGCAGAGCCGGACTGCCTCCCCGGCATGGCCACCACCGCCAGCATACCCTGGGGCGTCTCCGTGTCGGAAAGCTTCCGGAGAACCGCCTCCGTTACGGTCTCCACCGCTTCACACCAGCCATCCAGCTCCGGATACTGCTCCCGTGCGGCCTCCGTCACATACAGCTGTCTCCGCAGCTTCTCCGGAACCTCCCGGATCATCCGGATCCCTTCCACCACAAAGCAGCTCTCCTCCCGCCGGAAGGAAGCCTTCTTCTTCAGCTTCTCCACATATTTGATCTTATCGTTTGTAAGTGATGAAATCATTCCCTGTCCTCAATAACTACTTCCCTTCCCGCACCAGCACGGAATTCGCACCGTACTCCAGCTTCAGCTTGGAAAGCAGACTGTCATCCACATGCACACGGCTCCGGGACGCCAGCCCCTTCTTCTCTTCCTTCAACTGGATGAAGACTCCGCTGGAACCCGGATGCTCCTTCAGGATCGCATCCAGCTGGGCCCTTGCATTATGCAGCTCCTCCATATTCGGGAGCAGGATCCACAACTGCTTCTTCTCATCCTCCAGCTTCTGCATTTCGGAATCAAAGGTTTTGATCTCCGAAGCCAGGAGCTTGCCCTCCTCTTCGGAAATGGACGCCCGTCCCCGCACGATGATCCCCTTGTTCTTCTCCAGCAGCATCCTGCAGCTGTCATACACCTTCGGGAATACCACCACCTCGATCTGGCCGAAGAGATCCTCCAGCGTCACGAAGGCCATTGCCTCGTTGTTGCGGGTCATTTTCACCGTGATCTGCTCTACCAGACCGCACAGGGTATAGTTCCCGTTATCATGTGCCGTGGTCTGTCCGGTCTCCTCCTCCGGAACAAAGTCCAGGGTGCTGGCGGTGGAACACCGGTCCATCAACTCCTTATACTCATCCAGCGGATGACCGCTGACATAGATGCCCAGAACCTCCTTCTCCTTCTCCAGGATCTCCTCCTTCGGGAATTCGGGCATATTCGGAAATGTGATCTTCGTCTTCTCCATTTCCTCTTCCCCCAGGAAATCCATCAGGGACATCTGTCCTGTCATGCTGCGTTTCTTCTCTGCAGTCACCTGTTCCACGATCTCCGGGTACATCAGGTTCATCTGTCTCCGGTTCTGGCCGAAGCTGTCGAAGGCTCCTGCAAAGATAAAGCTTTCGATGGTCCTCTTATTTGCCTCTCTGTTGGAGAGCCTGCGGATAAAGTCCGTCAGATCCTGGAAGGGGCCGTTCGCCTCCCGTTCCCGAAGGATCTCCTCCACCACGGAATCTCCCACGGAACGGATGGCGGACATACCGTAGCGGATACCGCCCTGATCCACGGAGAACTCTCCCCGTCCGAGATTCACATCCGGCGGGAGCATCCGGATGCCCATCCGCTTCACCGCTTCGATATAGCCGGCCAGCTTTGCGGAATTTGCCCGCACCGAGGTCAGCAGCGCCGCCATAAAATCCAGAGGATAATAGCAGCGAAGATATGCCGTTTCATACGCTACCACCGCGTAGGCGGCAGCATGGGATTTGTTAAATGCATAGCTGGCGAAGGCAGCCATCTCGTCGAAGATCTTATTCGCCGTAGCCTCATCCACTCCGTTTCTGATACAGCCGGGAACCCCCAGCTCCTCATTTCCGTAGACGAAGTACTCCCGCTCCTTCGCCATGACGTCCGCCTTCTTCTTGGACATGGCACGGCGCACCAGGTCGGACCGTCCCAGGGAGTAACCGGCCAGCTTCATAACGATCTGCATAACCTGCTCCTGGTATACGATACAGCCATAGGTCGGCTTCAGGATGTCCTCCAGAAGCGGCGTATCGTAGGTCACCTCCTCGGGATGGGACTGAGCCTTGACGTACTGCGGGATAAAGTCCATGGGGCCCGGACGGTACAGGGAAATGCCCGCGATCACATCCTCCATGTTCCTGGGCTTCAGCTCCCGCATGAAGGAACGCATCCCCGAGCTCTCCAGCTGAAATACACCGTCTGTCTTTCCTTCGGCGATCATTTCATAGACCTTCGGATCATCCATATCCAGGTGATCCATATCCAGCTCGATCCCCAGACGCTCCTTCACGGACCTTGCGGCATTCTGGATCACGGTCAGGGTCCGGATGCCCAGGAAGTCCATTTTCAGGAGTCCCAGCTCCTCGATGGTGGTCATATTGTACTGGGTGGTCACGGCGTCGCTGTTTTTACAGAGCGGCACATAATCCACGATGGGCTCACGGCCGATCACCACGCCGGCGGCGTGCATAGATGCATGGCGGGGAAGTCCCTCCAGCTGGCGCGCCATATCCACCAGATATTTTACATCTTCATTTTCTTCATAGAATTTGCGGAAATCCGCACTCTTCTCCAGCGCCAGTCCGATGGTCATTCCCAGCTCCATGGGAATGGACTTGGCAACCAGATCGCAGGTCTTATAGGGAATGTCCAGTGCGCGCCCCACGTCGCGGATGCAGTTTCTTGCAGCCAGCGTTCCGAAGGTTACGATCTGGACCACCATTTCCTCGCCGTACTTCCTTGTAACGTAGTCGATGACCTCCTGCCGGCGCTCGTCGGCGAAGTCCACGTCAATATCCGGCATGGTCACACGTTCCGGATTCAGGAACCGCTCAAAGAGCAGGTCATAACGGATCGGATCGATATTCGTGATCCGAAGCGCATAGGATACGATGCTTCCGGCCGCGGATCCACGTCCCGGCCCCACAACGATCCCGATGCTCCGGGCATACTTGATGAAGTCCCAGACGATCAGGAAATAATCCACGAAGCCCATGTCCGTGATCACGGACAGCTCGTAATTCAACCGCTCCGTCAGCTCCGGAGTCACGGGATCATACCGCTCCGCCAGTCCGGTCTCGCAGAGCTCCCGAAGGTAGCTCTCTGCCGTATATCCCTCGGGCACATCGAACCGTGGGATCTTATGCTCGCCGAAGACGATATTTACATTGCAGCGCTCCGCGATCTTCTGGGTATTCGCCAGGGCCTGGGGCGCATAGGGGAACAGCTTCGCCATCTCCTCCGCGGTCTTCAGGTAATACTGACCGCCGGTATAGCGCATCCGGTCCTCCTCCTGCACCTTCCGGTTGGTCTGGATGCAGAGAAGAATGTCGTGGGCCTCCCAGTCCTCGGCATAGATATAATGGGAATCATTTGTGCATACCAGCGGGATGCCGGTCTCCTCCGAGATCCGCATCACTCCCTGATTCACCATTCCGTCCAGTTCCAGTCCGTGATCCTGAATCTCCAGGAAATAATTCTCCGGGCCAAATGTGTCGCGATACCACAGCGCCGTCTTCACGGCTTCCTCATAGAGTCCCCTGCGCAGATTCACCGCCACCTCGCCCTGCAGGCAGGCCGACAGGCAGATCAGTCCCTCATGATATTCCTCCAGCACCTCACGGTCCACCCGGGGCTTGTAGTAGAAGCCCTCGGTAAAGCCCTTGGATACGATCTTGGACAGATTCCGGTAACCCTCGTCATTTTCCGCCAGCAGGATCAGATGATAGTAACGGTCGTCGCTCTTGGACGCCTCACGGTCAAATCTGGATCCCGGTGCCACATAGACCTCGCAGCCGATGATGGGCTTGATCCCCTCGTTCCTGCAGGCCTTGTAGAAATCGATCACGCCGTACATAACGCCGTGATCCGTGATGGCAAGAGAATCAAAGCCAAGCTCCTTCGCCCTTTTTACCAGGGGTTTGATCTTGGCCGATCCGTCCAGGAGACTGTACTCCGTATGGACATGGAGATGGGCGAAGGGAATCCTGTCCTTCGCCGCCGTCTCCTCTTGGTTCAGTTGTTCATTGGAAGGTGTAACTCCCATAGCTACCTTCTTTCTATTTCCGTTTCTTCCGTTTATACCTTCTGTAAGCCTTCAGATACCGCTTCGCATATGCAAATGCGGCGTCTTCTCCTTCATCCGCCAGCTTCGTCAGCAGCAGTTCCAGCTTCGCCTTGGAGTAGGGATGGAGCATCACCTTCCCCTTTCCCTTCTGAAAATATTCCAGTGCCGAACGATCCGTATACTTCTCCCCCTGATAGACCTTGCTGGCCGCGATCCGGTCACAGAACATTTCCACGATATAATTATCCGGCATCTTCATACCGGTCATTCCCCGTTCTTTGTTCTGGATATCATAGTCCACCCAGTACTCCAGATGGTGTTTATTCCGTCCCTTATGGTGCAGCCAGGAGGTGGTAACACCCTTGTCCTCCCGCTCCGCCTCGTTGGGGCTCCGGTCACCCTGATAGTACTTTACGCCCACCAGGAACTCCGTGGGGCCGTACTTGGACAGGTCATGCAGAAGTCCCTGCCGGTACAGACCGCAGCGGAAGCAAAGTTTTCCTACCAGCAGCTTATGCTTTGTGATCGTTGAAAAATGTCGGATTCCGTTTTTCACCAATTGCTTCATAACATCCCTCTTTCTGAATCAGATCCCTACGCTCTATTCTATCAAACCGAATATACGTTTGCAATTCCAATTCCAACCTCAATGCCCGAAGAAGGCGACTAACGTCTGTACCTGAGCCATATCGGCCTCTCCTGAAACCTCGTAGCCGTGTCTGCCTGCCCGGTCGATCCGGCGCTTATCGCGCAAAACAAATGGCGCATCCGCCTTCCGCGCGGCCTGCGCCATTTTGTATCCCGTCCGTTACACGGATCCTTTATTTGGGCTCGATGGAATCCAGATAGACCCCACCTTTTCCGTCCGATCGGAAATGTGCTGTCCAGTAGCTCTCGCCGTCTCCCGCTCCGTAAATATAAAACTGAACCAAGATCTCATCATTTTCATACGAAAACGCCTGCACCTTGCTTGACAGAGGTTCTCCCGCATCCTCCGGGGAAAGAACCATTCCCGATTCCACCTCCGTTCGCACATACCAGTCCGATCCATACGCACTATACATGTCAATGATATGGTCATCATACTGTTTGACTGCCGCAGGAAGAGCTTCAGCGGAAATATCCTCCTTCACCAGAAGATTGACCATCCTGCATACCTTCTCCTGGGAAAACGTATAATACGTATGCCCGCCTGACTTCTTCGTTCCTTCCCGAAGCCGCCGGTTATCCCATTTCAGTGCTCCGATCACCGAACCGATAAGGTCCTGATCGGAGTAACCGTCCTGCTTCTTCCCGGTATTCCAGTAATGATCACCGCCCTCCTTACTGATAAAGGACAGCGTCTCCTCCAGAAGATCCATATTGGCTTCCAGATCCGACTTCAGCACCTCCCAGGAAGCAGTGGGATCATTTTCCGTTGTTTTTTCGGCTTCCGTTGTTTTTCCGTTTTCCGTTGTATTATCGGTTTTCGTTGAAGGTTCGGTCTCTTCAGGCTTCCCGCCCTCTTTCTCAGACGCTCCACGGTATTTTGTATAACTGAACCGGGGCATTGTATCCTTCACGGAAAAATGTGCTTCCCACAGTCCGCCGGATGCTCCGGGCGCCTCATAGTAAGTATAGTAGATCACGATCTCCTTCTTCGTGGACACGATCCGCTCCACATCGATACTCGGTCCGTCCCCCTCATCTCTGTTGATATCCAGTTCTCCGTTCTGCACGGAGCAGAAGGCGTCTCCATCGTAATAATCCATATTCATGATATACGCCGCCTGGGACAGATACTTCTCACTGACAGTCTCATTGGTGAAGATCTCCGCCATGGCGATCACATTCCTGATATCGTATACACAATGGTTTCCCTGTCCTCCCTCGGTCCGTATCCGGACCAGGATACTGTCGGCCGTCCGGGAAAGTGCCGGGAAAATGACTCCCAGGATCCAGCCGTCCTTATCCTTTTTGTTTTTGATCCCCGGATGTGTCACTTCCTTTGTGTCGGGATCCACATCATTATATTTCGGCAAATGAGGCAGTACATCAAGGATCATCCCCAGCTGATCCTGAGTGATGGGAAGTTCTCCCTCGATGACAGGCTCCTGCGGATCAGACGGATCCGCTTCCGTTGAATCCGTGGCGGCCTCCTTCGGATCCGTGACAGCCTCCGTGGTATCCGTTGTTTCACCGATGATCTCCTCCAGGATCTTCTGTGCCTCATCCTCCGGGATCCCTCCTGCGATCTCAATGGTTCCTCCCGTGATCACATCAGTCACCTTCGTCGTGGAAATAATGACTTCATTTACCTCGATGATCAGATTTCGTCCTATATTTTCCTTTGTTGCGTCCTCAAGTCTTTGCCTTCCCTCGTCATTCAGTTCCACCCGAACCACATACTTTTCCGACACGGTACTCTCTTCGTTCTTCGGATCATCCTTCTGCTGCCCCTCATCCGGCAGGACATTGACCTTACGGATATGTTCGGTTTCCACCCAGACCTTTCCGCTTTCATCCTTGACCTTAAAGTTCCCGTTATACTCGGCCACCATAGTATTGCCGTCGTCTTTTTTCTCTTCGGGACGGTTTCTCAGGACCAGGAAAATGATCAGCCCTATGACCGCCAGAAGGAGAACGCCCAGCAGGATATATAATGTCTTTTTATTCGGTTTCTCCCTGTCATCCTCCGGAGGCATGCCGGAACCCGATCCGGCATATACACGCCCGGTCTTATCCTCCGCCTGTGCGCTGTACTGGCTTGCTTCTGTCTGCGCTCTGTTCCGGCCGGTTTCTGCCTGCGCTCTGTGTTGTCCTTCTTCCGGCTCCAGGCTGTCACCTCGATAGAAGAGTCCGGCAGCTTCACCGGCCTCTCCGGGCCCGGCAGACCGGCTTTCCCGATTCGGTCCGGCAGCTCCGCTTATCCCATAGGGTGCTGCAGACACTCTTTCTCCAGAGCGTCCCGCTGCTGCACTACCCTCTTCAACATCCGCCAGCGAAAGTCTGGCTCCGCAATCAACACAGAATTCTCCCGGTTCCACTATGGGCTTTCCGCAATTGTAACAAAATTTCATTCTTTCACATCCTCTACCTTGGATCGGACTGTTGCATCGTCCGGATCCGTATACCGGATCTCCGGCCACATGAACGCCTACTCGGATTTCTTCCGAACCATATCGATCTCATCCTGCGTCAGCAGCTTCGGTTCAAAATCCAGTTCCGTAAAGCCGTAGCCTTCAATCCCCTTATCATATTCCTGTTCCGAGATCACCTCTCCCTTAAAATCCGGTCCCGGTTCATCTCCGAAATAGAAATAATCATCACCTTCGCACTCCGTTACCGCATAGCAGACAACTTTGGAGGGCTTCTCGGCATTCATGGAGATGGCCTTCACCAGCGTCAGCCGGGTTTCCTCCGGATCGAAGGTAAATGCGGCCTCTCCCCTGATCCCGCTTCCATACATGGTGTTCCACAGATGGATCTTATTACCTGAAAAAGCGTATTTCTCGCATTGCGCATCATCATCCTGGATCAGCGAATACAGCTTCCCGTCCTTTACCGTATACATCCGGAGCAGATCATATCCGTTCCATTCATCACCTGCAACCAGGACAAGATCATCCATCCCGTCCTGATTGATATCCCGGAGTGCATATCCCCGGAACATCGGTTCCTTCCACTGCTGGTTCCCTGGATTAAGGTCAGCTGCCAGATACTCCTGCATGGCATCCGCATAAAGGGAATAAACCTCACCGGCATTCTGCCCGGCAGGAGGTTCCTCCTGACCGGTGTCCTTCTCCTCCTCTACGGTTATCAGGCCCGTGTCCGGTTCCTCTTCTGCGATCACGGTCGTATCCGGTTCCTCGGAAACCGTATCCTCCTCCTCAAATTCACGTGCATACTCAAGAGCATCTATCTTATTCTGAACACATCTGGCGTATGCCAGGATCCCTTTTCTATTGGGATGGATCGAATAACTGCTGACAATGGCTTTGTCATCTATATCCTGAGTTTGCGGGTCCATCGCCGGATTGATATAGGGATCTGACGAATAAGCCTCATGTCCGCGAAACGCCTTTGTGACCGATACAAAGTGAACCTGATACCCTTCCCTCTGCAGTTCTTCGGTGATCTTCTCCACTTCACTGTTAAAATAACTGATAGCCTTATTTACCGCCAGGGCTTCTTCGGGATTAATGAAAGCATTGTCCCACTCCTTGTCACTGAACAGCGGTGGATAGCCGGCCACGATCACCTTGGCCTGGCTTCCCGCATCCACTGCCACATCCCTGTACAGATTCTTCAACCTCTCCCGAACCTCCCCGCCCGGTTTCATTTTATTAAGAGCGGACAGAAGAAGCGCAGCAAGAACACTGTGTGCGTCATTTCTTCCCTCAAGCAATACGGTGGTAGCAACCTTGGTAAAACCCAGATCATTTCCTCCGAAGGTCAGAGTCACGTAATCTGCCTTCAGGTTTTTCGTCTTAAGCTCTTTCCATACCTCCTTCTGCGGAAGAAGCGGAGCCTTATCGGCAAATGTATTCCCGGTCGCCGGATCTGTCTTATTATATTTTTTCTCCTGACCTTCCCTGTTCTTCAGACCAAATTTTGCCTCGTTATCATGCTTATCGTAATAATCATAAGTTACGGCACCTGAGGCCGCAACGAAAAACCAGTGATCCTTGCTGTCGCTCATAAATCCGACACCCTCGAGACTCAGCAGACCGGGCCACGCCAATATAGACCGGTGGGCAAGCCAGTCCTTATTCTTTACCCTCGTTTGAAGCGGTTCGTCCTGTCCGTAGAAGGGTTCCATCCCTTCCCCGGATGAATAGGAATCCCCCAAAGAAACGATGACAAGATCTCTCTTCCTCTTCTCGCCAGCATATGCTCTTCCGCCGGAATACACCGCGAATACGGAAAGAAGCATCATTACTGCAGCGATCCATGCTATTATTTTTCTTTTATCTGACATATCCATCTATTTCCTTTTCCGTCAACTGATCCAGATGCGCAGCGTCAACCTTCTCTATGCATCCGACGATGGTTTCATCCTGATTGGGCTGCAGTTCAAAATAGCGTCCTGACTCTGCGTCATATGCCATGATCCTGTCCGATTCCGAGAAGATCACTTCCTTGCCGGACAGCTTCTGATTATATGTGACCGGAAATGCCTTATAGCAGCCGTTCATGACCGTGACAGTCCAAAGATCTCCGCTTCCCGTTTTATAGGAGATTTCATAAATGGGATGCTTACTCTTGCCGGGCTTCTCGAACGTATCCTCATCCAGCAGTTCCCCGTCCTTACTGAAGCTGCTTTTCAGGGGATACTGACTGAAACCTCTTTTCTCCAGTTCCTTCTTCATTTCCTTTTCCGAAATGAATGAAGCCGGATCCGCATCCGTCACGGAGATCACCGTGGCATGCTTTCGATAATAGGTCTCTGCATCCTCAATAGTAATACCCGTCACCTCCGTGTCGTCCCCGTCGTCGTACCGGTTCCGAAGAAAAATAACGAAAACCACAGCGATCACAAGACTGACCGATATGAGGATCACCGCCATGATCCGCATATTTTTTTCCTTCTTATTCTGATCCTTTACTTCTTTTTTCTTTCCCTGATCACTCATCATTTTCCCGCCATCTTGTTCCATTTTCATAAGTTGTCTGTCCTCGTACCCTTCGGTCACGAATCTTCCGTGCCCTGCGATGAGGTCATGCCTTCAGTTTATCATTTTTAGTCAAAAGAGCATAGTGGCATATTTATTTCCTTTTCCTTCCGGTGAATGCCACCACTGTTTTTTTCTCCTCTTCTGTGGTAGCATAATGAGAGGGTCAAAGGTTCCGGGCAACACGCCTGCGTGGTCACCTGAATCATTTTGAACCTTAAAACACGAATGGCGAAGTCATTTTGCATGGCAAATGACCGATCCTACTCTCAAGAAAGAAGTCACTGTCTATGATCAAATGTTCAAATTGCGGGCGGGTCCGTGCCCGCGGAAATTTCTGCCCGGAGTGCGGCTCCGATCAGATCATAATGGAGCCATCCACACATCAGAATGTTCCCTCACAGGAGGCATTCTACAGACCGACTCAGTTGGAGCAGACCAACGAGCAACACTTCCGACCTGAGCAGACCAACAATCAATACTTCCGACCCGAGCAGACCGGCTATCAGAATTCCCAGCCGGAGCAGACCGGCTATCAGAATTCCCAGCCGGAGCAGACTGTCTATCAGAATTCCCAGCCGGAGCAGACTGTCTATCAGAATTTCCAACCGGAACAGACCGGCTATCAGAATTCCCGACCTGCGCCGGCACCGACACCCAGCTATGGCGAGGCTCAGCCACAGGATCACCGGAAGCCGGTAATATCCGCAAAGCCTTCCGTCAGCCCGGCGTTAAAAAAATGCAAGATCGTCTTTTTCATTCTGATCCTGCTGGAATTCATCGGAGTATTTCTGCCTCTCAGAAGCAGCAACATCAATATAGAGGAATTCAAGAGTGTGATCAACAGTACCTCGGCAGCCAGTGTCAGCGGAGTGATCGTTGCCGCTGCCTTCTTTCTGCTGCTGATCCTCGCTGTTCTGGTTTATTTCAGCGATCACATCGGAGCCGCAGTCGGGCAGGTCATCCAGACACTGATCATTGCATTCATTTCCATCCTCATGGCAGCCACTTCCGAGTCCGAGTTCCGTTTTACCGTCGGTTTCAGCTCCAATGGCATCGGCTTCTACGTCATGCTTCTGGTTCCTCTATGTATGATCGCCGTATCCATCGTAACCCTGGTGCAATCCATAAAAAAAAGACGCAATCCCTGATCAAAGGGATTGCGCCTTTTCATTTTGAGCTTCCGATGGGACTCGAACCCACGATCTATTGATTACGAATCAATCGCTCTACCGACTGAGCCACGGAAGCATTCAGTGTCCGAAACACCTTAGAACTATACCATATTCCGCAGCTTTATGCAAGGTGCTTTTTGTAAGGCCCGCGGATCGCCGGTGCCGGGACCCGTAACGACTCCGGTACTTCTGAAAAAAAGCCGATCATTCCAAGTCCTTCTTCCATGTTTTGATTGTGGATCCTATTACCACGCAACGGTATCCCTCGCTTCGCTCGGGGCCACGAGACCCGCCCGCTTCGCGGGCACCCATGGATATTATTACATATTTCCGTTGGAACCGCAATTACCACACTCCATTCGGACCGGAGGTTCGGATCAGTCTCCTACTCTCTTAATAAACAGCTCAAATGTACCATCGCCGTTATCGTCGATCCGGAGCACCTCATGTCCCTCTTCCTTCACACTGCGGGGTACATTCTGGATAGGCGGGAGGATCTCCCTCTGTCCGTATCCCGCCGCTGTCCTTCCCTCTTTCAAACACCTTCAGACATGGATAATATGTAGAAACCGTCTGCAAAATATGTTATTATATAGGTTGGTTTATAAGGTTCTGAGGAATACGAACATGAACACTGCATCGAAAAAACAGAATATTCGAAGGCTCCTCGCCCTCCTGCTCTCTCTTCTGATGACGTTCTCTTTTTTGATGCCTTTCTCCGTTCGGGCGGAGGAACAGAAGGATGATCAGCAGGTGATCCGTGTCGGCTGGTACGATTCCCCCTTCAACCAAATGGATCCTGACGGACGAAGATCCGGCTATGCCTATGAATACCAGCGGAAGATCGCTGCCTACACCGGCTGGACCTATGAATACGTGGAGGGTACCTGGCCGGAGCTTTTGGAGAAGCTGGAGAACGGCGAGATCGATCTGATGAGTGATATCTCCTATAAGGACGAACGTGCCGAGAAGATCCTGTACGCCTCTCTTCCCATGGGAACAGAATCCTACTATGTCTTCACATCAACGGGTAATACAGATATTTCTTCGGACGATCCGTCCTCTCTTAACGGAAAGAAGGTGGGCGTGACAAAGGACAGTGTCCAGGAAGGGATCCTCCGATCCTGGGCCATCTCCAATACCGTAAAGATCGACATCGTTGAAATGGATGGTTCCGAAAACGATTCCATAGAAGCCATGCTTCGCGGTGAGCTGGATGCCTATCTTACCCTGGACGCCTACGGTGACCCCGAACATCTGGTACCTGTATTCAAGATCGGTTCCTCCGATTTCTACTTTGCCGTCAGCAGGAAACGTCCCGAGCTTCTGAGTCAGCTGAATTCCGCCATGAGCAGGATCCAGGACGAGAATAATTACTATAATCAGGAAATGTACCGGAAGTACCTGAAGAATTCCAGTACCAGCCGCTACCTCACATCTGATGAGAAAAGGTGGCTCGAGAAGCACGGTACGATCCGGATCGGTTATCAGGACAACTACCTTGCATTCTGTGCAAAGGATTCCTCCGGCGAACTGACAGGTGCGCTGAAGGACTACCTGGCTTTTGCAGCCGGCAATATCGCCAATTCAGAGATCACCTTCGAGCCAAAGGCATATGCAACCGCATCGGAGGCAATGGATGCTTTGAAAAACGGTGAGATCGACTGCATGTTCCCCTCCAACCTGACGGACTATGACGGTGAGGCCATGGACCTCGTTCTGACGCAGCCACTGATGCGTACGGAAATGCTGGCCGTGGTCCGTGCCGAGGATCAGCAGTCCTTCCTCCGGAAGGATCCCGTAACAGTAGCCGTAAATGAAGGCAATCCGAACTATGAGATCTTCCTGGCGGATCATTTCCCGAAATGGTCCATCGTTCACTACGAGGATACCCCGGCCTGTCTGAAGGCTGTAGCCGCCAGTAAAGCCGACTGTATCCTGATCAGCAACTACCGTTTCACCAATCTCGAAAAACAGTGTGAGGATATGAATCTGACCACTATCACCACGGGTGTGGACATGCCCTACTGCTTCGCCGTACGGGAAGGAAATACGGAGCTTTACTCCATCCTCACCCGGCTGACAAATGTTGTTCCGGAATCCACAGTCAGCGCATATCTGAACTACTATTCCACAGAGGATGCAAAGTCCAGCTTCCTTGACTTTATCAAGGAACATCTGGCACTGTTCATGGGCATTGCCGCAGTGATCTTTCTGGTGATCATCTTCCTCCTGCTGAGAAGCATCCACGCAGAGAAGAAGGCCGCCGAGGAGCAGCATTTGATCGAGGACCTGAACAAAAGGGTCAATTATGACGCACTGACCTCTGTACGGAACAAGGGCGCATTTACCGGCTATATCAAGGATATCCAGGAACGGATCAACAAAGATGAGGAAGTCGAATTCGCCGTATGTATCCTGGACTGCAACAACCTGAAGGAGGTCAACGACCGATACGGACATGAAAAGGGGGACGAGTATCTGAAGACCTCCTGCCGTCTGATCTGCCAGACCTTCCGGCACAGTGCCGTATTCCGGATCGGCGGAGATGAATTTGCCGTTGTCATGATGAACGAAGATTATACGAACAGGGATGAGCTGGTGCGGAAATTTGAGGAAGCTCAGACTTCTACCAATACCGAATCCTCCCACATGTGGGATCAGGTACATGTAGCCCTCGGAATCGCAGTCTACGACCCGAAGACCGATCGGTCTACAGCGAATATCACTGTTCGGCGTGCCGATAAGATCATGTATGAGAACAAGAGGATCTGGAAGGAAGAGCATCAGACGAAATCCAGGAGAAAATAAAGAGGTATTACTATGGACAGAAAAAGAGTTTGGAGATGGATCCGCATCAACACCTTTATCAATAAAGGAAAGAAGGTCCGCTATATCCGTAAGAAGAATATCTTTGCCCATTTCGGCGAGAAGAGTTCCTATGCCCCCAGGAAGATCCCCCTTTATTCGGATCTGATCTCCATCGGAGACAATGTCCGGATCGCCGCGGACGTGACCTTTATTCCCCATGACATGATCCATGCCATGCTGAACAACCACACCTCCGGCGAGTACAAGGGTTACCGCGAATACATCGGCTGCATCAAGATCGAGAATAATGTCTTTGTCGGAAGTGAATCCGTGATCCTGGCAGACGTTCATATCGGCTCCAATGTCATCATCGGGGCAGGGACCCTGGTAAACAAGGATCTGGAGGGCGGCTATGTCTACGCGGGAGTTCCCGCCCGGAAGATCTGCACCTTTGAGGAATTTGTGGAGAAGAGACGGAAGGCCGTAAACTATCCCGAGGAATTCTCCAGATCCGGTGACTCCGTGGGATCGGAATTCTCCAAATGGATGTGGGCGGATTTCGAGAAGCGCCATCCGCAGGGATAACCTTCTCCCTGCCCAAAGAGCAGGGACACCCTGCCGGGAAATGTCAGAACATAAACGAAAGAACACAAATAAAAGAACACAAACAAAAAACGAAGGCCGGAACGGGTCTTCGTTTTTTGTTTCAGTTTTTCTTCACCTTTTCAAAGCGGTATTCCTGCTTTACATTCGGATACTTCTTTTTATCCACATGCCCCATGAACATGGCATAGGGCCGGACATACATCTTGAAATCCCCGTAAAGTGCCTGGTAGACCACCATGCTTTCCTTCGTCTCGGAGTGCTCGGCGATCCCTACGATCTTGTACAGATATACATTTGCCTTTGCATCCTCTTCCGAAAGAAGTTCTCTTTTAAAATGCTGCACGATATCATCTGCATGAAGTCTTCTGTCGCTCATCCGCATCTCCTCCTTCTTCGTCTTTTATGGCTCTCACTCTACAATATATGCCCTTGTGAAGGAATTGTCCACCTCTTTTCCCGCCAAAAGCGCAGGAGGTGGGATTCACTTTCCTTCTCGACCGTCGCCCCGGGTGCCGGATGGGCATTCGTCAAACAGGCGGGCCGCCCGGAACTCTTACCGCGTAAACGAGAAAACGGTACACGGTACACAAGGTACCGCATACCGCTCTCCCGACTTGAAAGGGGTAAAGCCCGGGAGTTATTCCACATCCTGCAGAGCTTCGTAATTCTCCTCTCCTGTACGGATTTTTACAACTCTGCTGACCGGATATACGAAAATCTTTCCATCACCGATCTTACCGGTGTACAGCGTCCTCTTTGCTGTTTCGATCACACTGTCAACCGGGATACCGCTGACAACGACCTCCAGCTTGATCTTCGGGAGAAGGGTCATATCCATCTCAACTCCACGATACATCTCGCCGGTACCCTTCTGGATACCACAGCCGCTGACCTGTGTAACGGTGATACCTGTAACGCCCAACTGATTGAGGGCTCTCTTGATCTTATCATACCGCGACAGCTTGGTAATGATGACTACCTTGTTGATACCGGTGTCGGGTATCGTACCCGCCATGGCTGCCGCTACATTTTGTACCGGAACCGCTGCGTTCCGTTTTGCCTCACTGGCCTTATCATAATCCGATTCACCAAGATTTGTGTTCTCATTCTCACTCATCATAGCGCTGGACATATCAACGATACTGAAACCTGAGTATGCGGATGCAAGACCGTGCTCGGTCAGATCCAGACCTTCCAGTTCCTCTTCTTCAGTGACACGAAGTCCGAAGATCTTCTTAATGATCAGGAATACGATGATCATGCAGATGGCTGCCCATGCTGCTACTGCTGCAAATCCAAGAGCCTGCTTTCCAAGGAGTTCAACTCCGCCGCCGTAGAAGAGACCGCTGAGCTCATCATTTCCGGGAGCAGTCGTTGTTGCAAAAAGACCGACTGCGATGGTACCCCAGATACCGTTCAGCATATGTACTGCACATGCACCGACCGGATCATCGATATGAAGCTTGTAATCCAGAAGCCATACACCGAAGATGACCAGAACGCCTGCTACCGCGCCGATGATACCTGATCCGAGAGCGTCTGTTACGTCACATCCTGCGGTGATCGCAACCAGACCTGCCAGAGATGCGTTGAGACACATCGAAACATCCGGCTTACCATAACGGATCCATGTAAAGATCATGCAGACTACCGTTGCTACGGAAGGTGCGATCGTTGTTGTTACGAATACGCTTGCCAGCTGATCTACCGAAGTACATGCAGCACCGTTGAAACCATACCAGCCGAGCCAGAGGATGAATACACCCAGAGCTCCGATTACCAGGTTATGACCCGGGAATGCGTTGACCTTGATAACCTTACCATTCTCGTCCCGCTCGAACTTACCGATTCTGGGACCAACCATCTTTGCTCCGACGAAGGCTGCGATACCGCCCACCATGTGGATCGCGCAGGAACCTGCGAAATCATGGAAGCCGAGATCTGCAAGCCAGCCGCCCCCCCAGATCCAGTGTGCCTCGATCGGGTAGATCAGAGCTGAGATGATTGCGGAGTATACACAGTAGCTGAGGAACTTCGTACGTTCTGCCATGGCACCGGATACGATGGTTGCCGTTGTTGCACAGAACACAAGGTTGAAAATGAAATTCGACCAGTCAAAGTTTTCATATTCTGTAAAAATATCAAATCCGGGTTTTCCGATGAACCCTACCAGGTCTTCGCCAAGCAGCAGACCAAAACCGATCAGGATAAATACCACACAACCGATACAGAAGTCCATCAGGTTCTTCATCAGGATGTTACCTGCGTTCTTCGCCCGGGCAAATCCGGACTCCACCATGGCAAAACCTGCCTGCATCCAGAACACAAGCGCCGCGCCTATCAGGAACCACACGGCAAAAAGCTTCCCATCCATTGCACTCATCATTTCTTCTAACATAAAAAAGCACCTCTCTTTCGGGCGATCGGTGCTTCTTTCATCTGCAGGGAGGATGCCGGCGGTGTTCCTCTGCATGAGAAGCGAAACACCATTGCATCGCCTGCGCCCCTTTCACGGGCTGCATTTTATGATATAAAACAAGGCGCCTTGGAATGATCTCCAAGACGCCCTTGCCTTTACGAGTCTGAATTATACAACGCACCCTCCGGGATGTCAACCCCCTTTTTTCAAAAAAGCCATTGATTTTTTCAGGGGACACCGTCGGGACTTACTTCTTGACTTCCGAATCGGAACTTCATACAATGATACTACATGCTATCTGAAAGGACAAAACACACTATGGAATCACATTTTTTTGCAACCCTGTCCCGTATGAAATATATTGAACGCTGGGCACTGATGCGCTCCTCACGACCGGAGAATCTGTCCGAGCATTCCCTGGAGGTTGCCATGATCGCACATGCACTGGCAGTGATCGGAAATGTGCGCTACGGCCGGCATCTGGATGCGGATAAGGCCGCACTGATCGGGCTTTATCACGATGCTTCGGAGATCATCACCGGTGATATGCCGACTCCGGTCAAATATTTCAATGCAGATATCCGGAGCGCCTATAAGGGAGTGGAATTCGTTGCAAACGAGCGTCTGCTCTCCCAGCTTCCGGAGGACCTGCGTCCTGCATATGAGGATATCTTTCATAAATCAGCCGATCCGGACGAACTGCTCCTTCGCCGCATGGTAAAGGCCGCAGATAAGCTGTCCGCCCTGATCAAATGTATCGAAGAGGAGCGCTCCGGCAACCAGGAGTTCCGTACCGCCAAGGAAAGCACCGAGAAGGCTCTTGCTGCCATGGCCGCGGAGTTACCGGAGGTTCAGGACTTCCTGACCGACTTCCTTCCCTCCTACGGAAAAACCCTGGACGAGCTCACCTGACGAGGTCAGACCCTAAAACAATATCCTGATGGGTAAAACCAATAATGACGACACCCGCTTGCCGGCCGTATCGCGCATAATAAGATGCCGGAATCAGAAGTTATTCTGATTCCGGCATCTTATTATGACTCAAACCGTATGACCTTATTCCGTCCGTTCTGCTTGGCGAAATACAGACAGTCATCCACATTCTTGTAAAGCATCTTCCGGTCTTCGGTTCCGGTGGCGGTGATCACCCCGATACTGATGGTCAGAGTCTCCTTCACTCCTTCGAATTTATGTGCCTCCACCCGCTTACGAAGTTCCTCGGCAAAGGCATAGGTCTCATCCCTGTCGTACCCCGGGATCACGGCGAAGAACTCCTCACCGCCCCAGCGTCCCAGATGTCCGCCCGGCACACTGCAGATGGTTTCCCGGAAGATCCGCGCCATCTCGATCAGCACCGAATCTCCCCTGCCATGTCCATAGGTATCATTCACGGCTTTGAAGAGATCGATATCGAACATCATAAGACCCACCTTCCGTCCGTCAGCGGCAGCCTCGGTCAGAGTCTGTTCGATCACTGCTTCAATCTTTCTCCGGTTAAAGATTCCGGTCATCGCATCATAATCTGACAGGTAGGACAGTCTGTCATTCATGGTCTCCAGATTCTTATAGGCGTTCTGGAGTTCCGTGGTCGTTGCCGAAACCAGGGTTGTCAGCCTCTTGATCAGCGACGCCTGCCCCTTCAGGACCGAATCATCGATACGAAGCGGCGGGATCTCCGTCTCCGGAGCATCTCCCTCTCTCATGGCAATGGAAAGCAGGGTGATATTATACTCCAGGACATTTCCGGTGATGGGGTTTCGCTTTACCTCACCCCAGGTATGGAACCCTGCTGTAGTAGCCAGCTGCTCAAAGGGAAGCATTTCCATATCCACGAAATCCTCCCAGAACGACTTTCTTACCGAGCAGGAATACAGCAGGATGGCCTGCGGCCGGAATTTACGTACCTCATCGATCCGCTCGTTCACACATTTTACGATCAGGGACGGATTCCCGAAACAGAGGTAGATCTTCATCCCCTCCGTGACATAGCCTGCCAGATCCAGCGTCCCGTCCGGCTCCACCGTGATGGTGTGACGGAGCAGCTCATCCTCCTCCACCGCCGCGATCAGCGGGAATTCAAAGGTATTCTCCGCAAAATGATCATTCCGGTCGATCTGCAGATACTTCTCATAGACCTCCACCGCCGGCCGGTTATCCAGCTCGATCATCCGGCTTTCATCGGCTTTGGTCACCGTAAAATGATGTCCCAGCCGCTGCCAGCCTACGGACTTGTCCACGTCGATATGAAAATCCTTTCCGGAGTAATAAACCGCAAAGATCTTATTGTCCGTGAGCCCATTTTCATCGAAGATAAAATGCTCTCCCACCTCCATGGAATGACCTCCGGCATATCCGCCGAACACCTGCACACCGCTCTTACAGCGGCTGATCTCCTCAAAGATCACACGGGTGTTATATTCCGTTCCGGTCATGATCAGTTCCACGGCCTTAATATCGTCCTGTCCGTTCACCGTATCACAGATGGTCTTTCCTCTCTCTGCCTCGTGACCCTTCACGTCCTCATACTTGACCACTCTGACGTCCGTACAAGTAAAAAACAGCGCAGAGATCAGGATGCCCGGCTTCATCAGCCTGGCATTACAGATCTCACCGGCAGAAACGGCACCGACAACATCCGAATCGGGAAATTCGGTCTTCAGTTGCACGGCAAGTTTCTGCAGCGTTGCCTCCTCGGAGGTTGCGCTGAAAACATGGAACAGAAGCCGGGTATATCCCCCGGTCTCCCATTCCTTCTTAAGTTCCTTCAGTTGCTCATAAAGCTCTGTTTCTGTCGTATACTGTATCAGAAGCTGCTTCATTCACCGTCCCCCTCATCTTCCTGCGAAGCCTTCTGCTAAAAGTCCGATTCCTCGTCTGACTCCTCCTCCGGCTCCACGTCCGAGTCATCCTCCGGTTCTGCATCCGGTTCCACATCCGGCTCTGCATCCGATTCCTCGTCCGATTCTCCATCCGATTTCTCGCCCGTTATTTCCCCTTCTCCAATACGTTCGATACGATCTTCATCTGAATGAAAATGTTGGTTCTGTTCTTTCGCGTAGGTTTCCCATGGCATGGGACCGATCGCTTCTTCCTTCTCTTCTTCAGGTCCCGCAGACTCCTCATAGGATCCCGCCGATTCTTGTTCCGGTCTGTCGGAATCAGGATATTCAGTAACTTCCTCTTCCGGTTCTTCCGGTCTTATTTCCTCCGGTGCCTCCGGATTTTTATCCTCCGGCTTCGGTTCAGGCGCATAAGGACTCCGGAATGCACCGTAGTAACCTTCCTTCCTCTTCTGCTGCTTCTCCTTCTCCTTGACCTTCTGACGTTCCCTGTTCTTATCCTTGCTGTCCTTTTCCTTGTCACCGTCGCTCTTCAGCAGGGAGTCGCTGAGCAGCCTTTCCGAAGTCTCCACCTTCCGGCCGGAAACCTTCTCATAGATCTCCACGAATTCCTTACCCGTAATGGTCTCATGATCATACAGAAAGGCAGCGATGGCATCCAGGATCGCCTCATTTTTCTTCAGTGCTTTATATGCTCTTGCATATGCACGCTTGATGATGGAGCGAACCTCGGAATCGATCTTGGTCTCGGTCTCATCAGAGCACTGCAGCACGGATCTCCGGTCCAGATACTCTCCGGTGATCCCCTCCAGCTGTACCATTCCGAACTTCTCGGACATACCGTACATGGTGACCATGCGGCGTGCCTTTTCGGTTGCCTGCTGGATATCGGAAGCCGCACCGGTGGTCACAGACGGGAATTTCAGTGCCTCTGCGGCACGTCCCGCACATGCGATCACGATATCTGCCTCGATCTCGTCCTGGGTCTCCAGCGACTTCTCCTCATCCGGTACCTGCCATACATAACCCAGCGCACCGTTTGTACGGGGCACGATGGTGATCTTCTGTACCGGTACCGTATTCTTCTGGAGCACCGTCATCAGTGCATGTCCTGTCTCGTGATAAGCGACCAGGCGCTTCTCTTTGTCCGACAGGATCTTGTTCTTCTTTTCCTTACCCGCAAATACCAGCTCCACCGAATCGATCAGGTCCTTCTGGGATACAAACTGTCTGCCCTTACGGACCGCAAGAAGTGCGGCTTCGTTGACGATATTTGCCAGGTCCGCGCCCACAGCTCCGCTGGTGGTCAGCGCCAGCTCATGGAGATCCACGGTCTCATCCTGCTTAACGTTCTTGGCATGAACCTTCAGGATGTCCTCGCGTCCCTTCAGATCCGGACGTTCTACCACAACTCTCCGGTCGAAACGGCCCGGACGAAGAAGTGCCTTATCCAGCACCTCAGGCCGGTTGGTTGCCGCCAGAATGACGATACCCTTGGAGGTATCGAAACCATCCATCTCGGAAAGCAGCTGGTTCAGTGTCTGTTCACGCTCGGAATCACCGCCCATATGACGGGTATCACGGCTTCGGCCGATGGCATCGATCTCATCAATGAAAATGATGCAGGGTGCCTTCTGATTTGCCTGCCGGAACAGGTCGCGCACTCTGGACGCACCTACGCCGACATACATTTCCACGAACTCCGAACCGGAGATCGAGAAGAAGGGAACCTTTGCTTCACCGGCTACCGCCTTGGCGAGCAGGGTCTTACCTGTACCCGGAGGGCCCACCAGGAGTGCGCCCTTCGGCAGCTTTGCACCGATGGCCAGATACTTCTCCGGCTCATGCAGGAAGTCCACCACCTCAGCCAGGGATTCCTTTGCCTCCTCTTCACCGGCCACATCATCAAAGGTCACGCCGGTATCCTGCTGCATCTCATACACCTTGGCGTTGGACTTGCCCACGCCCATGATGCCGCCTCCCTTGGAGGCACCTCTCATGATCAGCATCATCAGGATGTAGAAGGCCACGATCATGATACCATAGGAGAGGATCGTCCGCATGATGGCGCTTCCGCCCTCATCGATCTGCGAGAACTTTACCTTTGCCTTGGCCAGACGGTCTACCAGATTCAGATCATCCGTCCGGACTACAAAGTACTTGATCTCTCTCGTGCCGGGCTGATCCTTCGGGGTAAAGAATATCTTGGAACTGTAGATCTCGATATTCTCCACCTTGCCCTCGTCCACCATGGTGATGAACTTATCATAAGAGACCTCCTCCTCGCCGGAGGATTTAAACTTGTTGAACTGTTGCCAGAATATAAGGGTCAGAACGCCGGATATCAGAAGCAGGATCAGGGTTCCCGTGAACCCCGGCCGCTTCGGCTTGTTACCGTTCGGATCATTATTTCTGTTCTGATTGTTGTCTTCCATTTTCTCTTCCTACTTGTAGATCGGGTACTTCTTTGTAATGCTCTCCACCAGAGCCTCGGCTGCTGCGCCGTCCCGATCGATGATTGCTGCCTTAAAGGCATCTGCGATCACGAACATATCCTCCTTCACCGCACCACGTGTGGTAACCGCAGGAGTACCTACACGGATACCGCTGGTAACGAACGGAGACTGGGGATCATTCGGAACCGTATTCTTGTTAACCGTGATATGAACCTCATCCAGAAGCTTCTCAACCTCCTTGCCGGTGAGACCCATCTTCTGAAGATCCACCAGCATCAGGTGGTTATCCGTACCGCCGGATACGATATCGAAGCCGCGGTCGATCAGCGCACCTGCAAGAGTGGATGCATTCTCCACTACGCGGTCCATATATGCCTTATACTCAGGAGAAAGTGCCTCCTGGAAGCATACGGCCTTTGCTGCGATCACATGCATGAGCGGTCCGCCCTGGATGCCCGGGAACACAGCCTTGTTGAAGTTGTACTTCTTATTTACCGCCTCGCTGCAGAGGATCATACCTCCACGGGGTCCGCGAAGAGTCTTGTGTGTGGTCGTGGTCGTAATGTCTGCATAGGGGATCGGGCTCATGTGGTTTCCTGTAGCTACCAGACCTGCGATATGTGCCATATCCACCATAAGTACCGCACCGACCTCATCTGCGATCTCACGGAACTTCTTGAAATCGATCTCTCTTGCATATGCGGAAGCACCTGCAACGATCAGCTTCGGCTTGCACTCCTTTGCGATCCGGAGAACCTCATCATAGTCGATCCGTCCCTCTGCATTTACGCCATAGGGAACACACTTGAAATACTTACCGGACATATTTACCGGACTTCCGTGTGTCAGATGTCCGCCGTGATCCAGGTTCATACCCATGAAGGTATCTCCCGGCTCCATAACTGCAAAGAAGACTGCCATATTTGCCTGTGCACCGGAATGGGGCTGTACATTTGCATACTCTGCACCGAAGAGCTTCTTTGCGCGCTCACGTGCCAGTTCCTCAACCACGTCAACATATACACATCCGCCGTAATAACGCTTTCCCGGATAACCCTCCGCATACTTGTTGGTCAGATGCGATCCCATAGCAGCCATAACTGCCTTGGATGCAATATTCTCCGAAGCGATCAGCTCCAGATTCTGATTCTGCCGGTTATACTCGTCTGTCATGGCAGCTGCCACTTCCGGGTCAATCTTAACTACCTCATCAAAATCAAACATGGTTTTCCTCCTTGCTTTGCCTTCTTGTCAGGCTTATATTCATTTTGGCATCGCTCCTTAACGGATACAAAATGCCCATCCTACTAATTATCTTAGAAATCTTCTGATTCGTCAACGTGTTTTTTCAAAAAAACCCGTGAAATACGGCGAAAAAAGCATTTCTTCAAGTTGACGGCCGATCCTCTTTTGCATACAATTTATTATAGGAGGATGCCTTCCTCCGGATCTGAATTTTGCTTAAGAAGGGAGACTGTCATGAGATACAAAAACTATCAGAACGTTGTGATCCTGGACCACCCGCTCATCAAGCATAAGATCACCCGGCTGCGTGATAAAACCACCGGTACCGCAGAATTCCGAAATCTGATCGAAGAGATAGCCATGCTGGAGGCCTATGAGGCTCTTTGGGATCTTCCGATCACGGATGTGGAGGTGGAAACCCCCATCGAGACCTGCAAGTCACCGGTCATTGACGGTAAGAAGCTGGCCATCGTTCCCGTTCTCCGGGCAGGACTCGGAATGGTCAACGGGATCCAGAATATGGTTCCGAATGCAAAGGTCGGACACATCGGCCTGTGCCGTGACCCAAAGACCCATGAACCGTGTGAGTATTTCTGCAAGCTCCCGGAGAATATCGACCAGCGCCTGGTGGTGATCCTGGATCCCATGCTTGCCACCGGCGGAAGCGCCGAGGCTGCGATCGACTCCATCAAAAAATACGGAGGAACCCACATTAAATTCATGTGCATCATCGCCGCTCCGGATGGACTGGAACGACTGGCCAATGCCCACCCGGATGTGGAGATCTATGTCGGGAATCTGGACCGCTGCCTCAATGACGATGACTATATCTGTCCCGGACTCGGCGACGCCGGAGACCGGATCTTCGGCACAAAATAATATAACTGAGTGCATGACAGAGGGACGGGTTCAATGTCACATGAAATGTGACATTGAACCCGTCCCTCTGTCATGCTATGTCTGCTAAACCGTGATCTGTGACAGTACCTCACCGATCTTGCCCTGGATCAGGATATCCGCAGCCTTGTCTCTCGAGGTCTCGGACATATTGATCACGCAGAGATGCTTCCCGTGGAAGTAATCGATGAATCCGGCTGCCGGATAAACCACCAGCGAGGTTCCGCCGATGATCAGAAGATCCGCTCTTGCGATGTGGTCCACCGCTCTCCGGATCACGGAATTGTCCAGGCCCTCCTCATAGAGAACCACATCCGGACGGATCAGTCCACCGCAGGCCTCACATTTCGGCACGCCCTCATTTGCCATGATATACTTCACACCGTCATATCGCTTTCCGCAGCCCAGACAGTAGTTTCTGAGGGTGGAACCATGAAGCTCCAGCACCTCCTTGCTTCCGGCCGCCTGATGCAGTCCGTCGATATTCTGTGTGATCACGGCCTTCAGCTTGCCTGCCGCTTCCAGCTCTGCCAGCTTCTTATGCGCTGCATTCGGCTGTGCATCCATGAAGATCATCTTGTCCTTGTAGAATTCATAGAACTCTTCCGTCCTGTTGACAAAGAACGAATGGCTTACAATGGTCTCCGGGGGATATTTGTACTTCTGGGCATAGAGCCCGTCCTGGCTCCGAAAGTCCGGGATCCCACTCTCCGTGGACACTCCCGCTCCACCGAAGAATACGATATAGTTCGATTCATTTACTGCCTGCTGCAGTTTTGCGATTGCCTCCTCCATGGTCTTCTCCTCCTTCTTCTTTGTAATCCCCTGTTACAGATCCTTTTTACAAAAAGCCCCGGCGCTTGGTCGCGCCGGGGCATCCGTTCAGTGTTCAGCAGGCGCTTCCGTAGCCTCTGTCGTGGCACTCGTAGTCTCAGACGACTGTTCGGACTTCTCCTTGATGTCAACCGTCAGGGATCCCATAATGACAACCGTTGCATTCTTCGGTACTGCATAGGTTATCTTCAGTTCATGCGTCCCGATCTCCAAACCGGTCACGTCCGTTTTCAACTGAAGCGATTCCTTCGTCACATCCTGGATATCCTTCTTCAGGCCTCTCAGTTTGATCCGGAATACACCGGAGCTTGTAAGCGAGTATTCGAAGGCATCCTCCTTCATACCAACCACTGTTATGTCCGCAGGCGTGATATTGATCTCCCTCTCCGTCTGCTGCTCGAAATCAATGCTGACAGCAAGCTGGTCATTATTCCCATCCGCCAGATAGGTTCCTTCCGGAAGATAATCCGTCAGCTTCAGATTTACTTCCTTCTTCTCGCTGAGTCCTTCTATGTCAACGTCTCTTACATAAATGGCGTTCACACTCTCCAGAACACTCTCTTCTCCCGCAATGTCCACGGACTGCGGGTTATAATTCACATCGATCACCGAATATCCGGAAGCCGGATTCCCGACTGTGGACAGTTTGATCGGAACACTCTTCGTGGGATGAACGTCCAGAGCCATGGTCACCTCTTCCACGCTCATTTCGATGGACTTGTCCACGATCGATTCACCGTACGCATCATAGCAGACCAGCTTCACCGTCTCCTGGAAGCTGCTGTGCATGCCGCTCACATCCTCTGTCGCACGCACCTCCGTAACACGATTCAGTACGGATTCAGGTCCCGTGATCTTGATGATATTCGGAGTAACCGTACATTCCCCGGGCGCATACCCTGCAGCAACATTTCCGTTCAGCTGCGTCTTGACCGGCATTTCCTTCATGATCTTGTCCTCGATGGACAGATTCATCGTATTGTTCACATAGGTGATATCGATCTGTCCGTTTACCTTCGTTTCTTTCGCGGCAACCGCGATCTGAACCGTATTGGTGATGGACAGCTCCGCCAGATTTGCGGTAGCCGTGAAATCATTTGCCGTCAGAGGATCCACTACGGATCTTGGTCCCTGGATCACAATATCCACCGTATTTCCGCTGGTAACGCTATAGACCTTTCCCAGCCTTTCGATGGTGTCTCCGTTCTGTTCCATGACCGGGATATCACGAATGGTCTTGGTCATGGTATAATCATCCAGATTCATGATGAGCATCCAGATCAGAACGGCAAGAACCAGCGAAAGGATCTTCAGGCCCAGGTGATCAAACAGACTCTTTTTCATTCTGGGCTTCATCGCTCTGACCTCCCTTCTTCCATCTCTTCCGGCGCGGCTCAACCTGCTTGTCCTGCAGCTGCTCCAGCTGTTTCCGAAGGGCATCATCATTCAGGTTCCGGATCAGCTGTCCCCGGTGAGCTACGGAGATCGCTCCGGTCTCCTCCGACACGATGATGGTCATACTGTCCGTATTCTCACTGATCCCCAGACCCGCACGGTGTCTGGTTCCCAGCTCCTTATTCACATCCCCGCGCTCCGTCAGCGGCAGATAACAGGTTGCCGCCACCACCCGGTTCTCACGGATGATCACCGCGCCGTCGTGCAGAGGTGTGTTCTTCTCAAAGATATTGACCAGCAACTGGGTGCTGACTACAGCATCCAGACTGATACCTGTCCGCTCATACTCTCCCAGGGGAGTATCATGCTCTATGACGATCAGGGCTCCGGTCTTGGCCTTGGACAGCTCAGCCGCAGTCCGTACCAGTTCATACACGGTCTTGTCGGAGAAACGGCTTTCTCCCTCTTCCCGTTCATCCAGATTGAAGAAACGGTTCAGGAGCCGCTTTCGTCCCAGCTCGTCCAATGCCCGTCGAAGCTCCGGCTGGAACAGAATGATCAGCGCGATCACAAGCACGCTGGAGATGTTTCTGGCAAGCCAGAGGATCGTATTCAGACGCAGCAACGCGGCCAGACCCAGGAACAGAGCAAGCACAAGGATCCCCTTTAACAGCGTCCATGCGCGGCTCGTCTTGAACCAGACCAGGATGTGGTACACGAGATATGCAATTATTATGATATCCAATACATCCGTCCAGGTTACATGCGGAATGTAAAACCAGCTGAAGTATGTACTGAAAAATGTTCCGATACCACCCATGGGAACACCCCGTTCCTTCTCGTGCTACATGTTATCCGAGATCCTCAAAATCATCCTCGGACTGCTTTTTCTTCTTTACCTGTGTTTCCTGCGGAGTCTCCACCGGACGATTCTTCTTTGCTTCCTCTACCATTCTGGCGATCCGCTTGGCCGGAGCACCATCGGAACGGATAGCCGTCCTCTCCTGCTCCCTGGCAATTCTTTCCTCGTTGGTAAGGGCTCTGCCTTCCCGTTCCTCTCCTGCCGGTCTTTCACCCTGCGGTCGTCCGGCGTTACTGTTCGCCTCTGCCTGAAGTCTTCTCGTTCTCTCGCTGTCTTCTCCCTGGGGCTCACCCTGAGGCTTCTGTGCCGGGTTCTTTCCCTGTCCTGACTTCTGCGGGGGACGTCCTCCCTGAGGCTTCTTGGGAAGCGGTTTCTTTTTCTTCTTCGGCGCATCCAGCTTCGGAATGGCCTTTACATAGTAATAATACTCATCATCTTCAAACTGGACTCGTTGGACGTGTTTGAAATCCAAAACTCCCTTGCAGACCTCGAGCACCAGACAGATCAGCATTCCCAGCAGTGAACCGCCCATTGCGGCAGAGGTGTCCGGAGTCTCCTTCAGGACAGCTCCCATGATCAATGTGAGAATGATGCAGAACACGGCTGCCGCCGCGATCGCAGCGTAGTGCGAGAACGGGAAGGAAAGCTTATAAATGATCGATGCCAGCACGATGGTCAGTGCAAATACAAGCATCATCATATACATTTCCTTATTCTTCACGATATGGTCAATGAAATACCCCAGGACCGCAACCTTGGAATCGTCCTCCGCAGCCGTCAGCTGAATGTTCAGTTCGGTCACCGCATTTGCAAAATAATGCAGCATGACACCGAATGCAGCCGGAAGAGCGCCTCCGATCCCCGCCAGAACGAGGATCACCATCGGTGCCAGATACGGCATGCCGATTGAATAGCAGATCGTAACCAGGAAAATGGCGTACGAGAATTTGGGGAAGAATCGGAGATACAGACAGTACATGACCATGAAAAGTACCGTGAATGCAAGCCCGACTTCGATATTTACCGTATAACAGTTGACACCGATCACGACTCCGGCAGCAAAAAGAAGGAAGCCTTCCGGAAGAACGGACACCAGAACCGCGATCAGGAAGATCACTATTTTACGGTCAAGGAGATCCATGTAGTGGAACATGGAATGAATATTTGAAAATACCAGATAACACCAGATCAGGCGGAGAACAGGGAATATGATCTCCTCATACTTTCGGATCACATCCCGAACCTTATTTTTGATTTTAAACAATTCAGCCATTACTGTCCATTCCTCCCGCTCATCGTGTTCTCATCCAGCATGGGGTCATCCCCGCCAATACTGTGGCTTACGTGGATCTGGGTATCCTCCAGCACGTATTCCGTCTGCTCTTCCATGGCGATGAGCTTCTTCAGATTTCTGTTATACCGGATCAATCCCTTCTTTGCGGACTGATATCGGATATGATAGATCAAAAACGCGAGAATGAACATGATCCCGGCAAATCCCACATAACCCAGCATCAGCTTTCCGATGACGCTGAAGTAATCCATGTTATTGATCTCCCGGAGGATCTCTTCGAATCGGTAGCATACATAGGTCGCAACGATCAGCCAATAGGTAACGGTAGCAACCAGCACGGTACGAATACAGCCGAAACGGACATAATCCTCCCGATAATACCGCGCCAGCACCAGGCTGCCGAACTCTTCATTTTTCTCATACATGGTGACCTGCGTCATAAGACGGATCTTCTCTTCATCCAACATAAGGATTCTCCTTTTATAGGAACACATACCTAGACCCTATTTTATGTTATCCGGACTGAAATATCAAGTTTTTTTCATATGTGTAAAAAACCGGCATGGACGTTCCATGCCGGTTTACATAATTCAGATGATATCTTCCGTTCTACTCGAGTGAATCCACGATCTCAAGGGTACGCTCACGGTTCATGCGGTCGCAGAGAGCCACAAAGTCTGCAAGAGCGATCCCGTTCATCTGCTTGTTGCCGCGGACATTGACGGATACGGTCTCCTCTTCTGCTTCCTTGTCACCGATGATCACCACATACGGCTCCTTGTACTTCTTGAAGCCCTTGATCTTCGTCTTCATGTTCTCATCGCTGTAGTCTGCCTCCACACGGATGCCGGCTGCGCGAAGGGCCTTCTCCACCTTCTTTGCATACTCGTTATGCTCCGGGCGGATCGGAACGATTCCAACCTGATACGGGGATGCCCAGAAGGGGAATGCTCCCTTGAAGTTCTCAATGATGATTCCGATGAAACGCTCGAAGGATCCGAAGATGGCTCTGTGGATCATAACCGGACGCTTCTGGGATCCGTCAGGTGCGATATAGCGGAGGTCGAAGTTCAGCGGAAGCTGGAAATCCAGCTGGATGGTTCCCATCTGCCACTCACGGCCGATGCAGTCCTTCATCTTCAGGTCGATCTTCGGTCCGTAAAAGGCTCCGTCTCCCTCATTGATCTCGTACTGTCCCTCACCGTACTTCTTATCCAGGATCCGCTTCAGGGAAGCCTCAGCCTCGTCCCAGAGCTCCGGTGCCCCCATGAAGTCATCCGGCCGTGTGGACAGCTCGGCTACATAGGTAAGGCCAAATGTGCCGTAGATCTTCTCTGCGATATCCATGATATCGGAGATCTCCTGCTCGATCTGATCCTCCATCAGGAAGGTATGATCATCGTCCTGGTGGAACATCTGTACACGGAACAGACCGTTCAGCTCTCCGGACTTCTCCCGGCGATGGATGACCTGTGTCTCGCTGTAACGGAGCGGAAGCTCCTTATAGCTGTGCATGGTATTCCTGTATACGTTGATGGCGTTGGGGCAGTTCATGGGCTTGATCGCATATTTGATATCGGTATCGATCTTCTCCTCACCGCTCTCCTCGTCCGTGTAGGCATTTGTCACAAGGAACATATTTTCCTTGTAATGTCCCCAGTGACCGGAGGTCTCCCACAGAGTCTTGTGGTTGATGACCGGAGCCAGGATCTCCTGATAGCCGTACTCTTCATGCAGTTCTCTCCAGAAGGTAAGCAGGGAGTTATACAGCTTGAAGCCGCGGGGCAGCCAGTAAGGCATACCCGGAGCAGTCTCGTCAAACATGAAAAGCTCCTGCTCCTTGCCCAGCTTCTTGTGGTCACGCTCCATAGCCTCCTTGATCAGTGCCAGGTGTGCCTTCAGCTCGTCCTTGGTGGGGAATGCATAGATATAGATCCTCTGCAGCTGGTCGCGTTTCTCATCACCTCTCCAGTAAGAACCGGATGCGGACTTAACCTGGAATGCGGCATTCATCAGCTCCTGGGAATTGGATACGTGAGGTCCGCGGCAGAGATCCACATAATCGTCACCTGTATAATAAACGGTGATGGTCTCATCCTCCGGAAGCTCATTGATCAGCTCCACCTTGAAGCGCTGATCCTTGAACATTTCCAATGCCTCTTCCTTTGTCACTTCCTTCCGTGTCCAGTCCTCGCGACGCTTGATGATCTCACGCATCTTATCCTCGATGGTCTTGAAATCCTCCTGTGTCACCGTACGGGGAAGCTCGAAATCATAGTAAGCACCGTCAGCGATCTGGGGACCGATGGTGATCTGCACATCATCCTTACCGAAGATCTCCATCACTGCCTTTGCAAGAATATGTGCCAGCGAATGACGGTAAACACTCAGGTAAAATTCCTTCTTTTCATCCTTGTCCATGTTATATCCTCCTTGAAAATATAGTACTTGTTCATGTGAGCTGTGCGTGGCTCATTATTCATAGAAAGCACGACGTCCCCGACCTGCCTTCCGGCAAGTCAGGGACGATAAGATCGCGGTTCCACCCTGATTGAAGCATCACTCTATACGGCAATCGCCCGATGCTTCCACTTGATTTACGGCCTTTCACGGAGCCATCCGTACCGGTTCACCGGTCTCTCCGAGGGGGTAATACAGCAGTATTCTTAAGGTGCTTCCAGCCCGATGTCCGCGTGATCCGTGTAAACTCCGGCACCTCTCTCTGTAAAGACATTCTGCAGGATCATGTCCTCTTCAACGATTTCAGTCTTTGCTCATTATACGCCAGTCGCCGTAAAATGTAAAGCACGTTCTGTTCATCAGCGCAACCGGTTCGTGAACTCCTCTCGTTCCACTGTGATACCTCAACAATCAGCTTATTCTCTGCAGAGATCCTTCACGACCTCCCCTGCGATGATCAGCCCGGCCACAGAGGGCACAAACGCCACCGATCCCGGACTCTGTTTCCGATGTCCGGAAGGCTGTTCTCCGACAGGCTCCTCACTCTGCGGCACCATCGCTTCTTCCGTGGAATACACCACCTTCAAATGCTCGATCCCGCGTTTTCTGCACTCCCGTCGCATCACCTTCGCCAGCGGGCAGACAGTGGTATCATAGATGTCTGCCACACGAAAGGCCGTCGGATCCAGCTTGTTCCCCGCCCCCATGGAGGAAATGAGGGGCACACCGGCTTCCTTTGCCCGCAGGATCAGGGACAGCTTTGCGGTCACCGTATCCACCGCATCCACTACATAGTCATATTCTGAAAAATCAAACCGGTCTGCCGTCTCCGGAAGGTAGAACAGCTGATGTGCCGTTACACGGCAGTCCGGATTGATATCCCGGATCCGCTCTGCGGCTACCTCCACCTTCGGGCGCCCCACCGTACTCTGCAGAGCTATGATCTGGCGGTTCAGATTTGTTTCATCCACATCATCCTTATCACAGAGGTCGATGGCGCCGACGCCGGATCTGGCCAGTGCTTCAACCACATAGCCGCCGACACCGCCCACGCCGAAGACCGCAACCCGGCTCTCCGCCAGCCGCTGCATGGCGGCTTCACCGAGGAGCCAGCGGGTTCTGATGAAGTTGTCTGTTGGAGATGACATGGATGGAGTCCTTTCTTTCACGGTTCTATTTGCCGGCACGCTCGGACAACGGTTCTATTTGCCGGCACGCCTCGGGCTTCGGTTCTATTTGCCGGCACGCTGCCGACAGCGGTTCTATTTGCCGGCACGCTGCCGACAGCGGTTCTATTTGCCGGCACGCTGCGGACAGCGGTTCTATTTGCCGGCACGCCTCGGTCGCAGACCGTCTGCAGCTCTGCTGCATCCGTCGCCGCTTCGCGGCTTCTGTCTGCGACGCTTCGTGCCGGTCCTGCTTCGCAGGCCGCAGCTCAGCGATTGCAACTATGCACGCAAGCGTGCAGTCGCATCGCTAACCTGCTATTCAAATAGAACCTGTTTTACGTTGCTGTTGCTTCCCGGCCAGTCGTACCGCTGTCTTTCTGGGCAGGAGTCTTCCGAAGACTACCGCTGCCTTGATCGTAAGGGTGGGAACAATGACGGTCTTTCGTCTCTTCATTCCGGAGAATGCCGTTCTTACGCACTTCTGCGGAGTGATCCCTTTCAGGGCAAACTTTACATCCGCCACCTGATTGAACTCGGTATCCACCGGTCCCGGGCAGAGACATCCCACATAGATCCCGCTTCCTGCAAGACGGAGTTCCTCCGCCACAGCCTGGGTCAGACTTGCCACATAAGCCTTGGTGGCATAGTAGGTTGCCATATACGGTCCTCCGGGGAGCAGTCCCGCAGAGGATGCCACATTCAGGATGTAACCCTTGTTACGCTTTTCCATGGATTTCAGGGCAGCCTTCATCAGTAAATGCATGGCTGTCACATTTAACTCGATCATTCCCTGTTCCCGGAGCACATCCGTTTCAAGGAAGCTTCCTGCCAGCCCGAAGCCTGCGTTGTTGATAAAGACCTCCATATTATGATGCTGCATCCAGCGGATCAGCATTTCCCTGCCGTACTCCGTGGCCAGATCCGCCATAAGGACCTTTGTTGTTACGCCGTGTTCCGTCAGCTTCTTCTTCATGTGATAGAGCCTGTCGCCCCTCCGTGCCACCAGCAGAAGCTGATACCCCTGACGGGCCAGGTGACGCGTAAATTCCAGACCGATGCCACTGGTTGCTCCCGTGATCACCGCCCAGCCTTCTCTCTTTGCCTGTCTCATCCTACACCTCCTCTTCGTTTACCGATTCCTCTGATGAGCTTTTCTCTCCATGGATCCTTATCTCAACCGGCTCTCTTCCGACAATCCTTTCAATGAAGACCAGTGTTGCGACCATCAGCGCAATACCGATCGGAAGTACGATCCATGCATCCTTCACAAAACCGGCAATGATATATGTCACTGCCGAAACCCCCGCAACCGTAAGTGCATACGGCAGCTGCGTGGAAACATGATTTACGTGATTGGACTGTGCACCTGCCGATGCCATGATCGTCGTATCCGAGATGGGTGAGCAGTGATCACCGCAGACAGCGCCTGCCAGACATGCGGAGATGGAGATCACCATCATCTCTCCGCTGTCGAATACACCCAGCACGATGGGGATCAGAATTCCGAAGGTTCCCCAGGACGTTCCGGTCGCAAATGCAAGTCCGAGTGCCACCAGGAAGACAACTGCAGGAAGGAATGCCTGAAGCGCACCCGCAGAACCACTCACAGCTACTGCCACAAATTTATTTGCGCCCAGAAGGTTTGTCATACCTGACAGGGTCCATGCCAGCGCCAGGATCAGGATCGGGGCAACCATGGCGATGAAGCCCCTGGGGATGCATGCCGCAAAATCCTTAAAGCTGATGACATCCCGATACATGTAGTAGAAGAAGGTGAAGATCAGTGCGATAAAGGCACCGTATACCAGACCAACAGATGCATCTGCATTTGCAAAGGCATCAATAAAGCTCTCACCCTCGAAGAAGCCTCCGGTATAAACCATACCCATGATACAGCCGCCGATCAGAACAACCACAGGAAGGATCAGATCCAGCACCCGTCCCCTGGGATTGGGTTCCGGCTCCTCCATGCCCTCCACCTTACCGTTGGTGAAAAGATCCCCCTTTATTGCATTGTATTCATGTTGCTTCATGGGACCGTAGTCCACACGTCGAACCGTGATATAGATCATCATGACGATCGTCAGGATCGCATAGAAGTTATAGGGGATGGTCCGCAGAAATACCTGGAAGCCGTTGATCCCCGCATCCTCCGGAACGGAGGAGGTAACTGCCGCAGCCCAGGAGCTGATGGGCGCGATGATACAGATCGGTGCTGCCGTAGCATCGATCAGATAAGCCAGCTTCGCACGGGATACCTTGTGTCCGTCCGTAACCGGACGCATAACACTGCCGACGGTCAGGCAGTTGAAATAGTCATCCACAAAGATCATGATACCCAGGGCGATAGTAGCCAGCTGAGCTCCGATTCTTGTCCTGATATGAGTAGATGCCCAGCGCCCGAAGGCCGCGGAACCTCCGGCCTTGTTCATCAATGCCACCAGGATCCCAAGCAGGACCAGAAACACCAGGATACCGGCATTCCAGGAATCCGAGATCTTCGGAATCAGACCTGCAGCATCACCGTCTGTGGTCGTTCCGAACAGCATGGTGGTAAGTGCATACTCAACATCAAAGTTGGCATACAGAAGAGCACCCATGACCGCCCCGATAAACAGGGAGAAGTAAACCTCCTTGGTAGCCAGTGCCAGCAGGATGGCAAAGAGCGGCGGGAGCAGTGCGATCCAGGTTGCATAGAATTTGCTCTGGTAATCCGGCCCCACCTCCAGCGTCGTACATAATGTGTAGATCACTACTGCCAGAACTCCCAGAAGAATAAACGTAACACATATTCTCTTCATTGCACGTGAGTTTTTCATTTTTATTTCCCCTTATGTCGTTTGTGTTCTCCCCGGTAAATGTACCGACTTACCTCAGTACCTTGCTCAGGAATTCTCTGAGCCGTTTGTTCTGTGGATTCGTAAACAGTTCATCCGGCGGCGCATCCTCCTTGATCACACCCTCGTCGATAAAGAGGACCCGGCTGGATACGCCCATGGCGAATCCCATCTCATGAGTCACCACCACCATGGTCATGCCCTCAGCCGCAAGATTCTTCATGATCTTCAGGACCTCTCCCACCATTTCCGGATCCAGCGCGGAGGTGGGCTCATCAAAGAGCATCACGTCCGGCTTCATGGCAAGAGATCTGGCGATGGCCACACGCTGCTGCTGACCTCCGGACAGCTGTGCCGGATACTTGTTCGCATGATCGGCAAGACCTACCATTTCCAGCAGCCGCAAGGCCTCTTTATCCGCTTCCTCCTGGCTGAGCATTCCCAGCTTCACAGGGGCCAGCGTGATATTTGCCCGAACCGTCATATTCTTAAAGAGATTGAACTGCTGGAACACCATGCCGATCCGCTCGCGGATCCGGTTCTGCTCCGCCGGACTCTTCCTCGTCAGTTCCTCGCCTTCAAAGACGATACTCCCATGGCTCGGTTCCTCCAGAAGATTCATGGACCGGATCAGAGTGGACTTTCCGCAACCGGAGGGACCGATAATGGAGATCACCTCTCCCCGGTGAATGTCCAGGTCGATGCCCTTCAGCACCTCCCTTCCATTGAAGGACTTCCAAAGGCTCCTGACGGAAAGCAGCACTTCATTGCTGCGATCTATATTAGCGCTCATTCTTCTTCAACCTCCTCTCCAGCCAGGACACCCCTGCCGAAAGGAGCACGACCAGAAGCAGATATACCAGCGCCACCGCCAGCAGCGGAAGCAGCGGTTCATATGTGATACTGCGGATGATATCCCCTCCCTTCGTCAGATCCTGCAGACCGATGTAGCCTGCGATGGAGGTCTCCTTCAGAAGTGCTATGAACTCATTTCCGATGGCCGGAAGTACATTTTTCAGCGCCTGGGGAAGGATGATGGACTTCATCATCACGGAATAGCTGAGGCCGAGACTCTTCGCCGCCTCAAACTGTCCCTCATCTATGGACATGATACCTGATCGGATGACCTCGCAGAGATATGCAGACGAGTTCAGACCGAAGGCAATGATCGCCACAAGGATCTTACTGATATCCACGGAGGCGAAGATCACGAAATAAATGATCAGAAGCTGTACCATCATCGGCGTTCCCCGGATGATGGTCACGTAGATCTTTACAATATAGTTCAGAATCGTAAAGGATCCGTTCTTCTCATGTGCCACACGCACCATGGCCAGCAGAAAACCGAGGGCGGTACCGATCAGGATCGCCACGATGGTAATGATGATGGTATTCAGAAGACCCTGCGCCAGGAACTTCCAGCGTCCTTCCTTGATGAAACTGTTGTACAGCTTACCTCCCAGGCTGTTGGCTGCCTTAATGGCTTCGTCATCCCGTACGATGACCACCTGCTTGGAGGTGGTATAGGATTCGGAGAAGTTGATCTGCTTCTTTCTCTCATCCGTCACAGTAAAGCCTGCAAGACCGATTTCCGCCTTTCCGGAGCTGACTGCATTGATGATAGCGTCGAATTCGATATCATCGATCACCAGCACGCGTCCCAGCTTATCCGCAATGGCCTTTGCGATATCCACATCGATCCCCACGATCTTCCCGTTCTCGTAATACTCATAAGGCGGGAACTGCGCATTGGTTGCCATGCGAAGTTTCTCCCCGCCGGTTACTGTCTGAGTATAGGTGAAATCGTTCACCTCGCCGCTTTGCTCATCGGGAATGTAATGGTCGATGATCTTCTGCAGGGTTCCGTCCTTCTTCAGCTCTTCCAGCGCCTGATTTACTTCATCGAGAAGTGCCTCATTTCCCTTTGCGATCACTGCCGCGTAATCCTCCAGGGTAAACTCCTCATTCAGGATCTTAAGCTCCTCATTCTGACGGATAAACGCCTTCGCCGGCTGTTCATCAATGATCACACAGTCGATCTTTCCCTGCTTCAGGGAAGAAACCGCATCGGCACCCTTATTATAGCGTTCGATCTTCGTGCCTGCTTCATCGCCTTCCATATCCGAGGCATAGATATCCCCCGTGGTCCCCAGCTGGACACCGATGGTCTTACCCTCCATGTCATCGATCGAATTCACCCGGTTTTCCGGGATATCCGAGCCGCAGGAGGAAAGCCCCAGCATCGCCAGAACCGTAAATGCAATGAGCAGGATCTTCTTCCGGATTCCTTTCATAACTCTCCCTCTCTGCCACGGTCCATGCGCTTTTGTAAAGGCCTCTGACGCGAACCGTAACACCACATGTTCGTTTCTGTTGCCTGCCCCCGTGATGTATTGTATGATAAGGACAGATAACTCTTATATTTTAATATAATCATTAGGAAAATTCCATACTTATTCTTACCCCGTCTGCAAAAGTACGACACTATGAAAAGATTGTATAAATCAGGAGGTTGACTATGGCTGAACAGCTTTTTACGATCCCGGTGAATGAAGCCTTTGAAGGGGACTCCGAATGCCCCTTCTGTGAAATGTATCACAGCATCGAGAATTCGGCGATCGAGTTCACACTCGGACCGAGCTATATGGAGGATGACAATCGTGAGGTGACGGACAAGCTGGGCTTCTGCTCCGTCCATATCCGTCAGCTCTATTCCAGAAAGAACCGTCTGGGACTTGCTCTTATGATGAACACCCACATGAATAAGCTTCTGAAGGATCTGAAGGCCGCAGCGGATCAGGGGCCCGGCGAACGGGGAGGCTTTCTGACAAAAAAGACAGGAGAAGCTCCTGTCGTAAAACTGATCCATGAGGTTGAAAGCACCTGCTTCGTCTGCCAGAGGATCACTCCGGTCTTTGACCGTTATGTGGATACCTTCTTCTATCTTTGGAAGAAGGATTCGGATTTCAGAGGAAAAGTCGAGAACTGTAAGGGCTTCTGCCTATCCCACTACGGACGCCTCTACGATGAAGGCGGAAAACGTCTCGGAAAGGGCGATGCGGATTCCCTGTACGCCACACTGAACAAGGTCTTCTTCGCGAACCTGGAAAGGGTCAACGGCGACACCTCCTGGTTCATCGACAAGTTCGATCACCGCAATGCGGACAAGCCCTGGAACAACTCCCGGGATGCCCTGCCCCGCGCCATCATAAAGGTAAACTCCGAGATCGTCGACGGAGAGTGATCTGCAGGAAGGTGATCTACTGAGCAAGTCGAATCAGATGTCTCAGACGAAAAATCTACGGAGTTTGCGTGGGCGTGCACCGTTCGTCCGGATGTTTCCGGAGTTTCTTTCTGAGACTGAGGATCCCCCACAGAATGAGAAGTCCTGCCAGCGCCCCGAGACTGTCCACACCTACATCGAACAGCGTCCCGGCCCGTCCGGGAACAAAGAGCTGGTGAAACTCATCCGTACATGCATAGAGTGCTGCGAAGAGCCAGGAAAGAAGATACCTTTTCTTTCCCTCGAAGGGCAGCGCACCGAAGAAAAGCAGTGCCAGCACGGCATATTCCGTGGCATGGGCTGCTTTTCTTATGGGATATTCGATCTTCTCGGCGTAGGCCTCCTGCTCCTCCTCTGTCCAGTCCTCAAAGTCCGAATGGAAGATGGAGCCGATCATCCGGCCCACCCAGCCACTGGTTTTTGAAGACTCATTTCCGTCTGCGGCGGAGAAAAGGAAGATCACGATCATCCAAAGGATCACCAGAACCCGAAACACGATCACTCTTTTTGAAGTCTTTTTTTCCATGCGGGTATTCTAACATACTTCCCTGATTATCTGAAGTGGAAATTCACTTCATCCCGAATTCAGGTAGCGAAGATACGAAAAATGGAGAAGATTCGTGAATGAATCGCAAGGTAGGTAAGACCAAACAATACGAAAGAGGGCATCCATCTCGGGTGGATGCCCTCCAATATATCTTATGAAGTTTTTTGCGTCCCCACCTGGCCTTTGCCTACGGGCAGGTCGCCTTTGATTCTATTTCGTTCAACCCGTACCTTACGTTCCCGTACCACTTGTGATACCAATTACCGCCATTTGCTGTTTCTACGTGATATATCTATACAGCCTTTTCATCCTACGACGTCTGTACCTCCCGGGTTTCCAGGACGTTTATCTCGGTAACTAAGGTTGCCATATACGCTATTTCTTCGGCCGTCTTATCTACCTTCCTTCCTCGCTTATTTACCCCTCACCACCTGAGGTATTTCCTGCAGTACCGCTGCAGGTATGATCCGTTCTCTTTCTATGTAAGTTTATTATAGTGCAATTTGCGTGACATGTCAATATCGATTTGTGAATTTATCTTATTTTTTCGTGATATTCGCAGATTTGTCAGACAGTTTGCAATGTGTTCACAAATGACGGTCGGGGAAAAGAGGTTGACGCTCCGGTATGCGCCAACGGATCAAACACCCGCTGCTCCTCCGGATTTAGTTCGTAGCCGCCTTCTTCTTGATGATCAGCTCCTTATCTCCGATGGCATCCTCCAGAAGCCCGCGAACCAGCTTCTCCGTCTGCTCGGCTGATTTCTGTTTCAGCGACTCCACATCCGCATTTGACGCCACATCATTCTGTGCCGCCTGGATCGCTGTAGTCACATCATCCTTGCTGCCCCAGTTGAAGATCGCATAGCTCTGATCATAGAAGCTGATGGAGTTGGAATCCACATCCACGGACTGGATCTCCGTCTCCGGGATCGTAACCACGACCGTTTTACTGTTTACATCAACCTCGATCTTGGAGAAATCGATTCCCGCACGTACGGTTGCCGTATATTTCATCGTAAATCCCTTCTGAGTCAGTAAAGGGATCGAACCGTCCTCGAATTTTATAAGACCGGTATAGGTCAGCTCCGCAGTCGTCAGATCACTGGCGGTCTCAAGCTTTCCGGTAATATAATCCGCTGTGATCTTCGGCTCACTCTTTCCGAACAGGAAGGTCTTCAGCCAAACTCCGCCCATGATCAGCGCGATCGCAACCACGATCAGAATAACGGTCCTGGTCATCTGATTCAGACTCGCCCACCAGACTCTGCGGCGCTCTGCTCTTTCCGATCGTTCACTCCTCATCCTTCTTTGCTCCTTTCTGACGAACCTTCTTCAGTAGCTCGTCCACCCGAAGTTTCGATGTATGGAATACCTCTTCGGTGATCGGTTCCTTCGAGAATCCCGCCTGCTCCAGAACATGGATCAGTTCCTCCAGAGGAGGTGAGTTCACTCTTCGGCCATCCACCTGTACAGGTTCATTATACTCCATCCACTCGGAATTCGGAACCCCTGCTTCTCTTCTTCTGTCATAAAGCAGTTCTGTCTGCTCGCGATAGTTCACACAGGACCTTAGTTCACTGTCTCTTCGTCGCCTTCTCATGGCCCTGCTGTAGTACAGGATCAGACGTTCGGACCAGTCTCCGTTGCTGTAAGCGATATGGTAACGGATCACCGGTGCCACCTTGAAGCCAAGGAAGATCAGCAGTGCGAGCAGGATCAGCACGATCAGGACATAGGCCACGATCTTCATGATACCGTCGTCGATGGAGATTCTGAAACCTCCGCCTCCGTCTCCGGAATCGGTCGCATTGTCTGTATCCCCGTCACCGAACAGATCGCTGAAATTCTCCCAGAAGGAGCCGAGCTCTTCATCCTCATCCGATGAGGTGGACGGAGTCACCTCAGCGATCACCCAGCCCTTTTTATCGATGTATACCTCCACCCATGCATGGGCATTGGCATCCGTGGCATTCACGCTGACCACAGCGGTTTCTCCCAGTGCATTGTACCCGCTGTAGAATTTATCATAATTGTTCTCTTCACCTTCCACCAGTTCACCGCGGGACAGGATCTGACTGTAGGAAACCGCATACCCCTCACAGTATCTTGCCGGGATTCCCAGCGCACGGAACGTCAGAACTGCCGTGCTGGCAAAATGTGCACAGTAGCCCTTCCGGTTCTTTGTCAGGAAGAAATTGATGAAATCCTCTCTTCTCGGGGTTGCTCCCGGGCGGATCGTATAGGGTATCTCCTTCTCAAAATAATCCGAAAGCTTGGTGACCGTCATTTCCGGGTCATCCTTTGGTGACAGCTGCGCTTCTACGATCAGATCATTGATGGCTGCACGGTTATCCTCCGGTACCACCAGGTACGCAGGATCCACCTCACGGGACTCCTGGGTCAGAAGGGACTCATCCAGAAGCGGATAATACTCATACTCCTGCGTCTTCCTCTGCCACAGTGGTCCATGTTCCATCATGGTATAGTACGGATGATAGTTCTGGGCCGGTGCAGCGATGTTCTTGATCTGCATGACTCCCTTCGCTGCCTTCGGCTCTCCTGCCTCGTAGGCCTGCCGCAGGGCTTCCGCGTCATAGAGGTTCTGCTCCTCCGCCAGATCATAGGTCTCAGGCTGTATCCAGTAATTTTCATTGGGAACATAGGTCTGGCCGATCAGATTCTTCACATATACCGTTCCGGTACTGTAGGGCGTAAATGTGAGATTCAGATCCGGCTGGTAGTCCAGGTTGATGGAGGAAACTCCTCCCAGTTCACCGCTGGCAAGACCACCGTTGTTCGGATACCAGTTCCAGAAGCCGGCAAGACCCAGGATCAGAAGATTCTGGATCTGATCCTTTGTAGTAGACTTCAGTTCACTTTCCGACCTGTAGTAGATATACTGATCCCTCGGCCGGATCAGATTGACCACATTTGCGATCAGAAGCACCAGTACAAGCACCAGCAGCATTCCCTGTCGGAGTGATTTCTGGTCATGCCCGTAGGACAGACCCCACTTCTTTCGTTTGAAGATATGATCATTCCGGCTGAGCCAGAAATGCCTTCCGCACTTCAGGACATAGGTCATGCAGAGTCCCGTGATCAGCATCAGGGAATACATGAGGGCAGGCTCCTTGTCCATGTAGAGCCCCACCAGATTCAGTGTCACTCCCATGCCCGCCGCGATCATATACCGCGCCCGGCGGAGAATATAGTTATTCAGCAGGATATTCGCCGCGATACCGATCAGCGTCACGGCAACCGTAACCGCCGCATACCTGTTGGCGATCCGCTCGTTATAATGCTGCGTACCTTCCGTGTTGAAATAGGCGGAGATCCATTCATTCGTCTCATTGACTATGGCGTAGAAACCACTGTTGATGTAGTCCCGGAACAGAAAGAGAATGACTGCGTAGACACTGAAAAAGATCAGATAACCCAGGTTCTCTGATTTCCAGCTGTGATACAGACATGCACAAAGGATCGCCGTGATCAGGATCACCGTATGGAAGATGATCTCCGAAAATGGGATCTCCATCATCGTCAGGTAGCTTCCGATCCCTCCTGCAGTGATGAGATACACGATAAATCCCTTGATGAGAAGAGTCCAGAGTCGGTTCTCCGCGATCTTGTAGACGGACTGATCGATGGTCACGCCCTTACAGAGCGGGAGCTCCCGGGTATCCTCATCCCTCCAGGCCGAGATACGGATCCTCTTCCGTTCCTCTTTGGCCGCCTGCTTTTCTGCCTTATTCAGTTGTTTAGTCCTGCTCGACAACCTCGGCATTTGCTTCTCCGTTTCTGTTACATATATGCACGTAGGCCTTTAATTCCGGGCGGATGCTGCGCATCAGCTCCCGCGTCTTCTCCGTATCCGTGTAGATCTTGTCAAAATACAGATCCGAAAAGGCCGCCTTCAGAGATTCCTTATTGATGATCTGACGTTCCTCAAAGGAATAACGCCCCTCGCTCCACCACATCAGCCGGATGTATACCTGCTCCCGGACAAATGCCATGCAGACTCCGTAGGTCAGCGTCAGGACCTCATCGATCTGCTCATCTCCTCCGGAAAGCTCCGTCAGGATCACCATCTGCTGATCCGACATGGACACCCTGTCCTTCACCATCAGAATATCCCGCTTTGCCGACAGCTTCCAGTGAATGGACATGAGCTTATCCCCGGGGATATACTCACGGACATCGGATACATCCGAGAAATCATGTCCGCGTTTCATGGTCTCTTCACTCTCCGTCATGCCTCTGGACATGTCGGAAAGGCTCCCGACCCTGGCCCCCTCCTCAGCCGGAAAGACCGTCACCTCCGTTACCGTCGTCACCTTCTTGCACAGGGATACCACTCCCAGAAGATCCCGCATGGTAAAACCGTCCAGGGTATACCGGTACATCCCGTTCATGGTATACCTGAGCGGAATCATTTTCTCATAGGTTGAATGCATTTGGATCGGAACGGACAGCCGTACCGTGGCAGAATCGCCATAGAAAACATTTTCGGTGTGAAGCATCATATTGGCATCAAAGGACATGATCCAGGAACGGTTTTTGATCAGCATCCTAAGATACCCGGCCTCGTCCCTTCCCTGCTGTCGCTCCGGTGCGATCAGCGTGACGTCCACCATCCTGCGCAGGATGAAGACGGATACCAGGGAAATGACCGGAACCACCGCCATGATGGCAAGAAGCATCAGAAAGAAATGGCTTCGCAGGAACCAATAAAGAAAGACCACAAGCGCGAGCTGCACCAGATATGCAATTATTCTTGTAACATGGATTCTGGTTTTCACGCTGACAGCCTTTCTTTGTTGTAGATCATTTCTCTTTTTCGGACAAATAGTATCTGTGGATTTAGATTCTCGGAACGGGAACCGTTTCCAGCAGCATGCGGATCGCCCCGTCCATATTGATCCCCTGGGCACGGGTCCTCTGTCCCAGCTTCACTCTGTGGCCGAGGGTATCCCGTGTAACGGACTGAACATCCGCAGCGGTCACGTAGTTACGTCCCTCGATCACCGCCATGGCCTTTGCCATCTTAAGAAGTGCAATGGTACCACGGGGACTGGCTCCCATGGAGAAGAGATCGATCTGTCTTGTGGTCTCCACCAGGTTGACGATGTATTCGTAGATCTCATCCCTGATATACATATCATTGGCTTCCTTCCGGAGCGCGATCAGCTCCTCCATTCCAAGGACCGCTTCCACCGTGGAAATGGGGTTCAGCGCATTTCCCTTCAGGATCTGAACCGCATCGGCATGCGCCGGATAACCCATGGAAAGACAGACCATAAAACGGTCCAGCTGGGATTCCGGGAGAAGCTGTGTACCCGAGGAACCATAGGGGTTCTCGGTGGCTATTACGATGAAGGGATCCGGCAGTCTGCGGGTCACTCCGTCCACCGTAGCCGTTCCCTCCTCCATAACCTCCAGGAGCGCCGACTGGGTCTTGGGCGAGGTACGGTTGATCTCATCCGCAAGGAAGAGATTGCAGAAGACCGATCCCGGCCGATACTCGAATTCCTTGGTGGCACTGTTATACATGGAAAAGCCCAGGATATCACTGGGAAGAACGTCCGGCGTGAACTGGACACGTTTGTATGCCAGAGACAGGGCACGCGCAAAAGCGGTGGCCAGTGTCGTCTTTCCCACGCCCGGGATATCCTCCATCAAAATGTGTCCGCCGGCGATCACGGCTGCAAGTACCTTGCGTACCACATGCTCCTTACCCTTGATCACCTTATTAACATTATCCTGAACTGCCTGAATTTTCTGAACGTCTGACATTGAAACATCCTCATTTCCTTTGCTCTGCCCGTTCCGAAAAGGCGGAAACCGGCTTGTCTATGTTGTTTATTCTATCATTTTTTTTGCGTTGTCGCATTATAATTATTATTGATGTTGTCATCCCCAAAACATAAAGACCTCCGGGCCATATCTATAACCCTGTAATCATTATACCGAAAATGGCACTCCCTGACAAATGACAGATATGAATATCGTGATATTCCAATATCGAATATCAGCACTCTCCCATCATCATCCATCAAGGATCTCATCATGGTCATACCGCTCCCCGTTATCACGAGGCAGCTAAGGAATCGCTATGGAAAAAGCCAAGGCAATTGAAAAACAGACCGGTGCATGTTAGAATGAAAGTCAGTATCACACATCAATCAAACCTTTACATCGAAGCACCCGAAAGCAACATATTCGGGTAGCAAAATGAATGATAGAATCAGGAGGAATCCCATGCGTAAAACCAAAGTCATCGCAACCGTCGGCCCTGCCTGCGACAACGAAGAGACCTTTTCGGCTCTCTGCCGTGCCGGACTGAATGTGGCCCGTCTTAATTTCTCCCATGGAACACACGAGGAGCATAAGAAGAAATTCGATCTGATCAAGAAGGTACGGAGCAAGCTGTGCCTTCCCATCGCCATCATGCTGGATACCAAGGGGCCCGAGTACCGGATCCGTACCTTTAAGGATCATAAGGTAACCATTGGAGAAGGCGACACATTTGTCTTTACCACACAGGATGTGGAGGGAGACAACACCCGCGTATCCGTCAGCTATGACCGTCTGGTGGACGATCTCAACGTAGGCGACCGTATCCTGGTCAACAACGGCCTGGTCATTTTCGAGGTGACTGATCTTCAGGGAACGGATGCCGTCTGCAAATGTATCTCCGGCGGAGTCCTCTCCGACCGCAAGAGCATGAACTTCCCCAACAAGGTACTGAACCAGGTCTTCCTCAGCGAGCAGGACAAGTCCGACCTTCTCTTCGGTATCAGCCAGGGGATCGAGTATGTGGCTGCCTCCTTTGTATCCACGAAGGCGGATGTCCAGTCTCTCCGGGACTTCCTGGATGCCAACGGCGGACGCGATGTCGACATCATCGCCAAGATAGAGAATCGGTCCGGTGTGGATCATATCGATGAGATCTGCGAGATCGCAGACGGGATCATGATCGCCCGCGGAGATCTGGGCGTGGAGATCCCTGCAGTGGAGGTCCCCGCGATCCAGAAGCACCTGATCACCAAGTGCCGTATGCTGGGCACCCGTGTCATCACCGCCACGGAGATGCTGGAATCCATGATCGAGAAGCCCCGTCCCACGAGAGCCGAGGTTTCCGACGTGGCCAACGCCGTTTACGACGGCACCTCCGCCGTGATGCTTTCCGGCGAGACCGCTTCCGGCAAATATCCGTTGGAAGCACTGAAGACCATGATCCAGACCATCGAGGTCACCGAAGAAACCATCCATTACGAGAAGCGTTTTAAGGCTCTGGATGTGGAGATCCGAAACAACCTGGATGCCGTATCCCACTCCACCTGCTCCATGGCCATCGACGTAAAGGCAAAATGTATCATCGTAAATTCCCTGTCGGGCCGTACCGCCCGCATGGTCAGCAGATTCCGCTGCCCGGTGGACATCATCGGAATGACCACCTCCGAGAAGGTCTGGAGGAAGCTGAACCTGAGCTGGGGCGTAACCCCGATGCTCTGCGGGATCTACGATTCCATGGAATCCATGTTCTCCAACTCCATCCGTGAGGCTACCCGGATGCTGGGACTGAAGGCCGGGGACAATGTGGTCCTGACCGGCGGACTGATGGACGGACACAGCGGCAACACCAACATCATAAAAGTGGAGTGCATCGAAGACTAGCCTGCTTCATGGCATGACAGAAGGGACAGGTTCCGTGTCACATTTTCATGTGACACGGAACCTGTCCCTCTGTCTTAATGGACGGCGCATTCGCCCCCCGCTTCGCGGGGCACGAGCTTTTGCTCGTGGGCGTATACGGCAGGCCAGATTTTGCGAAGCAAAATCAGGTCCGAACGAAGTGAGGATGCGTTGCGCGAAGCGCAACCATGACCGAGAATCGGGCATGCATGACGCGTGTAAACGCGTCATGGCACCATACGCATATTTCTGAAGAAATATGAAGAAATATGCGGCCTGCTCATGCGCCCATTGACGGCGCATTCGCCCCCCGCTTCGCGGGGCACGAGCTTTCGCTCGTGGGCGTATACGGAACGAAAAATCCTGATGGATTTTTCGTTCCTACCAGTTCTTTCCATCAAAATTCCAGCTGCTGCCGCCGTCGTCATTCTGCTGAGAATCGTAGTCCTGCTGGGTATCAGCACGCTCCTTCAGGGCATCCTGCTGCTGCTGTTCAAGCTGCTCTCGGATCTTCTTCTCCTGTTCGGTTTCCTTATCGTCGTTCTGCTGCTGGTCCTGATCCTGGTTCTGATCCTGATTCTGGTCCTGATTCTGATCCTGATTATCATCCTGCTGCTGATCCTGATCCGGCGGATTCTCCAGCTGCTCGATCATCTTATCGATATCCTGCTTTAACTGCTCCGCTTCCGGATCATGTCCGTCAGTTCCGACCGGATCCGCACACCCATGAACGGTAAGGACCACTCTGGCCGCGCGCAGGGTCTGAAGAGCATTCTGAAGCTTCTTCTCGGTGGAGAGATCCTGGAAATCGATCTTCTGGATCATGGCAAGCGCCAGATTCACACGGATCGGGCACTCCTTATGCTTCGGCGGATCCTTCTCCAGCGCCTGTTTATAGTAGGCGATGGCGCGGTTATAGTCCCCTTCCTTATAAGCCACATTACCCAAGTTATAATAGGGGAGATAGCTTTCGATCAGGTTCACCTTCTTCAGGCTTTCCTCAAGCTCCGTCTCGTAATTTCCCGCCTCATAAGCCGAAAGGAATTTGGAATTCATGAAATAACGGATCCCCATGTAGAGACCGAAGGCAAGCAGAAATACAACAGCCACGTCGATCCAGAACATGAAAAGTCTCGCATTTTTTACACGGAACTTCTTCTTTCCTGCTTTCCCGGACTTGCTGTCTGCCTTCTTTCCGTCAGAACGGCTTTCGGCCTTTTCCTTCTTGTTTTCCTTCTTGTTGTCCTTATTCAGTTTCTTCAGTTCTTTCTTATCCTGATCTTTCCTGTCCTTTTCTTCCATGGCATTTCCTCACTACAGCTTCCGCTGCCATACGATAGAGATCAGTTCCCAGATGAGAAGCGCTGCTCCGAAGATTCCCAGGATCCAGGTGATATCCTCATAGGTGATCATCTCCGCCTCTTCCATCCGGATGCTGCTACCACTCTTGATGGAATCCAGAAGGGCTCCAACCTCCTCCGGACTGCGTATGTTCATATACTCAACCTGAAGATCCTTCGCGATCTTCTGCAGGTTTTCCTCATTAAGCGCGGAGATCGCATCCTCACTGGTTCCGGGGTCCTGGATGTACTTCCGGGAATACCCGTTGTTCGCCTCCATCTTACCGCCCTGCTTTGTACCAAAACCAAGCACCGCGCCGCCGTCAATATACTGCTCCAGCTCCGCATAGCTCTGAAGCTGGGAATCATCCGTGATCTCACCGTCGCTGATGAAGAATACCACCGTCTTTCTTTCCTCCTTCTTGGAGGAGGAGATCAGCATTTCCTTCATTTCCTCATACGGAGTGTTCAGGGAGCTTCCCCGTGCATAATATGTATCCGGCTGTTTGATGGTGGAAAATGCGTCCGAGACACTTCGCGCGTCCTGCGTAAAGGGTGCCAGGATCTGCGAGCGGTTATCAAAACGGATCAGAGAAAAATTACTTCCCGCCAGTTCCTCCAGGATGTAATCACATGTTTCCTGCACGCCGTCCATCCGCTTTTTATTTCCGTCATAGTCCTCTGCCCACATACTGATGGTGGTGTCCACAACGAATAGAACGTCAATGTTCTTCAGCTCGATCTCTGCGTTGTACCGCTTCACCGACGGGCGCAGATTGATCACAAACGCCAGACCGAGGATCAGTGTCACACGAACAACAGACAGAACCTTGCACCACACCTTGTCATGCCGCCGGAGCACCATCACAAGTACACCCACCAGAAGAACCGCCAGGACAGGGATCACGATGTAATTTGAAAGTATCGGGTTAGTCATCATGATTTCAGTACCACTCCTGCTCCGAATCCCAGCGTCAGGCACACCAGAAGCACGATCACAAATGCCTCAGGCTGATCGATCTCCTTGGTAATGATCAGTTCATCCACCTCCAGGGCCTCCTGCCGCTGAATATCAGCAACAATATCCTCCACCGTCAGAGTTTTGGACTGCTGATAGAAGGTTCCGCCCGTCCGCTCAACTCCGGCCTGGAATTCACTCATATCCGTAGTGTAGTCGCTGTAATTTCCCTTATCATAGGTTTCCTGATCCGGGAACAGACCGAACATTTTGATATGATTCTTAATACAAAGATCGACGGCTCCGTCCAGCTCAACAAGCGGGGTGGAAAGCGCCATTTCCGCATTGTCCGTTGCCATGATGATCAGACGTGTCCGGTCCTCGCTGGCAAGTCGCGGAAAGCTGTAAACACAGCTGGCAAGTCCCTCTCCGATGAGAGAGCTTCCCTTGGTATAGTTATTGACAAGGGTTCCTGCATCGTAATAATCCAGAACCTCCCTCATTTTCATATAATCTTCGGTATTTCCGAAGTCATAACTTGAGGTCTCGTCCTGATAGATCTTCTGGAGACGGAAATACTCCTTCAGATCCTCCAGCTTCTGGCGGATGAAATCATAGTCATCCGTCATGGGGACGTAGAGTACCGAGGATGTGTTGAAGATCAGGATACCGAAACGGTCTCCCTTCAGCCCTGCAACAACCTCCTCCAGACTGTCCACCAGATCATAGTTCAGATAGCAGATGGAGTAGGATACATCAAGGCAGAGGAAGATATCCCTCTTCTTCACGCCGTTACTGGTGGTTTCCGTCCGATAGGGACGTGCCGCAAGGATCAGGGAAGAAATGAGACTTCCGATGATGCATACCTCGAGCACCACCGCAAGGACACGTCGAAGCTGCTTCTGTCCTTCATACTCTGCGAGTCCGCGGAAAAACCGGGTATTCGCCACACGGCGTCCTCCCTTGTATTTCCTCCTGCGCCCGAAAATATGCATGACGACCAGACCCGCAACCAGCACAGGTATCCCGATATATAGAAAAATGGGATATTTCAAGTCCATAATTGAATCGCCTTTCTGGTCCGGAACAGAGATGCGCGGATGTCCGCCATGGACTGCCGTGCAAATTCCGGCTCATAGTATTCCTGTACCAGGGCAGTCAGCCCCGGGATCCCGACTCTCCGGATCTCCTGAAGAGAATAGTTCTGTACCTTGATCCCCGTCGCATCATTTACGAAGGTACGGATCAGCATGGACAGCTCCTGATACGCGGCTCTCTTCGTGTAGGAGCCGGCCATGATCCCACGCTCCAGATAATCCAGCCTCTGAAGATATTCCCACTTCAGCACGGAGAGAGGTTTCTTCTTCGGTGCATGAACCTTCGGCTGCTTCGGATCCTTCTTCCTCTTCAGCTGATCCCGAAGAAGGATCCGGAAGAAGATCTGAAGGAAGAATACCGCTGCCACCGCAACGATCGCCAGGATCAGCCAGAAGAGATAGTATGACATTGGATTTTGTAATTCAACTGACGTCTGCATCTTGGCTGCTCCTATACTCCTTTGTGTTCTTCCATCAGTTCGGCGATACGGTCGATCAGCTCCGCTTCCTTCCGGATCTCCGTAAAGCCTACATCATATCTCTTACAGAGCGTCTCAAAGGACGCCCTGCGGGACTTTCTCTCAGACCGCTCCAGCCGGCCCAGCCGACGGGAGGACTGCAGAAACTCAGGTTCATAATCCTTCCCTTCCACATCGTATGCCATACCCCCTGTCAGATAGGCGTCCGAGACCGTAAGGAAGAGAACGTCGCTCTGTACGGTAAGCTTCTTCAGAAGGCGGTCATCCACATGGGAGGCTCCCTCCATATCCGTAACGATAAAGATCAGCATCCTTCTCCGAAAATGATCCGCCACATAATTCAGAAGGCTTCCCAGATCCCTTCTGGGGCTCTGTCCGATGGAGGTTTCGTAGCGACGGACGATCCTTTCAAAATGTACCTCTCCGGACTTAAAGAAACTGAAATCCATACCTGCACCACGGTTCATGAGAAGAGCAAAATCATCCCCATGACGGTTTGCAAGATAGGCAAGAGAACCCAGCGTCATGACCGCCAGCTTCTCCTTCGGCTCCCCTGCATCGGTATCCGCGACCATTTTCAGACCGGAATCGCCAATCAGAAGGATATTGTGCTTTCTCTCAGCGATATAACGGCGGACCAGAGTCTTCCCCGTCTTTGAAGAGGATTTCCAGTCGATATCACGAACGTTATCACCGTAGGTATACTCCCTCAGGTCATCAAAATCAAGACTCCGCCCGCGAAAGATCGAGCGGAATCCACCGTCCAGCAGATTTGAAGTTTTCTTCTTGGAATACAGGGTAAGATTCGCCCTGATCCTGGACAGATAATCGTAATCCATAATTAAGCAACCCTTTGAATGCCACTGTCTGATGCAATATCACCTACATAAGATGATACGAATCACACACGGGACTTTATGGAGATCCCGCGAAATTTTTCGTTACGGTGTACGGATACTGCCGAAGATCTTATCAATGATCGTCTCAACAGATACATCATCCGCAATTGCCGCATAGTTCAGTTCCACTCTGTGACGGAGCACCTGATACCGGAGCGCCTTGACATCATCCGGAGTCACATAGGTGCGTCCGTAGAGGAGCGCTACGGCCTTGGCAATCTTAAGGAAGGCGATGGAAGCACGCGGGCTCGCACCCATACGTACATAGCGCGCCAGTTCCTCCGGCAGGACCGTATCCGCATGCCGGGTCGCATCCACGATATAGGAGATGTACTTCTTGATGGCAGGGTCCACATAGACCTTCTCCGTGATCGCCTGCAGACGGTCCACATCCTGAATGGAAAGCACGGCCGGAGTCTTCTCCATGGCGCCGCTTTCGATCCGGTTCAGGATCTCGGCCTCTTCCTCCGGAGAGGGATAGGTGATCTTCTCCTTAATAAGGAAACGGTCCGTCTGTGCCTCGGACAGAAGGTAAGTACCCTCCTGCTCGATGGGGTTCTGGGTTGCGATTACAATGAAAACATCCTCCGGCATCTCGTAGGTCACTCCACCGATGGTCACATGGCGTTCCTGCATGGCCTCGAGCATGGCGCTCTGCGTCTTCGCACTGGACCGGTTGATCTCGTCCAGAAGTACAAAGTTCGCAAAGACCGGTCCGAGGATCGTCTCGAACCGACCGGAAGACTGATTATAGATCTGTGTACCTATGATATCACTGGGCAGAAGATCCGGCGTGCACTGGATCCGGGAGAACTTCCCGTCCACTGCATCGGAAATGGCCTTGGCAGCTGTTGTCTTCGCGAGACCCGGCACGGACTCCACGAGAATGTGTCCGTCTGCCATAACAGCTGCCACCAGTGCAAATTTCATAATTCTTTGTCCTACAACCTTCGAGTCGTAGTAATTCGAGAGCTTCCCTATGATTTCCTGAGACAGGTCAAACTCTTCCTGTGAGATATTATTCTGCTGCTCCACAATCTTCTCCTTCACTTGGTATTATGCAACCTTATTCTTGACTTCGAGGAAACTGAGGAAATCCTTCTCAGCCAGAGGCTTCGAGAAGTAATAACCTTGGATATAATCTACACCCAATTCCTCCATTGCGTCAAGTTGTTCCTTCGTTTCGACTCCCTCGGCCACGATCTTCAGGCCGATCTCCTTGATCATGGCAACCGTTGCACGCATAACGGTCTTGGCTCTGTCATTCACGAAGTAGTCCTGCACCATGGACCGGTCAAACTTCACGATCTGTACCGGCATATCCACGATGTAGTTCAGATTGCTCTCACCCGTACCGAAGTCATCGAGAGAGAAGCTGCAGCCCAGACGCCCGAGGGCGTTCATGTTCTCCAGCAGAATATTTCTGTAATGCAGGGTAGAGCTTTCCGTGATCTCCAGATTGATCGAGGTCGGCTCAACCTCTTCCTGTTCCATGATACGGTTATAAATGTCCGAAAGGCGGCTGTTTTCGCACTGGGCCACGGACAGATTCACCTCCAGATACCGGATACCCATGTCCTTCAGAGCCTTCTCCCGGAAAGTCCGGCAGGTGATCTCAAAGACACGTTCTCCGATCTGATCGATCAGACCATACTCTTCTGCCACCGGAATAAACAGTCCCGGCATGATCAGCTTGCCTTCGGAACTGATGATTCGCGCCAAAGCCTCGGCAGATACAAACTTCTGCTCTTCAATGGAATAAATGGGCTGGAAATGAACCTGTACCCGGTTCTCCGCCAGAGCTTCAACGATCTCACTCCTGATCTGTCTCTGCTGACGGATATGACTTCCGGATTCCTCATCCAGAAGACGGCTGATCTCATTTCGATCCATCTCATCCTTATTGATCCGGCAGATCTCCAGATACTCGTCGCAGTCGGTAGCGATCCGTGCATCCGGAATATAGAGGAACTTCGCGTCGATCATCATTGTCCCGTCAAAGGGCTGACCGAACCGTGCTTTGATCACGTCCAGATTGATCGCGCTTTCGATCTGGCTCTTCTCATACTCTTCACCGTCGTAGATCAGCATGAAGTCATTTCCGGAACACCGGAACAGCTTCGCACTGCCGAAGGAATGCAGATATTCACTGATCTCCAGAAGGATCCTGCTCTCCTGCTCGTTATCCATCTTCCATTCATCGTTGGTGCAGACCATGATACCTACGAACTTCCGTCCCTCGGCAAACATCTGCTTCAGGTAGATCACCAGCGTATCAAAGGAGAAGATACCCGTGGTACGGTCCAGATACACCTCCGGGCTCTCCAGCTCACAGTAGAGGATGAAGAGTCCCATAGCGGAGCCGAAGCCCACCAGAAGAAGCTGCGGGAAGATAAACTGAATCGTTGCCGCCAGAATTTCCAGCGCCATCCATGCACGGATGATATTTCTTCTGCTGGCATTCATATACTTGCCATGGGTAAAGGTAAGGACCAGGGATCCGATGATAAATGCGGGTGCGATGACATAGGTAAGTCCGGTTGCAAGTCCGTGGCTGTATACAACATTTCCCTCATGATAGTAATCGATCGGAAGCATAAGGACAAAGAACGCTCCCAGGCCGAGTATGATACGTATCACGCGGTTAAAGGTCTCATCCTCACGAAGATGTCTGATATCATTGCTCGTATAGAGGAAGCCCATATAGGAGCAGCCGATCAGGGATACAAGATACAGCTTGCAGACTCCGTGCACCAGAATGCCCGGAACAAAATCCCGGAAAACGATAGCAGCAACAGAAAGAATATCAAGAACCACACATACCGTGTTGACAACCAGAGACATGCGGAAGATCCGCTCACTGAAGAGTCCTACGGTTTCATGCCGGAGGAAGAAATAGATCAGCAGAATATCAAGCACAAGACCACAGGTTTGAACATGAACCGGCATATATCGCTTCCTCCTTTCTTCGAAATTCCATCACTTTTTGCCATTTGGGCATAATTCGGTAACGTTATTATATCACATTTTTACAATAAACACCACATTTTAACAAAGTTTTTTAGTAAAAAAGCCGACAAAAATACCATTTGATTTTATACACTTTCTACATAACGTTTAGATTCGCGCTCTTCACGTTTACGATACCGGGCGGTCATGTTATACTCAACTCACATCGAAGTGAAAGGAGAGCTTGTATGCAGACGATCGAATCGATAAAGCAGCTGATCATGACCGGAGAACTCCGGGAGAAGCTTACAGATATTTATCAGGAACCGGCAAGGGTTCCTTCGGAGGAGAAAAGATATCTCGATGCGCTGGAGTCCTTCCGGGCCCTGTTCGGAGACCGTCCCGTGGAGATCTACAGCGCCCCCGGACGGACCGAGATCGGAGGAAATCATACCGATCACCAGCACGGTGAGGTTCTTGCCGCATCCATCAACGATGATGCCATCGCCGTTGCCGCTCCCGATGACGGTAAGGAGATCCGTGTAAAATCCGCCGGCTATCCGGAGATCCGGCTCGCCCTGCCGGAGGACCCCTCCGAGCTCAGCCCTCTTCCCGAAGAGGAAGGGACCACAGCCGGTCTGATCCGTGGCATGGTTGCGGGACTTGTATCCCGCGGATATCAGGTGGGCGGCTTCTCCGCCTATATCACCAGTGAGGTTCTGGGAGGCTCCGGCCTCTCCTCTTCTGCCGCCTTTGAGACTCTGATCGGAACCATCCTGAACGGTCTCTATAATGACATGTCCTGCGACGCCATCACCATAGCAAAGATCGGACAGTATGCAGAGAACATCTACTTTGGAAAGCCCTGCGGACTGATGGACCAGATGGCCTGCTCCGTGGGAAGCCTCTGTCACATGGATTTCGAAGATCCCGAGAATCCGAAGGTGGAACGGATCGAATTCGATCTCACCGAGGCCGGTTACAGTCTCTGCATCACGGACACCAAGGGCTCCCACGCAGACCTGACCGCTGATTATGCGGCGGTCCCCGCGGAAATGAAGTCGGTCGCCGCAGAATTCGGAAAGGCGGTCCTTCGTCAGGTTCCCGAAGAGGAAGTGGTCCTTGCCATTCCCGCACTCCGGGAGAAACTGGGGGACCGCCCCGTACTCCGGGCACTGCATTTTTATAAAGAAAACCGCCGGGTCGAGGCAGAATCCACTGCCCTTCGCACCGGCGATATCCGCTCCTTCCTCCGGGCCGTCCGGGCATCGGGAGACTCCTCGTTTAAGTTTCTTCAAAATGTATATACCACCCATGACATCGCTCATCAGAACATGTCCGTGGCTCTAGCGGTCAGCGAGTCGGTTCTCGGACTCTCCTCGGGTGATATCAGTCTGCTGGAAACCGGCGTGGTCCGCGTTCACGGAGGCGGTTTTGCCGGAACCATCCAGGCCTTCGTGCCGGTTGCCAAAACTAAGGCCTATCGGAACGCCATGGATGCTTTATTCGGGGAAGGCGCCTGCATGGAGCTGAAGATCCGGAAGTACGGAGGGATCCGTGTGATCTGACACCCTCATCAGTCCAGCTTCTTCAGGTAAGACCGGCGACGTTTATGCTGCACCGCATTGAAGCGTTTCCACTGCTGGAGTATGGCTGTATTGGTTTCCAGATTCAGCAGCGTCTCGGCATACTCCACTCCGTCCTCACGAAGGATCCTGGCCAGACGCGCTGCCACGATGGCATTCACCCCCTTGTCCAGATACTCCGGAGCCACAGCGATAAACGCCAGATCGATGATCTTCGGGTGGTCCAGAGCCTTCTTCAGCCGGAGAAGCGCAGCCGGCGTCAGGTGTCCGTAGGACTTCTGAACCGCCTTGGATATGGACGGGAAGCAAAGCCCCAGGGCCACGACCTTATCATTTTCATCCAATGCCACATCCACATATTTCGGATTGACGATCTTTCGCATGTCGTCCTTGATCGACTGTCTTTCACGTTTGGTCAGAGGCACGTAGCCGTATATGTCTTTATAACTCTCATCCAGAAGATCCAGGAAGGGATCCGCGTACTTCTCATAGAATTCATCTATGGTAGCCGCCGCGCCGAAACGGAGGTTGTAGCGTTTCATTACGAAGTCGGACATCCGCTGCAGGGATTCTCCCTTATCATCCGGCAGATAGATCTTGCTCTCTATCCAGTCCACTTCCTTCCTGTATCCGCAGGATTCCACCAGATTCTGATAGTAATCCGCATTGTACTGTTCATGGTAGGACGAGAGCTGGTCAAAGCCCTCGATCAGAAGGCCTTCCCTTTCCAGATCCGAAAAGCCCAGGGGACCGCAGACCTCCTTCATTCCCTTCTGATTAGCCCATTTCTCCACAGCATCAAAGAGCGCCTTTGCGACTCTTCTGTCGTTGATGGCGTCAAACCGGTTGAAGCGTACCCGCTTCTGATCCCATTTCTCATTTGCAGCCTTCTGCAGGATTCCTCCGATCCGGCCTGCGATCTTTCCGTTCACATAGGCATTGAAAAAGATTGCCTCACTGGTTTCAGAATGTGCATTATCCGGGTCGAAGAGCTTCTTCTCATCCATGTAAAACGGCGGGACGAAATACGGGTTGTCCCGGTAGAGCCGGAGCGGAAACTCCAGAAATTCCTTCTGCTGCTTCTTCGTTTTCACTTCCTTCACTTCAATCATATAGTATTCTCCGATCCTTTATCTCTGATCATATATCTCCGATCATTTTTTCCGACGCTGACTGAGCCGGCACCTTGCGTGAAATGAGAGTCCAAGTGTATCAGGTCCCGAGTGGCAGCCCACCGTAGGGTTGACCGGTACGGTCTCGATCCACAGGTTCTCTCCGAAGCGTTCGATCAGCATCTGTTTCAGACGTTCTGCCAGCTCCGGCACATCCGCGTGACCGATGATGATCCTGTGCTTCTCCAGATCCTCTCCCAGCTCCTCCACATAAGCGACGAGACAACGCATGGCGTTGAGACGTCCTCGCTCCTTCCCTATGACCTCCAGATTTCCCCCCGCACTCATATAGAGCATGGGGCGTACTCCCAGGAAATTCCCCACGAAGCCCGCGATCCCGCCGACACGTCCGCTCTTCTGCAGAAATTTCAGATCATCCACAAAGAAATAAGCCGCAAAATGATCCACTTCCGTTTCAGCCCATTTCAGGATCTCCTCCACGGAACATCCCTTCAGGTACAGATCTCCTACCTCGCAGACCACAGCCAGCGCTCCTACGGAGATGGCTCTGGAATCGATCTCATAGAACTCCCGGCCGGGATATTTCTCCTTCAGGGACGCTACCGCCCGGTCCATGGCTTTGAACGTGGAGGAATTGTTCCTGGAAAAATGCACATACAGGATGTCCCGCCCTTCCGCAAACTCCGGTTCAAAATACTCCACATAGTTCATCTCACTGATGGAACCGGTCCGTGGCATGACCCCGCTTCTCAGCATATCGTAGAAGGTATGGGAATCAAATTCCTCGAAGTCGATATAGGGCAGGGTCTCCGTCGCCTCCACGGCGTACGGCATACTGATCAGCCGGTAGCCGTAATGATCTGCTATCTTTTTTGTTGTATCGGTATCTGTGTCAGTAAACAATGTGTACAAAGCATTCCCTCTACATTCTTATGTATATGTCCCAGCCGGTAACCTGACCGTCCCGGAAACCTTCCTACACTTCATCCTTCGTCGTGACTGCAACCAGCCAGCCCATAAAGATGATTGCAGCACCGGTCACAAGGATCGCAACCCAGTCCGGTGTAAACCGGATATGCATAACCTCCGGAAGATAATTTCCGGTTATTCCGTTTCCGTTATATACCACCATGGCCAGCAGGAACGCCAGGCAAAGCCCCAGCAGGGTTCCCACGATCACCGCCAGGATGGAGGAAGCCATACCCTCTGCCAGCAGCATGGTCTTCTTCTGCTTCTCGGAGAGACCGATGCACCGGAGGGTTTTGAATTCATCCCTTCGGTTGTGCAGCTGGCTGCGGTGTACATTGATGGTATTGGTAATGATCAGCACCAGGATAAATGCGATCACGCACAGGATTCCCAGGTGCAGGAAGCTGACCATACGGAAGGCCGCTCCGATATTTGCCACCTTGTAGGCCCCTGAATCATAGAGCTCCTTCTGCAGCTCCTCATAGTCTCTTCCCTTGGTCCCGGTCAGAATATTTGCCTCCAGGGAAACATCCATAACCTCCCTGTCACCGGACTCCTTCTTCACCGTGTACATGGACTTCGGTTCCACCGCGCCGATGGGCATATTATCCGCGTCCATCCTGTAGATATAATAATCCGACCTGGACCATACCGTAACATAGTTGGTCATCAGGAACTTCTCTGCCAGTTCCGGATCCATGGTCCCGGCAACATAGAATTCTTTGTCAGAGTACTTCACCTTGAAGGTGTCACCCACATTCCATTTGGTTTCGCCATACAGGTTCGGCACCTGGATCACGGACACCTTACCGGAATCTGCGGATGCATCCTGCATCCGGGCTTCCTCCGCAAAAATCTGATAGAGATTGCCGGTCAAGCCCAGCATCTGGAAGGATTCCCCGGAAAAACCGGTTTTTTTCGCTTCATCCGTCAGGGTATATTCCGTATAACCGTAGACTGCGTCCGTATCCGGATCCGTCTTCCGTTCATCCCAAACCTTCTTCCAGGCATCATAGGAATTCCAGGCTGCAACCGCATCATAATCATTTGCCGAACGGAACTCTGTACTCTTCATGGTACGAAGGGCCGTACCCGACGCCACCACAAGAGCCACGCCCAGTCCCAGGGTGATCACACTTGCGATGAATCGTCCTTTGGAACGCTTCGCATTATGAATACCGTAGGCGATGGCAACGCCGTAGCGCTTTACCTTTGCTTCCGAAAGCCCCCCCTTCCGTCCGTGTTTGCTGAGCTTCTCCGGCTGACTGCGGGTCTCGATGGGGTTCATCTTAAATAGTTTCTGGATCGGCGATACCATGGAAAGACAGGTGGCAAAGCTCACCACGATCAGTGTCCCAAGGACCGTTTTGATGAAGAATCCGGCATGGAGCGTAATTGCGGTTCCGGTAAGGATCGTCTTCAGGAAGCCGGATGCATTCACGATGGCGAAGAATCCCATGGTAAGCAGGTGTCCCGCCAGCATGCCCAGCACGCTTCCGATCAGCGCCACGATCAGTGCTTCCTTAATGATCATTCCGATGATCTGCTTCCTTGTCAGTCCGATACAACGAAGGATACCGTAATCCTTCATGCGCTCATTTACGGAAATGTTAAAGGCATTACGAATGATGATCATCAGGATCATTCCGAAGACGGCAACGAAGATGAGAATAATTGCGTCCATGGCCGCCTTGGACAAATTGAGTTCCTGATCTCCGTCTCTGAAAAACTCCAGCCCGAGTTCATTTACCTCGCCCCCGCCTATGCCATAGGCGGAAGCAACGGCTTCCATCTTCTCAGCAAAGCCGCTTTTCTCCTCAAAGGAGATATATATCATGACACTCTCTGCAGCCTTCAGTTTTTCATCCGTAAGGAGTGCATAGTACGGCGCGTCATAGTCCTTATCCGTGGTAAGACCCACAACCTTTCCAACGGTAGCGGTCCCGTTTTCTCCGTAGCTCTCGATGGTCTGCCCCATTTCATTTATATCCGTCGGGGCCAATACCTCCTGATCCTTCTTCGGGTAGGTTCCCTTGGAAAGCGCTGTCGGATAGGCCATATCCTCAAAGCTGTCGATACGGGTCACACCATCCTCTTCATCCGTCCAGGAGATCCAGAGATTTGTAACTGCCAGGTCTCCCAGAGTCTTGGAAGTCCGGAAATCCGTCCGCATCTTCTCCGCCACATCCGGCGTCACAGTATAGACCGCGTCATATCCGCCGGTATCCGCATAGTTCTTTTCATCCATGCTCCGCTGGTAACTGTATACCATGCAGAAGATGGTGTAGATCAGCACGGCCGCCAGAAAGACTCCGACGATGGTGGTGATGGTCCTCTTTCTGTTCGTCCACATGTAACGATACGTAAGTGTAGAAAGACTCTTCATACGCCCCTCCTTACTTCGCCGTATCGCTGACGATATGTCCGTCCTCGATCTGCAGCACCCGGTCCGCCATCTCGGCGATCTCAGGTTCATGGGTAATGAGAACCAATGTCTGATTGCGGGTCTTCACCGCATCGATCAGCATATTCATTACTTCCGTAGTATTCCTGGAATCCAGATTTCCCGTGGGTTCATCCGCAAGGATCACAGGCGGATGGTTGATCAGCGCACGTCCGATGGATACTCTCTGCTGCTGACCTCCGGAAAGCTCGTTGGGAAGATGTGTGCGGCGGTTCTCCAGGCTCAGGATCTTCAGGAGCTCGTCCATCTCCGCCGGATCCACCTTTCTGCCGTCCAGAAGCGCAGGCATGGCGATATTCTCCTCCACGCTCAGCACCGGGATGAGATTGAAATTCTGGAAGATAAAACCGATCTTCTCTCTCCGCAGGACGGAACGCTTTTCATCGCTCAGCGTATAAATATCGGTTCCGTCGATCATAACGGACCCTTCGGTCGGAGTATCCAGGCCTCCGAGAAGATTCAGAAGCGATGATTTCCCGGACCCGGAAGAACCGATGATGGCGGTAAACTGTCCGGATTCGATCTCCAGATTCAGATGATTCACTGCGGTAACAGCGGTATCCCCCGAACCATACACCTTTGTCAGATTCTCTGTTGTAATGATCTTCATAAATCCCCCCTTCAACTACATCCCCTGATATGAATGAGCGCGTGACATCCTCCCCCACCTGAAGAGGTGGGGGCTTCCTCTCGCCTGTCGGCGAGCTGTCGGTTCTCGTTCGATAGCACTAATGTGCTAAGCATAAGCGAGCTATCCCCGTGTGCCCCACGGTTCATTCTTTGCTTTTCTATATATTATACAGAAACAATCCTCATGCCTTCATTTCTGATATTAATCGCCGCGTTTATGTCTCGGTCATGATGCGCCCCACAATCCGGACAAATCCACTGTCTGACTGAAAGGCTTTTCACTTCCTCATTTACATAACCGCAACACGAACAGATCTGACTGCTGGCATAATATCTGTCTACCTTTACGAGCTTCTTCCCCTGCTCCGCCAGTTTATATTGCAAAAATGATACAAACATCCCCCATCCATTATCCGAAATCGATTTGCCAAACTTCATTGTCTGCGACATTTTCTTCATGTCAAGATCTTCCACACACACGCAGTCATAGCCATTGGTTATCTGTCTGGACTGATTGTGAAGAAAGTCCTTCCTCTGATTTGCGATTTTTTCATGAAGTCTTGCAACTTTTATCCGCTGTTTGGTCCGATTATTTGATCCCTTTTGCATAAGCGAAAGTCTTCTTTGCTCTCTTTTCAGTTTTTTCTCTGCCTGTCTGTAGTATCCCGGATATTCCGGTTCATTTCCGTTGCTGTCAATATACAGTTCGCGCATGGAATAATCCAGCCCAAGATATGTATCCGTTTTCTTTTCGACAGTATTCTGTTCATACTCGTACAATATACTGGCACAATACTTTCCACAGGGTGTTTTGCTGATCGTCACGGATTTCAGTATGTATCCCTCCGGAATGACACGGTGCATTTTCACTTTCACCCTTCCGATCTTCGGCAACTTTAAAAAACCGTCTGCAATGTTTATATTCCCATTAACGCATACGGTTGAATAACTGTTTCGATTGCTTTTTTTAGATTTGAATCTCGGAAATCCTGTCTGCGGCAGGTGAAAAAAGTTTTGGAAGGCTGTATCAAGATGCCTCAGCGCCTGCTGAAGTGCTATGCTGTCAACCTCCTTCAAGAATGTGTAGCCTTCTTCGTTCTTCAGTTCTGCCATCTCCCCGGCGCACATTGTATATGTAACGGTTGTCTTGTCTTCCTCGTACTGTTTGATCTTCCGGTCCAACCATCGATTATATACAAATCTTACGCATCCAAATGTCTTCGATAACAGAACTTCCTGCTCCTGATTGGGATAGAGACGAAATTTGAACGCTTTGTTGGCCATATCATGCTCTCCTCTGTATTATTTCTTCTCTTTACCGCTATCTCTGCCTCGTTTCTTCTGCCCCTGGCTTTCGATATACTTCCGGATTACCTCGATCGGTGCGCCACCTGTGGTAAGCAGGCAGAAACTTTGGCTCCAGAAATACTCTTCCCATAATTTTTTCCTAATCTCCGGGAACTCCTTCTTCAACAACCTGCTGCTCGCACTTTTATATGCGTTTATGAATTTGCTGATCTCGGTATTTGGATGTGCCCTAAAGAGAATGTGTACATGATCGGCATCATAATTCCATTCCTCAAGGGAAATGTTATATCGGGGAGCAATATACTCAAATATCTCTTTCGCCCTGTTTGATATTGATTTATTGAAAACTCTTCTCCGATACTTTACAACCAGAACAAGATGATAGTGAAGCAAAAATACTGAATGTGCATTGTTGTCTAAATCCATATATATTATACCTCTATAGAAGAATTCGACTGATTATATTATAGCACATTTTCATGTAATTGTCATGTGAACATTCAGCAAATTTGTGCGCAATTCATCCCCCACCTTAGAGGAGGGGGTCTTCTTGCTGAGAGAGGATAAACGCACACACATTTTCATTATACAATGACAAAGGATGCCTGTCACTCGTGAAAATACAGCAAATAATTCGTGTATTTGCACAGTGACAGGCACCCTCATTATTGATTCATCAGCGCGATCATCCGCTCGAGATCAAACTCACGGATCACCTCGGTCTCTTCCAATACCTCAACCGGCTGATCGGTAACCACCACATCCGCTTCCGCGGGATCGGACACGACCTCCGTGGCCATCATCGTAAAGAAGGAAGCCACATTGATCACATCGGTCACATGGAAGTAATCCGTCAGGAAATCCATCCCTGTGGTTCCGGCAACCGCAGCCTGACTGTCACGGGCCATGTTCAACCAGATCAGATCATTTGTGGCAAGGTCAATACCGTAAAGGTATGCAAACATACTGTCGCAGTTGATCCTGTAAGCAGATTCCACGGTTTTCGGCTCGAAGATCTCTCCCGAATCCTTTCTGTCCCTGAACATATAGCCTGCTCTGCAGAAGCAGTCTGTAAAGCTGACCCTGCTGAACACATTGTCACAGAAGATCAGATAACGCATGTCCGGATATTTATTACGGAACCGGGGCAGGTCGATATCGAAGAATTCCGAACCGCCGTTATAGCCACTGGTTTCGTCACCGGAATAGGTGATCGCATCCGACTGATTCCCGGCCATGGTCCTCCAGGAGAACTCCCTTCGTCCTCCCGTTTCATCTATCCCGAAGACCGAAAGGTCGATATCATTTACCTTCTCCCAGTAGGTAAAGGCACGAAGCTTCCTGCCTTCACCGATGGGGATACGGGTTCCTCTGGTAAGGACTCCGAAACCGCCCTGCGAGGTCGTCTCCTGGAGCGGAAGCGCATAACGCTCCATCCCGGGACTGATATAAACCTTTCCCAGCCGTCCCTTCAGAACGCCGGCCAGCCGGGTCCGGATCACCTCGGCCAGTTGTCCGGTAACATCCTCGGAGAGGTTCGTCCCTCTTCGGGCCATATCCTCCTCCGTCTCCTTATATACCTTCAACTTCGTATGCTTTGTAAACCGGAAGGTTCTTGCCTCTCCGGCCGCCTTGTAGTTGGAATACTGCAGCAGGAGCTGGATCAGCAGGATCACATTCTTTGTATCGACGCAGGACAGAACCTCGTCCACCTCCGCCTTCGTCCCGCACCGGCTGATCAGGTAGTTCAGATTCCGGAGCACGGCTCCCGAACCCTTGCCTTCCCTCAGGATACGGGCCGCCTCGCTTACCCTGCGTTCCGACATGGCACGCTCAAAATCAGAGTAGACGGACCGGTTGCCCTTTCCCCTCATGGCATCCACAAAGGCCTGTCCTTCCGGGGACTTCGCCTTATAGTGAATATGATGGAGCAGGCCGTTCCAGATCTGCTTCTTCTCATAGCAGGTTCTGAGGTCACATCGGCCGTTCGCCAGCAGGCGGTCGATCATCCCTGTCAGAAACACACGGTCCTTATTTCTAAGATTCAGCTTCCGCAGGTTCATATTGTTATTATGTGCATAGCTCAGCTCATCCGTGATCCGGATCACATCGGAAAGCATCAGACTGTCCGCAAAACGCAAGCTTCCGGTATCCAGAAGCAGGCGGACAGCCGTGTCCTTCGACGCGATGGCCGGCAGCCGGTAGCCCGGCTCCTTCGTGATATCAAGCACCAGCTCATACTGACGCTTGCTGAGGGGGCGGCTTCCGGCCAGAAGTCCGTCCGCCATCTCCGTCAGCTTCACCATAGCCTCGTCCTCTGTCAGGACTGAGAACTCACGGATCTCCGTATTCTCTTTAAATGCGGCGCGTTCAAAATCACCCTTGCGGTCTCCCTCAAAAAGGGAGTGTCCCGGCGCGGAGAAATCTCCGAAGCCATAGGTCACCATATAATGAACCAGCTGGTCAAAGAGCAGCCGGTCCGGCGAAAGCTCCCGGACGCTTTCCGGGAAGCCCCGATAGAAGGGCTCCGGTACATTTGTACCCAGTTCCCGTTCTGCTACATGGATCATTTCCGACTGTACCAGTTCCTCACCGGAAATGATCCGGATCCCGAACAGATTCGCCAGAGAGAAGAGCGTCTCGAAGGGATGCTCCTCCTTCCTGCTGCTGTCGTGGACCAGTATATGCTTTTCAAAGAGCACGCTTTCGTATAACTCTTTCATACTGTCTCCTTTTGGGGCGATATTGCCGGATTTCTTTTCTCCGACTGATTTTGAAGTAAATCCGGCTAGCTGCCCTATATGTGATATCGTGCCACTATTTACGGAATCGAACCGTTCCGGGACAGCAGCAACTGCTGCGGCCCCCTGCCACCTGTGAAGTAAGCGGCACTATCTACCGAGTTTCAGATCGCTACGCGATCTTGTCCAGGGGCATGCCCGGGTCAACCACGATGATCTCATCCATGGTTACACCCAGAAGCATTGCCAGAATGACCAGATTGTCGATGGTCGGAAGTGCCAGTCCCTGCTGCCACTTGTAGATCGCCTGCGGAGTCGCAAATCCGAAGACCTGCTGCAGATCCTTTACGGAAAGGCCTGCCCTCTTCCGAAGACGTACGATGTTCCGACCGGTCTCAGTAAGATTGATCATTGGTATCATCATCCTTCTCCTCCTGTTCCGACCCCCATCGAAACCGAAGTAACGTCGGGGTCTTATTATGTTCTGTACTTTCCTTTCCTTTCCATCCCGAACTCCTTCCTTCGAAAAAAAAGATACACCTCTTTTGGCAAAAAAAAGCCACTTACCCGAAGCGACGGACAAGCGGCATGACATGCCGTGGCATCACCTGACGACCAAAATTGATTCTAACATCCACGGCATTCATTGTCATTATATTTGTAGTATAAATGCGGCATTTCGCAGAATTGTCACATTTAGAAAAACTATCGAAGATAAAAGACCTTCTCATCCTCCAGCCGGATGCAGGCAAGGTTCGCCTCTGGATGCTGTTTCCGAAAGACGCATCCGCAATCGATGTTGATGAACCGTTTCTTCCTCCTTTTCCGGACCATCACTCTTCCATGATTAAAGAAATCATGCTCGGCAATGGTGGGCGTATGACCGAAAATGACCGTGGTCCCTTCCTCTCCGTACCGCAGTCCTTCCTCCCGGGCCCAGACATAGAACTGTTCGATCCCGTCCGGGTATCTGGTGGTTCCCTTTCTCACAGCCTCCCGATAGTCCTTCTCGGAGATATACCCTGCATGCACGATGATGTACCGTTTGCCGTTCACTTTCCTCCTGACGTAATAGGGGAACTGCTCCATGCAGCCGGCCCATCGTTCGAAATCCCCCGTTGTCAGCGGTTCCTCTGCTTCCTCGAGCAGATAGCGGACCGTATCGTATCGGTCTCTCACAAACTCCAGGTAGGGATAAATGACATCCTCCCTGTGGATGAAGCTGCAGAGGTCCTCATCCTCCGTATCCCTCAGCGTTCTGTAGAGGGCCACAAGTGTATGGCAGTACAGGATAAAGTCCTGATCATGATTTCCCATGAGAAATGTAACGCCCTCCGGTTTGGAGGCCGCATACTCCAGCATCTCATAATTCTCCGCTCCCCGATCCACGATATCGCCTGCAATGATCAGTTCGTCCTTCTCCGGATCAAAGCCTGTCTTCTTAAGAAGCGTTTGAAATTCCGTATAACAGCCATGAATATCCGACATCACATATGTTGCCATGGTACACCTCCGGAAGTCGCTTCACATCCTGCCCCCTTGCCTATAGTTTCAGTATAAGGCTGACATCCGGGCAAGTCAACGAATTACCTCCTGGCAAGTGAGCATTCTGTCACACAAATTGTCCTCGGCACTATGGTCTGAGCACAGATGCCTTACTCGGGTCGCGCTGCCGCTTGGTCGCATTCGACGCATAACCGCGTGCCACCGGCACGCATGCGTCCGGCTCGCGCCTTAGTTGCGGGTGCCCCCAGCGGCACATAGGCTTCCCGTTTCGCTTCGCTCACGGATTGCCAAGTGCCGGGACCCGCAATGACCTCGAAAGGCATCGTGGCCATCCCTTTTCAGCGCCTCGTCGAATGGACAGTATTAGTCAAATATAGAAGGAGCCGCTTCCGTGTAACACGGGCGGCTCCTTCGTTGTGCGGCTTTCACCGCAAATATGAATTTTAATAAATCTTACAGCTGGGGACCTGCGGAAACAAGTGCCTTACCTGCCTCATTTGTCTCATACTTCTTGAAGTTCTTGATGAAGCGGCCTGCCAGATCCTTTGCCTTCTCTTCCCACTCAGCAGCATCTGCATAGGTATCACGGGGATCAAGGATCTCTGTGGATACGCCCGGAAGCTCTGTCGGTACTTCGAAATCGAAGAACGGGATCTTCTTGGTCGGTGCCTTCTTGATATCTCCGGAAAGGATGGCATCGATGATACCACGGGTATCCGGGATGGAGATACGCTTGCCTGTTCCGTTCCAGCCGGTGTTTACAAGGTAAGCCTTAGCGCCGTTCTTCTGCATCTTCTTAACAAGCTCCTCGCCGTACTTTGTCGGATGCAGCTCCAGGAATGCCTGGCCGAAGCAAGCGGAGAAGGTCGGTGTGGGCTCTGTGATACCGCGCTCGGTACCTGCAAGCTTTGCTGTGAATCCGGACAGGAAGTAGTACTGTGTCTGCTCCGGTGTCAGGATGGATACCGGCGGAAGTACGCCGAATGCGTCTGCGGACAGGAAGATCACGTTCTCAGCGTCCGGTCCGGAAGACTTTCCGTTAACGTTCTTGGCGATGTTCTTGATGTGCTCGATCGGATAAGATACACGTGTATTCTCTGTTACGCTCTTATCATCGAAATCGATCTTGCCTTCAGCGTCTACGGTTACGTTCTCAAGAAGTGCATCTCTCTTGATAGCGCCGTAGATATCCGGCTCATTTTCCTTGGAAAGGTTGATAACCTTTGCATAGCAGCCGCCCTCGAAGTTGAAGACACCGTTGTCATCCCAGCCATGCTCGTCATCACCGATCAGGAGACGCTTCGGATCTGTGGAAAGTGTGGTCTTACCTGTTCCGGAAAGTCCGAAGAAGATAGCTGTGTTCTTACCTTCCATATCTGTATTTGCGGAGCAGTGCATGGAAGCAATGCCCTTCAGCGGCAGATAGTAGTTCATCATGGAGAACATACCCTTCTTCATCTCTCCGCCGTACCAGGTGTTGATGATAACCTGCTCGCGGCTTGTGATGTTGAAGACTACTGCTGTCTCGGAATTGAGGCCCAGCTCCTTGTAGTTCTCTACCTTAGCCTTGGATGCGTTGTAAACAACGAAATCGGGCTCGAAGGTCTCCAGTTCCTCAGCTGTCGGCTGGATGAACATGTTCTTGATGAAATGTGCCTGCCATGCAACTTCCATGATGAAGCGGACAGCCATACGTGTATCCTCGTTTGCACCGCAGAAAGCATCAACTACGAAAAGCTTCTTGCCGGACAGCTCCTTCTTAGCGATCTCCTTTACTGCAGCCCATGCTTCCTGGGAAGCCTCATGGTTATCATTCGGATACTCCGGTGTATTCCACCATACTGTGTCCTTGGAATTCTCATCCATAACGATGAACTTGTCTTTGGGAGAACGACCGGTGTAAACACCTGTCATAACATTTACGGCACCGAGTTCTGTCTCAACGCCCTTGTCGAATCCTTCAAGGGAAGGATCCATCTCAAAATTGTAAAGATCCTCAAAAGAAGGATTGTGGTAGATTTCCTGTACGTCTGTGATGCCGTACTTGCTCAGATCAACTACTGCCATGTTCTTCGTACCTCTTTTCTTTAATATTGAAATCCGTCCTGCGCCATACCGGCCGTCTCTCTGATCAGACAGCCCTGTCCCACGGACAGATCACGATTCACAAAAAACCTTATATAGTATAAGGTTTATCGGATGGGAAGTCAAGCAACGAAATGGCGATTTTGTCATATAGTTCGTTCCAACTAACCGGTTCGCGTAGTTATGTTAACCGGAAGGTCATTTTTCCGTCCGGCATCACCTTGGAGATGGCGGGGTTCCCTCCTGCTCCATCGTCTCTGAAGACTAAAACGGGTGCACCCGCCCGGAAGCTGAAATCAGCTGCCGGAGGGTACACCCGTTGTTTTTTTAGTTTACCTTGTTAGGGCTTTGATGCGGGGATCAGTCGAAATAATACTCTTTTCCGCCGATCTTCTGTGCTCCGAAAAGCGCCGTTCCGTCAGCGCCGAAATAACGATCCACACCGTCAACCTTCTTCCAGGTATTGGTTACGATCACGCCGTTCTTGTCAGCATAGAACAGACCACCATTTCCGTAATACGATCTTGCGCTTCCGTTTGTGACCATCCTGCCGTCTTCACCCATCAGGTAGTTCTTACCCTGGTAGGTTACGATCCGGGATGTAAGCGCTCTTCCGTTCTCGAAATAGTACCAGTCCTTGCCCAGCTGGTACCAGCCGTCAGGAGCAGTGATCTGCTTCACCATGGCTCCGCTGCCTGCAAACTGATACAGTCTGCCATTGATCACACGGCTGCCGGTCACCAGTTCGCCTTCATACATGTAGTAGTGCTTCGAGCCGTCATATATCCAGCCGTGGGTTACGGCCTGATTCAGTTTGTCGAAGTAATACCACTTTCCGTTCAGCTGCTTCCAGCCAGTGTAAGCCTGAACCACACCCGAAGCGGCCGAATATCTTCCGTCATACAACGTACCTTCAAGCATGCGGCTGTAGGCGAAATTGTAGGCCTTGCCATCGACCGATTTAACGCCTTCCACGATCGAACCGAAGTCGAAGTAATACCAGTACTTTCCGCCCTTGACCCAGCCGTTCGGAAGCTTCTTGCCCAGGGTCTTCACATATACATTGTCACTGAAGAGATACCATACACCGTCAATCTTCTGGGGTCCGTCAACTGCACAATATTCCTCATTGAAGTAATACCATTTCTTACCAATCTGCAGCCACTGCTTCTTGGCCAGCTTACCACCCTTCTTTACATAATGGGCTGTCACTGTCTTTCCCTTGCCGCTGCCGCTTACTGCCCATCCTGCAGTACTCTGGTATGCACCGTTGTAGTTTACCCAATAGCCGTCCTTGGTTATTCCGTTCCGCTGCATGACACCATTCAGGATATAATACTTTCCTACCCAGCCGGTGAAAGGCTTACCGTTCTTGTAATAATAGTAATCGCCGTCAGCCAGTGTCCAGGTTCCGTTTGCCACCTTCTTCGTCGATGTGACAACGCCGCTCTTATTGATCGTATACAGGGTTCCGTCAATCACTTTACTTTCATATACCATCACATAATCTTCGAACAGATACTTCTTTCCGCCGATGGTCTGCAGACCGTCAACCAGCTCACCGTTCTTTGCATAATACCATGCGCCCTCCAGCTGATACCAGCCATTCTGAAGCTGCTTTCCGGTGGACGTAAACAGGCATTCTCCCGCTTCGCACCACCTTCTAATATTCTTCGCCATCGGGTACGCCTTGGTATTGTAATTTCTTTCGAAAAGATATCCTGCACCGCCGATCTTCCAGTAACCCTCTGCCATTTCGCCGTTATCCAGCAGGTAATACTTCTGGTCGGAAATGGTGTTCCATCCCTTCTTGGAAATGGTTCCGACATATTTACCGTCTGCCCCGTAGAGTTCCTTCTTTCCGTTCACCTCCACGCAGCCATGTTGCTTTTCGCCCCAATCCTTATCAAAATAGTACCATACTCCGCCAAGCTTCACCTTACCGGTCACAAGACTTCCGTCCTTCGCTACAAAGTACTGATCTCCGCACTGCCAGCCTGAGGATGCAAGGGTCCCGTCCGAGTTAAACAGATACAGTTTCCCGGAAATGCTGTAAACATCATTACGATATGCATAGCCATCACTACCGAAATAATACTTCTTACCGCCAACGGTCTTCCACTGATTCTTCAGAGTCTTGCCGCCGGATATGTAGATCAGATCGTACTTTCCAATGCCTGTCCGGTACAACCCGTCCTTTGTCACCTTGGAAAGGACACCGCTGGCTGCAGCATGGTAGCTGACACCGTCAACAACAACATATTCATTGGAGATTGCCTGACCGTCATAGTTGAAGTAGTAATACTTACCTCCAACCTTCTGTCTTCCGCGCAACGACTGACCATTTGCCTGGTAATAGTAGAAACCATCCCATGTATTCCGGAGCAGTTTTCCATTTCCCTGTGCCCGGTAATAGGCATACTTTCCGGTGCTCTCGTCCCAGGAGTAGAAGCTCTGATCCTTGAGAAGTCGGCCTTCCCAGTCGAATCCGTAGTAATCCGCACCGATCTTGACTACGGCATCCCACACAAATGCACCCTTCTTCAGGTAATAATTATTTCCGTCCACCTTGTTCCAGCCGGCAGCTGCCTTTTGGATTCCTCCCTTGGAATCCGCAAGATATCCGACACCGTTCTCATAGAAGTATTCCGACCGTCTCATCCTTCCGTCTTCATCGAAAGCATACTTCTTACCGCCCAGTGTCAGGATGCCTGTAGCCCCCTGAGCATTTGCCTTATAAAAATACCTTTGATCTCCTGCTTCATACCAGGCACTGGTATACAGTGTTCCATTGGCTTTTGCGCGGTATGAGATACTTTGATCCTCCTCATCAGAGAAAGAGAATGAAGTATCTTTATACATGGCTCCGTATCTGCCAAAGCCATAATACGCATTTCCGATCTTCTTCACTGTATAAACAAGGGGTTCCCCGTTTTCAAAATAGTATTTGGTTCCGTCGGAAGCGGTATTCCAACCGTTCACCATCTTCTTCGGATGGCCCTCGGCATCACCCATATAGTATGCATCCGTTTCACCATCATACTGCACCCGGTTGATCAGCAGTTCACCTGTGTAATTGAAGAGGTATTTCTGCTTGTCGATCACCTCGATACCGCACGCCGCCATACCGTTCTCATGATAATAATATCTGGTTCCATAGTAATTTACCCAGCCGGTATAAAGGGTTCCGTCAGCCTTCGCCCGGAAGTATCTCCATTCATCATCGATCTCACTTTCAAATGAAGTATTTGTATACAGTTTGCCATCATACATGAAGCCGTAATAGGCATTTCCGATCTTGATGACCCTACCCCGTACCGGTTCTCCGTCCTTGAAATAGTACTTATAGGAATCAACCTGAACCCAGCCGCTTGTATTCTTCAGAACAGTTGCAACACCTTCGTCATTACTGGAATACCATATACCGTCAACCCGAGAGAGGCCCGACCGGATCAACTCTCCATCACGGAAGAGATAGGTCTTTCCGGAAATCTCAACCAGTCCGTCCGCACCCCTGCAGTCATCCAGGAAGTAATAATCATGATCGTCGGCCCACTCATTCCGGTACAGAGTTCCGTCTGCCTTTGCATAATAGCGATACTCAGTCTCCTGACCTCCGACCTCTTCATACATCCAGAACAATCTGTTCCTGTACAGTGACCCCTCATCAGAGAATCCATAGTAGGCATCACCGATCTTAAGGATCCGGCCCCTGACAAGCTCGCCGTCTTCCATATAATAGCGTTCGGTTCCTGCATCGATCCAGCCATCCGGATCACTCAGCGCAGTGACAATACCTTCATCATCTATCGTGTACCAGCTCTCATTTATCTGAACCACGCTGTTCCTGTACAGATATCCGCCTTCTGAGAAGTAGCGGAGCTTTCCTTCGATCTCACAAAGTCCCGTAGCCGCGGTACAGTCATTAAGATAGTAAGAGGAACTGTTTGCATCATGGTACCATTCGTTACGACACAGAACTCCGTCAGCCTTTGCCCGATAATACTTATAGGAACCGTCATCATCGTTACGGATACCAAAGGATCCTGCCTCGAAAAGCGTTCCTTCGCGGTCAAAGCCGTAAAAATGACCGCTGATCAGAATAACTTCATTGCAGACCGGTTCACCGTTCCTGAAGTAGAACCGGTTCCTTCCTGCAGTCACCCATCCGTCCGTAACACTGATCTTCGTAGCCACTCCATCCTCATCAATGGCGTACCACTCTCCCGAATAGGATTTCACGCAATCCGTATAGGCTCTTCCATCATAGTCAAAGAGATAGGTAACTCCTTTGAGTGTGGCAAGGCCTTCCAGCGCCTGTCCTGTAGCCGAGTAGAAATACTTTTCACCCCGGTATTCATACCACTCGCTTCGGTACAGCTTTCCGTCGGCCTTCGCACGATAGTAAGCTTCACTATAATAATCATGATCGTCAAAATACTCTAGATAGAATGCGGTATTCATATAAAGATGACCATCAGATGCAAAGCCATAATAGTCACCTTTAATTTCCTTAACGGTATACCTCAGCATCTCTCCGTTCTCAAAGTAATACCATTTTTCGGCATGCTCAAACCATCCATCGGAAACAGCTGCCTCGGAAACAACACCATCTTTATCCGACTTGTACCACTTATCGCGTTCCTGGATAAGGGCATTTCTCTGAAGTATACCTTCTCCGTCAAAATAATACTTCTTACCATCAATGGTCTGGAACCCGGTATAGGCGGCAGCATACGGTCCATAATAGGAAGACGGATAACTGTCATGATCGTCTTCATAGTACCATTCATTCTGATAGAGTGTCCCGTCATCCTTTGCCAGGTAATAATAATAATCGTAAGAATCCACCGGTTCACAATAGACTTCAATTGAAAATCTGGTATTGCGGTACATCCTTCCGCGCCAGTTAAAGCCATAATACTTATCGCCGATCTGTGCCACCTGATCCTTCAGAGGCTCACCGTCAACGAAATAGTATTTTATTCCTTCAAATTCATTCCATCCGTCCTGTACGGTGACACGGGTTGCCACACCTTCTTCGTTCACGGAAACCCATTTTCCGTTCACCCGGATCAGATCAGCACGGTTATAGAGCATTCCATCTTCCGTGAAGTAATAGATGACTCCGTCGATCTTCTTCAGACCGGAAGCTGCAGCCGCATCCGCTCCATAGTAGTACTTTTCAATATCTCCCCAATCATCATACTCAACCCATTCGTTCTGATACAGTTTTCCGTCTTTCTTCGCAAGGTAAAAATTATATCCGATATAGGTGCCTTCCTCATCATAGACCTCGATTCCGAAGGACTGATTTGTGAACAGTTCTCCTCTACGGTTAAAGCCGTAATAGAAGCCATCGATCTTCCGAACCTGATACTTCAGCGGTTCTCCGTTCACAAAGTAGTAGGTATTGCCTTCAATGGTATTCCAGCCTTCTCTGACTGTCTGAAGCGTAGCAACACCGTCCCCATCTACCGAGTACCAGTTGCCGTCAACGGAAACCAGATCATTTTGTACTAAATACCCATTTTCATCAAAATAATACAATGCTCCGTCGACTTCTGATAAGCCTGTTACCGATGCGCAGTCATCTCCGAAATACCGGTCACCCGACCATTCTTTCCGATACAGAGTTCCGTCTGCTTTGGCTTTGTAATAGTGACAGACCCACGTATCTGTCTCAAAGTCATACTGATCAAGACTGAACACACAATTCTCGTAACGCTGTCCGTCCCATCGGAAGCCATAATAATCCGAGCCGATCTGAATCACCTGATTTGAAATCGATGAACCGTCGAGGAAGTAGTAATACTTTCCGGAAAGTTCATACCAGCCCGTTGTGATGCTGATCTCTGTGGCAACACCTTCCGCATCACATCCATACCACTTATCATCATGCTCTATCACTCTGTTGAAATAGAGATTTCCGTTTGAATCAAACAGATAACCGACTCCGTCAATGGTATTAAATCCGGTCAGAGCCCTACAGTCCTCTCCGTAGTATCCGGCTTCCTGAGCATCCAGGTTCTTATACCATTCGTTCTGGTAAAGCTTACCATCCTTCTTTGCCCGGAAGTAGAAATGGCCAAGATACTCCCCGTCCTCATACAGATACATGTCGAAGGTGGTATCGGTATATACCTTTCCATCTTCTTCAAAGCCATAATATGCGTTCCCGATCTTTCTGATCTGGCTAGTTACAAGCTCTCCGTCTTCTGTCACATAGTATTTTGCGCCGTTGATCTGGTTCCAGCCCGGCGAAAGGGTGGTCTCGGTGGCAACACCCTGCTCGTCCACGATATACCACTGACCATCCACAAGGACGATCCTGTTATAGAGAAGATAACCGTAGTCGCTGAAATAATACTTTGTTCCGTCGATCTCATAAATCCCGGCAGCCGCACGGCAATCATCCGTATAATAGTATTCGTCATCTCTCCACTGGTTCCGATACAGGACTCCGTCTTCACCGGCAAAGTAACAGCAGTCTTTCTGTAACTCCGAATCCCAGATGGTAAAACTGTTGTTCTTAAACAGCACGCCGTCCCATCCGAAGCCGTAGTACTCACCTTCAATTTCCTTCACCAGGTTCTTCACGGGCTCTCCGTCCACGAAATAGTAGGTCTTGCCATTGATCTCATTCCAGCCGTTATCCTGAATGTTCTCTTCCCTGGCAATACCGTCTTCATCCACGGAATACCACTTTTCATCTACCTTTACCATGGTATTCCGGACAAGACTGCCGTTGTTAAAGTAGTACAGCGTACCATCTACTGGATACAGCCCTTCAGCCCCACTGCAGTCATCCGTAAAATAATACAGACTCCCCCAATCGTCCTCCTTCCATTCATTTCTGAGAAGGACTCCGTCTTCTCCGGCATAGTATTGCTTATATACATCTTGAGATAACTCCTCGTCACGGGTCCAGAAAGAGTATAAACCATCGACACACATCCGTCCGTCGTAATTGAATCCGTAATAGTCATCTCCGATCTTCAGGATCTGACTTGCTACAAGCTCATTGTCCTTAAGATAGTAATAGTCATCGCCCATCTGAACCCAGCCGGTGGTCACGGTCACCTTCGTAGCCACACCGTCCGAATCGGATGTATACCAGTTATCATCGATACGCTGGAACGTGTTCTTCCACAGTCTTCCCTCTCTGAAAAGGTAGGTTATTTCATCAATCCCAACAACGCCCTCCGCCAGATAGCCCTCCGGAGTATAGTACACTGGTTCCTCTTCCGAGCCTGGGCCTTCTGAAGGCTTATACCAGCAGTCCGCATACAGGGTTCCGTCCTCTCTGGCCAGAAATTCATGAAATCCATCATCCAGCCAAAGACCAAAAGACGTACTCGTATAGCGAGCTCCGGAAGATCTAAAACCATATAACGCCCCGTCGATCTCCATGACCGTACTGGTAACCGGATATCCATCGACGTAATAGTACATTTCGCCGTCTTCTTCTACCCAGCCGTCCTGAGTCGCACCAACCATGGGTACTACCGGCTTTGTGGCGGACAGTCTTCCTTCCTTGTCCGCATCCTGTGCAGAGTCCTTCTCCTCTGCTTCAGTCTTCGGTGCTTCTTCCCCGTCTGCTTCAGCCTTCGGTGCTTCTTCCCCGTCTGCTTCAGCCTTCGGTGCTTCTTCCCCGTCTGCTTCAGCCTTCGGTGCTTCTTCCCCGTCTGCTTCAGCCTTCGGTGCTTCTTCCCCGTCTGCTTCAGCCTTCGGTGCTTCTTCCCCGTCCGCCTCAGGCTTCTCGGTCTCTTCTGCATCAACCTCCGGAGTCACTCCCTCGTCAGCCTTCGGAGTTTCCTGCAAAGGCGAATCATTTTCGCGTTCTTCCTTCACAGCCTCATCGGAAATGGACGTATCCTCTCCCTCTAAGGGCGCCGCAAATGCAGGTGAACTCGAAAGCGGAGTAGCAACAGCTACTGAAAGAGCAATGATCCTGGCCTTCAATGCATGTTTTCTCTTTCGCATACTTAACCTCCTCCATTTTTCTCCGGCCCGCTGCCGGAATCAATATGAATCTATTATACCACCGAACGCTCCCGGAATCGACGGAAAATTGCAGAAAATGATCCCGATGCAAAAATGAAGAAACCGGCGGAAACTTGCATTTTTATTGGAGTTTCCGCCGATTCCGTCCATTGCTCTTATGATATATTTTGTTACATATTTATCCCCGTGATGCTTCAGTCTGAAGTCATCGGAACAACGCTACTGTCATAACACTGCTGTCCGGAAGACCGACACATACGTCAATCGCTGATGGATGTATACTTCAGAACCTCTGCGACACTGGATACCGCTTTGATCTCAAGCGACTTCTTCACCTCTTCCGCCACATCCTCCAGATCCTCGACATTTTCCTTCGGGATGAGCACGGTCTTCACACCGGCCCGGACTGCCGCCATCAGTTTCTCGGGAAGTCCTCCGATGGGCATAACTCCGCCGCGGAGGGACACCTCGCCCGTCATGGCGATGGTGGGAGCCACCTTCTTCCCGGTGAAGAGTGAGGAAAGTGCCGTGGTAATGGTGATCCCGGCAGAGGGTCCGTCCTTCGGGACCGCGCCCTCGGGCACATGGATGTGCAGGTCATACTTGGAGAGTTCGGCCGTTTCCTTCGGGAAACGTTCCTTCACCAGGGACAGTGCGATGGATACGGATTCCTTCATCACATCTCCCAGCTGACCGGTGATGATCACCTGCCCGCTTCCGCTGACCTTCTTGGTTTCGATATAAAGGATCTCACCGCCGGCAGCCGTCCAGGCAAGTCCGGTCACGATACCGGCAACCGCCTTCTTCTCCACCTTGTCGCGGTGCAGACCGCGTCCGTCCACATATTCCTTCAGATTTGCCGGGGTTACAGAAAGCTTCTTCTCTCCCTTCACCAGACGGACTGCCGCATGACGGCAGATGCCCTCCACGCGCTTCTTCAGGCCACGGACTCCGGATTCCATGGTGTATTCCGCGATCACCTTCCGGATCGCCGGATCCGATATTCTCAGCTGACTCTTCCTGATCCCCATCGCCTCGTAAGCCCGGGGGATCAGATGCTTCTTCGCTATGCTTTCCTTCTCCAGCTCCGTATAACCGGGGAACTCGATCAGCTCCATGCGGTTCAAAAGCGGCTCCGGGATCGTATCAATCTGATTCGCCGTGCAGACGAAGAGCACGTTGGAAAGATCATAGGGTACATTCATATAATGGTCGGTGAAGCTGAAATTCTGCTCGGGATCCAGCACCTCCAGCAGGGCGCTTGCGGGGTCTCCGCCATAGTCCTTCGCCAGCTTATCCACCTCGTCCAGAACGATGACCGGATTGGACACACCGGAGCGCTTCACGCCCTCCATGATCCGACCGGGCATGGCTCCGATATAGGTTCTGCGATGACCGCGGATCTCAGCCTCGTCCCGGATGCCGCCCAGGCTGATGCGGACATATTCACGTCCCAGTGCCTTGGCGATGCTCTGACCGATACTGGTCTTACCGGTACCCGGTGCACCTACAAAAAGCAGGATGGAGCCGGACTGCTGCTTCCGGAGTGCCATCACCGCCAGCTGCTGAAGGATCCGTTCCTTCACCTTCTTCAGACCGTAATGATCCGCATTCAGGACCTCCTCCGCATGGTTAAGATCGATCTCCGACATTTCCGGCTTCTTCCAGCAAAGGGTTGTCACAAAATCCAGATAATCGTACAGCATTCCGTACTCATGTCCGTTCTGTCCCTCCTGCTTCATCCGGTTCAGAACCTTCTCCGCCTCCTTGCGGGCGATGTCGTTCATGCCGGACTCCTCGATCTTCTTCTGGAACTGGCGCACATCGGAAATGTTCTCCGGATGCATTTCATCCAGCTCGCTCTGCAGGATCTCAATCTGCTTCTTCAGGGCATTTTCCCTGTAGATACTCTCATTTTCCTTCTGCTGACGGTCCTCGGCTTCGTTGTGGACCTTCGCCATCTCGATAAATTCATAGGCTGCCTGCTCGATCAGACGATACCGCTCGGACACCCGGTCCTCTGCGAGAATGGCTACCTTCTCATCCCAGGTGATACTGAAATAGGGTGCCATGGTGCAGACCAGCTCGTAGATATTCTTCCACTGCAGGATGAAGCCCCGGGCCCAAAGGCCCCACTGGTACATTTTCACGAAATTCAGATAGTCCTTGCGGATCCGCTCAAACCGGCTGTTCTGTTCCTCTTCGTCCAGATCCTGGACCTCCGGACGCTCAACCACCTCCGCCTCAACGATCCCCTCCTCCGTCTCAGTGAGACTCAGGATATCCACCCGGTTCCGGGTGCGGATCTTCAGATTTCCTTCGTTATCGATAGCTTCCAGACGTGCACGTACGCCCACCGGATAGATCAGCTCCATCAGGTCCTCCGGCTTCTCCGGTTCGGCCGCCGGGCTGTCGCCGTAATCCGGCTCATCCTTCAAAAAAGCGAACACGATCTCATCTCCGGCGGAAAGCGTCTCCACCTCCCACTCCTCGAAGGTCTCTTTCTTAAAGAAAAATGTGACATCGGGAAGCAATATTGTTTCATGAATCGGAATTGCTATCATAGATAGTCCTCCTTCACCTGTTCTACCGTTTCATCTACTACTTTATCATATCCTGTCAAGGCTGCAAAGGGCGCAAACTGGGCCGCCCGCGCCTCGCCGCTCATGCGGGGATGGTTCTTCGGTTCCGGGTGTTCCAGATCGATGATATCGCCGTATCTCTCCTCGGCTTCACGGACCGCCCGGGCGCTTTCCTCCCCGGTCATACCGACTACGTGATGCCAGTGAAGCTGTTCGTTCTCCTTCATAGTTCCTCCCATTTGTACGGATCGGACCTTCTCGCCCGCGTTCGGTCCGCGCGCTCCCCCCGCTTCGCCAGCGTCAGGATTTATGCCCTCCTACCTGGCGGTTTCGTTCCATGGTCGTGGCTCCCTCCTCCAGGTTCATGCCCTTCAGCAGGGCGTTCTTTCCGTACTTCTTCTGTATATCCAGGATCGCCTTCTGCATGTTCTTCTCGCGCCGGCGTTCCTCCGCTTCCTTCTCCTTCTGTTCCTGCTCTGCCTTTCCCTCCGCGGTGAAATCCGAGAAAAGATCCAGCTGTCTTCCGGTCTCTGCCTCTTCCTCCTTCGGTGCATCCTGTTCCGGAAGCACATGGTTTGCCACCACGTAGATCCTCCGCACGGTAAGATCCGGGTTCACGATCCGGTCGTAGAGCGACAGCATTTCCGAAATGATCTCCCGACTTGAGGAGGTATAGCCCGACAGGTTCGCCGAGCCGTGCGCATTCTTCGGCGCCAGCCGGCCGTAGAAGTCCTTCTTGACCTCTCCCCGGTATTCTTCGGCGTTCTTCTCCTTGGAAATGTTCTCCGTGTCATAGCATACCGTAAGGACCATCTGATTCGTCACCAGCCCCTTCTCCACCAGGTCCAGCACCAGAAGGTCCGTCATCTCATGGACGATCAGCCGGGCCTTCTCCGCCATATAGGGTGTGGAAAGCACCTGTCCCGAGGAGAGAGAATGCATCTTCGGCCGGTAGCTTTTGATCTCGGACATGGTTGCGGGCTCATAACCCCAGGCATGGTCGATCAGCAGCTCGGCGTTGACTCCGAACAAATGATACAGCAGGTCTTCATTTTCCAGGGAACACCTTGCGATATCACCCATGGTGTAGAGTCCCCGCGCCTGCAGCTTCCTTGCATAGGCAGGTCCCACCCGCCAGAAATCCGTCAGCGGGCGATGGGTCCAGAGCAGTCTGCGGTAACTCATTTCATCCAGCTCCGCGATGCGCACCCCGTCCTCATCCGCCGGCATATGCTTGGCCACAATGTCCATGGCGATCTTGGCCAGATACGGGTTTGTCCCGATCCCCGCCGTGGCGGTGATCCCCGTCTGCCGGAGCACATCCCGGATCATCCGGATGGTCAGCTGGTGGGCCGTCATTTTATAGGTCCGAAGATATGCGGTCACATCCATGAAGACCTCATCCACAGAATACGCGAAAATGTCCTCCGGCGCCACATACTGCAGGTATATACTGTAGATCTTCCCGCTCTGTTCCATGTAACGCCGCATCCGGGGAGGTGCCACGATGTAGTCCAGCTCCAGCTCCGGGTGTGCTTTCAGCTCCGCCGCATCCGCACTGCTGCCGGTGAAGCTTCCGCCACCCAGGGCCTTCCTCCTCCGGTCATTCACCTGACGCACCTTCTCCACCACCTCAAAAAGCCGGGCACGTCCCGGGATCCCGAAGGCCTTCAGCGACGGGGTAACGGCCAGACAGATGGTCTTCTCCGTCCGGGTCGGATCAGCCACCACAAGGTTTGTTCCAAGCGGATCCAGCCCCCGTTCCACGCACTCCACAGAGGCGTAGAAGGACTTCAGATCAATGCAGATATAGGTATGATTTTTCGGCAGTTTTTCCTCTTTCATAAACAAAAACTCTCTTTACAGTTTCCCCAAACTGAGGTATCATAAAATGTGAATCAGTATGTAAAAATCAAGTGCTTATACAGGACTTTTTCTCATGAAGATCAATTTGAATGAAGTCTTATATGCCGCTTCTCTCGGTCTTGATGCCGCAGAGTATGAGTTCCTGGGTGTGACCCCCGGACACTCCAAGCGAATCGCTGCACTGTCAATCCTCGCCGGCAAAGCCGTTGGCCTCACCGATAATGAGTTGATTGATATTGCGGCTTATTCCATTTTACATGATAATGCACTGACCGAATTCAACCAGGAAGAGATCGAGTACAAAAAATATAACGGCGGACGTGCTTACAGTCCCACGGATTTCATGATCCGTCACTGTACCATCGGTGAGATCAATACAAAGCTGCTTCCGTTCCGCACCAACAACCGGGATGTGATCCTGCTTCATCATGAAAATGCAGACGGCTCCGGTCCTTTTCACAGACTCAGCCAGCGGACACCGATCAAGGCCCAGATCATTCATATGGGTGATATGATCGACACACATTTCAATCTGTTGGATCAGAGCAATGAGAATTACCAGGCGATCCTGGATTATGTCCGCGCCAATACGGGCACTCTGTTCTCAACAGAGGTAACCGTACCCTTCTGTTCCTATTTCAAGAAAAAGCACATGAAGGTTTTCGCCTTCGACAACATCGACGGCTTCCTTCGTTCCTCCATCAAGCATCATGAGGATGAATACACGCCTCAGGAGGTTCATAACCTGGCAACCCTGCTTGCCCGGATCATCGATTTCAAATCTCATTATACCTGTAAACACTCTCTGGGTGTTGCCAGCAAGGCCGAGATCATGGCGATTCATTACAACTACAATCAGGAGAAGACCATGCGCTACTATCTGGCGGGTGCTCTGCATGATATCGGCAAGCTGATGATCAACAACTCCATTCTGAAGAAACCGGCGCGTCTCACGGACGAGGAATACCTGGTCATGAAGAACCACGCCTTCTATACCCATGAGATCCTGAAGAATCTGAAGGGCATGAGCGATATCACCACCTGGGCTTCCCATCACCATGAGAAGCTGAACGGCAAGGGCTATCCCTTCGGTCTTTCCGCCAAGGATCTGACCCAGGAGGAGCGGGTCATGACCTGCGTGGATATCTATCAGGCTCTGACGGAGGAACGTCCTTACAAGGATGGTTTCTCGCATCAGAAAACCATTGAGATCATGCAGGAGATGGCTGTGAACGGAGAGCTGGACAATTCCATCGTCCAGGATATCAATATCGTCTTCCGCTTCTATCATCTGTCCGACCAGCCGTCGGTTACCGAGATCCTTCGGGCAAACTGATCCGGACCGGTCATCGGTTACCGGAGTTCTTCGGGCGAACCGATCAGCAAAGGGGGACGGTTCCCGTGTATTTGTCAGCGTTCAGGTGCTACACTCGATCGCCGGCTGAAATACGGGAACCGTCCCCTTTTTGTGTCCTTCCGGATCCCATCGTACCGAAGTCGGTCCGTCCTCACGGCACGAAAATGCCCGGTAATTCTTCACGGAAAGCAAATGTCCCGCTTCGGAACGGATCCTACCAGGAGATCACCTCGTTCCCGTCCTCGGTCACAAGCACCTGGATCTCCCACTGTGCGGACATGGAGCCGTCCTCCGTATAGACCGTCCAGTCATTGTCCGCGTCTACAAAGATCTCCGGCTTCCCCATATTTACCATGGGTTCGATCGTAAACATCATTCCGGGAACCAGAAGCATATCGGTTCCCCTCTTCGTGGTGTAGCCGACCCAGGGATCCTCATGGAACTCCAGACCGACGCCGTGTCCTCCGATCTCACGGACCACGGAATATCCGTTCGCCTTGATATGATCGTGGACCGCCTGTCCCATATCTCCCAGGAAGCCCCAGGGCTTCACCTCTTCCAGTCCCTTATATACGCTCTCCCGGACCACCTCTACCAGCTTCCGGTTTTCCTCGGACACATTTCCCAGAAGGAACATCCGTGAGGAATCCGAGAAATATCCGTCCAGGATCGTGGAACAGTCCACGTTGATGATATCTCCGTCCTGCAGGATCTCGTCCGGCGAAGGGATCCCGTGACATACCGCGTCATTGACCGACGTACAGACACTCTTCGGGAATCCTTCATAATTCAGCGGTGCCGGTATCGCACCGTACTTTGCTGTTTCCTCGGCAACGATCCGGTCGATATCCTCCGTGCTCATGCCGATGCAGATCTTCTCCGCAACCGCGTCAAGAACTGCCACATTTACCTTTGCACTTTCTTTGATCTTTGCGATCTGTTCCGGTGTCTTGATCAGCTTATGATCCGGTACCAGATGCCCCTGCTTCCGTATAAGCTCGATCTTATGATCAAACTCCTCGTGGCACTGCTTGTACTTCCGGCCGCTACCACACCAGCACGGATCATTTCTTCCGATCTTAATCATTTCTTCTTCCTCCTGAACTGTTCTTTGCTCCGATACTCCCCTATCATGCGCAAAGCCTTTGCTCATTTATCCTGCCGCAAGGGGGCATATGCCCCGCTTCCTGCGGCGTTTTATTTACCTGTTCATGCATTTCTTCGATGGCTGAGATATCCGGCATGCCCCGCCTCGGTCGCCAGCCGGAACGCTTCCGCCATCAGCCCCAGGTCCTCCGCCGTGGCCAGCGCCGTATTTGCCATAACGCCGGCGCAGCCCAGCTCCATGGCCTCGCAGGCCTGGGAGGGATATCCGATACCGGCATCCACGATGACCGGCAGATCGATCACACGGATCAGCTCCTTGATAAAATCCCTTGTCTGCAATCCCTTGTTGGACCCACTGGGAGAAGCCAGCGGCATCAGTGCTGCAGCCCCCGCCTTCACCAGCTGCTTGGCGGTCCGAAGCTCCGGATAGAAATAAGGGAACACCAGGAACCCTTCCTTTGCCAGGATCTCCGTGGCTTCCACGGTCGCATGCGGATCCGGCAGAAAATACCGGCTGTCCGTCATGATCTCGATCTTGATCCGGTTACTGAGTCCCCGTTCTCTGGCGATATGCGCCATATTTACCGCATCCTCCACGGAATGCGCACCAAGCGTATTCGGCAGGATCCGAATCCCCTCCGGAATCATATCCAGCGGACTGTCTTCCGTATCCAGAGTCTTCACCGCTACGGAGATCATTTCCGCACCGGCCCGCTGAATCGCCGAGTCGATGAGTTCCTTTGTATAATGGGCTGTCTTTCCCGATCCGAGAAAAAATCTCGAGGTATAGGTTTCCGGCCCGATCTTCCACTCTTCCATAACGCCTTCTCCTGATAATCACGCTTCTGTTACATCTGATGCCTTACAACCTTGTAATCATCCCCGTCCCGATAGAAAGGACATTCCTTGTGACGATTCTCCAGAAGACGGCTGTAATCATCTTCATCCATGTTGATGTCGCACACGTAATCCTCATAATCATCGTCGTAGGTCAGATACGCACATGTATCACAGCTTGCCATAACAGCCTCCTGTTCATTGATAATACCCTGCTACATTTTCTCACATTTCAGGAAAATATACTACACCTTTTTTCAGATTGATTTCAGTATGCCCTTCTATACTCGGAGAAAATCGACACAGAAGTTCACCTGAAGGAGGCGGCCTATGACATACAGAAAAACCACGATCCTGATCCCGGCATATCAACCGGGAGTCCATATGGTAAGCCTGGTTCACATCCTGAGCCGCACGGGCTTTGAACACATCCTGATCGTAAATGACGGAAGTGACGAATCCTGCAATCCCTTCTTTGAAGAAGCTGCCAAATGGGGCGCACACATCATAAATCATGACAGGAACCGCGGCAAGGGTGCCGCGCTGAAAACCGGAATACAGGCTGCACGGGAGCTTTATCCCTCCGATATAGGGATCGTGACCGCCGACGCGGACGGACAGCATCTTCCGTCGGACATCATGCGGATCGCCGACGGACTCCGTCTCCATCCCGATTCACTGATCCTGGGCGTTCGCAATTTCAGCGGCAGTGATGTTCCGTGGAAGAGCCGGACCGGAAACCGGATCACGGCAGCCTTCTTCCGGATGTCCACGGGGATCCGGCTTGCCGATACTCAGACCGGACTTCGCGGGATCCCGCAGAGTCTGTATGATCTGGCGCTTTCAACCAAAGGCGAGCGCTATGAATATGAAATGCATTTTCTGGAAGACTGCGTATCGGCGGCTCCGCTGGTACAGATCCCGATCGCAACCGTTTATGAGGACGGAAATTCATCGTCCCATTTCCGCCCGGTCCGGGACTCCGCACGGGTCTACAGCCGTCCGCTTAAATTCGTGACCATTTCCCTTTCCTGTTCCATCCTGGATCTGGCTCTTTTCTATATCCTAATGCTCTTCCTGCCCTTCGAGGCAGCTGCAGCCATCACGACCGCAACAGTGATCGCCAGGATCCTTTCCTGCATCTTAAACTTCGGCCTGAACCGGAAATGGTGCTTCCGAAGTAAAGAATCCGTCACGAAGACCGGCTTCCGCTACACGGTGCTGGTATTCATACAAATGGGACTGTCCGCAGCCTTCGTTACTCTGATCTCCCCGATCTTTGCCAATACACTGATCGCAAAGATCATCGTTGATGTGGCACTGTCCGTATTCAGCTACTACGCGCAGAAGTTCTGGGTCTTCCGAAGAAAGGAGGAACGACATGGCAGATATACAGATTCCGTACAGACCACAACTTAATACATACAGATCTGCCGGGAAATTCCCTGATCCCTCCGGCGCCGGTCCGGCTGTCCCCGGTACCACTGTGACGGCCCGCGACGTTGCTCCGGTCTCCGCCGGCGAAGCCGCAGAAGGCGCCGGCACGCCCCGAAAGCCGCGTCATATCTGGGCCTGGGTCTACGGGATCCTGCTCACGGCATATACGGTCTTTACACTGCTTGATGTTTTTGTGATCCCCCACGACACCATGAAGGTCGATCAGCAGGCGGTGGCGGACATTTATAAAACAGAAAGCTCCGCAGTCTCATCCGCAAATAGTTCCGCCGCTTCCTCAGGAAATGAAGCAGCAAACGGCAGCACGGTCGACAATACCGCGGAAGAACCGGTGATCACCGCCACAGCGAGAGGCTATACCTACCGGGACAGCAACATGACGATCACTCTGAACCAGAGTTATATCAATAATACGATGGTCTATATCGCTGACATTCAGCTCAACTCGATTGCAGCCCTGAAGTCCGGACTTGCGGATGACAGCTTCGGCCGGAATCTTAAGGAAAAGACCTCGGAAATCGCAGACCGTGTCGGCGCGATCCTCGCCATCAACGGCGATTATTACGGCTTCCGCGACACCGGTTATGTGATCCGGAACGGTATCCTTTACCGCAGCACGATGAGCAGTCAGACCGCCCAGGATCTGGTGATCTATGAGGATGGAACGATGGAGATCATCACGGAAGGAGAGATCACCGCAGAAGAGCTTCTCGACAAGGGTGCCCTGCAGGTGTATTCCTTCGGACCCGGACTGGTGGTGAACGGAGAGATCGCCGTCACCTCCTCCTCCGAGGTTTCTCATTCCATGAACAGTAATCCGCGAACCGCACTGGGCTATATCTCCCCACTGCATTACGTCATGGTCGTATCCGACGGTCGCACGTCCGAGAGCGAAGGTCTGAGCCTCCTGCAGCTGGCAGATATCATGCAGCAGCTGGGATGCGAACAGGCCTACAATCTGGACGGCGGTGGTTCCACCACCATGTATTTCAACGGCCAGGTCATCAACAATCCCACATCCGGCGGAAGTCGTTCCAGGGAAAGGAGTGTGAGTGATATTGTTTACATCGGATATTAGAAAACGTATGAGCCAGAACCGTGGCATCGTCATTTACGGAGCCGCCAGCATCTTCTGCCTGATCCTGTTCATCATCTATGACCGGTTCTCGCACAATGTCCGCTCTCCGTTCATGACCTTCCTGTTCCTCTGGCCACTCCTGCTGGGTGCCCTGCCGGCACTTGTGCTCCGGCTGTTCCCGGCTCTGCCGCGCCCCACATACTTCACCCGGAATGCATACAATTCCGGAGTTGCTGCCGTAACGGTCAGCAGCATGCTCCGGGGCATCTTTGAGATCGCCGGAACCGCTTCACCGCTGCAGACCGGGTTGATGATCGCAGGCTTTGTAATGATCGGAGCCGGACTTTTCAGCTACGTGGCATCGGCTCTTTCTTCACCGGATCCCGGCTGACCGGGGCAGGAGGGAAACCCTCTTACCCGATGTCACGCCGGACGGCAAATGTACATACAGGCACGTCCGTTTATCGGTCGTACCCGCACAAAGAACAGGAGGGAATCTCTCGATCTCCCTCCTGTTCTTCGTTTCTTCGTCACTTACCATGTCGTTATCGGATCTTCCTCATTTCCTCCAGGCGGTTATGAAGACGGAGGAAATGTTCCAGCGTCTCCTGATCCGTAACGGATTTTCCGGAGGTATAGTAGGCGGTATGCTCCAACAGCTGATCTGTGGTTTCAAAATGCACTTCACCCAGCTCATCCCGGATATCCAGTGAAAGGAGATGCGCCAGATAACGTACAGTTCCGTCGTTTCCGTCCACCAGCGCGGTGTCCTCCGGGAAGAATCTGCGATACAGATCCTTGAAGTAGTTGAAATGGGTGCAGCCCAGCACCAGCGCCGAATACTCTTCCGGCCGGATCGTCGAAAACTGCTTCGTCAGATACTCCTTCAGCTCCGGCGTATCGAACTGTTCCGCTTCCGCAAAGCGGACAAGCTCCGGCATGGGCAGAAGATCCACCCTGTGCTGTCCGTCCACACGTGCGATAAGAGACTTCAGCTTTGCCTCCCGAAGCGTCACCGGTGTGGCCATGACCAGTACTCTCCTCTGGTCGGTGTGTTCCACTGCCGGCTTCACCGCCGGTTCCATCCCGATGATGGGGAGGGACAGTTCCTGCCGCAGGATGCGTACCGCAACGCTGGTTGCCGTATTGCAGGCGATCACAAGTGCATCAACCCCCTGCTCCATCAGAAACTGAGCCGTCTCTCTCACATAGCCAAGTATTTCCTTCGGATCCCGCTCTCCGTACGGCACATGATCCGTGTCTGCATAAAATATATATTCCTGATCCGGCAGCCGGTGGTATGCCTCATGGAGTACGGAAAGCCCACCGATCCCGGAATCAAATATCCCGATTCTCATGCAATCATTCTACCACGTTCCATATCCGGATGCAAACAAAGACCCTGACGGTATCGGTCCATTTCTTTTTGGGCGTTGCTCTGAACCTTTGAGCTACAGCTGCAGGCAGCCGACGGGATTCGAACCCGCAACCTCCGCCATGGTAACGAAAGAAGTAAATGGACCTAGCTGTCAGGGCCTGGTACACTTTTATCAGTTCATCGTGTTCTGGGTTCCCAGGAATACGGGGACTCCGGTGGCGTCATCAACGATGGCATAGACGAAGGGGCGGTCCAGGTAGACCCTGTAGGGCTCCTCCATGGGCTCAACGGCCGTAACCTTATCCATAACAACCACTGTTGATGCAGCTGCTTCGGTTCCTGTCCGGTCAACCTTGATCATGGCCTTATGCTCCACGGTTCCGATCTTTACCGGCGCGCTGTCCTCCGTAACCATTTCATGGAAATTGGCTCCGTTGGTATAGGCTTCATTTACCCCAAGGCCCTTCAGGATCTCATCCATGTTGGAGCCGAATTCGGTCTTGAATTCCGGGATCCGGACGTACACGTCTCTGGAGGTATGGGAATTCAGGTATGCATTGGAGAAGTCCTCCCCGCTGTCCAGCAGCTTCTGCAGGTAGTCTCCTGTGCTCATTCCTTCCGGCGGAAGGATGCCTACGAAGCTGTACTGACCTCCCTTGTAGGGACGGACGAAGCCAAGTCCACCGGCCAGCTGGATGACACGGGATTCCGTGCTGGAGAGCATGGTGGCATTCACCTTCGAGCCGTCGGCATTCGTGAATGTCATGTCCTTCGAAACGTCGTATTCTTCGTATGGTTCTTCCCACTCCGCATCAAAGCAGACCGCATTTACAAGGGCGATCCTGGCATCCGGATCCAGTTCATTCAGGATCGTAGGGATCCGTTCCTTTGTATGCTCGCAGACCCAGTCATTGATCTCCTTCAACGTAGTCTCATTGAAGGGCGCCGAGTACAGCTCTGCCTTATAATAATTTGAAGCCGTGGACAGGAATTCATCAGCCAGCTTTACTTCTCCGTTATCGTTCAGCCATACGGAATTTGCCACATTCCACTCCACGTCCCGGGAGCTCTTCATGCGTTCCGCAAAGCTTGCCATCTCCGCATGCAGAGCAGCAGGCTCCTCCTGACTTCCGGGCATCAGCACCGCCATCAGTTCCGACCGGGTCTTGCTTCCCGCATCGGATCCTGCAGCTGTCATTCCCAGTGCCATCTGCAGGGAAATGGGGCTGATCAGTACATTTGCCTTTCCGTCATTCGTGATCTCAATGGTCTTCTTCAGGAGTGCGATGCCGCCCTTCGCCAGTGATGACTGGTGACTTTCGGTCATCTGTGTCTCCGGGATGCTGACCTTCGATACATTTGCGGAAAGATTCACCGTGGATGCGGCGGGTGCCGGCTGATCCGGCGTGACTGCCTGACCGCTGCTTCCCGTATCTCCGGCACTGCTTCCGCAGCCGGTCAGAGCCAGCGCCAGCGTCAGGGCCGCCGCTGCCAGCCGAATGCTTTTTCTTCTTTTGATCCTGTCCTTCTTCATGTCACTTTTGTCCTTTTCTGTATCCTACAGCCACTTCTTCTTTCGGAAGAAGATCAGGCTGATTATCGCAATGGCAAGGCTGACGCCTATAACGATGGGATAACCCCATTTTGATTCCAGCTCCGGCATGTACCGGAAGTTCATACCATACCAGCCGGCGATCAGGGTCAGCGGCATGAAAATGGTGGTCACGACGGTAAGCACCGTCATGATCCGGTTCTGCTTGATATCCAGCTGTGCCTGGTAAAGGTCCCTCACCTGCATGGTATAGCTCTGCAGGGAGGTGGCGGAATCATAGAGACGGGTCATCCGGTTGGTAAACAGGCGGAAATACCGGACGTTCTCCTGCCTGAAGAACCCGTTCTCATTTTCCTCCAGCTCCTGGCTGAGATCGATCAGCTGATCGTAGTGGATCCGAAGATCCCGGAGCTCGCCGCGTATCGTATTTACGCGCATCAGCGCCTCCTCCGCCTCGCCTTCCATGATATCGGTCTCGATCTGATCCAGTTCCCGCTCATAGGCTTCCATGATGGACAGATCCCGGTAAATGATCTGTTCAAGGAAATCATACAGGAACCGCTCCAGACTGGGGATATGCCATTTCTTGGACCGTCCCACACGACGGATCAGGTGGGCAGCATAGCCTCCCTGGTCGATGAAGACGATACCCTTCTCATCCATGGCGAAGGCGAATTTCCACTCCTCCTTGCTGAAATCCCGCCGATTGGGAATCGAAAAGTTTCCCGTCAGGGAGTCGTAGTTCACCTCGGCCTTCGTATTCAAAATGTTCTTGACCTTCAGATCCAGGTCGATCCCCATATCAAAACGTGCACGCTCCGCCTGCCACTCTTCGGGGGTCAGTACTGCCACATAAGGAACGCCGGAGGTATGACATTCCTCCGCCGTACACTCCTCAAGCTGATTCTTGATCAAATAGTACATATATCTTCCTCTCCAAAGATAACATAAAACGCCTGCCGCCTTGCGCAAAGACACGGGGCAGCAGCGTTGTATGATATACGTAATAATTTACTCCGGGAGAATGAATTCCAACTCTCCCTCGACTTCTCCGATCCTCAACTGATGCTCGGGATCAAATGCGATCGTATTCTGCCTCTTCTCTTCTGCATTTGCCTTTGAAAGGAATATATCTTCTTCCAGAAGGAGTACCTGTCCGGCCTCATCCCTGCCGTAGAACCGGTATACCTTCATCTGTCCTTCCACGTTCCGGAAGATCCGGACGATACCTCGCTCCGACTCAAGCGCCATCATGCTGCCGAGGCTCAGCTGGTTTACGCTGACACCCGACGGACCCAGATAATGATTCACGGAACCTGCTCCGCCCGGAGCGTCCTCTGCAGCATCCCTTGCAGCCTCCTCTTCATTCGCCGATTCAGACTGTTGTGCTTCTTCCGCAGCCGGTACACCTCCCTGGTTGAAATCCTCCATCTGCTCGTTCGTCGCGGTTATTTCCGAAACAGAGTTGTTCGTCTGATCCTTCTTGGACAGACCGTCACCTCTCATATTCTGCTTCTCCTGAATATCCAGGGAATCCACGCTTTCGTCCGCCTTCGCGCTTCCTCCTTCGTCCACCTTCATCTCATACTGCGGAAGTGCGGTGGAATCCATTTTATCTTCTGCCAGATCAGCGTCTCTCCTGCTAAGTCCGAAGATCGTAAGGGATCCGATCACAACCACGGCTGCCGCCGCGATACCGATGATCAGCCCTACTTTTCTCTTTCTGCCTTCGTTCTTTACCTTATCCTGGCGGAAGGGAATGATCTGACCGCTTTCCTGAGTTGCCAGGAATCTCTGTTCTCTGTTCTCTGCTTTCTTCTGCTCTGCTTCCGCTTTATCCAGCCCTGCTTCGATCCGTCCCCACAGGTCCGGCACCTCCCGATCCAGCATCCGGAGGTAGAATTCTTCTTCAGGTGTATGTAATTGCTTATCCATCCTGCATGTACCTCCGTAGTTTTTTGATGGCTTCATTGTAATGCCATGACACGGTTCCCTGCGCCATCTGCAGCATTTCCGAGATCTCCCGGAAGGTGAAGCCCGCCGTCAGTTTCAGGTCGATGATCTCTTTCTCTATCTCCGTCAGGAGCTGCATGGCCGACTCCAGTGTAAGCCGGTTTGCCGCCTGCTCCGCCAGCTCCGGTCCGTCCGAACGGTGGAACATGGGGGAGGCTCCGGCAGCTCCGTCGCTGACCTCCCTGGAGGTGTCCCCCTCCTCATTTACGGGTTCGTCCAGCACCGCCATTTCCCGTCCGTTCTTCCTCATGTAATCGATACACATATTTTTGGCGATGGTCACCATCCACGCCTTGTGGTGTCCGTCCCCCTTAAAGCTTCCCGCCACGCGGAACAGGCGGATAAAAAACTCGGAGGCAACGTCTTCCGCTGCCTCCCTTTGTTTCAACTGGTTAAAGCAGACGGAAAAGATCAGCTTCAGGTACGCCTCGTACACTTCACGAAGTGCTTCCCGGTCGCCTTCGGCCATCCGGCGCATACACGCTTCAAATGTAGATTCTTCCAACCGGCAACCCTCCTATCTATTCATACGATCAACATCTGCTTTTTTTTGGAAATATTTACAAAATTATTTTCGGAACTACTTTTGGGAACTTTTATCGGCATGTCATTTCCAGCCGCAATAGGTAAAGCTCAGCATGGTAATATCATCAAACTGGGAAGCCTCGCCTGCAAAGGCGTCAACCGCTGATCTGACATGCCCGATGATCTCCTCATCCGTCGCTTCTCCGGAAGTCTCGTTCAGCGCATCCAGCAGTCTGGCGTCACCGAAACGTTCACCTTCACTGTTTACCGCCTCCACGATTCCGTCCGTATAAAGGAATATCCTGTCGCCGGGTTTCAGATCAAAGCCCGAGCCGACATGTGGGACACCCGGCAGAAACGCAAGTGCCGGACCATGCGGGGACTTTTCTATTGAATACGAACCCTCCTTACGGACGATAGGATAATTATGTCCGGCATTGCAGGCATCCACGTGACCGCTTTTCAGATCTATAACGGCAAGCCATATCGTAACGAAAAGGCCTCCCGGATTATTCTCTGCAAGCATGTTCTCCGCCTCGGTGATCATCCCCACCGGATCCTTTATCCTCCCGGAAGCTGCCTTTATCATCGCCTTGGAAATGGCCATAAAGAAGGCTGCATTCATACCCTTATCGGACACATCGGCGATAAGGACCACCAGATGCGTCTCATCAAGAAAGAAGTAATCATAGAAATCACCGCCGACCTCTCTGGCCGGTCGGATAAATGCCCTGACCGTGAAATACGGGCTGTCCGGAAGATCCGCAGGGAGCTGTTCATGCTGCACCCTTGTTGCGATGGAAAGCTCCGCTTCCGCAGCCTCCCGTTCTCCTGCAAGCCTGATATTTTCGTCCATGTAACGGTCGATCTCTTCCGCCATTTCCGTTATATCATCGGCAAGCTCTCCGAGTTCGTTCCTGGTCGGCACTGCTGCCATATCATTCCGGAGATTCTCCGGATTTTTATCCTTAGCATACCTCCTGACACCGTACCGAAGTCTTTTTACGGGTCCCACAGTAACAGAGCTTATAAAAAGCATCAGAAGCGCGCCGCCGATAACAAGCGCCACCGCAAAGTTCACAAGCATCCAGCGGATCGAATCTGTCTGATTATCCAGGTTATCACTCCAATCATGCAGGAACATGAAGGCGAACCTTGGTTCCCCATGGATATAAACCGTTTCGTATCCGACATAGTAATGAAACAGATCTTCATCATCAGCATACTCTGAAAAAAACAATTCGTTATTTCCATGTATATTGCCCCTGAGTTTCTCCGCCATCTCATCATCCAATATCGACGAGACAGCATTGACATCTCCCAGCTGCTCTCTGGGATATACTTCATATGGTATCCTCAGGTAAATGGTCCCTCTTTTTTCTGCATTCAGGTCCACAAGATATATCATATCATCCGATGTTGAAGCCACAGATATTATATCAGAACATATCCATTCTGTAGAAAGCTTGGCCACAGCCAGCCTGGTTTCCAAATCCAGCGCATTCAGTCTTTCAATAACCGATTCATCTACTTCTGCGTTGATCAGCCATTCATTTTCCGCCAGTATCGCGTATTCTTCCTGGGTATAGGGCTTCTTCATTTCGTCCGGATAATTGATCCAGTAATCTGCTGTCCAGTCAAACAGCGGATTATTTGCAAGTATCTCCTGGGATGTACTCATTTCTCCCTTCATGGAATCCTGCTGACCCGAAAAATACGTTTCTCTGGCATAGTGCACAAGAAGAAAGCCAAGTAAGGCGATCAAAATACTGAAGATCACAAATATGATAAGCCCTACCTGAAACAAAAGATATCGTTTACTCTTATTCCTTTTTCCCCCCTGTACAGCCATAGTTTAACTGCTTTCCCTTATGCGAACACTTCCTCCATCTCATAATAGAGCTTGGTCAGGGTCTCATCCGACAGATCCGTCTCATTCAGGATGGTATAACGGTCCGGACGGGTTCCCGCTGCCTGCTGCCATGCTCCCACGAAGATCTCCGGTGTGATATTCCATGCGGAAGGACATACGGGGATCCCGTATTCCTTGATGATCCGGGTGAGCTTCGGTACATTTCTGTTCTGGAACTTACATGCTCCGTAGCTGCCCATGGCTACCGCGATCCCGTGAGGAACGGCTACCTGCTCGCTGTAGAGCTCCTCCAGCGCATGGCAGAAGAGGTGCTCCGAGCCGCTGCTGGGGCGGGAGGATCCTGCGATCTCCATGGCAAGTCCGCCCATAACCAGTGCCTGAGTCAGACGCTTGATGAAATCCTTGGACTTCAGTTCCTTCATGTTGTTGTAAGCCGTGGAATTGAAGGCCATCTTGGAGATCATGTAGGCGAAATCGTCCACCTTTTCCAGTCCCTGATCATGAGCCTTCTTCCAGTCTACAAGTGCCGTATATTTACTGATGGTATCACCCACACCGGACAGCAGCTGGCGTTCCGGAGCAGAGGTGATGATATTCACATCCACAAGGATGGCATGGGGAATCGTGCAGCGGAAGGTCTTCCGCGCCTTTCCTTCCGTTCCCAGAACCGCAACCGGCGAAGCCAGGGAATCGTTGGAAAGTGTCGTCGGGAGTGAGACCAGAGTGGTCTTCGATACAAATGATGCAAACTTCGCCAGATCCAGCACGGTTCCGCCGCCGAAGCCGATCACGGTCTTGATACCGTTCATTGTGATATACTTGGCCAGGGCCACAGCATTATCATAGGTTGCAGCCTTGATCAGATAAAGCTCATGATTCTTGAAGGCCGCGAAGATGCGGTCCAGCTGATCCTCAAAGATCCCCTTCAGATTCTCTTCGGTCACAAGGATCATTTTATCCTCGGCAAATGTGGGGATAACGTCCTTCATAACCTCCGGGATCCGGTCAAAGATCCCCTCCTCTACCACCAGATGGTACGGTAAACGAAAACTGTTATGCATAATAACCTCCTTTGTCCTTCACTGATATTTTTATTATTTAATCATCTATCTCAAAGACCTCCGGCTTTCTTGTGCCGTCCGCCACGTCCTGAGTGAGATTCTCACGACGTCTCCGGTCCACCTCGATCCACTCGTCCAAAGAGAGCGGCGTATAACCGGAGAACATACAGAAACAGTTGATCATATGACAGGGGATCGGGTGTTCACCCTCCATGCCCTTGATCTCCCGGGTGGTACTCTTCGTGATCTCGATAAACCGGTTGATCAGGACCTCATCCTCAGAATTATGAACATGCCCGTACAGCATGTAGGACTTCGGATTCCCCTTTTCGTCCATTCTGTACTGACCGTTATAGCAGAAAATGGGATAATGACAGAGGATCACCTTCCTCTTCTCGTCGGACAGTTCCGCGTAGGGCTTGATCCATTTGAACCGGAAGGCATTGAAGCCCTTGGCATTCACATACCGGTCGTGGTTTCCGTAGATTAGATACAGCTTCCCGTTCAGCCGCTCCAGCAGCTGATTGGTCTCCTCTGCGGTACCGAAGGACAGGTCTCCCAGAATGACCACCTCATCCTTCTTCGTCACCTTGGCGTTCCACCGTTCGATCATCACCTCGTTCATCTCCTCCACCGAGGAGAATCCGCGGCAGTCCATGGACTCATTCATTCCCTTGTGATAAAAATGTAGGTCAGAAATGTAATATCGCATTATCTCTTCTTATCTTTCTTGTCCTTCGTCTGTTCCTTCGCATAGACCTTTACCCGGTTGTTCTCGGAGGTCTCTACGGTAAGCGTACGAATCGCCAGGACGAACTTCGCAAATGTGGAGTAACCGAACTCCTTCGCATTGAACTGGGGATACTCCGCATACAGGCGCTGTCCCAGAAGCCCCAGCTCGATCCCGTCGCTGCCTTCCTTACGCACCTCCGCCTCCACATACTGCATGAGGCGTTTCTTCATATCCTTATCTTCCCTGATGGCAACCGTCACGGTACTGTTCGTCTTCTTCAGGGTAAATCCGTTGATCTCCTCGATAAATGTAGAGAGAGAACTATATCCGTAATTCCGGACATCGAAGTCGGAATACTTCTTCTGAAGACGGCTTCCGATCTCACCAAGCCCGGTTTCACGACCCTTATTGTCATTCTCCGTAATGATCTCGATGATGGCATTCTCCACCACGCTCTGCTCCAGTACATTTTCGGACTTCTTCTTTTTCTTGCTCTTCAGCAGGTTCTTTCCGTCTTCATCATCGGACTGGTCCAGCAGGAGTTCCAGATCCGTGAAGACCGAACAGGCCGCACGGAAGGATCGGGGAGTCTTGCTCTCTCCCATTCCGATGACCTCCATGCCGGACTCCCGGAGCCGGCTGGCCAGACGGGTGAAATCTCCGTCACTGGATACGATACAGAAGCCGTCCACACTCTCTGTGTAGAGGATGTCCATCGCATCGATGATCAGAGTGGAATCCGTTGCGTTCTTGCCCACCGTATTGCGGAACTGCTGGATCGGGGTGATGGAATTCTCCATCAGCTCCTTCTTCCATTTTCCGGCCTGGGTGGAGGTCCAGTCGCCGTAGATCCTCTTGTAGGTTACCACTCCGTACTTCGTCATCTCGTCCAGGATACTTCCGATATACTTGGAGGAAATGTTGTCGGAGTCGATCAGTACTGCATATCTTTTATCTTCCAATTTCGGTTCCTCTTTTCTTTGGTCATTCCGGTGCCGGTCAGCAGCTGCAGCGCGGCCGTGACTGACTGCAGGATCTGCAGCCGTTACCTTTCATCAGTTGAAGCTTTCCGGGAAGTGTATCGATATGGATCCGGCGGACATCCCCGCCGTACTCACCATCCAGATGCAGCACCACCGGATGCTCCATCTCGATATCGATGGTCCGTGCATTCCTCAGGGTAAAGTCCTTCAGCTTCTTCTGTTTTCCCGCCACCAGTACGGGAAGTTCGAAGAAGCTCTTCCACTTCGGGACGCCCGCAGCCGCACAGATGGATATCTGTCCGTCTGTCGGATCTGCCGTCGGTGACATGGGAACACCCCCGCCTTCCCACGGCGTATTCATGGCCGCCAGGTAGATCAGCTTCTTCAGCCGGAGCACATTTCCGAAATCTCCGTCGAAGATCACACGACCGTCCACCGTCTTCATGGTAAAGAGAGATTCTATGGTCAGCAGAAGGTAGGTCAGCTTCCCGAGTCCGACCCCGTTCAGCATCTTCTTCTGCTTGGACTCCATGGCCTTTTTGCAGACCTCCGCATCCAGCCCGATCCCGGCACTGATACCGAAGAGCTTCGGCGCATTGCTGTCGCCGGCTGCCACGCCCACATCCACGCGTTCCGGTATCTCACAGTTTAATATGCTCATCAGCGCAGGCACGGTCTTCCTCAGAAGTCCGTGTCCGCGAACGAAATCATTTCCGGAGCCGGTGGGAATCACACCCAGCCAGACCTTCTCGAAATCCGTGATCCCGTTCAGCACTTCGTTTATGGTACCGTCCCCGCCTACAACCACCAGCGAGACCGGTGCCTGCGGAGAACCATATCTGCGAAGGATCTCTATGGTAAGCCTTGTTGCGTGTCCGGGATACTTCGTACGAAATGCCCAGTACGGTACTGCTTCTGCCTGCAGGATCCCGCGGACGTCCCGCCAGACTCTGCGGCCGCGGCCACTTCCGCCGCCATAATTAACTATGAAAAAATACATATTATCCCCCCTCGCTTTGTGGCATACGGGGCCTTCTCGGCCGCCCACGGACGGCGGCCTCGAACCTTGCTTCGCAAGGCACAAAGCAGTGCTTTGTGGGCTGTACGGGGCGAGTTTTCCTGAGAAAACTCGCGGCCTCCGTGAACGGCTTCGGTTGCCGTTCACGGCCCCAACTTCGTTAGGCACAAAGCAGAGCTTTGTGGGCTTTACGGGGCGAGTTTTCCTGAGAAAACTCGCGGCCTCCGTGAACGGCTTCGGTTGCCGTTCACGGCCCCAACTTCGTTGGGCACAAAGCAGAGCTTTGTGGGCTTTACGGAACGTGTTTTCCTGATGGAAAACACGTTCCTACATATGAAATAATTTTTTACTCTGATATTTGGGTTCGCAGGTCAGGTTCATGCCGAGCTTGCGGAAGACTCCTACGTCTACCTGGGACAGGATGACGGAGCTGTGGACTTCAAGGCCCTTCAGCTTCGGAAGCTCTGCATAGGCTGCCGCTGCGGTCTCGTCGGAGACTGCGGCGATGGAGAGTGCGATCAGGATCTCGTCGATATGCAGGAGCGGATTGTGGTTCTGCAGGTACTTCACCTTCAGCTCCATGATCGGCTCGATGACCTGAGGTGAGATCAGCTTCGCGGAATCGTCGATTCCCGCCAGGGTCTTCAGCGCATTCAGGATCAGCGCCGAGGATGCTCCCAGAAGCGTGGAGGTCTTGCCTGTGATAATGGTCCCGTCCGGAAGTTCCATGGCTGCTGCCGGTCCTCCGGTCTCCTCTGCACGGATATTTGCCGCTGCCACCACCGGCCGGTCTGCCGGAGACAGCTTGGCCTTCTTCATCAGAAGCTCCAGCTTCTGAATGATGGCGTCGCTGGCATCACCCTTCCGTCGGTCACAAAGCGCCTGATAATACCGGCGGATGATCTCCTGATTTGCAGCCGCCTGGGTTGCCTCATCATCGGTGATGCAGTAGCCTGCCATATTTACGCCCATATCGGTGGGTGACTGGTAGGGGCTCTCTCCCGAGATCTTCTCGAACATGGCCTTCAGTACCGGGAATACTTCCACATCACGATTGTAGTTGACCACGGTTTCGCCGTAAGCATCCCAGTGGAAGGGATCGATCATATTTACATCGTTCAGATCCGCGGTTGCTGCTTCATAGGCCAGGTTCACCGGATGATTGAGTGCGATGTTCCAGATCGGAAATGTCTCGAACTTCGCATAGCCTGCCTTCACACCGCGCTTCTGCTCATGATAGAGCTGGGACAGGCAGGTTGCCATCTTGCCGCTGCCCGGTCCGGGCGCGGTCACGACAACCAGCGGACGTGTGGTCTCGATGTAGTCATTCTTTCCAAAGCCTTCGTCACTGACAATGAGCGGGATATCCGAGGGATAACCGGGGATGGGATAATGCCGGTACACCTTCAGTCCGAGAGCCTTCAGCTTCTTCTCATACGCGATGGCAGAAGGCTGCTCCTTAAACTGGGTCAGTACGACACTTCCCACGAAAAGACCGTTATTTGTAAATGCGTCGATGAGACGGAGCAGATCCATATCATAGGTGATACCGATATCTCCACGTACCTTGTTCTTCTCGATATCGCCGGCCTTGATGGCGATCACGATCTCCGTCTGATCCTTCAGCTGCTTCAGCATCGTGATCTTGGAATCCGGAAGAAATCCCGGAAGTACGCGGGATGCGTGATAATCATCAAAGAGCTTTCCGCCGAACTCCAGGTACAGCTTTCCGCCGAACTCTCCGATCCTCTCCTTGATATGCTTCGACTGCATATCCAGATATTTGTCATTGTCAAATCCGATTTTTGTCATTGTTTCTGTTCTCCTACATATTAACTCTCATTCTACAGACTTCCACATGTGCACGGACAAGGTTACGTCTCTTCATTTCCGGGAGTCTCCGGCGTTTCCTCATCTCCGGGAGTCTCCGGTTCGGGATTCTCCGTTACGGCCTCGTCCCCGGATGCCTCCGGTTCGGGAGTCTCCGTCTCTCCCTCATTTTCGGAAGCCTCCGGCCCGGGATTCTCCGTCTCTCCCTCATTTCCCGCAGCCTCCGCCGCGACTCCGTACTTCTTTCGCTCCTCCTCCAGGATCTTCGCCATCACGTTCTTCTCTACCCGTTCCAGGAGCTCCATGCTGGCGTCTCCCACGGAGGATTCATCCGCAAATCCGGAGAAGATCTCCGACTTCCCCTTCAGGATCTGAAGTACGTGCTCGTCCACCGTGTCCTCCGCCAGAAGCCGGAAGACCTCCACGGACCGTGCCTGGCCCATGCGGTAGACTCTTGAAATGGCCTGCGTCTCCGTTGACGGCTTCCATTGGGGTTCGCAGATCACCACCACGCTGGCGGACTGGATATTCAGTCCCACGCCGCCGGCTACGATCTGACAGAGAAGGACGCTTCCGTCCGGTCCCTCGCCGAACCGGTCCACCAGCTCCTGCCGCTTCTCCGCCGGGATACTGCCACTGATGGGTCCGTAGACCCGGTCTCCCAGAAGCTCCTGCACCTTCCGGATGGTCTCCAGGAAGAAGGAGAAAACGATGATCTTCCGTCCCTCGTCCCGCGCCTGATCCGCGATCTCCAGAAGTCTTGCCGCCTTTGCGGATTCCGTCAGCTGACCCACGTTCCAGGATACTCTTCGGACATTGCTGAAATTCCCCTCTGCCAGAGATTCCTTATAGACCGCCAGTTCCTTCGCACCGAGCCTGCACCATTCTTCCTTCTCGACCTTTTCGGGAAGTTCCTTCAGCACATCCTCCCGGGTCCGCCGCAGGTATACCGGTGCCACCTTCTCACGGAATTCCGGCGCCATGGAGAGTTCCTTCATTCCCCGGATCTCCTCCGCCTTCTCCGTGTTCAGCATGCTGATCAGAAAGATCATCTCATCCACACGGTTCTCCAGCGGCGTACCTGTCATAAAAAGCACCATTTCCGCCGCGGCCGCGAAACGGATCAGTCCCTTCGTACGCTCAGCCTCAGGATTCTTCACGTAGTGAGCCTCGTCCACCACCAGAAGATCCAGGATCATTCCCTCGGGAGGTGTGATCTTCGTCACGGTCTCGAAGGTCGTCACGGCGATCCCGCCGGAACGAACCCATTCCTGAAACTCCTCTTCCCGGTCATTTCCGTAGATCATGGTCGCGGTGAGCTTCGTATGCTGCGCGATCTCCCGGGTCCAGTTGATCATAACGCTGACCGGACAGACCACAAGGAAATGTGTCTTCTTCTCCGCGGAGAGATGCGCGATGGCCGCCAGTGCCTGCATGGTCTTTCCGAGACCCATTTCATCCCCAAGCAGCGTCCGCTTCTGGTGAAGGATATACTTGGTCCCGAACTCCTGATAATTACGAAGGGTCGCCACCATAAGAGAGGTATCCAGCGGATAGGCGTCGATCTCCTTTACGATCTCCTCCGGCAGTCCCTGACTCGCAGGTCCGGAGACACCCACCAGCCGGTCCAGCACCGCATAGACCGGAGCGGTGTTCTGCTGAAATCTCTCCCAGCAGCCGTCCACGGTAAGCCCCTTCTCCCGTTCCGCGAATTCCGTGAAGATCCCGCGGATCCGGTCCGGCTTCCCGGTTTCCTGCCAGGCGGAAATGATGGAATACGCCATCCGGCTTCTGTCCTTCTCGGCTTCCGGCATGGTTCGCCAGGTCATGGGGGAGGTCATCCGTTCCAGCTCCGCCAGGCGTTCCTTGCTGTCCGCACCGGACTCGAAGGTATTCTCCGCCGCCTGTCGGATCAGCTCTTCCGTCTCCTGCATGATGGTGGCGTTCCGCACCAGCTGCTCCGTGTCGGGAGTCCTTTCTTCGATCCTGACCCGGGCCACCTCATTGGCGTGCCGTGCGATCTCCTGCACCCGCAGGATCACCTTGTCCAGCGTACTGTCCCCGATGCCGGCCAGATCATCCAGCTGCTTTACGGAAAGCTCCGCCAGCTGCCGTACATTTTCGTAGCCCGCCTTCCGGAGGGTCGCCACGGGGATCCCCTGTCCGTCCCGGTTCAGCTCATCCAAGGACGTGGTCTCCAGCACATGGAGCATAGCCTTCCGCTGCAGAGCCTTATGAGTGGTGCGGATACGGGTGATCAGTACCTGCTCCGCTCCGAGAATACGCGACAGCTTATCCTCGGCATCCCGGATACTCCGATACAGTTCTGCCGCTTCCACGGCTGTCGGATCTGCCATGTGTCCCCCCTTTAATAGTTGATAAAGCCTTCCTTCATTTCCTCGTTACAGAGTCCCCACTTCCCAAGCGTCTTCGGCTCCGTTTTCATTGCCACTTATCACATCCCGTCGTTCAGCGGACATACATAGTCATTATATACTTTTCGCCCTGTTTTGTCGATGTATTTCTCCCCGTCCGATGAAGTTTGGGAGCGACACAAATCACCACTCCCGGTGTTGCGGCGAAGGGCGTTTCGTAGTATAATATTTTTGTCTATTTTCTGGACGTAAACAATTTTATGGGGAAGGTAAAAAACTATGAATATGTTCAGACAACTGATCGACAAATTAAAGAATTCACCCAAAACCATTGTATTCACGGAAGGCGTGGATGCCCGGATCCTTGAGGCTTCCTCCCGGCTGCTTGCCAGCAGCTTCCTGACTCCGATCCTGATCGGCAAGCCCGACCAGATCTACGAGGCTGCCGAGGACAGCGGTTTCAATATCCGTGGTGCCAATATCATCGATCCCGAGAACTTCGACGATTTCGACAAGATGGTCGAGACTTTCCTGGAGCTCCGCCGCGAGAAGGGTGCCACCGAGGAAGAGGCACGCAGCCTCCTTCGTCAGAACAATTATTTCGGAACCATGCTGGTGAAAATGGGTTACGCTGACTGCCTGCTGGGCGGAGCTACCTACTCCACCGCAGATACGGTACGTCCCGCGCTGCAGCTGATCAAGACCAAGCCGGGCAACAAGATCGTGTCCTCCTGTTTCATCCTGGTACGTCCCGGTGCAACAGGTAAGAACGAGGTTCTTGCCATGGGCGACTGCTCCATCAACATCAAGCCCAACGAGGATCAGCTGGTGGAGATCGCAGAGGAGACCATCAAGTGTGCGCAGATCTTCGGTATCGATCCGCAGGTTGCATTCCTCAGCTACTCAACCATGGGAAGCGGTTCCGGCGAAGACGTGGACAAGATGCGGAACGCCGCAAGAAAGACCAAGCTGAAGAATCCGGAGATCCCGATCGACGGCGAGATGCAGTTCGATGCAGCCGTATCGCCCTCCGTTGCCAGCAAGAAATTCCCCACCTCCCAGGTGGCCGGACACGCAAATGTATTCATTTTCCCGGATATCAATGCCGGAAATATCGGTTACAAGATCGCACAGCGTATGGGTAACTTCGAGGCTTACGGTCCGATCCTTCTCGGACTGAACTCCCCCATCAACGATCTGTCCCGCGGATGTACCGCGACAGAGGTTTACTCCATGGCGATCATCACGGCTTCATTTGCCTGAAAAGGAGATAAGACAGGATCCCTCGCAATGATCAGGCTGACCTGACTCAATCAGCCATGAAACGCGGGGGATCCTCTTTTTAATCTAATGTTAATGTTCCCAAAAAGATTCGTTCATCTTCCTCTGGTAGGATTAGCAGCATGAGGAAGACGCCCCACGGGACTACGGAGGACCATTCATGGACGAATTAGACAAGATCGAAAAACTGAAGAAAAGAGCGAACGTCACCTATGAAGAGGCCCGAAAGGCCCTTTCCATCTGCGACGGTGACCTGCTGGACGCCATGGTCTACCTGGAACGGCAGGGCCGGGCGAAGGCTCCGGAACAGACTACATTTTCCACAGATGCCTCTGACAAGGCTTCCTACGAAAATGTGTCCGAGGTGGTTGAGCGACATCAGGAGACGGACGATCCCTCCTTCGGAGAACAACTGGGACGCGCCTTAAAGATCGGTGCAAGAAAGAGCATGGACAACTATCTTGTGATCTCTCACAAGCATAAGGAAGTCTTCCGGCTCCCGCTTCTGCTCTTCATCGTGATCCTGCTCTTCGGACATCTCCCGGTACTCCTTTCCATGATCATCTCCCTCTTCTGCGATGTGAGATACAGCTTCGAGGGAAAGGACGATCTCTCCAAGATCAACGAAATGATGGACAAAGCCGGTGACAAGGCCGACCAGTGGATACATGAATCCCGGGAAGAGGACCGAAGGAATGCCGAGAACATCGCAGCCGCTGAGCAGAGAGCAAAGGAAGGCGCCGAAAAATACGAGAAGAACGCGAATAAGCGGGAAGAGACGATCGCCGAAAAGTATAAACGAAAGGCCGATGAACGGGCTGCAAAATTTGAGCGTAAGGCCGACGAGATCGCTGATAAATTCGAGAAGAAGGGCAAAGAGATCGCCGATAAATATGAAAAGAAGTACGGCAGCCGTGACGAGAAGGATGCCGAAGATAAAGAGTAAGTACAAAGAAGGAGAAGCGTATGCAGAGAAATATCCTCTTAGTGGAAGACGAAGAAAAGCTGGCCCGGTTCGTGGAACTGGAATTAAAGCACGAGGGCTATGAAGTCATGAAGAGCGGTAACGGACGGGAAGCTCTGGAGATCGCCGAGAAAGGAGGATTCGACCTGATCCTCCTTGATATCATGCTTCCGGGTCTGAACGGTCTGGAGGTGCTCCGGCGTCTTCGAACCACCTCGGACGTTCCGGTCATTCTTCTGACCGCCCGGGATGCCGTTATGGATAAGGTATCCGGTCTGGATGCGGGCGCATCCGATTACATCACGAAGCCCTTCGCCATTGAAGAGCTCCTGGCCCGGATCCGCGTAGTCCTCAGAAATGCGGACAAGGAACCCTCTGTCGGGAGTACCTCAGAGGTTGAAGAGAAAAACGGGAAGCAGGCAGATGGCACCTACCGGTGGGGTCTGCTCACACTGGACATGCCCCGTCGTGAGGTCCGTTACAACGGCACCCTCATCGATCTGACGAACCGCGAGTTCCTGATGCTGGAAACACTTCTCTCCAACATGGACATCGTACTTCCCCGCGACACCCTGCTGGAGCGGGTATGCGGCTACGACTACCTGGGCGAGACCAATATCGTGGATGTGTACATCCGTCATATCCGCGCAAAGATCGACGAGGTCTACAACGTAAAGATGATCCAGACCATCCGCGGCGTCGGATATGTGATCAAATCAGAATAATCAGCAGAAAGGAGGTACAAAATGGCGGACAGCACCAATGAAAATCAAATACAGGAACAGCCTCTTCGCCGGATGACCTCCATCACAAGAAAGCTTCATCACATGATGTTCCGGAAGAAGCTGGCAATCTATCTGGGCTTTGACCTTCTGATCGGCCTGATCATCTTCTTCGGATGGATATTGGATCAGGATGTCCGCGAGCTCGGACATCTCTCCTTTGACCTTCACCGATCCTTCTCCTCCACCGGAGGCTTCTGGGGCATTGAATACATCGGCACTGACAACGGACGCGAAGTCCTCCGGGTCAACGCCAGCCATATGTTCCTCTTTCTGATCATCGTGGTCAGTACTCTGGTAGCCATGCAGTTCATCGGGATCATTATCCGCTGGTACGGCGAATCCAAGAAGATCCGCCAGACCCTCCAGCCCATCAACGATATCGCCCTGAAGGCAGATGCCATGAGCAGGATGACATTTTCGGATGCCATCTATCAGACAGACGGAAATGCGGACGCATCCTTCCAGAGACTGGAGGAAGCCATCGCAAATATAAACCCCGAGCAGGAAGCCATGCCCTCCCTTGGAGACCAGGAGCTGCAGGGCATCGAGGCAGCCATGAACAACCTGCTCCGCCGGATGCACGAAAGCTATCAGCAGCAGGCACGTTTCGTCAACGACGCCTCTCACGAGCTGCGGACCCCCATCGCCGTGATCCAGGGCTACGCCGGCATGCTGGAGCGCTGGGGACGTGAAGATGAAGACGTATTAAATGAGTCCATTACCGCCATTTCCCACGAGGCGGATCATATGAACCAGCTGGTAGAGCAGCTGCTCTTCCTGGCCCGGGGTGATTCCGGCCGGACCCAGCTGAAGCAGGAACCGGTCGAACTCACGGACCTGATGCAGGAGATCTACGAGGAATCCCTCATGATCGATGAGAAGCATCCGTACCGCCTGAAGGCCCCCGGACAGCGGATCACCGTTACCGGCGACCCCATGCTTCTGAAGCAGTCCATCCGGATCCTGATCGACAACGCAGCCAAGTACACAAAGGAAGGAGACGATATCACTCTCTCCTCCGGCCTGAACCGCGACGGCGAGCCCTTCCTTCAGGTCCAGGACAGCGGAATCGGTATGGCCCAGTCGGATGTGGAGCACATGTTTGAACGCTTCTATCGTTCCGACGAAGCCCGTGAGATCAAGGGAACCGGCCTGGGACTTGCCATCGCCAAATGGATCGTAGACCGACACAGAGGCCATTTTGAGATCCTGTCCCGTACAGAGCTGGGAACCCGGATCCGTATGGTCCTCCCGAAGGAGTCGATCCGGGAAATTGCGAACATCGAAGACACCCGGGAAGAAGACGACATCCCGATGGAGGAGACACAGGGCTCCGATATGGCGGATCATTACAAGAAAGACGACACAACGGATTACGATTCCGCGGATGGCGATGCGAATGAGGATACGCCGGATTTTGATTCCGCGGATGACGATGCGAATGAGGATATGCCGGACTTCGATCCCGCCGAGGAAGAGAATGCAGGATCAGCGCCGGCGACCTCCGGTCCTTCCCGAAAGGATACAGATCAGAAAATGCAGGCCGCAAAATAAAAGGAGGAGCTCCGTTCGGGGCTCCTCCCTTCTGCTACAGGAGGTTATTTGATTTCGATCAGTTCCTTCGTTGCTTCCTCGGGTTCCTTCATTACTGTCAGATCCAGGACACCGTTCTCAAAAGCCGCCTTTATGCTGTCGCTCTTGATTCTGGTTCCTACGTAGAAGTTTCTCTTCAGCTTGCCATTATGGCGCTCCTTGCGGATGTATTTTCCGCCGTCATCCTGAGTTTCCTTCTCCTCGGAATGCTCAGCCGAAACCTTCAGATACCCATCCTCAAGCTCCACCTTGATCTCTTCCTTCTTGAAGCCCGGAAGCTCCAGAGCCAGCTCATAACGGTCATCATATTCCTTGACATCTGCAGTCATCCTTCCGATGGTTTCGGGTACTTCCTTCTCCTTCTCCAGGTTGCAGGGATAACCCATCAGTTCGTTCATCAGATCATCCATAACCGTTCCTTTAAAAATATTCGGATATAACATACTCATCGCTCCTTTCCTTCTCCGCCCCACTCCGGAATCGGAGGTCCGGCACCCTGTTGATGATGCCTCATTTTCTTGTTTGATTATGTTATATCACTTTTGTTAGCACTCGTCAAGCACGAGTGCTAACAAATATTGTGAATTTTCTGTGAACCCATGAGGATGTCATGGAAGAACCTAAGAAAAGGTTGTACTCTATGGATAGCAACATCGTAATCCAAGGATATGGAGGATTAGAAAATGAGAAAGAAAATCGCACTGATCGGAATGCTTCTTGTATTTTCCGCTGCTGCCCTCACGGGATGCGGTGAGCAGAAAACCGTTGGCGACCAGGAGCTTGAACTTGCTAAGAACCTGAAGGATAAAGCAAATAATGCCGTTGAACAGGCTCAACAGTCCAACCCGGACGACCTGCTGGATTCGATCCCCGGGGAGTAAACCCGATACGTCCAAGGTCGGTTCCGTCAATACAGGGACGGTTCTGATCAAACCAGAACCGTCCCCGATTTGCGGGGACAGGTGCAATAGGGGGACGGTTCTGATCAAATCAGAACCGTCCCCCTATTGCATGGTCACAGTCCGAAGACTCTTTCTGTATTTTCCTTCGCAGCCCGGATCAGCTCTTCTTCTGTAAGATGCATATATCCGGCCAGCGTTCCTGCCACGTAAATGATATTCTCAGGAACATTTGTCCGTCCCAGTCCGGGAACGTTTCTCGGAGTCAGATACGGTGCATCGGTTTCCAGCAGGATCCTGTCTGCAGGGATCACGGATACCGCATCCCGCAGCTCATCGGCTCTCCTGTCATCGCAGATCCAGCCTGTGACGCCGATGGAGAACCCCATTTCCAGATATTTCTCAACCGTCTTCCGGTCTCCGGTATAGCAATGCACCACGGACCGCTCCGCCACACGGGGCACAGCCGAAAATACGGCCGCGAAATCCTCTGCGGCATCTCTTTCGTGCAGGAACATGGGCGCTTCCAGTTCCTCTGCCAACGCCACAAACCGTTCCAGCGTCCGAAGCTGGTTCGGCTTCGTACTGAACATCCGGTTATAATCCAGTCCGCACTCACCCACTGCCACTACCCGCGGGTTCTCAACGAAAATGCGCTTCACTTCGTTCAGATCGGCGTCGGTGAACCGGTCCGCATTGTGCGGATGCAACCCGGCGGTTCCATACACGGAAACCTCCGGATGTTTCTTCAGATATCCGTCGATCTTCCGGTTCTCCTCCGGATCCGATCCGGTAAGGATACAGCAGACACCCTGTTCCGCCGCCCGCTGCAGGATCGCATCTGGATGTTTGAACTGGGCACAGAACAGATTGAGACCGATGTCATAATACTCTATATTCATAAATCCCTCATAATATGATGCCGGGAGCAAAAGGTATTATGCTCTCAGCTAAATCCGCAGCACACACAAAGTTTCAGGATTACAGGAATTCTCCCTCCACCTGAAGCCACTCTACGGTCAGCTCCGCCGGATCCAGCTTTCCTTCCCTGATCTCCCGGAACATTTCCGCAAGCTCTTCGTCGGTCATGGTACGGATATGATCTCCTCTGGTAATGATCACCGGCCGATCGTTCTTAGCATCATCCGCCAGGCCCTCCAGCTCCGCCTCCGTCACATCGTAGAGCTCCATCAGCACGTAACGCATCTCCATGAGACGTCCGTACATATTCTCCAATGTGATAAATGCATGGGGGTCCGCCAGACTCTCCAGATAATTATGAAACATCACCCGATAACGGATCTTGTAAAGGTTCAATGCCTGATCAAATGTTAATCCCTCTGCCATTTCTCTCCTCCTTCTCAGTCAGCTGACGACGGTCTCCCACGAGCGTATTTCCCGCTCCTTCTAACCCCGTCCTCATTCGTAACTACTCACGCACCCTGCAATTCGATCACGATCCTTCCGCGCTTCGCGCGTAAGCCGTTCCAGTACAAGGATACCCGCATAAAGGAACTACAGGCACCGATCCTTCCGCGCTTCGCGCGTAAGCCGTTCCTGCGGCACCTACGTTCGTGCTGAATTGCAGGTCGCTGCTTCGCAGATATCATAATTCTACCATATGCGGTTTCCTCTCTCAAGGCTGTTCCGTCAAATGCTGCTCCATCCGTCCATCCCGGTACATGGAGAAGCTCTCCATGGGATACTGCTTCAGATTCTCCAAAACGCCTCTTCCGTCCGCCTTTGCCAGAAGTCCTTCCCTGGCCTTGGTGATCTCCGTCTCCGTTTTATGCTTCGAGGGTCCGCCCACACAGCCTCCGGGACAGAACATTCCTTCAATGAAGTCCTCAGGCAGCTTTCCGAATTTGAGAAGCGTCACCGCCTGAACACATTCCTTTCCGCCGGCACATTTCCGGAGTTTGATCCCTGAGGTATCCACTCCCCGCTCCTGCATGCACTCCATCACCGCGTTGGCAACTCCGCCGCTGGTGGCGAAGCGCTTTCCGAAAATGCTCGCCTCCTGATAGGTGTCCTCCACGGGTCGGAGCTCCACATCCTTTGACCGGAGCAGCGCCCGGAATTCTCCGTAGGTCATAACATAGTCCGCATTATCCGGAATGGAAGCATCCCGTGACTCCGCCTTCTTTGCGATGCAGGGTCCGATAAATACGGTGACACATCCCGGGCGCGTCGCCTTCAGATATCTGGCCACCGCGACCATGGGAGATACGACCTCGGATTTGTTCTCCGCAAACTGTTCCGGGAAGCTCTTCTTCAAAAGACCGATAAATGCCGGGCAGCAGGAGGTGGTCATCTTCCGTCCCTCCTTCAGCGCCTCGGCCCACTCTTCCGATTCATACGCCGCCGTCATGTCCGCGCCGAGTCCTACCTCCACCATGTCGGCAAAGCCCAGCTCCTGCAGCGCCTTCCGGACGGACGCCATGGAAATGTCGGGACCGAACTGTCCTTCCGTGGCGGGAGCGCACATGGCGATCACTTCCTTTCCCGCCTTGATCTCTCGAATTATGTCAACCACAAAAGACTTGGCTCCGATGGCTCCGAAGGGGCAGGCATGGATGCAATGTCCGCATTGAACGCATTTGGATTCATCGATCCGGCAGATGCCGTTCTCATCATAAGTAATAGCGCCCGTGGGGCAGGCCTTCTTGCAGGGCCGCTCCAAATGTGCGATGGCCGAGTAGGGACACGCCTCGGCACATTTTCCGCACTCCCTGCATTTCGTTGGATCGATATGTGAACGGTCATGGCCGATGGAGATCGCACCGAAATTACAGGAGTTGAGACATGCCTTTCCCACACAGAGCCGGCAGTTGTCCGTTACGGTATAGGAAGAGATCGGACACTCCTCGCATGCCGGGCTCAGCACCTGGATCACACTGTCGGACTGTTGCTCCGGATCCGCTGTGGGGCACAGCCCCTCCGCCAGCCGGATCCGCTGCCGGACGATCTCCCGCTCCTTATAGATACAGCACCGGTACCGGGCCAGAGGGCCCGGGATGATCTTGTAGACCAGCGCATCCTTTGCCTCCTCCGTCAGATTGTCCTGCCACGCCAGACGGGCAACCTCCTCCAGTATCACGTGCTTCAAATGTACGATTCCAACATCATTTGTAATCATTTTCGTCCTCACTTTTTCCGCATTTCCTAGTCCATGACCCGGAACCATCCCGGGTCCGGCAGATACGCCGCGCGCACCGGTCTTCCCTATTCTACCCGAAAAGCAGTCTCTTTACAAGAGACCATACTTGTATCTCTCAGATAAAAGTGTTATGATGTGGGGAATGCGAAAGCACTCGAACGTTCATATGAAAAGAGGCGTATCATGGATACATTGGATATCTTAAGACAATTGGCGATCATCATCGTGGCCGCAAAGGCCTTCGGACTTCTTGCACGAAAATGTAAGGCTCCGCAGGTAGCCGGTGAGATCATCGCCGGACTGTTGATCGGTCCGAGCCTTCTGAATCTCGTGGAGTCCTCTGACTTCCTGGCGGGCATGGCCGAGATCGGCGTCATCATACTGATGTTCACGGCGGGGCTGGAGACAAATATCTCCGACCTTCGAAAGACCGGAATTAAGGCCACAATCATCGCCTGCGCCGGTGTCTTCGTTCCTCTGGTTCTCGGAACGCTTCTCTATATGGCGTTCTACGGATTCTCGGCCATCGGAACGGAAGAATTCTACCGCGCGATCTTCATCGGAACCATCCTGACGGCAACCTCCGTCAGCATTACGGTGCAGACCCTCAGGGAAATGGGCAAGCTGCAGGGCGAGCTGGGTCAGACCATCATGAGCGCCGCCATCATCGACGACGTGATCGGTATCATCGTTCTGACCGTAGTCATCGGCTTCAAGAAGCCGGGATCGGATGTACCCATGGTACTGCTCCGGACCCTTGCCTTCTTTATCCTTGCTTTGATCCTGGGCTTTGTCATTTACAAGCTTTTCAAATGGTACGACAACCGGCATCCGCATACAAGGCGGATCCCCATCATGGGTATCGCCATTGCCTTCGCCCTTTCCTATGTGGCGGATAAATTCTTCGGAGTTGCAGATATCACAGGCGCCTATGTAGCCGGCGTCATCCTCTGCTCGCTCCGGGATTCGGAATATATCACACGGAAGATGGATGTCAACTCCTACATCATTTTCGGGCCTGTGTTCTTCTGCAGTATCGGACTCCAGACAAATATCCGGACGCTGGACACCACCATCCTGTGGTTCTCCCTTGCCTTTGTGGGCGTCGGGCTGATCTCCAAGGTGATCGGCTGCGGACTCACCGCACGGTGTCTCGGTTACAAGGGGCGTAACGCCTTAAAGGTGGGCGTCGGAATGATGACAAGAGGCGAGGTCGCCCTGATCGTGGCGCAGCGCGGACTGAAGGTCGACATGCTGGAGCCCGCCTACTTTACGGCGGTGATCCTGCTGATCATCATCAGCTCGATCCTGACGCCGCTTCTCCTGAAGGCTCTCTACGCCAAGGACGGTCCGGAGGAATCCGAGAGCACCCCGCAGGAAGAATCATCATAATATCACCTCCGAATTAAACTAAATACGAGAAATCCATGATCGGGCAGGAGGGCTTCCCTCCTGCCTGATCGTTGCATTGGAAGCTATCTCGCTGCGCTAAAGTATTGCAGCATTCGTCATATGAACCATCGTGTTTGTCCGCTTCATGACAAAGGGACGGGTTCAATGTCACATAATGACAAAGGGACAGGTTCCGAGTCACATTTTCATGTAACACGGAACCCGCCCCTTTGTCATACCTTCGTATAATTTACAGTTTTCGCATCAGTCCGCCGACCGCTGCAACTACCGCAACTAACGTCAATACCGCAGTGGTTGCAAGTCCCCGGATATAGGGAACATTGTAGTCCATTTCCGCGTAGCTCGGATTGATCCTGTAATCCAGCAGCGGATAGAGAAGCCGTCGCTGCCAGTCCAGCGGAGACATTTTCACATAGGACCTCTTTCCGATCACCATGGTGGAACGATCCCGCCGCTCATACTGCGGCCATTTCAGCCTTCCGACGGAGGGATTCCCCGTCTTGGCAAAATTGGCCCACATATCCTGAACCAAGCGGGCTATCTCATCATCTGCCCTTTTACCGGTGTAAATGGTCTCATCCAGATTACCGAAGACATAGGCGAGCTCCACCGCATGACATGCGCCGCGGAAACGGATCGTCGACGGTTCTCTCCAGTAGTACATATAGACATTTCCGCCGTTGGCCTTATGCTCCTCCGCCATCCGTACAGCCGGCAGACGGAACATCAGCTCATTATAAAACTCCGCCATTCGCCAGATCTGATGCCCCTTCTTTCTTTTCAGGAACGAGCGGGCTCTCTTAACCCCCGATTCCTTCATGACCTTCAGATCATTTTCAAGCCTCACCGGAATGCCGCACCGGAAGGCTGCAATTCCTCCCAGCTCACCGACCCAGTAATTGATCTCATTTGCATTCGTGCCGATCAGAATATCCACATCGGCTGTCTCCCCTTCCGCATACGGCAGGTACGGATCCTCCGGGATCAGTATCCCGTCACGCTGCGGGAAGCAGTTATACGCATTGATCTTCTCGTTGATCCTCTTCAGGTCCTCCTCGGACAGCTTCAGCAGATCATCCATGGAACCGGCCTTTGCTTCCTTCATCAGCCGTTTCGTGAAGCTCTGACAGTCTTCTTTGGAAAATGTGAGCGCCACAGATCCGCTCTCGGCGATCACGCGCCGGAACAGTCCCTTCGCTTCCTTGATACAGGGAAGCAGGGATACGCTTCCTCCTCCTGCGGACTCACCGAAGATCGTCACCCGCTTCGGGCTTCCTCCGAAGGCTCTGATATTCTTCTGCACCCAGCGAAGAGATTCGATCTGATCCCAAAGTCCCAGATTCGGCGCATCCGGAAATGCGTCTCCGCCGGGTACGGAAGAGAAATCCACAAATCCCATCAGTCCGGTCCGATATCCAACGGTCACCAGAACGATCTCCGGATGCTCCGTCACGAAATTCTTTCCGTCATAAAGGGGATCTGCAGTGCCGCCCCAACCGTAGGAACCGCCGTGGAAAAATACCATGACCGCACGGTCCTTCCTCTTATAGGAAGGATTCACCCAGACATTCAGGTAAAGACAATCCTCGCTCTGCGGATAATAGGACGCCACCTCGGTGGGCCACTCGGTCTGGATCGGAGTCTTCCCGTTGAAAAATGCGGTATAGACACAATCATCCGGATCCGGTGCCACAGGCTTCTTCCAACGGAGCGCCCCGATCGGCGGTTTCGCATACGGAATACCGCGAAAAGCCAGGGTCTCTCCGTCCCGAAAGCCCAGAAACGTCCCATTTTCACAGACCGCTGCCATCTTGGGATCAAACTCATTGACGATCAGATAGTTTTCCCCGTAGAGCTTCTGCAGGCGCTCCTTAGGTTGTATCGGCTTGTGTTTCATTATTTCTTTCTCCTAAACCTGCTGACGATCCTGACGAAGAAGCTCAGCTTATCCTCCGCCTTATCGATGATCTCCTTAAAGGTGATATCCTTCTGGGAGGTCTGTGTCACAAGCGACTGTGCGATACGTACATAGGTATCCTTGAAGGTTTCGATGCTGGATTCCTCATAGCGGCTTGCCGCATAATCGATCATCAGGACAAGACCCTCGGCACCATCCAGGATCTCCATATCCAGAATGGTCTGGGATGCCGCCTGATTCTGGCGGATATCCACCGTTTCCACGTTCATGCCTTCCAGGCCTCCCATATCACGGATATCCTGCTGATACAGCAGGTATGCCGCCTCACCGTTTCCAACCTGATTCCGTGTATCTACATACGGATAGCAGCTGTGCTCGATACCGCCCTGAACCTGCTCATGAACCTCGGTGAAAATGTCTCTCAGGGTCATGTTATCCTTAAACTGAAGACCGATGGGCAGATCACGGAACAACAGACCGACGGTATTCATCATCTGCAGATCCTCACGACCGTTGTAGATCCAGGACAGCTTGACATTTTTTTCCCGGTTGTAGCAGGCGATGGCCAGCGCAGCAACCGTGATGAAGAACTCATTACGGCTGATCTTGTAACGGCGTTCCATGGCAGACATCTGAGCCTGCTCGATTCCCAGCTCCGCAAAGAGCTCGCCCATTTCATTCTCACGGGACTCATGGTCGATGGCCGGATAACAGCTCCACTCCACATTGTCATACTTCTCCTCGAAGTACTTCCGGCTCTCCTCATAGAAATCAGTCTCCGTCGCATCCTCACGCTCCTGAAGCATCAGGTAGTAGAAGTCCGGATCCGGGATCATACCCATGTAGATCTTTCCTACATTACCCATGAATACCTTAAGGGATGTGCCGTCAAACAATGTATGATGAACATCAAAGAAGAGATATCCGTACTTCTCCGTCTCGAAGATACGGCAGCGGTACATGCATCCGTCAATGATCTTGAAGGGCTGAACCAGCGTATCCTTCAGACTGGTGAACTCGAACTCGGAGATCTTCTCCACCTTGATCTCACGCTCGATCTCCGGGGTATACCTCTGAACCAGATCACCGTCCTCATTGAAATGGAAGGTGGTCAGCAGTGCCGGATGGTTCCGGATCACGGTTCTCATGGCATCCGCCAGCTTCTCCAGATCAAAGGTATCCTTCTCCACCCTCATCATGGAGAACAGGTTGTACATGGTGGACATGGGGGTGAAGAACTGATAGTCAACCATGTAGAGCTGCTCCGCAGTCAGCGGATGATCCTTCTTAATTGCCTCCGCGTTCTTAACCTCCGGAGATTCTCCTGTATCATTTGCATGATTCTCTTCGTAAAGCTTGGCGATCTTCTCCGGGGTTCTGCCACGGAAGATCTCACTTGCCTGCAGACCCGGCAGCTGGCTGTTTACGATCACCTGGATCGATCCCAGGGAATCACCGCCCATTTCATAGAAATCATCATGGATACCGATCTGGTCTACCTTCAGAACCTTCTCCATAGCCTGACAGAGCTTTGTCTCGATCTCATTTGTCGGAGCCACGTACTTGGTCCTGAAATTGCTCGTATCCGGCTTCGGAAGAGCCTTCCGGTCCATCTTACCATTGGCCTTCATCGGCACGGAATCGATCTTCAGATAGTATGCCGGGATCATGTAGTACGGGAGACGCTTTGACAGCTCCTCACGCATATAATCCGGATCCACGGTCACGTCTGCGATATAGTAAGCGCAAAGGTAACTCTTTCCGTTCTCATCAAAACCGCGTGCCGCAGCCCAGTCGATACCCAGCACGGTCTTTACGGCTGCCTCGATCTCGGCAGGCTCGATACGGTTTCCGTTGATCTTGATCATGTCGCCGGAACGTCCCAGCAGCACATAGTTGCCGTCCGACTCCTTCCGGGCCAGGTCCCCGGTATGATATACACCGTTGACAAAAGCCTTCTCAGTCTCTTCCGGAAGATTGATATAACCGCGGACATAGGGATTTTCGAAGCAGAGCTCACCCATCTCTCCGTCCGGTACCACATTTCCGTCCTCGTCGATCAGGTCGATCTTGGTCTCTACCTCAGGCTTACCGATCGGACATGACTCATATGACCTGTCGATGGGGAATACACCTACTGCGAAACCGCTCTCGGAGCAGGCGTAGATGTTGATCAGGTCAAGCTTCTTGTTATAGATATTATTTGCCGGCTCGCTTCCCACAAAGAGCATCCGCAGGAACGGTCCCGTGTTATTTCCCAGCATCCGCACATAGGACGGTGTCAGGAAGGTAATGGTAATGCGCTTCTCGATGAACATCATCTTCAGCGCCATGGGGTTCTTGATGGTCGCATAGCCGACTACGTACATACGGCTGCCCTGAATACTCAGAACCTCAAGGATTACGATAACGGAAGCAACGAAGTTGAGCGGTGCGAGCAGCGCCAGACGGTCCTTGCCCCTGAAGGGATTCTCCCCGTTGATTCGAATAGACTTGATCGCACGGTCCAGATTGCCGTACTCATGAAGAACGCCCTTCGGATTTCCTGTGGTTCCGGAGGTGTAGATCGCATAGGCCGCGTCGTGCATATCAGGAGTTTCATGACCCGTCAGGGCATCCACCTTCATCACATCGTCCCAGTTTTCTCCGTTAAGTTCAAACTTACATCCGCAGTCCTCACGGATATAGGCGATACGCTCCGGTGCATAGGTATCCTCTACCAGCGCCCAGGCAGCACCTGCCTTCCATACACCGACCATTGCCACGATGGGCATGATACCGCGTGGAAGATTGATCAGGACAAAGTCCTCTTTCCCGATTCCGTTCTGCTTCAGATAAGCATATACGCGGCCGGTCATCTCATCAAACTGTGCATACGTAACACCCTTTGTATGCGTCTCATCGAAAAGAATCGGCGTGTTCGGCGTATCCTTCGTGTACTGTTCCAAAAGATCAACAATTGTTCCCATAAATTATGCTCCTTTCTCCTGCTTATGTCCGATCTTCTAATAACCCCCCGACCGTACACACTATCTATTTTACCTTAAAACCCCCCTCTTTCTCAACCTGTTTTTATTACCAGTATGGTAAAAAACAGTCCCTTTCGACATTCATTGGATATACCTGCATACCCCGCCTCATCGCCGGTAGAAAAACAAATGCACCGGCGGTCAGGAAAGGGGGGCTGATCGCCGGTGCGGTACAATATAGAGGGATGAATTGTAAGCTTAATTCTCTTTGGCCTTCGTAACGATCTCGCTGACCGTCACGCTGCCTGTCGTGCTTCCGGCCTTCACCGTGTAGGTACCTTCCTTGATATCCGCACTGGAGAAGACTACGGAGCTGTATTCCTTTTCAGGAGTATATTTCATGATCGCCACTCCGTCACTGTCCAGAAGCTGAACCTCCGTTCCGCCGGATCTGACGCTGCTGAAATTATATTTTATGCTGTACTGTTTGGAATTATTACCGAAGGTCTCATCCATTCCGGCACTTCCTGCCGCAATGATGTTTCCGCCGTTCACCGTCAGTTCGATGCCGCTGTCCAGCGCACCGTTTCCGGCATTTGTGGGACCGGACACATAGATCACGCCGCCGTTGATGGTCAGATATCCGTTGGAATCCAGACCGTCTCCGCCTGCATTCACATAGACGGTTCCGCCGTTGATGGTCAGGGACGCCTTCTCATCCGCATCCATCATCATGCCGCCGCCCATTCTGCCGGGGAAGCCCTGCATCTTGCCCGCAGAGTCGGAATCACCGCCCTGCATATCCGGCATTTCTCCGTCCGGCATTTCTCCATTTTTGAAATCCGGCATCTCTCCGTTCGGCATCTCCGGCATTTCTCCGTTCGGCATCTCCGGCATTTCTCCGTTTCCGAAATCCGGTCTTCCCTGCTTCCGGCCACCCTTCTGCTGGCCATCCTGCTGCTGGCCGCCCTGCTGGCCATCCTGCTGCTGGCCGTCCTGCTTCTGACCGCCCTGCTGGCCATCCTGCTGCTGGCCGCCCTGCTTCTGACCGTCCTGTTGCTGGCCACTCTGCTGGCCGTCCTGCTGCTGGCCGCCCTGCTGGCCATCCTGCTGCTGGCCACCCTTCTGCTGGCCACTCTGCTGGCCACTCTGCTGGCCATCCTGCTGCTGGCCGTCCTGCTTCTGACCACCCTGCTGGCCGTCCTGCTGCTGGCCATCCTGATTCTGTCCGCCCATCTTGCCGCGGCCGCCCATCTCGAAGTTGTCACCCTCCGAGCTGTTTCCGCCTGCCGCATTGAGGCCGTCATCCTTGGACACTATTTGGATCTCACCGTCATTAATGGTGATGGTATAACCTTCCAGACCTTCCTTGCTTTCCTTCACCTCGATCTTCCCGCCGTCGATGACCAGGTCGGTCTCCGCATGGATCCCGTCATCCCCTGCAGTGATATCGAAGCTTCCGCCCGCGATGTAAATGTATCCGCGGCCTTCCTCCTCGCCGTTACTGGTATGGAGAGCGTCATCTCCGGAATTGACCGTAAATGTTCCGTCCTTGATCCGGATGGAATCATTTGCGGATATCCCCTTGTTCGTTGCAGACAGCACATAGGTTCCTGCCGTCACCTTCAGGTCATCCTTTCCGACGATGGCATGCTTGTACTTTGCATTGACGTTCAGTGTCCCCGTACCGTTGAAGCAAATGTCGTCCCGCGCATAGATCACGCCGTCCACGGTGGTATCCTCATCCGTCTGCACGAACTCCTCGCCCGTGTCGGAAAGAGTATTCACCGTTCCGTCCGCCAGCGTTACGAAGACCTTGTCTGCATTCTTCACGTAAATGCATGCGCTGTCCTGATTCGTCATGGTCACGCCGACCAGAACCAGCTGAACCTTGTCTTCATCCCCGGCATCCACGATGATCTGCCCGTCAGAGAGGGTTCCGGATACCACATAGGTCCCGGCCTTGCTGACGGTAACCGTCGGAGCACCGTCCGAAGCGGTTCCCACCGTGGCACCGGATCCACTGACAGAAGCGGAGGTTCCTGAGAGAGTTATCTTCTCCGCCTCTGCCTCATCATATGACCAATCCAGATCTCTCTTTGAGAAAAGATCTGAGGTGTCCAACGTAGTTGCTGACATTTTCTGTCCAGAGACTGAATCACCTGCTGCCTCGGTATCCTTATCCGCTGCTTTTTTGGAATCCTCCGAAGACCCCGTGGACGGGGTATCCACCGAAGCACCCGTGGTTGCAGCCTCTGCATCCTTTGTATCCGATGTATTTGAACCGCATCCCGCCAGCCCGGTCATCATTCCGAGTGACAGAAGTGCGCCTGTTATGTAAAGATTTTTCCTTTTCATAGCTTCTTCCTTTCATGGTTCCCCCGCCACGGGAATTCCCGCGGCGGGGAAAGGGGTATTGTGAATGTGAAGAAAGACCTTTGTTGTACCATGATCCCTTTTATCGAAATCATGCCCGGGCGCTTCGTGGGCGTCCTCATCTGTTACAGTTCATCCATTGAGGTTACCGGACGGGCGATGCTGATCTCCAGATTTCCGTTTCCGGCCCTGAGCTCATCCATCATTTCCTTTACGGAAATATTCGCCTTGGTGATCACATGATAGCTGATCTTGTACAGGCTGCCCATGTTTGCCGTTTTCACCTCTTCGAGGGTGTACTTGTCCAGATATTTATCGAAAATGCTGTCGAACTTTCCTTCAAAATCCAGATTCTCGGGAACCATGATCTTCAGGATCCGCTCCTGCTTGGAGGATTCACCGAGCCTGGTCATATTCAGCACCAGCATCAGAACGGAGATCAGAACCGTAAAGAGTGCTGCTACCCAGATGTATCCCATGCCTGTGGCAAGTCCTACTGCCATTGCCTGGAAGATACATGCGATCTCCTGGCCACGGCCCGGAGCCGAGCGGAAGCGGACAAGGCTGAATGCACCTGCAACCGCTACGCCTGCTCCGAGATTTCCGTTTACCAGCATGATGACCATCTGCACCGCTGCCGGCAGAACTGCCAGTGTTATAAGAAAACTCTTGGAACAGTGATTTTTAATATTGTACAGGAGGGCGATGAACAGGCCGCAGATGATGGAACAGCCCGTTGCGATCAGAAAATCACTTCCCGTGAGCGTGGTCGTCGTAAAAATTGAATTGAATATCTCAGAATTTAACATAGAACTCTCCCCTTTCTATATCACCCCGGTCGGATACCGGTTCTATGCGTAGGCCACCTCTTCCCTTCTTTCGTATGCTTCACCGATGCCGCGGATCGCGTAAGCCCCGATCATCCGGCGCGCTGCCATGGTTTCATAGCCTCTTCCGTATTTGGAGAAGGATACCGGGAAGATTCCCAGTTCACTGAACATCCTGGCCAGCTCCATGGGGAAGGCATTTGCTATCTTCACCTCCATGAGCCTCTGTCCGGGAAGCAGAAGGTCCTCTCCCTTCGCTCCTTCACGAAGGTCAAGCTTCTCTGTTCTCCAACGGATCTCTCTGTCAAATGTGATCCTGAGCTCCGGATCCTCCGTCCCGATCATGGCGATCCTTTTGTAGGAGATCGCCATAGCCGGCCGAAGTCCCTGATACCCTGTACGGAAGGCGTCGATCTCGGCTTTGATCTGTGACTTCCGGTTCAGATCCTTCTTACCTTCCAGATAGTCCTTTGCATCCATGTACGGAGCATCGATCCTGCGCTTGTATACAACTCCCTGATACTTCTTCTTGATCTCGATGAAGGAGGGCGTCTCCCTGCCGGGGGTGCCGTAGCTTCTGAGCCGAAGCTTCTCTTTGTAGATCGGCTTCTCCAGAGATGTACGGATCAGATTGAAATCCGGCGTATCGTAGTAAATGTTCAGGATGTCGGTCTCGCCATAAGCATCCACCTCTGCAAGTCCTTTGAGCCGCTCCCGAAGCGCCAGATACTGTGCTTCACTGAGAAGGTATTTGATCTCTGTTCTCTGAAAGATTTCCTTAAACTGACTCATGGCGTTTCCTCCTTTCCTGTGGTTGATGATGCCATGATAAAGGGTCAAACTGAAAGAAACCTTAAAATCCCCAAAAAGTTTCCAAACAAAATAAAAAAATCTGCGGCACATGAAAATGTACCGCAGAGTGACTTTTTTTCTCTGTGAATTAATTCTCTGTTGATCATCCTGAGCTAAGCAAGACCCGAAGTATCTTATCCCATAAAACGTTCCCTTCACGAGGCTGTCCCGTCACAGTCCCACCGGCCGGATGCTCCGTTCCAGGATCCCGTTCATTTTTGCGATCACGGTTCCGTAGTTGGTAAAGGGAACCCCCGCCTCTGCCGCACGGCGCATACGGTTCTGCACCTCCCGGTCATTTAGCATACAGGCTCCGCAGTGAATGACCATATGGATCCCGGACAGATCCTCGGGGAATCCGTGTCCGCTGGTGAATATAAATTCCGGAGTCCTGCCTGTATACTTCCGGATCCAGTTCGGAAGCTTCACTGTTCCGATATCCTCACACTGTCTGTGATGCGTACAGCCTTCGCTGATCAGTATCCTTCCATGCTCCGGAAGGCTGTCCAGTGCAGCCGCGCCCTCCACTGCCTGAGTCAGGAAGCCTTTGTAACGCGCCATCAGTATGGAGAAGGAGGTAAGAGGGATCTCCTCCGGAACCAGCTTCATTACACGTCCGAAGGCCTGGGAATCCGTGATCACCAGTGCCGGCGGTTCCTTCAGGGAATCTATAGTCTTCGGAAGCTCCTCCACTCCGGTCACAACACTTACCGCTCCTGCATCCAGGATGTCCCGGATGGCCTCCTGCTGGGGCAGGATGAGACGTCCCTTCGGTGCGGAGCTGTCGATGGGGATCACAAGGATCACCGTATCTCCGGGTCGGATCAGGTCTGCCACGAAGCGAAGCTGCTTCTCTCTTCCCTTCATCAGCTGTCCGATCTGTTCCTTCAGTTCTTCAATACCGGTTCCGTCCTCTGAGCTGACCGTGATCATCTGCTCCGAAGTATTTCCGGATCCCAGATCCGCCTTACTCCGTACGATCAGATATGGAATATCTCTATTCTCTATTAGTTTACATAACTCTTTTTCCGTCTCATTTAACGATGAATTCTCCGTCACGAGGATCGCCACATCGCAGACCGCAAGAACCTCTCCGGTCCTGCGGACTCTCTGCTCTCCCAGGATCCCTTCATCATCAAAGCCCGGCGTATCAATGAGGGTCACCGGTCCCAGCGGAAGGATCTCCATGCTCTTTCGTACCGGGTCCGTGGTGGTTCCCTTCACTTCACTGACCAGGGATACTTCCTGATTCGTGATCCGGTTCACCAGACTGCTCTTTCCCGCATTCCGGAGTCCGAAGAATCCGATCTGGATCCTTTCCGCACCCGGGGTATCATTCAAACTCATGGGGTCCTCCTTCCTTATTATCCTTCCGAACGCAAAATGTGACGCTCACGCGCATCATGCAGGCCGGTTCCTTCATATCCCGACGGACAGGATCCTCCGCTTCGCTTCAGGATACACCGCAAGCTCCGCACTGTATTGTCAGAAACGGAAATCTCTCTCCCCCTCCGCGATCTTCACCAGTCTCTCCCGGACGATCTCCTGCACCTTCTCCTTGGGAATGGTGCCGATCTCACGCTCTATCACTTCCTCGCCCAGACGCTTCGTGTCCTCGGAGGCATAGTCCTCCAGGAACTCCTTCAGCGTCATCAGCGCATTCGGATGGCAGCAGTTCTGGATCTGCCCGGACTTGCAGAGCTCCATGAAACGGTCTCCCGTCCTTCCCTCCCGGTAGCAGGCCGTACAGAAGGAGGGGATATATCCCGCCTCCATCAGCCAGTGAACCACCTCATCCAGAGTCCGGTTGTCGGATACATCAAACTGCTCCGTATCATGCGGCCGCTCCTTCTCGGCATACCCGCCCACGGAGGTTCTGGAACCGCCGCTGATCTGGCTTACTCCGAGACGGATGATCTTCTCCCGCACCTCGGGGGTCTCCCGGGTGGAAATGATCATACCGGTGTAAGGAACCGCGATCCGGATGCAGGCTGCGATCCTGCAGAACATTTCATCGCTGAGGGAATTGTCGAAATCATTCGGGTCGATATCGTCCGCCGGCTTTACCCGGGGAACGCTGATGGTGTGCGGACCCACGCCATGCACTGCCTCCAGATGCTCCGCATGCATCAGGAGTCCCGCAAATTCATACTGATAGTTGTCCAGTCCGAAGAGCACTCCGATCCCCACATCGTCGATACCGCCTTCCATGGCACGATCCATGGCCTCGGTGTGATAATCGTAGTTGTGCTTCGGTCCCGTAGGATGAAGCACCTCGTAATTCGCCTTGTGGTAGGTCTCCTGGAACAGGATGTAGGTTCCGATCCCCGCATCATGCAGCTTCTTATAGTTCTCCACCGTGGTTGCGGCGATATTCACGTTCACACGACGGATGGCTCCGTTCTTATGCTTGATGGAGTAAATGGTATGGATACAGTCCAGGATGTACTCGATGGGGTTGTTCACCGGATCCTCACCTGCCTCGATGGCCAGACGCTTATGCCCCATGTCCTGCAGGGCGATCACCTCACGTGCCACCTCCTCCTGGGTCAGCTTCTTTCTCGGAATATGCTGATTCTTCAGATGATACGGGCAGTAAAGACATCCGTTGACACAGTAGTTGGAAAGATAGAGGGGTGCGAAAAGGACGATCCGGTTTCCGTAGAAATCCTTCTTGATCTGCTCTGCAAGGTCATAGACCTCCTTCACCTTCTCCTCGTCCTCACAGGCCAGAAGAACGCTTGCCTCCCGGTGACTGAGACCCTTCCTCAGCTTTGCCTTCTCCAGGATGGAATCGATCAGCTCCATATCCGTCTTATGCGCCTCCGCATAGGCTATGGTCTCACGGATCTCCTCGTCATTGATAAACTCCTCTGCATGCATCGAATGCATATCGTACTTCATTTTTCGTCTTCCTCCGTTTGTTCCTCCGATCCGGAGCCTTCTCCGGTATCCGCTTCATCCGTACTCTTTTCCTGTCGGGCCGGATGCTCATACTCATTCCAGAACATTTTCTCCATCAGCTCGGATCTGGAGCTGATCTCCTCTTCCACCACGGTCAACTCATCCTTCTCCGTCAGGGTGGGTTCCTTCGAATAGAGACTGGTTCCAAGTCCCAGCCGGTCTCCCTCGATCTCCACACCCAGAGCCGCCAGTGTGGTAGGGAACAGATCATATGTGGTATAGACCCTGTCCTTCCCTGCCTGCTGATTCTCCGCCGCTCCGTTGATCACACAGGTATAGGTCTTTCGGAGATAGGAATCCGGAACATCCTCACAAAAATCCTTATCCATGGTGGGATGATCCCCGGTTATGATGATCGTCGTATTCTCATAGAAATCCTGTTCCTGGATCCATTTTACCAGCTCACATACCTGCCTGGACGAACAGTCCATGACATTGGCATATCGGTTATCCTCGAAATGAGCTCTGCACTCGGGACAGAGATGTCCGTCCTCAAAATGTGTATCCATGGTCTGGATCACCATCTGGAAAGGCGTTCCGTCCGCCCCCAGATCACTCAGCTCCTCCCTCGCGTATTCGAAAAGCTTGGAATCCTCATAGCCCCACCAGACCTTATAATCCTCGGGGATCCTGCCTACGATCCTTGCAAACTCGTAATCATGGATCTCAAAATTCCCGTGGGATTCATAGTATTTCCGGCAGCCACCGAAGTTCGCATCCGACCCCATCAGAAGCCGGTTCCGGTAACCTTCCTTCTCCAGGATGTCTCCGAGGGTCGTGACTCCCGGGAAGAAATCCGCATTCTTGCCCATGCCGTTCTGTCCGAGGGGCGTCTTCAGCGGAAGACCCGAGGTGGTCCCGAACAGTGCTCCCATGGTCCATACCGCACCCGGCATGGCGATACCGCCGTTCAGTACATTCCTGTTCCCTGAGAAGCATTCATTGTTCCGTGCAAGCATGGTCAGATCCTCGATCACATTTTCCGGAAATGCGCCGCCGCTCGCCCGGTCCGCAAAGGTCACTTCCATGGATTCCATGTAGATCACCACAAGATTCCTCTTCTTCTCCGGAAATTTCAGCGTCACGGAGGAAGGATCCACATAATTCTCCTCGATATAGGTGGATGTGGTGTTCTGGTAACGGATATAGGTTCCGATCCCGAAACCGAACCACGCCGAGAGAAACGCCGCCAGAAGAAGTGCACCCGTTAGCCCCTGTATGATCCGGTAGGTGATCCTATGTTGTCTTTCATTAAACCGCAGCTTCCGCAGTGCATAGAAGCCTGCTCCGGTGACCAGAGCTGCGCTTCCCACGGTCACCAGCACAAACTCCACGACCATATCCGTATTCGCACCGTCCAGCGAGCCGTGCAGATGCCACAGCAGCTCGTCCGTGGAAATGGTATCCCAGGTCCAGAGCGCCCAGAATACGCCGGCCGCAAGAAATGTGACAACAAAAAGCATGCTGAGGCAGATCACGATCTTCACGGTGGAGAGGGGGCGTTTCTTCCGACTCCCTTTTTTCTCATCCTCACCGTCAATCATTTCCGTTTCCGCTGATTCCACGTCTTCCGCCTCCGCAGGCTCCGCGCCTTCCGCCCCCATCGCTTCCGTACCTTCCGCTTCCGCCGATTCCGTACCTTCCGCTTCCGCCGATTCCGTACCTTCCGCTTCCGCTGATTCCGTACATTCCGCTTCCGCCGATTCCGTCAGTTCAGTTGTTTCCTTCGTTTCGTCCATTCAGGTTACTGTCTCTCTTTATCCTTATGATCTCCGCGGTCCACCACGATCTCACAGCCGGTGGTGCGGATCCGTTCCTTCAGGCAGGCTATACACTGCGCCGCCTCCTCTCCCGTACAGATCTTATGATCATACAGAAGGTATTTCTCTCTGACATCTACCGGGGAAAGGTTCGGCATCACAACATTTGCTCCCGCACGGATCCCCTTCTCACGTCCCAGGGCATCCACGGTTCCCAGCGCCGTGGTGGCAGGCAGCAGCACCTCCGGCAGGGTCAGCCGGATCAGTGACAGGAGAAATGTGGTAAGCTCTGCAGTCCCCGCAGGCTCCTTCGCAAAGGGCGTATCCTGATGCGGCACATACGGTCCGATCCCCACCATGTGAGGGCGAAACTCCCTCAGAAAGCAAAGCTCTGCTGCAAGATCCTCCTCGGTCTGTCCCGGAGAACCCACCATGAAGCCGGCTCCCACCTGAAATCCCAGTTCCTTCAGATCCCTGAGACACCGCAGCCGGTTCTCATGGCTCATCCCCTCCGGATGAAGGGATGCATAGTGTTCCGGGTTGATGGTTTCATGCCGCAGCAGATACCGGTCCGCCCCGGCTTCCTTCCACAGGCGGTAGGTCTCACGGCTTCTCTCTCCCACGGAAAGAGTGATGGCACAGTCCGGATGACGTTCTCTGATCCCACGTACCAGCTCCGTCATCATCTCATCCGTATAATACGGATCCTCTCCGCCCTGCAGGACAAATGTCCGGAATCCCAGTTCATAACCTGCATCCGTACAGGTAAGGATCTCCTGCAAAGAGAGCCGGTAGCGGTCCGCATTTACATTTCCGGCCCGGATCCCGCAGTAATAGCAGTTGTTTCTGCAGTAATTGGTGAACTCGATCAGCCCCCGGATGAAGACTCTCCTTCCGTAGATCCGGTCTCTCACCTCACAGGCAAGAGCGGCTGCCTCCACGCGGACTGCATCCCGACCGAGGATCAGTTCCAGATACTCCTCCGCATCCAGGCTCTTTCCCTCGTGGAGTCTATGAAGCTGTTCCCGTATCTTATCCATCGTTCCCCTTGTTTTTTGTGTGTGAAACCGTTCCTGCCGGTGCAGGCATCTCAGACCTTATATCGTCTCCAGGCGGGGTCATGCACCCTGCATGGCCCCGCCTGTAATGTAATCTGCAGTTAGAATGAAAGATCCTTAGAGATCAGTGCCAGATCCGTAAAGTAGGTCATATAGACCACTCTGTTTGAGGTAGTGTTCAGCGTGATCACAAGGCAGGTATTATCTGCTGTATTATAGAAGAATTTCGACTCTGAATTCCCCCCCGTCAAATCATTTGCCACCACAAATATCTTCTCATACTTATAAGTGATAATGTATTCCAGTCTGGGGCCCATGTCATTGATGCCGATCCCGAAGAACCGGTAATCCCGACCATCCGTAGCCACGCCCACCTGCTTGCCGTCGATGTAGATCACCTCCAGATCCCCTGCGCTCCGAACTGTTACCTTACCGCCGGAGTACTGCTGGATCATGGGCGCACGCTCATCGTGCTGTTCGAAGGTCAGTCCCAGCTCCTGAGCGATCTCCGATTCCGACTTGGCCAGATATTCCGAGATGTCCTTTCCTCCTGAATTTACGATGAAATTCACGACCTTGATAATGCCGAAGACACCAAGAGCCACGATCACCAGACCGATGCTCCAGAAAATGATCTTGCGCCGGGTAGAATTCACCCCGGAAGACGTAGCCGCCAAGGCTCCCATATCCTTATAGACCGGAAGGTCCTGCGCCGGATCCGGTGCCGCATTTCCATACAGCTTCGCATCCTCTTCCTTCTTCCGCATTTCCTCCAGTTCTTCATTGGGTTTCAGTTCGTAAGCCATGATCCCTCCCTACAGCTTCACATCCGTCCATTTCTTCCGGGCAAGGAATCCGAAGCCCAGGGCGTTCGGTCCCGTGTGTGCGCCAATGGTATTGTTGAGGATCCCCAGATTGTACTGCCGGTCCACCTTGATCCCCAGCTCCGCTTCGATCCGGTCCGCCAGTTCCTGGGCAGAGGGCTCGTTGTGGGTATGGATCACATAGATATACCTGGGATCCGGATCCATTTCCTTCGCGATCCGGAGCAGCTCGTTGATGGCACGCTTCCTGGTCCGGACCTTCTTCAGGGGAACGATCTTCCCCTCCTCATTCAGATAGAGGATCGGCTTGATGTCCAGCATGGTACCGAAGGCTCCGCTGAAGGGAGACAGCCGGCCGCCACGTACCAGATACCTGAGGTCGTCCACTACAAAAAGTCCCTGGAAATCCTGCTTTATGGATTCGATATAGTCCCGGATCTCCTCCATGGACTTTCCTTCCTTCTGCATGTCCCGTGCCACATAGAGCATAAGTCCCGCTCCGCCGGACTCACTCAGGGAATCCATAACGATGATCCTGGACCCCGGATACTCGTTCATCAGCTCCTCACCCACATTTTTGCAGGTGTTGTAGCTCATGGAAAGACCGGAGGAACAAATGATCGCAAGGATATCCTTTCCCTTCTTCAGTTCCTCCTCAAAGGTCCTTTTTGCCCGGTCCGGATTCACACCGGAGGACTTTGCCGTTTCACCGGCTGCAAGCCTTGCATAGAAGGTGTCCTCATCCATCAGGAGCTCATCTCCGTAGATGACTCCGTCTTCAAAATAATAATACTGCGGAAGGATGATGATCCCTTCTTTCTCGGCATAGGCCGGATGAACATCCGTATTAACGTCGGTGATCAATGTAAATTCTCTCATGCGTTCAGTAGTTCTCCCTGGTCTAAATAGCTGATCCTGCGTGCGGGCACGCAGCTGCAGCATTTTTATGATATACGTGAGCTGTCGCCTGTTATCAACTCATTTCTATGGTACTAGTGATCGTCGGCAGCATCTGCTTCTTACGGGATACCACACCCGGCAGATAGATGCTGACGTGATCCTTGGAGGTTATATTGAAGCCATTTTCCAGGATCATCTCCGCACTGGTTCCGGAGAAGAGAACCTCCGAGGATTCCTTCAGGATATTTGTGATCATAAAGAACAGCATATCCACGCCGTCCCGCTCCCGAAGCCGGTTCATTTCCGGTGCCAGCCGGTCCCGGATCAGCGATATCTCGTTGTCGTCCATGGTGCTGATCTGTCCCACAGCGATGGCATGAGCGCCAACCGTAAACTTCTTGAAATCCTGATGCAGGATCTCATCCGCGGACTTATCACCCACATAACTGCCTGCAGTGAACATGGAGGTCGCAAGCTCCTCAGGATCCACTCCCGCGATCCTTGCCAGCTCCTCACCGGCCTGCCGGTCCGCCTCGGTACAGGTGGGCGAACGGAACAGCAGCGTATCCGAGATAATGGCCGAAAGCATCAGCCCCGCCACATCCTTCGGGATATCGATCCCATATTCCCAGAACATCCGGTGAATGATGGTGCAGGTGCAGCCAACGGGCTGATTCCAGAAGAATACCGGCCGCGTCGTTGCGATGGTTCCGAGTCTGTGATGATCGAGGATCTCCAGCAGATCCGCCGATTCGATCCCGTTTACCGCCTGGCTCTTCTCGTTGTGATCCACCAGGATCACCTTCTTCTTGGAAACACCCAGGAAGTTTCGACGGCTGACCATTCCCTTGTAACGTCCCACGGAATCCACCACCGGGAAATACCGGTGCCGCGTGGACGCCATGATGGGCAGCACATCCTCGATGATATCGTCCATTTTGAAGGTGAGCAGATCCTCCGACTTCATGAAGTACCGGAGGGGCATACTCTGATAAATGAGTCGTGCCACCGTAAATGTACTGTGCGGTGTTGTGATGATCTTACAGCCCTTCTCGGTTGCAAGCCGCCGGATGCTCTCCGTCACCGGCGATCCCGCACAGACAATGATGCAGTCCGCATCCATTTCGATAGCACAGAAATGGGACTCATACCGGTCACCCAGGATCACCATATCATGGGGAGCGATCAGCTTCTCCATGGCATCCGGAGTTCCGGCACCGATCATGACCTTGCCCTCGGTCTGGACATCATCGATATTTCCCACCACCATTTCTCCGTCCAGCGTATCCACGATATTCCGATAGCTGGTCTTTGCGGCGGACAGTGTATTTGCCTCATAGGATCCCATATAGGATTCCATGATATCTCCGGTTGTGATCAGCGCCTTCAGCTGCTTGCCCTCTGTGATGCAGAGGGTCACAACCTTATTCTCCTTCATGATCTCCCAGGCACGCTTCAGGGACATTTCCTCCGAAACTCCCGGGATCTTGCGCATTTCCATATCCCGGACCTGTGTCCGGACGTCACCGATGAACCTCGGCGCCTCAAATCCGAAGCGGTCCAGCACATACTGGGTCTCACTGTTTACATTTCCGCAGCGGGAAGCGATGAATATCCCGTCCTCCATCTTCGCCTTCAGATACTGGTATGCGATGGCTGCGGCTATGGAATCCGTATCCGGATTCTTATGGCCTATGATATAGGTAGGTCGTGTGGTCATAGAATATCCTCCCGGCCCTTTAGTCTGTGTTTCTAAAAACCCAACAACTTATTATATCATAAGGAACCCGAACATTCAAAGAATATCGGCTTTCGTTCCCATATGATATCTCACGGAAAATCATAGCAAATCTGACCGATTTGCACTATAATAAAAAGTGGTGACGGGGTCGGAAGTTCACGGACCGACCCGCAATCTTAAATTAAGGGGGAAGTTATCGTATGCTGGAGAAGCAATTCAAGCTGAAGGAGAACGGAACCGACGTGAAAACCGAGATTCTCGCCGGTATCACCACATTCCTTTCCATGGCCTATATCCTGGCCGTCAACCCTAACATTCTCGGAAATGTCATGAATGCCAACGGCGTATTTCTTGCCACTGCGCTGGCTTCCGCCGTTGCCACCTTCATCATGGGTTTTTTCGCCAATTACCCCATCGCTCTTTCCGCAGGTATGGGACTGAATGCATACTTTGCATTTACCGTCTGCATGGGCGAGCTGGGTGAGGAGCCGGACGCCTTCCGGATCGCGCTGACGGCGGTTCTTGTGGAAGGTATCATCTTCATCCTCATGTCGTTCTTTAAGGTCAGGGAGTCCATCGTCAACGGTATTCCTCAGAACCTGAAATACGCCATCACCACCGGTATCGGCCTCTTCATCGCGCTGATCGGACTTCTGGGTGCGGACATCGTCGTTGCCGACGAATCCACCACCATCGCTCTTGGAAATCTGAAGTCCCCCACCGTGGTACTGGCACTTCTGGGCTTTATCATCATCGCGGTCCTCAGCCACTATAAGGTCAAGGGTGCGGTTCTGATCGGCATCCTTACCACCTGGATCCTGGGCATGGTTGCCGAGCTGATCGGATGGTACGAGGTGGATCCGGCAGCGGGCCTCAATTCTCTGGTTCCCACCTTCGCGGATGCATTTAACTTCTCCGGGATCGGTGAGACCGCATTTAAATTCAACTTCAGCTGGGCAGCGGAGCACATCGTCCGCTTCCTGGCCATCGTATTCAGCTTCCTCTTTGTAGACCTCTTCGATACCGTTGGTACCGTAGTCGGTGTGGCAGACAAGGCAAACCTTCTGGATGAAGATGGAAAGCTTCCTCGGGCCGGCAGAGTCTTCACAGCGGATGCCATCGGAACCACGATCGGTGCCTGCCTGGGAACCTCCACCGTAACCAGCTTCGTGGAGTCCAGCACCGGTGTCGCTGTAGGCGGAAGAACCGGTCTCGCCGCATGTACCACCGGAATTCTCTTCCTGATCTCCATGGTGCTGAGCCCCATCTTCCTTGCGATCCCCAGCTTTGCAACCGCTCCGGCACTGATCTACGTCGGTATGCTCATGTTCTCCAGCTGCAAGAAGATCAACTTCGAGCACGATATGGCCGACACGGTCAGCTCCTATCTGGCCATCATCATGATGCTTCTTACCTACTCCATCGCCAACGGCATCATGTTCGGTGTTCTTTCATGGGTAGTTGTAAAGGTCTTCACAAGAAAGGCAAAGGACGTAAGCCCCATCATGGCCTTCATCTTCGCGCTATTCGTCCTACGAGTCGTCGCGCTGATCACGAATTTCATGTGACGGTTCCGGCACGGTCGTACAAATACAACTAAAACGAAACGGGCAGCCCCGGTATCAGGGTTGCCCGTTTTTTATCAGTGTTCTTCCTGTGAGATTTCCTCGCCCAGATGCTCCTCTCCCATCCTGACAAGCTCATCCGGACTATGTCTTTTAAATGATCCTATCTTCCGGTTCTCCCTGCTCATGATAAATGTGTCCGTGTCGGGAACATAGAGTACCAGTTCCGACAGCCTGTCCGTCATCTTCAGGCTGTCCTTATCCAAAACATACGCCCAATTCTGAATATCCATTTTACCCCAGAGGATCACGTTGTTCTCATTATAGTACCATGCCGAATAGTAGACGGTATCATAGCCTGTATAAATTTCGATTTCCGCCAGCTTTTCTCCGCTTCCCGGGTCATACCTCTCAACTATTCCGTCCGCCCAGAACACATATAGGGAATTATCATCGTGAAGGGAAAAGGAATTGATCAAACAACCGGGTCTTGAGATCCCGGAGATCAATTCTCCGTTTTCGTTACCGAAGAGGAAAATCTCATTCTCATTTTCGTTCATGACTGCAAGATAACGTTCAGAGAATTCCGCTCTGGCCTTCCAGTATGCGTAATCACTTTCCTCCGATAGTTCCTTCAATATATGCCAGGTGTCCTTTTCCAGATCATAGAGAACAAAATCATAGACCTTTCCTTCTGTTCTGGCAATGAAGACAAGGTGCTTCCCGTCTTCGGAGACAAACCCGTTGTCCACATTCATTAATCCATTTGAATCCGGAGTTTCCTGCGGATAACGGATCCTCTTCCTTTCCGGCCCGGAAGCTCCAAGTGTATACATCTCCAGGTATTCTACTTCCCGCTTTTCACCTGCTCCATCATCGACGGTTTCCTTGTTCAGATTCAGAAAACCATCCGTTTCCCGTGTATGAAAAACCACGGTCCCGCTGAAACGCCCCCCGAGATCCTCCTCCGTAATAACCGTATGTTCAATCTCACTCCCATCCACCGGAAATGCGGCCATTTCCAGTTTTTCGTAATAAGTAAATTTCGTTGCAATGACCCTGTCTCCGTTGTCCGAGAAGCGAAGCTCCGTATCATCCTCCTCTGCTTTAAAAGGCATTTCCTTTTCCCACATCACCTGATCATTCTTCGTATCAACCAGATACAGCTTTCCATTGTCCTCATCCCCCTCCGTAATGCAGATTGCCGCAAGTGTCCCACCGGCGGCTTTCGCCCGGATCTTAATATCCGAATCCCGTTGCAGGATCTCGGAAAATGACGCATCACCCCAGCCGTTGCAGAAGATGTATACCTCATATTCCGGAGTTACGACAAAGGACACTGTTTTCCCCATGAAGCTGTCATGTACAGCCTCCGCAAAGATCAGGTCAATGTTATATGAATCCGAAACCGTATAGGTCCCTTCCTCAGGATCGATCTCGGAAACCTTCCCGTTTCCCAGTACTACCTTAAGCCCATCCTCCGCCTGGATATTTAAGGCCTGATCCATATAGTCACACTCCAAAACCATTCTGCCGCTCTGCGCATCATACACATGTGCCCCATTTGCCACACAGGTCACGACATAATCCTTTCCGTTCTGTCGATAAGCCTTCATGTGAATGGTCTGCGGATCATAACTGGATCCCTTTTCCTCCTCCTGCCAGATCACATTCTTTGTGTTTTTGTCCATACAGGTGATCCGGGCCGTATAATCATGATAATACATGGAATGCTCACTTATGTTTAATATAGCCGGTCCACCTGTACAATAATAGAGTCTGTCCCCATCGGTATAGAATTGATCAACCCGTTCCCCGCCGATACTATAATAGATCGGATTCTTATCCTCTGCCCGGCAGATTCCGATCCCGTATTCGGAATCAGTGAAACTACAGGAAAATACGAACTCTTCCGCAGACTCACTATAGATAACACTATCAATCCGTTCGAAATAAGCCGGTTTTTGTGAAGACTCAAACCGTTCCTCCCCAGGCCAGTATTCATCTATTTCCAGGGCCCGATTTTTATCATAGTCCTTATTGAGCCGGAACAGAACGATCCGGTCATCGACTGCAAGTCCGGCAGTCTGCGAACTTGATACTTCTGAATTCGAAATTTCTCTTTTTGTGGTAATGGTCCCGTCTTTCGACAGATGCCGGATCTTTATCCCCTCCTGATCAGAGATGATCAGATAGAACTCTCCGCTGCAGACTACTATATTATGCAGTTTTCCTTCGGACACCTTTGTGTCCACGAGAGTTGTATTCGTTTTAACATCAAACAGTTTGATATTCTGCTTACGATCCGAGCATAGCAGATATCTGCCTGTAGGATCGATAACAAAATCATTGACGGCATTTCCCAACGCTATCTTTCGGATCTGCACCTCATGATACGGGTCTCCGGGAACCACGTACGCATCCACTGCCCTGGAAAGTGCGTACTCCGCTTCCCGGGTAACAGGCATCTCCGGATTCCCCTTTGCATTCGGCAGCGCCTGTAATGCGTAATCTATGGCGGCAACCCGGTCTCCGTGATCCAATGCCTCCATGGAATCTTTCGCCAGTACCAGGGCCTGTTTCTCCAATGCCTCCCTGTAGTTACTGTCGATCCGGTTCCGGCTCCATATAAAATAGATCAGTGCCGCACTGAGGAGCAGTATGGCCGCAAATCCGACAGTCAGGATCCTTTTTCGTTTATAGCGCTCCTGTCGTTTATACAGGTCATCGTAGCTTACCCCGAGGATCGGAGCTATGATCCGGGGGAACTCATTTGTATAGATCCGTCGGTTGGCCTTCTTCATTCTCCGTCCGCGATCCGGATCATACTTTCTGTAATCCACGGCCAGGGGATCCGCTTTCTTTTCCACTCCGTCCCTGATCTCCACCTCCACCAGGATCTCCGGATAATAATCCACCGGCGACTTCCCGTTGGACAGCACGGTAAGGATATGCTCTCTGTCATGCTCCTTCAGGAAGAACTCTATCTCCTGCGTAACCCAGGGTGAATTCTTCGTTTCCTCTGAAACAATAACGATCAGAAATGCAGACCTGGAGAGTGCATCTCTGATCGACTGAACCAGGTTATGGCTCCCCGAGAACTCCGTACTGTCACGAAACACCTTCTTCATCCGGTTTCCGTCTACCAGAGCAGAGGATCTGAGCTTCCGGGGTACTTTATACTGCTCGATCTGATTCTGGATCGTAGCGGCCATTTTTTCATCCGGATTATGCTTATACGAAATAAACGCAGAATATACGTACTCTTTCATAGACTTCTCCTCATTTTCGGTTTACTGCGGGCATGACAGAGGGACAGGTTCCGTGTTACCCCCTGTCATGCCTCTGTCATATAAAGTCATACCTCTTCACTTCGCAGTTCCGGACCCCGAAGGCCGCGAATTCCTCGTTGGTCATATCACGGAAATAGGATTCCACGATCCGTGCGATCCCGTTATGGGCCACAAGGATATACTCCTTATCCCCGGCCTTGATCTCATCCAGCAGGTTATAGATCCTCTGGGCAAGATGCAGCATGGATTCCCCCGTGCCGTATCTGCTGGCCATGAGCTTCTTCGCCTCCTGAAACTCCGCACCGTTCCTGGGGGTTGATTCATATCGTCCGAAATTCTGCTCGATCAGTCTTGGCTCCACCTGCACGGGAATGCCCGTGATCTCCGAGATATGTCTTGCGGTCTCGGAGGCCCGTACCAGCGGGGAAGTCAGGATCAGATCTGCCCGGAGCCCCATTTCCAGGATCTTCCTTCCGGTCTCGACGGCCTGCTCGTGTCCATGCTCGGTAAGCTCGATATCCGTAGCTCCGCAGATCTTGTTCTCCACATTCCATACGGTCTGTCCGTGTCTTACAAAATAAAAATGATCCATCTATGTCCTCTTTTCTTCATGGTTTTTTCATGAGTTTTTCCGGATTTTTCTACCCCTGTGTTTCTTCCCGGTGTTTCTTCCCGGGTTTCTCCCCGGTTGTTTCTTCCCGGTATTTCTTCCCGGGTTTCTCCCCGGTGTTGCTCCCCGGTTGTTCCTTACCGGTATTATCCGTCGCCCCGGATCGCCACTTTTTGCTTCTCCCTTCGCAGTATCAGGGCAAATGCGATCACCAGGAAGACATCCGCAGCGATCCATGCAGCCGGATTGCCCATGCAGGCTGCCGGATAACCGAATTCATCCACAAGCACAAAGCCCACAAAGGCCCGGGCTATCATCTCCAGCACGCCGGCCGCAATGGCCAGGATGGAATATCCCATGCCCTGGATCATGAACCGGACAGTATTTACGACTGCCAGCAGGAAATAAAATGCACTGTTATACATCAGCAACATGTGTGCATGCTCTTCGACAAAGGGATCCGGCTGATCCATGAACAGCCTGGATAGGGTTCCTCCGAAGGCGAACAGCACCACCGCTGCAAGGATCGAGTAGATCAGTCCGTATAGCAGCATCACCCGGAGACCCCTGCCAATCCTGTCCGGACGTCCGGCACCGATATTCTGTCCCGCATAAGTGGCGGCGGTATTCCCCAGCGCCTCATAGGGACACCCGAAAAACATGGAGAGCTTGGCTCCGGCGGACATGGCAGCCACATAATCCAATCCCAGTCCGTTCACCGCCGTCTGCAGGATCACACTGCCGATGGCCGTTATGGAATACTGCATTCCCATGGGCAGTCCCTGCAGCAGAAGCCTCCCCATGTGAGGAAGCGAGATCCCTCTTTCTCCCGGCTGCGGACGGATGATGGGAAATCTCTTCCACATGTAGATCAGGCACAGTACGCCTGATACACCCTGCGAAATGACCGTTGCCCAGGCCGGTCCTGCGATCCCGAAGGGCTTCACCAGGATCAGGTCCAGGATGATATTCAGCAACGAGGAAATGATCAGGAAATAAAGCGGCGTCTTGCTGTCGCCCATCGCCCGAACCACACTGGCGCACATATTATACATAATGGTCAGCGGGATTCCCAGAAATAAGATGGACACATAGGTGTAGGATCCGTCATAGATATCCGCCGGCGTATTCATGGCCTGCAGGATATCATCGCAGAGCAGCAGAACCGTCGTTGTGATCACCACCGAAAGTGCTATGGCCGTCCAGACCGAATTTACGATGTAGCGGCGCATTTCCGGATAATCCTTTGCACCGAAGCGCTGGGCTACCGGGATCCCGAAGCCCGCACAGATTCCAAGGCAGAGCCCGATGATCATGAAACAGATCGCGCCGGTGGCTCCCACGGACGCAAGCGCCGAGGTTCCCAGATTCTGGCCGATGATCACGGCATCCACCATATTATAAAACTGCTGGAACAGATTTCCCAGCAACAACGGTACGGCAAAGCGCAGAATGTGCTTCGCCGGAGAACCGGTTGTCATATTGTTCGTCTTGGCCATAATACCACCTCGCGCAAAACGAATCCTTTCACTTAATTCTCCTTCTCCTCCTGACCTGCGGACACCAGCCTGTATGACAGGCAAAGACAGACGACCGCTATGGCCTCCAGCCCGATCAGGAGTGTATACGGAAGCGTATTTCCATTGTTATCCGCCGGATTCAAAGCCATCACATGGATCCCCAGATTCCAGAGGAAATGATACAGCATCGCCGAGACCACATTTCCCTCCGTGGATCTCATCAAAAAGCTGTAGAGATAACTCTCAACGATACATCCGATGAGGAAGAGAAGGATCGGCACGTCGATCTGCCCCTTCCAGAAATAATGATAATGCCACAGGGCCCAGATCACACCTACGATCCCGGGCGCCACAAATCTATGCACTCCCATCCGGTCCAGCAGCGGTTCCAGATATCCTCTCCAGCCGATCTCCTCGGCCACCAGAGCCCAGAGAATGATGGTGAACTGCGTCACGGATATCTGCCCGAGGGACAAGGATCCTCCGGCCATGGAGCTGCAGATCAGTTTTACCGGGAGCATGGTCATCACTACAAGGAATACCGGAATGAGGAGCGCTCTGCCAAGATGCTCCTTCCGGAACATTCGGGAAAATGCGGCCCGCAGCTCCCTGCTTATCAGTAATACCACGACCGCAGCCAAGGTGGGCGCAGCCGCTCGGATCCCCAGGAGAATAAAGCCGACCATTTCATCCGATATCTGTTCCTGCAGAAGGACCATGAGCAGAGGGATCAGAAAAGCGATCAGCAAAAACAATATGAGGTTTCTGATATTCTTTCCCATAATATAGAGCCTTCACTCCGTGTCGGATGACATAGTTCATTTTTATAATTGAGTAAAATCCTGAGCCCTGAAAAGATAGTTATTCATTTCATTTTTTCGTTTATCAGAACGGATCTGCTTTACCAGCTGGACGATCGATATTATCGGGAGCACGATCAGCAGAACGAACAGCAGGATCGCCCCTATTCTCTCGGAACTATATTTCATCCATTCCATCCTGTCTGCCAGCGAACCGTGCCCCCAAATACCAACCCACAAAAACAGGGCCGGTAAAAACGAGAATATCACACACAGGATTGACTTGATCTTATTCGGACGATATAAGCACAGCATTCCTCCCAGCGGAAACAGGATCAAAACCGCAAGCATTCCCGATGCATCGACTTCCTCTTCCAGATCAACAAAAGTATAGGATGATTTAATATCAGTCCCCGTAAGATCCTCGTAGTTATCAACTACGATATCGATCACCTTCTCACCGGATATACCAAATTCTTCAGTTCCTTTCCTTAGATCAGCACTCGTAATCCCGATGAACGGCAAAACACCTGCTGCCCATATCAACGCCCATAACGCTGCCCATATCAACGCTGTAGCTTTCACACGATTTGAAGCCCTTGTTTTTCCGTTGGGATTGGACCCTTTCAGTTTTTCACCGCAGTTAGGACAAAACCTTCCCTCCGTTATGATCCTGGTACCACATCGGTAGCAAAAGAAATCCGAATATGAGGTTTGACTGTTTTCTGCAAAGACCGGTCTGTTATCCACGCGATCTCCCTTATGGATAAAGGACTTAACAGAAACGATCACGATCCCCAATAATACAAGCGAGAATATGACCACCATAGCAATCGTTATTTCACGGAAAAAATCCCACGATATCGAAGATTTCGACGATCCCTCTCCCTTCATCAACACCTTCCCCGCATCCTCCAGAGCGGATCCGAATATCCTTGCGAGATCACCATCCTTGCTGCTGTCTGTCCAATAGCGGTTTATTTTGCTCTTAAACACTCCTATAGTACTGTTGTTTACCACATCTCCATTTCCGGTACCGGCTGCAATATAATAGCTCTCATCGTTTCCGATAAATACAAAAAGAAGGTTGCCCGGGCAGTTTCCGAAGAGCTGATCATAAACCTCTTGTTCATAGGTTGAAAAGCTTTCTGAGGTTCTATAGTTGTCCGTAACATAAAGATACGGCCAGACACCTGTCAGGTCATAGAAGCTCTGAAATCCTTCCTCCAAATATCTGCAATTTGAGTTGTCTATCCATGGTTCACCGCTACTGTGGTCCTCCCAGAATCCATGGCTTTTATCCACTTCTCCTGTATATTTTTCTGAAACCTCTCCTGACTGATGTTTATTCTCCATACAGGCACTTAGCCCGATAAAACACAGTACCGAGAACAACAGAATTAACAAACGTTTCTTCATGAAAAAAGCCCTCCGCCTGAAATCTATAATCCAATTCTACTCACCCCCTCACACCACTGTCAAGCCTTGTTTTCCAAGGGACTATCAGGAACCACAGGCCGGATTCAGATATTGGGGAGAACGATTTTCGCACATACAAAAAGACGGTGTTTCCACCGTCTTCCTGTTCAGGATCGAAGCTCTGATTTACTTATCTTCCTTCCTGATATGCTGTGTAAGCTGAATAGAGAACCCTGATTCCGAGATCATCAGACAGGATTTAGCGGAAGCGGATTCTACAACATGATCCTCGTCCCGGGCATTCTTGAAGCCATGAGCCTTCAGGAATTCATAAGCCTCTTCAAAGTCACGGACATTCATACGCATGGTTGTCATGTCCTTCGGCATGGAATCCACACTTGCAACATCCACATAGAATCCGTTAGCGTCCTTCATTCTGACGCTGGAGATATCCTTGTCATCAACATTGTCCACCTGATGGCGTCTTTCAAAGCCAAGCTCCTCAAAAAGCTTAATAACCTCATCAGCCTTCGGTGACAGAATCATCGGGTTAAATGTTGTAATCTGCATAATAAGAACCTCCATAGTAAAATAACTCTATCCTCTGTTTCATTGGATATTCAGAAGACTATTTCAGTATAACATACATCTAAGTGAAAAAACGTTCCATATTGGCACACTTTTTGTAATACTCCTTCTTGTCCAGGTACATCCTCTCATCCGCTTCCTGGATGGCAGCATTGATATCATACTCGCCGGTGCAGTACACACTGCCAACAGCAAAGCTCACATCCTTCGTGCTTTCCGCCATTCCCCGGAGCTGGGACACCTGTTCCGTCATCTTGTCTTCCGGGATATCCGGACAGAGGATGACAAATTCATCTCCTCCGGCACGGAAGATCGCACCCTCGCCGAAGACGATCTTCAGAAGCGCAGAAGCCCGCATCAGCAGCCGGTCTCCCGCCTCGTGTCCCTTTTCGTCATTCACTCTCTTCAGTCCGTTCAGATCCGCGAAGACAACTCCCATGGACTCCGGCAGGATCACCTTCTTCTGCACATATCCGTCTATGCACTCATCCATCGCGTTCCTGTTTCCGACCTGGGTCAGAACGTCTATCGAGCTCCGCTCCTTAAGCCGTGAAAGCAGGTGATGGTTTTCGATCACCGCTGCCAGCAGAAATGTGGAGAGCTCCAGTGTCTCCTTGATCTGCTCCATCCGGCTCACATCATAATTGGCCGCCCAAATAAAACCAACGAGAGCCTGATTATAACGGATGGCATACAGGATGATATTTCGGATCCCGAAGCTGCAGAGCGACCGGTACCATGCCGGATCCCGCTCCTCGATCACCTGAAGATTCTCCAGAAGCATGCAGTCGGACAGTGCCAGGTCCTCTTCCCAGGCTTCCGCCACCTCATAGGGAGTACGTCCCATCTGTTCCGCGAGCCCCTCCAGAAATCCGTTCTGAAGTCCGTCCTCATTAATAAATGAGCACTCCCGATTCGTCTTATCCACCGTATAGAGAGAACACTTCTCCGCACCGCAGAACTGCTTGATCTCCTTTGCCACATCTGCCATGGACTGATAGAAATCGCCGGTCTCATGCAGCTTGACACCGATATCCAGCACCGCATTTGCCACCTCGGGAGATTTCTGAACCATGGAATCCGTATCCGCCTGAGTCGAATAGGTGATCACATAGAGGCAGTAGACCGTCCTGCTCCCCTCCGGTGACTCAAAGCCCTTCTCGCCGTCCCAGATGTCGGCCACAGGAAGATACATGCCCTTCAGCCAGACGCCCCGTGCATTCACATAGGAATACAAAGGATCCGGCGTTGCGGCACATTTATATACAAAGTTCTCAAAATTCAGATCCATCCAGTAATTCCGGTACGGAATGCCCGGATAGAACTCCGGTGCATTCGGATTCATCTGAAGCATTCCCACATTCATGCTGTTCACTGCCATCAGACGGATCTCGCTGAACGTCCCGTCCGCAAGAATATCAAAAGAATACAGGCTCGCAAGGCCATTGATCCCCTCGATCCATGACTGATAATCCATACCCACTTCCTCCTGTCATTTTATGCTACCGGAGTCAAAAGTTATTTTCCTCCGGTTGATAAACTGCTTCACCCACACTAACTCACGGGATGTTCCTGAATATACTGTTCCAATATCTCCGCCGCATCCCCGATGATCTCCGCACAGGGGCGCTTCCTGTAATACTCCGCCGTACGAGCCTCCGGAACCGGCACATCGTGTCGGACGCTCAGTCCCAGCATCTCACGGCAGATGATCGTTCCGTGCTTCTCCTCGAATCTGCGGGCCAGCTCCTGGATCCCGGCGTAATGCTCCGCCTTGACCTGTCCGGTCTCCGGTCCGTCATACCCATAAAGCAGGCCCGCGATCATAAACATCCCGCTTACGGATCCACACACCTCTCTGAGCCTTCCCATTCCTCCTCCGAAGGAGGACGCCATGCGAAGGAGCATCTTCTCATCCGCCGGAAGCATATCCGCGAAGGCAAGCATGATGGCCTGCGAACAGTTGTACCCCTTTTTGAAATTCTCCATAGCCGCTTCTCTTCTTGTCATCACTCTGCCCCCCAGTTTCTTCCATATCACCTGTCATTTTCGAGATCTTCCAGCCCGAAATGACAACCCTTATCTCATAATAACTATATCATCATTCCCATATTCTTTGGACTGCAGCACCGTGTACCTTCCCGGGAAGATTTCCCGACAGATGGTCAGCTCCAGCTCCTGCCGATGCATGAAATGCGCGTACATTTCCTCTTCTCCGGAGATGCCATGCGTCTTCGCATAAGGGGATTCATTGAAATACCGGAGCATCAGCGGAAACCACATTTCATTCCCCTGATCATCCGACCGTTCCTTCCGGATCACTTCGATGCTTGCAGCCACATCCTCCGTCTTCAGATACAGGATATGCAGTTTCTTATCCGCCAGCACTCTGCCAAGCTCCCTGTAGAAGGAAAGGATCTCCTCATCCGATGCATTTTTATAGAGGATCATGTCCTCAACGATATTCTGGAACAGGGCGCATTCAAAGATCATCCGGTCATCCTTCCAGTTCCGATACCGCCGGAAAATGATGTCCTTAAATGATTCATCTGAGACCCGTCCGTTATAGATCTCATACTGCTCCAGATCCTTATGAAAGCCGGGGACATCCGTGAGGATCCTCGTATAGCAGATCACTCTCCGGTCATCCTCCTGATAGCTCTTTGCCTCAATCTCCTGCCGGAGTCCCTGATACTTCTCCAGGATCTCCTCATATTGCCGTTCGGTCACATACGCGCACCAGGCAAGCTCCACCGGGGAATAATCCCCCTCCCGGAACACCCGGTGATCCGGGTACTTTTCGGCCAATCTGCCTACCAGCGTGCTTTTCCCGCTTCCCTGCAGTCCCTCAACAAACCAGTTCACCCGCAGCACCTCCCGTTCGTTACCAGATAGCAGTTATCTGTTCCGCCTTTGATCCTCTTTACCCTTACCATATTCCTGTCCTCGACTTTCTTATACCTGATAAATACCTACGCCGTTCTGACCCTCGCAGCCAAAGGTTCCTAACTGAACTTCCTTCGCCGGAGCAGCCAGATCTTTATTACAGTGATGACAACCGCATAAAGCACGGTATGCAGCAGGATCAGAAGCGTTCCCTTCGGATCAAAAAAGTCCCCGTTGCCCACCATGTCGAAGCCGTCCATCACCGGCGGAAGGAGGATATTGAGTATCTTTAAAAAGGGAAGCTTCTCAATAATCGCCACCTTGCAAATTGCCAGAAGCGCAACCAGCACAACACAGATGATTGCATTTCTTCTTCTGGGGATCAGCCGCCGGTGGAAGACATCCCCCAGTGAGACACCGCAGATCCCATTTCCGAGGACCAGGATACTGCCATAGAGAATATCATCCGATTCCAGAGGTCTCGTAAACCACGACGGATTAATGCTGCACCTTATGACCGGATACAGGACCAGGATCAGACCGTAGAACAGCATGATACTGTAGATCACGGTTTCTCTCACCAGCCAGTATCCCGCCCCTGGGTCGCTGTGAATCAGGAACAGTCCCTCGTGTACATCCTGTTCCCTCATCTGTATGCTCATGGAGGTATAAACACCGATCACAAAGAGCAGAAAGCCGCTCATCAGAAAGCTGGAGGAGATCTGCTGCGGGAGAATGGAATACATTGTCCCGAGGAATGCCACCACGGCAACGGTGGGGATCACAAGCACCGCGCTCTTGATGACGATCATCATTTTCAGTTTATATAAACTAAATATACTCTTCAATTCCGACTAACTCCCAACCTTCACCATACAGCCTCATGACGGTCTCCTTCAGCTGCGTCTCCTTCACCCGAAGCAGATATTTATTCCCCCGGGAGATCATGTCCGGCCAGGCCTCGAGCGCGTCATTTCTTCTGACATAGATCCTGAAGTCGGATTCTGTCACCTCTTCCTGATCTCTTAATTTTCCTTTTTCGATCGTATACACCTGATCCGACAGTTCATCTATCAGCTTCTTCTCATGACAGGACATGAAAATGGTAACGCCCCGCTCCCGCAGTTCATTCACCTTTGAAATGAATACCTCCTGGGAATCGGCATCCTGCCCGGACAAAGGCTCATCCAGCAGCATGATATCATGCGGTGCCATAAGCGCCTGGATCACCCCCACCTTCTGGAGGCTGCCCTTGGACATATGGTCCATCCGGATATGTGTCATATCCTCCAGGAAGAAATCCCTGATCAGTCCTTTGACCCTGCCGTATTCAACGCCCTCCATTTTGGCCACGGACCTGAGGTACCGCTCCATACTGACATCCAGGCCGGTGAACTTCTCGGGAACATAGGAAAACCGTACCTTTCCGGAATACCTCACTCTTCCGCTTTCGGTCCGAACGAGTCCGGCCAGCACCTTCAGCAGGGTGCTCTTCCCGCATCCGTTGTGTCCCACAAATGCAACCGATCCGCCCTTTTGAAAGCTCTGGGATATGGAATCCAGAACCGTATATTTATTATAGAATTTTGAAACACTCTCCAGTGTTACTATCGCTTCACTCATTTTCATCCTCATGGATCTGTTCGCCATCTCTCCGGAAGCCTTCAGATGCTTCTCCTTTCCTCCTTGTCGGAGTGTCCGCACTCTGATTTTATCACAATCCGCCCGCCTCAACAATCGAGAAGGGCGGAATTTACCCCCTCCCTACTCGATTTATCCCGCAAATCAAAAAGCGCCCCCGAAGGGGCGCCGTATCAACCCGACATTACTGCCTTACGATCCGTATATTTGTCAGCGCACACTGATCTCCCGTGAGCGCGATATAAAGGTCTTTACTCTCATCGATAATGGTTGTATTCCGGATCTCGATACCCAGATTTTCTGTGGTCATGACCACTTCATCCTTCGTCCGCTCGAAGGTCACAACGCAGTCATAGCCTTCCTTGTTCTTATCCTTCCAGACATTCCAGCCCGGAAAATCCATCTGCTTGACGATCTGCATCTGATTCTGAATGGAGGTGTCCGGAGTCCAGTACTCTCCGTCCAACCGGATGATGGCATGCTCTACATATCCTTCTCCGTTCATCCTTCCATCCTTTGAACGATAGATAGCAACAAACGGGCAGTGCCAGATCAGTCGGGCCGTCGGAAGACTCATGGTATGGAAATGTACTTCCATCTTGCCTCGAATAGCAATGCCTTCCGTGGCAGCCGTCCGGAATCCGTCGATCTGTACATTCGGAATATCTCCCGCCGGTCCGTCGATATAGCTGATCTCCGGTGCGATCCTCGGGATGTATCCCTCCTCTATCGTTATTCCCTCTTTCCTTCCGGACACCGAGGTGATATGGCAGTTCTCACCCGTAATACCCATATACACATATCTGGTACTGTCCGGCAGTGCCACGATCACCTGGATCTTCCTAAGACCGTTGTCAATGGTGACCATCGCATGATCCTTATACTTCATTACCTCCACATCATAGACATTACCCTGATTTTTCTTAAGGATGGAGGTATGCTTCGTTTCGTGGTCCGAGATATCCACTCTGGAGGTTCTCGCCCCGCTGATCTCTACATTTCCGTCGAACCTCACCTCGGCATATTCATAATACACCATATCGTGGGCAAGCTTCTCATCGGTGTGTACCCTTCCGTCCAGTGAGTCAAAAAGCACTATCGTAGGAAGGAACTTTCCGGCCTCGTCCTGCTCCGTCGGGTCTGATTTGAGACGAAGCTTTGTAACGGTAGGAGTGATCCGGATCCCGTTGGTGATCTCGTGCCTGTATTCTGTACAGATCAGCTCCCGCTTTCCGGCGAATTCACTCATCTCCTCCCGTTCCTGCATGGTATATTCTTCATCTACATCGATCATGTGCTGCATGATCTTGGCGATCTGAGGATCAAACTGACCTCCGGCACCCTTTACGATCTCCTCACGTACGATCTGCTGGGGCATGGCCGCCCGGTAGCTTCGATTTGAGGTCATGGCATCATATGCATCGGCGACGGCGATGATCCGTGCGATTTCGGGAATATCCTCTCCCTTAAGTCCCTCCGGATAGCCCTTTCCGTCATAACGCTCATGATGGTAATGTGCTCCGACACTGAGGAACGGATATTCACGGATCCCGAAAAGGATCTGCTCACCGATACCGGGATGCTTTTTGATCTCCTGATATTCTTCATCCGTCAGTTTTCCGTTCTTCGTGAGGATCCCGTCTGCAATACCGATCTTTCCTACATCATGCAGGAGACCGGCATAATAGATTATCTCGCACTCATCCTCGTCCTTCCCCATACTTTCGGCGATCTTCCTGGAATACTCCGCCACACGAACGGAATGTCCACGGGAATATTCATCCTTGGCATCGATGGCATTGACCAGAGAGGTTATGGTCTGCACAAACAGACGTCTCGCGCCCTTCTCCTGTTCCTTTGCCTGATCCAATTCAATCTTCTGATACTCGGTGAGCTTTTTATTCTTCCGATAAATAATAATGGTCACCATCAGTGTGAGAATGTTGATGAAAAGACCCGGGATTCCCATCAGATTATGCTGCCGGAACGTGCCAATCAGAATGATCGGGAACTGTATCAGGCAAAGGATCAGAGAGGTAAAGAATCCCAGTTTCCCGTTGAACACCACCATAATGAAGAGGCTCATGCTGGCCACAGACGAGAATACACCTGAAAAGGACTTAAATGGGATCGTATAATCATAAATCTGAAGAACTCCATTTGATCCCGATACACGTCGTGTGTAATAATTTGCCACAAGAAACAGACTCAGCAGCAAAATATAGAGCACGATCGAATTCCCTTTCTTTTGTCCTCTTTTGTTACCCATGGATCCGTCTTTCATCTGACCATCTCCGATTCACAACAGTTTTCTGTATATATAAAATAAATGCAAAAAGTGCACGAATAATCGTGCTATCAAGATATTATAACACAGGTTAAAATGTTACACAACAAACCAGATTCTCCACAATAGTTTTCTCCACATTGTGAATCTATGGAACCAGTTACTGTTGATCATAGAAACGTATGCTATTCAGAGCGGGTGTATACCCATTCTCCACCCACCATGGTTCCAAGTACCGGTGCATCCTGGATATGTTCCGGATCGCACTTTGTTATGTCATCGCCCAGTACCACGAGATCTGCTTCCTTGCCGAAGGTGATGCTGCCCAGCCTGTCCTCACACCGAAGCTGATATGCCTCATTTATGGTGGTCGCCTCGATCATCTGCTGGATCGTAACACGCTCATCTGCACCATGTAGTGAGTCCGGACGTCCGGGATCCTGACGGATAACCCCTTTCTGCATGCCGGTCAGCGGATATGCGGGATTGATAACAGGGTAATCGCTGGCGGCGGTCACTACAACCCCCGCGTCGAAGAAGGACTTCATCGGCAACTGTGCTTCCGCACGCTCCTCCCCAAGCACCGTCACATACACTTGGAAGATTTCCGGAGGAATGGGGAACCAGTGCGGATCCGTCGATGCTATCACATTCAGCTTTGCCATCCGGGGGATGTCTGCCTTATCCACCGCCTGAAGATGTGTAACGGCATCCCTGTAATCATGCGGTCCTGTCAGTTCCAATGCTTTTTCCATGGCATCCAGTGCCATGCAAAGCGCTCCGTCCCCTATGGCATGGACATGAACCGTAAAGCCAAGCTCGTGTGATTTTTTAAAGACCGCCACAAGTGTTTCCATGTCAAAGCGCAGCTGTCCATGATACTGATGTTCCCGGGACCACGGATCAGAATAAGGCTCCTTCAGATAGGCCGTCGAAGGAGTTCCCGGCATCGTGCCGTCCAGCTGTATCTTGATATTGGTGAGATGAAACATTTTTCCTTTGGTTTTCTCCCTGAGTTCCGCTGCACGCTCAATCTCTGCCATCGCATCGTGCCCTTTTTCCCGGGACACCTGATAGGCAGCGTAAATGTGCATGCGCAGCTTCCCCTCCATATCAAGCTCATGACAGGCTATCGCGGCATTGTCGGTTGAATCCCAGTTGATGATAGGATCCAGGGCCAGGGTCTCTCCATGGGCAAGATACTCTTCCTGATAGAAAAGACATCCCTCTTTATACTGCTCCACCGGGACAACGGTAAGCTCTTTCAGAAGATCCATGGCTCCCTCACGGAAGTAACCGGTGGGATTTCCCTCGTTATCTCTGACGATGATGCCGTCACTGACATCCGGTGTATTCTTATCGATCCCCAGACGTTCCATGGCAATGTGATTTACCCAGTAGGAATGATGTTCTATATCTGCCAGGACCACAGGTCTGTCTGTCAGACCATCAAGCAGATCCGCAGTAGGACCATTCGGTCCCATATCCGGCGTAGGTGTGAATCCTGCCCCCTGGATCACATCCAGTTCAGGGTGCTTTGCCGCAAACTCTTTTACTGTATCAAGATGTTCCTGCAGCGTTCCCATAGGATTTAAGTGTACAGAAAAGAGCACTTCGGCTCCTCCCGTGGAAATGTGTGTATGTCCGTCTCCCAGTCCGGGAAGGATGATCCCTCCCTCATAACGGAATTCCTTTGTGCTTTTGCCTATGTATTCCTTTACGCCTTCCTCATCCCCCACATATACGAACCTTCCGTCCGCTATTGCCACAGCCGAAGCCTTTGGCTGCTTCTTATCCACTGTATGGATATTGCCATAGATGACCTTATCGGCGGTAACATTTTCCTTCATTTGCTTCAGATTTAGAATAACCACTGCTGACAGGATCAGAAGGATCCCCAGCCCGGACATAAGTGTCAACGGCTCCGAAAAAACCACGATTCCGATCAATGTCGCAACCATAGGCTCGATCGTGGCAATGATCCCTGCTTTGCTTGCCTCCACGCTTTGAAGGCCGAGTGTATATGCAAGGAAAGGGATCACTGCCGTGATCAGGGCGGTCAGGAAGCAGAAAAATATCAGAAATCCCAGATCCGGTGCAGCGGAAAACCTGGAAATCAGATCTGACGGGCTGCATATAAACCATGAGCCGATCGCAGCAAAAAGAAAAGTATAGGTTGTGACAGTATAGGGCGAATACTTCCGCAATGCTATGGTTCCCAAGATGCTGTATAATCCATACCCGATCCCTGATCCAAGACCCACAAGTAATCCTGTAAATGTCATACCATCACCGGAGATACCGGAAACCAATACGCAGCCTGCAAATGCAAGGCCAAGAGCAATCAGTTTCCTCCTGTTCAGCTTTTCATGAAAGAACAGAAATGACATGAGCATGATCCAGATCGGTGATGTATAGAGCAGGATCGCCGCAGTTGAGAGCGACATCATCGTGATGGCAGTAAAATAACACACAGTGAAAAAAAGGATGCTTCCAAATCCAAGTCCTAGAAATAGCGGAATATCCCTAAGCGAGATCCTGAACCCTGCACGATCCTTTATCAACAACACCAAAGCAAAGATCAGGGCCGCCAGGGTCACCCGTATCGAAACGATCTGAATAGAGCTAAACCCATATGTACCCAATCTTCTTACAAATATACCCATGCTCCCCCAGAAGCATCCGGCCAGAATGATCAGTATGGTACCGATCATGGCCTTGTTACCCCTTGCCATTTATCTATTACCTCGCTCATATCCGGCACTTTCTTTGATAACTCCATCTCTCGGTAAAAAAAGCCGGAAATCCGGTCATAATAAAAGGGATCGATTTCTCGCTCCCTTTATCTAATTAAGTTCCATATCATTTTGTTACTGTGACTCTGCCAAAAAGAACTGTGTACTTAATGTGTAATTCGTATTTCCATCACTTCTATGGTCAATAATGGATTTACTGATCCGGTAAGTGCCCGGCTCCAGTTTTCCATACAGCCACTCCCAGTTTACTTCAATTTCATTTTCTCCTTCCGGAGGAATCACATATGCTTCCATAGTGAACCCGGCATTATCAATAATCTGCGGAACAAGGATCCATGTATCGCCTTCAAGCTTCTCCAAAGAAAAATCCTGTCCAAAGTCTAACTCACCACTCGCCTTATTTTCATACTGCCAGAAATGAGCTGTGAGTCCCGTCGAAGTCACATGCTTTACTGTCATGATCACACCAATGTTAGGATTTTCCGACTCGGGATTGAACTGACCTATCCCGCCTTCCGTCTGATTCCGATCAAAAGAAATGGTATCAAGTATGCTCCACGCCTCATCCCAAAAACTATCCGGCCATGACGTGCAATCCGTGTGGTTAACTACAACCTGCGGATTATCTCCTTCAAAGACAATAAAAGACCAGTGTTTGTCCGAATCATATGTGCCCACACGAACCGGAGTTCCCGCGAGCGTATTTTTCTCATTCACCAGACCTGTTCCACATACAGCAAAATTGTCAGCTACGATGACTTCGATCTGTCCATTTTCGATACCATTTGGCTTAAGAATAATCCCATAGCACCCGGTGAGCAGCTTATCGTCATCCACATTTGCTATTTCGTAACTCCAGGTCTCGGGTACCTTCAAAGATATCTTTCCATATGGTCCAATAACAAAAGCTGATTCTACGCTTTCATCATTTGCCGGTACATTCTCCTCTACAAATGTATCTGTACTGCTTATGGAGGATTCAATCCTCTTCAAATCATCATCCGACACCTTGCCTTGCTGAATCACTTCGTAAGGATTTGCTATATCTCCCGGATATGTTTCTACGATGATTCCATTGCTTTGAACAAGGAGTCGATCTCCCACTTCATAATCAACAGGATTCCCATACGCATCTGACCGGGGCAAATGACACAGTTTTCCTGCATCGATAATGTAATCATTCCAGTCAAGGTAACAATATGTTTCCCCTCCATGTTTTTTTGCAACAACAGCATACATCGGGACAGAGCTATTCAAAGATAGTACCTTACCATCCTGAACGAAAGCCTCAACATATTTTGATGTACCGTCCTGAGATAGTTTCCAAATTCTCTGTCCTCCAGTGCTAAAGGGCTCTCCCCATGCTTGTAAAAGCGTGTTTTCATCAAGATCCTTTGACAACTCGATCATCTGATCAAATGTGTAGGAAGAAACCTCTTCTACAGAAGGAAACTCATTGGTCTTTGAATTGGTATCGTTCTCCGCTTCTTTCCCGGAAAGCGTTTCTGCATCCGCATCGGTTACCTGCTTCACACAGGAAGTACATATGCACATACTCATCGCCGCCATAACTGAAAGCGCAAATACGTATTTCATTTTCTTTCCCATGATGTCCACCTCCTGCAAATAGATACGTTTTACAAAGGTCGTTTTATGGAAATCAGATATGACTAAGCATCTCAATCAATTCCTCGATATCGCTATCCAATTTCTCGTCTGAGATTGGATACTGTCCGCCTTCTCTGTATCTTATAGACATAAAGCCAAATTGCTAAATCATAGATATTCACAACATCATTTGCCGATTTGAAACTGCATTTCTTCAATATCTTCTTACAAAGACTAAGAACCTTCTTCTTTTCGACGGAATTCACCACTTGATTTATAACAGTCAGGGCGAAGCATTGCTGAGGAAATGGGTGTCAGTAGGCTATATTTTCCCCATCATTTTTTTGTATCGGTTTTATAGTTTTTATGAGTACTGCGGCAGTTAATAACAACAAAACAAAAACTATCCATAGCATGGTGATCGGCGCATTAACTGGTTTTAAAGTTAAAGTAATCAACACTATATCATATACGATAAATCCGATCCCATACCATGCCCACGGTGATTTACCTCTTCTCACCTTAATTAACTCAATAACCATTAAAATAATAAAAACAGAAAAAAAGCCTACACAATACCAAAAATCATACATTTCCTGTACCTCCCCTTCATTTATGATATTTTTGATCTACATTTATCGTCGATAGATATTACTATCGGTTCCTATAAATCAATCGGTTCTTATTATATTTTTTCAGGCGTAAATGATGAGATACTTTTCGCGCAACAATAGAAATCACAAAAACTGCAATAACAATTATCCCAATATAAAAAGCTCCAGCTCTTAACTCATGATATAAATACCAATCAACTATACCATATTTGAGAAGAAAAAAAAATAAAGACCAGCATTTCTACTGGTCTTTAAGTCAACTTTCTGTCACTTCATACTATTTGGGTGTAAATTGGGTGTATTTTCGATTATTCAACACCTCTTAACACCATATTTTACGCTATTTTCTTACTGAATGCTCTTAAGTGTCGGGATTGGATTGGTCAGTTCTTACGTCCTATTCCGTCTTTATCCCCTCGACTCCGTCCAAATGCATTTCGGCGCCTTTGAGGATTACCGTCCTGTTCCGTGGTAATGTCTTAGCGTGCGGTACTGGATGCATCACTTTTCATTTTTCGGTCAGTCGGTGGATTAAGACGTAAAGTTTAATTTGTGAGAAAAGGCACTGCTTTAACAGGCACTTTTAAATCACAAAAATCTTATCTTCCATCTTCTTGATCACTTCCTGCTTCTTCTCCTCGGTGCAGTCTGCGTAGATATCCATCGTCGTCTGGATGTCCTTGTGTCCCATCACCGTCTGAATGACCTTGAGATTCGTTTCGTTCTCACAAAGTCTGGTACAGAAAGTATGTCTAAGATGGTGAGCGGAGAAGTCCGGAAGGAGAAAAGGCTCTCTCTTTTCTTTCTTCGCTCTGGCAGTTTCTTCTTCATTGTACTCTGCCGTGATGTTATGAATCGCACGATTCACTTCAGAAGGTATAGTAACCGTTCCTCCCGAGCTTGTAAATACGAATCCTGAATATCCATCGATCTCCTGCGTGCAGAAACCCGTGATCTGCTGGAGTTGATATTCTTCGAGAAATGCCTCGTATACCTCACTGATCATCGGGATCTTCCTACAACCGGCTTCCGTCTTCGGAGTATTGATATGAAGGCTTCCACCTTCCTCATCTACCCTACGGTGCACCAGATTGTGATTAATGTCAATGATACGATTCTCAAAGTCGAGATCCTGCCATCTAAGGCCCAGACATTCACCGATTCTCATTCCCGTTCCGATCAAGACTGTGATGATAGGCTTCCACCCCTGGTACTGATGATTGGCATACAGATAATTCATGAATGCCTTCTGCTCCGGTACCGTCAAAGCTTTACGCTTGGTCTTTACCCACACATGACTCTTCTTGATCTCACCGAGAACCTCGGATGCCGGATTGGTACGAATGAGTCCGTTACGAACTGCCATCGTAAATACCGGATGAAGCTGTGTATGTACGTTATCAACTGTGGCGGGAGATAATCCCTGCTCAACGATAAGGGAATAGTAAAATTCCTTCACATCTGTATAACGAACCTTTGACAGCTTCCTTCTTCCGAAGGTGTCCCTGATGAAATGATCATAGGTGTAAATGTAACTTACTCTGGTCGTCGGTTTCAAGTCGTATTTCTGTTTGATGTACGAATCAAATACATCGTTGACTGTAATACGCTCTGCTCTCTGGGGATCCAGTCCATCCTCCAGATCGCGTCTGATCTTCTGCTCCTTCTTTCTCAGTTCAACCAGATCCTTGCCATAGACGGTGTGCCTCTTACTATTTTTATCCGTATAAGAGTACGAATATCGTCCGTCTGCTCTTTGGCTCTCTCCCGTTCTGAGCGCATAGCCACGGGAGTCCTTCCTGCTTTGTGCCATCTGCGTTCCTCCTTGCAATAACGAAGGAACAACTCTCTTATGGCATGGTCTTGTACAGCAGCTCAAGCGCCTGCTGGAAGACCTCTGCTTGGGTAAGATTCATCTTCTTGCAGTATGCGAGAAGTCTGTCACGTTCTGCCTCGGTAACTCGGAAGCCTACCTTAATATACTTCTTATTCTCTACCGGGGGACGTCCTACTTTCGCCATAACTGCTCCTTTCAAAACCTATATGCACATTATAGTTTATGCCCCACACAAATTCAATGTTTTTTTGAGAGCCGTTCCTTTAATTTTCGTTACGTCCTTCTTCGTTACATATCTCTGAAGTTTTCAAGATACTCTTCGATGATCTCGGTATTTACCAAGACGATCCGTCTGATGCGGTAAACTGCCTTTGCCTCCTTAGCCAGATCCATGAAGGAATGAATCCCCATGGAAAACATCGCTGCACCTTCATCATACTTTACGAACTTCTTCTTTCCGTTTGTAAGTAGGTTCTCCATATTATCCGTTTCTTTTCTCTTGTATCCCATAGTCATTCACTCCTTATAATGATTTCTTGAAACACCTACATTCTTCATTATCAAAATAAGCATGGTTTCTTCACCTCCCTATCATTCACTTCCATCCGCAGTTCCTCCTATTCTGAAAAATGCAAACAAAAAAGACCCACACTTAGGGATGAACCCCAGGTACAGGCCTTTGGCACCACTTAGTCGGTGCTCTGTTATCTAATCTTCAGTTTACACTATAGCATAAGGTGATACTCTCATTCACTCTCATTACTCTCATGTTTCTTCACTTTTTCAGATGAATTGCTCTATAATCTCTTTTAGTTCTTCCTTGCTCTTCTCTCCGTTCAACATTACGCCTTCCATGATCTCGGCAGCTCCCGGTGCACTGTCCTCCAGTCGCTCCAGAGTCTTTCCGAATCCGGATCCGCCGGACGTTGCAAAAAGCACGATCTTCTTTCCGTGCATATCATAACTCTCCAGGAACGAATTCACGATCGTAGGAGCCACATACCACCAGATCGGAAAGCAGAGAAAGATCGTATCATACCGCTCCAAGTTCGAAACCTTATCCCCTCCGATTGGCGGTCTGCCTTTCGGATCGTTCATCTCCAGGGAACTGCGGGACTGCTCATCACGCCAGTTCAAGTCATCATTTGTATAAGGAACCTCCGGCAGGATCTCATACAGATCCGCACCGGCAGCATCCGCCAGAGCCGTCGCAGCCATGCCGGTTGTGCCAGTTGCCGAGAAGTATGCTACTAATATATTTGCCATTGTCTTATCCTCCAATTATCTTTTCAACAAACTTGAAGTTTTGAGTGTCTCAAAATTTTATACCCATTTCATACGCCTTGGAAAGATGTCGAGCAATATTCTCACTTCGTGCTTCTTCATTCCAATGCGTCATACTATCAAAAATAACCATTTCTTTCTCTTTTGCTCTATTACGAATTCTATCTCCCAACATTACTATTTCCATAGCACTCTTTTCCCCTGTTTCAATGAGAGATTCCATTGATTTTCCTGCACAAACTATAAATAATGCTTTTTCAAGAACCTTCATAGTAGGATCTGGCTTATAAGCAAATCCTGTGGTCCAAATCCGATCAAACCAACCCACAAGCTTTGCGGGTGCTTCTGTCCAAAACACAGGATATATAAACACAATTGCATCACTGTTCTGTATTTTTTCCTGTTCAATCAAGACATCTTTTGATTTTATTCCATCAGCTATGTAATAGGTTTCTCGTAAATATTCTTCTTCACTTATATCCGTTTTAAAATTCATTTCATATAAATCAGAAATAATAATCTCATGACCTGCATCTCTTAAACCTCGTTCAAAAGATTTATATACATCATTCGTAAAACTATCTTTTGAAGGATGGCAATATACAATAAACACTTTCATACCAATACCTCTACCAAATTCCAGTTTATCATAATAATCATGGCCCATAGACCCGTGTCTCCATTCTACCATAGACCACATGCTCAATCCATAATCACTAAACATTTTATTCAGAAAGCAGTGCTCCCGAATAAGTAACGCAACATTCCATTTACTCTGTCCAAAGGTTGACATTTATCCCCCTTGCATCAGCTCCTCGACTATGTAACAATGTGTTCATCAGTGATCATTGAAGCGCAGGTCATTGTTGTTGGTAACCTGCGCGACCTTATGGGCGGTATAGGCTCTTGCTGCTGCAACAGGCAGTGAAGTCCGGGTACAGCTTCAACTCCCAGCAGGATCCTATGCCTCCTTTCAACATTTCATTCCGGAGGATACACAGTATGAATACAAAGACAAGCCGAGCATTCCATATCGATGGCGTGACTTACTATTTTAATTTTCTCGCGTTCAAAAGAAGTTTTCGAACCTACAATCTTCAGAACAACCCTAAAGGAACTACTCTCACACAATGCGAAGAAATTCTGGCGGGCAAACTGAAAGTCGGGCAAGGAACTGTCCATGGATGGCTTTGTGAAAAGAATGGACCTATCGACCTTAATGCGGTAAAAGGCCTTGCAACCGAGTTGGGACTTGAAAGTTATATGGAATTGCTCTACACAAAAGAACGTTTGGAGGATGATATTCCTATGAAGATAACTGTTACTGACCGCCAGCTTGACTCACTGAAGAAGATCTATGATGCTTTTATTATCTTTCTCGATGAATACTCGCAGACCAATGGCTTTAACGATTACTATCCAGATTTTACTGATATTGAGGATGCAAATGAACGCAGAGATGCTGAAATTGAATTCTATAAAGAATTACACGACAAGATGTACAAAGTGGCTCTCATTTACCAGCAGGAAAGCATTGTCCTTCACCAGCTCGATATTGAGGATTTAGAGGATCTGATCTATGAGGATCTACCTTCCCTCTATGTGGACCAGTTGGATCCAGAAGAACGCAAGGACGCCATAATCCGTGAAGATCGGACCTGGCGAGAAGTCTCCTGGGAAGTCGCCAGAGAATATATACTGGATAGACTCAACGAATTTATGTACCAGTATTTCTAAGAAAATGAAAAGGCGGCAGACAACCGGTGCACGCTCTCCTCGCTGCCGATTATCCGCCGCTAAAAAAAGTTAGACCCAGTGGGTCCAACTTTTTGACATCACTAATCACTCCTGCCGTGGAAAAGATGGACCCATTTACAACCAAGCCAAATTATCTGAAGTTCTGACAAGCAACGTGCAAATGTTAAATTTGCGCTGCTTGCTGGTGGCTACCACCCCCAGGCCCCCTTATTCTATATCACCGCGGTATCAAATATATCTCTCATACTCTTCTCAAATGCAAGAATCAACATTATTCATCCTAAATCAAACACGATAGTTGCACAATGAACAGAACCCGGTTTAATTAACCGGGTCCTGCCATAAAGCTTAATATTTACTTCGTGTATCCCTTCTTGTCAAAGGTGTACTTCTTGCCGTCGATGGTGTAGGATTTGCTCTTTGCATACCATCCATCCTTGGTTCCGTACCACCACTTGCTGCCGGACTTATGCCAGCTGTAGCGTACCGGATCCTTCCATGCGCCGGTCTTGTTGAGCCACCAGCCCTGAACGAATTCGTTAATGGCGATATAACCTGTTGCCTTGAAGTAATACCAGTTTCCGTCGATCTTCTTCCAGCCGTTCTTCAGGAAGTCACTGCCGCCTAAGGAGTACCACCAGCCCTTGCTATCCTGCTTCCAGCCGGCTACCTTAGCCTTGCCGTCCCAGGCACCATTTGCCTTGAGATAGTATCCCTGACGATAAGCATTTGCTTCCATGTAGCCTTCCTTATCGAAGAAGTACCACTTTCCGTCGATCTTCTGCCACTGGTTCTTCGCATACCATCCCAGGTTGTCTCCGAACCACCAGCCCTTCTTGTCCTTCTTCCACTTGCCGATACCCAGATAGGACTGTGTACCGTTCTTGTTGTACCACTTTCCGCTCACCCATTCTTTGGAATACTTCGATACGGTTGCAAGTTCTGCTTCCGCATCTGTCAGTTTCTTCAGGGTACTCTTTGATACCTTGGCCTTCTGATCTGCCGTCAGAGCATTATATGCTGCTCTTGCCGCTTCGATATCAGCCCTGTCATCAACGCTGATAGCGCCGGCTGCCGGAAGTGCATTGATCTTTGCCGTTACTGCTGCTGCCTTTGCTCTGTCATCATCGATCTTCGCAAGTGCTGCATTGATGGCTGCCTTGGCTGAATTCAGGGCATTTTCCACTGCCGCCTTATCCTTTGCCGCATTGATTGCTTTCTTTCCGTCAGCTACTGCCTTGTCATAAGCACTCTTCTCTGCCTTTGTAGCATCAGACTTTGCCTTCAGTTCTGAATAATCATCCAGTCTTCCGAGGGCTGCTTCTTTTGCTTCCTTAAGCTTCTCTGCTTCTGTTGATGATTTCTCTGCTGCTGCCTTCGTTGCTGCAGAATCAACCTCTGCCTTATCGACTGCCGCATCCAGATCCGTTGCTGCCTTTGCGATTGCTTCGGCTGCAGCTTTCTTCTCGTCCGGTGTGGCATCCTTCGAAAGTTCCTCGGCTGCCTTAACTGCATCATCCAGTGCCTTTGTCGCGTCGCTGATGGCTTTCTTATCTGCCTCGGACGCATATGCATCTGCCGCTGCTTTTTCAGCTGCCTTCTTTGTGCCTTCCGCAAATGCCTTTGCAAGCTCTAATGACTGATCCGCTTCTGACATTTCCTTTTCTTTTGCCTCTGAAGCTGCTCTGTCGGCGTTGATCGTTGCAAGTGCATCATCAACCGCTGCCTTGGCATCCGTGATGGCCTTTGCTACCGCATCCTTGTCCTCTGCTGCTTCGATGGCTGCCTTGCCGTCAGTTACTGCCTTGTCATAAGCTGCCTTCTCGGTTTCATTTGCATCTGCCAGAGCCTTTGCCCCGGAGTAGTCTTCCAGTCTTTCGATGGCTGCTTCCTTTGCTGCTGCCAGCTGTGCTGCCGCATCTGCTTCCGCTTCCGCTTTCGCCTGTGCTGCTGCGGAGTTGACATTGGCTGTATCGACCTTATCGTTCAATGCCTTAACTGCATCTTCGATTGCTTTTGCTGCATCCTTCTTCTGCTGTGCTGTTGCACCTGCCGGAAGTTCTTCTGCTGCCTTGATCTTAGCATCTAATGCTTCTTTTGCCGTATTGACCGCTGTCTTATCTGCATCTGTTGCATACTCATTTGCTACAGCTTCAGCCGCTGCATTCTTTGCGGTTTCAGCCGCTGTCTTTGCATCCTCAACAGCCTTGTCTGCCTCTGCCATCTCTGCCGCTGCTTCTGCTGCAGCTGCTCTGTCGGCGTTGATCTTTGCAAGTGCATCATCAACTGCTGCCTTGGCCTGAGTAAGGGCTGCTGCGACTTCTGCCTGATTCTTCGCTGCTGCGATGGCCGCCTTTCCGTCTGCTACTGCCTTTTCATATGCTGCCTTTTCCTCCGGCGTAGCATCCGCCTTTGCCTTGGCATCCGCATAATCTTGAAGTCTATCGGTCGCGGTCTCCTTCACTGCCGCAAGCTGCTGCGCCTCTGTTGCTGCCTTTTCCGCCGCTGCTCTGGCTGCTTCGGAATTCAGTTCCACCTCATCAGTGATCTCCTCCAAAGCCTCTGCCTTTTCTAAGATAGCATCCGCCACCGCATTCTTCTCTGCTGCTGACGCATCATCCGAAAGCGCCTCTGCTGCCTTCACTGCCTCATCAACCGCCTTTACGGCATCGCTGATCGCTTTCTTCCCTGTGTCGGATGCATATTCATCCGCTGTAGCACGCTCAGCCTTTCGCTTTGCGTAGCCTGCTTCCCAGAGAGCATAGTCCAAGTTCTCATCTGCTTCCGCCATTTCCTCTGCTGCGGCGTCCGCATCTGCACGATCCTTTTCGATCTGTGCCAGGGCATCATCCACTGCCTTCTTGGCTGCCGTCAGAGCTGTCGCTGCCGCTTCCGGTGTTTCTGCTGCGTTGATCTTAGCGATCTCTGCTGCTACCACATCGTCATAAGCCTTCTTCTCAGCCCGTGTAGCATCGGACAGTGCCTTTGCTTCAGAATAGTCTGTCAGTCTATCGACTGCGGTTTCCTTTGCTGCTTTCAGCTGCTCTGCCGCTGTTGCTTCTTCTAACTTAGCCACTGCAGAATCCACATTGGCTTTATCTGTTGCTTCTGTCAGAGCCTTCACTGCATCCATGACATTCTTGGCTGCTGTATTCTTCTCCTCTGCCGTGGCATCAGCATTAAGACCATTCGCTGCCTCTAATGCTGTAACAAGGTTCGACTTGGCCGTATTGATCGCAGTCTTATCATCTGCCGGTACATATGTGTCTCCCAGTGCCGCCTCTGCTGCCGTTACTGCTGCTTCCGCTGCCGTCTTGGCATTCTTCAAGGCTTCGTCTGCTGCTGCCATTTCTGCTGCTTCTGCTCTGGCCTGCCGGATCTCCGTAAGCTTACCATCCACTGCCTGCTTCGCTGCGGTCAGAGCCGCTGCTACGGCATCTGTCGTTGTCGCTGCGTTAATCTTTACGATCTCGCCATTCACAGCGCCTGTGTAAAGATTCTGCTCGTCCGATGTTGCGTCGGAGAGTGCCTTTGCGTCCGCATAGTCATTCAATCTATCGATGGCATTTGCCTTTGCCGCGTCAAGCGCTTCCTGCTGTTTCAGTGATTCAAGCTTTTCTTCTGCTGCTGTCAGATTTGCAAGTATCTCCTCGGATATCCTCTCTTTCTGTGCATCTGTGAGGAGTTCATACGCTGTTCTTGCCATCGTGATGGCTTTTTCATCTGTTAATGTAATGTCATCAACAGCCCTCAGATCATCAATTCTTTTCGCTACATCCAGTGCCTTTTCAAGATCTGACAGTTGTTTTGTTCCTGCTCTTCCTATCTTCTGATCAACCAGTGCTTTCTCCTGGTCGGTCATCTTATCATAGGAATCAAGTAATGCCTCAACATCCTCTTTGTTGTTTTTTGTAATCTTACTGATCTTAGCCAAAGCTTCAGCGAAGACGTTGCCAAGGGCTCTCTCATCCGCTTTCAGTTTATCGAGAGTTGCATTTTCCACCTTTGCTTTCTGATCATCGGTCAGCGCCTCATAGGCTTCTCTTGCTTCCGCAATCTTCTCCGCATCGGAAACTGTAACCTTGTCTTCAGCAGGCAGAGCGTTGATCATCTCCGTCACTACATTTGCTGCATCTGCATCCTTTTTGCCTGCCTCAGCATCCGACTTTGCCTGATTGATCTCTATTATTGCCTCAGTGACTACGGATCCAACAACATTATCATTATCGGCTATTGCCTTTGCTGCATCTATTGCTGTTTTCAGAGTGGATGCAATATCAGTGTAGATGGTTTCATCCTTAATGCTGTTATAATATGTCTCCGCTTCTGTGATCGCATTATTCAGATCCGTCTTATCTACCGGATTGATCTTTACTTCAACACAGGCCGGGGTTGTATCATTATGATTTGCATCACCGGTTACCTTGTACCATACATAGTAGGTTCCTGCGTTGGTTTTTGCAGGGATGGATGTACTCCAGCCTGTAGTCGGTGCGGTGGTCGCATTCGCTCCGAGGGCGTACTGCATGGTGCCGCCACTTGCTGTTCCTGCTGTCACAAGCGCCTGCGCAGAGCCGTTGTACGTCAGGGACTTGGCTGTCGGGGCTTTTGTTACTACTGCAGGGTCTTTATCGATGATCGTCAGGGTGATAGTCATGGCGTAGGTATCGGACGCAATCTCAACGGCGGAAAGATAACGTGCATCAGTATTGCCGTGAGAGCTTGTAGCACGATACCACACGTGATAAGTACCGATCTCAGTACCCGTGGGGAGCGCGCTGCTCCAGCCCTCTGTCGGCGCATTTGTGCCGTTTTCTCCGATGGCATATTCCAGCGTGCCGTTTGCCGCTGTCCCTGCCGTAACAAGCGCCTGCGCAGAGCCTTTGTATTTCAGGCCCGTTTTTGCGATTGGCGCGGTCGTGACAGCTGCAGCAGGTATGTTCAGCGTGATCGTCATACTCGTGCTGTAGGGCACAACAGTAAATGTCCAGCTTGCATCTGTAATACCCGTCGCCGCCTTGTACTCGCTGCCCTCGGCAACATCGACCTTGACGGTATAGATGCCCTCGGCTGTCGGAGCACCGTCCAGTTTCGTGTCGCCGGAGTAATAATCCAGCGTGATCGCACCCATTCCCTCCCTGCTGCTGGTAACTGTGGCGGTCTTTGGCTGGCCGTCATATGTCAGCGAGGAAGGAGGGGTAAAGGAGAAATCGCCTGCAACAGGCGTTTCCTTAATCTTTAGCGTGATGGTCATTTGGGCTGTTTGGGCCGCAGTCCCATCACCACTGATCGTGGTCGTGTCCCCCTCTGCATAAGCCGGAACATTAAATGTCCCGAAAAGCAGGGCGAATATCAAAATCCACGATAAAAATCGTTTATGTTTCATATACACACCTCTTTCATGTAGGTTACTTCACTTCAAGTGTCAGCTTGATTTCCGCTCCGTTGAGCTGGGTATTGTCTTCTATTTTATAGCAGTCATAATGGAGCTTCGCAGGGTATTCGCCCTTGTCCAGCGACCGATTCAGCGTGATGCGGGTGAACTCCTCACCGGGGGAAAGCGCCTCGCCTGTCCAGAGGGTTTCGCCGTCATCCAGCGAGAGTGTAAGGACAAAGGTACAGGCGTTTTCCGGCGGATTTTTGAGGTTCACGGTCTGGGCAGTCTTTCCCGCCGTAAACGTCAGCTTTTCATATCCCGGTATAGCGATATTCGCGCCACTGCCGGGTGCGGCCTCCGCGAACCGTTCCACCCTGTCGCCGCCGCCCGCGCCGCAGGCGGTCAGCAGGAGCGCAAGGACGAGAAAGGCCGCAAGGATATTCAGTTTTCGTTTCATAGGCTCACGACCTTTCTGCTAATGCTACTCTCATTCGTGGTGGAAGGAACGCCGTCCTTGGATGCCAGAAATCAAAGTACATCCTGTCAATTCAGTTCGTTGGCACGATGGTGCAGACGATGGTGGTTACGTGATTAAAACCGCCGTTGAAAGAGACTGTGGAGGCAGGAGTGCCCGTCCAGGTGCCACCGCTCCAGCCCGTGCCGTTATCACCGAAATGGTCGGCCGTCACAACAATCTTTGTGAAGTTACCGAGGGTGGTAGAGAATGTTCCGTTTCCCGCGAGGACGACCTCCGAAAGATCAATCACCTCAGCTGAGACGGTGACACCGTCTTTTGTGAAACTATCCGATCCCCAATCGCTCTGGTTGATAGTCACGGTGATGGTGGCGGGAGCTGCATTCTCCACCTTCGCAGTAAAGGTTACGGTGTCCTGATAGGTGCCTGCGGGCTTTTCGCTGTAATCCTCCACGATGATGCCCATAGGCTTGGTCGTTGCGGTATTGGTAAGGGCTGTGAACTCCCAAGAGGCGGGTGTTGCGCTGCTGCTGTATGTCCCGGTGGCAGTCGCCAGATTGTAGCCCACGGAGTTGTCGCCGGACTTGAGCGCCCAGCTATACGCAGAGCTTGCTGTTACGGTCAGCTTCTTGCCGTCCTCCAGCGTGCCCGTAGCCGAAATGCCACTGGTGGCATTCCATCCACTGTTCGCTACCGTCAGCGTGGACGGGATGGTGAGGGTGTAGGTGCTGGTGTCTCCGTCTGCCAGCGCCGTCATGGTCATGCCCGGCATCAGGCCAAGTGTCATCGCGCCCGCCAGGGCGAGAGAAAGGATTCTCTTCTTGATCTTCATAAATGTGTACCTCCATTTTGTATTTTTGTATAATAAAAACCGCCGAACCTGACAGGGTATAGTAACCCCGTCAAGTCCGACGGTTATCCATCACGAATGTTGTATTCAGTTTCAAGCGCCCCGCAGGACGCAAAAAGGGCGCAGTTATCTACTGTGCTGTGCTGTGCTCTGCTCTGCTCTGCTCTGCTCTGCTCTGCTCTGCTCTGCTCTGCTCTGCTCTGCTCTGCTCTGCTCTAAGGAGCGTAGTTCTATTCCGCGTGATTGTCAACTCATTTAGCATATATTTACTCCATGTATTTAAAAACTAGTCCATCTACGCATAAACCACTTGTATCAGCAACTCTCAATAATGTAACAATCTGTGTGCAACAAAAGCGCAACACATTCAACTGCTTATTCGATTTTCTATAAAGAAAAACAGGCACCCAAAGAATAAACGATGCCCGTTTTATAAATGTGCAGCTGGCTGCCATTTCACAGGCCCTCGTAGCTTTGAGTCATCACGTTTCCATGATTTTTCTAAATGTATTTACTTCCCGGTCTGATGATGTCAGAATAGGATTCGCTCACAATTATCCATTTCTTTCATTTGTTCAACCTGTATGATTTAGTATAGCAAATTTGAACAGAAAGCACAATAGAATTAACACTTTCTTTTTTTTGAAAAAAAGCCCAAAAAACAAAAAAAATCCGGACAGCGATTTGCCATCCGGATCTTACTCAAAAAACTGCAACGGATCCACCGGCGTTCCATTCACATGGACCTCAAAGTGTAGATGCGGTGCTGTACTGATTCCTGTCTCTCCTACTGCTCCGATCTGCTGTCCTGCCTTCACCATATCTCCAACCTTCACATCCTGCCGGCTGAGATGCTGGTACAGTGTCACATATCCACTCCCGTGATCCACCACGATGAAATATCCTCTGGCCGAATTGTACGACACTGTTGTCACCTTTCCTGCCGCAGCAGCGATTACCTGTGCACCCATAGATGCTCCTATATCGATACCCTTATGATCTGAAGACGCCCCCTGTTTCGGTGGCGTACGGTTTCCAAAGTAGGAAGTGATGTGGTTACTGGACGGACAGGGCCAAAGAAAAATGCCCTGACTGGCGTTCACAGAGCACTCCACCCGAAGATCTTCCTCGAACTTCTCCACATCCAACTCCGCTTTTTCCTGCCAGGTACTGTACTTCTCACTCGGCTTCTCATAGGTCGAAATCCAGAGGTAACATGCTGCCACGATGTTCTTCTCCTTGATCAGAGCCTCTTTCATGGATGGGTAGGAAGTATTGATCGTCTCCTGCAAATGAGCAACCTGCACGTCAATCCCGCCAATATCAAAGGTTTCGCCCTTCTCCACCGCCCAACTTTCAGCGAACTCATAAAGTGCCTTTTTCCGTCCTGTCGTTGACCACTGGGCAATTCCATAGCCTCGTGCTCCCTGTACCCCGTTATAGGTACTGTTGATGAATTCCTCCTTCGACACAGTCCCATCATTCACCTGCGTTGTGTAGTCGGCTGCACTGATCCCCCATTTGCCGGTTGCCTCTGTTGCGGTCGGACTACATCCGGACTCTGCCATCAGAGCACACATGACTCCATAGACTGCGGTCTCATTGCCTTCAAAGGTTTCCAACAGGCCGTTGTAGATCACCTGCTTATCCGTTGTCGGATTCGCTATCTGCTCTACCTTCCCTGCCCCCGATACGCTCACATCACTGGAAGCCCAGAGAACTGTAATGACAATGAAGAGGCAGCAGGTCATGATCAGAATCAAAGGAAGTAGTGTTGTGGTCGCAACAGCTTTGATTACCTTCACGATTACCTTGATTACTTCCTCAATCCCTTTCTTGAACCCCTTTGCAGACGATGCTCCCTCACTGGCAAAATCCCAGGAGGAAGCCTCATCCCATCTCTGGTCTGTATCCCAGGATGCATTTGCACTCTTCTGCATATCTGCTATAGCTGATTTGAGCGAACTGGTGGCTTTCTTTACCACCTTTTTGTCCTGTTTTTTATCATCCTTCTGGTTCTTTTTGCTCTTCTTTCGATTCTTCCTGTTCCCAATACGAAGAATCCCATCGCTCTTCCCTTCTCGTTTTCCCGGGATTAAAGTGACCGCTTTCTTCTTCGCAGGCTGAACTGTTCGGCGTTTCAGGCTCTTGTGGGATACTTCTGGTTCCAAAACACCTCTGTCAGAGTTGGAGGGAATCTGGTAACTACTCTGATCACTCTGGTTATCTTCGTCAACGGCCACACTCTCAATCTCCGTCCGGTCTGTATACTTCCTCATGCTTATCTTTTTCTTAGTTCTATCATTCCTAAGTCCCTCTGAGTATCTTTCCTCACCTTTCTTTCGTTCCTGAACAACAGGCCGCAGGGAGGAAGTCTGATACTTCGGGCCGGTGGACCTCCGGAACGCATATTCAGATACGTAATCCGTAGTTTTGATCTCCTTCATCTAACTTCCTCCCCATAAGTTATTTCGTTTCCTTATGATCCGCCGGCTTCGTATCCGCCAGATCATAGATATACCCCTGCTCGATTCGTCCATCAAAGTTAATGAACTGATTCCCGCATTTAAAAAGCCCACAACCTTCTTCAGCTGTGAGCAACTTATCTGTCTGGATCTTCGACAACTCATAGAGTTCTTTCAGATCCGCAGCATCGATCTGGCTCTGTCGGAGCATTACCACGATCTCACTGTTGGAAAGCATGTTCCTGCCGGCTTCACTGTGCAGCAGCTTGTTGACATTCTGCACGATTCCGGTGATATACCCGCCAAACTTCCGAACCTCCGCATAGAAGCTCTCAAAGAGCCGGGACAGGTACATATCATTCAGGAAACGGCCAACTTCATCAATCTTGATATAGGTGGGCTTTCCAAGAGATCGATTGACCACCAGTCGGTTTCTTATCGCATCCACAATCATGGTCATTCCAGCTTCGTGCACCGTCTGCTCCATATGACTGATGTCAAAGCAGATGATCCGCGAGGAAAGCTGCACATTCGTAAGTCCATTGAAGCAGGCAAGAGTTCCTATCAGCATAGGCTCCATCAGAAGGGCCAGCTGCTCTGCCACCTCTTCCGGCTGCTTCTTGATCTCATCATACAGATCCTGAAGCGTCGGGAAGAACATATAGCCATTGTTCACCAGCCTGGAAAAGATCAGCTGACAGCAACGCATCAGTATCGCTTCCATCGCCTTATTGAACTCTGGGCCAAGAGCTGCATGGAAGATTGCCACCAATGTCTCCATCTTCTTCCGGATATCGTCTCCGTCACCATAGCCCTGATACATATCCATTGCGTTGATGACATCCTTGGATGTACCACCCAAAGTTACCACCTGTCCGCCCAAAGCCCGGGTGACATGCGTATACTCTCCATGGGGATCCACGAAGATAATGTCCCCGTTGGTAAGAAGTGCCTCCAATACGGCGATCAGCTTCGTCAGGAAGGACTTTCCGCTTCCCGTAACGCCCAGCACCCATTCATTTCCGTTCGGGAGCAGCCGCCGGTCGATCATAACCTCCTGACGGTTCTCCTCATGTACTCCGTATGGAATACCCGTCGGATGGTTGATTGCCACAGAGTTAAACGGCATCAAAGCCGCCTGATTCTCCGTCGTCACATCTCTAAGGTTCTGAACGAATCTCGGTCCATAGGGAAGAACCGTATTGAGCCCTGCCATCTGCTGGAACCCCATGACCTGAATCTCGCAGCCACACTCATAACCGGTCTGGGTGATTGCCTCCGTGTAACTGTCCAGCATGGCCGTCGTCTCTGCCAGAACTACGATGGATACATTCGACAGAAAGATTTTCTGATTCCGTTCATCCACATCTTCGTTGTAAGTACTGACTACCTTCTGATCCTTCTTGTACCGGAGCGGAGGCATGGAATACCTTTTATCTGATCCTCCCGGTCTACGCTGCCAGCGATCCAGGTTGGATTCCGCTGACATCTCTGAATCCTCCAGAAACTTCCAAATGGATTCCGGACTGAGCGGCACGATATCCACACTGATCATCATATTGGCTTTCAGGTCCATCAGTTTGGAGAGTGTCTCCACCTTAAGGGATCTTCCCCAGTCACGGAAGAACAGAACCCGTCCAACCTTCTTATGGATTTCAAAGTCCTTCATGTGGAAATGCAGGAAGTCAGGACAGACATAATCCCTCCATGACGATTTTCTCTTAGTCGCTGCCGCAAGGTCAAAGTCATAGAACGGCTCATCTCCCGAACGGTAGAAATCAAAAAATATCCGCATTCGTTCTTTTGCGTCCAGTCGGGTAAGCCCTGAGCCCAGCCGGCTGGCAAACCGTTTACCAAAGCTCTTCTGGAAGTCCTCAAAGGACTGCTCCGCCAGTTCCGGTGTCTTCTTGCTTATGGTTACCGTGATGAACTTCTCCTGAATCAGTCCTGCTGCTGCCGCTCGGTGGTGTCTCCTTATCGCGTTATATTCCTGCCGGAGATTGTCATATCCATCTCCGACATCCGTAGGAAGAACCACAAAATCGGACTGCAGACGGCTTACATTCCGGTTGAACATGGTCAGCTTATAGGTAGATACCCGGCTGTCCAGACTGTTCAGTACATCGGAATACGCCATAAAGAAATCCTCCTGGTCTTCATCCGACCCGGACAGGAAGTCCACATCCTTCAGCTTATAGGTTGCCGAGTAGATATCTCCCCCAAACGAAAGCATGCCGGAGGCGTACAGTCTTGCCTTCGGCATGGTATGCTGGATGGATCTTGCCTTTCCCGGCACACCCATCAAATGTCTTTTTTTCTCGATCATAGTTTTTCATTCACCTTCTTCCACTCCTCCGATTTAAACATCAGAGGTTTCGAGTTCCTGTAACAATGGATTGCTGACTTGAGCAGATGCAGCCCTTTCATCCCGTAAATCGGTTTCAGGGCAATCACCACAAAGGGAAGTGCCGGTATGGAACAGATCAATCCCTTAAACATCCCGATATCCGGAAGGATCAATACCAACCCCAGGGATGCCAGCATCCCAAGGAAAATATCTGCCACCTGCCAGAGCTCAAAGCCAAAGAACACCTTTTCCTTTACAGCTCCCAACTCTGGATTTATCTTTATCGCCTGCATAATTCTCCTCCTTAAATGCCAAATATCTTATGAACCAGTTTCTCCGTTCCTTTCAGCATGCCGAACAGCATCATGAACAGGAACGCCATTTCCGCGACGTAACTGAAGACATACCCTCCGAGACTGTCCTTAATCTCTACAAGCCGCTGATATTCTTCGATTTCCTCCGGTGTAAGTATCGTACTGCCCAGCATCATTGACATATTATTCGTTGGAATAATTCCCCGATCCAGAAGATACATATTCGGATCCTGATAATTGTCCAACGCAGAATCCAGCCCAGATAATGTCCCAACGAATTTCGTGAAAATATAAAGCACCAGAACAACGATCAGCGCCTCCAGCACCACGGACAGGAACGACTTCACGAAGTTGTAGAACACAAATCGTGTCGGCTTACCGATTGCCGTAGAAATCGGAAGCGGTGAAATGGCGATCATCAGATACAGATTGAACAGCCGTCCGTACACTGTCAGAAGAACACCAATGGTAGATACCACTATAAAGATGGCTCCGATCAGAACCACCACAAAGAGCAGAATCCCTTCTCCCAGACTCATACTATCTACAGCAACCTTCAGATTATCCGGGACCGTTACGCTGAATATGGAGTTGCCATTTGTCGTAAGCATCCCGGTCACATTCATCAGCTTCTCTGTCATCCCCTGCCCGATCTTAATACATTCCAAAAGCAGGAACTTCCCGTAGTAAAGCACCGCATTCGTCAGTACAATCTCAATCAGAAACTGCACCCATACTGACGCCTTCTTCAGCTCCGCATACCGGCTGGTGGATGAAAGTAACCCAAACCAGATCAGTACTCCGGCGATGGTAACGCCCATAGCCAGGATTGCATCATAAACATTTGAAATCGCGTTCCAGATCACTCCGCCTTCATAGGTTGTGATGTCCGTTGTCAGGATGGTCAACAGGATTCTCATTTTCTCCGCAAAGAAAGTCAGCGCAGCCTGCAGTATCGTCATAGCCATAAGGCATCTCCCCCTTTCCGGTTACACTGCCATTACTTCCCGAGGATCATGTTTGTGATCTGCGGAGCAAATGCTACGATGATCCCGATTGCACCGACGATAATCCCCTGATTCCGGCCTTCTGAGTTATGAGATGCCTGGTTGATCGCCGCCCAGATAATACCGAACAGCGCCATAAGACCGCCAATCCAGCTGCAGACCCAGGTAACCAGCGTATTTGTCTTATTTGCAGCAGTATCCAGTTCCGTCACGCCGGAGGTTCCTGCTGCATGGACCATGTCAGGCACCAATAAAAAAAGGCCCATAAGGCCCAGTCCAAGAAATAGGTAACCCATCAGTTTCTTTTTCATCATATTTCTTTACCTCGCTTTCATAAAAAGAGCCCGGAATCCGGGCATACTAAAAGGGACCGATTACTCGATCCCCGTTCATTCATACCATTTGCACTTTTGATTATAGATCAATTGGTTTTTTCTCATCAAAATTGGTTGCCATCGTCCACGTAACCGCTTTGCAATTCTTCATCACAAACACCTGAAGCAATCCATCAATCCCCATATCCTTCCAAGCCTGAAGGAACTTACGCGAGGGATGATTGAAGATTTCTTCTCTCAATTTAGGATCATCATTTTGCTCAAGGACTCCTGTAACCCTGATCTGAATATCCCCACAGGAAAAACACATTTCAGCCTTCGGATTACTCATAATCTGTTTGTAGACATCTTTTGTGGAAGCAGTATGGAACACAATACCATTACTATCTGCTCGAAACAAGAGCATACCCCTTACACGTGGTTGATCTCCGTCCATCGTTGCAAGATGAAATACCGGATGGCTGTTGATCAGTTCATAAATTTCTTCTGCTTTCAATCGTTTCTACCTCCTCATCATAAACGGTCTTCTATATCATAAATCATTTTAATGATTAAGATATGCTCTTTTATCCCAAAGCAGTTGCCAGTTTTTTCCCTAAGAGGATACCAAAGATACAACAGCAAACACTCAAGCCTACATACAATCCCCCAAGTCCGTACGCCTTGTTTTCAAACAGTTTATACGCTTCAAGAGAAAAGGTTGAGAATGTCGTAAATCCACCGCAAATGCCGGTTTTCCAGAATAGCACTGTATTCTGTGATACATCTGCTTTTTTGTCGGTCATTCCCACGATAAATCCAATAAGAACCGCACCAAGAATGTTCGTTACCAATGTAAGTATCGGAAACTGTGATTTTACCGGTATCAGACTAATCGCATATCTCGCAACTGCTCCGATAGCTCCACCAAGTGCTACAAAAACAAAACTCATTTCACTATCCTTTTACTCGTCAAGAATAATCTATGGAATCAGAACAAAAAATTTTTTTAATTTCTCTTATTCTCAACAATCCGTTCCTGTTTAGCTTATTATACAATGTTAATATTTCTTCTGCTATCCTGCCTGATATCAATTCTAACCTAAAGGAGATAACACATATGTTAACGAAAGAAAACTTTACAAATTTGATAGAATGCTTCACAGCACTTGAATTCCTTGATGGTACCATTTTAAAGCATTCGGCGTTAGCATCGGGCAAGCGGAATTCGAAAATGTATTCCTTGTATATGATGTTTTATTATCTGAATCTCGTTTTCGAGGTGCGAAAGATAGTATGAACTTCATTATTGAGATTCTAAGAAACACATCCCTTATGTCAGAAGGAAAATACAATCTTCTGAAATAGAAACCCATTTTAGGCAGGCTAACGTATATTATAGCATCTTCATGTAATCATGTATATAGAATGATCAGTCTTCCACCTCCATTAGCACCCCATCTGCCTTCGGAAGTGGTACCAGTTTTCCTGCATAATTTGGTCCTAGGATCCGAATACTCCCCACAGCCAGATCTGCTTCTCCCCAAACATACGGCGGAACTCCGTTGCCATCAGAAACCTGATCATAGAACGGATGTCTGGTCATATCGTATTTCAGATCCCGAACCACTCCATAATATGGAGTGTAAAGAACACACTCCCTCTTCGGTAGAGCCCGGATCTCATCCGGTTTCATGAGGTCACGTTCGATCAGCTGCTCCTGCCGGGAACTTCCACCCTGCCTTCCATAATTCTTCGTATAAGTATAGGCATGAATGGTTTCCTTTCCCAAAAGCTCTGAGTAATACTTACAGGTCTCCAGTTCCAGAGATCCAAGGAACAGCTGCCATGCGCAGTTACCGTAGATCGTCCGAAAGTACTTTTCAAAAATTGCTTCGATCTGCTGCTTATCCTGAAGCACGATCACAAAGGACACGTTCCTGGATCGACTCGTGGAAAGTATCTTCTGATAGTCATTCGGTAATGCTATGTTGCCAAACTCGTCCATCATGAAACGAACGTGCCGTGGCAAAGGGCCGTTACACACATGATCCGCATAATCATATAGCTGCTGGAAGATCTGCGTGTAAAGCGTTCCTGCCATGAAATTGTACACCGAATTATTATCCGGAATGACCATGAAGATTGCCACCTTCTTTGTTGCAAGATCCAGCAGGTTCATCTCATCCTTATAGGTCAGCGCCTTCATGGATGACAGGTTGAACACGGACATCCGGGAAGAAAATGTTGCCCGGATCGAAGCAAGTGTCCTGCCTACTGCGGATGACCATGCCTTATAGTAAGTATAACTTGTATCATCCTTCGGGATTTTCTCGAAAAGTCGGTCCACCGGATCAGCAGTCTTCTTATCCTCAGAATCATTGATATTGTTGAACATCAGCATGACATTGGCGATATTCTGCTCTTCTTTCGGAGCGAAATGGTAGAGATACAGGCAGAGACTCATCATCATATTCTTTGCCTGGTCATCCCAGATCTGTTCACCCTTGGTCGCGGTCTTATCTTCCATGGCTCCCCACATGTTATTCACGAAGAGAAGAATGTCATCATCTGACCGGAAGTATGGGAACGGATTATATCCATGACTCCGGAAATGCTCCACAAGATCGAGAACCCGGACATCATAACCATTCTTTTTCAAAAGATGCCCTGTCTTTTTCAGGATTTCACCCTTCGGGTCGGTGCAGACAATATTACTGTTCATTTGCATGATATTTGGCATGATAAAACCTCTGGATTTCATACGTCCGGCCCCACCCAGAATTAGGGTGTTGATGTTCTCGCACTTCGTATCCATGGCTACTTTTACCTTGTCAGAAAAGAGGATATTCTGTCGATAAAGATCATTCCGGCTCCTCCGTTTTTCCTCCTTAAGTGCTTTTTTCCTCTCGTTACGGAGCAAATATCGCTCATGTATCTCATGAAGGCGCTTTTTCCTTTCCTTCCTGTCTTCCTTGCTACGTCTTGCCTTAAGCTTCCTTCCGAGAGTATCCGCTGACACCCATTTGGCGGATCCATGTTCTTCCCCGAATCTTGTATTCTTTAGTGAAGTGATGATCAGAAACCAGATTACCACATAAGCCACCGTAAAGATAAAGCACACCGGTAAGGTATGCCGGTTCCAGGATATCCGAAGCGGATGCGCCGACACGTCGTCACTGATAAAATCAATGAAACTGACGAGATTCCCTCCCGGAAAAGAAGAAAGCCGCATCATCAGGAGAAGCAAAACCGGATACATGGTCAGGGAAAGAATTGTCATCATTCGTTTACGCTGCAATAACATAGTCTACCTCCTCATGCCTGAATCCTGTCTCTCGGCTGATGATCCATTTTCTCTGCCTTCTGATTTGCGCCTTCATTCTGGCCAAGGAATCGTCTCTGTTGGATTCCGCCTTCTTCGATCAATTTACTGATCCTCTGCAGAGAGTAATCCATTCCTTCCAGAATCCTCATCAGATCCTGCGGTTTTCCTTCCGGAGGATGAACAACTTCCAATTTCGGCAGTTCAATCCCGTATCTGGAACATACCGCATAGGAAATCGCCTGTGATTCAATCCCATGTTTATCCCGGTTATATGCAAATGCTGTACTGTCAGAGGCATTCTTCCCTTCCTTTTTTAGCGTACGCATCTCGTTTTCCCGCAGATAGAAATGCGAAAACTCCCGCAGAAGACCATAGCAGACATGTTCTTCACTCTTAAAGCCACCGGTCACTTCAATGATGCCTTTCTCCGGATCATAGGAGGCCCTCCGGTTATCCGTAAGCGGCTTGTCACTAAACCGTATCGGACAGGGCGGATACATCAAAAGCCGTTCTGCGAAGAATCCGGCATTCGGGAATTGTTCAAATGTTTCCGGCTGCATATCTGTGGATGTAACATCATACATAACACGCTCCGAATAGTGTCCCTTCTCCCCGGGAACCTGCTGGATGTTATAGATCATGGCTGTTTCATCCTGTACTGTGACACCGTCCTTCTCCCAGGCTTCTTTCGTTCGGATGTCTGTTGCATGTGGATTGTACCCGTAGGTAAGCAGTTTATTCCTCATGGAAACATCCGTCCGCATTCCCGCAAGGTAAGCGAGAAAATCCTTCAGGTTATCCGGAGATTCCAAATGATACCGTACACTGCCATCCACAAAATCATATAACTGTTTCAAAAAATCTTCTGCCATATCACGCCTCCATTCCTTTATCCTTCGAAGGCAGTAGATCAGATAGTTCTACGGATGCCTTAACTTCTGGGACAATATCTCCAATGTTTTCTGCCGATTCCGTTTCACCGGAAAGCATATTTCCAAGCAGTTCTGCAGCTTCTCCCCGCTTTCGTTTTTCTTCCTCTGCCAGTTCATCTCCCATCAGATTCGGCATGATTCCTGCAGTAGTCTGTGCCCCGGCCTCAGCTGTCTTCTGACCGGTATTCTGCTTCTCTGCCTCTTCAATATATCCGTTCAGTTCCTTAACTACTGACGGGCGGTTTGCCTGATTGGGCGTCCTGTATGAAGCGTCGGACAGAGATGATTCTTCCGACGCTTGCGTAGGGTTTGCGCTGTTGTCCTGCTGTGAGAGCATTTTACTGAGAAGCGACCTCGCGTCCACGACACGGTTCTCTTCTACCGTCTGCGGATCCACATGTACCGCACTTCCTTCCACCTCGATCAGATGGAACTTCTCGATCACACGGTTGATCTTGCTGGCATCCTCAGCCCGGACCAGCAGGTCATAGACTTCACCCTGAACATCCTCATCTGTCCGCTTCACTACACTGTAGAGGATACCGTAATCCTTTGCTTCTTTCGCAAACCTCTGATAGTTTGCTTCCCCCTGCAGGGTAAATACCTTCAGTTCTGAACCGGACTGAAGTAATGTCTTCAGCCGGAGTTTTCCGCTCTGCTTTGCATTCGGATCCATGGCAACAGCAGCAAAACGTGCCACACTGAGTGCCGCCTTTCCGCCGAGGCCTAAGATAAATGTACTTCCCATGATCACAACCCGTGTGATCATTTCAGCTGCCTGTGCTCCGTTATCCATACTGACTCCTTTCCCTACTGATCCCGGTCTGCCGGGTTCTGCTTCTCCTGTACGGGTTTCCGATGCTCAGTCCGGAACGAACCCGATCCAGTTTCTTCTCTTTCGCATCCATCTCACCCATTCTTCTGAGAATCCCCTTTTCACTCCGGAGATTCTTATGCATCTTTCGTATCGATGCTTTTATATTCACCAGCTGCTCTTCTGCGGACTTTTTCTCTTCCGGATTACTAACCGGAAGCATCCGTTCCAGATTGATCTTGCTGCGGTATAGCTTGTTCATCTCCTGCTGATCCTGTGTTTTTCGTTCCTTCAACTGATCCACTGTACTGATATCTGAGTAAATTAGGAACTTGCTCTCCTCGATATACTGATCCAGTTTCGTCAGTTCCTCCCGGAGGAGATAATGCGTTCTGGCAATCTGCGCCGGAGATTTGTGGTATCCGATACGAAAAAGGAAGCCAAGGTACCTGACCTGTATGCCTTTCGGCTTTCCTGCAGGTTTATGCCTTCGCTTCCCTCTTTGTACCATTTCCCGGTAAATCTTCTTTGCTGCATCTTCCTCTGTCAGTTCTTTTCGTTCGGGTACGATCCCATGCTTTTCAATCTGTTGTGCAATGCCGTCCAATGAGTATTCTTCACCGAAACGACGGTCCAGACGGATACATTTGCTGTGGCCATAAGGAAATACACGAAGATACTTGCCGGAATCATCGATACGATACCCTTTGGCCCGCATGAGCGACATCCATTCTGTTAGTGAGTTCGCTGCCTGGATACAGCAATCCACATCTTCTTTTACGACTGACTGTACAGTAGGTTTTCCCTGTCTTTCCGCCCAGACCGCTCCACGGTGCAGGCGCATTTCCATATCCGCAGCCTCTTCGACCACGGAAAGGCGTTCATCCCGGCAGAGCTCATCCGACCGTTGCCGCATTCGTGGGTATTCCCTATCCCAAATGAACTTACGACCATCCAGAAAGGAAATGGCATTGATCACAAAATGATTATGAAGATGCTCCCGATCAAGGTGTGTTGCCACAACCACCTCAAACCGGTCTCCCCATAACTCCCGTGCCATGCGGACGCCAATACTATGCGCCTGTTCCGGTGTCACCTCACCTGGAGTAAAGGACTGATATCCATGATACAGGAGCCGGTTTCCACGATCCGGCCAGCGATTCTTCGTGATCATCATTTCATCCACTGCTCGCTCAGGAGAACAGTTAACTCCGGTCACAAACCGGACACCCTCTCCCTGCTCGGAAAGGATTCCAAGGACCTGCTTCATTTCTTCCTTTGACTCTTCTTCGGAAGGCATTGCCTGTGCAGCATCTTTCTCTGCACTCACCTTGTCGCTTCTCGCAGCATAACCCATAACTGACTGCATTATCTCAGGATTACTTCTGACTGATCCTCCCCCACTGCTTCCTTCTGTTGTCTTCTCCCCGTTCTCTGCATACTCCACAAGTTTATTCAGAATCTTCCTGACACCTCGGCCTCCGGTATTATGGATCGGCCAGAGTGATGTAGTAGCCATCAGTAATCTTCCTCCTTCCTCGGCGGTTCAAATATACGGGTTGAAGCATAGGAATCAACGCTCTCGGTATCCTGGGAATCGTCACTCTCTCCCTTAATTCCCGACTGAGTCGGCTCATCTGCTGACTGCCAGCCATCATCACCCGTCTGGGTGACATCTGAAGAATCTGCATCATCTCCACCACTAAGAAACGGCGGACGAATCCCCAGAGCATTCCATCCGAGTTCAGGATCCGTGGCTGGATCCTCAATATCCGTACTGTTATCTCTGAGATATGCTTTCTCCAAAGGCGGCGGTATCCTGCCTTCCTTCTTTGCCAGTTCCACCTGATGCTCCCAATCTTCGTAAGCATTCAAGGCAAAGAATCTCGCTTTCGATACACACTCCTTGATCTCCACAATATGCCCAATCAGCTGCACATAGAGGCTCTTCAGTTCTGCGATTTCTTCCTTATCCTGTGCCGTTGCACAAATCCTCTGGATTGTAGAAGCGATCCGATTCACCTTTTCCATCTGCACATAAAACTGCCGCGGAGGAGCCTCCACCGGCTGACTGTTCATGATCAGTTCCCGAAGATAATCTGCTTCCGAAAGATGGCACTGATCAGCCTTCATTTTGAGGATCTTTGCCTCCAAGTCATTTAGATCGATTCGTTTTGATATGTTCCTGCTCATTCCTATCCCTCCCGTTTTGAAGTAAAAGAAAAAGCACCCTGAATAATCATCCAGAGTACTTCTTCACCTATGTTTACAGTTTCTTTTATACAGTTTTATAATCCGGGATAATGCTCATCCCAACAAACAGGAATTTATCATATTCCATAAACAATCATCCCGGTCACAGCCGCCAAGCATATAAGCCCAATAGGTGACAGTCCTTTTTTAATAACTTTTCGGGATCCAAAATAAATCAATGCAAGGACGCAGGTAATGAGAACTGCTGCATAATCAACGCTGCTTTTCGTCATATTATAGCAATTGCCGAGAATCATATAGACACCGGTTGCCAGTATGATGCCGACGACACACGACTTAAGCCCTCTCATCGAAGCTTGTACGAAAGGGTTTTTAAGAAGGCTCTTGGAAATCACCATGATAAAAAGAATAATGAAAAATGCAGGAAGCATTACTGCCGTTGTGGCAATCACTGCCCCAAGCAGACCTCCCTTATTGCTGCCTACATAAGTGGCAAGATTCACCATAATGGGCCCCGGCGTACTTTCACTGACCGCTATCATGTAAGACAGCATCTCTTCATCCATCCATCCGTGCGCCAGCACCACATCTCTGATAAGCGGTATAGCTGCATACGCTCCGCCAAAAGAAAATAGTCCGACTTCCAGAAATCCTATCAAAAGATCTAATAAAATCATGCCTATTCCTCCTTTCCGCGTACTTTTTCCGCAAGAAAGAAGGCTATGCTGACAAGCGCTGCCGTAAGCATTACCACTATCGATGATAAATGTAACTTCAACACGTTGATAAGTATAATCACTGCAAATGAAGCCAAAAGAATACCTATCTGCAACGGTTTCTTTTGCATCTTCCTGATCATCTTGATCGCAGCATCAAGTATCAATATTCCAACTGCTATCTTGATACCTTGAAATGCATGCGCTATCCATGTAATCTCTAAGAATCCTTCCAGAAACATGGATATAACAAAAATAATAACAAACGAAGGTATCGTCACTCCAAGAGTCGCAAGAATTGCGCCCGGAAGCTTACCTTTCTTATAACCAACGTACGTAGCACAGTTAATTGCTATCGGTCCGGGAGTGGATTCGGCAATCACCGTTATATTCATCATTTCATCATGTGTAATCCAGTTTTTCTGTTCAACACAGATATTCTCGATGATCGAGAGCATCGCGTACCCTCCGCCAAAGGTAAACAAGCCTATCTTTACAAAGGTTAAGAATAGTTCAATAAGTATGGGCATGACAGTCATTTCCTATTTATACTTTTTTACCGAAGCCACAAAAAGTTAATGATGGCACCCTCCATGCCCACAGTCATGGTCACCATGATGTTCATGATCATGGTGATTGCATGTAGCCTCACCAACCTCTGCAAGCGTTCCTTCTAAATATGAATTAATGACTTCATCAGCGTTTCCGGATGCACCGGCATACACTTTGATGCCGGATTCTGCCATGGCATTGATCGCACCTCCGCCTATTCCGCCACAGATCATTACATTGGCACCTGTCTCCTGCAGAAATCCTGCCAAGGCACCATGCCCGGTCTCTCCCGTATCGATCACCTGCGAGGACTTCACCTCTCCATTTTCAATCTCATAAATCTTAAACTGTGGTGTTCTTCCAAAATGCTGGAATACCTCTCCATTCTCATAAGTCACTGCTACTTTCATACTCTGCCTCCATTCCATTCTTTCCTCAACACAGCATACTGATAGGTGTTCTCATAATGCGGTGTTCCATCGGGATTCTTGACAAAACTGATAAACTCCTTGAAAAGACCCTCCTGCCTCATCCCAAGTTTTTCACAAAGGTGCTGGCTGGCAATATTGTTATCTTCAGTGTAGGCATATATGCGCCTTGCTCCCCTCTCCTTAAAAAGGTAGTCAAAGAAGGCTTGTGCAGCCTCATAGGCATAGCCTTTACCTTGATATTTGTCGTTAAGCATCCAGCACGGACTAAAAGTATCCATTTCCGAATCTGTGCCATGTTCATCTGCCGGCTCCGGGTAGGCGTTGATCTCTCCGATTACTTTTCCTGACTCCTTAAGCATTATCGCAAAATAATACTCTGTCTGCGAAGATCTTTTTATAACTTCTTCTCTTGCCTCTGTAATGGAATCCAGCTTCATGTCAATAAAGCAGTTCACAGCTGGTTCTTCCAAATATTCAAATACATCAATTTCATCGCCTTCCTTAAAGGGGCGAAGGATCAATCTCTCTGTCTCAATTACCATATTTCTCTGTCCTCATAAATACCTCATCGTCTGTAACTGAAATATATTCCGTTAAAACTTACTATCACATTATCCCGGCAAACAGGAATTGTCGATTAAAGCTCTACGAATCCCTCAATCTCCTGTTCCAGGAGACGGAATACGTTTGCTACCAGATAACCATCAGCGATCGCATGATTCAAGCGAACGGTCACAGGCATGACAAGTCGGCTGTTTTCTTCCTTGTATTTTCCCCAATTGATAACCGGCGCAAAAAACATATGAACGTCGGGCAGTTCAAGATGCATGGAATCATAGGACAGCCACGGTATACATGACGCATCAAACCAGTTGGGATGATTCATAATATCAAAACCGTATTCTCTGGTCTTTTTTGCCTCTTCAGCATCCCGCAGAGCCGTTTTGTAGAATTTCTCATAATCTTCATCGTATTCCGTATAGACAAGCGTGAAGGTTTCTGTATCTTCATGAAAGATATACTGTATGGGATTGATCACGTCATAACAGATCAATTCGTTTGTTTCTTTAAGATGCCCCATCCTGTAATCCTCTCGGGAATTCAGAACCTTTGACAGGATATAAAGAAAGTTGATATAGAACTTTGTCTTGGTCATTTTGGAATAACGAACAAGATCAGTAACATCGATCCTCGCTGTCATAGAAGTCGAACATGTGCAGTCCTCTGTAAAGTGCCGGAAGACGCTCTTTCTATAGTAAGTCTCTTTATCTATAACCTTATAATTCATTTTGCATCATCCTCACAAATATCGATTTCTAAAGCTCACATACCATGATGGATTCCTCATCATTTTCATTCATGATCCTGAACCCGGTCTTTTGATACTTTTCACAGCATAGTTAGCCTTCTGAACAGCGAGAGACACTCTTTTATAGCCTTGATCACGAAGGTTCTCCAGCATTTCCTCCATAAGCCTCGTGCCGATCCCTTTTCTCCGATACTCCTTGTACTGTGAAATTGCAAATGAAGGTGTTTCATCATCCACATGGCCGTAATCATTCATGATCCTCGTCCAGACAGCCCCAACTTTTTTTCCGTCGTGGATCGCGACGAGGCAGTTGTCTCCAGACTTTGTACCGAAACCATCAGTGTATACGCGCAGCTCCGGTTTCTCTACAATATCTCTCGAAGGCGGCTCCACACCTTCCGGAATGAATATAGCTTCATATAAAAAGTCTTTGAGACGGCCGAGTTCGTTTTCCCGAATACAACGGATCTCTATTGCGTTCTTCATACCATCTTTACACCTTATTTGGAATAGTTCTCAAAGCACCATTTTGCGATCCTTATGATCAGTGCTTCCGGTAAAGGCTGATCATAGGGGATCCGTATCGTGCCCTTGCTTACGTCATAATCGGAGAGTTCCTCCGTAAATACAGCTATAGCCTCATCACCGGGATAAATGCCCAGATGTTTCTTTGATGCTGCGAAATGAATGATATTACGACCTTTCCAATAAGTAGGCATCGACCAGGAGATCCGTTCCTCCGCGTCCGGCAGTGCATCACGAAGGATTTCCCGGATCTCCATTAATCTGGGCTTATATTTCTCATCCTGGACAGCAATGTATTCATCAATATTCTGCGGTTTCACACAGTAATGATCCTGGTTTTGTCTGCTGAACTCTCTGCCGCATTTCGGACATTTCCATGCCATGGCTTCACCTCTTCAAATTGCGATTTCCCATCATCTATAAAACTGGATGTTATTTCGCCTTGCAGGATATCTTATCAACATCCACTCTATATACAGCAACCGCATTCAACATCTCTTCGGAATACTGCCATTCGCCATTGCCGGAAGCATGTTGCATCAGAATGTTTAGCCCTCTAATCTTTTCATCCCTATCCTCAACAACAGATATATTTCCAGTTCCGACAACACTCTGAAATTTAGCCGAGAAATCACATGCAATATCAGCTTCCAATAATTCATAGTTCCCATCAATCTCAAACCCGATATTGGGTGATTCCTTGCTTAATTCATACTTGCGTCCGGCTTTTGCGCCATGAAAATAAAATACATACTGCCCGGATTCATTGATATATCCATAATTGACCGGAACGATATAAATCTCCCCATTGTCATAGAAGGCGACCCTCATGATCTGTTCTTTGGCAATAAACGCTTCTATAGATTTTACATCCGTTATTTCTCGATCACTTCTTCGCATTCGCAATCTCCTCGTCGTTTTTCCTGAAATATAAACTCTCCAGATAAAACTGAAGTATATCATTCCTCCGCATTATACCACGGCTCCCTGCTAATAAAAATGATTTTTCTACAATCCGGCTTCCTGCCGTTTTCCTCTCTCAGCCTGAAGCTTGTTCATCCCCATAAGATAATCATTCACATCCTTGCATCCAGCCGGCGGATACTGTTGAACCGCCTGGATGCCTTTCTGCTCCAATGCCTCCTGCAGCCTTTGTCCTGCCACGCGCCCCGGATTGTCATTATCAAAGTGAATGTACACCCGTGTTGTTTCCGGATATCGGTCCAGGTATTCTTCCATACCCATGGGAAGCTTAACTTCTACACCGGATCCCGTCCCGGAAATACCGGAGAGAGACACCAGGTTGAACTGACGGAAGTCATATCCGGCATTCTGGAGCAGGCAGGCGTAGGACAGCAAATCCACTGGGGCTTCGAAAAAATGAGCATCAGTCCGTCCTTCTGAATGCGTCATGAAGGAATACCGCCGGTCGGAGCCGGTGCTGTTACCCTTGAAGGTCCCTTTCGTAGATCTCTGGTTGATCAGCCCCGGATTCCCGTCACGGTCATATCCGACAAAACAGACATTCTTATATTTCACGCCCTGATAAAGTGAACCCTGATCCACAAAGTAATCGATCACAACCGGAGAGATTCCCCGCCCGGTAAGATATGCGTAAAGCTCCGAAGTATCCGTATCCCGTTCAGGAATAACCAGTTCCTTCTGCTCATCAAAAAAAGCACCCGGCTCCGGGTACTTTCTCACTTCAGTTGAATGATTATTCTTCATCGGCGGCAGGGGAAGGGATCCATCCTGCATCACAGCCCCGAAATCATCCCTCTGGCTCTGCCTAAGATTCCGATAGTACTCTTCATTCCGCCCCAGCAGTTCAAAGACTGCAGACTGGAAATCCATGCCCTCTTCCTTGATCAGATAATCCAGAGCATTCTTCCCATGGGTTCCCTTGCTATGATGCCACCACTCTCCATCAGAAGCCCGGATCATGAAGGATGAGTACGGTCCTTTTGTTCCATAGTACCTGGCTTTTACCACATACTGGGATCCGACACGCTTCAGGTTCTCATACATCAGCGGTCTCGATTTGCTGAGGAACTCCAGGATACTTATCTGCCTTGCGTACTCCACATCTTCTTTTGGAATGTAAACTCCCATAAAAGCTCACCCCCTGAGAATCAACTCTCATCATCCGGTTCTTCTACTGTCTCCGATTCGTCTACTGAGAAATCATAGAGAGAATACTCCACATCCGTCATCATTCCCAGCTTGTTCTGTACCCGGTCCATCATCATGGACATTTCTGGTGTATTCGCTCTTGCCATCAGATAGGAAATTGTACGGATACACGGGATTCGCTCCAGGGTTCCCTCCGCTGTCTCACGAACAGACTGAACAAAAGCCTTCTCTTCTACGGTAAAATTCGGCATCATAACGCCAACCTCCAATCTTTGCTAACAACAGGTTCATTACTCTTAAACTCCGGTGGGCGGGGAACTATGGGGGTTTCACTGAAATGATTCAGTGTTTCCCTACAGAACCCTGCCCACTCCTGCACATTATCTTCATACTGCATCCCGTACTCCGTTCCCGGAGCAAGATGCTTTGCTGCATCACAAACCTTTAACAGATCCACATGCCGTTTCAGATGTGCGATATGACTTCCTGAGAGCTTCAGATAGTTCAGATAATCTACCCGCCCTCTTCCAAGATCCACATCCTGTACGGTCTGATGGTTCTGATCCAGATAGGTATAGGAAATGCACACTTTGAAATAATTCGATGGATCATTCAACACCTTATCCGGCTGTTTTTCGATCATCTTCTGGAACTCATAGATATTCATTTCTCCCGGAATCCTGTCAGAAACATTCGTATACCGGATCTGAACCATGGGCCAACTGGAATCGTAGTGTTCAAATCGGGTTGTTACCTCATCCGCTGATTCGATGAAACCTTCCGGAACATCTGTATCAAAACCAACAAAAGTCACGCGGTTACCGACGATCAGTGGAGCCGCATCATTCAGCTGCATCACCTGTTCTTCTGTCGACCTGCCCGTTACCGTAACCATGGCTGTCACCTCCCGTTCTGCAGCAATCGGATACTTCCGAAGTTCCTTTGTTTCATAGTTGTACCAGTAATCAAAGGTCTGTCCCTTTGAGTATGGAATAATGATGCAGCCAACATGATTCTTCTCAAAATAAGACGGATAGTCCTCGATCACCGCCTCCTTATCTGTCAGCAGATGTTCGATCTGTTCTGTCTCTCCATGCAGGAAGAATACCCCCTGATAACTTTCATCTGTATTGGTCACATACACCATCCGGCCAATTCGTCCGGGCTGCTCTGCCACGATCACCACATTTTCTGCCTTGATTCCGGCATCGGCTACAATCTGACCGGTTTCCTTCGTCAGATTTTCCCTACGAATTTCTTCCGGCTTACGTTCCAGCCCCAGCTCCTGATCCAATCGGTCGATCAGAATACCGCTTGCTCGTTTGATATTCTCCACACATTCCGTGAGTTCTTTAATCTCCTTACCCTGTGACCAGCTGGCTAAATAACCAAAGGAATAGTCTCCGGTGTCAATCCCATCCTCACCAAAAAGCCAGGATGCAACACAGTACGCACTGCTCTCAGCCTCCAGTTCCTTATCCTGCTTTGTCTTATCTGATAGTGTTGCAGGGTGCAGGAGTTGATGAGCCAACTCGTGAAGAAGTGTCTTGATCGTCTGTGCTTCGGACATACCTTCCCGAATGTGGATCTCATTCTTCACCGGATTAAAGAATCCATTGATACTACTGTCCTCTGCCATCGGTTCAAAGATCACATCACATCCTGCAGTCCGGATCAGTGCATCTTTGATCTTCTCATATCCATCCACAGAAAAGTCCAGGCGATGAACAAGCTCCGGAATCGGATCTCCTTCTGTCTGACTGACATCAAAGACATAGACCGGGCGAAAGGTAATGATATCCTTCTTCTCCTTCAGTGGATTCCCGTCCATATCCTTCTTCCCGACGACATCCACTTCCACGGATCTCTTGAACGGTGCCAGGATCATGATTCCTTTCTCCCCCTTCTTCACCTGCCGGTTAAAGTTGCTTTTCCAACTGTTATAGGATGCGACAATACTGGCTCCCGGGCACTGATGCTCGATCAGGATACAGTTCCTGGCCGAGTAATGATGCAGTTTACTCATGGTGGCCAGATACTCCTTATAATGATCACCCTGGAAGAAGTCCCTAATTCCGTCGTCTAGCCGATCAAGGGCAATCTGCACCTTTTCTTTTGTAGTAAGTTTTTCCATATGCTTCACCTTCCAAGCATTAAAAAAACCCGGGGATTCCGGGTTTCTTCAAAACAGTATGACAATGTCATGCCTGTTCATCATCAGATTCATTTGTTGTTTCATCCGAAGCAGCTTCGGCTTCTTTCATAGCTTCTTCCTGCTTTGCCTCCAGTATTTCGGCTTTCAGCTTCTCCAGTTCCAGCTGATAGGCAATCATCCGTGGGATATAATCCGGCGGGACACGGCGGCCGTTTTCCCAGTCATCGATAGTCCGGACCGGTATGCCAACATGCGCCGCAAACTGAATGCGGTTTTCGCCTGTACTCTCATGAAGACTGAGGATCATGGCAGCGGCTTCACATAGTTCCTTTTTCTTATTCGATGTTTCTTTTTTATCCTTAGCCATCTCCCGCCCTCCTAACGCAATGCGTTATTGACAATATACCACAGAACTAAATCATCTTCAACGACAAAGACAGGGATGCCCCGTAATGAATACCACAGGACATCCCCCAATAACTTTTACTCCTGTACAAAATACTTTGCCAGACCGACTCCCGCCTCATGAGTGATGAACCGACCATGATCAAGCTCATACACATTGTTGGACAGGACATCCTTCGTATCCAGAACTTCAGCATTCACTTCACTTACCAGTCTCTGAAGATTCTCCACACTGGATTCAAATGACTTCGGCAAGAAGAGCAGTTCATGTGTGGACGAAGGAATCACATAGTACGGTTCCTTCAGAGAAGCCAGTACCTTCGGTGCCCCAAGCACACTCGCCTCCTCTCCCACGGCTTCACGGTCGTAGGTAACCAGGAACGGAGACTCAAAGCCCACGGGCATTGCATCCACATTGATCATACCACGGAGGCGATCCTCCAACGGAACAATTGCCACACGACGTTCCGTATTACCCTCGGCAGCCGCGAGAATTTCCTGCAAAGAAATATGATTCGAATCCAGCATACTATTGGTAACAAGAACCGATCCATGCCGAGTTCCCACGTTCACTTCATACGCAGGATAAATCACAATGTCCGTCATGCCAGGAATATCCCTGGTAGGCACATCACTAAGCCTGAGCTGGTTGGTGAACTTATTCGCCATCCGGAAAATTGTATGGCCAAGCATATCGTCTCGTGTAAAAGATCCAATATCCATAGAGTAAATCTCGCTCTTGGATACTTCACTCATAATGTCAGAAACCATAGAAGACAGATCCTCTCCATGCTGATATCGGTCATACAGGTTTTCTACATAGAGTACATATCCACCGGAGCTGCCCTCACGGTTGATGTTGATCCCTGTCATCTTTGTATCATTCTCCTTGAACACATCCTTTACACTCAGGATGAAATCATCAGGCATCTGCTTATAAAACTCGTCCAGAAGCATACTTTGGAACATATCCTTATCAACCATTGTCCTTTTCCTCCTTCATTTTTCTCAGCTTCTCGCTGTAAACCTGCAGGATCTTTGATGTACTGTTCTTCGTAGACTCCAGATCCTCTTCATTCAACTCCATACCCTTAATCTCAACACCATACTTCATTCTTCATTTCTCCTTTCTTAATACTCAGGCTCCGAAAAAGGCAGATCTCCCATGGTTTCTGGCATTGTCTGCATTGCCTCCGGGGCCATATTCTCTACACCTTTATCTGTTACGATATCAATCTTATCGACCACGATATCCTGACTGAAAACTCGTTCTCCGTCACGGTTGGTATAGCTGTTTGCATGAATATGACCAAGCACGATAACCGCCATATCCCTCCTCAATTTTTTCTCAACCAACACCGCAACTTTACGGAAAGCCACAACATTGACATTGTCTGCGTAGTTCTTCCCGTCCTCCCGTGCTCCCTGTTCTACCCGAATAGTAAAACGCGCCACTTCATATCCATCTTCACGCTCCGAATGACGGATATTCGGATCTTTAGTAAGTGTTCCAAACAACCTTACCTCATTCATATCGCAAATCTCCTCTTCCTATATTTCTTAGATTTCCCCTTCCTGGGATCCCCTCTACGTCCGCTTATCTGCGAGATTGCATGACGCGGATGCTCACGTTTCAAATTGCATCGGCGGTTTTTCTGATACTTTCGTCCACGACGGACAATTCTATCCACCATATGTATCACCACCACCTTCCTGATTCTGTTTTCGTATTTCCTCGATCCTTTTCCTCTGTTCTTCCTCCCGTTTTTCCCGCCGTTCCTTATCCTGCTCTTCTAATAGTTTCAAACCACGGATTATACGATCCTCTCGTTCAGAGACGGAATGGCAGTTCTTCAGGATTGCGCAGAGGACCGGTGAGTAAAATACCATTTTGTATTCTTCAGCCTTTTTCGACCCATCCTGCTCGACGAGAAGCCGTCGGATCTCATCGGCATCCAAATCTCGTTCTTCCTCAATCTCTCGTATTTCCTTAGCTGTTGTTAATGTGGGCTTCACTCCAAGTTCCTTGCAAATCTGGAAGATCACCTCCTGTGTATCGGCACTTAAATATGAAAGCTCGACGGCTGGTCTAAACCCCAGTTTTCCTGTATCGACCAAGTTAAGCAAATCAGGAATCAATTCTGTAAGACGGATGAACCGTGATAACTGAGTACTACTCTCACCCAGACGTTCGGCCAGCATTTCTCTTGTTGGTGCGTCATTTCCCCATCTTCTATCGGATTTCATTGCCTTAAGCATTGCTGAATAGGTAAAACCTCTTTCGGAAGGGAGTACCTTCTCACGATTTAGGATATTTGAAATCCCCATCAGAATCGTTGCTTCCGTTCTGTCAACACGCTTCATTAAGACCGGAACCTTCTCCAATCCCAAGTCACGGGCGACCCAAAGTCTCCGATGCCCTGAGATCAGTTCCGGTTCCCCATCCTCGTTGATAAATGCAAGCAGTGGCTGTATGATACCCTGCTCCCTGACAGATTCCTTCAAAGTCTTCATTGATTCATCGTCCTTCACCTGAAATGTATGGTTCCGGAACACATGCAGATCCTCCACAGGAATCTGCTCTATCGTTTCATTTTCCATTTGAAATACCTCCCTGATATATGCATCACATCTCATGTTATCAACGCAAAATAACGCACTGCGTTATTTTTTATTGATTTATCCACATTTCGGTGTTACAATGTGGGCAAAGAACAGAAATCGAAAGGCGGCCAGCTTACACTTAGAAATTGAATGTGCATCAAAAAAGGGCCGTCTTTCAGTAGTGAAAGATGTGCCCTTTATTTGCACAGCCCATCTTGTAGAAAGGAGATGTGATTCTATGAGTAAAAAAGCAAAAGCCCTCCTAATCATCAGTTCTATAGCCATGACACTCATCCTTAGTGGTAGTATCATCTGGCTCGTTTATGGCCGAAACACCGTTGAGTCAGCTTCCCAGCCTGATAAACCCCTTCAGAACATTACAGAATGCACAGCTTCGGCATCGAACCCTAAAACTTATCTTCGGACAGAAGCCGAAACGATTGCCACCACGATTGCTGATAACATCATTACAACCGAAGCAATCGAAGCGATTCCTGCTCAAACGGTAGAAGCTGCTGCACCAGAGCATGATCCCGATGTTGTAATCGCTGAAAACAAGACAAGGCCTGTAACGGCGAAAGCTCCGGAAAAATCTACTACTGTTGATGCCTCGCCTTCAGCCGACCAGGTTCCTAAGAAATTGACTAATCAACCAACTGAAAAAGCTGACGACGACGTTCCAAAAAAGACGGAAGGTACCCCATCAACAAATAAACCTTCCAACACTGAAAAGACCAAGGTCTCAACCAGCTCAGATGTTACAAAACCAGAAACATCCAATACCACAAAAACTATTGAGCCCGTAGAGGAGCCGACAACAACGAAGGCAATTGAAGCTTCTACCGAGTCACCGGTTACTGATCCACCAACAGTCAAAACTACTGAAAAGACTACCGAAAATACCACGGAAGCCCCGAAATGCAGTCACAACTGGGTTTGGGCTACACACTTGGAAGTCAAAACAATCCCCGCCGTTACCCACGATGTCCCGGTGTATGATGATGGTTGGGACGAAGGAATAACAGTTCAAAAAGTTTATTGCTCTGAGTGCGAAGGTCTGTATGACACCAGTGAAGACTATTACAAGTATGACAAGTGCCATGGCAGTTCTGGTCTGATCACCGTAATCGACCACTATATCCACCACGAACCCGAGCTTCTCTTCTACGATACCATCGTGGATGAACCGGAACGAAAAGAAACCATCACAGTTAAGGATTATCAGTACTGCTCCATCTGCGGTGAACACAAATAGCCCCTATAAAAGAGAGGCCTGTCATTTCAACAGACCTCTCTTCATTATGGCGCCTATGTGTTCTGATTCAGTTTCCGCTTCTTCCAGATGATCACTCCAATACCTGCCAGTGCAAGTGCCAGAAGGCCAATGAAAATAGCAATCGGCGTATCATCACCAGTTTGCGGCTGCTTATGATCCGTATAGCTTACAGTCTGATTAGAATCTTTGAGATCCTTATGCTCTCCGATCAGAACCTGCTTTATGCTTCCGTCCTCTTGGGGAACATTCACAAAAACCTCTTCGTAAACCACATATTTTATGGAATCATACTTTCCAATCGTAAACTGCGGGAAGGTCATACTGATGGAACCATTCGGATTCTCCGGCGTGAAAGTCTTCTCAGCTTCCAGCGCCTTTCCGTTTACCTCCACCTTGTTTCCATCCTTATCTACCAGCCAGCCCCTTGCAGTATAGCTATAGTCTGTATTAAGATTGGTCAGCATAATCTGATCCGTCACCTCTATGGTTACCGTATCTTTGCCCACATTCTTCTTTACCAGAGAAGCCTTTGTTCCCACCTTCGGGAAGTCAACCGTTTGGTCCTTATCATGAATGTTTGCGTGAGTTGCTACCGGGATCAGATCACCTTCCGGTGAGCAGGTTTCAAAAGCAACTACGGATTCACCTTCCACAAAGAGTTCCTTTGCATTGAAGGTAAATGTCAGCTCGACAATACCTTCTCCGGTTTCGGATGCCACAAAGTCCTTCGAAGCCGTTACCGGTTTCTTATTCTCATCCCTGAAGATTTCCTCAGCCTCACCATTCTTCGGCTGCTTCATGAGCGTGCCTTCCATGGTGTACTTCTTGCCCGGAATCAGATTGGTGTATTCCACTGTATCCACCAGGGTAACAATCTGGTTCGGATAAGCCACATGAGTCTTTGTTGCCTGATCCAGCAGGGTTGTCTTCAGCGTAGGTACTTTGAGCTCCTGACCTGCATCATCCAGGTCCTTATGCTCTGCAGCTACACGCCAATCCTTTCCGGACTGGACATAAAGGGTTTCAAAGATCACCATATCCTTGCCTGCCAGATCTGCCTGCATATCTTCGGTAATGGTAAACTCCAGCTTGAACTCTCCTCGAACCGCACCGTTCTTCTTATTTGCAGCACCGGTTGTAAATGCCTGCTCAGCAGTCACCGTCTTTCCGTTCAGGATCAGCTCTTCGCCGGTCTTCTTATCCATGGCGATACCCACCAGTCTGTACTTCTTCTCCGGCTGCAGGTTGTCATAGGATACGACATCATAGAACTTTGCACTCTGGTGAGCCAGCTCACTTCTGCCGTTCACATCCATAGCCGTTGTCGAAATCTCCGGATGGAATACTGTCTGCCCCTTGTCGTTGATATCCGCATGTGTGAATACCTTGACTCCGGTTCTTGTGTCTTCACAATCTTCAAATACTACAATAGTTTCTGCTTTCTTCGTCAGCAGACTTGCTTTGAAGGTAAAGGTTACATCCACTACACCGTTTGCTTCCTTTGCGGTAAAGGTTGCCGTTGCTGTTACAGGATTTCCCTTCTCGTCACGCAGTACCATCTTTTCCAGTTCTTCTTCAGTATATTCTGCGTTTTCCGGTGCATCCTCCGGCTTCACATACAGTGTTCCTGTAAGCTTGTACTCACGGCCCGGCTGCAGCTTCTTATAGGTGACATGATCCACCAGTGTGACCGTTTCAGTATAAGTGACCGTCTTGGAACCGCTTATGTCCTCTGCCTCAGTTTCGCCATTCGGTGTGTAAACCGTCTGCTCCTCATCCTTCGGATCTGCATGTTCAATCGGGAAGAGATCCTCACTCTCCGGACTTGCCTCCGGATAATTCGTCAGTACTTCACCTTCGACTACATCACCCAGATACAGCGTTTCGTAGATCACAAACTTCTGATCCTGCAGACCCGTGAAATCCAGGTCCTCGAATTCCATGGTCTCGGTACCGCATACGCAATAATCCGATTTGTCAGACGCTTCCCGTTCTCTCGTGGTAAAGCTCTTGGTCACAACAACCTCGGTTCCATTCTGAAGGAACGGGGTTGCATTTCCATTCTCGTCCAGCTGCATGACACGACCGACCAAAGTGTACTCAGTAGAAACCTTCAGATTGCTGAAGTTTACCGCATCCGCCAGTGTCTGTCCCTTATCTGCAGGAACCATCTTCACGCCCGGATCCTCACCCATGATCACGGTTGCAATCGTGCCAAAGGTCGGCTTCGGAACATTGTAGAAGTTGCCATCCTCATCATTCTGGATACTGATATAAAGAGCATCCTTCGTGATCTCCACTTCCTGAACCGGATTCATCTGATAGTCCTTATTTGCCTTACATCTCTTTTCAGACACGGTATACTTACCAAGAGGAAGTGCTTCAGCTCCATCCTTCGACGGAAGCATGCCATCATTGCCCTGGCCAAACCATACGGTACCTGCTGTTCCATCGTAATCGGAAACCTGATCATAGTAGTTTTCATTCACATACTTCTCAGCCTTTGTGGTTGCGATACCATCGGCGTCGGTGTAAATATAGTGAACCTCTCCGGTCTCCTGATTCTTCACTTCAAACTTCACGCCTTCCATCGGCTTACCCGTGGTAAGGTCAACCTTATGCAGTGACAGATTGCCTCGAAGCTCGGTATTCTGAGCAACAAGTGAAACCTTCGCACCGTCACTTACTGCATGCCCCTTTGTTGCCAATTCATCTGCCGTTTTAGCCTGATCCGGATCGTAGACTACCGGAGTAAATGTGGTATGATCCTCGTCATAGGTACCGTACAGTATCAGACTCACGGTATCACTCATATCCATATTACGGTTTCCGATATGCCATACAGAACCCTTCTTCTCGAAGCCTTCGGGAATCACTGTCTCTTTTACCGTGATATAACCGATAGGCAGGGTGTTACCGATATCAGCGGTATAATGCTTTGCGTTTTCCTCAATCTTAAGCGTAGTCTTCTTCACATTGACAGTCAGCGCATCTTCCTTACGGATCGTAGTGATATCATCGCCGGATACCGTAATCTCAAACTCTGCGCCTGCCAGGTTCAGGCCCTTTGCTGTATTGTAGGAATCGCTCAGCTGATCAACCTTCTCAATCAGAAGCTCAACCGGGATCTTCACCGGTTCATCCGTCACTTCGAACTTCGCCGGATTCTCTCTGGTATTATCTTTCTTCACAACAGTCTCAGAAACTACTGCTCTCCGCAGGTAGTTCTTTGCCGCCTTGGACTCTACCACATAGAAGGCTTTCTCATCCGCACCATTCATGGCTTCCGTTACTTCGATCACATCGGTATTGCCATTCTCATCAGTTACGAATGTACCAATGGCCTTGGTATAATCCCTGCTCTTCAGAGCAGCATCAGCCTCAGCCTTGTCAGCGTAAAGCTTGTACTCAGCGCCTTCCAGGGAATAGTTCGGATTGCCCTCAACGAATGCCGGATCCGAAGATGCCTTGGTCAGTGTGACAAAGGTCTTGGCGATCTCTCTGGATTCGATGGCCACATCACTTGCCTTGCCCTTCAGCTCGGAATCAATGGTTACGGTCCCGCTGTTGGCTGCCATCTCTACGGTGTAGACCTTCGGATCGATCACCCACTCGCCTGTATCCGGTACCTTTACCTCGCGTACGGTATAAGTACCAAAGGGCAGGATCAGCAGATCGGAATAACCGTCAGTCTCAGTATCCTTCTTAATCGTCAGCTGCTTTACATAGTCCTTGTTGTCTTCTTCAGCACCACGCACCTCATAAACTGCGCCGGTGGTATCTCCTGCAATGTTCAGCTTCTTGTGAACCTGAAGCCGTCCCATGAAGGATACGGTCTGCTTCTCATTCTTCGGATCATCGTGAGCCAGCGGGAAAACAACCACATCATTGTTGCTATCCGCATAAACATCCTTATAGGAAGTGTAAGCGTTCTTCTCATCCCCCAGATAGATATACTGGAAAACAACATAACCGGATCCTGCCGATGCGGACAGATCCAGATGCTCGAAATCAAGTGTCAGATCTCCGCAGCACTCATACATGGAGCGCACATAGGTCTTTGCTGTTTCAAAGGACCTGGAAGCCTTAGCGATCTCCTTCACAGAGCCGTCCGCCTCGATCTCCATCAGCTTACCAACCAGAGTGTACTTTGTGTTGAACCGCAGATTGGTATAGGAAACCTGATCTCGGATGGTCATATCCTTCTCCGGAGAAGCCACCTTTGCCAGAGAACCGTCTGCCAGAACGATCCATGCATCAGATACCAGTGTCGGAAGCTTCACGTTGGTAATATAGGTTTTCTTATCACCGCGGTTGCTGTCATAGACATTTGCCACCTGTCCCTCCTTCACCTGGACACGGATTACTTCTTCCTTCTGATGGCCCTGGGAATCAACTTCCTTTACCTGGTACCAGCCTTCGGGAAGTGCGCCCTGATCAGCAGTTACCTTCTGGGTGTGATTCTTATCTCCAACCATGGCAAACCATACGCCTGCCTTACCGGAGTAAGATACCTTCTTATCGTCATACTTGTTTGTGTCTGTAGCATGAGCCACATAATCCTTATGGGTAGAAACCTTGCCATCAGCATCGGTCACCAGATAGTGAACCTCGCCTGTAGCTTCGCTCTTTACCTCAAAGCGGATGTTTGCCAAAGGCTCATCACTTTCGCCACGCTTCTCGATCTTCAGATCACCACGCTTCGGGATCTCATCAATAGAAATTGTCAGCGGAGTATTTGAAATGGAATCAATACTTGCTGCAGTGATTTTGTTCCCATCACTTCCTGTGATATAATTACCCTTCTCATCTACCAGATATGCTTTGCCCGGCAGATAACCATCTGTTGCATTACCATTCGGAAGAAGTTTGAAACACATCTTTACAGGAACAGTCACACCCTTTGCGGTTGCTGTCGCTCCCTCCATTGCATAACCTGCAGGTGCTGCAGTTTCCTCAATGGTTAAATATCCCAAAGGATAGTGCTCCGTATCATGCTTAATCTGAAATTCTCCATTTGCATCGGATGTATATGTTTCTGTCAACGTAGCTTTTTTGCTCTGCAGTGATGCAAAGGTTTCCGTTCCATCTGTACTGATCGCATAATACTTCACTGTAAACTGTGCACCAGCCACCCCGATATTCTGGGTTGTGCCATCAGCCAGCTTCTTGCTGACTTTAACACCAATCGGGTCATTTACAGGTGTATCCGTAACCTTCAGTGTAGCCGGATTGCTCTTAGAATTTGTAGCTGATACAGAAAGCGGATGAACAAGTTTATCCATCTGATAGCTCTTTCCAGTAACCGACTCAACGATATAAAACTTCGTAGTCTCAATCTTTCCAGTAGCACTGTTTCTTGTCATGTAATCCGTCATTTCCAGGACCTGACTGTTTCCGGATTCATCAACTGTCAGCGTCGCAATAGCCTTCGAGAAATCTCTGCTGCTTACTGCCGCAGTAGCTTCAGCATTCGTCTTAAACACCTTATAAGTTGCACCCTTCAGGGAATAGTTTGGATTCCCATCTGTACACTTGGAATTCGCAGAACGCTTCTCCAGGTAGATGTAAGTCGGGTTATTCTCCCAGTCCTCATCGATCATATTCACAATCTGTGTACTTGTCAGTGTTGTCGGAACTGACAGAAGTTTTGTGATGGTTGCCGGAATCGGATCCTCTGTCGGAAGATAACCATCCGGCGCTACCAGCTCTTTATAGGCGAACTTCGTATTTGTCAGCATTTTCTTATCGGTCAGGTCATCCTTTCCCATGCAGATGAAATACTGGGTATGGCCGTTAACCGTTCTGCTTACCTTCCATCCGGCATCGTCAGTATAGTTTAGCCGCGCCTTGCAGGTGTGACCGGCAACGGTACTCGATGTAGGTCCGTACAGATTGCACGCATATCCATCCTTATCCATCTCAAAAACAGCGATCAGGTGGTCATCTGTCATATTTGCTTTGACATTTGTGTCATACAGGCCATAATAAGCACCCGCAAAGCCTTTGGAGGTAATACCCTTGTTACCATCCTTCTTGATGGACGCATAATACTCATTCTGCTCATTCGTCCATGTATGTTTTGAATCTTTGGCATGTGTCTTTGCATCTGCCTCTTTTTCATAGACATTGACACCATAGTATCCGGTAGACTTCGGCTCAAACCGCTCATTTGTCCAGTTTTCCTGCACTTCTACCGTAGGAGCTTTAGCAAACTTTCCTACTTTGTAAGTAGCAATACCATCTGCTCCGGTCTTCAGCGCCTTTGCTGTTACAGTACCATTGACTTTTACATCAAAGGTAATGTTCTGCATCGGATCACCACTGTCGTTCTTCTTATAGATTCCAATGTAATAGTCCTTTTCATCTGTATAAGGAACCTTAAGGTATGTTCCACCGATAAAATTCTGCCAGTTAGAGTGACCGGAATAAGCATTCTGATCCACCTCATCACTCCGGTACGGAACCCAGACATAGGTCTGACCGCTCTCAACAGTAACCTTATAATCTGCATAACCACGAGTGTTGGTGCTTGTAATCGGTAGCATAATCAACTGTCCGTAAGCGCCACGCGGGGACATATCCTTTGCCTCTGTACAGAACACAGAGAAAGAATAAAGGTCATTGGAATTAGATGTGATCACGCGGTATCCATTGTTGTACCAGTTTGTGGTCCATCCGGTATTGGTCGTCTGGTAGTTCGGACTGGAACCATAAACGCACACATCAGATGCTCCATGTGCCGTTGCATCAGTTCCATAGGCTGTCTTAAATGCCCCGTCCGGGAGTCCCGCAACAGTATTCTTTACATTGAAATACGTGCCGCAACTCTTAGTGATGGATGCGTAAGTAGTTTCAGTATCTCCACTGCCTGTTGCCATAAGTCCGGTTGCGGCATTAAATGTCTTTGAACCAAGATAATCCTTAGCCTTGGATGCATCCCGGTAACCGGCAAACCCATAAGACTTGGAAGTATCAGTCGCATTGACATTGATCGGGAACACCAGATAACTCGGTATGTTGATCTTATATGTCTTATCGCCAATCTTTACATTGATGGTCTTTGATGCAGCCGCACGGGACACATTAAAATCATCGTTGTTATACAGAAGAACATAGTCATCCGTATCCAGATCCGTCCTGTCATAATTGATCAGTACGTTCGGATAATCCGTAACTTCTTTTCCTTCTGCCTTACTACGCATAAATAATGCTGAAAATCTCGCTGCAGCTTCTGATGTGGAACCGGCGACTACCTCATAGTCTACATTCGGCCCGTAGTTGGAATCCTCCTGCCGATCGCCCTTCTCATTGGCTGCGCCGATGATATATGCATCTTCTACACAGCCGGGGATGAAGTACTTGGCATTGGAAGCATTGTTACCGGCTGCACCGACAACCGTAACGCCTCTGCCAATTGCCTCCTCGATTGCCCGGACAACCACGGAGTTCTCCTCTGTTCCGTTGGCCGTAAGTGAAAGGTTGATCACATCCACATGACTTTCCAATGCATACTGGATTGCAGCGTAGATATCAGATGCCTGGCCTTTACCATCGGAGCCCATGGCTTTGATGGAGAGTACCTTTGCATCCGGATACTCTTCCCTGATTGCCTGATACATTCTTGTTCCATGCCCGTTATCATCGGAGGATCCATCACCGAGCACAGATACAGCATCCACCAGAGTTCCTCCGTTGACGCCGGTATCGATCAGCGCAATGGTCCTGTTCGGTGTGCTAACGGCATCCATGTTATTCAGATTCGAAAGGGCATCATCGCCCTCATTCATATTGGAAAGATCTGCTCCATTCTGGAGATCATCCTCTACTTTATCTGTACTCTCCTGATTTGATGCCTTTAGGTCATCCTCCGAATCATCAGAATCACCTGCTTCGTCCTCACCTGAATCTGCAGTATCACTGCCTTCCAGCACATTCTCCGAATCAGCCACCCGGAAAGTGATATTTGCGGAAACAAATTCTGCCTTTCCAAAGTAGTAAGTGTAAGCATTCCGGGTTTCCTCTACAGTCGAATATCTGGTAAGATAAACACCGCGGTACTCGGACAGGACCTCAGTATCCCATGTTAGGATCGACGGATCCTCTGTTCCAATCATCAGCTCACGGGAAGAGAAATCCACTCCGGAGATATCCACACCGGCAACCTGCTCTGAAAAAGAAGGCTGTCTCTCCTGTACTTCCGTATTCGCTTCTGTTACTTCTTCATCGGTAGAAGCTTCCGACTCCGTGTCCTCAGTCTCCTCCGTATCGTTACCCTGCTCCTCAGAAGCAGCTTCTGTTTCATCCTCGCTCACTTCTGTTGACTCAACATCAGTCACTGCCTCGGATTCCTCTTCAGTCAATGCTTCTGTTGCATCCTCTTCGTTACCCGTTGTCTCCTCCGAAGCATCATCAGCACTCTCCTCTGCTGAATCCAGCTCCGTTTCGACATCATCGGTCGATAATTCCATAGCGGTATCCTCTGCGGAATCCTCCACTACCGCCTCACTCGTGGTTTCTTCCGGCATAAGATCTGTGCCATGAATGAATTCTCCGATCCCCTGCGGGATAGCGGATACCGTCATCATGACAGATAACATTATTGCCATCATTCGTTTCTTCATAAGCTTTTATCTCCTTTCCCGAGATGTATTTTTTTATAGGAAAATCCACCTGCTGCATCTGACGCGTGCACCGTATTGTCGTAAATCTCGGAGGGTGGAGAAGCCCTGGCACGTCTCATCTGTAACAGATGGATTTTCTGGTTATAATAAGAAGCACCCGCGGCCTACTGGTCACAGGTGCTCTGCTTTTTCATTATTTCTTCAGTTTAACAATAGCATATTGTGGAACTCTCGTTCGCTCTCATTACTATCATTTTGAGGAACTGACTGAAAAACGTTTATACTAAAACGGGATGTCACATAATGCTCTATTCATCCGGTCTTTTCTCTTCCTTAATTCATTTCCTTAAGAATCTTATCTACTGTCTTCAGTGCTTCCTTATGAAATCGATATATCTGCGACTCTGAGTACCCCACTATTTTTGATATAATCTTCCATCGTTTCAGATAAATGTACCGCTCTTCCAGAATCGTTCGCTGAATCAAATTCGGTACACGCTTGACCACATTAGAAATCTCGTGTTTGGTTCGTATAAGTTCACTGATTTCCTTTTTAAGTTCATCCTTTTGATCGATTAATTCATCAATGACATCCTCTCTACTGTGATTATTCCTTTCACCTGACACATCCGACAATACAGCTGTTGTTCTCTCCGCCAATGCTTGCAATTTTTCCAGTTGACAAACCTTACTATGAATTGTGCGTTCGATAACTCTTACTTGATTTAAATATGTCTTTCCATTCATTTTCGTAATCTCCTTATAATATCTTCTCCGTCCAGCATTGAAAGCGCATGGAACCAATCCGATTTGAAAAACACTTCCAACTCAAGCATAGTGTCCAGATCATAGCTCTCATATGCCTCCCTGTAATCATCTACTGCAAGAATGATGATGGCATTCGCCAAATCTATATAGGGATCCCCATCGATAAATCTATTCATTAGTATCCTCCTCGATTACAACATCATGATCATGCTATGGTGTAGTAGTTTCTACTGATTGAACAGGAAGCGCTTCGATTGCTTCGGTTATAATGATATTTTCAGCAATTGTTCAAACAGTAACAATATCGGATCAACCATGATTACAATTATCTGTCACTATCACCAGTATTGAAACATTACTCTAGGAATTATGATTCCATGATTGTATCTATCTAAAGAACCCCTGTATTATTACCCCCGCATCTCATTCCTCCATCAAACGATTTTGAAAAGTGCAGGTCCATGCAGGTCGTTACATAAACTCTCCTTATAGTAAATTTAGGCCTAAAAATCGCCTATAGAGCAGTCCAGGAAACGACCTACACCGACCTGCACTATGCAGGTCTATGCAGGTAAAAAACAAACTTTATTCCAGAAAATCATCTTTTTTCAGACGAACTCCCCGAATCATAATCCCACTTGATGATTTCTTTTTCTCATAGCCCGCTGCCTCGAGCGCGGCATAAAAGTCAGATGTTCCCCTGATAAACTCTCCCGTAGCCATACAAAACTCTCTATATGTCTGATAGAATTCACCCGATTTCTGATGATAGGAATCATCCAGCTCACAGCATTCATCAAAGAACAAGCCAAGCCAGTCATTATCCTTACGATATTTATCGATTGCCTCACTCACCACAGCAGGCTGTTTGAAATGAAATTGATCGGCGATCGCCTTCTGTGCCCCTTCAATGATCCATTTCATGACATACGGCCCTGCATTCTTTGTCAGATACTCTGTATAGTTCTTGATATCAGAATCCCCTTCAATCTTTGCATTAAAGGGAATTACGATCAGCCGCCGCCAGGTTCCGGGGTCATTGACTCCTACACGAGGCAGATGATTTGTATAAAGGACAAGCGTATGTGAAGGTTTGTACTTGAAGGGATCCTTATATTTCTTTTCAGCACTGATCTCATCAGTAGAGCACAGTTTCTTTACGACAGCCGTATTCAACCGCATACCATCTTCCAGTTCTGCAGCAATGACGAGCCGTTTTCCCTTCAACTCTGCGATTTCCGGTCTGGCATTATGACGGCACCCCACAGTAAGTGTTTCTGCCGAGATTGTTCCTGCGTAAGAGCCAAGAACATTTGCGATTGTATTGATCGCCGTCGATTTGCCGTTCCGGCCCTCTCCCCAACATATCAGCATTGATTCCATGAAGACTTCACCGATTGCTGCCATACCAATAATCCTCTGTACGTACTCAATCAGTTCTGCATCTCCGCAAAAGAATAAGTCCAATGCTTCCAGCCACAGATCCTTTCCATCATCACCCGGACTGAAGCGTGTCTGTTTGGTAATCAGGTCCGCCGGATCAGGAGCGTGTCCTTCTGAGATGTCCTTCGTCAGATCAATTGTCAGATTTGGTGTATTGATAAGAAATCCATTAGCATCCAAATCATTGATGCTGATCTCGAGCATAGGCTTTGCTGCATTAGCAGCTGACTGAATATACTTGTAATCTCTGCGCTTGATGACAAAGTTGAAATACTGCAGTGCTTTCGCATACTGCTTTGCTGCCTCAAACTGATCTGCTGTATCACATTCCTTCTCGATAGTCTTAATGCCTTTAGCAACCGTCTCTTCAGGAATGCCTGTCGCCAGCAGGGCCTCTTTTGCTACCGACAGCGTCTCCTCGGCGTCGGCCAGCTGCAGATCCAGAAACTCCTCCAGCGCTCCGATACAAGCCATCCGTGATTCACACCAATATTGGTTATTGAATCGAATGTAATCCGTACCATCTGTGTACTTGATTACATCGCCATACTCTGCAGCAAACACAGCAGCCTGCCCCATATCCGTGTAGTCATCAGGCTTCAGTGAGAAATTTCCGAATTCACTATTGTAATCCGAAGGCGGCTTATAGTTCGGATCAGAGCCGATCTTCTTATTGTAGAAATTGACTGCACTGCTCCAGATGTTATTCAACTCAGTTTCATCTAGCGGCTCTTCACAGTCCTCTGCCCTATTCAGGAACAGCTGCTTTGTTTTATCCGTCTCTCCGTACCTTTTCAGCACTCTCGCTGCAAACCGGGACAGCGTGTTATTCCTTTCTCCGGAGCGGATTATCTTCGAATAAGACGCATACGACGCTCCCGGATTCCTTGTAGTCCCGTCAAGATTGTCACGATCAATCCCAAGGAACTCTTCGATTGTCTCGAAACCTTCATGCAGGATGATATCTTTCTCATCTACCTGACTACCAAAGAAGAATCTGGCCGAGTCAAGCGCATTAGGATCAAAGAAGGGGCATGCCGCATATATTTTTTCCTTAATCGCCTTATACTGCTCTGCATTCGTACACTCATCAATTTCAAAGATGATATGGAACTTATCTCTTGGCTCTTTTCCGTTCTTCGCCTTTTGATGATTCCGGCTCGGAATGATGCCAAATGTAACTGATGCGAATTCTCTCTCCGCTTTCTGGATGGTCATCCACTCATTCGGGTCCTCGCTGAAATTATTGTCGCAGTCCATGGCGATTACCGTTGAAGACTCAAAGTTATTTGTGCTCCTGTAATTACCCTTAAATCTGGCAAATACATAATCCTGACTGACAGCATTTGCCAGTTCTGCTGCGGTACTGATTTTCCTGTAATGAGGATACATACAATTTGCAGCATCCCCTGTCACATCAGCTGTATACATATCAAATTCCATATGTTTCTGCCTCCGCTATCTGACCTTTGAGAACCTGGATAATAAACTCCAGTGCCTCGATGGTTGTCTGCAGCTCCGAGTCTCCGCCAAGCTGCACCTCAAATCCATGCTGCCTGCCGTACTTGTCTTCAACGGTATGTACCTCCATGTCTGTACATCCTTCATCCCGAATGGAGAAATACGTGCGGCAACCATGGCCACTGTCACCACCCTTTAAACCCGTGGTGCCTGCTTCGACCGCCAGCGCATTACAGCTATACACTTCTCGTTTCCATGTCATCACTGAAATACCGTCGATCTTCTTCATACTTGAACTGACTTCGTACATTTCTTTTTCCTCCTATTGTTATTCGAGGACTACCCTCTACTTCTTTAAATGACAAAACGATGGATTTGAACGAGAGAATCTGAAGTATTTTCCCTTCCGATTATTAAGTGATTCCTTTCGTCGGTAAAAACAGAAAAATAATCGCAAACTTGTCGTTCGTCTTTCGAGAATTGTCATTGTTAGTTGTAGAGGGGCAAAAAGTCACTCGGAAAGGACATAAGAGAAATGAAAAAAGAACACGTGGTAACCCGTAATGAAAGGTGGAATCCGGATATCGACCTGAGCCTTGCCGGAATGCTTCTGACGATCAGTGCTGTCACAAGGCGGCTTGCTAAGCTGGTGCTCGATGCATCCACCAATGAACATCAGGGAGGAAAGCGATATGAGTAAGATAAGCAATCTGGATTCCATCTTGAAAGAGCTACGGCGCAAAGCTAAGGACATTGAGGAACTGGCAGATGCTGTCGAGAAAATGTTCTCTAACTCAGAGAACAAGCAGACCATGCCGGAGCACCAGGAGAAGCAATCAACCGATCCACAGATCAGCCTTTCAGAAATCAAGGAAGTCCTGATTGAGAAGTCCCGAGCCGGATATGATGAAGCCGTTCGTGAACTGATCAACAGCTATGGCGTAAAAAAACTTTCTCAGATTGATCCGGCGTACTACCCGGAGCTGAAAGAGAAAGCAGAGGTGATCGGAAATGGCTAAGCATGCACTGCTGTCGGCATCTGCCTCTAAGATGTGGACGGAATGTACACCGTCTGCAAAACTGAATGCCACAGCTGAAGAACGAGCCTCCCCTTATGCTGCGGAGGGAACAGATGCACATGCACTCTGCCAATACCTGGTGGAAAAGGAATATGGAATCCCAACAAAAGACCCGACAGAGGACCTCTCCTACTACAACGAGGAAATGCAGGAATGTGCGGAAATATACCTTAACAAAATAAAAGAGATCATGGCCGATGTGCTATTAACTGATAAAAACCCGACTGTATTAGTCGAGCAGCGTGTCAACTTCTCAAGATGGGTACCAGAAGGATTCGGTACAGCTGACTGTATCATTCTTGCTGACGGGACGACACACGTCATCGACTATAAACACGGAGCAGGCATTCTTGTCCCAGCTGAGGATAATATCCAGATGAAGTGCTATGCACTGGGTGTTCTCTCGATGTTTGGTGAAATCTGTGATGTGGAAACCATCTGCATGACAATCATCCAGCCTCGGAAAGAGAACATCGCATCTTGGAGCATCTCGGTGGAAGACCTTCTGAAATGGGCCGACGAATACCTGTCACCAAGGGCTCAGTTAGCATATTCCGGAGAAGGTGAGTTTGTATCCGGTCCGCATTGTCAGTTCTGCAAAGTAAATGCAACATGTCGTAAACGTGCAGAAGCGAATCTCGAGCTTGCCAGGTATCACTTCAAGTCGCCCGAAACGCTGGATAACACAGAAATTGCAGATGTTTTATCACAGGCAGATGAGCTGGTATCATGGGCTAACGACGTGAAGGAATATGCACTTGCGAGGGCGCTTTCAGGAACGAAATTCGAAGGATTCAAGCTGGTAGAGGGACGTTCCATAAGAAAATACACAGATGCGGATGCCGTGGCAAAAGCGGTAACCGACGCTGGATATGATCCTTACGAAATGAAAGTTCTCGGTATAACGGCCATGACCAAACGACTCGGCAAGCAAAGATTCGATGAACTTCTTGGCGGGTACATCTGCAAACCCCACGGAAGACCGACTTTAGTTACTGAAAAAGACAAGCGACCGGAATACATCTCGGCCGCAGAGGTTTTCAAAGATTTAGATGGAGGAAACGACTATGAATAGTACACAGGTAATTACCGGACCCAGAACGGTGTTTTCATATGCCAATGTCTGGGAGCCCAAACCCTCGCTGAGCGGTGGAAAGCCGAAATACAGCGTGAGCTTGATCATCAAAAAGTCAGACACAAAAACGCTGGACGCTATCCGTCAGGCGATGGCAGCTGCCTATGAGGAAGGCAAAGGGAAACTGAAAGGAACGAGCAATGTAGTCCCGTCTCTTGAGGATATCCGACTTCCTTTGCGAAATGGCGACCAGGATCGTCCCTCCGATCCGGCCTATGCTGACAGCTATTTCATCAACTGCAATTCCACAACACCTCCGCAGATTGTGGATGTAAATGGTGAGAATCTGACGAATCCGAACGACTGCTATTCTGGCTGTAGCGGACGGGCTCATATCAGCCTGTACGCTTATAACACCGCAGGCAGCAAAGGAATCGCTGCGGGACTCAACGCCCTTCAGGTGCTTCGTAAGGGAACACCTCTGGGAGGTCGGGCTAACGCAAAGGACGTTTTTGCAGGTCTGACTGATGACGAGGACGACGATGAGAGCACTGACAGCTTTCTCGACTAATCAAAAATGAAACCAGCTCATAAGGGGGGGAGGTGGAGAAATCTGACTCCCCCTTTTCTGTATATAGGCGGTGAAAACATGAATGAAATAACTATGGATTTAGAGACATACTCTGATATTGACCTGCAGAAATGTGGTGTCTACAAATACGCCCAGTCTTCTAATTTCGAGATTCTGCTCTTCTCCTATTCTTTTGATGAAAAACCAGTCAGCTGCATCGACATAGCCTGCGGCGAGGAAATCCCGGAGATTGTCCTGAATGCACTCGTAAATCCTGATATCATCAAAAGAGCATACAATGCCATGTTTGAACGTATCTGTCTTTCGGAGCACCTGCGGCGTTACTACCCGGATTTGTTTTTATCATATAGAGGAAATGATGATGCCATCAAGAACTACCTTGCCCCTACAAGCTGGAGATGCGATATGGTACACGCTGCTTATCTGGGGCTACCTCATAAACTGGCAGATTCCGGTAGAATCCTGGGTCTGGATGAGCAGAAAATGACTGAGGGAAAAGAACTGATCCGATACTTCTGTGTCCCTTGTAAGCCTACCAAAGCCAATGGTGGACGTACCCGGAACCTTCCAGAGTATGATAAAGAGAAATGGACCACTTTCAAAAAATACAATATTCGAGATGTGGAAGTAGAGATGAATATACACAAACGGCTCAAGAAATACCCTGTACCCGATTTTGTATGGGAAGAATACAGTCTTGATCAGGAGATCAACGACCGAGGTATCCGGATCGATACCACACTCGTCAAACATGCGATTGCCATGGATGAACGTTCTCAGGCCGAACTGACGAAATCCCTAAAAGAACTGACTAATCTGGATAATCCGAATAGTGTAAAGCAGCTGAAGGGATGGCTTTCTGATCAGGGTTTTGCTGTTGAGTCTCTGGGGAAGAAACAGGTATCTGAACTGATCCCTACTGCTCCAGCCAATCTTCAGCGAGTGCTAGAAATACGAAAGGCATCAGCAAAATCATCAGTCAAGAAATATACTGCAATGCAAAAGATGATGTGTGCCGATGACCGGGCCAGAGGTTGCTTTCAGTTTTACGGATCGCACACCGGGCGTTATGCAGCAAGGGGATTTCAGTTACACAATCTATATAAGACCCACATGAAAAATAAGGAACTTACTCTTGTAAAAGAAATCGTAAAAGACGGAAATTACGATCTTCTCTCCTGCCTGTATGACTCTGTACCGGAGGTTCTTTCAGAACTGATCCGAACGGCCTTGATTCCCCGTGAAGGATATAAATTCATAGTTGCTGATTTCTCCGCTATCGAAGCACGCGTCTTATCCTGGCTGGCCCAGGAAGAATGGAGAATGAATGTTTTTGCGAGAAACGGCGATATCTACTGTGAAACCGCATCTCGTATGTTCCATAAGCCCGTAGTCAAGAACGGGATCAACGGCGAACTTCGTGCCAAAGGAAAACAATGTGAGCTAAGTTGTGGATACGGAGGCAGCGTAGGTGCCCTTCGTAATATGGGCGCAATTGAAGCCGGGATGAAGGAAGAAGAACTCGAGCCCTTAGTTGCTCTCTGGCGGAGATCAAATCCCAAGATCGTATCCCTGTGGCATGCCATTCAAGATGCAGCAAAACTTGCGATCACGGGCAAAACCACAACAACCACACATGGCATCACATTCGAGTGCCGGAGCAAAATGTTGTTCCTTCATCTCCAGTCCGGCAGAATGCTCTCCTATGTTAGGCCAAAAATCGGCATTAATAGATTTGGTTCCGACGGCATTACCTACGAAGGCCTTGATGGCACTAGGCACTGGTCTCAACTTGAAACATTCGGTGGAAAACTGACAGAGAATATCATTCAGGCCCTCTCCCGGGACATCCTTTGCTTTGCTATGAAGAACTTATCCGATATGCTTATCTGCGCCCATATTCATGACGAGATAGTAATCGAATGCCCGATGGACATATCGGTCGAGTCCATATGCGACACCATGGCGAAAGTACCTGCATGGGCAGACGGACTCGTCCTCCGGGCAGAAGGATTTGAGAGCCCGTTTTACAAAAAGGAATGAACGAGAAAAGGTGGCAGTCCTACAACGGTTGCCACCTCTTCATTTAATCTGATAATCCAAGACCAAACTTCTGCTTTTTATTGTCAGAATACTTTCCCTTTAGCTCCTTCAGTAGATCCTGAGCGGATTCAAATTCTACTTTGAGAGGGAAGGTACTATCATTAAATAATTCCCATAGACCGTTATTAAACTCTTTTCTTACCACATTATCAATGTCGATTCTACAGACATATCCGGCCTCGTGATATTCTATCCGCTCATCATTGATTTCACCATTTGGATCTTTATATTTCCATAAGCCTGACTTTTCAACATACTGGCAATCGGGGCCATGTTCAGATGGCGTTCTATTATCCTCGACATAATAGTAAAGCTCACTTTCATCTGCATATGATTCATCATCATCAAAGTCAGATGCATCTATGTCTTCTTTAAATCCATAGTTTTCCGTGATGAACTTATATATTGCCGAGTGTACATGATTATCCGCAAAATCACTATTTAATTCTCCCGTTGCATATTCAACACTCGAGTAAAGCCATCTGAGAAAATGTCGGTAGTTCTCGTCATCATCTGCATCACAATCAAATTCTTCCAAAAACGGAATAACTATAAATCGCTCAAACTTCCTGCTGTTTAATCCATAAAGCATAGCGATAGTATTATCCGATACAATTCGTGAGTCAATCCGCAACAACTCATCAAACACTTCTCTGTAATCATCGTCCAAAAGGTTCGTAATAAAATATGCAGCGAAATACTCCTGAAAAGATCTGTGAATAAACCTATACTCATTTCCGTCCAGGTACATCAAACACAGTTTTTCTGTCACGTCCCTGAAAAACATATCAACAGATGTGTCTAATCCGTTGTCATCTATTACCTTCTGAAAATAAGCGTCCATCTGTCTTCTGGAGAATCTAAGCTTATTGTCAAAATAAGACTCTATACAGAACTGACCAAAATAGCGCTGAAATTCTCTTTCAGAAAGTCCCGTGAAAAAAGCTCTTGTGACACCTTTCCTCCCATCGTGAAGCGTTGCCATAGCTTTATATGCATCCTCATAGAACAAATATCTCTCTGTTGAAATACTATTTGTCTGTGAATATGTAAGAAGCATCAATGTCAAAAACAGCGGATTTCCCAGGTATTCCTTTTTTTCTTTTTCATCAAAGCGAAACCTCTTGTTTTTGATATCATTAATAAAGTTTCTTTTGGTTATTTCAGGAATAACATCAGGCTCAATTTTCTGAACCATCTCAATAGCCTGCTTCTCATTCAGCGGCATTAATTCATATGCTCTATACCCTTTTAATCGAGCAACATCCGGCATTTCTCTTGATGAAACAACAAAAACATTATTTCCATCGTACGAATCTCCGATTACATCCAATTCTCTAATACATTCATTCAGGCTTTCCTTTTTAACTTCATCTAGGCCATCCATAAGAAGCAGCATATGCCCGTCCTTAAGCCTCCTTAATACATCTTCCGAAGTTAAATCTGTATCAAACCGAGCCATCGATTCACATATTAAAGATAAGAGTGTTCTCTCCCCCGGTATATAATCACCTAAAGAAATGAAAATCGGAATAACGGACTTTTCCGAGTATAAATCGATGGTAGAAAGGAACAAATGATTCATCATCATGGATTTTCCGAGACCGCCCTGGCCAAGAATAATATTCCTCGGGCCGTCAAATTTCATCATATCAAGGTTCTTAATTGATGAATCATTATATAGATATCCCTCTCTACCCTCTGATTGTCTAACCGTAACCCGGGATCTGTTCATAACGTTATTACAAACATAGAAATCTCTAAATGGTCTTTCCGTCCTGTAGATATATGTAATTGTTGTACTGAATTTCTCATAGGACTTAGCCAGATACTTCGAAAACTTGTCTTCTGGCATTCTCTTACCACTTGATTTTTCACTATCCTCTCTGTCCTGATCTTTCTTTGATGAACTCTGTTCATCTATCGTTTCCTCATTCGCAATATGAGGTGTAATTATACTTATTTCCTCATTCCAGTCAAACAAAGAACGATCCACAGTCTTCTGATTGTTATGCAATCTATGAGTAAATTTTTGATATGCTCCTTTGTTTTTGTTGAGGTCTATTTTCTGGTGAAGCGTATAACACCATAACCCCAAAAGGATCGATGAACTATCGATCTCTTTTACTTCATGTAGATCCCTCTTTTTTATCTCTGTTTTTCCATCATAAAGGAATAACACTTCATCAGCGTCAATTGTTGTATCATTCTCAACAATATCAAACAATGCCTTTATTAACCATGGGTCATCCTTGTCAATAAATAAGTATTCATCTGCAAAGCGTCGGAATCTGTTTAATAACGAACCATAATCCTGTCTATAACGCTCGTCAAACAAGGATACGTTCTTTTCAGTATTAAAGAAAAATCCTCTTGGTACCGGCACCATTCCACTTTTGTATTTTGATGCTTGTTCCGTAAGTTCTTTTTTGTCAAGTCTAATCTTTGCCTTATCATTAACAATCTTTTCTAACTCAATTAGCAATTCGTAATTTGCTATCTTGTGTCCATCATTAGCACGAGTATTCTTTGATTCCAGCATCATCATGTAAAGTGTTGACCCTGACAAAAAGCTGTATTCCTTCAATTCATCCTTCATTTTTATATCCTCATTTTTAATTTAGCAACCTTCAACAATGAAAAACAACCTTTGACAAGATTTACAAACAATAAAAAACAATGATTTACTGAACCCGTCGATGGAAATACACCTGCAGGTCACTCCTCCGATACGGCTCATTCGCCAAACCCGACTATAACGGAAAAAAAGGAGAAGAAACTATGTGTATATCGAATTATCACCAGTACGACATCGTCTGGATCCGGAATCCTGTAGCAGACGACGAAGAGACCTTCCGCATGCGGGGAGACCATTATGGAATTATTCTCTCAGAGGATAATCAAAATGTCAACTCCGGCACATGCATCTGCTGCTACATTTCCAGCAACCTGTCACGTCTAGATTTACGTTCCAATGTGGTTCTGCAGTTTTATGACTGCTTCAAGAACCCGAGCGTGGCAAAACTCAACACGATCGTTCAGCTTGATACATCATGTATCACACGTAAGGTTGGTGCCTTAACCGATGCGGATGCACAGAGGATTAAAGAAGGTATCAAGTACGTGTTCTCTATCAGCTAACGATCCATTACAACCCAGTTCACGATTCCCGGAATCATACCGCTGATCACGGTGTTCATTCCAAGGTTCCGGGATGAGTGACAAATACCTATGAACTGTTCTATTGGAATGGCACAGCTCACAGAAACTGAAACGGAGTATAAGCTCTTTTCGGTCTGTTTGCTGTGCTTTTACTATGCATAGTCTCGTCAGTCTCGGTTTATCTCCGTTTCGCAACAAAACGAAATAGGAGAAAAACAAATGAAAAAGACTGACTTGAACGAGAGAACCGCCAACAACGAAGAACGCGAGTACTATGTAATAGTAAACGGCGAAAAAGTACCTGTAACCTATGAAGTATACCTGGAGTATTATCGTCCCGAGCGAAGGGAAGCCCAAAGGAAGTATCGCAATAGCAAACAACCTATGATTAACGGCAAACGCTGTAAGGGAGACTGCAAGTACTGCACAGCCTATGATGGCATTGGATGTACACAAAGCAGAGAGGTTTCTCTTGATCAGATGACAGAGGACGGTACTTTTGAAGCCGTTGCACCAGATAATACGGAAAGCGAAGCCATAGCTCATGTTCTCAAAGAAGAAATGAGAGAAGCATTACAAGAAGAGAACGACCTCTGCCGTGAAACATTCGAGCTCATGAATCAACAGATGACTCAGAAAGAAATGGCTACGGAACTTGGTGTCTCCTCTCCCGGCACTGTATCCTATTATACCAAAAGAATCCGTGAGAAATTGGATGGATTCAATGATTAAAAGAACAATGAAGGCAGAGTGCGATAAATGCATTCTGCCTTCGTATCATCATTATACAGGATCAATATTTGCACTCATGAGTTCTGCCTGTTTGATAACAGTATCAATTGCCCCCTTCGCCTTCTCTGGCGGATACTTATACTTCCTAAGAAGATGCTTAACCTGGGTGCGCATGTATGCCCTCGCTGACTGCTTCTTATCCCAATCAACAGTCCGACTACGACGAATAAGATCTGTCAGTTCCTGGGCCATCTGTACCAAAACCGGCTCCTCCATACTCCGTAAAACTTCTGGATCAGCAACAAGTGCATCATAGAACGCAAGTTCCTCGACGCTCAGTCCCTTTTCTTCACCAGCTTTATATGCATCCGTCATTTCCTTTGAAAGGGTCAATAATTCTTCAATGACTTCTGCACTGGTGATCATACGGTTGTTGTATCTCTTCAAAACGCTTTGCATTTTTTCAGAGAAGAGCTGAGCCTTTACTACACCCGTCCGGGCAAATATTTTTATATTATCTTCGAGCAGGTTTCGTAGCATTTCCGCTGCGATGTTCTTATGCTTCATCCGGCGCACCTGCTCCATATACTCTTCAGAAAGAATGGATATCTCAGGATTCTTTCGCCCTGCTTCCTCAAAGATATTGATGACACCATCCTGCTCTATTGCCTGCTCCAGCATCTTCATAATGCGAGCATTGACCTCGTTAGCCGTCACCTTACCCTTACCAGCCACTTTGCAAAGGCCTGCTTTTACGCATTTGAAAAACTCGATTTCCTTCTTTTCCTGTTCATCCAACAGACTTCGGCAGAGTGTTTCAGCTTGGCTTAGTGCTGTGGCTTCGATGATAAACATCTTCTTTTCATCCTCGTCGAAGTCAAGAGCAAACTCCACTCCATCTGCTATAACCTTTAATCGTTTAGTGTCAGAATCACCAAAGAAATCCTTATAACTAAAGCCATAGAAGAAGTCACGCATAACTTCCAATTTGCCCAGACAGTATGCATATGCTGTTTGCAGATCCGGAACCTTATCCTGATCTCGTCTTGTATACTGGCTCAGCGCCGACTTCAACTCCGCTGCCACGCCGATGTAATCGACAATTAGCCCAGCTTCCTTATCCGGATAAACACGGTTGACACGTGCGATGGCCTGCATCAAGGTGTGGCCCTTCATCGGCTTATCAATATACATCGTAGCCAACGACGGAACATCAAATCCGGTCAGCCACATATCAACGACAATAGCAATCTTAAACTCGCTTGAAGTATCCTTGAATTCATTAGCGAGAGCATCCCGGTATGACTTATTTCCGATGATATCATGCCATTCTTCTGGGTCCTGATTGCTGGATGTCAGAACGACCTTGACTTTATTCTTCCATTCTGGCCGCTTGTCCAAAAGTTTCTTATACAGCTTAATGGCAACTCGTCTGGTCATACAGACGATCATTGCCTTTCCCGTCAAAACGTACTTCCGATCCTCATAATGCGCAATAATATCATCAGCAAGCATCTCCATACGTTCATTAGAGCCAACAAGCGCTTCAAGACCCGAGAGGTCTGCCTTTGACTTCTCGATTACTTCCTCAGAAGCATCGCCAGCCAGTCTTGCATACTCTTCGTCAATCCGCTTCAAAGTGGCCTCATCGAGTTTCAGTTTCGCTGTACGATTCTCGTAATAGATCGGCACTGTCGCCCCATCATCTACAGCCTGTGTCATATCATAAATATCAATATAATCACCAAAGACCGCTATAGTTGATTTTTCCTTGAAGTCAATCGGTGTACCTGTAAATCCAATGAATGTTGCATTAGGAAGTGACGCACGCATATGCTTAGCCATGCCTGCTTTCCATTCACCTGTGCCACGATCAAATTTTTCATCCAAACCGTACTGTGACCGATGTGCCTCATCCGCCAGGAATATAATATTTCTCCGGGTATTGATCACTTCGTCACTATCACCAAACTTCTGTATTGTAGTGAAAATGATACCGCCAGCCTTTACATCCAACAGTTCCCGAAGGTGTTCACGGCTTTCTGCATGTTTTGGTGTCTGCCGAAGTAACAGCTTGGAACTGGCTGCAAATGTGTTATAAAGCTGATTATCCAGATCGTTCCGGTCTGTCAACACAACAATAGTCGGATTATCAAAATCTGGCTCCGAAACAACAATACCCGCATAGAAAACCATAGAGAGGCTCTTTCCAGAACCCTGTGTATGCCAAACAACACCTGCGCGTCCCGTTTTGTCAACAAGCGCTTTCCGAGTGCTTGCTACAGCTTTGCGTACAGCAAAGTATTGATGATATCCCGCCAGAATTTTAACCGTCTTCCCCTCAATAGTTTGGAACACAATGAAGTGTTGTATAATATCCAGAAGCCGTTCTTTCGGAAACATTCCGTTTAATGCAATTGTAAAGAAGTCCGTAGCATTCTCCTGCGGTTTCTCCCCGTTCTCAGATTTCCAAGACATGTACCGGGTGAAATCTGCCGTGATAGTCCCGACCTTGGTATTGATGCCATCACTGATCACATTGAAGGCTATGTATTGGAACAGTGACGGGATATCCAGCTGATAATTCCGCGCCTGCTTATAAGCTTCTTCCTCGGTGGTATCAGCATTGGCCATATTTTTCAATTCAAACAAAACCATTGGAATGCCGTTGATGAAGATCAGGATATCCGGGCGCTTGTTCTTGTACTCGATAACCGTGTATTGATTGACAACCTTGAAGTCATTGGCCTCAGGATTAACAAAATCCACCAGTCTTACGGTGAAGGTGCGATTCTCGCCATCTTTCTTATATGGAACCGGGACACCCTCAATCAAATACTTGTGGAAGGAAGCATTCAAATCTTCCAGCCGAAGCAAACCCAGGTTCTTTATTGTCTTATACGCTTCTGAAATAATCTCCTGTTTAATACCATGGTTAATTCTCAGCATAGAAGATTGAAACCAATCCTCAAGAATCACCTCATGGTAATCCCGGGTGATGTCTGGGCCGTACACATATTCATAGCCTTTTTCTTGGAGTTCAGCAATAATCGCCTGTTCTAATGTATTTTCATTAACGGCCACAGTTTATCACTTCCTTTCTTGAGGATATATGTTTTGTAAACGAGAATTTTGTGGCTTAGATGTCCAGCTCAGAGACATCTAATTCGCCTGACATAAGCTTCGGGAGTAATGCGTCTCTTAGTTTTGATAGTCTCATATTCTCTTCAATGTTATTGTGAATTTCTTCCATTATCGGAGCAATGACCGATACGGCTGACTGAGCATCTTCATCCGTGAGGACATTGATGGTTTCAATATCAAAATCACGGGTGACGATTGCATCAAAGACAGCACCGGAAGCCTTATGCTTCAATGAGACAACCGCTTTAAGCACATAAAAATAAACGAGCAACGGATCGATTGTTTCGCTAGCCAAAGCATAGCAGGATTGATTCATTGCCATAGGAACACCAGCCAAGCTTACTTTGCCAACAGTACCTCGTGCTGTTACAAAAGTAGTGTTTTTAGGATAAAGCCGACTGTTGCAATGATCCAACCCGGATTCTGTAATATATTTCTCTGTCTGGAAAGTATATGGTGCCCCAACATCCTTAGGTGTAAAAAACGGTATGGAACCGTCCCAGAAGTCTGGATTTCCAGTTTTAGGTGTTCCGCCACCTAAAACATTGATCAGAGAGGTAAAAAGCTGCTGATTTGATGAAGCATAGTAGTATTTATCAAATACGGCCCCAGCTTGTTGAAGTAAAATCTCGTTTATTTTAGTATTCACCTTTATTTTATCAAAGATTGATCGCCAGATATAACCAATTCTGGTTTGAACCTCTCTTGGCGGTATTGGTATTAGTATTTTCCTCAGTTGTTGAATTCCAATACTTGGCCTAGTTGAACCTGTTATTTTCCCATTCACTTGCTTCCAAAATGAATATGATTCCACCACACAACGTAAAAAAAATGGATCTATTTCTTTTTTAGGATTTATAATTGATAGTGCAGGACTTATTGCGTAACGATTATCCTTTCTGTTTGGTAGAGATACTACTTTACCAATCGTGTTTCCCATCTTTGCATATCCTATTGAATAATCATCAATATCATAATTCATCTCATGCTCTTCAATAATATCTAACCCAACGTGCCTAGCTTTCTCAAAAGAAGCGTTCCCATAATAATCAAGATCACCGATTCCCACAAAAGGAAAACCATTTTCGACCTCCTGTGGAGCTCTATGGCTTGGATGTGGATCTATCACATCAGCAAAACAATCTAATGAATCCACGTGCCAATTTGACGGAAGCCGACTAAAATACAATTTATTGTTCATATCCAATTCCTCGTAAAGCAGAGCGTACTTGTTCTTCTAACATGTGTGATTGATCAAATAATAAAAATAATTCAGATGTCAACCTTGTCATCTTCTCCTCAAACGGCTCTCCATCTTCCTCTTGCTCCTCAATCCCAACATATCTCCCCGGCGTCAGAATGTAATCCTGTGATGCAACTTCTTCTATCGTGGCTACTTTACAGAAGCCTTGAATGTCTACGTAATCCTTACCCTGACGCCAATTCTGGTAGGTTGATGCAATTTTCTGGATATCCTCTTCTGAGAGTTCCCGTACTTTCCGATCGATCATATGCCCAAGATTTCTTGCATCAATGAACAGCATATTCCCCTTAGTATGCTCGTTCTTTCCCCTACGCAATATCCACAATGAAACCGGAATACCCGTCGAATAAAAGAGCTGACCTGGCATTGACACAATACACTCGATCACTTCACCATTTATCATATTCTTTCGAATTTCACCTTCACCCGAAGTCTGCGTACTGAGCGATCCATTTGCCAGAACAACACCTGCAACGCCTCCTTCTGGGTTGAGGTGATGAATCATATGCTGCAGCCAAGCATAGTTTGCATTTCCTGCTGGCGGTGTACCATACTTCCACCGAATATCATCCTGAATTCTCTCCCCGCCCCAATCAGATACATTAAAGGGGGGATTTGCAAGGATGTAATTTGCTTTCAATGTTTTATGCTGATCATCATGGAACGAATCGGCATTATGCTTTCCGAGGTTAGCCTCAAGACCACGGATGGCAAGATTCATCTTTGCCAGTTTCCATGTTGTCGGATTACTTTCCTGTCCGAAGATAGAAATATCACGGATATTCCCTTGATGCTCTTTTACAAAACGAGCAGACTGGCAGAACATACCACCGGAGCCGCAGCACGGATCATAGATCTGTCCATCAAAAGGCTCGATCATCTCAACAAGCGTACGAACAATACATGACGGAGTATAGAATTCTCCACCCAGCTTACCTTCTGCAGAAGCAAACTTGCCAAGGAAGTATTCATATACACGACCCAGTACATCCTTCTCTTGTGCGGCAGAAGAACCAACATCAATATTGGTGAAAAGTGTTACCAACTCACCCAGACGGGTTTTATCCAATTCCTGCCGAGAATAGTTCTTCGTCAGAACACCCTTCAAGGAATCATTCTCCTTCTCAATGAGCTCCATGGCTGAGTCAATAACTTCACCGATGTCCGGATTTGTGGCATGAGATTTGATAGTTTCCCATCGAGCTTCCTTCGGCACCCAGAATACATTCTCCGCCGTGTACTCATCCCGGTCTTCCTCATCACCATAGCCCTGCGCTTTCAGCTCATTGTATTTTTCTGTGAAAGAGTCTGAAACATACTTCAAGAAAATCAACCCGAGAACAACGTGCTTATATTCTGCCGCATCCATATTGGAGCGCAGCTTATCAGCCGCCTGCCAAAGCTGCTCTTCAAAACCCACATTTGTTGTGCCTGTTACCATGTTGAATAACCTCCAGATAGAATCTATTTTAATTTTCACCGAATAATAATAACCAATCTGTGATTTATTATACATTTTACCATGATACAACTGTTTCCACCATAATCACTTCCAAATTTCAATATCAGGTTTCTATACATCATATTTTTGCATCACCCACGAGAATCCTTCGCCATCCGAAGTTCACATTTCCAGAAGTGATTTTCCTTGTTCTATTCTTATACCTGACATGTGAACATCCGGCTTTCATTCCTGCCGGACAGTTTTCAGGTCAGATCCACCTCAGAATCCAACATCTTTATACTATGGCTGTCCACCATTGGATCATAATCAGGTTAGATTGCTCATTTCCAAATTCGAATACCTTCATCTGTCACTCCTCCTGGATGTCATTATATCGAATTTTAAAGAACAAAAAAAAGAGGGCTGAACCCATCGTTATGTGGTTAACATAACTGTGGATTTGCCCTCATTTTTTTTTCCATGTGACTTTACTCCATCTGGTTTTATGCGTTACTCCATTTTTACTCCATTTTTTTCAAAAAAACGTGAAAAAAACGTAGTTTTACGTGAAAAACTATTTGGCAGTTTTTCGTCTCTTCCGAACCCCCGCGAGCCCGCATAAACACTGGTATTTCAAGGTTTCTACGCCTTCTCGTTCGTCCAGTCATACGGGGTGGTCTGATAAACGTAATAAGTATCTTGGTCAATCATCCCTTAAATTCATCGTTCTGTTTCTTCCATTGTGATAAAAGATCGAATATCACCTTCTCCATCTGTGTCTTAGTATAGAACGTTGGGAAGTATTCCTGCAGTTTCTTTTTGGTTATTGTGAGCTTCTGGAACCTGTTATTCTCATCTTTTGGAGCATTCTCATTAAGGATTCGCCAGAGTTCCATCTTGGTGATGCTATCATTCTCCTTCAGATAATCCCTCAGCGCGAAAACCTGAAACGTTTTGCAGATATCGTTTTCAAGCATATACTCGTAAAGCATCTCCTGCACTTCATGATTCAAAAACGAAACTTCCACTGCAGTAGCAAGAGCCAAAGCATTCTTATCTACCAACTCCAAAATCGATGGAATGAGTTCTACCAAACGAAGATACCGGTGCAACTGTCCGCGGCTTTCACCGACTTTCTCTGCAAGTTCATCATCGGCTCTTCCTTCCGACAACTTTTTCCCAATTCGAGAAGAAGTCAAACCATTACGACTGTCCTGACGCCTCATTGCATCATATCGCATTTTATAGGCAAAAGCCTTTTCACTTGGCAGAATCTCTTCTCTCTGAAGATTTGAATCCACCATGGCCATAACAGCTTCATCATCGTCATAGTTTTTCACAATAGCCGGAATCCTTTCCAGTCCGATTTCCTTTACTGCAAATAATCTACGGTGCCCAGAGATCATTTCATACTCACCTTCATTAACCAGCCTTACCGTGACTGGAACCAACACTCCATCTAACATGATGCTTTCCACAAGTTCATGCATCTTCTCATCGTCCAAAACCTTGAAGGGATGATTCTTGAACGGGTGTATCTTCATAACGTCGATCTCGTCACATCCAGCAATTGTCGAAACACCTAACAGTTCATTAACGGATGTCATCTTGATCTTCTGTCCATCTCTCTTAGCCATGACCTTCACCCTCCTATTCCGGATCATCGGCGTACATCACTTCGATGTACTCATCCAGCTTTTCTGTATTAACCAAAACTATCCGTTTTATGTGATAGACTGCTTTGGCTTCCTTTGCCAGCTCAGCAAAGGAATGAATTCCCATAGAATAGAGAAGCGCACCCTCGTCATAACGTACCCATTTCTTCTTTCCACCTGCAGAAAACTGTTTCGCCATATTATCCATTTTTTCCTGCTTTCCCGGATTCGTTGATTTTCCTCTGCTATACATTTCAGACACCTCCGTTTTCTTCCATACACTGTTTTTCCAAGTATTCCTCAATGACGTCTAAATCGATGACCACATTTTTCTTAATACGAATATTGGCTCCTGCCGCTTTTGCGAGAGTAACGAAGGAATAATAATTCATCGAATAAATTCGTGCGCCCTGGGCATAAGTAACAAAAGTCCGTTTTTTTCCTTCAAGAAAACGATCAAGATCAGGGCCCTTGCGTAATATTCGAAGTTTCTCCTTCTCCTTTTCAGCCACAATCTCTTCTCTGGTTCTCTTTGGCATTTCGATCTCCTTTCAACCTAATCTGTCGTTTACAGTTACACCCAAGCACGAAAAAAGGCACCTACTCTAGTTTTCACTAAAGTAAGTGCCTGTTAAACCATTCAAAAGCTGTTCCTTTGTTTGGTTACTTGTTCTGTTTTCAGCTAAATTCGAGGTTCACACAGTATTCCGTGGTAGTCCTCGATGCATTTTCTCACTCTGACATCACGTTCCGCTCTAGTCCACTTTCGTCCTCAGAAATCGAAACTTTTTGCATAATTCCGTCCTGATACGACTGTGACCGTTGCACCACGACACGTAGCGTCTTAGTGCGTCTTAATCCGTCCTTACAGACTTTTTAACGTCGGGAAGAGCAGCACGTCGCGGATGGCCGGGCTGTCGGTCATGATCATAACCAGACGGTCGATACCATATCCGATACCGCCGGTAGGGGGCATACCAACCTCCAGTGCATTCAGGAAGTCCTCGTCCGTGTGCTGTGCCTCGTCATCGCCTGCATCTGCCAGTGCATCCTGTGCCGCGAAACGCTCGCGCTGATCGATGGGATCGTTCAGCTCGGAGTATGCATTTGCCATCTCCCAGCCGTTCATGAAGAACTCGAAACGCTCTACATAGTTCGGATCCTCCGGCTTCTTTTTGGTAAGCGGAGAGATCTCGATGGGATGATCCATAACGAAGGTCGGCTGGATCAGATGCTCCTCAACATAGGTCTCAAAGAAGAGGTTCAGGATATCACCCTTCTTATGGAACTCTTCAAACTCGATATGATGCTCCTTTGCCAGAGCCTTTGCAGCCTCATCATCTGCCACGGTGTTCCAGTCCACACCGGAATACTTCTTCACTGCATCTACCATGGTGATCCGCTCGAAGGGCTTGCCCAGATCCATTTCCACACCCTGATAGGTGATCTTCGTGGTTCCCAGAACCTCCTCTGCGATATGACGGTACATAGCCTCCGTCAGATCCATCATGCCGTGATAGTCGGTATATGCCTGATACAGCTCCATCAGCGTGAATTCCGGGTTGTGACGGGTATCCACACCCTCGTTCCGGAATACGCGGCCGATCTCATAAACCCGCTCCATGCCGCCGACGATCAGACGCTTCAGATACAGCTCCAGGGATATACGGAGCTTCAGGTCCTCATCCAGCGCATTAAAATGTGTCTCAAAGGGACGTGCAGCCGCACCGCCCGGATTGGACACCAGCATGGGGGTCTCAACCTCCATGAAGCCCTGCTCATCCAGGAAACGACGGATGCAGGAAATGATCTTCGAACGCTTTACGAAGGTATCCTTTACTTCCGGGTTCATGATCAGATCCACATATCTCTGACGATAACGGATATCCGTATTGGTAAGGCCGTGGAACTTTTCGGGAAGGATCTGCAGACTCTTGGTAAGCAGTGTTACTTCCTTTGCATGAACGGAGATCTCACCGGTTCTGGTCCGGAACACATAGCCCTTTACCCCGACGATATCACCGATATCCATCCTCTTAAATGCCTTGTAGGCATCCTCACCCAGGTCATCCCGGGTAACATACAGCTGGATATTGCCTGAGAGATCCTGCAGGTTTCCGAAGGAAGCCTTACCCATGACACGCTTGGACATGAGACGTCCGGCGATGGATACGTTCATCCGCTCTTCCTCGGGGATCTCGGGAGCTTCCTCTCCCTCTGCCGGCTTGGGCCACTTTGCCTCAAATGCCTCTCTGGCCTCGGTGGTGTGGCAGCTTACCTCATATTTTGTGATCACGAAGGGATCCTGTCCTGCTTCCTGCAGCTCTGCCAGCTTCTCGCGGCGGACCTTTAAGAGCTGGTTCAGATCCTGCTCCTTTGCCTGTCCCTTACCCTGATTCTTCTCTTCAGCCATTCTTCTGCTCCTTTCACCCGTGTCCCATCTTCGGAACACCCGGATCATTTTTTGAATAAAAAAGGGATGCCGCGGCATCCCTATGTACTTTCACTTTGCAATTTCGTCTGTCCGATCAGTCTGCGTAACGCATATCCGTGATCTTGTAGTTCAGAGTTCCGTTGGGGGACTCTACCGTAACCACCTGACCAACCTTGGAACCGATCAGCTTGGAGCCTACCGGAGACTCGTTGGAGATCTTACCCTCCAGGATGTTGGACTCCGTGGAGCCTACCAGCTTGTAGGTGAAGACCTCGTGTGTCTCCATATCCTCGTAGGTAACCGTACAACCGAAGTTGATGGTCTCGGTATTCTGGGAATCCTCGTCTGCGACTACAGCGTTCTTCAGGATCTTGTCGATCTCTGCAATCCGATTCTCGATCTCACGCTGTTCGTCTCTGGCTGCATCGTACTCAGCATTCTCTGACAAGTCGCCCTGTTCTCTGGCTTCCTTGATCTTCTGAGCAACCTCACGGCGGCGAACCACCTTCAGGTTCTGAAGTTCATCCTCCAGCTTCTTCAAGCCTTCGTAGGTAAGGATATTCTTCTTCTCTTCAGCCATACCTTCATCCCTTTCTATAGTATTCGGACTCCGACAGGAGCCGTTCTTTCCGAGTGCAGCTGACGGGACTTGAACCCGAACCCACGTAATGTGGACATGAACCTGAATCATGCGCGTATGCCAATTCCGCCACAGCTGCGTAGGACGTTCCTTCCGAAACGTCGCTATGATATAGTACCACCACGATGTGGTGTTGTCAACAGAAAATTTATTCTGTTCAACGCAATTTTCCATTTCCGGCTCAGTCAGGAGGGGTTCCCTCCTTCCCGGCATCGCAGAAAGTATTATTCAGCGGTGCTTGCAGCCTCCGTTGCAGGTGCCTCTGTACTTGCAGCCTCTGTACCTGCTTCCGTTGCAGGTGCCTCTGTACTTGCGGCCTCTGTGCCTGCAGCCTCTGAGGTGCCTTCCTCGATCACGGTCTCACTGGTTCCCTTTCCTGTATCTTTCGGAACCGCATCATTGTAAATGAAATCAATGACCTTCTCTTCCAGGACCATGTAATAGTAATCATCATCCGTATATCCTGTGTATGAGTTCAGCTGTGCCACATCCGAAATACCCGTGGTACTCAGAAGCTCCTGGATCTTTGCATCCGCTTCGGCCTTGGTCACGCTGATGTCTTCCTTTTCTGCGATGGCGCATACGATCATTCTCTGCTTGATGACCTTCTCTGCACCCTTCCGGATCTCCTCCTGGAACTTGTCCGCATCATATCCGATGGCCGACAGGTACTGGTTCATGTCGATACCGTAAGCGCTTGCCGAACTCTCCACCTGCTTGATCAGGCGCTGGGTCTGATCCTCGATATCAGCCTCGGAATACTGCTTCACCACAGAAGTCTCCAGCAACTGTTCCACCATGGCATCCTTATCGGTCTGAACATCCTGCTCTGCCTGGGACTTCACAAGATCCGCCTCAACAGCCGCACGATACTCGGCTACGGTCTTATACTCCGTCTTCTCTGCCACGAACTCATCTGTCAGCTCCGGATACTCGGTGGAAACGATGTAATTCAGTGTGGTCTTGAATACTGCAGCCTTTCCGTTCAGTTCTTCCTTCCCGTAGTTTTCCGGGAAAGTAACATTGACATCAAATGTATCTCCGGGAGAGTGTCCTTCTATCTGCTTGTCAAAGTTATCGACATATCCGCTGGAGCCAAGGGTAATCTCTGTTCCCTTTCCACCCGTGCTTCCTCCTGCAAACTCCACACCGTCGACGGAACCCACATAGTCGATATTTACGGTATCACCCTGAAGCGCAACGCCTGCCTTCTTTTCGATCTTCTTTCCGTTCTGGGTGATCAGCTGGTTTACCTTCTGATCTACCCGCTCGCTGGTTACCTCTGTTTCCGTCGGTGTGTACTGGATCGCTTTATAATCACCCAGGTCCACGTAAGGAGCGTAACGTTCCTTCATGGCCTCTCCCGGGTTACTTGACTTTCCGCAACCGGTCATAAGCGCCAGACCGAGGCAGCCAACCAGTACCAGATGTAATTTCTTTGCTCTCATGGCTATACTCTCTTTCTTCCTATATAAAAACAGTCCGCCGGGACACAGGTTCCCGGGGCACTACAACGTTATAACATACCACCCGAAAAATGGGAAGAGAATTTTGCAATTCTTCATTGAAATTCCACCAAATTGCGGTCAGAATATAGAGGAAAAAGCACGTATTTCCGTCATTTTACTCATTTTTCTTCATTTCTGCGACACAATATATAGTGTTGCGGTAGACATAATTCGACAATATTTAGTATTTTAGGGGTTTACAAAGACCCACCCCGGTGCTATAATCAATTCTTGCAGGCGATTCGATATTTGGAATCGCCTTAAAAAACCTGTTTTCACATATTTGGTAGAGGAGATATTGGGATGAAGGTAGTTAAAAGGGATGGTCATATTGTCGACTTTGACCGTAGCAAGATCGTAGTTGCGATCCAGAAGGCCAACGCGGAGGTAGAACCCGAGGAGAAGGTCTGTGATGCGAAGATCGAGGAGATCGTGCAGGGGATCGAGAACAAGAAGAGAAAGAGGATCCTGGTTGAGGACATTCAGGATATCATTGAGCAGGAGCTGATGGAGGACGGCAAGTATATCCTTGCCAAGACCTACATTATTTATCGTTATACCCGTGAGCTGGTCCGTAAGGCCAACACCACGGATGATTCCATCCTCAGTCTGATCAAGAACAGCAATAAGGATGTTATGGAGGAGAACTCCAACAAGAACGCAACCGTTGCTTCCACACAGCGTGACCTGATCGCAGGTGAGGTCTCCAAGGATCTGACCCGCCGTGTTCTGCTTCCGGAGAAGATCTCCAAGGCACATGATGACGGCGTACTTCATTTCCATGATGCAGATTACTTCCTGCAGCCCATTTTCAACTGCTGCCTGATCAATATCGGCGACATGCTGGACAACGGAACCGTTATGAACGGTAAGCTGATCGAGAGCCCGAAGAGCTTCCAGGTAGCCTGCACGGTTACCACACAGATCATCGCATCCGTAGCTTCTTCCCAGTACGGCGGACAGTCCGTGGATATGATCCACCTGGGCAAGTATCTCCGCAAGAGCTATGAGAAGTATAAGAAGATCTTTGAGGACAATTTCGCCGGCAAGGTGGATGACACCACACTGGAGGCCATGATCCAGGAGCGTCTGGAGGACGAGCTGAAGAGCGGTGTTCAGACCATGCAGTATCAGATCAATACCCTGATGACCACCAACGGACAGTCTCCGTTCGTTACCCTGTTCCTGCATCTGGATCCGGATGACGAGTATATCGAGGAAAATGCACGGATCATCATGGAGGTACTCCGCCAGCGTCTTGAGGGTATCAAGAACGAGGTCGGCGTCTATGTGACTCCCGCCTTCCCGAAGCTGGTTTATGTGCTGGACGAGTGCAACAATCTCTCCGGCGGAAAGTATGACTACATTACGGAAATGGCCGTTAAGTGCTCTGCAAAGCGCATGTATCCGGACTACATTTCCGCCAAGAAGATGCGTGAGAATTATGAAGGAAATGTATTCTCACCCATGGGCTGCCGCAGCTTCCTTTCTCCCTGGAAGGATGCAGACGGAAATTACAAATTCGAGGGACGGTTCAACCAGGGCGTTGTATCCCTGAACCTGCCTCAGATGGGTATCATCGCACACGGTGACGAGGATGTCTTCTGGAAGATCTTCGATGAGCGTCTGCAGCTCTGCTATGAGGCTCTGATGTGCCGTCACAACGCTCTGATGGGTGTTACCAGCGACGTATCTCCGATCCACTGGCAGTATGGTGCCATCGCACGCCTGGGCAAGGGCGAGAAGATCGACAAGTATCTGATGAACGGATACTCCACCATTTCCCTTGGTTACATCGGTCTGTACGAGCTGACCAAGCTGATGACCGGCGAGAGCCACACCACGGAGAAGGGCTTCGACTTCGCCATGCGTGTTATGAAGCGTCTGCGTGCGGCCTGCGAGCAGTGGAAGGCCGACACAGGACTGGGCTTCGGTCTCTACGGAACTCCGGCAGAGTCCCTCTGCTATCGTTTCGCACGGATCGACAAGGCACGTTTCGGAACCATCCCGGACGTTACCGACAAGGGCTACTACACCAACTCCTATCACGTTGATGTACGCGAGGATATTGACGCCTTCTCCAAGTTCAAGTTCGAGGCTCAGTTCCAGCCCATCTCCTCCGGAGGATGCATCTCCTACGTTGAGGTTCCGAACATGTCCAACAACCTGGATGCACTTGCAGAGCTGGTTCGGTTCATCTATGACAACATCCAGTATGCGGAGTTCAACACCAAGTCGGACTACTGCCACGTCTGCGGTTTCGACGGCGAGATCCAGGTCAATGACGATAATGAGTGGGAATGCCCACAGTGCCACAACAAGAATCACGCAAAGATGACAGTAACCCGCCGTACCTGCGGTTATCTGGGAGAGAACTTCTGGAATGTGGGTAAGACGAAGGAGATCAAGTCCAGAGTACTTCATCTGTAGGTTCCGAAACGCATCAGGCGTTTCGAGAACCGTAGGCACCCACAAACACCGAAGGCGTTTGTGTCCGAACGAAGTGAGGATTTGCGAACGATTACCGAAATCGTTCGCAAAGGTACATTTGAACCAACGGCCGGCTGGCTGCCTGCTTAACCAAAGCAATGATAAGAGAAGAGCCATTCCCACGGATATGGCTCTTTTCTAACCAATCGGGGATTACAAAATGAAATATGCAAAGATTAAGAAAAATGATATAGCCAACGGACCCGGAGTCCGGGTTTCCGTTTTCGTTTCCGGCTGTAATCATCACTGTCCCGGCTGCTTCAACCAGGAAGCCTGGGATTTCAACTACGGTGAGACATTTACCCAGGAGACCATCGATGAGGTACTGGAAGCCCTGGCACCCAACCATATCCGCGGACTGACGCTTCTGGGCGGAGAACCTCTGGAATTCGTAAACCAGAGAGGACTTCTCCCTCTGGTCACACAGGTCAGGGCGCGCTATCCGGAAAAAACCATCTGGTGCTACACCGGTTTTGACTATGAAAAAGATGTGATCTGTGATATGATGAAGAAGTGGCCGGTGACCAAGGATCTTTTTCAGTTCATTGACGTTCTGGTGGACGGCAAGTTCATGATCGACCTGCTCGATCTGAAGCTCCGTTTCCGGGGCTCGTCCAATCAGCGGATCATCGACATACCAAAATCCAGAGAAGCCGGCGAAACGGTACTCTGGAAGGATGAGGGAAACTTCTATGATTAAGCAGATACCTGTCAATATCAGAAAATTAAAACCGAATGCCGCGATCCCGACTTACGGGTCTATTAACGCTGCCGGTGCAGATCTTTATGCCTGCGTCGACAGCGCTGTTGTGATCCATTCCGGCGAAACCGTTCTGGTCCCTACCGGCCTGTCCATGGAGCTCCCTGAGGGCTACGCGGGTCTGATCTATGCCAGAAGCGGACTTGCCAGTAAGAAGGGGCTTGCCCCCGCCAACAAAGTCGGTGTTATCGATTCAGATTATCGCGGCGAGGTTCTTGTCGCCCTGCACAATCATTCTCCGCAGGACGCATCCATAGAACCCGGAGAACGGATTGCCCAGCTTGTGATCACGCCCTATATCATGGGAGTGTTCGAAGAGGTTGATGAGCTTTCCGATACCGAGCGCGGAACCGGAGGCTTCGGTTCCACGGGCACGAAATAAGTGCGCGAAGCCCTGAACCCAGGCCATGATCATGAATCCATTCGAAGGACACCGACAGACAGATGCCGGCGTCCTTCTTTTTTGCGGTCTTCTCTTCGATTCCGCCCCGAAGCGGATCGATGCACTCAGAAGATCCGATACAAAATCTACAGAACAGGAGGTGATTCTCCATGGAAAATCAGGATTCCAAAAAGGTCGAAGCCAAGACCTTCGACATTGACGAATTCGATATGGACCACCTGGAGCAGCTGCTGAAGAACCGCCAGCTGCACGAAGCACGTACGATGCTTTCCGAATGTAACGAGGTTGACCTTGCCGAGATCCTCAGCGAACTGGAGGACGAGGAGCTTCCCATAGCCTTCCGGATCCTGCCGAAGGAGCTGGCCGCTGACGCCTTCTCCTATCTGGAGCCCGAGAAGCAGGAAACTCTGATCCACGCCTTCTCCGATAAGGAGTTGAATTTCATCATCGAAAACCTTTTCCTGGATGATACCGTCGACATGATCGAGGAAATGCCTGCAAGTGTCGTAAAGCGCATCCTGAAGAACACGGATCCCGTCACCCGCCGGGAGATCAACGAGCTTCTGAAGTATCCGGAGGATTCCGCCGGAAGCATCATGACCACCGAGTACGTACGTCTGCAGGAGGGAATGACCGTCCGCGAGGCATTTGACCGGATCCGGAAGGTCGGCGTGGACAAGGAAACCATTTATACCTGTTACGTAACGAACGCCAAGCGCGAGCTTCTGGGTGTCGTTACCATCAAGGATCTTCTACTGTCCGACTACGAAACCGAGATCCGCGATATCATGGAAACAAATGTGATCTATGTGACCACCCTGGAGGACCAGGAGAAGGTCGCTCATCACTTCGACCGATACGACTTCCTCTCCCTTCCCGTTGTGGATAATGAGCAGCGTCTCGTGGGAATCATCACCTTCGACGATGTTATCGATATCCTGCAGGAAGAGAACACCGAGGATATCGAGCGAATGGCCGCCATCATCCCGACGGACAAGCCTTATATGAAGACCAGCGCGTTCGAAACCTTCAAGAAGAGGATCCCCTGGCTTCTGCTGCTGATGATCTCCGCAACCTTTACGGGTGCCATCATTGCTCATTACGAGCAGGCACTGGGAGCATATGTGGTGCTCACCGCCTACATTCCCATGCTGATGGATACCGGCGGAAATGCGGGTTCCCAGGCTTCCGTCTCCATCATCCGCGGACTTTCCCTGGAAGAGATCGAGTTCCGGGATATTTTCCGGATCCAGGGCAAGGAGTTCCTGGTTTCGCTGCTCTGCGGTGCGACCCTTGCAGTGGCCAACTTCGTGAAGCTGACCCTCTTCGACCATATCTCCCTGACGGTCTCCCTGGTCATCTGCCTGACTCTGATCTGCACCGTCATCGTAGCTAAATTTGTAGGCTGCTCACTGCCGATCCTGGCAAAGAAGGTGGGCTTTGATCCCGCCGTTATGGCCAGTCCGTTCATCACAACCATTGTGGATGCGCTGTCACTTCTGATCTACTTCCAGTTTGCGTCACACATCCTTGGGATCTGATACCGGATATGACAGAGGGACGGGTTCAATGTTACATGAAAATGTGACACTGAACCTGTCCCTTTGTCATAGGATGGTGTACCGCACTACCGGCAGCCGGCCGGATAGCGCAGCAACGAAGGCGAGGAAGATCCTGCATTTCTGCAGGTCCGTCCTCGCCTTCATTGTCATATAGTGTCGCCTTCTCTCTCAGAAAGGGATCTTGTTGTAGACATCAAAATTCACCGAATCCTCATAGTGATAGTTCGGATCCTCCGTCTTCAGCCAGTTCTCGTAGAGCTTGTTGAAGTACTCGTTTCTCTTCTCCCGCTCCAGTCTGGCCTTCCTCTTATCGGTCGCCTCCCGGTCGGTCAGCTCCTTCATACAGAAGATGTGATAACCGTACTCGGTCTCCGTTACCAGACTGCAGGATCCGTCCTCCAGCTTATAGATCAGCTCATAGATATCCTTTCCATAGGTGGTCTTGATCTCCTCGGGGGTCATGGTGTAGTAGGTCGCATCCTTCAGATTGTAATAGGAAGCCAGCAGAGAGGGATCCCTCTTCACATTTTCCTCCGCAGGGCTGACCAGCGTATTGTAGGCACCCACGGCCTTGTCATACTGCTCCTGCTTCTCCGCGCCTCCCATAGGGGTCAGCACGCCGTCCGAATTCTCGGTATAGCAGGGGAAGTAGAGGTCGAAAAATGTAGTCTCCCTCGCCTCTTCATCCGAGATCTCGATCCCTGCATCCTCCATGATCGCCTCATACACGCGTGTCGCCAGCAGGTTCTCCTCGATGCAGGTACGTACCATTTCCCGATTCAGTTCCATTCTCTCGATCTGCTCGTCCGTAAGATTCTTCCAGAAGGCCTCCGTCTGGGTCTCCACCAGCGTCTTGTCTTCCTCCGAAAGGGATACGCCATACTCCGGCGCCTTTGCCAGCAGGATCTTCACCTTCACGATATTCTCTATCACGTCCTTGCGGGTCAGGGTCTGCATATCCTCCTGAGCCTTCTCATCCACCTGAACGCTCATGGTCCAGATGTCCGTCCCGTAGGTCTTCTCGTAATCCTCGATCACCGGCTCCGCGTAGAGGTAAACTTCCCCGAGGGTGATATTCTTGCCCATGCAGCGAAATACTACATTTTCCTCCAGCTCCGTCTGGGCCGCGCCGGTATCGTCCGTCTTACTTCCGCAGCCGGAGAAGGCCGCTGCCATAAGCGCCACCAGCAGAAACGCCAGTATCCGCCGGGTTATTCGATTGTCTGATCGTGTCTTCTTCATATGTATCCTTTATTGTATCATGCTCTGTTCGCGTCCCCTTGATTCGATCACGAACCCTTCGCACTTTGCGAATCAGCCGTGCCTTCGGGACGGATGATCATCTCGTAGATCAGCTTCACGTCTTCGGTCACGTGATCCAGCAGTTCCTCCTGGATCAGCTTGGAACGCCGGATGGCAAAACCGGACTGCTTGGCGGTGACAAGCCTCATGCCCTTCACCTTCTTCAGCAGCTTCGGGATCTCCTCGACTCTGGCCGGCGTGCCGTTCCGGATCAGGTAGATCACCTCACCGTCCATATACTTGATCTCCGTCATGCCGCAGTCATGCGCCATAGTCTTCAGCTCAGCCACCTGCAGCAGCCGCAGCACAGGCTTCGGAGGCTCCCCGAAGCGGTCCAGCATTTCCATCCGGATCGCATCCGAATCCTCCGCATTCCTGATCCGGTAGATCCGCTTGTACAGCTCCAGCTTCAGGTATTCACTCCGGACATACTCATCCGGGATAAATGCGTCCACGGGCAGTTCTATAGTGGTGTCGAACTCTTCTTCCTCCTTTTCGCCCTTCCTCTTACGGATGGCGGAGGAAAGCATCTTCACGTAAAGGTCGTATCCGACCTCCTCCATGTGACCGGACTGATCACTGCCCAGTACATTTCCGGCCCCGCGGATCTCCAGATCCTTCAATGATATTTTATATCCCGAACCCAGTTCTGTAAACTCCCGAATTGCCGAAAGTCGCTTCTCCGCCTCTTCCCGGATCAGCTTGTTCTGCTGATACATCAGGAAGGCAAATGCGTTCCTGCCGGAGCGTCCCACGCGTCCCCGCAGCTGATAGAGCTGCGCCAGGCCGAACCGGTCCGCGTTATGGATGATGATGGTGTTGACATTCGGTATATCCAGTCCGGTCTCGATGATGGTGGTAGTTACCAGGATGTCGATCTCCTGCTCCACGAAATCCCGCATGAGACTCTCCAGTTCCCGGGAGGTCATCTTGCCGTGGGCAAAGGCGATCCTCGCATCCGGGAGCATTTCCATCAGACCGGAAGCCACATGGGCGATATCGTCCACCCGGTTATATACGTAGTAGACCTGTCCCTTCCTTGCCAGCTCCCGTCGGCAGGCCTCCTTCACCAGTTCCCGGTCATACTCCATGACGTAGGTCTGAATGGGCCGGCGGTCCACAGGCGGTTCCTGCAGCAAACTCATGTCCCGGATCCCCACCAGACTCATGTGCAGGGTCCTCGGGATCGGCGTCGCGGAAAGAGTCAGCACGTCCACCGTCTTTCGGAGCTGCTTGATCTTCTCCTTATGGCGGACACCGAAGCGCTGTTCCTCATCGATGACCAGCAGTCCCAGGTCATGGAAGGCCACATCCTTGGACAGCAGCCGGTGGGTTCCGATGACGATATCCACGGATCCGTTCTTCAGACCTTCGATGGTCTCCTTTGTCTCCTTCGGTGTGCAGAATCTGGACAGCATCCGGATATTGATCGGGTAGGCCGCCAGCCTCTTGATAAAGGTATCAAAATGCTGCTGCGCCAGAATGGTCGTGGGTACCAGATACGCCACCTGCCGATTGTCCTGCACTGCCTTGAAGGCCGCACGGATGGCGACCTCGGTCTTTCCGAAGCCCACATCTCCGCAGATCAGTCGGTCCATGATCTTGTCCGACTCCATATCCCTCTTCGTATCTTCAATGGCACGCAGCTGATCCCTGGTCTCCTCGAAGGGGAAGGTCTCCTCAAACTCCTGCTGCCATACCGTATCCGGCGGATACACATGTCCGCGTTTCGTCTGCCGGTCCGCATACAGCGCGATCAGTTCCTCCGCCATATGGTCCACATGTGTCCGCACCCGCGAACGGGTCTTCTCCCATTCCGTACCGCCCAGCTTGTTCAGCTTCGGCTTCGCGGCGTCCTTGTCCGCATATTTTCCGATCACCGACAGCTGGTCTACGGGAATGAAGAGCTTCCCGCCGTTGGCGTAATCGATATTGATATAATCCTTCAGGCGGCCGTCGGTCTCCACCTGCTCGATGCCCATATAGATCCCGATACCGTGGCGCTCATGCACCACATAGTCGCCGGGATGAAGTTCTCCCAGATGGGAAATGCTCTCTCCGGTATATTTCGGTCGCTGCCGGCGGGTCTTGGCCTTGTCCCTGCGGAGTACCTCGGATTCCGTGAGCACCACCAGCTTCACCTCCGGAAGCACAAATCCGCTCTCCAAGCTGCCGGTGGTGACCATAACCTCACCGGGCTGCAGCACCCGACTCTGATTCATCGAGAAAAATGCGGGGATATCCCGTTCCTGCAGTGCATCTGCAAAACGCCCCGCCCGGGTCTTCGACATGGAAATGTAAAGCACCCGGTATCCGTCCTGCCGGTACCGCTGCAGTTCCCCCGCCACCTCTTCGATCCGTCCGCCGTAGGGAACCAGGGACTGTACAAGGAATTCCTCCTGTCCCTTCGTAGGGATGGCATCCTGCTTCTCCATAAAATCCGTGAAGAGAACGTCCGCCCGTTTTGCCAGATGGCCCATGGTTTCTTCGTTGCTGAAGAGTACCTCTGCCTGTCCCGGAAGAATGTATCCGCCGCTGAGACGGGATTCCATGGCCAGACGGAACTCCTCGAAATAGATCCTCGCCTGTTCTCCGACACGTACCGGATCGTCCACATAGATCCGGGTTCCCTTCGGGAGATAGTCCAGGAAGGATACCGCATCCGGATAGAAATAGGTTACCAGGCTGTCCACCTTGGAGGCTCCGGCGAAATTCTCCAGCCCCTCCTTCAGGTCCCGAACTGCCTTATTTATCCTTGCATACTGTTCTGTATGAAAGCTCTCCTTGAAGGCCTTCGCCACCTTTTCATGCTCTTCCTCCAGGCGCTTCATGCCCCGCTGCACCCGTTCGGAGCCCAGCACAAACTCCGTAGCCGGAAGGATCTCCGCCTCATTTTGCTCCTCGATGGAGCGCTGGGTGGTGGCGTCAAATGCACGGATGGAATCAATCTCATCGCCCCAGAGAGAAACACGTATGGGGCACTCCTCCGTCAACGGGAAGATATCCAGGATACCTCCCCGGACAGAAAACTGCCCTGCGATCTCGACAAGGGGAACCTGTTCGTAACCCATTTCCGTAAGCAGCTTCTGCACTGCCGGAAGCTGGATCTCCTCGCCCACCCTCAGATGAAGGGAGCTGGTCCTCACCGTATCCGGCGTGGGGATCCGGTCCATCAGGGCCTCCACGGTCAGGATGATCACGGACGGTTCCTTGTCCTGTATTCTTTTGATGACTTCCAGGCGCTTCCTGGCAGCCAGATTTCCGTGTACGTCAGCATAGTAGAACAGCACATCCTTCGACGGATACAGATAGACGTTCCGGTTGTAGAACCGGTAGTCCTGATAGAGCTGGTCGGCCCTCGCTTCGTCGTAGGTCACCACCAGCACCTGCTCCGCTCCGGCCCGAAGGGACTCCATGGCCAGCGGCCGTACCTGTCTGGCAGCACCCCACAGGGTAACGGGAGTCTTCTTCGCCGCTATGGACTTCTGTGCGGACTCTATGCATTTCATTTCGGAAACCGGCACGCGAATTGCATCCATGTGGTTTCCTTTCCTGAAACGTAACTGTTATTCACGTTCCCATGAACTAATTATACTGGTTCTGAGCGGCCTGCACGCCGTCCGTGATGATCAGGCGTACCGCATCGGCAGCCTTCTCGCAGGTCTCACGGAAGATGGGGAATTCCTCCTTGGGGATGCGTCCCAGCACATGGTCCGCCAGATCCCAGTCTTCCGGCTTCTTCCCCACTCCGATCCGGACACGGGCAAATTCCCCGGTCCCGATCATGGCAATGATGCTCTTCATCCCATTGTGCCCGCCGGCGCTGCCCTGCCCACGGATCCGGAGCCGTCCCACATCCAGGTCCACATCGTCGTAAAGCACGATCAGGTCCTCGGGAGTACATTTGTAGAAGGCCAGCAGGGGCTGCACCGCCTCACCCGACAGGTTCATGTAGGTCTGGGGCATGGCCAGCACCACCTTCTCGCCCTCGATGAAGCCGTGACCGGTGATACTCTTCAATTCCTTCTTATTCAGGGAAATGTTATAGCGGTCCGCCAGCTGCGTCAGAGCAGCGAAGCCTGTATTGTGGCGGGTTCCGGCGTACTTTATTCCTGGATTCCCGAGTCCGACGATTATCTTCATATGTATGTCTCTCTTCTGTAATTCTAAGATCCTTCGTGCGATCCTTGTCATTCTGAGCACGCAGTGCGAAGAATCTTTCCCGCTTCCTCGCGTCGCCATAAGATCCTCCGTGCGATCCATGTCATTCTGAGCACGCAGTGCGAAGAATCTTTCCCGCTTCCTCGCGTCGCCATAAGATCCTCCGTGCGATCCATGTCATTCTGAGCACGCAGTGCGAAGAATCTTTCCCGCTTCCTCGCGTCGCCATAAGATCCTTCGTGCGATCCATGTCATTCTGAGCACGCAGTGCGAAGAATCTTTCCCGCTTCCTCGCGTCGCCATAAGATCCTTCGTGCTTCGCACTCAGGATGACATAGCTTTTGCACCATGTACTCGCTTACTCCGCCTTGGAAGCACGGAGGATCTCCTCAGCCTCCGCCAGCTGCTGGACGGTATTCACGCCGAGGATCTCATTTGTATTGCTGACCGGCATGGCATCCACACGTCCGCCTGCTTCCTTGATCAGGGCGATGGTATCCGTCAGATAGTACTCACCCTGTGCATTGTCATTTGTCAGTTTGCCCAGGCTGGCCTGAAGGCTGGCTGTATCGAAGATGTACATGCCTGCATTGATCTCCTTCGTTGCAAGCTCTTCCTCCGTGCAGTCCTTATGCTCCGTGATCTTCAGGAAAGCTCCGTCCTTGTCACGAATGATCCGGCCGTAGCCCGTGGGATCCTCCAGGATCGCGGACAGAACCGTGACTCCGTTCCCAGCCGCACGATGTGCCTCGCAGAGCTTCTTCAAAGTGTCTGCCGTAACCAGCGGTGTATCTCCGCAGAGGATCAGGGTATCGCCTTCCTGTCCCAGCTGGTCTGCCGCACACATTACGGCATGTCCCGTACCCAGCTGCTCCGTCTGCTCAGCATAGAGAACGCTGTCCTTCAGTTCCTCGTGTACCATTTCACTCTTATAACCGGCGATCACAACCACGCGGTCCGCACCTGCTTCCCGCGCCGCATCGATCACATGGCTCACCATCGGCTTTCCGCAGCAGGTGTGAAGCACCTTCGGAAGCTCCGATTTCATTCTTGTTCCCTTGCCTGCCGCAAGGATCAGGGCTGTCAACTGACTCATTTTCATATCCTCCGATCTACGTAGTCATGGGCTCCCAAAGCATTTCACAGGTTTTTCGCCTGTCCGATCCACTGCTTCGCGAGCCTTCATCATAGAAACCGACACCTCCCGCCGGTCCAAACCTAAAGATAGTTTACACAATTCCCAAGGAAAGTCAAGAGAAAGGAAAACGGAGCGCCTGTCGGCGCCCCGTCGGTACATTTCATTATAAAAATGTGGCTGTCCTAGAACTCTTCCGGTTCTTCGAGAGAAGTCTGCTCGTACTTCTCAAGGATGAGAGACTGGATCATCTCTCTGGTTCCGGAATTGATGGGATGAGCAATGTCTCTGTACTCACCGTCGGAAGACTTCCGGCTGGGCATCGCAATGAAAAGCCCCTTCTCACCCTCGATGACCTTGATATCATGGATTACGAACTCATTGTCGATCGTGATCGATACAACGGCACGCATCTTTCCTTCCTTGGCAACCTTTCTTACTCTTACGTCAGTAATCTGCATAACGTGTAACCTCCCCTTTCTAACTCATGTGGACGTATGCTGTCGTACTTCGGTTTATTCTTTTTTATAATGTATAACGGAAACTCTTCTCGACGATGATCTTCGGTTTCTCAGCCTCCCCTGTATGTACCGTATTTGCGCGGATCGTATCCCTGGACTCGATGATACAATTCTCAAGGTAGCAATTGTCTCCGATATGAACGTCGTTCAGGATTATGGAGTTCTTGATCACGCAGTTGTTACCGACATAAACCTTCTTAAAGAGAACAGAATTCTCTACGGTTCCGTTGATGATACATCCGCTTGCGATCAGGCTGTTGCTTGCAACCGCCTCCCCGTTGTACTTTGCAGGCGGAAGATCTTCCACCTTTGTATATACACCCGGCTGCTGACGGAAGAAATAATCACGGATGTCCTGCTTCAGGAAATCCATATTGGTCCGGTAGTAAGAATCTACCGTACCGACATTTCTCCAATAGCTTTCCAGGCGATATGCGTTGATCTTCTTGATGTTCTTATAACGAACCAGAATGTCCTTTACGAAGTCCGTACGTCCTTCTGCCGCACAGGCCTCCAGGAGTTCGATCAGCTGACGACGGCGGATCACATAAACACCGATGGATACGGTGCTGGTCTCTGCCATGATCGGCTTCTCCTCGAAATCCTCAACCCGGTTATTATCACCAAGCTTAACTACACCGAAACGGCTGATATCATCTTCGTGGGGCGCAAGGTCCTTGGTCACGATGGTGATATCCGCACCCTTTGCGATATGGTCCTCCAGAACCTTGTTGTAATCCAACTTGTAGATACCATCACCGGAGGCGATCACTACGTAGGGCTCATGGGCATCCTTCAGGAAGTTGATATTCTGATACAGCGCATCCGCAGTACCCTTATACCAGTAGCTGTTGGTCGTTGTAATGGTCGGTGTGAAGATATACAGACCGCCCTGCTTACGTCCGAAATCCCACCACTTGGAGGAATTCAGATGCTCGTTCAGGGATCTGGAGTTGTACTGTGTATATACGGCAACCCGCTGAATATGGGAGTTGGACATGTTAGACAGTGCAAAGTCGATGGCTCTGTAGCAGCCTGCCACCGGCATAGCCGCTACTGCACGCTTTGCGGAAAGCTCTTCCATCCTGCTGCTGTTACCGCCTGCTAAAATGATTCCTATCGCTCTCATGCTATTCACCTGCCTTTATGATACTGGAACCACTGGCCAGAGTTCCGTCCGGATACTCTTCCTTTGTGGTCGAACCGATAATCGCTGTATTCTTTCCGATGGTCACACCGTCCGGAATCACCGATTTCTCGCCAATAGTTGCAAGACCGAATGCATAAATATGCGGTGCAAAATCGTTCTCTGCCTCTTCGCCGACACCGATCTGCACGTCGGAACCAACCTGCACGCCCTCGGCCAGAATAGCCTTGTCCAGCACGCAGTTCTCTCCGATGGTAACGCTGTTCATGATGATGGAATTCTTCACAACCGTTCCCTTGCCGATCACAACACCGGAACCGATAACCGAATTCTCCACATCACCGTGAATCTCCGTTCCCTCGCCGACGATACTCTTGGTCACCGTGCTGCCCTCAGCGATATACTGCGGCGGCAGGTTGTCGCTCTTCGTATAAATGCGCCAGAACTCTTCATACAGATTGAACTCCGGTATGATGTCCACCAGCTCCATATTTGCTTCCCAATAAGAGCCGAGAGTTCCGACATCCTTCCAATACCCCTTGAAATCATAGGCACAGATCTTCTTGCCCTGCTCATGGATATGCGGAATGATGTGCTTACCGAAATCGCAGGACGGAACATCCTTCATTTCGATCAGCGCGTCACGAAGCACCGGCCAGCTGAAGATGTAGATACCCATGGAAGCCTTGTTGCTTCTGGGCTTCTCCGGCTTCTCCTCGAACTCATGGATCACACCCTGATCATCGGTGATCACCACGCCGAACCGGCTTGCCTCTTCCATCGGTACCTGATAGGTTGCGATGGTTGCATCCGCATGTGAGGACTTATGATAATCCAGCATAACTTCATAATCCATCTTATAGATATGATCGCCGGACAGAATCAGAACATAATCCGGATTATAGTATTCCATATACTCCAGGTTCTGATAGATGGCATTTGCAGTACCGGTATACCACTGGCTGCTTCCGCTCTTCTCGTACGGCGGCAGCACGGTAACACCACCGAAGTTACGGTCCAGATCCCAGGGCATACCGATTCCGATATGCTGATTCAGCCGAAGCGGCCGGTACTGGGTCAGAACGCCGACGGTGTCGACACCGGAATTGATACAGTTACTGAGCGGGAAGTCTATGATCTTGTACTTTCCCCCAAAAGCAACTGCAGGTTTTGCAAGCTTTGAAGTGAGGACGCCGAGCCGGCTGCCCTGGCCTCCTGCAAGGAGCATTGCTATCATTTCCTTCTTAACCATATAGTCACCCCTTTTTAGCAATAGTATGAAGTCATTATATCATGCCATACGGAAAAATAAAACAATTATTTATACATTATTCCTAAAATTGACAGATTCCATTCGTGCCAATTATGCAAAATTGCCGTTGATGAACAAAAGCCACATTTTCACCTCTGAAAATGTGGCTAATATTGTCCATGAAAACTGTACAAAGTGCACTCAGCAGGCAATTCGAAGTCGGTTCCGTCAATCCGGGGACAGGTCTGATCAGCCAGGGACGGTTCTGATCAAACCAGAACCGTCCCCAAATTGCACGTCACTCTTTCGTTGTCTTCACTGTCTCGGTGATGGCACCTGCCAGACCTGCAACGCTTGCGATATCCGAAGGGATGATCAGCTTGGTTGCCTTGCCGTCTGCGGCACGCTTGAATGCTTCCAGGCTTCGGATGGTGAGCACCTCCTTGGACGGACATGCTTCATTCAGCATCCGGATACCGTCTGCCTCTGCCTGCTGTACCTTGATGATGGCCTCTGCATCACCTTCCGCTCTCTTGATGCGGGCCTCGCGGTCTGCCTCTGCCCGAAGGATCTGCGCCTGCTTCTCTGCCTCTGCGGCAAGGATCGCGGACTGCTTCTCAGCTTCTGCCTTCAGGATCTTTGCTTCCTTCTCACCTTCGGAGATCAGGACTGCCGAACGCTTCTCACCTTCTGCACGAAGGATCTGCTCACGGCGCTCACGCTCTGCCTTCATCTGCTTCTCCATGGCTTCCTGGATCGCTGCCGGCGGGATGATATTCTTCAGCTCCACACGGTTAACCTTGATGCCCCAGGGATCCGTTGCCTCATCCAGTGTAGCACGCATCTTCACATTGATGGTCTCACGGGAGGTCAGTGTCTGGTCCAGCTCCAGGTCACCGATAATATTTCGAAGTGTTGTGGCCGTCAGATTTTCGATGGCCGCGATGGGATTCTCAACGCCGTAGCAGTATAGCTTCGGGTCCGTGATCTGGAAGAAAAGGACCGTATCGATCCGCATCGTAACATTATCCTTTGTGATCACCGGCTGGGGCGGGAAGTCCGCTACCTGCTCCTTCAGGGATACCAGCCTTGCGATCTTATCGATAATGGGCCATTTCACATGGAAACCTACGGACCATGTGGTCCGGTAGGTACCGAACCGCTCGATCACGCAGGCGGTTGCCTGACGTACAACGCGGATGCTGCTGGCCAGAATAATAATAACCACAAATAAAACGATCAATAATGCAATGGTGGTCGGTGACATAAAAACACCCCTTTCATATAATAAAGACAAATGACTTCGATCCGTTCATATCCTACGGCTTCGGTATCACGATCAGCTTGGTTCCTTCGATCTTCCGGATCACAACCGTGGTCCCTTCCTCTATCTCGCTGCCATCCTCGGAGATCGCACGCCATTCCACGTCGCCGATCTTCAGCTGACCGGCTTCACGTCCCGGTCCGATCTTCGCAAGCACCGGATAAGCCTGACCGATCAGGCCCTCCGCATTTGTCGCAACCACATGCGACATCATCTTGCTTTTGGCAAGCGGCCGAAGCGCGATCAGAAGGATCAGTGAAACAACCATGAACGCCACGATCTGCCACGTCCAGCTGACACCGACAAATCCCAGAACGGATGCTACCAGCGCTCCCCCGGCGAACCAGATGGCCGTCAGTCCGACGGTTACCGCTTCCGAAACGATCATAAATGCGAAAATTCCCAGCCACACCAGGCCTGCTATTGCTGCATCACTCATCTTCTCACCTCCTTCATCAGTATATCCGAATGAAAATGCATCGCCACCCGGAAGCCCTCGCCCTGCGGCGGTTACAGGCTTGAATCCATAATATCAGAACGCCGCGGATCTAACGTGTCATCAGATGCACGATACGCTCGACCGCGGCGGATTCATTCCATATCAGTTAAACTAAGCTTCGTATTACCATCAGGAACGATAGTAATTGATCAGGCAGCCTGCGGAAATGATGTCTCTCTCATCATCTGTCAGGTCACCCAGCGTCAGCTCAAGCTCCTTCATTCCCTTATTGACTACATACGCCTTGATCACGTCCTTCTTCTCCCGAACCGCAGCGAGGACATCCGGAACGAAGATATAATCATCATTCTCGAACTCATAATCCTCAGCGATCACGAACGGAAGCATACCCCAGTTGATCAGGTTGGAACGATATCTCTTGGTCGCATACTCCTTGGCGATATTTGCCCAGCCGCCGAGAACCTTCTGGCAGGAAGCTGCCTGCTCACGGGCAGAGCCGTCACCCGGCTTGATGGCGAAAATGGTGCTGCCGTATCCGGTATTTGCTCCCGTAGTCTCCGGGAACTGCGCCTTGATGGTCTCCATCACGGGCTTCAGGGACTCGTCTGCCTTGCAAAGACATCCCACCTCTTCTCTCTTTCTCTCAACCACCTGCACTGCCTTGGCACGTCCCACGTACTCCGGATCCTTCCGGGACAGGGTGAACTCTGCCAGACCGATGGGGTTGGAACGATAGGAGGAGGTCTCGCCGGACGGAATCAGCTCATCCGTGGTCGTAACCGGATCCGTGATCACGGAAGCCACCTTCAGGAGGAGATTGTCCGTCAGCGCCACCATTTCCGGCCAGTCCTTGATGTTCGGGCCGAACTGGATCTCGGTCTCGGGCTGAGCCTTGCCCCAGCCGTTATATACACGATTGTCGTAGATCGCACGGTCGAAGAAGTAAGCCGGTCCGGTGTACTGCACATCCAGATCCGTAGCCGGTGTCAGATATCCCTGGTTCACAGCGGTAGCTGCGATGGAACGTGCATCCATCAGCGCCACGGAAGAGATCTGACCGCTCTGGATCTTGGAGCCCTCGCGGTTCGGGAAGTTCCGGGTGGAATGACGGATGGAAAATGCGTTGTTGGCCGGCGTATCACCTGCACCGAAGCAGGGGCCGCAGAAGGCGGTCTTCACGATGGCACCGGTCTGAAGCAGGTCCGCTACCATGCCGTTCTTTGCCAGCTGCATAAAGATCGGCGTACTTGCCGGATAAACCGACAGGGTAAAGGTGTCGGATCCGATGAAATGTCCCCGCAGAATGTCGGCAGCATCGCAGATATTCTCATATCCGCCGCCGGCACAGCCTGCGATGATACCCTGATCCACATAGAGCTTGCCGTTGCGGATCTTGCTGCTCAGGTTGAAGTCCACATTTCCGGTGAGCTGCTTCTTACCCTTCTCTTCTACGTCATGAAGGATGTCCTTCAGGTTTGCGTTCAGCTCTTCGATGGTATAAACGTTACTCGGATGGAAGGGCATGGCGATCATCGGGCGGATCTTGGACAGATCCACATAAACCACGCCGTCATAGTAAGCCACCTTACCCGGCTTCAGCTCCTTATATGCCTCCGGACGGTAGTGGGTATCGTACCATTTCCGTGTCTCCTCGTCGGTAGTCCAGATGGAGGACAGGCAGGTGGTCTCCGTGGTCATTACATCGATACCGATCCTGTAGTCGGTGGTGAGCTTGGAAACGCCCGGTCCCACGAACTCCATTACCTTGTTCTTTACATATCCGTTTGCAAATGTGGCACCGATCAGCGCCAGAGCCACGTCCTGCGGACCTACGCCCTTTGCCGGCTCGCCGTCCAGATAGATTGCAACCACGCCCGGACGCTTTACATCATAGGTCTTTCCGAGGAGCTGCTTTGCCAGCTCGCCGCCGCCCTCACCGATGGCCATGGTACCCAGGGCACCATAACGGGTGTGGCTGTCGGAGCCCAGGATCATTGCGCCGCACTCGGCCAGTTCCTCACGGGCATACTGATGGATGACTGCCTGATGAGGCGGAACGTAGACTCCGCCGTATTTCTTCGCACAGGACAGACCGAACATGTGGTCATCCTCGTTGATGGTGCCGCCTACGGCACACAGGGAATTGTGGCAGTTTGTCAGTACATAGGGAATCGGGAATTCCTTCAGTCCCGAAGCACGGGCGGTCTGAATGATACCGACAAATGTGATATCGTGGGAAGTCATCTTGTCAAACTTCACCTTCAGGTTCTCCATGTCCCCTGCCGTGTTGTGCTTCTCCAGGATGCCGTAAGCCATCGTGGCCTTTGCAGCCTCTTCCTTGCTTACGCTCACGCCTGCTGCCGCTGCCGATCCGTCATCCGGGATCAGCTTCTCTCCGTCTACCAGATACGCCCCTGTTTCATAGAGCTTAACCATTGTTTCTTGTCCTCCTGTAATAGATCTTATCGTTTAGATTGCCGGCGCTGTGCGCCGGCAACCGTCATTGGAATCAGCTTATATATTGTTTACTTGTAACTGTTGATATACTTCTCGTAGTCCTTGATGCCGGCTCCGCCTGTCAGTGTGGTCTTCTTGATCGCGCCTTCGATTTCCTTTCTGGCCGCGTTATAACCCTCCTCATCTGCCTCCTTGAGGTCATCCGCGTTTCCGCTGGTTCCCGTACCGTAAATCACCTGGTCCCCGCTATCACCTCTGACAGCTACGGAGGTTATGTTCCAAACTCCCTTCTTGTACTGAAGAAGCGCCTCAACGGACATGTCGATACCCTCTTCCTTTGCCGTCATACCGGCAACCAGGGTACCGTTATCTCCCATACCCATCCACGGGAACTGTCCCGTATACTTCACCTTGGAGTCAAGGTATGTGAAAATGTACAGTCTGTCTCCGCCCGAAAGGATCATTTCCGGAACCTTATCATTATCCAGGTCCATAAGGAATACCTTCGTCGGCTTGTTCTTCTCATAATCCTTTTCTTCTATCTCGAAGAAGTCGCCTCCGGAAACGCCTCCGATCACTGCACTCTTGACGTTCTTCTCCCAGTCGGACATGAATTCCACATATGCCCTCTGCCAGTCGGTATGCAGACTCTGCTCGATCTCCGTCACATCATAGTCATCTCCGAAATGCTCCTTCAGCTCGGAAATGATCTTCTCCGCCTCACGGGTATCACCATTCTTTGCAGCTTCGATCGCCTTGGCCGGATAGTAGGTCTTGGCCTTCTCTTCCGTCTCTTCGTACAGAGTATCAAACTTATCTGCCCAATGGTTCTTGAATACCTCTTCCTGCCCGTACCATTCCCTGGTGCTGTTGATGGTACGAAGTGCGCGCCAGTAATCCTCCTGATCAAAGTATCCCTTTGCTTCATCGAAATACTCGCTGAAATACTTGTCATAGGTAAGCGCGGTGCTTATCTCATAGGTATAATCCGAATACCATCCGCTGCTTGCAATGAAGCTGTAGGCATACATCTTATCATATTCCAGATTTCCGGCCTGATAAGCCTCGTACTTTTCCTTCAGAATGCCGTCCATGGTAGTCCGAACGAGTTCATCGTACGTGTCCTGCTGACTGCCGTTCCATTTGTAGTATACGCCCAGGTCACTGCCTTCGGCCTCACAGTGGCGAAGTCTCCGGATCTCTTCCATCTTGGAATCGCTGAGATTCTGATCCTTCGCAACATATGCGGCAACCGCATCCTCATACGCCTGCTTCATCCGCGGCAGGTTCACTGCCTTGAACGCATCAAAGGTCTTTCCCTGAAACTCGCGGATACTCTCGATGGCTTCCATCGTCTTGTAAAATGCGGCATATTCGATCTTTCCGTCCAGAAGGAGATTGGCCTTATAAACCACAATGTCCTTCACGTCATCCTCCATACTCTTTTTCGCGGAGTCCGACAGCTCCTGGAAGATCTTCTCTGCTTCTGTTTTATTTCCTTCTTCCAAATATTTCAGTGCATCATTTTTCTTCTTACCGGGCAGAACCAGAACAAAGAGCAGCACCAGCTCGGCTACGATCAGTGCGAGAGAGATCAGCCCGACAACGATCCATTTTTTTGCTTTCATGGCTTACTCCTCCTCTGTTGTTGCTTCCGTGGTTTCTGTCCTGCCTTCTTCCGTAGCGCCGGGGATGGTTCCGGAGGAACCGGAGAAGCCCTTCTCGGCTGCTCCCTTGTAATCACCCTTGGGAACGAAAACAAAGAGCACCAGCATGATCCCTACCGCGACCAGTCCGGCCAAAGCGATGATCATGGTAACCAGGCCGAAGATCCTTGCACTCTTCTCTGCCTTTTGAGGATCCTTTGGCGGACGAACCGGCCGGCCGTTCACATCCATCGGAACTGCAGACTGTCCGTTGGGCTGCATCGGGCGCTGTACCCCCGGCTGAGCCAGCGGCATGCCCGTCTGTCCCATTTGCGGCATTCCCTGTGTCGGAAGCGGAGGTGCACCCTGCGGGATCTGACCTGTCATTCCCTGCGGCGGCTGCGCCATCTGGCCTGTCATTCCCTGCGGTGGCTGCGCCATCTGGCCTGTCATTCCCTGCGGCGGCTGCGCCATCTGGCCTGTCATTCCCTGCGGTGGCTGCGCCATCTGGCCTGTCATTCCCTGCGGTCCCTGCGCCATCTGGCCTGTCATTCCCTGCGGCGGCTGCGCCATCACGTTCTGCGACATCGGCCCCTGCGGTCCCTGCGGCATCGCATTCTGCGGGCTCTGCGGTATCGGTCCCTGCGGCCCCTGCGCCATCGCATTCTGCGACATCGGCCCCTGCGGCCCCTGTGCCATCGCATTCTGCGACATCGGCCCCTGCGGCCCCTGCGGCATCGCGTTCTGCGGTCCCTGCGGTATCGGTCCCTGCGAACCCTGCGGCGGCTGCGGCTTTCTTCCCACCGACCTGAAACCATCCTGCTCGCCCTGTCCCGGCAGGGTTCCGGACATACCACCGGTCAGCACCGTGGTTGCCGCCTCACTACCTGCTGTCAGGACCGTGGTCGCATCCTCCGACGTTGTGTCCTCCTTCATAACATCCGAAAGAGAGAGGCTTTCCGAACCACCGGATGTAACCTCAACAGATTTCAGAATATCATTCTCCGGAGTAGCCCCAATATTTCCATTATTATCCATGGCTTTTCTCCATTCTTCATTAATTAAAGCAATGATTAATGCCTATCCAATTCAGTATACATGAACACCCTGCATTATTCAAGAGTAAGCCTTTCACCCTTAATCGAAAATTTTACGTCAAAACCCCACTTCGGGTAAAAATTTTGCGCGAATGGCCCATTTCCCGAAAAATGGCATTTACAAGTAAGGAAAAGAATGGTATAGTAGTCCGTACTGTTGTCAAAACGGCAAAGAAAGTAAGAAAAGGGTGACCGAAAATGAAGCATATCGAGATCAGATGGCACGGCCGTGGCGGCCAGGGTGCCAAGACCGCTGCACTGCTTCTGGCAGATGTGGCATTTAATCAGGGACTGTATGTGCAGGGCTTCCCGGAGTACGGTCCGGAGCGAATGGGCGCGCCCATCACCGCTTACAACCGTCTGGCGGAGACCGAGATCCGCGCACATTCCAATATCTATGAGCCCGATTACGTGGTGGTTGTGGACGAGACACTCCTCCACTCCGTTGACGTGACCAAGGGGCTTTCCACTGAAGGTGGCATCATCATCAACACCTCCAAGTCCAAGGACGAAATCGTTTCCTTATTAAATGGGTACACCGGACCGGTCTATACGATCGATGCGCGGACCATTTCCGTTGAATGTCTGGGCAAATACTTCCCCAACTCCCCGATGCTGGCTGCCATCGTAAAGGTTGCAGGCATCATGGAGAAGGACGTATTCCTCTCCCAGATGGAGGCTTCCTATCAGCATAAATTTGCGAAGAAGCCGGAAGTGATCGAAGGAAATATGCGCGCTCTGGAGCGCGGCTTCACGGAGGTGCAGTAATGGCTAATAAAGAAAGAACCGATATCAGTAAGGTACATGAGACCGCGCCGTATACGGACATGACTCTGGGCAACCAGATCTACGGTGGTGGCGGATCCAGGGAATTCAAGACCGGCGAGTGGCGGACCCAGACTCCCGTAATGAACTGGGAGAGATGCGCACAGTGTCTGCTCTGCGCCCCCATGTGCCCGGACAGCTGCATTCCCGTAGTGGACGGCAAGCGGCAGGATTTCGATTATGACCACTGCAAGGGCTGCGGCATCTGTGCCAAGGTCTGCAGCTTCAAAGCGATCGATATGAAGGAGGGACTGTAAAATGGCTGGAACCAGAGACCGTATGTCCGGAAATGAAGCGGTCGCTCTCGCGATCAAGCAGGTAAACCCGGACGTTATGCCCGCATTCCCCATCACGCCTTCCACGGAGATCCCGCAGATGGTGTCCACATTTATCGCAAATGGGGAAATCGATACCGAATTCATCCCGGTGGAGTCGGAGCACAGCTCCATGTCAGCTACCATCGGCGCATCCGCAGCAGGCGCAAGAGCCCTGACTGCAACCTCTTCCTGCGGTCTTGCATTCATGTGGGAGGAGCTGTATATCGCCGCATCCGACCGGCTTCCGCTGGTGCTCTGTGCGGTAAACCGGGCCCTGACCGGGCCCATCAACATCAACTGCGACCATTCCGACACCATGGGTGCCCGGGATTCCGGCTGGATCCAGATTTATGCCGAGACCAACCAGGAAGCCTATGACAACTTCATCATGGCTTATCCCGTAACCGAGCATCCCGATGTACTGCTGCCGATGATGGTCTGCCAGGACGGCTTCATCACAAGCCATGCCGTTATGAACATTGAAACCATGGATACCGAGACGGTCCGTGAATTCGTAGGCACCTATCAGCCGGAGAACTTCCTGCTGAATGCCGACATGCCCATGGCCATCGGTCCCTATGCAAACTCCCCCTTCTATATGGAGACGAAAATGAACCAGCGTCTCGCCATGAAGAAGGCAAAGGAAGTGATCCTGGAGGTATGCGAGCGTTTCGAGAAGATCTCCGGACGGAAATACGGCCTCTTCGAGGAGTACCGGATGGAAGACGCCGAGTACGCTATCGTGATCATCGGATCTGCTTCCGGAAATACCAAAAACGCCGTGGATATCCTGCGCGAGCAGGGAGTTAAGGCCGGTATGATCAAGGTTCGTGTCTTCCGTCCCTTCCCGGGCGAGGAACTGGCAGAGGCTCTGAAGGGTCTCTCCGCAGTAGCGATCCTGGACCGCGCCGAGAGCTTCAGCGGCTGCGGCGGCCCTCTGGGCTCCGAGCTGAAAGCAGCCATGCTGGATGCAGGCCTTACGATCCCCGCGATCAACTACTTCTACGGTCTGGCCGGCCGTGATTTCACCGACCAGTCGGCACTGGATGTGTATGCAGACCTGCAGGGACTTGTGAAGGACGGAAAGTCCGTCGAGCAGTTCCAGTATATCGGTCTGAGGAAGTAAGGAGGGGAGCAAAATGGCATTTCATTTTAAAGAAGTTATGAATAAACCCGAACGGCTGGCTCCGGGTCACCGCCTCTGTGCAGGCTGTGGTGCCGGCATCACGGTTCGCACCGTGCTCCGTGCCCTGAAGCCCGAGGATCATGCCGTAGTCGGAAATGCAACCGGATGTCTGGAGGTATCCACCTTCATGTATCCGTATACGTCCTATGAGGACAGCTACATCCACAACGCATTTGCCTGCGCAGGCGCAACCCTGTCCGGCGTGGAGACAGCCTACAACGCACTGAAGAAGCGCGGTCGTATCGATGACACCTACAAGTTCATCACCTTCGGCGGTGACGGCGGTACCTACGATATCGGTATCCAGTCTCTGTCCGGCGCCATGGAGCGCGGACATGACATGGTCTATGTCTGCTACGATAACGGCGCTTACATGAACACGGGTATCCAGCGTTCCTCCGCAACTCCCATGTTCGCGGACACCACGACCACTCCGGTAGGAAGCGCTTCCGACGGAAAACTGCAGAGTCGCAAGGATCTGGCCAAGGTCATCGCAGCCCACAACGTTCCCTATGTGGCACAGTCCACCTTCACCCCGATGATGAAGGACCTGTATGAGAAGGCCGAGAAAGCCATCTACACACCGGGCGCAGCCTTCCTGAACGTTATGGCACCCTGCCCCCGTGGCTGGCGCTACGATGCATCCGACATTGCACAGATCTGCAAGCTGGCCATCGACACTTGCTACTGGCCTCTCTTCGAGGTAGTAAACGGCAAATGGATCCTCAACTACGAGCCCAAGAAGAAGCTCCCCATCGAGGACTTCCTTCGTGCACAGGGTCGTTTCAAGCACCTCTTCAAGCCCGGAAATGAGCATCTGATCGAGCAGTTCCAGGCCGAAGTCGACAAGAGATGGGAAGACCTGCTGTACCTGACCGCGAAATAGGGCGAGTAACGAGCAGAGTCCGGCATAGAATCAAAAGAGTCACAACATCATGCTTGCATGAAATGTTGTGACTTTTTTTGATTCGTAAGCGGTTCGGCGACAGACGGACCGCATGTGCGCGAAGCGCACGATGCCGGAGCGGCGACAGACGGACCGCATGTGCGCGAAGCGCACGATGCCGGAGAGTTCTAATCTCGACTCCTCAGCAGATCCCCCTTCAGGTACAGATTTCCCTTCACTTCCTCCCGGACCGGTGTGATCCTTCCCTGTTTCACCATATATGCCAGGTTCTGCCGCGTGCAGCCTAACAGCGCGCAGCTCTCCGTCGTATCCGGCAGATTCCTTTTCGCAAATGCATAAAAATCCTTCAGCGAAAGCGGCAGCTTCTTTCCACTCCGATACAGAAGCGACGCCGGAAGATCAATAGATGCATTAAATGTGGCATAGTAACCGCCGGAACCAACCCGACAGGATTCATATAGTTTCCGGTTCTGCAACACATGCCGCAGATTCTCCTGCAGAGAGCCGAGCGACACCTTCCTGACAGTCTCATCCACAAAGAAACAGAGCAGTTCATTTTCATCGCAGGGGACCACGTCCACCAGATTCTTCCTCTGTCTCTGAAGTACATAATCCGGAAGCTGTTCCTGACGCTCGATCACCATTCCATCCTGCGAGCAGCGTCCGCCGGAAAGCTCCAGAAATTTCATTTCATCATATTCCTTCAGATGATGATTCGCGAGAATTGACGCAATATTCTGCCTATCCGGAGGAATGATCCGCTCCCGTACCCACAAAATGCCAAGCTTTCTTGGAACAGTATTGATCCCCCGTTCCACCATGCCGGCGAACATCAGGGGGGCCGTCCACTCATCCAGTTCCTCCCGAAGCTCGATGATGAAGGCCCTGTCCCCCTGATAGTACAGCAGCGTTCCGATCTCTATCTGATTGTCCTGATCATAAATCCGATAATGTTTCATGCCATCAACACCTTATACCTCTCCCAGATCATATCCCATATCTTCTCTCTAAAAATGTCCGGCAGCGCATCCTCAAGTCCCTCAAATACAGTCTCCCGATCCTCTGCCCTCAGCGTTCCCTGAAACACCGTTCTCCGGTCGCGGATCAGATTCAGATTTTCAAAGCACGAGTATCCTCCGATGAAGTTCTGACACCTCCTGTCCTCCATCACGTCAAAGCGCTTCGCTTCCTCTTCGGTAAGGCAGGAACAGAGGAGTGACAGTCCGTGGTCAAAAAGCGGCGCCAACCGCAAGGTGTGGGCTCTGGCATTTCGCAGGACCTCAATGTTCGCACCATGCCGGTCCCGGTTCAGGATCAGATAGTCCACCGCAAGCACGGTCTCCACATACTCCTGCCATCCATTCCGGATGCAGAAATCAAGCCGGGACTCCCCCATCTCCATATTGGCCGTATAATAATTATCCAGTGCAAGCTTGCTTTCACCACGCTGCTTGAAATCCTCAGATTCACACAGCCAGGTAGTGTATGTCCTTCCATCGATCTGAATCTCTGCATGGATCAGGGTATACGGGACATGCTCCACTCCGAGCAGCGTGAGCAGACGGTCGACAACGATCTCATTTACGCATTCATTCCCAACCACGCCATTTACAGGGTCAAAATTGGAAAGCTTATAGTACTGCTTCCTCCCATCCATCACCGATTCCGATTTTAGAAATGTCCCGGCGGTTCCACTGGAACTGCGGACATGCGACCACTTCAGGTAAGTCATATCCCGAAGCTCAGTGATCACCTTATGATCTGTCATGCGGCTCACCCCCTCATTACACATTTCCATTCACGAAGCATATTATATTTGACGTGCGTCAAATATAATATACACCTCAATGATACAATAATATTTGACGCGCGTCAAATATTATCAATCAAATATGATCCTTCTCCACTCGATTGTGTAATTGCAGGTCGTAATACGCAAACGAGCAGGAGGCATTCCATCTCCTGCTCGTTGTTCATTGGCTCTACTCTTTCCAATACCCGTTTACATCGAATCTATAAAGCACTCCATCGATCGTCAAACTCTGATTCTTTGCATACCAGCCGGAGGCATCTCCAAACCACCAGCCCTTGGAATTCTTATGCCAGACGGCCTTGTAATCATATGTACAGGTTCCATTGGCGTTTATCCAATACCCATTACAGTATTCCTTCTCCGCCATAGAACCATCCTGCTTGAAATAATACCACTTTCCGGTGACCATCTTCCAACCTATAGCAAGATATCCCTGATCCGGCAGAAGGTAATACCACTTCTTTCCGGATTTCTTCCACCCGGTCTGCATAATTCCGGATGTATTGAAGAAATACCACCGGCCGTCAATCTGATTCCAACCGGTAACAGGCTTGCTTTTTTTATCATAGTAATACTTCTTCTCGCTGGTATTTTTCTGCCATCCTCTTAGTATCCCATAACGAATTACCAGCACATCCGGATCAACATACAAGTAATCTGTGCTTAGTGAATAACTGATCCAGCCACGTCTTTTTTGCCCTTTATAGCGTGTAACGTCAGGCACTTCTCCTCTTTTTCCTTCTTCATATACTGAAAAGAGTATTTCATTAATCCTAAGTATGGATATAGGATTGTACACACATGTAAGTCGACGAAGAAAGGATTTATTCTGCAAATCCAATGACTTCAACTTATTATCCGAGCAATTCAGCTCCTCCAGAACGTAATCATTTTTCAGATTCAGGCTTGTCAGTTCATTATAACTGCAACCAAGTTTTCGCAAATACATCTTGTTTGACACATCCAGTGTCTTCAAATGATTCTGCGCACATTCAAGCGTATCCAGTTCTCCGTTCTTACTTAAGTCCAGCTTATCCAATGAATTAAAATTACAATCCAATTCTGCCAGAAGAGTATTTGAAGAAAGGTCCAGATCTGTCAGTGAATTATTATGACAGTCCAGACGTTTTAATAATCCGCAGTCTGACAAATCCAGAGATGCCAGTTTATTAAACGAGCAATCCATCTTTACAAGAGAGGTGCAGCCCGCCAACGTAATACTTTCCATATTGTTATCGGGGCACCTCAACACCTTCAGGGAATCGCATCCACCGAGATCCAGTGATCCGACATTATTGTAATCCATATAGAGCTCTTCTAATGAATCGAACACCTTAATACCCGTCAGATCATCTATCTGTTCATAACATATGTATATTATTTTTACAGCATCTATTTCCTCCTTAGACAACATTCCATCCCCGGAAGTATCGAATGTCCTAACGTATTCACGAAATCTTGCATTAGGAAAGCTATCAGCATCAATTTGAATTCCCTCTGCCGCATAAGCCTTCGTTGTAAGAAGGGATAGAACACCCACAAATAGTAAGATCGCAAACCCGAAATGCAATTTTCTTTTCATGAAAACTCACTCCTCCTATGATTCTGAATTCTGTATTTTCTTTAACACACCATCTATATTGTAGCATAACATATCTGAATCACTCAACACGTATTTTGTGACAAACCGCATTTTTCAGTTCTTCCAGATCCTTAATCTGCTGGTACATCATATATGATTTGCCGGTTCTTCTAATTCCAACAAAGCAATAGTTGGCCTTTTCCTCCAATCCATAATCACGCCTGACAAAGGGATTATTCAAATATACTTCTTTTTGATCAATGATCACCTGTTTTATACTATCTCTGTTCATTGTCCCTCCGTTCCATGCGCAAGACATTATGTTATCGTTTTCGTTCTGTTCACAAGACAATTAAATATCATTTCCGTTCTGCGCGCAAGACAATGAGAACAATACAAAATATACCGTAACCTATATCTCTGAAACACAATGAGAGGAGCGGACATGCCGCTCCTCTTTGTTTCACGCAGTAATCTCTGCCCCGACGATTCGTTATTCCGTCACATCCTCCTGCTTAAAGGTGGTGATGGCGGAGCGCTCCAGTGTGGCCTCCTTGACCAGACGGTTTGCCTGCCGCTCGATGCATCGCTCAAAGAAGTTTCGCACCTCCCGGGCGTTGGCAAAATGATCCGCCTTCTCCTGGATCATCCGGCTGAAATGCTGCTTCACATAGGCGTCTGCATCGTCCGTCAGATGGAAATCCTGCCGGCTGCACATGCCCACGAATATCTCGTAAAGCTCCTCCGCTGTATAATCCGTGAAATCGATAAACTTGTTGAACCTGGACCGAAGACCCGGATTGGATTCCAGGAACTCTTCCATGGGTTCCGTGTAACCGGCAACTATCACCACAAAGTCCTTCCGGTCATCCTCCATACGCTTCAGCAGGGTATCCACTGCCTCCTGACCGTAGTCGCCGTTTTCTTTTTTATTGGTCAGAGTGTAGGCCTCATCGATGAAGAGAACCCCGCCCAGAGCACTGTCGATCACTTCATTTGTCTTGGCGGCCGTCTGCCCCACATAGCCTTCCACCAGTCCGGCACGGTCCACCTCCACCAGCTGGCCCTTGCTGACAACGCCCAGGGCTCTGTAGATCTTGGCCAGAAGACGCGCCACGGTGGTTTTACCGGTTCCCGGATTGCCCGAGAATACCAGATGCATGGACATATCCGGCTGAGCCAGACCCATCTTCTCACGCATCTTACGGATACGGATCACATTGATCATGTTATTCAGGTTCTTCTTTACTCCGTCAAGACCGATCAGCCGGTCCAGTTCCTCCAAAAGCTCATCCAGCGAGGACTGCACGGGTTCCGGTTCCTGTCCCTTCTTCGGGAGCTCCTTTGAGGACTTCTCGGCGATATGAGTTTCCTCAGTTCCGGCAGACGGTTTTCCCTTGTTCCTTCCTTCGTTGCGCACACGATATACGCCCCGCTCCACTTCTTCCATCTGATCCGGCTCATCCTGGAAATAGGACGCCGCCACGGTCATATCCACCGTTGCATCCGGAGACGGCTTGGGCATGGAATACTTGGTCCGAAGGGGCATGCCGTAATCCGGTCTTCCCCTGTCTCCCATCCGGAGGGGATCACTTTTATCATACAGACCGTAGGTCTTCAGATAATCATTCAGCATATTGACATAGTCCGTGATCTTCTTCGACTCATCGTCGCTGACACCCTCAAATGCGATGAAGGCCAGTCCGATATCCCGGAAGGTATTTACAATGAAACGTGAAGTGGCCACTGTCAGTTCCGTACGACGGGAACCCGGCGAGATATCGTCCTTTACGAAGAACTTCAAAGAGTCCGGTACCCGTGCCAGAAGCTCCGGGTCCAGACTGTTTTCCTCTCTGAAGCTGAAAAATTGTTCGATCGTGAGCTTGATCTGAAGCAGCTCATTGACGAAAGCCACCTGCCGTACCGGCTCGGCACTTTCGGGGTCATAGAGATAACACAGGAACACCAGCATATCGTACTTCAGAAGTTCACGAAGTGAGATTGCCGCATCCTGCGGATAGATTCCGTTTTTCTTTCGATTGATCTCATCTGCATAGGAAAAGCAGCAGTTGATCATATATCCGGGACCGAAATCAGTCGGTGGAACAGGCGCCGGATTACGAACCGGATTCTGAACGTTTCTCATACGGCTCGTAGGGACGCTCGTCCATGACGGACCGATAAGCAGGTCGTATAATCTTGTCCACATTGATCAATTCCTCGATTCTGTGTGCCGACCAACCTACAATACGTGCGATCGCGAAGATCGGCGTGTAAAGCTCGGTCGGAATTCCAAGCATATTATACACAAATCCACTGTAGAAGTCCACATTCGCGCTGACGCCCTTGTAGATCTTCCTCTTCTCTGCGATGATCTCCGGAGCCATCTTTTCGATGCTTTCATAGAGCTCAAATTCCTTCTCCAGATGCTTCTCCACTGCCAGCTTCTCCACAAACTTCCTGAAGACTCTGGCTCTTGGATCGGATACGGAATAGATGGCGTGGCCCATACCGTAAATGAGTCCCATCCGGTCAAAGGCCTGGCGGTCCACGATCTTCGCCAGATAATCCCTGAGCTTATCCTTATCGTTATAATCCGGCACGTGTGCACGGATATCATCCATCATCTGCATAACCTTCAGGTTTGCTCCGCCGTGCTTCGGTCCCTTGAGGGAAGACAGCGCCGCTGCCATAACGGAGTAGGTATCGGAGCCTGCAGAGGATACCACGCGGGTGGTAAATGTAGAGTTATTTCCGCCGCCATGCTCTGCGTGCAGCACCAGTGCCGCATCCAGAACCTGCGCCTCCAGCAGGGTGTACTCCTTGTCGGGCCTCAGCAGCCGGAGGACATTCTCCGCCGTGGATATCTTCGGATCCGGAAAATGGATGAACATACTCTCATCCCGCTCATAGTGGTTGTAGGCATTATAGCCGTACACCGCAAGCATCGGAAATTCACTGATCAGCTTCAGGCACTGCTCCAGTACATTGGGGATGGAAAGATCAGATACATTATCATCATATGCGGAAAGGGTCAGCACCGACTTGGTCATGGAGTTCATGATATCATGACTGGGCGCCTTCATGATGACATCCCGCGTAAAGTTCGTGGGAAGGGTACGGAGCGATCCCAGCACCTGCTTGAAGTCCGCCAGCTGGTCATCCGTCGGAAGTTCTCCGAACAGCAGCAGGTAAGCCACCTCTTCAAAGCCAAAACGCTTGAAGCCGAAGTCCTTCACCATGTCGATCACGTTATAACCGCGATACCACAGCTGACCGTCGCACTGCACCTCCTTGCCGTCTTCGATCTTCGAGGATACGATCTTGGAAATGTTCGTCACGCCGGTAAGTACGCCCTTACCGTTCTTGTCACGAAGCCCTCTCTTTACGCCGTATCGGTCATACAGATTCGCATCCACCTCATCCGCATGTAAACAGACCGGTTCAAAAAGCTTCGCGTACTCCTTTACATCCATACTATTTCCCCCCTGTGTTAAGATTCTTCGCGTTGCTCAGAATGACATCGTGATCCCACCCGATGGCATTCCAATCCCATCCGCCGGAATTATGACTCCGTGTTCGGAAGAAGTGTATTCTCGGAAGAATTCAGGATCTCCATGAACTCTTCGCCGGTAATGGTCTCATTTTCGTAGAGATGCTTTGCGATCTCATGCAGCTTCTGCACATTGTCCTGCAGGATCTGTCTTGCCTTCGCATGCTGAGACTTTACGATCTCCACAACCATGTGATCGATCTTCGTCTGGGTCTCCGGCGAGCAGGCAAGGCTGGTATCGCCGCCCAGGTACTGGTTCGTAACAACCTCCATGGCCACCATGTCGAATTCGTCCGTCATACCGAAGCGTGTCACCATGGAACGGGCCAGCTTGGTTGCCTGTTCGATATCATTTGTCGCACCGGTGGTGATCTCGTCGAAGATCATCTCCTCTGCGGCGCGACCGCCGGCAAGAGTCGCGATCTTATTCATGATCTCGGTCCTGTTCATCAGGTTGTGCTCATCCTCGTCCACCTGCATGGTGTATCCAAGGGCCCCGCTGGTACGCGGGATGATGGTGATCTTCGTTACCGGAGCGGAATGGGTCTGCATGGCTGCAACCAGCGCATGTCCCACCTCGTGATAGCTGACAACCAACTTCTCCTTGTTGGTCAGGATCTTGTTCTTCTTCTGGTAGCCTGCGATAACCACCTCGACGGATTCCATCAGGTCGTCCTGCTGAACTACCTTGCGGCCCTCACGGACTGCCCGCAGCGCCGCCTCATTTACGATATTCGCCAGCTGTGCGCCGGATGCACCGGACGCGGTCTTGGCGATGGTGTCGAAATCCACATTTTCGGAAATACGGATCTTCTTTGCATGTACCCGAAGGATGTCGATACGACCCTTCAGATCCGGAAGCTCTACCGGGATCCGCCGGTCGAACCGGCCCGGACGCAGCAGCGCCGGATCCAGGGATTCCGGACGGTTGGTGGCAGCCAGGATGACCACCCCGAGATTCTCCTCAAAGCCGTCCATCTCGGACAGCAGCTGGTTCAGGGTCTGCTCACGCTCGTCATTTGTGACCAGGCTCGCATCACGCTTCTTACCGATTGCATCGATCTCATCGATGAAAATGATACACGGCGCCTTCTCCTTGGCCTGCTTGAACAGGTCGCGGACCTTTGCGGCACCCATACCTACGAACATCTGCACGAATTCGGATCCGGAGATAGAGAAGAAGGGAACCTCCGCTTCTCCTGCCACTGCCTTGGCCAGCATGGTCTTACCGGTTCCCGGAGGGCCAACCAGCAGCGCGCCCTTCGGAAGAGTGGCACCGATCTCGGTATATTTCTCGGGCTCATGCAGATAATTTACGATCTCGGACAGAAGCTCCTTCGCTTCCTCTTCGCCGGCCACATCCCTGAACCGAACATCATTCTTGGACTTTACATAGATCCGTCCGGTTCCGCGGCCACGGCCTCCGCCCATGGAGAAGCCCAGCATATCGGGATCATCTCCGACACGCTTCGTGATCCGGCGCATCATGAACCTCCAGATCAGAACCAGAAGCAGGATCTGGATACCGAAGGTGATAGCGTAGTAAAGAAGCGGATTCATGGGCTCTTCGATTTCGGCGCCGAAATGAGCTCCGGACTTGTAGAGCCGCTCATAAAGGTTTGCATCCTCCATGAGACCCGTCTTGTATATATTTCCCTGTTTATCCTTGAAAATGATCTGGGTCGACGACAGAGCAGCCTCCTGAATAGTCTTGTCCTCGATCTGCTTCATGAAGACATCGTAGCCGACCTCCGCTACCTGCTGCTTCACGAAACGATTATAGATCAGTACATTCATGATGCCGAATATCACCAGGAATATGATCCAGAACGTCGCAGTTTTTTTGCGATCCGGTTGTTGTGGCATAGCCATTTTCCTCCTTTATGTCAGAGTTAGCACTCTAACCCTCACAGTGCTAATCGGAATCTTACCACACGAAATATGCCGTTACAAGTTATTTAGGGCATTATAAATTATAATTCATACGAAGAATGCCACGATAGAAATACCTCCCGCCCGATGTTGCACGGGCCGGTAGGACACTCCGACTGCCGGTCCTACAGCATCGGCGCAAAAATGCGCAGAACGGAATCCAGGATCTGACCCGGAACCGAACGCTTCATATCCTCTGCGGTCACTTCGTGCGAAACCTTAAAGGTCTCACGGAAATCCAGGTAAAGCCTGCTGGCCGCATGAGCATCGGAGAAATACACCGCATCCTCGAAATGCAGGAACAGACTGCGGTAGTCCAGATTCACGGTACCCACCACCGCCTTCTCATTATCACAGAGCATGCACTTGGAGTGCAGGAATCCCGGCGTATAGGTATAGATCCGGACCCCGGATTTCTTCAGATACGGGAAGGATGCCCTGGTCAGGCGGTACACCATTTTCTTGTCCGGTGTCCCCGGGACCACGATCCTCACATCCACTCCACGACGCGCGGCGATGCAGAGCGAGTGAGTCAGTTCGTCGCTCATGATCAGATAAGGCGTGAAGATATAAAGACGCCTTTTGGCCTGATTGATCAGTTCCAGATATACACGCTCGGACAGGGGCACATCGTCAAAGGGTTCATCACCGAAGGGCTGTACGAAGCCGGTGGACCGCACCTTCTCCCTGTATCGGTGGGGCATGTAATCCTTCAGATCGTTGATCATGCCCATGAATACTTCCTTCTCGTCCTCGTCCAGCTCGGTCAGCTTTTCCTCAGTCCTCCTGGTATGCCGGTTATGCTCCAGCTTCCTGTCCAGACGATGCAGCAGCTTCGCGCGCTTCTCATTCCGACGGAAGGCCTTGATATCCACGGACTCCCACATTTCCAGGAACATCAGCGTCAGATTCCACACCGCGTCACCCACCATGCGGAGTCCCGCATCCTTCCAGCGCCCGTACGGACAGTTGATATTTACATAGCGGTCCGAAAGATTCATGCCGCCGGTAAAGCCGGTATGGCCGTCCACGATCATTATCTTCCGATGATCCCGGTTATTCATGAATACCGAGAAAATGGGAACCATTCGATTGTATTTCTGACACTTGAAATTCGGACTGATCTGATTCAGTTCCTTATGATAGTTTCGCGGCAGATACTGTGCGCACCCGAAATCATCATACAGAAGGCAGACCTCGACCCCCGCCTCCGCCTTCTCTATCAGCAGATTCAGCATGGGCTCCCAGACGTCGCCCACCTCTATGGTAAAGTACTCAAGGAAGATAAAATGCTCCGCCGACCGGATCGCCTCCATCATCCCTTCCAGAAGCGCTTCTCCGCTGCTGAAATACGTGAGCTCCGTATTCTGATGCACGGGGAAAAACTGCTCGTTGAAGATATACTCAGACGTTCCCGCTCCCCGGACATCCTTCTGCAGAAAGGCATCCCGCGTTCTTCTGTCCTGGAAATAAGACAGATGGTATTTCACATCTGCCGCATCCAGTCTGCGTTTGAAGCCCCGCCCGGGCTTCCGGTTTCCGAAGAGATAGTAGAAGGGCGCCCCGAAAATGGGGAAAACGAGAACCACAACGATCCAGATAACCTTGTACTCGGTCTGCTCGCTGCGGTCATTCAGAAGAACGATAACAAAGACGATTGCCAGGATCCGCATGATCTGCGTCAGGACCGGGAAATATTCCACCAGATTGAATACGCCGGTTACGATCCAGGTGACCTGGAGCGCAATCAGAAGTCCGGCCGGAAGAGCCCGGCCGAACAGCAGATTTTGATAACGTTTCATTGCAGGTCGCTTTTTTTCGTTCATTTTCGCCTAAACCTGATTTCCCCTACTTAGTTTCATTCCGTCGCCTGCAGCTATCGGTGTAAGCACGCAGCTGCGGCATTTTATAATATGTGCGAATTGTTACTGTCTACATATTCATGATCTCATCCACGGACTCGATGCATGCACTGCGGAAGCCGCAGGCCTCCAGCGCCGCAACGCCACGGATGGTGGTTCCGCCGGGAGAACATACCTGATCCTTCAGGACGCCCGGATGCTCACCGGTGGCGATCTGAAGACCCGAGGAGCCGTGAACCATTCCGCTGACAAGCCGGTATGCCGTCGCACGGGGAATTCCGTACTTCACAGCCGCATCGGCATAGGCTTCGATAAAGAGATCAACAAAGGCCGGTCCGCAGCCCGTGATGGACATACCGATCTTCATCAGATGGGACGGAAGCACCTCCACGATCCCCACTGCCGACAGAAGATCCTTCGCATAGGCGTTGTCCTCGGACGTCATATTGTTCTCCTGCTCAAAGAGGGTAACGCCGTCCTGTATCCTCGCCGGTGTATTCGGCATGATGCACTGTACTGCGATATCTCCCAGTCCGGCATCCCGGAACTTCTGAAGAGAGAATCCCGCCGCGATACAGATCACAGGTGTCTTCGGAGCCTTCTCCAGGATCACCCTTGCATTTTCCAGCACCTGTGCAGGCTTGCAGGCGATCAGGATCATTTCGGCATGCTCCAGCATTTCCTCCAGCGTATCACAGCCGTTCAGCCCCAGCTTGGCCACCTTCGCCTCCAGCTCCTCCTTGTTGGGAGTGTAGGCATAGGCCAGCTCCGGCGTCAGCTTTCCCGCTGCCACAAAGCCGGAATAAAGAGCCTCTCCCATATTTCCGATACCGATAAACCCGATGCGTTTCATTTTACTGTTTCCTCCTGTTTTCTATATATAATGTCCGATTCCGTCACTCCACCGCCCAGTCATTCCGGGCTCCGGATGACATTTCCATATTACTGGATTTTCTCGAAATCGATGGCGCCGTGCTTGCAGGTCGGACAGATAAAGTCCTCCGGAAGCTCCTCGCCTTCATAAATGTATCCGCAGATCTTGCAGCGCCAGCCCTTCACCTCGGTCTTCTGCGGCTTCGGCTTGATATTGGACTGATAATAGCTGTAGGTGGCCGACGGATCCTGGTTCAGCACGCCGCCGTCCAGAACGTCCGCGATGAACATGGTATGGGTTCCCAGATCGATCTCCTGAACCACCTTGCCGGAAATGAAGGCATTTACGCCCTTTGTGATCACATAGAGTCCGTTGTTGGAGCGTACCGCATCCTTGAAGTCCGCGAACTTGTCCACCTCGCGGCCCGTCTGAAATCCGAAATGCTGGAATGTCGAAAATTCCGCCTTTTCTGACAGGATCGATACATTGAACTCTCCCGTCTCACGGATCAGATCGTGAGTATAGTTTGCCTTGTTCACGCAGATGGAGATCCGGTTCGGCGTGGTGGTCACCTGGATCGCCGTATTAATGATACAGCCGTTGTCCTTCGTTCCGTCTGCTGTCTTTGCCGTCAGGACATAGAGTCCGTAACCCAGTTTGTACATTGCTTCCTTATTCATGCTTCTACCCCCTTGCATATATAGTGACATCACCTCAGGATCTTCTTCATCTCCCGTACCGCAACCTTCATCCTGTGATGGAACTGCTCGAAGAAGTCCGTATCGGCTTCGTATTCCGATACGTAGAAGAGCTCCAGCAGGAAGAGCATGAAGTTACGGATCTGATGAGGATCCTTTGCCTCACCCACCTTGCGCCTTGCCAGTCCCAGGAAATTGTGCCATTTCCGGACAAATGCGGTGTGCTCCTCGATGGGCTCAATATCGATCCATTTTTGAACTTTAACCTTGCTCCGATTCTGCTTCGTGCATTCATGCACCTGTAGAAAATACTTGAAATCCCCGTTCTCGTAGTAGCGTCCCAAAGGGAACAGTCTGCAGATGGACGGCCGGTATGCATGGATTGTACAGCGTCCTCTTTCATCCAGGAAGCCGCAGCCCTTCTCCATGTTCATATGCGGAAGGATCAGCCCGTCCAGCATGGACAGCTTGATCTCCTTCTCCACCAAATCCGTGAAGCTGCGTCCGGTTCCCTTCGTCAGCATCCATACATCATACGGATCCAGGGTAATGGAGGTTCCCATGTCGCTCCTGCAGCATTTACTGCAGCCCTCACAGCCCGCGCAGTCCGCACGTACCATATCATTCAGTTCGTAGAGCCTGCCATCGGAGATCTCCTCCAGCGTTCCTTCCCGAAGCATCGATGCCTCTCCCTTCCGGTGGATATTTCCGTCAAGGCATAATCCACCAAGTTTTAGTTTACTCGAAATAAGTCAGATTGTAAACGAATGTAGTGAACTTTTTCAAAAAGCATTGTATTTTCCCGCTTTTTATGTTAATTTAGTTCTGATAAAATGCTATATAAGCATATTATTAAGAAAGGATGGTTGGATATATGGCAAACAATTATGACCCGTTTGAGCCCAATGGATCCCAGAATTCGCAGTATCCGCAGTACCCGCAGTATCAGTCGAATCCGCAGGGCCAGTATCAGGATCCTCAGCAGGCTTATCAGCAGCAGATGTATCAGCAGCAGATCAGCCGTGGAGCATTCGGAGCACAGCAGCCCCAGTACGCTCCCGGAGCAGTTCATGCAGGCGCAGCTGCAGCAGATGTAAATGACGTTCTCACAAAGTCATTCCTGTTCATGTTCCTGGCACTTCTCGTAACCGGAATCACAGCACTGGCAGTAGCAAATACCACATTCTGGTACAGTGTAAGAACCAACCCGGCAATTCTGATCGTATTCGCAGTCCTTGAGATTGCAGCCGTAATTGGAGCTACCGCAGCTATGAAGAGAAACAACCTGGTTCTCTCCGCAGTTCTGTTCGGAGCATATTCGATCCTGAACGGCGTAACGCTTTCGATCATTTTCCTTGCGTATGAGCTTGGTTCCATCACACAGGTATTCTTCATTGCAGCAGGAATCTTCGGTGTTATGGCACTCATCGGAGCTATAACCAAGAAGGATCTTACGAACCTGGGTATGATCTGCATCGTAGGTCTGTTCGGTATCCTCATTGCATCACTCGTGAATATGTTCATCGGCTCCGCAAAGATGGATTACATCATCTCCATCATCGGTGTCCTCGTATTCGTAGGTCTGACTGCATATGATGTTCAGAAGATCAAAAAAATGGCTGCGACGAATGTCGGATATGACCCCATGGTCATCGGCCTTTACGGCGCTATGGAGCTCTATCTCGACTTCATCAACCTGTTCCTGTATCTTCTGAGACTGTTCGGAAAGGCAAGAAACTAATTTAGTGCCGGTTCCTGACGGAACCCATAGAAAAAGAGGCTGGCGCGCCAGCCTCTTTTTCTCGTGCCGCGATTTCCACCAAGGGGCTTCGCAGCTTCTTTTTATCATGCAACATACTCTTATCCTGCAGCATATTGCAGTTTTATCACCTGATTTTTCTCTTCTCCTCGGACGGTCCCTCTTCCCCGGAGACCTTGTCCGCATCGAACCGGATCGTCGCCTTGTCGAAGTACTCCGATTCCTTCCAGATATTCCGGATACGGGCGAATACGGATTCCGCAAATTCATCCTCCAGTTTGGGAAGGAGCAGCAGGAACTGATTCGGCCGGTTCTGCATCATGATATCGCTCTTCCGGAGGGACTGATCAATGGTCTTTCCAAACTCCTCGGTGATCATCGCAAAGGTCTCCGAATCCATGGATGCGTCCTTCTTCTCAAGGGTCACCAGCGCACGATATGCAGAGCCCTTGTAGCTCCGAATGTAGCGCATCATGTAACGGTAGGCAACCGCGAAGGATTTCTTATCCAGCCAAAGGGCGGAGTTCTTGATAGTTCTCTCCTCCAGCACCTGGCAGACCCGGCGAAGCTCTTCGACAGAGGCAACCGCCTCTTCATCGTCCTTCTTTGCGATGCCTTCTCTGAAAAATGCGATCCCGTGCTTTCCGTTCTTCTTCACGATATAGAGTGCCCGGTCCGCCTTCTGTACCAGCTTCTCATAGTCGGTTCCCTGATCCGGAACGAATACGCCGCCGAAGGATGCACCCAGAGGGATCTGCATATCCTCTCCCATCAGCTCCTTCGCCATTTCCACGATCTGGCGATTGACACGCTCGGCCATCTCCCGGAGGATTGCTTCATCCGTTACATCCTTCAGGAACAGCATGAATTCGTCTCCGCCTACGCGGCAGCGGGTATCCTTCACCTCGGAATTACTGGTCAGGATCGTGGCAAAGCCCTTCAGCACCTGATCACCCATATCATGTCCGTAAATGTCATTTACCAGTTTGAAGCTGTCCAGGTCCACCATGAAGAGGGTTCCTCTGTCACGGGCACAGACCTCGGTGAGAACCTCAGCGGAGCTTGCCTTGTTCAGAAGACCGGTCAGGCGGTCGATGGTCGCCTCCTCGGTCAGACTGCTGATCTGCTCCAGATTCCCCATGATATTCTCCACACGCCGCAGCAGAACCTCCGGACGGAACGGCTTCCGGATGAAATCGGAGGCTCCCAGGTCAAAGCCCTTATCCTCCACATCCTCGGCATCATCCGCGGTCATATACATGATACGGATATCCGAGCCGTGTTTTTCCTGCAGCAGCTTGTGCATCTCAAAGCCGTTCATCTCCGGCATCAAAAGGTCGGACAGGATCAGATCCGGATGCTCTTTATCATAAATCTCGATAGCCTCCGGTCCTGAGGATGCCAGGATCACCTCATAATCCTTGGACAGGACCCGGCGTGCGATCATGCGCATCATTTCCTCATCATCAACCACAAGAATTTTTCTCATATACTACCTCCCATGGACAGCTCACCGGGGTTCCCGCCGGCGAGCCGCAGAATACAATCGTACAACCCTTCTCAACTTTATATTCTACCACTTTCCTATGGGAATCCGCAATGAGGAATCCAGGAGTTGAAACTAAGAAATCCGCTTCTTTACGAAGCGGATTTCTTGCTGGGAGTTTTTCTCCTCCGTTTGGCCCGTCCGGCCTTGGATCTTCTTTTTTCGGATTCGTGTCGTTTGAGTCTTTTCTTCTCCCGGAGTTCTTCCTGTCTGGCTCTGAGCCCTTCGAATCCTGATTTATCTGTCCGGGTGATCTTCTTGATCGCGTATACGGTGTCGTCGCTTCCTTCGGTTGCACGGAAGCGGATGCGTCCCTGCACGTAACCGTGATAGAAGCATCGTCCCACCGCGATTTCGGTGTTCTGTGCGTTACTGAACCATTGTACCTTCAGACTGAGTCTCCGTCCGCATTTCGGACATCGGAGTTCGGATACGTCTGCGTCCGCCATGGCCACTGCCCGGCTGGGATATTCTACGGAAACGTAGTCGATCACATTTGCATGACGTTCGTTGATGACGTCCTCCGGTCTCTTGGGCCGTTGGTAAATGTCTACGGTATATTTATCCTTGATGTTTCCCAGCTTCGCTGCCGCAAGTACCTGCGCGGTATAGCGGGCATCACTGATGGCGGCATGGAAAGGTTCGATGACCGGGATATGAAGTGCTTCCACCGCTTTCTCAAGCTTGCAAATGTTCTTGTCTGGGTCGTACTTATCCGCGTAGATCTGCTGGATATTGTAGTACCGTACCGGATACGGAAGCTTGTCCATGTAGTAGAAGTCCATGTTGTTCTGCAGATAGAAGAGGTCTGACATGCCCCAGGTGCAGAAGACCGAATCCTCGCCGCACCAATCCAGGAAGCGTTTGCACACATCCTTGAACGGCTTGCCCTCCCGCTGCAGGTCCTTCTCATCGTAGTTCAGCATATTCCGGATGGTATGATGCAGTTTTCTGTAGATCTTCGGTGTGATCAGCTCACGGAACTCCGACTCCAGCCGGTACTTATGGTCGAGCTTCACCGCACCGATCTCTATGATCTCGAAGGGAAGTCGGGGATGCTCTCCGGCCCTGCCGTAAGCGCTCTGGTTCCACTCCAGATCCATGACGATGTACTTCATATATGAGGTTCCTTCTTACTGCAATTTACGATAACACACGCGTACCATTGTACCACTTTTACATACGCGGCGCAATAGCCGACCACGCCACTCCGGCGTTGCATCATAAATGCAAATACAGCATCAGCTGGGACACGTCTGCGGGGGAAACGCCCGAGATGCGGGATGCCTGTCCTATGGATTCCGGCCGCACCGCTTCCAGCTTCTGACGCGCTTCCTTGCGCAGGTTCTTCACCTGACCGTAGTCCATATCCGCCGGAATCCTCTTCTCTTCCATTTTGAGGAAATGTTCCACCTGCTGCTTCTGTCTCCGGATATAGCCCTCATACTTGATGGAGATCTCCACCTGTTCCGCCACCTCTTCTGTGATGCCCTCGGTGGGACGTCCGGTATCCAGAGGCGCCAGCGCTTCGTAGGTGAATTCGGGACGACGGAGCAGATCTGCCAGACAGGCTCCGGTCCGAAGTGGCGCGCTCTCATGTGCGGTAAGGAATTCCTGCGTCTCCTTTGCCGCTCCGATGGGAGTCTCCTCCAGACGTCGGATCTCGGACTCGATCATTTCCTTCTTTGCAAGAAAGGCCTGATATCGTTCCTCGGGGATCAGTCCGATCTCATATCCGATGGGGGTCAGCCGCAGATCCGCATTGTCCTGACGGAGCAACAGACGGTATTCTGCGCGACTGGTCATCATCCGGTAAGGCTCATGGGTCTCCTTCGTTACCAGGTCATCGATCAGAACACCGATGTAACCATCGGAACGGGACAGGACCACCGGGTCCTTTCCCTGAAGCTTCCGCGCTGCATTTATCCCTGCCATCAGTCCCTGGGCGCCGGCTTCCTCGTAACCGGAGCTTCCGTTGATCTGACCGGCTGCAAAGAGGCCTTCCACTCCCTTGAACTCCAGGGAAGGCCGAAGCTCCGTTGCGGAAATGCAGTCGTACTCGATGGCATACGCATTTCTTACGATCTTCGCGTGTTCCAGTCCCGGAACAGAATGCACCATCCGATACTGGACATCCTCGGGAAGGGAGGAGGGCATGCCGTCCAGATACATTTCATCCGTGAACTCTCCCTCGGGCTCTATGAAGAGCTGGTGACGGTCCTTATCCGGGAACTTCATGATCTTGTCCTCAATGGAGGGGCAGTACCGGGGACCGGTTCCCTGGATCACGCCGGAATACAGAGGTGAACGGTCGATGTTCTCCCGAATGATCTCATGTGTGGTTTCGTTCGTATAGGTGAGCCAGCAGGAGATCTGCTCCCGGGCGATGTCCTCCGAACGGTTCGTAAAGGAGAAGGGAACCACGTGCTCGTTTCCTTTCTGCTCCACGGTCTTGGAAAAATCTATGGACTTCCGGTCGATCCGCGGCGGGGTTCCTGTCTTGAAACGCCGGATACCGATTCCCGCATCCGCCATGGAATCCGAAAGATGATTTGCAGCCGAGAGACCGTTCGGTCCCGTGTAGCTGATGGTGTCTCCGTAAATACACCGTGCCTTGAGATACACACCGGTACAAAGGACCACTGCCTTCGCATGATATACTGCGCCGGAGCAGGTACGAACGCCCACGACTCTTCTCCGGGCCTTTGCTTCGTCCGGGCCGGCATTCGGGGCGACGGGCTCCACCAGCAGCTCTGTCACCTCCTGCTGTCTCAGGGTCAGCTTCGGCTCCCGCTGCAGGGTGCGACGCATTTCCTTGGTATACTCACCCTTGTCTGCCTGGGCACGGAGAGAATGTACCGCCGGTCCCTTGGACACATTCAGCATCTTGGACTGGATATAGGTCTTGTCAATGTTCTTTCCCATCTCGCCGCCCAGGGCGTCGATCTCCCGGACCAGATGTCCCTTGGAACTGCCTCCGATGTTGGGATTACAGGGCATCAGTGCCACGCTGTCCATGCTGACCGTAAAAAGGATGGTCTCGAATCCCATCCTGGATGCGGCTAGGGCCGCCTCACAGCCGGCATGTCCCGCGCCGACAATAACGATATCATATGTTTCTTCTACATGCGTCATATCATGACACTCCGTTCATTTATAATCTTACTTACCCAGGCAGAACTCCGCGAATATTTTGTCCGCAAGATCGTCCTCCAGGGTCTCTCCCGTGATTCGGCCCAGGGCTTCATATGCTGCCAGCAGATCGATGGTATAGAAATCCTCGCCCACGCCCGCGTCCACGCTGTCTGCCACGCGTCCCAGCGCCTCGTCCGCATCGGAAAGGGCTTCGGTATGGCGGGCATTCAGCAGATAGGTCTCCTGACTGTCAGAAAGTGTTCCTGCAAAGAAGAGCTCGCGGACCGCTTCTGCCAGACGCTCTCTTCCTTCTCCCGTTGCTGCGGAGATTTCCAGCACGCGGGTAACAGGTGTATCCGAACCGGACTTCCAGGTCTCCAGCTTCTGTTCTATCTCAGGAACGGAAACCACGGTCGCAAGATCATTTTTATTCAACAGGATCAGAATGGGTGCTGCTTCATTTCTTCCGGAGAGTTCCGCCCCGGCTTCCGGACCTTCCGGCTCCGGACGTTCTCCCGTCAGACTCCGGAGTAAGGCCTCGTCCTCTTCCGACAGGTTCTCCGCCGCATCAATGACCATCAGGATCAGGTCTGCGGTCTCCAGAGCTTCCTTCGCCCGCTGCACGCCGATCTGTTCCACCACGTCCCGGGTCTCGCGGATGCCTGCCGTATCGATCAGTACCAGGGGCACATCGCCCAGGATGGCCTTCTCTTCCAAAGTGTCCCGGGTGGTTCCCGCGATCTCCGTCACGATGGCCCGGTCCTCTCCCAGCAGAAGGTTCAGGATGGAGGACTTGCCTGCATTCGGCCGTCCCACAATGGCGGTACGGATTCCGGTCCGAAGCAGCCTGCCTTCCCGTTCTCCTGCCAGCAGCCTTCGGATTGCTTTCCGGCTCTCCTCCAGGACAGGCCGGATCCTGTCTCCGTAATCCTCCAGACTGTAATGCTCCGGATCATCCAGAGCAGATTCAATATATGCCGTTTCATAAAGGAGCTTCTCCCTCAACTCCGTCACCGCATTCCGAAGGCTTCCCCGAAGCTGCCGGAGGGATGCCTCCAACGCCCGGTCGGATTCTGCCGCGATCACATCCATGACCGCCTCTGCCTCCGAAAGATCGATCCGCCCGCCCAGGTAGGCTCTCCGGGTAAATTCACCGGGCTCTGCCAGACGTGCTCCTGCCTTCAGCGCTTCCTCCAGTACGCGATGCAGTACCAGCGGACCTCCATGGCAGGAAAGCTCCACCACATCCTCCGTTGTGTAGGTGCGGGGCGCACGCATGACCAGGGCGATCACCTCATCCAGCACCTGGCCCTCTGACGGTCCGTTCACCTGAACCAGCTGTCCGTAGGCTGCGGTATAGGTATTCATTTCCGACAATCTGCGTTTTCCGCGAAACATACGATCTGCGATCCCGATGGAATCCGGACCGCTGAGACGGACGATGCCGATGCCCGCACTTCCCGTTCCCGTCGCTATCGCGCAAATAGTGTCCTTTTCCGAAATCATAATGCCTCCCGTCAAATGTCAATCCATCCGAGACCGAAGCAGATACCTCCCAGGATCACCACCTTCAGGCAATCCCACCATTTGCTTCTATGCCAGATCTTCGTCGGATGTTTCGGGTTCACAAGGATCGTATGGGTTCCTTCCTTCTTCCAGCCCCTGGCATGGATACGGGCTTCGATCTCATACCGCTGACCGTCTACCGTATATCGAAGGACCGGCTGTTTTACGGAGCCAATCCCCGGCCGGTGCTTGACCAGGTCGACCAGCCTTGCTTCTACGGGTTGGGAACAGCCGAATCGTTCCGAAAGTATAAGAATGAGCTCCAGAAGGATCACGATCCCTCCCAGCGCCATCATAACGTATCTCATAGTGTTTCTCCTGTGTCGTTCCCCTGTGTGGGGACATACCAGCTCAAATTATAGCACACTGCCCTTCGTCCCGCCACCCACAACTCGCACGGCACATAGCCAGGATACGGAGCTGTCTCCAACAGAAAAAGACGGGGTGTCAAAACCCCGTCACATCCGCCTTTCCCATGCGCCGTCCCTTGGACAGGATGACCGGCACCAGGATCAGTGTTTCACAGATCAGGAATCCCAGAAGACCGATTCCCGAGAAGTAGAGAAGATGTAGTCCTTTTTCTTCATAGATCAATGAGTTCGCAAGATATGTATATAGCATGATGATGACTGCTCCGGCCAGCACGGCGATAAGGTTCATGGCAAGAACTTCCTTCGCCACCTTACGACGGATCTCTCCTTTGCTTCTGCCCAGCGCCCGGTACACGCCGAACTCGTAGGTTCTCTTCATGTACTGTCCTGTCATCACGGAATTGATCGTTACCGCAAGCACCACAGCCACCAGAACAACCATGGCGTAGAAGATCACGTAAAGGATCGTCATTTCCGGCATGACCTCATCCCTGTAGGGCCGGAGCACCTGAACCTTCCGGGCCCCAGCCAGCTTTTCCACATGACGATAGAGCTCCTCTCCCTGCAGGGAATCACTGAAAATGTAAAGCCGATAGAGATTTTCCGGATTATCAAATATGTAGAACATGCCATATCCCGGATCCTCCGCCAGGGAATCCACCGTGAAGTCCCAGGCCAGATTTCCGTTGTAGGATTTATCCAATACATCCCCGGGCTTCAGCCCCAGGTTCTTTGCCAGATCCTCTGTCATGATAACGGACCGGTCCCCGCATCCGGAGAGGTCAGCCCTGATCCCCAGATGGTCAAATACCTTCCCCGCATCCTCCACGGAATTGAACACCATGCAGGTATCATAAACATCGATCCCCAGCACGGTATCGTGGGACATGGAAGGGAAGCCGAGTGCACTGTATCTCACACAGTCCAGCTCCGGGTCCGCCTTCACATCCTCCACGAAGGCCTCAAAGTCCTTAAACTCTTCGTCCATGGTCTGAGCATTTATCCTCACGACCCTGTCGGAGTATTCAAATGATCTGTTGAAGGAGTGGATCATGGAATCCACATAGTTCCCCGCAAGGAACATCATGGTGCCGAGAAACATCATGAATATGCAGAGGGCCGCACGGCCTTTATTTTCCCGTATATAATATAACGATGAAAAGGGGTTCATACTATCTCCTTTTGTCCATGTCGAAAATCTTTACATCAACGCTGCGTCTCTTTTTATTGATGGCCGTCATGCAAGATCCACGCCGTCACTTCACCGCACTCAGACGTCCGTCCCACATTTCCACGGTCAGATCCACGTCCTTCAGGATACTGTGGTCATGGGTCACCACGATCACCAGGCGGTCCTCGGAATACTTCTTCAGGATCTTCATCACATTAAATGCGTTCTCGTGATCCAGAGACGCAGTGGGTTCGTCAGCAAATATCACCTTCGGGTCATTGATCATGGCGCGGGCGATGGCGACTCTCTGACACTGTCCGCCGGAAAGCTTCGCAGGACGCTTGCCGAACTCCCGCTCGGACAGTCCGAAGGCCGAAAGACATTCCGCTGCCTTCTCCTTCAGCTCCTTCTGTTCGCCGACGCCGGCCACGATCACATTGTCCATGGCCGTCATGTAGGGCACCAGATAATGCTTTTGGAATACGAAGCCGAATTCCCTGCGGCGCACCTGCTCCCTCTCTTTATCGGAAAGGGTTGTAATCTCCCGGTCATTGTACCGGATGCTGCCTTCCGTGGGCTTCCTGAGTGTGGACATGCAGTACATGAGTGTGCTCTTTCCGCTTCCGGAGGGTCCGATGACACCCACCAACCCCTTGTCCGGGAGCTCCAGCGAGAAGCCGTTCAGCGCATAGAGCTTATCATCGGATTCCATATCATAGATCATGCTGACATTTTCTATCTTGTACATACTATTCCTCCATCATATCTATGGTTTTGATCCTGTGAATGGTCGTAAGGATCGGCAGCTGCAGCAAAGCGACGATCGCCACAAAGGCCGCCAGGATCCGAAGCAAATGTTCCGGATAAATGAATTTGCAGATCAGGCCCAGCGGCTTCATCATGCATTCCCCCATGATCACCATGGCGATCCCCGAGAACACCGCTCCCAGAAGAAGACTGATCCCGAAAATGATACCGATCTCCCGCATGATCATGCTGTACACATCCAACCGGCTGAAGCCGATGGATGTATAGAGACAGTACTCGTTGGTCCGGTTCCGAAGGAAGGAAACATATGCCACCAGGATGGAGATCGCCAGGAACACGGTCACAACCAGCAGGATTCCCAGCAAAGCGCCATCCATCACATCCGTGATCTCTTCCTTGTACATCTTTGCCCAATCCTTCACATCGTAAATCCTGTCATATTCCCCGGGATGGATCCCGATGGCTTCCAGCTCCGGCAGCATTTCCGCATGCTCCGGTTCGCAGAGCACCACATAATACCATCCGGTGTTGGCATACCCCTGCGGTGTACCCACACAGGTAAAGTTGTCGGACTCCAGGACACCTACCACCCTGAAGTTCTTCCCCCAGGCGCTCTCCAGGAAGTACCCGTTCAGTTCCATGTTCTGGTTCTTCATAATGGTGCTTTCCACCAGGATCTCTCCGTCTCCTTCCGGAAGCCGGCCTTCGATCAGCTTTGCCCCCATATGATCCAGATACGCCGGTATCTGCTCCCGGGAAAGAAGCGGGAAATCCGCCCAGATTTCACCGATGAGACCTGCATACCGGAAGGAAAGCGTCTGTGTGTAGTACACCTCTTCGATGCCTTCCCTTGCCTTCAGATCGTCGATCAGCTTCTGACGCGCAGTCCTCATCGCCTCCGCCTTCTCTTCGTCGGTCCCCGGTGCTTCCGGATCAACACCCAGCGTCTTCCAGTCAAAGTTCATCACCGCCAGCTTCTTCGGCATTTCGAAGAAGACGCCCTTGAAGCTCTCCTCCGTCGTCAGCAACATGAAGTTGATCAGATACATGGTCATAAATGTCAGTGACAACGCAATGATCATCACCCAGACCTGTCTTTTGTTGTTTCGCACGTATTTCCATGCGGACAATCGGGATCTCATGCTTTTCTCTCCTTCATCCTTAATCCACCGCGTTCAAATGTGAACCTTCCCTCTTCACAGGGTTCATTCCTGCTCCCGTCCTCCTGACAACATCTAATCTAACATTTCCGCCGAAAAGAAAAAAGTGACCGTGGTCATATCTTTCACATGACCACGGTCGTAATTCATCATATCCATGGGGAAATGAGTCCCCTCACTTTACACGTACCCTTCCGTTCGATCACCGATATCACTTCAGATATCCGTCCGCTCCGAAGGTATAGCTCTTTCCGTCTATAACGTAGGTTTTATTCTTTGCATACCAGCCTGCGTCATCCCCGTACCACCAGCCCTTGCTGCTCTTATGCCATTTGCAGCAGGAGGAGTCGGAGCAGATGCAGTTGTCTCCAAGCCACCAACCCTTCACGAATTCATTCTGCGCTGCGGTTCCGTCCTCATGGAAGCAGTACCAGGCCCCGTCGATCTTCATCCATTTGCCGGAGAGTGGCTTTCCGTCGGACAGAAGGTATTTCCAGCCGGAGCCATCCTTCGTCCATCCGGCTGCAGCGCCCTTCCCGTCCCAGGCGCCGTCCTTCGTCAGGTAGTATCCCCTGCGATACGCCCGACTCTCCATATATCCGGCCCGGTCAAAGTAGTACCATTTTCCGTCGATCTGCTGCCAGCAGTTCTTCGCATACCAGCCCTTGGAATCCTCAAACCACCAGCCCCTGGAATTGTGCTTCCAGGTTCCCCTGCGGTCTTCCTGCCGCACGCCATCGCTTCCAAGCCAATATCCCTTCACCCACTGGTTGGTCAGCTTCCTGCTGTCCGCGTCCATGTAGTACCATTTTCCGTCGATCTGATTCCAATCATTCGGCTTGTATTTCGGTTTCGGTATCGCCTTGAAGGAATCCTCGATCACCTCATCCGTAGGAAGCTCGTCAAACTTCAGATAATAGAAGAAGGCGAAGATCTCCCGCTTGAAGGTCCCCCAGGCATGTGCCCCGTTGTACCTGTCATAGAACACGAAATCATTCGGACTGTCGCCCTTATTTTCCGAAAAGGCCTTATAGTAGCGCTTGGCATTCTCCCCGAAATAATCCGCTTCCTTCAGCCCGTATCCCATGAAGAAATGCGCTTCCGGATCCTCCGTAAATGTGATCAGCTTTGCTCTCGGAACGTATCCGTAATCCTCGCCGCCATAGAGCACATTGGCCGGACTTGCCGCGCCGATATTCAGGATATCGTCCTTGTAGGTCAGTGCGACATACATGGCCTCGGCTCCGCCCATGGAATATCCCGCAGCCGTCATGCCCACCGACACATCCGCCTTATCGGTAAATTCTCCGCTCTTCACCTGATCCATCAAAGTCTTGAAATGACCCTCGGACACAAAATTCCGGAAATCGGTGATCCCCCAGTTCGGCTCCAGAACCTGATCGATCTCGGGCATGATCAGGATCACGGGATCGATGTACCCATGAGCGACCCACAGATTCATCAGCTTCAGAATGTCTCTTTTATAATGCTTGATCCCTCCGGATCCATGGAACAGGAACACCACCGGATATTTGCCCGGAGCGTCCGGAACCAGGTACAGCCCCTTGTTGAGATCCGGGTCGATACTGTAGCTCTCCAGTTTGGAATAGCAGTCCTTCTGCTCCGCCGCATGGACTGAGCTTCCGCTCATCAGCGGAAATGCGGCGATGACGAATACAACTGTCAGCAGGATGCTGACCGCACGTCTTCCGATTCCTTTCATCCGTAACCTCTCCTTCCCCATGAGCCAATCGCGCCCGGCTTCCCCACGAGCCAATCGCTCCAGGCTTCCCCATGTGCCAATCGCTCCCGGCTTCCCCATGATCCAGTCTCTCCTGACTGCCCGATGATCTGCCTCGACCTCCGCTTCGAACAACCTCCCGGAGCTGTCGGAAATGCAGCCGGTCCTCATCCCGGATGAAGACTCATCCCTTCAGCTCGACGATCAGCTTCACTCTGTCATGGATCCCCGTCTTGTCATAAATATTGGAAATGTAATTCTTCACGGTTCCCTCGGAAATGTAGAGCCGATCCGCGATCTGGCGGTTGGTCAGTCCCTCCACCATCAGGGTGCAGATTTCCTGCTCCCGCTCGGTCAGCTCCTCCGTGAATTCCTTCGCTGCAGATCCCTTCTCCTCCGGCTTCCCGGCACTGAGATTCTGGTTCATGAGTGCGGTCAGCCGAAGCATGACCTTCTGATCCAGAACGGTGGTTCCACCCATGATCTGGTTCACGGCTCCCAGGATGGCGTCCTTCCCGCTGTCCTTCAGCAGATATCCGTCCGCCCCGCCTGCGATGGCCTCCGTGATATTCTTATCATCGTAAAATGTAGTCAGGACCAGAATCCGGATCTCCGGATACTTCTCCTTCATGATCCGGATCAGCTCGATGCCGCCCATGCCCTTCATATTGAGATCCACCAGGGCGATGTCACATTTTACTTCCGGAGAAGAAAGCAGCTGCAGCGCCGCATTTCCGTCATTCGCCTTGCCCGCGATCTCCATGCCGTTCAGGGACAGGATGATCTCCAGACTGTCCAGGAGCAGATTCTCATCATCAACCAGTAATACCTTGTACATACGTTTTCCTCATTTATGCTTATGCTCTATGTAAGATCCTTCGACTTGTTATATCTTGCGCTGCCACCTGGTCGCCCGACGCTTAACGCATGCTGCCGGCATGCAGGATCTGCTCAGTGTGACATGCGTTAGCTCATTCAGGATGTCGCCGTATAGATTGGAAGCTCCACCACGGACCGGAAGCCATGGTCATTTGAGAACTCCGCCTTACCGCCGTTCTTCTCCGCATAGGAGATGATCTTCTTGATCCCGAAGCCGTTCCGGATACGGCTGTCCCGGTTTTCCTCCGTGAAGTCCCCCTGTCCGTTGTCGGAGACCTCCAGACGGATATGGGCGGTATCACCCATCATGATCACCACAAACTCCGTTGCCTGTCCGTGCTTCACTCCGTTGGTCAGGAATTCCTGCAACGCTCCGGTAAGGAAGACCGCATGCTCTCCGGGGATCCTTCCGTCCTTTGGCAGACGGCTGAAATCCCCGTCCACTCGGAAGGTATGATCCATCACAAATTCATGAATGATGCTTTCCATGTCCGCCACAAGATCGGAAGCGGAGATCTCCGTCGCCTCCTCGTCCAGCACCCGGACTGCCCGGCGGATGGATTCCAGACTGCCGCGGATCCTTTCATTGGCATCATTCATCTTCTTCCGCGCTTCCTCCGGCTTCACCTCATACAGCATATCCGCCGCATCCAGCGTCATAATGGCTGCCGTGATGGAATGCCCCACGCTGTTGTGGATATTCCGGCTGATATTCTCCCGCTCCACCAGGCGCGCATTTTTCTCCGCCAACACGTTCTGCCGGAGAAGCTCCTCATTTGCCTGCTTTTCGTGCATTTCACTGACATTGGAAGCACGGATCCTCTCTTCCTCCTTCTGCTTCTGCGCCTTCATCCGTCGGATCAGGATGAAAATGCATTCAAGAATTATGTAAACCGCAATCAGAAGCATGGCATGCAGGACACTCTCTGCCGGCGTCATGTTTCTTTGGATCACTTGTTCCGAGAGAACTGACAGGAGCACGCCGCAAAGCCCGCGGACCCATGCAGGGATCTCATGCAGCAGGAAGAAAATGATACAGCCGGTCCAGCTTCCCGAAAGCCCCGCAAAGCAGATCATCAATGCAGTCTCGACCATGATCACCGGTATGGCCGGCTTCTCCTCAAACGAACGATAGGTGACCAGAATGATGAGGAGTCCCGCCGTGATGATCAGAAGCGCCGCCTCTTCTCCGAAGAAAAGACCTGCGATCAGCAGCAGCAATATAATGCAGTTGTCGAATATCGTATAAATCATGTTCCTACAGTATGGTCTTTCACTACGCTTCCTAATATTCTTACCGTACGGTCTCCCGCTCCGTTTCTTAAATCCGACCGGCTTACCTGCGTCATTCACCCTCGGAATACCCCTGTCCAGCCGGCATGAGTGTCATTCACCCTCGGAATATCCTTCTATCTGCACCACAGTCTCCGCCGTATCCTGTCCGTCATCCGAACGGAACTGCGTCCTGTAGAGCTCCGTATATACTCCGCCCCGGTTCACCAGTTCCTTATGGTGTCCCCGCTCCACGATCTCTCCGTCCTTCACCACCAGGATCTCGTCCGCCGCCAGAATAGTGGAGAGACGATGTGCGATCAGGATGCTGGTCCGCTCCGCTATAATGGGATCGATTGCCTCCTGGATCTTACTTTCGGAAATGGAGTCCAGCGCAGAGGTTGCCTCGTCAAATACCAGAAGTGACGGATCCTTCAGCAGTACCCGGGCGATGGAGATCCTCTGCTTTTCCCCGCCGGAAAGCTTCAATCCCCGGTTTCCCACCATGGTATCCAGCCCCTTCTCCTGCTTTTCGATGAAGTCATAGATATTCGCCTTTTTGCAGGCCTCGATCATTTCCTCCTCAGTGGCGTCCTCCCTGGCATATCTGAGATTATCCCGGATAGAGCCGTTGAAGAGATAGGTCTCCTGCGAAACCACGCCGATGGAATTCCGCAAATGCGTCAGGTCCTGTTTCCTTACATCGATCCCGTCGAAGAATACGGTTCCCTCATTTACGTCATAGAGCCTGGGGATCAGATTGATGATGGTACTCTTGCCGGAACCGGAGGGTCCGACGATGGCCACGCTCCGCCCGCTTTCCAGTTTGAAGCTCACATGCTTCAGGATCTGCCGTTCCTCATCATAGGAGAAGCTTACATCCCGAAACTCCACTTCACCGGTGGATACAGCCGGTATCTCCGGGTTCTCCGGATTCTCGATCTCCACCGGCATATCGAAGTATTCGAAGATACGGGTGAAGAGCGCCATGGAACGCATCCAGTCCACCTGGATATTCAGCAGACTGTTCACCGGCATGTATGTCTTGCCCAGCAGCGCCACCAGCACCGTGATATCACCCACCGTAATGGAACTGTCATATTTCATGATCAGGATACCGCCCACCAGATAGAGCAGCATCGGTCCGATACTGGTGACGGTCTGCAGGACCACAAAGAACCATTTGCCGGCCATGCGCTCCTTGATATTCAGCCGCACCATCCGGTCATTTACTTCCTCGTAGCGCTTCGTCTCCTTCTCTTCCTTTCCGAAGAGCTTTACCAGAAGCTGTCCGCTGACGGACAGGGTTTCGTTCAGGATCCCATTTACCTCATCGTTGCAGTTCTGCGCTTCCCGGGTCAGCTTCCACCGGGTCTTCCCCGCCTTCCGGGTCGGGATCACGAAGAGCGGGATCACCGCTACTCCCAGCAGTGCCAGAAGCCAGTTCTTCTGAAACATGGCGATCAGCGCCACCGCCAGGGTGATGGAATTCGAAAGAATACTCTTGAAGGTATTCGTGATCACGGACTCCACACCGTCGATATCACTGGTCATGCGGGTGATAATGTCTCCCTGATTATTCGTGGTGAAGAAGCGCTGGGACATTTTCTGCAAATGCCGGAACATCTGATTCCTCATATCAAAGGTGATATGCTGCGCGATCCAAATGTTGATATATGCTTCCGCAACCCCGATCAGATTTGCACCGAAGGTCATTCCCAGGGAAAGCAGGATGTAGATCACCAGAAGCCGCATATCCTGTCCGATGAGACCCTCATCGATGATCTTACCTGTCAGGATTGACGGCATAAGTGCCAGCGTGGAGGACAGTCCGATACAGAGCAAAACCAACACAAACTGTTTCCAATATGGTTTCAGATAGGAGAATACTCTCTTCAGCAGAGCCCCCGTGATCTTCGGCTGGCTCGCCTTCTCCTCCGCCGTCATGAATCGCCCCATGGGGCCTCCCGCTCTTCCTCCCGGTGGCATAATGTTACCTCGCCTTCCTTACCTCATCCGTTTCAACCACGTGCTGCAGCAGTGCTTCGCAGCCCTGCACCACATCCCTGTAGGTGGACCTGAAATCTCCCGTGTACCAGGGATCCGCGATCCCCCGATCCAGGCCCGCAAAGCTGAGCAGCGTGGAGACCTTTCCCTCCGGATCTCCGCCCACGATCTGCAGCATGTAACGGATATTCAACTGTTCCATACCAATCAGATAATCAAAACGGTCATAATCATCCTTTGTCATCTTCCGGGCGTACTTTCCGTCGCAGCGGAGCCCGTGCCGCGCCAGTTCCTCCCTGGCCGGCGGATAGACCGGATTCCCCCGGCCTCCCCAGATCTCCTCGCTGCTGGTAGCCGCAGACTCGATATAAAACTGATCCGCAAGCCCCGCCTTCTCCACCAGATCCTTCATTACGAATTCACACATCGGAGAGCGACAGATATTGCCCCAGCAGACAAAGAGTATTTTAATCATCCTTATTCCTCTCTCAGAATGCACAGTCAATCAGTGGGTATACTCGGGGTATAAAATCGGGCCTCAGCGAATGGAATTCCTTGAATTTACGGGGAGGGTAGGTTCGGCCGCAGATGTTGAAATGACACCTAAACGAGCCCATTCCCAACTATCCGGTATCTCAAACGGCACTTCATCCGCTATACATACCGGCTCATTATTCCCGACCTTCTCATAAGGCAAATTATCTTCACCACGGAAAATGTAGGAAGGGTTCTTCTCTTTCTTGATTTTCCCTTCCTTGATCAGTTTTTCCTTTTCTTTGCGGATACGTTCAAGCAGGACACTCGCCGGTTCATCGTTCGGATCCTGGGGGACAAGTTTCCCCTGCACCGCCATCTGCAATATTGAGTTCTTCAACTGCTGTGCTGTCATTATCTATCCTCTCATTTTTCATCTCCACAGAGATGGACATAATTCGTTTCCCGTATTTTCCCTTGACATGCCTCTCAGTTTATGCTAATCTTCATTCAAAGAGAAGCGGTTTTTTACCGTACGGTCTTCGGACTAATGCGGCGTACTCGCTTCTTTTTTTATGTTTATAATGTCGTAAAGATACAGCTTGTCACCCTTGATCCTGACTACCGCCGTTCCGACATAGGCATTCTTACGGGATTCACCATTACTTTCAACCGGAATGGTAAAGCCCACATCGTATCTGTACCATCCCCCACTCGCTTCTTTATCGTGTTTGGAGTCCTTATTTTCCACCCAACGCCTGTTTTCAGCATTTTCAAGCATGGCACCGATCACCTGCCCTGCATTTGCTTTTGCCTTGGCAAGTGCACCGCGCAGTTTCTTGGTATACTTGGACTCTGTGTATTCATCCGGGAAATCCCCTCCGATATGGATCATATCCCCAGACTCTTTCACCCGGAACTCCTGTCCTATGAACTTTTTCAGGTATTGTTCCACATCATTCCACGGGATATTCTGTTTATTGCTGAAGATAATCTCAGGTACATCTGCAAATACCATTTACTCATTCTCCAAATCTATTCCAACTCTGTCATCGAACCGATCATCTGATCAAGAACGATCAGTTTTGTCATCTTACAATCCGCACCGGTTGATAGAAGTTTCGATGTTGTGGCTATTACCGGATACTCGGCAAGGGAAATGAAATAATCCAGTTTCGACTTTCCATAGGTATCACTGCCGGTAATCCTCACAACATAATCCGGATTCTTCTGACACATATCCTGGTTCAGGTTAGCAAGTGCAATCCGCATACATTCCGCATGTGCTTCCGTCGCACAGAATACGATCGTTTTTGCCATTCTGTCAGTACTCTTCAGATAGTTCGTGATTTCACTTGCGACCTGAATGATCCGATCCATGATCGTGATATTGTAGTCATAATCGCTATTGTTATAGATCCTGTCCTCGATCTCATTCCCATACATGTCCAGCTGCCCCTTGTACGGTCTCCATCCATCACCGATGTCCGTCGTGATGTTGATTACCTTAAAGGGAGCCAGGAAGCCATCGTTAATACCCTCGTTGAGACTGTAGGTATATACTGGCTCACCGAAGTAATCTATGTTGGAAATGTACTTGGTTTCTTTAGGGGTAGCAGTCATACCGATCTGGGTCGCACCACTGAAGTATTCGAGGATTCTTCGCCAGTTACTGTCCTTCTTTGCTGATCCGCGGTGACACTCATCTACAATAACCAGATCAAAGAACTCCGGTGAGAATAGCGCCTGGAACTTTGCAATCGTCTCATCTCCATTCTCCCTGTCGTCATCATCGCTCTCGCTCTTTCCCGCAAGCTGCTGGTACAAAGAAAAATACACCTCATAAGAAGAGATCGTGGTGGGATCATCCTTAGAGAAGTCCACCTTATGAATGGTTTTAGCCAACGGAGAAAAGTCCTGTTGAATGGACTGATCCACAAGAATATTACGGTCTGCAAGATAGAGGATCTTCCTTTTCAGTCCGCTTTTCAAAAGACGATATACGATCTGGAATGCCGTAAAGGTTTTTCCTGTTCCGGTTGCCATCACCAGAAGAATCCTGTTCTGCCCCTTTGCAATCGCATCCAAGGTCTGGTTCACAGCATTTCTCTGATAGTAACGTAGGGTATTCGTATTCTGCCCCGAATAATACGGTTGCTGAATTATCGCCTCTTCTTCCTTCGACAATCCCAGCCCGCCATTTGACTCCTTTTTGAATCGATCATACAACTCTTCCGGAGTAGGAAATTCATCCAATGCGATCTGTCTCTCTATACCGGTCAGATAGTCATACTCTTCAAATGCATCTCCATTGGAGCTGTATGCAAATGGGATCTTCATCATAGTTGCATAGGTTTTAGCCTGCTGCATACCAAAAGAAACCGAATGGTTATTGTCCTTTGCCTCTACGATCGCAATCGGGTTATTCGCATTGATATACAGGATATAATCAGCTTTTTTAGCCGGGGATCTTGCCACGAGATTCCCTTTAATGTTAATCTTTCCGTCCGTGAAGCGTACTGCCTGCTCCATCGTGATCTTGTCTTTCCAACCGTGATTAAGAAGTGCCGGTGTTATGAAATTCAGCTTGATATCCTCTTCTGACATCTGCTTTTTAGATAGAATCATGCTCACCCCTCCGCTTCCCATAACGTCATATTATCGGAACCAATACCTTCAAATAATCGCCTGCCCCTTAAGGCAGGCCAGTCTTATATCCATTCTCCTGTTTCAAGATTCAGAAACTGATCCAACTTGATTTCCGCCTGAAATGAATCGCCGTACTCACCATTCCTCGTCTGGTCATCGTACTTGAAGGATATATTATACAGTTTCCCCTTCTTGGTTTTCCTGATCAGATCATGTTCAAGGAAGAACTGAAGAACGCTTTTGTGTGCGTCCTGATCGTCTCCGTTCAGATAGAAGCAGCATACACCCTCCGGTTCATCGGAATGCTTTGATTCCGCGACCACGCCTTTTTCAACCGCTTCCATACACAATTCAGCAGCGCGTTTAACATCGCTAAAAAAGTACATCCACTTTCCACATCGATCCGAATCCAGCGACTTGCTTTTCTCTTCATCAAGGTAATAAACCCATCCAAATTGCCGTATAGTTTTGATCAAAATCCGTCCTCCTCAGACTTACGTTCACATAGCGTAAGTATAGCATAAAACAGCCGTATATGACAGTCATATCACGGGGAATAGGTCTGAAAAAGCGGAAACAACTGCGGTGAACCTGGATGATGCCGATAAGAACAAGTCACCCACCTGTGTTACACTGTTCCATAGCTTGTTCACGCGATAACCCCTTGTCTGGCAAGGGTTTATCGGCATTTTGGAACAAGCCACGAAGAACAAGCTCTATCTTTACTCTATATACGCGCGTATATGCGCATTTCGCGCGCGCGCCTATTATTTCTCTCTTTTTTTTCTATATATAAAATTATTTTGTTCCTTGTTCTATTATGTCTCAATCCCCTTATTCTATGCGGGTTCACGATCGGAACAAGAATGGAACAAGATATGGAACAAGCCTCCGATGAACGATTTGTTCACCGAAGGCCTGCTGTTATCCTCTCACAAAACAAGTCAGCTTAGACATTTTCCTTGTTTTCCATAGGAAGTCAAGAATTCAGCATCCCTATCTAAAGGGATGCTGCTCGCGTTTTTTAGTTCCCGCTTATAATATCACCACTTCCCGGGAACACTCCATCGTAATCTCATCCTTCCATTTTCCAGCTTTGCAGATTTCCTCTACCGGCTGGAATTCTTCAATGAGATCATATCCTTTACGAATAACGATATCCTCTGAGAACCAGACTGGCTTTTCAAAAGCCAACTCATGGTCTCCAAACTCAATAATGATTCCTCTTGTCACCCATACATCATAGGTCTGCCGGGCGTTATCAAACAGCATCTGGTGCTCCTGTACGATACGGATTGCAGTGATTTTTTCCTGAAAAGGAGTCGTTACAAAGCTCTTATCCGCAATCAGGGGATATTCTTTTTCTTCAACTGACCAAACCGCCACATCTTCCTCTGTTCCATAATAATCAAGAGGTTCTGTGAAACTGTACAGATAGAAGAGTTCGTCTCCTAAAACAAGCCTGACTGTCTGTGAGGACGTATTTGTAAAGACAAATTCATCGTGTTCTATCCTATCCAGCTTTTTCCCTACAGCACTCTGCAGAATCTGGATATCTTCTTTTTTTAATCTGACATCTATGTTGACCATATTCCTACCTCTTCGTAAAATGTATTTTTTGTGTAACCAACTCTCCATGGTCATTGCTTCGTTCAATATCAATATCTACCGCCGGAGACTTATCCGCTGAAGATGAGACTTTTCTCCAGTTCATCGTTGAACCATCAGCCATAGTGACTCTTTTACCCTTTTCAGACCCGTCCTTGTAATATAGTGTTTTTTCTATGCCTCCATATGTAAGCCTATCAAAAAAGTCTTTTGCTGTTGCTTGCGGATCGTCCGATGCTATATTGCGAATCACACTTGACCCACCTTGTCCGCGATCTCCGAAGAGTCCATTTTGATACTTGTAAACCGCAGCCACTGAACCTATGTTTTCAGTGACCTTATGATAGTGGTCAGCTCCACCTTTATAACAAGTTCCCATCTCACGCACCTTCCTTCCGGTGAGTGCGTTCGAACTCACTTGCATATCGGCAGAAATCCACCTGACCTTTGTATTCTCCGAAAATCTCTTCCGGCATATAACCATGAACCAGAACTGCTGAAGGAGATAATGTGTCTAACATTGCTTCCAAGCCGATCTTAAACATCATCTTCTGTTTCTTGTCCCGAATACATCCGTGAGTGCTGACAGAAACTATCGAACCTGGGTGTACTCCTAGTATATATGTTTTTAAATAAATGGACTTTATTTCTGTTTTCTGGTATAATGCTCTTATCATACCGAAAGGGGCATTATCCATGGGCAGAAAAGCAACTACAATCACATTAAGTGACGATGATCGTTCATATCTTGAATCGCTTACAAGAACAAGGACTATTCAGGCGCAAACTGTTAGCAGAGCTCGAATTCTCCTTCTCAAAGCGAATGGTACTCGAATAGATGAGATAGCCAATAAGGTAGATATGAATCGTAAAAGTGTTATGTTGTGCATTAACAAATACCTTGACGGAGGTATTGAAAATGCCTTATTTGATGCGCCTGGCCGTGGACGAAATGCGGAAATCACTGATGATGAAAAAGCATGGATTATCAGCATTGCCTGTCAGAAACCCGTAGATTTGGGGTATTCCGCAGAAGTATGGTCCAGAGCACTTCTGACCAAACACATTAACAAATGCGCTGAAGAAGCGGGGCACATCCGGCTTTCAACAATCAGTCAATCCAAGGTTCGAACAATACTTGAAGAGGCTGAAATAAAGCCTAACAAAATCACCTATTATTGTGAAAGACGCGATCCTGATTTTGATCAGAAGATGCATAATGTTCTTTTGGTATACAAACAACTCTCATATCAATTTGATGAAAATGGTGAACTGTTACCTTTTGCAGAGGACGATCAAATTGTTCATGTGCTTTCATATGATGAAAAGCCGGGAATACAGGCGATAGCTACTACTTCTGATGATCTGCTGCCTGATGAAACTCATAAAACAATCAGCCGTGATTATGAATACAAACGCCTTGGAACTTTATCTCTTCTTGCAGGAATAGATTTACAAACAGGAGAAGCTATACCGCTGGTAAAAGAATCTCACACAAGTAAAGACTATATTGAATTCCTTAAATTATTGGATTCCAAATATCCCAAGGAAGATAAAATTCGTTTAGTATTGGATAATCTAAAAGTTCATACATCTGATGAAACCAGGCAGTACCTTGCTACCGTGCCGGGAAGATTTGAGTTTGTTTTCACTCCCAAGCATGGATCATGGTTAAATCTGATTGAAGGTTTCTTTAGTAAACTTACGCGCCAGTCGCTTAAAGGTATTCGAGTTAAAACTAAAGAGGAACTGGTAGCGCGCATATATAAATATTTTGATGAGGTCAATGAGGAACCCGTTGTATATCACTGGAAATATCGTCTTGACGAGATAGATCCGAATGAGGAATTGTCGGTTGATACATTGCCTGTCAAAAAGTCCAGTTAATTTATGACGCTTATACTAGGAAACAATATTCAAAGCTACTTTCATCGCTCCATCGAATGTTTGGAATAACCGGAATCCCCTGTCGCTGCAGGTAAAATCCGACCGCGCGGTTCATATATGTATTTGCCTGTTGAAGGCAGGGAGACTGGCCAATCATCATTGTACAGTCGGGAGTAATGACTCCATCATAAAGCTTCAATACGTCAATATATCGTGTCGTAGCTGTCAGCACTCGCGAAAACTCTTTATCATGCTGGTAAAAGTGAATATATTGACGCCTATTATGGCAAGTCCTGGCTTTTCCGAAGGGGAGCAAATCTTTTGGAATTTGGACGTTATCAAGATCCATCAGCATTGGGATTCCTGCCGCCCCGACAATGGTTGCTCCTTCTGTAAGATATGCCTGGAAGCCATCATCAAATATCGTTTTTCTCATGGCAATACCTCGATAATCTAACAGTGAAAATCATATTCCACCGCCTTTCTGCTCATACAACAAGGCTCTGAGTCTTTTTTATTAACCTTGAGGATGTGCTCTCAGGTATTCCATGTGATTGCTAATACAGATAGGAATATCTGAGAGCATGACTTGTCAGTTCCAAAATCATTCGGCAAATCGCCAAAAATGCCGAAAGTGTATTGAATTCGTCCGTGGAATTCGCTATAATATCAGAGCTAATACAGATAGGAATATCTGAGAACGAACACTGCATTGCCTGCGCCAACAGTCTTTGCAGTGTTTTCTTCTATGACCCTCAAGAGCACCGCCTCCTTTCCCGGTTTCGTCTAACTTCAGCAAAGGCTTTTGAGCAGTGGTATTTTGTCGTAATCTGGTCCACGCTCATGCCTCTGCTTTCGTCAAATGGTATCATTACCTCGCCACACAAAGCTTTTGCCTGCCACTCTACGCTGCAATATGCCGGAAGAGCATTATCCGCAAAGCATCGTTCATAGACGGGGGTAAAGCCGATTTTGAACAGGAAGATATGACATATCTCATGGCAAATAAAACCCAAAAAAGCACCTATACCTTTTTCATGTGCCCCGTCATAAACAGACTGCTTGATCTCGATAGTAAATCCACCCAAGTTATTAGGAACACATCGTGCCATTGTCTGAGGCGGAAGCCGTGTGTCTTCAACCACAATGAAATTGCAATCACTAAACACATCGCGCAGACGCTCAAGAGCCTGTAAGACTGGGAACGGTCCTCCCCTCGGAACTTTAAACAACCTGCGGAGAATTACAGAATACCTACGAATGTCTCTCAAGCTCGTAGGTTTTGTCTTATAGTCCATTAGTCAGTATCCTCCTTGTTTCTGAGAAGCTCCAGGATTTTAAGTGCGGTTTCATCGTCCATTTCGTCAAAAGACCTTGCAAACTGAAAAGCAGCCTTTCGCTGATTTGTCCCGGAATTACCCGGTATGATTTTGTACTGGAGTCTCGATTCTTCTGCTGATGTCTCTAGTTGCGTTTTTTCTTCCGGTGACAGGCCATAGTAATTTGTGAGCCTCTCTATCCATTCTGCGGGAACATTTTTTTTCCCATTTTCTACGGCTGACAAAAACGGCGTAGATGTACCTAAAATCTTCGCCATATCGCCCATCACTTGATGATGTTTGATTCTGAGAATCCTTACAAATTCTCCAAATGGTGTGTAGCCCATAGCCAATCCTCCTTTCCGACACCATAAACAGTATCACATTTTTCACCACTTGTCAAATAAAGATTTTAACCTTATTTTGGTTAATTCACTCGCGACAGCAAATCGTGTTCTTTAAAACGCATATAAAGAATGCGCCTGTCGTGACTATTGACAGTATCGATGGAACAAGCCTCCGATGAACAATTTGTTCACCGAAGGCCTGTTGTTATCTTCATTCTCAATAAGGTAGCTTAGACACTCCAACTAAAATAATGTATCATTAGGAAAGACCTTCCGGTCTGTTTGTTTCTGTTCGGTATAGTTTTTGGTATAAACCCGTTTCCATCCGGCCAAAACTCCCGATTATATCGGCAGTCGGCAAATTTCGTCATATGTCAGCTTAGCATACTAACATTTTCCATCCCATGACACTCACCTTCATCTTTTTCCTGAAGGCAGCTTCGCTGTGGGCGGTATAATCGCGGTATAAAATCGCTGCCATATCCTGGGAAGCCTTGATTTTACTGGGGTTTTACGACAGCCTTGGATGTTGCCCCAGCAGACGAATAACACCTTAATCATCCCTTAACTCCTTGATTTTCCTGCATTCTAGAAATAGTCCATATCGCATATCCCTGCATATTATCAACAGCAAAAGGTGCAAACTGAGGTGTAAAAGTGTTCGATTTGCACCTTGGGTTCTCTGCCATAGGGTAATGGCAGTTTATTTTCAGGAACTGGCGTATTTACTGACCTCATCCATAGCATCATCGAAATTCACATGTACATACACATCCAGAGTCACCCCGATACTGCTATGCCCCATCAGGTACTGAAGAGTCTTCGGATTCATTCCCGACTTTACCATATTTGAGCAGTAGGTATGCCGGCATACATGAGGAGTCACCTTCGGCATCTGGATCTTGTAGATCGAATTATACTTCTTGCAAATGTGATTATCATATAAAAAAATCTTTTAGCGTTATTACGTTTGTAAATACTCCACTATATTCATTTTTCTTCAATCCAAAGGTTGTTATCAAAGTGCTCCGTACGACAGTCTTTTTATTAACTTCTTTCATTAGTATCTCTTGCCTTCTGAGAAGTTTCCGATAATAATCGCCCGTCACGGCGAAATCATCTCCATAGAATTTAATTTCACACATATTTAATACATTATCATTTCGTAAAAGCAATAAGTCTATCTGGGCCCCTTCCTCATCATCTTCCCGTTTCGACCATGCCGATGCAGACGTTGTGACGCCGGATATGCCCAACGCTTTTTTTATTTGAGGAATATGGTTAAAGCATACATTTTCAAACGAATAACCACGCCAAACAACCACGGACTGAGCCGCCAAATTATGCTGCCAATATTCGTCATCTCCCCTATCGATTACTTCTCGAAAATGGAGGTAAAAAAGGCAGAATGGATCAGTAAGTTTATAATGCTCCTCTCTCTTTCCAAACCCAAACGGAACATATTTTGCGACAAAATCGCTGGTCACCAAAGCATTCAAATATCTGGATAAGCCACCTCCATCGGAAAAGCCAGTCCTTTCAGATATTTCCTTCCTGGTGTAACCGGCGTTTCGTGTAGATAGCACCTCTAATATTCTTTTCATCGCTTCAGGATTAACAAATACTGATTCAAACAAACGGTCATATTCATCCTTTAGCATAGAATTTCTTTCAAAAAACAGACGATCTATATTTTGAGCTAAACTTAATTCCGGGTCAAAATACCCCATATAGTATGGTATTCCGCCTAATATCATATAACTCTGGACTATATCATAGTTCGATAATGCAACATGATTCTCGTTATATAATTCCTCGCATTCCTTTAAAGAAAACGGGGACAGTTTGATCTGATAGGTAACCCTGTTATATAGTCCACCATGATTATTAATAAGATTATCAAGAATCCAGGAATTTGCACTTCCACAAACCACAACCATAAGATTCTTTCTGTGGCACCCCCAGTTATTCCAAAAGCCTTCAAATGCCCTGAGGAAACCTGATCTGGGTGTATCAAGCCACGGCAATTCATCTATGAAAACCAATTGTCTGGATCCATCATCTTTTTTCTGAAGGTATTTCTCCAGCAAAAGGAAGGCATCGAGCCAATTACCTGGCTTTTCACACTCTTCCATTCCTTGAATTACCAACGAATTATAGAAATGATCTAGTTGTGCTTTTAATAGACCGACCCCTTCCTCTCCTTCCGGAGACAGGCCTGCGTGTCTAAAAGTTATTCTATCTGCAAAAACTTCATCAACCAAAAAAGTCTTTCCTACACGACGTCTGCCATAAATAGCTACCAGTTCCGCCTTATTCCTGTCATATAATCTATTAAGATTCTTAATTTCCTGTTCTCTTCCTACCATATCATCCGCCTCCGTTTAATCGGCTGCGAAACTGTTTTTTTACTTTTCGCAGCCACTTTAATCGCATGATATCGTTTTTTTATTTGGCTGTCAATCTATTTTTTCTTTTTTCATAGCCAGTTATACTTGAAAAAGATCTTACTACCTGTACCTCGATTATACCATCCCCCCATCCTGCCTGTGAACTGACATTTCAGACTAATCCTCCACGCCTAACCAACTTAACCAATGTGCATACGCCGTTACTATTCACGGGTTATGGCCTATAAAAAAGTGGGAACAGCCACATCGTTGCTCCCACTCATAATCACACTGTTTTTATCGGAGCACTGCATTACGCAATGCTCCTTTCCTTCATCGTTCAAATCGTTCCTGGATTCCTTCATACAGATTCATCCCGGAGGCTTTGATTGATTCAGCCGGATCCTGCCCGGATGATTCCACGTAAAACCCCCGCCTCGGAGACGGGGTCTTAGAGACGGGGTTTCTCATAAATTCGTTGTTACTTATTGTCCTGGTCCACTACATTATCACAGATGATTGCTATGGCTATCATGATATCACGTGCCGAGGAATCAAAGATCCGGATTCGGAAGCAATCGGTCCAGTGGCCCATATCCTTATCCACATGGCCGATGGTCGCTCCACCCAGCTGTATATCAAAGTCATATCCCAGAAGATCTCCGCTGATCACCAGCTCCTTACCGTTAATGGTTCCGCTCACCTCCGGATTCGTAAACTTCATCTTTTTCTTCAGTTTACCGATCTCAGACTTACTCTTCTCTATCGTGTAAGAAGGCATAACCGCAACCATCTTCTTTTTTATCTTCAGCACCTCTTCTCCGTTACTCTTGATGGAGTAGCTAAGTCCTGTCAAATCTCCGTCCACGTGATATACCGTCTCCTCATTGTGATCGAATATATCAAACTTATTGGAAAGGGTGAGTTTCTGCTTCATGAAGAGAGCTTCCGCATCACCGGTTCCGGTATTAGCGGGCGCAGCTTCTTCCGTCTGAGACACTTCCTCACCGGACTCCAGCTTCTGAACGACCTTCATCAACTCATCAACTGCGCGGTCCGCCTTCGCCGTACTTTCACTCTTGCCGCCGAACATCATGTCCAGTCCCATGCTGAAGGCGCTGGACGCGCTGCTGACGCCGTCCGTCCCGACCTTACCCATGATGATCTTGTCCTTATTTACACGCACAAATACATCATGCTCATCTGTAACCTTCTTATACACAACCGAAGGAGTTCCACCTACATCTCCCATGATCGGCGTACCGAAGGAAACCTGAACTCCGGAGAGTTTCTCCAGCAGGTCCTCATTGGTAAACTGCTTTACATTTGTTACACTCGCGTAGCCCATGCCGGCGCCCTTTGCCTTGGTGCTACCATCCGAACCACCCTTGAATTTGTCAAAAAATCCCATGTTTGAACCTCCTCATTTTGTCCTTCGCGCTTAATCAAATGATTTGATCCGCTCATTTTGCTGTACTTATTTTACACATCGGACGCTGAAAATACAATGGGATATTGAAACATGGCAGCCACATCCGGTCACGAAAAAGGGAACATTGCTTTTTTAAAACGGTGGATGATACCACCTTCTGGTCCATATACTATTGCCGGTAAGCGTAAATAAAAATGATCGGGGCTGTCGCATCAGTTTAATGCGACAGCCCCTTTTCCATCTCAGTACATCTCTCTGACCATCTGAATCTCGTCAGTGGAACCGGATTCTTGTACAAAGCATTTCCTACTGAACGCGTCATCCTCCCCTATCGTCATCCTTTGACCAGCTCTGCCAGTTTCCTGCCACACAGAATCCCAATGACACAACAAAGTACGCTTAGCAGGATATACAGTCCCGCGCTGAAATACGATTTACTCTCTATAAGCTGAAATGCCTCCAGCGAAAAGGTTGAAAATGTTGTAAAGCCTCCGCATACTCCGGTTTTCCAAAAGAGAATGGCATTTTCAGAAACATCATCCCTTCCGGCAGCAAATCCCACGATAAAACCAATCAGAACGGCTCCGATTACATTCGTTATTAATGTCAGGAACGGGAAGGCAGATTTCACCGGAATCAGACTGATTGCATACCTTCCCATCGCTCCTGTCGCACCGCCAAGTGCAACCCACAAAAATCCCATAACACTCTTTCCTATCAGCTTTTAAACTAACCTTTCCTGTATTTTACTTTGAAAACGTGTACTTTCCTTTTCCCATTCCTTCTACCGGAACTATGATCTTCATTTCATCCTCCATCCTTTTCAAATAGGACGTTGCTGTCACTTCCGAACAACCAAGAATTTCGACTACTCGAGAATTTCCAAAAACCCCTGTCCCGATTTCCTCATATAACTTCAATACGTTTTGTTTTACTGAAATCCTGAAATCGCCTTGGATATTGCCCCAGCACACAAAAAGTACTTTTATCATCCCAAGCTCCTTGATTTTACTGCATCCTTACAATTCTATACATCGCATATTTGGGCATATTATAGCATATTATCTTTATAGGGCAAAAACAAAATCAGGATCCGATAACCAGATCCTGATCGTTTTAGTTTATTCTTTAACTAGCCTCAATATTTTGCCCTAAAAAGCTTTGAGACATTCTAAAGAGCTTTGACTACCCATTTCACATTCCAATCGTGAAACTACGCTAAAAACAATTATCCTCTATAGTGCCTGTCAGCATAATAGTTTCTGAGAATTATCCATTTTTCATGATGACAGGCACCATAGTATTTTTATCGCTGCTTATTTCAAATTAAGCCATTTCGTATTATTGGGCGCCTTTGTATACCAACTCGTCTTTTCATACCCCACTTTGCCTGAATAGAATTGTTTCTCATCAACTGAAGCTTCCTTTTGAACCCCTCCAGATACCCCTAAGTATAAATTCGTATAGTTTTTCGGCTTTATAATTGTAATATACGTTGATCCATTATCTGTTAGTTTGATATAATCTCCATATTCATTATAAAACCTAGTTGTATCTCCATAACTCCAATTAAAATAAGAAACGTAAACACCATTTAGTTCTGCAATTGGTGTTAAATCAATATTGTTAGAAATCAAGGACCTGCTGGTTTTTCCATCTACTAAGTGAATGTAATGCCAGTATTCTACTCCTGCATCCCAACACGTGTTAATGTCCTCTGTTGTCGGATTCCAACGCCTACTAAATTTAACACGAATATTAACTACCTCCAGTTCAGAAAAGATTTTCTTATAGTATTTATTCATTGCCGTTTCATAGGGTATCCCCTTATCCAGATCTCTAGTATAATTATCATACTGATTTATTGAATAGTACTCATCATAATACTTTAATAATTTGTCATCTCCTTCTAATAATGCCTTAACCGGAGTTAACGCTTCTTTCTTATACTCAGTAGCAAGTATTCTTTTTTTCTTCATTCCAGCCGGTGTATAGCTAAGGATTTCAGATTCAGAATCTAAAGCCAATTGATTTCCTGCTACTTTCAGTCTATTCTCTCCTGGCTCTTCCTGTAGCAAAACACCATCCTTCCCGAAAACATACTTTTTGCCTGAAATTGTCAACACTCCCGTTTGCATAATTCCGTTTGCATTAAAGTAATACCAGTCACTTCCCGATTTAAGCCAACCAACGGCCATAGCACCATTCTTAAAGTAATACTGTTTTCCGCCAATCACCTGCCAACCGGTCTGCATTATTCCGTCTTCACCAAAATAATACCAAACCCCATTAATCTTCTGCCACTTGATTCTCATGGCTCCATCGTTTCCAAAATAATACCACTTCCCGATTTGTTTCCAACCGGTCTGCATTATGCCGGAAGAATTAAAATAATACCACTTAGTGCCAATCTTCTTCCAACCAGTTTGCATGATTCCGTTTGCACCGAAGTAATACCACTTCCCCGATATTTGTTTCCAATCAGTCTGCACAATACCAGAAGTACTAAAATAATACCACTTATTTCCAACCTTCTCCCAACCAGTACGCATGATTCCGTCTGTACCGAAGTAATACTTTTTTCCATATATTGTTTCCCAGCCGGTCCGCATGATCCCGTCCGTACCGAAATAATACCAATTTTTACTGATCTGCTTCCAGCCAGTCTGCATGGCTCCGCCCGGAAGATAATACCAGTTGCCATTGATCTTCTTCCAACCTGTCGATTTTTTACCGTTCGAATAGAAATACCACTTTCCGTTTTCCTTAATCCAACCATTCTTTACCAATTTGGGGATAACGGTTTGCTTCACCAATATCACTCCACACTTCGAACACTTTTTGCCTTCAGTTAGTCCTGTTTTCGTGTATGTAGCAGCAACCCCAGGTATTTTTACGATCTTATGACCTAATGCCTTGACGATTGTTTGTTCTTCAATAATAGTATCACATTTTGAGCAATGACTTCCCGCTGTTAGCCCCGTATGCTCACATGTAGGTTCCACAGCTTTATCAATCACTATTGTGTGATCTGTCATATTAAGTATTTCTTTTTTGTTCTGTCCACATATTTCACATGTATATACTTTTGTTCCTTTACTTGTACACGTCGGCTGTACTGTTATTCTTCCATTGTCCCAATCATGAATATGTGTATGATCCGTTATTATTTCAACACTTTTGTCCACCTGAAGTTTATTGGCTCCATAAACATACTTTCCAGGCTCAGTACTTGTTGATTCTGAATACGCATTAATTAATTTGTTGATTCCAGTGATATCTACACTTGTCAGTTGATTCGAATGACAATCCAGGTTAGCCAGTTTTGAACAGCCTCCTATATTCAATGATTGCAGTTCATTATTACTGCAATCCAAGGATGTCAAGCCAAGACATCCACTCACATCAAGATTTTTAAGTCCTTTATTACTAAGCTTTAACGACGTGAGGGCTTCACAATCGCTTGCATATAACTCAACAAACGTACTTTTATCAATATACAAGTAATCGAGTTTTGAACAACCACTAATATTCAAACTATGAAATGGATTATTATTACACCTAAACGTTTTCAGACTTGTTAATCCACTCGCATCCAAATCTATAATCTGATTTGTGCCAAGATAGATTGTTCCAAGTCCTGTACATCCAGTAACATTAAGAGACTGTAACTGATTTGCTCCACAATCCAAATAAGTCAACTTTGTAAATCCACTTACATCCAACTCTGTAAGTTGATTATAGTTGCAGTAAAGCGTCTCCAATTCCTTCAAAGAACTCACATCAAGTTCCGTAAGCAAATTGTTCCCACATTTCAAGGATGTTAGACCTGTAAATATCTCTACACCCTTCATCGTACTAACACCTTTTCTTGTCATGTCAATGCTCTTTACCACACTTATCTCTGCTTCAGATAGTTCCTGGTTCCTATCCTTATCGATGTTTTTAAGAACATACTCCCGAAATTTAGCATCAGGGAATGTGTTTTCATCAACTACTACACCCCCTTCATCAGCAAAAGCCGTAAAGGACATCATAAATGTAAGAACGGCTACTAACGCAGTTCCTAATAACCCTCGTTTCATTTTACTCCGCATCATTTCACCCCTCTTCCGTTGATAATAATTATCCGTCATTCTCTCCCATCCATTAAAACCCAAATAAAAAAACAGCGCATTCCCCATTCTAGATAGGATCTGCCCTGATTTCTAAAGTGCAACTGGCTATCATACGTTCTCACGGTTAGACCCTTCAGTTTTGCGTCACCGAGTTTCCTCGGGTTTGCCAATTATCCAATTAATACTTGTGACCTATTGTATCACAGATACGATACTCCTTCAATCGCAATTCTGTGAAACTTGTGTTACTTTTGTTACTTTGGGGATAATCATTGCAAAGAATAAACTGTTGTTAGGGTCGGGCGGAAAGGGCCATTCAGAGCCGGGTAAAAAGGGCCAATTTGCGTCGGACTAGAAGGGCCAATTATCTACGATTTCGCTCAATTGCCTATAGAACCTTAGGGCGCTACCGCCCCTTGACTCCGGCCCCCTCGCCGGGGAGGCAGGAAAAACAGCAAGCTGTTTTTCTTTGAACAAGGATTATCCGTGTCACTGCGTCAAGGGCTTTGCGCGGCATAAATCCTCGCGCCAAAGACAGCGCTCCGGTTTATTCCACGGTCCCTTGACTCCGTTCCCGCTCCATTGAGATACTAGGATGGAGAACAATGCAAGCAAATGACCTTTGGCCGTTTCTGTCCAACTGAAAATGGCCCTTTCTATGCAGCTTCAGGTGTGGCCCTTTTCACCCGACCCTAACACTGTATTCTAAATTCTTTTTTTCCACGTAATATGCGATATGATTTACTCACTTTTTTAACAAGGATCAGTATATGACAAAGAAAGATATGGTAGCCTTAATCAAAGCGTATGAAGCATGGGAGGCAATGAATGCCATGCTTCAAAAAATGACAGATGGATACCGGATTGAAAATGAGAAGTTTACACCTTTGGATGGCATCTTTGATGTAATTCAAAGAAACAGCAAGTTCTCATCTGAAAGCGACAAAGATGAGAAGGAACTGGAAGGAATCCTTGACTCTATGACCATTAGTGCTGAAGAAAAATGTGAAAACAGTAAAAAACATACCAACCGATTGTTTTAGCATTTTTATCATCCAAAAATGAAATGCAAGAACAACGGTTGGTTTGTTTATTATTACAAATAGACATTACCATCGTCAACTCAGATAATTATCTATCGAATCACAAATTCGAATTAAGGATTCCCTTATATCGTCATAGTTTGTAAAGAATAGCTTCTGGCACGGATGTGCGTTTCTTATCTGATTTCTGTAGAACCCTTTCAATTCTTTTGAAATCCCCGCTATATACTCCGGTTCTGTTTCCACGCTAATATAATTGCTTGCCAGTTGATAATAATACACCCACATGATATCCCTATTGGTATCTTTCGTATAAACCCTATATAATAGATCATGTGAGCTTTTCTTTGTTGGATTCTCGAAATGGTTATATTGGAGTCTGACCTCATATCTAGTCTTTAAGTAGTCAATCGTTTTAATCAGCGAATCTACCATCTCACTATACTTATCCATCTGCTTCAATCCAGCCGTTTCCAGTTCATTAACTACAACCACAGAACTTGCTGGCGCCGCATGATCATCTTTATAGGATCGCGCACTATAGATAAAATCCTCTTCAATATCTAGATCATACTTCCGTATTAACCCCCTGATATAACTAATGCAATCATACGCCGAGAGTCCACTTACTGTATAAATGTCCGTCCCTTCAATTCTCACCCCGTTTCTAACATCTGAAGAATCATATGAGAATGCCGGATTGAGCCATCCATCGAAAAGCTCCAGATTCTTAGCCATCCGGATTATAATATCGCGATCATAGTTATACAGTTTCTTAGTTACAGACCTTACCATATCTGCAAAACTATCAACTACTACTCTTTCTCCCATTAATTCGTAGTAATTGACCATTTTATATGTGGCATTCCCGGAATCGGCACATGTATACTCTTTATATCTCGGATCCGCAAATGAAATCATTTTTTCAGGACGTTGTATAGCAAAAAGCTGTAATGCGCTCTCAGCCAAACGATTAGCCCTGCTTTCTATTGTTGACGCGTTCCACTCTTTTTTATCCTGTACATCTTGATACAAGAATACAACTTTTGTTTTCTTTTCTTCTATCAGTGCCTTTTTCTCATCGAAAGGCTTATCTCCAAGTTCACTGTTATAGCCCGTCAAAGTAAGATTCCCCAATGTATGCAGCCATTTATCTCTATCCTCGAACCAGTTATCCCCTAACATTTCCTGCCAAGCCGTGGAAAGGTTCTTGTTTTGTGGCATAATGTGTTCTACACTTAGTGAATCCGTAAGTATTATTTCTTTGCCTTGATTCTCCAATTTGTCCAGAATAAAATTGCAAAGGGCATGTTTCTGGTAAAGATTATTATGGATCAATGCATAACGGAAATTGTCATCCGACGGAATTGCATCTTTATATGTCATCTGGAACATGAATGAAACAATCGAATCATAATATAATTCTTTGTTTCTCTTTTGAGAAAACACCTTATTATACAGAGTCTTATACACTCCCCGCAATGAGTTTGATGCAATTTCGCACATCATTCTACGAACACTGTAACTAAGGAGCATGGAAAGGACTCTTTCCAATTCTGTTTCCGTTATGACTCCTGCTTGATAATCATCAAAAACACTAAACAGAAAAAGATATACTGTGGACTGCTTTAACAGACGTAGCCCTCTAAGATCATCGTTTATCTTCTTACTATAGCTGTCACTCCCATACAAAAATACACTGTAGACCTCAGCATAGTGTTTCAATTCCTGAAGCATTGATTCATTAGTGTATTTTCCCCGGGTGTATAGCAGTTTAAATATGTCATACGCCTCTTTTTCCTTGGTGAAACCGTCATTCTTTAGATTAAGATAATCCAGGAAAAATGCGGACATCTTATCGCGTGTCAACAGGTTTTCTATCTCAAGCCAATACGTCTCATACAGCTTTTCCTGGTTAACATCCGTCATTAAAACATAATTCCGAATCTGATCGGACAAACTGAGCGGTACTCCGGTTGAATTTATACGTTCAAATATCTCCTGAGCATTGTCGGATGCATCAAGCTTAATCCTCGCACAGAACAGTTTCTCAATCCCAAGATAAATATTCTTAATATCCATCCCACTATCGGTTGAAAGCAATAGCGAGATTTTATCCTTAAATACATTATAGTTTGTCCAAATACCACTACTCTTGTCTATTTTGTCATACTTGTTGTCCATTAACAAAAACAGTTGGTTGTTATCGGACTTTATTGGCTTTAGTTTCAGCTTACTCGCTTCATTAATCCCATATTCCGAAAACTTATCCATATTAAAAAGAACGCTGGTAAGTGTTTCTTTATCCCTGTCAGTTTCGGCAGAATCAATTAATGCTTTTAACAATAGATAAATTGTCGTAAGTCTCTGTTGTCCATCGACTATCACATAGTAAATAATGCCATGTTCCTCCCTTAAGGGTGCATAGATGATAGAACCGCAAAAATGATTTCGATCATTTTTATAGGCCATAATAATATCATCAAACAGTTTCTCGCACTGTTCTCTTGGCCACTCATAGTTCCTTTGATACACAGGAATAACATACTGCCTTTTATTTGGTTCAATAAAATCATTGATTATTCTTCCCGGTTCAATATTCATCTCTACGCCCTTCCTCATTTGGAATTTAATGACACTATTGGTTTAGTGGTTTCATTTCAGATAGATCCGCCTGCAGGTGCATTCATAATCGTAATGATCCTTCATTTAACATTATTCGAGATCCTTATACTCCTCTCGAAGCCTTTTAGTGTATTCTTCTTTTGTTTCATCGGTAAATAAATACTTTTCGATAGTAGACGCTTTTACTCTCCCTTCATTCACATCATTTAAAGTATCCCTTGCAGCGTCTTCGCCAAACGTATCATATATCTTGCTAAATGTGATTATATCCAGTTTGTTTTTTCCCATAATTCATTCCTCATATTTTACATTAGTTAACCATTCAGCAGCATCAACAATCCGTATACCTTCGTGATTATATTCCGGTTGGTATGTTCTAGCAATCAACATCTTTGGATATGCATCTCCTATTTTCAATAAAGGAGCTACTTCTCTCTCAAAAGTCTTTTGTTCACTTATATCATATGACACCTGGATATATATTCTATCGCCTTGACTCATGGCAACAAAGTCTATTTCTTTATCTCCTGCTACTCCTACATATATTTCATATCCACGTCTTATCAACTCCACTGCAACTATATTTTCAAGCACATGACCATAATCCATGTTTTTTGTTCCAAGTCGTGCATACTTAAAACTATGATCCGACAGATAGTATTTATCTTCGGATCTTAGATATTTTTTTCCTTTAATATCATATCTACGAACACGATAAAACGCATATGCTTTACATAGATAATCAATATACTTACCAACCGTTTTATGATCAGCCTTTGTCTTATTACTCGCCAAAGAATCTGATATTGAACGGACTGAAATCAAATTTCCAATATTATCCATCATAAAATCAAGAAGGACATGAAGCAAATGTTCATTTCGAATACTATACTTCTTTATAATATCTCTAACAACCAAAGCATTTAACACTTCGTCATTAATATATCGATATTTCTGATTACTATTCTTATACAAATATGATCCGGCCATTCCACCTTCAGTAATATATTTTGTCAAACTGTCATTCACTTTTTCCGATGGGAAATAGGCCAGATATTCCTCAAATGAAAATGGCATTATATGAATCTCATATGTTCGTCCTACAAATAATGTAGCCAAATCGCTACTTTGCAAAAATGCGTTTGAACCGGTAACATATATATCATATTTTTCTTTCGAGTGAAGACTATTTATAGCCTTTTCAAAGTGCTCACACATCTGTATTTCATCAATCAACACATAATTATTTTCACCGGTAATATATTGTGATTCAATGTAGTCTTCTAACGCATGATACTCAAGTAGATTTTCAAACTCAGTAATATTGTAATTTACATGTATTACATTTCCTGATGGATCAGATTCCTTAATCAACTCAGTCAAAGCATCCATGATTTTGGACTTGCCACATCTACGTATTCCGGTTATCACTTTAATATCAGGAATACCAATTAATTCGGCAATCTCATTTAGATATTTGACTCTTTTTATTAGTTTCATTCCATCACCTCCACGATTATAATACATTCTCTATTCCCCAAATTCAACATTTTTTTATTTTTGGGGAATAAGGTGCCTTTCCCTAACCGTCATCAAAATATCCTTTCCCAATTTATATTGAGAAAGGATATTAAAGGATCTGGACTCATTCAATAGTTAAGCCTCACTCCACTTCTATAATATATATTCCAACTGTACGTCAAATGGCTCCTTCTCAGCCAGAATCTTATTAATCTCATCTGCGTGCCTACATCCAAGCGCCTGGTACGCTGCCTGTGATTCTTTTGAGGAATGACCGGATATGTACAGCTTATCTGCTCCAAGCCGCATGGCCTCTTCACAGATCAGTGTAAAGAGTTTCTTTCCAATGCCCTGGTGGCGATAATCCTCTGAAACCTGAAAGCAGACCAGTTCCACATAATTCGCTGATTCTCCAAATATGTCGTGTGATACGGTTGCGAAGCCAATGATACGTTCGCCATCAAATGCACCAAAACCTGTTTGATCCTGGTTCATATGCTGCACTATATCTCCAGCTACCTCCCGGCACTGTTCTATTGTCCAGTTTTCGACAAAAGGATTAGGCACAAGTACCCATTTATTATCCACCTCTCTCCAGCACTCAGTAACAGCCTGATGGCGGACAAAAGAATCCAGCGAATGTGTGTTAAAACAGTCAGCATCTAATTTTTTATATTGTATTTCGTCCATCTGTATAATCTCCCAATTTTTTTACATCGCAGCCCTTACTGCCATGAGCTGTACCTACGCAAAGTAGAGTTATCACTTTTGCTTCTTTTTTGTGATCTGATATTTACAATCCCTAAATTATTCACAATACATACATATAGTTCCCTTTGACAACTTAAACCCATTCTTCTCATAAAACTTAGCCGCTGGCGCATACTCGCTAGTATAAAGAACAATGCCCGCAAGTCCTTTGTCCTTACTATAATCTTTAACAGCGTTTAATAACTGCTTACCTATTCCTTGACCTTGTCGCTCAGGAAGAACTGCCATCTCATTAATATAAATCTCTTCTTTGTTGCCTGAAATCTTACGAAGTGCGAATATACACCCTAATACTTCTTTATTTTCCTCATATACAAATCCCACAAATCTTCTCTGTTCAAAAAAATCCTGAAGATATTCTGTGGCATTTTCTGTCGTCCAATCTATTCCCCAATATTCCATCGGAAATGCTTTTGAATAAATCGAACCACATTGTGTTAAATCACTGTTTTTCATAATTCTAATCATTGTACTACCCCACTACCAAACTTCGATTTGCTTATTCAATTGACTCCCACTCCAGATAGGTCGGCGATTCTTTTCTCAGATCAATAACGTAATCCAGCCCTCTGCCTTTTATGACTGTCACAAACTTCGTCATTGGGCCACCCTCATCTCTGTAGTGTATTCCAAAAAAAGTCCCTTCTTTGGGCATGCTGTAAATTCTTGTCTCCCGGGCTTTGAAATCATCAATGCTTTCATCAAAAGCATATGCCAGCGATCCACGGTTATCAACACGCGTATGAAGCCTGTATATTTTTACTTTTCCGAATAATTCTTTTACCACCATTTTTCTACCGTATCCTCCGTTAATCATCGCAACAATTCATTTACCTCATCCATCTTTGGCGGATTAAGCGGTAATGGGAACCTTGAGATTGCGACTGCGGAACATGCACTTGCAAAACGAACAGTATCCTCATCCGATAATCCATTCAATCTACCACTTTCATCGTCTTTCTCCTCGTCTAATGCCCCTTATGCTTTTCCTTTTTCTTCTGCTGTTTCATCTCAAACAGTCTGTCGCTTTCCTCTTCCCGTTCCTTCTTGCTTCGTTCTTTTCTCGCCAGCTTATTTTGCTCCTGCTGCATCTTAAGAGCCTGCTGGGATTTCGTTCCTATGCCGGTTTCCATGGTCTTTTTTTTCGCATCACGCTGTGCCCTTTTCGGATTTTTCTTCGCATCCTTTACATCGGTTGTAATAGCCGGACTGAACTGCAGACGATAATAATATTTGATAATATATTCCTGTACTTCATAGTCCTTTGGTTCAGCACCGAATGTCACCTTCGCTGCCGATATCTTCCCATTTTCAATTCTCTCAAATACTCCTACCCAGAACGGATCCTCAAAATATACCGTCAACCGTCCCTGACATTTTTCTGTTCTCACGTCGCCTTCGTCTCCAACATTTCTGAATATTTTACATTCATTATTTTATCCTCGCTCTTTCATGTATACCTTGCAAAAATGCCGCATATGCTTTTCGATGTATTCCATGCATTCTTCCTCACATTGCGGCTGTCTGTCTGACTTTGCAATCTGCAGAACAGCCGGTGCTGTAAGTTCTACCGCAAGCAACTCCGGATCATCATTTTTGATGATACCCTCATCCATCATACCTTTGATGATCTTTGCAAACATCCTCTGTATCCCGTCCAGCTGATGCCTGGTAGTAACCTCGGAAATCCTTTCATTCCTGAACTGTTCCTGGACAAGAAGCATCCTTATCTTGCGAATCATGGGATCCCGCATTGTGAACGAGATCCTTTCCATCGTCACCTTAATAAACTCTTCCCAGTCCTTTGGTATCTTTCCGATATTTTTTTCAGACCCAAACATTTCCTCATACCGTTCCTCCGCCACATCTATCAGGGCATTTAAAATCTCTTCCTTCCCCTTATAGTGCTTGTAGAGGGAAGGACCCTTGATGCCAACACGTTCAGCAATTAGATCCACGCCGGTTCCGTCATACCCTTTCTCAGCAAACAACGTTAATGCTTCATCCAGTATTTTCTGCTTAGTTGACATGATATCCTCCCAATCTATGCTAACGAAAGTTAGCCATATTTTAGCTATAAATCGTTAGCTTGTCAAGCTTTTTCTCAGAAAATGCAAACCGTACCAAGCTCGATCTCCGTGCTTCCGCAGCACTGGCTTGTGATATATCCGCTTCCCTTGACCATATCCTCCCTTCTGAAAAACAAAGAAGCGATGGATATCCACCGCTTCTTTGTTTTTCTGTTATATTCGTATTTATGCGTATTGATAAACTTTCTTGTATTTCTTTAAGAATGCCAATGTCATTAATACCGCAAGCAACTCGGAGAAGACTACGGAATACCATACGCCATAGAAGGCTGCTTCGTAGCTTGAGCCAAATGCGTGGAAGAAGATCACCGGTACGGCAACGATCGTAGCCAGGTTGAATACCAGGGTTCTGACGATCGAAATTATAGCGGAAACCTTTCCGTTGTTAAATGCGGTAAAGAGCCCTGAACCGAAGGTCGGAAGGCCCTTGAACAGGAAGGAAAGGGTGAAAATCGAGAGACCGTCGATGGTGATAGCCTTCAGCATTTCATCCCCGTGTGCAAATGCACCTGCCAGCGGGTGAGACAGACACTCTATGATAACAGTCGCCGCGACACTGAAGATGATTACGATCTTCATACTCTTTTTATACAGATTCTTAAGGTTATCCGTATTTCCGGCACCGTAGTTATAGGAGAAAAGCGGTGTGACGCCGATCACGAATCCTGAAGCGATGGCTGTAAAGATTGCGTTGACATAGCCGACCGTACCATAGGCTGCAACTCCCATATCTCCGATCATGTACAGGAACAGCCCGTTGTATACAACGTTGATGATCGAACCTGAGATATTTGTGAAGAATTCGGATGCACCGTTACCGCAGGCTTTAAACAAAGACTTTATTTCAGCCTTGGGCTTTCCGAGACGCAGAAGGCTGGTATTCTTCTTACTCAGGAAATAAATAAGCGGAACGACGCCGCCGATAAAAAGGCCCGCCGTTGTGGCGATCGCTGCACCCCGAACCGCTTTGATGGGGTCTCCTTTGGAGAGGAATCCGACGAGGATCGTGTCTCCTACAACATTTGTAACACCGGATAGGACTGTGAACAGAAGCCCGAGTCCCGCGCGTTTTGCAGTTGCCAGAAAGCTTTGGAAGTAGAACTGCAGCATGAAAAGTGTCAGCGCCGGGATCATGATATGGCTATATTCCAGACAGAACGGCATCATGGTTTCTGTCACTCCGAGAAGATTAAGCAGCGGCTCCAGAGCGAACCACATAACAACCGAGCAAGTGATACCGATGCCGATCAGGACATATCCGATAAATGAGAAGAGCCCGTTCGCACGCTCTGAATCGCCTTCACCCAAAACCTTACCGACCAGTGCACTGGCGCCGGTACCGAACATGAAACCTACGGCGGCGATGATCATAAAAATAGGGCCTACCTGGTTGAGTGCCGCGAAGGCGGTAGTACCGCCGTGATTGGATACGAATATACCGTCAACGATCGTATAGAGTGATGCAAGAAGCACTGCGAAGACCGTGGGCATGACAAATCTAAAAAGCTTGCCAAGTGTGAAATTCTGAGTAAGAGCCTGAGTCTGCTCATCCATATGTAACCCTCCCTGTAAATTATAATAGTGTAATAACTTATGATGTTAAGGTCAAAACTGCATCTAAATCCAATCAATTCATACGCATTTAGACCCCTAATAGAATCGTATTATTCGCACTATTCTTTGAATAAGTCATCAACTCTTCTACGTCCGTAGACAATTACAAGTTGCGCAGAATCTTCTTTCAAACATCGTTTCAGCCTTTTACATTCTTCAGTTCGTCCAATTAAATTCTCTTTTTTCATAGCACTACTATATCATAAACAAATTGTCTAGCCAACGATTAGCGGTCTAAATGTTATTTTTTTCCACACTTTTAGACCTCCATTAAGCTTGTTGTCTTCTTTCCATTGCGCTTGCTTTATCCTCAGAAGACCAACAGGCCGCGCTCATCTTCAAAAAGATTTTTTTAAAATAATCTGGGCTTTGCAAAGGTTGGTTTGTTATAGTGATATCAGAAACAGGGAAACAACCTGAAAACAAAGAAAAAACCAATCAAAATATAAAAAAGAAAGGCAGGTACGAATTATGAAGAAGATGAACAATACAAAGGCTACAAAGAATACAAAGGTTACAAAGAAGGCAAGAATCGGTATCGCAGCACTGGCAGCGATCATGACCATGAGCTTCGCAGCTCCTCTCGCAGCAAATGCAGCAACCCTTCCCGAGGGTCAAAGCGTAGTATGTATGGCATTGAATGATACAGATAAAGAAACCCTCAATACCCTGAAGGGCATCGGCCTGGACACCATGTTCACCGCATTTGAAGAGTATGTTCCCGGCGGAAAGATAGCATCTCCGGCACTGAAGTCCATCCTCGGCAGCGCATTCGGCGACAAGGAAATGACCCTGGAAGACATCGACAAGAAGATTGACGGACTCTACGCAAAACTCGATCAGATGGAGGATAACCTGAAGAAGGAGATCGAAAATGTGATCCCCACTTACCTTTTCGATTATACCATCCTGACCCCCTTCAACTCCCAGATCCGAGGCATCCTGGATGCCATCCGGACCATCCGGAACAACGATAAGCTCACCGAAGATGAGAAGCTTTGTGAGATCGGCGCACAGATCAAGAGCGACCTCTTCTGGACAGATCAGAACTCCGCATTCGTTCTTTTCGACAGCCTGACCACCAAGTTCAACAATGCAAATATCCTGAACCAGAAGGACCTCTTCACTCTGATCTATGACTACTTCGTAAGCCAGTCCATGTTCAGCGGCGAGGCCATCGACAAGGCAAGAACCATCTGCGATACCCTAATGCAGGAATACCTCACCGGATATCTGGTTCTTACAGATTGTCTCCTGGCACAGTATCAGGTAGTATACATGTCCGAGTCAAGACAGAAGGAGCTGAACCCCTACTACTTCAGCAATATCAGCACCAACCCGTCTCAGATCAAGAACAAGCTGGACAAGCTTTCCAAGGTAGTGATTGGCAATTCAAAGCGGGATATCCAGAACGTATATGTGGGTCAGCACTGGGATGACTGGGCACTGAACTATAATCCCTACAACGGCCAGTGGTGGTACGGCGGATGGGTAAGCGACTATGAGACAAGGGATATGGGAAAATATGATAAGGAAACCGTATCCGGAAAGTACTATACGATGATCGACCAGTCCCGTCAAATCTTCGTCAACAAGGGAAATTCCTGCAAGGATTTCAACACCAGGATGAAGACCTCCAACATCGGCAATTATAAGAATTATGCATCCGACAGCTACGGAGCAAAGGACCATTTTAACTACAGATTTGACGGAACCTACTTAACCTCTGACGAAGCAAAGGCTCTGGCAGACTACGCAAAAGCAAAGAATATGACCATCCGCGAATTCCTTACAGCAAACGGCTTCGATATGACAGGTGTAGCAAAGGATGCCGTCCTGATCACCTCCGAAGCAAAGATCGATGAGAGTGTCAGCAGCGCAGTCAAGGAATACTTCTCCGGAGTATTCACAGGTAAGTGCCAGTACTCGGCAACCTACACCGGCTTCAATATCGACAGCAAGAATCCTTCGGAAAAGACCTACTCCGTATGGACATCCGGAGTTAACAACTGGGTAAAATGGGAAGAAAAGTGCGGATCCGGCACAGCAGTATCCTTCTGGAACCGCGGCGACTCCATCAAGGGCGAGTAAACAAGGCCTGAAGTGACAAGCAGAGCAACTAACCTGAAGAATAAAACAGAGCAACGAACAAGTAAATTGATCAGAGCTCATATTTAGAAAGACCTCCGGATCAGCATTAAGGTGATCCGGAGGTCTTTTCCATCTCAGTACATCTCTCTGACCATGTACTCAGTGGTGACTCATTATGCTGTATCAAAGCCTCAAGTTTATCCAAAGCCTTGTATAATTTGGCTTCAGCCGTCTCTTGTGCATTCATTTCCTTGTACAGAGCAGAGATGTCGGCAGATATTTCCTCCGGGAGCGATCTAACCCATTAATCTAATAATGCATGCAAGTTTCCAGCTTACCGCCTGTTTTCTTCCGATGATGAAGTTCCTGTATATGCCTTCCTGCTCCATCAATTCTTCATGTCTCCTCCTAACGTCCAAACAATCCCTTTTTCTTATACTCCACACTTTCCGAGGAAATGTAGGTATATCCCATGGAAGTGATTGCTTCCGCGAGTAAACTCTCAGCCGGTTCCTTCTCCGTCAGAAAACTCGCTTCTCCTTTTTTACGGGAAGCGGATACCTTCTTCGCATCTGAAAAAGTCTTTCTGATCACATCACAGATATGTGACTCACACATACCACACATCATGCCGTCGATCCTTACAATTGTTTTTTTCATTTCAATCTCCTCGCCTCAGATTGGTTAGTCTTATCTAACCATGACACAGTATAGTTAGACTCAGTTAACTTGTCAAGTCGTTATTCTGACGCGAGATTTGGGGTGAACAAAAATTTTTTTTAAAATAATCTGAGCTTTGCAAAGGAGTTGCAAAGGTTGGTTTGTTATAGTGATATCAGAAACAGGGAAACAACCTGAAAACAAAGAAAAAACCAATCAAAATATAAAAAAGAAAGGCAGGTACGAATTATGAAGAAGATGAACAATACAAAGGCTACAAAGAATACAAAGGTTACAAAGAAGGCAAGAATCGGTATCGCAGCACTGGCAGCGATCATGACCATGAGCTTCGCAGCTCCTCTCGCAGCAAATGCAGCAACCCTTCCCGAGGGTCACGTAGTATGTATGGCATTGAATGATACAGATAAAGAAACCCTCAATACCCTGAAGGGTATCGGACTGGATACCATGTTCGGCGCATTTGAAGAGTATGTTCCCGGCGGAAAGATAGCATCTCCGGCACTGAAGTCCATCCTCGGCAGCGCATTCGGCGACAAGGAAATGACTCTGGAAGACATCGACAAGAAGCTGGACGGACTCTACGAAAAGATCGACCAGATAGAAGATAACCTGAAGAAGGAGATCGAAAATGTGATCCCCACTTACCTTTTCGATTATACTATCCTGACACCGTTCAACTCCCAGATCCGAGGCATCCTGGATGCCATCCGGACCATCCGGAACAACAAGAACCTCACTGAAGATGAGAAGCTTTGTGAGATCGGCGCACAGATCAAGAGCGACCTCTTCTGGACAGATCAGAACTCCGCATTCGTTCTTTTCGACAGCCTGACCACCAAGTTCAACAATGCAAACATCCTGAACCAGAAGGACCTCTTCACCCTGATCTATGACTACTTCGTAAGCCAGTCCATGTTCAGCGGCGAGGCCATCGACAAGGCAAGAACCATCTGCGATACCCTGATGCAGGAATACCTCACCGGATATCTGGTTCTTACAGATTGTCTCCTGGCACAGTATCAGGTAGTATACATGTCCGAGTCAAGACAGAAGGAGCTGAACCCCTACTACTTCAGCAATATCAGCACCAACCCGTCTCAGATCAAGAACAAGCTGGACAAGCTTTCCAAGGTAGTGATCGGCAATTCAAAGCGGGATATCCAGTCCGTATATGTCGGTCAGCATTGGGATGACTGGGCACTGAACTATAATCCCTACAACGGCCAGTGGTGGTACGGCGGATGGGTAAGCGACTATGAGACAAGGGATATGGGAAAATATGATAAGGAAACCGTATCCGGAAAGTACTATACGATGATCGACCAGTCCCGTCAGATCTTCGTCAACAAGGCAAATTCCTGCAAGAATTTCAACACCAAGATGAAGACCTCCAACATCGGCGATTACAAGAGTTATGCATCCGACAGTTACGGCGCAAGAGATCATTTCAACTACAGATTTGACGGAACCTACTTAACCTCTGACGAAGCAAAGGCTCTGGCAGACTACGCAAAGGCAAAGAATATGACCATCCGCGAATTCCTTACCGCAAACGGCTTCGATATGAAGGATGTAGCAAAGGACGCAGTCCTTATCACCTCCGAAGCAAAGATCGATGAGAGTGTCAGCAGCGCAGTCAAGGAATACTTCTCAGGAGTATTCACAGGAAAGTGCCAGTACTCGGCAACCTACACCGGCTTCAATATCGACAGCAAGAATCCTTCGGAAAAGACCTACTCCGTATGGACATCCGGAGTTAACAACTGGGTAAAATGGGAAGAAAAGTGCGGATCCGGCACAGCAGTATCCTTCTGGAACCGCGGCGACTCCATCAAAGGCGAGTAAACAAGGCCTGACGTGATAAAATAAACGACGAACATGAAGCAGTAAATAGAGCAACGAACAAGTAAATTGATCAGAGCTCACATTTAGAAAGACCTCCGGATCATCATTAAGGTGATCCGGAGGTCAAGAGTTTTGTCGAAGTAAGCAGAACCCGGCGTAGTGCCGGGTCCTGCCATAAAGCTTAATGTTTACTTCGTGTAGCCCTTCTTGTCAAAGGTGTACTTTATGCCGTCGATGGTGTAGGATTTGTTCTTTGCATACCAGCCATCCTTGGTTCCGTACCACCACTTGCTACCGGCCTTATGCCAGCTGCACTGTACCGGATCACTCTGGATACAATTCTTATTGCACCACCAGCCCTGTACGAATTCACTCTGAGCTGCATAACCGGTTTCCTTGAAGTAATACCACTTGCCGTCGATCTTCTTCCAGCCGTTCTTCAGGAAGTCACTGCCGCCTAAGGAGTACCGCCAGCCCTTGCTATCCTGCTTCCAGCCGGCTACCTTAGCCTTGCCGTCCCAGTCACCATTTGCCTTGAGATAGTATCCCTGACGATATGCATTTGCTTCCATGTAGCCTTCCTTGTCGAAGAAGTACCACTTTCCGTCGATCTTCTGCCACTGATTCTTCGCATACCATCCCAGGTTGTCTCCGAACCACCAGCCCTTGCTGCTCTTATGCCACTTACCGATTCCCAGGTAGTTCTGTTTAGCATCCTTGTTGTACCACTTTCCGTTCACCCATTCATCGGAGTACTTGGAAACCACTGCGAGAGTTGCTTCCGCAGCTTCCAGCTTCTTCAGAGTGTTCTTAGATACCTTAGCCTTCTGGTCATCCGTCAGTGCATCATATGCTGCTCTTGCCGCCTGGATGGAGTCCTTGTCATCTACGGTGATGTCTTCGGTTGCGGAAAGACCATTGATCAGTTCAGTTACTTTTGCGGCCTTAGCTCTGTCACCATCGATTTTTGCAAGCACTTCATTGATCGCAGCCTTTGCTTTGGTCAGTGCCGTTGCAACTGCATCCTTATCTTTGGCTGCTTTGATGGCCTTCTTTCCGTCAGATAATGCCTTTTTGTACTCAGCCTTTTCCGCATCGGTTGCATCTTCTTTTGCCTTCAATTCTGCATAATCTTCAAGTCTTCCGATAGTTGCTTCCTTTGCTGCTGCCAGCTTCTCTGCTTCAGTTGCCGCCTGACCAGCCGCTGCCTTCGCTGCTGCGGAGTTCACCTTTGCTGTGTCAGTTGCTTCGTCCAGAGCCTTTGCTGCATTTACGATAGCATCTGCTGCCGCCTTCTTATCTGCTGCTGTTGCAGTTACCGGAAGCTCATTCGCTGCCTTCACTGCCGCATCCAGGGTTGCTTCTGCGTCGCTGATGGCCTGCTTATCCGTAGCGGACGCATACTCGTCTTCTGCTGCCGTTTCTGCATTTGCCTTAACAAGTTCTGCTATAGCCTCTGCTGCTGCAAGCGTCCCATCTGCTTCTTTCATCTCGGCTTCTGCCGCTGCTGCAGCTGCTCTGTCGTCATTGATCTTCTTAAGAGCTGCATCGATTGCTGCCTTAGCATCGGTGACTGCCTTTGCCACTTCATCCATGTCCTTTGCTGCTGCGATGGCTGCCTTACCATCTGCGACTGCCTGGTCATAAGCTGCCTTCTCGTCCGCTGTAGCATCTGCAAGCGCCTTTGCCTCGGAATAATCATCCAGTCTGTCGCCTGCCGTAGCCTTTGCTGCTGCGAGCTGTGCTGCTGCAGCTGCCTCTTCCTCTGCTGCTGCCTTTGCTGCTGCGGAGTTCACCTTTGCTGTGTCAGTTGCTTCGTCCAGAGCCTTTGCTGCATTTACGATCGCATCTGCTGCCGCCTTCTTATCTGCTGCTGTTGCAGTTACCGGAAGCTCATTCGCTGCCTTCACTGCTGCATCCAGGGTTGCTTCTGCGTCGCTGATGGCCTGCTTATCCGTAGCGGACGCATACTCATCTTCTGCTGCCGTTTCTGCATTTGCCTTAACAAGCTCTGCTATAGCCTCTGCTGCTGCAAGCGTCTCATCTGCTTCTTTCATCTCGGCTTCTGCCGCTGCTGCAGCTGCTCTGTCGTCATTGATCTTCTTAAGAGCTGCATCGATTGCTGCCTTAGCATCGGTGACTGCCTTTGCCACTTCATCCATGTCCTTTGCTGCTGCGATGGCTGCCTTACCATCTGCGACTGCCTGGTCATAAGCTGCCTTCTCGTCTGCTGTAGCATCTGCAAGCGCCTTTGCCTCGGAGTAATCATCCAGTCTGTCGCCTGCCGTAGCCTTTGCTGCTGCGAGCTGTGCTGCTGTAGCTGCCTCTTCCTCTGCTGCTGCCTTTGTTGCTGCGGAGTTCACCTTTGCTGTGTCAGTTGCTTCGTCCAGAGCCTTTGCTGCATTTACGATCGCATCTGCTGCCGCCTTCTTATCTGCTGCTGTTGCAGTTACCGGAAGCTCATTCGCTGCCTTCACTGCCGCATCCAGGGTTGCTTCTGCGTCGCTGATGGCCTGCTTATCCGTAGCGGACGCATACTCGTCTTCTGCTGCCGTTTCTGCATTTGCCTTAACAAGCTCTGCTATAGCCTCTGCTGCTGCAAGCGTCCCATCTGCTTCTTTCATCTCGGCTTCTGCCGCTGCTGCAGCTGCTCTGTCGTCATTGATCTTCTTAAGAGCCGCATCGATTGCTGCCTTGGCATCAGCCAGTGCCTTAGCTGCTTCTGCCGGATCCTTTGCTGCTGCGATGGCTGCCTGACCATCGGTTACTGCCTTGTCATAAGCTTCCTTCTCTTCCTTTGTGGCATCGGCCAGAGCCTTAGCCTGCGCATAGTCTTCCAGTCTTGTATCTGCGGAAGTCTTTGCTGCTTCAAGCGCTTCTGCTGCTGCCTTTGCCGCTGCGGAGTTCACCTTTGCTGCATCGGTTGCTGCAGAAAGTGCTGCCGCTGCATCTTCAACTGCCTTTGCCGCGTTATTCTTATCCTCTGCTGTTGCAGTTGCAGGAAGTTCATTCGCTGCCTTCACTGCTGCATCCAGGGTTGCTTCTGCGTCGCTGATGGCCTGCTTATCCGTAGCGGACGCATACTCATCTTCTGCTGCCGTTTCTGCATTTGCCTTAACAAGCTCTGCTATAGCCTCTGCTGCTGCAAGCGTCTCATCTGCTTCTTTCATCTCGGCTTCTGCCGCTGCTGCAGCTGCTCTGTCGTCATTGATCTTCTTAAGAGCTGCATCGATTGCTGCCTTAGCATCGGTGACTGCCTTTGCCACTTCATCCATGTCCTTTGCTGCTGCGATGGCTGCCTTACCATCTGCGACTGCCTGGTCATAAGCTGCCTTCTCGTCCGCTGTAGCATCTGCAAGCGCCTTTGCCTCGGAATAATCATCCAGTCTGTCGCCTGCCGTAGCCTTTGCTGCTGCGAGCTGTGCTGCTGCAGCTGCCTCTTCCTCTGCTGCTGCCTTTGCTGCTGCGGAGTTCACCTTTGCTGTGTCAGTTGCTTCGTCCAGAGCCTTTGCTGCATTTACGATCGCATCTGCTGCCGCCTTCTTATCTGCTGCTGTTGCAGTTACCGGAAGCTCATTCGCTGCCTTCACTGCCGCATCCAGGGTTGCTTCTGCGTCGCTGATGGCCTGCTTATCCGTAGCGGACGCATACTCGTCTTCTGCTGCCGTTTCTGCATTTGCCTTAACAAGCTCTGCTATAGCCTCTGCTGCTGCAAGCGTCCCATCTGCTTCTTTCATCTCGGCTTCTGCCGCTGCTGCAGCTGCTCTGTCGTCATTGATCTTCTTAAGAGCTGCATCGATTGCTGCCTTGGCATCAGCCAGTGCCTTAGCTGCTTCTGCCGGATCCTTTGCTGCTGCGATGGCTGCCTGACCATCGGTTACTGCCTTGTCATAAGCTTCCTTCTCTTCCTTTGTGGCATCGGCCAGAGCCTTAGCCTGTGCGTAGTCTTCCAGTCTTGTATCTGCGGAAGTCTTTGCTGCTTCAAGCGCTTCTGCTGCTGCCTTCGCTGCTGCGGAGTTCACCTCTGCTACATCGGTTACTGCTGCGAGCGCTGCCGCTGCATCTGCAATCTTATCTGCTGCTGCAGTCTTTTCTGCCGCTGTTGCAGTGTCTGCAAGCGCATTTGCTGCCTTTATTGCATCTTCAAGTGTCTTTGCTGCATCGTCGATGGCCTTCTTATCCTCTTCAGATGCATACGGGTCTGCTGCTGCCGTTTCTGCATTTGCCTTAACAATATCTGCCAAAGCTTCTGCTGCCGCAAGGGTCTCATCTGCTTCTTTCATCTCAGCTTCTGCCGCTGCTGCAGCTGCTCTGTCAGCCTTGATCTTTGCGAGTGCTGCATCAATTGCTGCCTTGGCATCAGCGAGTGCCTTAGCTGCTTCTGCCGGATCCTTTGCTGCTGCGATGGCTGCCTGACCATCAGTTACCGCCTTATTATACGCTGCCTGCTCCTTCTCATCGGCATCAGCCAGAGCCTTAGCCTGTGCGTAGTCTTCCAGTCTTGTATCTGCGGAAGTCTTTGCTGCTTCAAGGGCTTCTGCTGCTGCCTTTGCTGCTGCAGAGTTCACCTCTGCTGTATCGGTTACTGCTGCCAGCGCTGCCGCTGCATCTGCAATCTTATCTGCTGCTGCAGTCTTTTCTGCCGCTGTTGCAGTAGTCGGAAGCGCTTCTGCTGCCTTCACTGCATCATCAAGCGTCTTTGCTGCATCGTCGATGGCCTTCTTATCCTCTTCGGATGCATACGGGTCTGCTGCTGCCGTTTCTGCATTTGCCTTAACAATATCTGCCAAAGCTTCTGCTGCCGCAAGGGTCTCATCTGCTTCTTCCATCTCAGCTTCTGCCGCTGCTGCAGCTGCTCTGTCAGCGTTGATCTTCTTAAGAGCTGCATCCACTGCTGCCTTGGCATTAACGAGTGCCTGTTCTACTGCTGCTTTATCCGTTGCTGCTTCGATAGCTGCCTGACCGTCAGTTACCGCCTTGTTATACGCTGCCTGCTCTGCTTCGTCGGCATCTGCAAGAGCCTTCGCCTGTGCATAGTCTCCCAGTCTGTCGATGGCATCTGCCTTTTCTTCTTCCAGCGCTGCCTCTTCCTTCAGCTCTGCAAGCTTCGCCTCTGCTGCCTCCAGTTTAGCCAATGCCGCTTCAGAGACCATTGCCTTCTGTGACTGGGAAAGAAGTCCATAGGCAGTTCTCACAAGTGAAACATCCTTCTCATCTGCTGCACTGATATCCTTTGCGTCCTTCAGTCCGGAAACACGTTCTGCAACATCATATGCTTTCTCAAGATCCGCAAGCTTCTTTGTACCTTCTTTTCCTATCTTTTCATTCACTGCTGCCTTCTCTTCGTCAGTCAGTGCATCATAGGAATCCAGTAAATCCTTAACCTCAGCTATATTCTCGTCGGTAATTTCCGTAAAATCTACAATACTATCCGTGACATCGCTGATCAGTGCTTCTTCACAGTCCTGAAGCTTTGAACGCAATGTACCGTCTAACATAGCCTTCTGGGTAATACTTAATGCATCAAATGCTTCTCTTGCTTCGTGAATGGCCTTAACGTCCGTATCCTTTACATCCTCTGCAGTCGGAAGCGCTTCAATCTCCGCTGCCACTGCAAGTACTGTTTCGGAATCGGTCAGTTTCGTTAAGCTTACTTCGTCAACCAGTGCTTTTTGTGCATCCTTTAATTTGTCGTACGCTGCTCTCGCTGCCTGAATCTTCTCCTCTGCAGTTTCTTTTGTGATCTGCTTGGGAATCGCCGCAATCAGATCCAAAACCGCATCTGCCGCACGCTGAGTATCAAGATCAGACATCAGCGCTTCGATGATAGCATCTTCCGCGTCCTTGTTAGCTTCAGGTGTCTTCGAAAAATCATAAGCCAGATCATCGATGGCTGTTTTTGCATCCGCGATCAATGTCTTGCAGGCTTCGGAATCGCCTTCCTTTGCCATGTTGCTTGCTGTATTCTTCAGTCCCGGCTTGTATAACTCAAATGCAAGCACTTTCTCTGCATCCTGCAGCTTCTTCGATTCTGCAGAAGTGATCTTGCTCCTCTGTGTCATGGAGAGTGCATCAAATGCAGCTCTTGCTGTCTCGATAGCCGTCTTGTCGGCTGCTTTCACATTTGCCGGCTCTGTAAGGTCTGCAATATACGCCTTAACCAGTTTCGTCTCGCAATCCGTCAGTTTGGCAACGCTCTCTGCACTGATGAGTGTCTTCTGCAGAGCGGTGAGGGCTGTATATGCAGCTTTCGCTTCATTGATGGCTGCTGCGTTTGTTATCGCAACATTGTCCGGCATCGGAAGCGCATCGATCTTCGCATTTACTGCATCCACCGCTGCCTTGTCGTCAGGATCTATCGTAACTGTAACCTGTACATCAACATTTGACACACTGTTATAGTTCGCGGTATCCGTGGGTGTGAAGTTTGCCTTAAAGGTATTTGTACCTTCACTGCCAACGCTGGTAGTACCTGCGTCTACCCATGTCCATGTTCCCGGGGTGTTCCCATTGGGATTTGTCAATGCAACATTTGCAAGGGTCTGGCCATAGTATGCCTCGCCGGAAGGTGCTAAAGCAACCGGATCCGCCATGCTGACCGTTACAGTCACTTCCACGCCACTGACTGAATTGTAATTATCCGTATCCGTCGGTGTGAAAATTGCCGTAAATGTATTGGTGCCTACATTACCAACTTCTGCGGTTTCATCAGTCCATGCCCATGTACCCGGTGTATTTCCTTCGGGGTTCGTCATTGTTACTTCTGAAAGGATCTGACCGTAGGTTGCCGTAACACCGGTAGGTGCAGCAACAGTGGGATCCGCCTGGCTGACTGCTATTGTTACGTCAACATTTGTTTTTCCATTGTAGTTCGCTGCGTCATTGGGTGTGAAGTTTGCTTTGAAGGTATTATTACCTGCAGCTCCGACACCTGTAGTTGCCGCGTCTACCCACGCCCATGTTCCCGCCGTGTTCCCATCCGGGTTCGTCAGCGTTACATCTGCAAGGGTCTGTCCGTAGGTTGCCGTTGCCGTAGGCACAACTGCAGTCGGATCTGCTTTGGAAACCTCCACTTTTACCGCGTCGGACGTTGCAACTGCAGTCTGACTGTCGCTATCACGTGTCGCCGTTACTACACAATAATAATACTCTTCTGTTCCGGTGGCTTTCCCGGTAGGAATGTCATAGCTTGCATCCGTTGCACCGGAAATTTCAGTTCCACCTACGTTACTATTTGACGTATTGGAATACCACTGATAACTGAGAGTATGTCCTTCTGCTGCCGTTGCCGTCACACTGACACTGCCCTCGGTATAACCATAGGCAAGTTCCGGAGCTGTTACGGCGCTGATCGTCGGTGCGGTAGCCGACAGATTTGCAGCATCCGGAACGACAATTTCCGTATCAGCAGTCATTGTACCTGAAATGGTTACAACGGTGTCACTGGTTCTTGTTACCGATATGCCGTTTTGGTCCGGCATTTCAAAAGCCGGAAACGTATAGTTTGCATCCGCAGTAAATGTAATCTGATCAATATCGGTAGCGGCCGCCTGGATCTGGGTCGTTTTGCCGGTACTTGTAGCATTGGCACCGCCGGTGACAACCAGCGTATATACTCCGATCGTACTTGAAGCATAGTCAAATAGAATATTACTCAGATCGGAATAATCCAGAATCGCTGCACCATACTGAACAGTTTTTAGCCCGGATGGGGATGGTGTTATGACTATACCATTGCAACCGGCTATGGTGTAGTTAGTTGGAGTACGGAACTCTCCAAAATCACTTCTTTTGCTCGTATCATTGGCATAATAGTTGCCCGTAAAAGTACAATTGATAATACGGACATCTCCTGATGTATTGTTGTTACCTATTGCACCGCCGTATGCTTCACCCGTTGCAGTTGTATAATTGTTTGTAAAGGTACAGTTTGTCAGATAAAGAGATCCACCATAATTATTTATAGCGCCACCAATTTCTCCTGTATAATTCCCAGAGAAAGTAGTACCTGTCGCATATAACTTACCTCCATTCTCTATGGCCCCTCCACCTGCGCCTGAGTAATTGGAACTGTTACCCGAAAAAATACAGTGATCCAATACGAGAGTGCCACTATTAGAGATAGCACCGCCACCCCTGGCTGAAAAACCGGAAACCGTAACATTTTTCAGTACAAGGATATCGTCCACATTAAAGAAACGGTGATCACCACCTCCTGTCAGTTTCTTTCCGGCACCGTCTATGATAATATTGCCGAAAGCTCCTATTTCTCTCGTTACCTCAATATCCGCAGTAAGTTTAACGTTTTTACCGCTGGATATTGCCGCAGTCAGTTCATCAAACGTGGAAACGGAAGTATACTCTGTTTCCGCATGCGTCGCCATGCCGGTTCCCGGCATGACACCTGTCAGAACGCTGACGATCATGGCAAAGGTAAGCACTACCGCGATCAGTCTGGTTGGTAATGCATGTCTATGCTTTTTCTCCATAAGTTTCCCTCCTTTAAATTCTTCTCCTGTATATGATCAGCTCCGGACGTCTTAGTCTATGTACACCGCATCGGTCGCCATCCTTTTTTTTCGGTGTTTATCATGTCCGGCATAAGAAAACCGCCGAAATGACAGGGCATCATAATCCCTGTTCATTCCGGCGGTTATCTATCGCTGTTATTTTCTTTATCTCTAAATTTACCTGCGCTCGAAAAAAAGCCGCCAGGTGCGTTCATTTGGTTGATATCTGCTATACACCATCTTGTTCTTTTCCCCATAGACCATACCCCACTTCTTAGTCCATTTTTCAGTCCATTTTTTAACCCTCTTCTCAGCCTTTTTCTCTGTCATCTTCCCGGTCTTCTGCCCGGTTCCCCTTCAGTATTTCAAGCTCTGCATCCGTCCTGTGTCAGGCGGTAACCATTCTTTCGAAACGACACTCCTGTTTTTGTCCGCGCATCGTATTTATTATACCCAAATTGTAGGCTGTGTCGCAAGGAATGTCACAGAACGTGACATTTGTGTGACAATATGGAACGTCCTCGACAATTAACTGACAATTTCGCCGGCAATAAGTTGACAATTCCACGGCTATCATCCGGTAATTCCACGGCAATCAGAAGACACTCTCCATAATTTCGTTCTAAAAAAAACTTCCCCCCTTACTTCAAGTCCCCGTCAAAATCTTGACCGAAACAACCTGAATTGATAAGATAAAAACATGTGAAGGTAATCATCAGAAATGATCAGGGGATATTGGGGATGAATGTAAATAACTTTGGAAACACCATAAGGCAGCTGCGGGAGGCCCGGGGTATCACCCAGTCTCAGCTGAGCGACCGGATGTCGGTCTCCAGAAGCACCATTGCGAACTGGGAAACGGGAACCCGTCTTCCGGATCTGCATATGCTGTCACGACTGGCGGAGTGTCTGGGAGTGAATCCTACGGATCTGATGGAATATCTGCAGGATTCACAGGAAGTACCTGTGGTCATCATCGTGGAGGATATGCCGCTGATCCTTTCCTCTTCCCGGCGCATGCTGAGCCAGGCAATGCCGGAAGCTGAGATCTACGGGTTTGGCAGTGCCGCAGAAGCCCAGGAATTTGCATGCAGCCGTCACATTTCCATTGCATTTCTGGATATCGAGCTGGGCAGTGAAGACGGGATCAGTCTGGGACGGGCGCTTACCGCACTCAACAGTCAGCTGAATGTGATCTTTCTTACTTCCCATCCAGAATACATGAAGGATGCATTGGCAGATCATTGCAGCGGATATATCCTCAAACCGCTGACGCCCGAGAAGATCAGCCATGAGTTAAGGCATCTGCGCTTTCCGGTCAGGGGGCTGAAGGCATGAGAAAATGGTTTAAGAAAAAGTACCTTGTTGAACTGATCACCATACCTTTGATACTTCTCGCTTTGGTCCTGATCGTACTGATCCACGTAAATGCCGGACAAAACCAGCTGGAACAGCAGGAAGAGCCTTTTCTCCACCTGAAGCCCGCGGCGGTTGAACGAGAAGATATTACAGAATACGCGGGTGTCAGGTATACCTACACCTTTGTACTGCCGGAGTTCGATACGGAAAGCTTCTTAGGACTCAGGTTTTCGGTCTTTCTCCACCACACCTATGCCTCCTTTACCGTGGAGGACAGTGATTATCGGTATGAAATCTCCGAGAAAGACGCGCCGCATATCGGCAGGACTCCCGGAAAATACTGGCTGAATATCCCCATGCGCCCGGAATTCTTCGGAAAAACCGCCACCCTGACCCTGACCCCGGTATTCAGCAGTTCACAGGGAGAGGGACTGGACTTTATGCTGATCCGCAGAGATACCCTGCTAACCGAGATCGAGCTTCCCCAGGAAGGGCTTTTGATCGCGTTAGGCACATTCGCCGTGATCGCAGGTCTGCTCCTGTCGATCATTATCCTTTTTATCCCGGTGTCATCCCGCGAAAAGCATATGGTGTTCTGTATAGGAACGATTACCGTTTTGGGCGGTCTGTGGAAGCTCAGCGGGCTTTCGTCGGTTCTCCTGCTTCTTGATTCTTTCGGAATCCACAAGGAGATCTGGTACGGCGGAACCGTCTGCTATCTGCTGATGCTGGTCATCTCCCTCCACATGATGTGTTTCACGGGAGAAGAGAAACCGGGGAAGATCGACATCATCTGTACCTGCATTTCCGCAGGAGCAACCTTCCTTCTGGTGATCCTGCAGTTCTTCAACGCTCTTGAGCTGCATGATGCCGTGATCTGGTTCGGGGTGGGTACTGCTACTATGCATCTCATCACCTTGCTGAAGAAGAAGTCCGGCCTGTCGGAATGGCTGTGGCCACTTCCCTGCTTTCTTACCATGGCGGCGGACCTACTGATCTATCTTTGGACCGGTTCCATGCACAGTGCATGCATATTCCTGATCTGGATGATCCTGAACCTGATCATCCGTGGATACGGCTTTATCCGTCTTGCGGTTCTCAGGGAAAGGACGATGCGAAAAAAGGAAGAGGAGCTGCGTGACGCCCGGATGAAATCCATGATGAACCAGATCCGTCCGCATTTCATCTACAACACCCTTGCTTCCATCTATCTGCTTTGCCGCGAGGATCCTGAGAAGGCAGCAACTGTGGTGAATGATTTCACCGAATATCTGCAGGGGAATTTTACCGCAATCTCTGAGACAAACCTGGTGTCCTTCAGCGAGGAGCTTAGGCATACCCAGGCCTACCTGGCGGTGGAGAAGGCGCTGTATATGGACAAACTGCAGATCGAGCAGGATACGGATTTTAAGGCCTTCCGACTGCCGCCTCTCACGCTGCAGCCTCTGGTGGAAAATGCAATCAAGCATGGCATGAACCAGTCTTCCGGCGTGCTTCATATCTGCGTCCGGACCAGATATACGGATTCCGGTATCGAGATCTCCGTGGAGGATAATGGCCCCGGCTTTGATCCCTCCGACGAGAGCAGTCCCCATACTGCCCTTTCAAATATCCGGCAGCGTCTGGAGATTATGTGTGGGGGAAGTCTGTCCATCCGGTCCGGAGAGGGCGGAGGAACCGTGGTGAAGATCCTGATCCCGTCTTCGCAGCTGCTTTCCGACTAAAAGGGATCATCAATTTCTTATCGTTCATATGGTCACGGTTCCGCCCTTCTTTTTCATTCCCACGCCATGCTTCACCGCATTTTCCACCAATGGCTGGATTGACAGCTGCGGCAGACGGAAGTTCATTATATCGTACAGCATCGATGAAGGCTCCGGGCCCGTTGCTACGGACCCGGAGTCTTTTCTCCTTAACCTATCCTTTCTCCTTGTGACATTGATTCTCCTGTAGATCTCTTACGTTCTACGGGGTTCTACGGTTTTTTTGTTTTCCTTATTTCCTTTCTCTATATGATTATCTTGCTACCAGGAAGTACAGATCTGCTTTTGCTTCATTTCTCTTGGTTGTGCTGAAGCCCTCAGAGATGTAGAGGTAGTGGTTTTCTTTCTCCTTGCAGGAGTTGTCCTGAAGTCCAACTCCCTTGTAGTAGTAGTCTGCTGCGGTGCCGCTGCTCATGCTCGTGCTGTTCTTACGTCCGCGGCTGGTCAGGAAGAATGCTCCGTCGGATACCTTGCAGTTCTTCTGATATTCTTCTTTTGTCATCGCATCCTTCTTCAGGAATTCGGTCATCTCTTTTACTGTATTCTCTGCATTTACCTTTTCCCAGTCTGTCCAGACACTTGGCTGGATCGGATCAAAGAAGGTCACGCCCGGGATCTCGGGGAAGGAGACCACCGGCTGCTCCGGGGTTTCATTTGCCTTGCGGGCCAGGATCTCTTCTGCTTCCTTCAGAGCCTTTTCTGCATCTGCACGTTCTTTTTCATATTCCGCAAGGTAGGTTTCGTAGGTCTTGTCGGAGAAGGTGAAGCCGACGTAGGTCAGGTATTCCTGAAGGGTCTTTCCGGGGTAGTTCGTCTTTACGTAGTCTACGATAGCTTTCAGCTGCTTATCGGAGAGGGCCTTGGATCCCACCAGGTCATTCATGGTCTTCTTCTTATTGAAGTCTGCCTTCTCTACGGATTCCGCCAGGATGATGTTCTTCTGTCCGTTTCCGGTGCGGTCGTAGAAGGTGAGAGGATCGTTGTTCTTTTTATATGCGTCAAGGGTTTCATTTACCTTGATGATCTGGTTCAGCATTTCACTGATCTTGTTCTTGCAGTAGTCTGCGTCACAGAGAGAACGCTCGGTGCCTTCAGCCAGCAGTACATTTCTCTTAGCGATGATGCAGTTGATCAGCTGGCTGGAGCTTTCCAGATAAACCGCCAGCGCGTCTGCGGTGAGCTCCTCTGTCTTGTCCATGGCTTCCTTCCCGAAGAGTACAATCTTGGAGTAGTGATCCATGATGGCTGCGTATATGTCCTTCTGACCGGATACCAGTTTGGTTTCGCCGGAGAGGAAGCTTCCGAGAGCGATGTGGTTGAAGACCAGATTGTCCTGGCTGTACCAGTCTTTTACATCCCCTACCTTCTCTGCCAGAAGGGCGTTCTTGGTTTCCTGGCTCATATCAAATCCGGAGATGTGAGATACCTGCTTGGATACTTCCTTATACTTTGCGTTGAACAGATTGTACTGATCGATGAACTTCTCCATATCGGACATGGTTCCCATTGCCTCGATGATGGCTGCCTTGGCATCCTCGATCTGTCCCTGGATCCCTTCCAGCTGCTTGGAGATGGTTCCGAGGGTGGTTTCCGGATTCTCACTGTTGTAAAGAAGATGGATCATTTCCATCATCGGACCTGCGATATATCCCACCTCGGGGAACTTTTTTACGATACCCTGTACGGCCTTCTCCGACATCTGGAGGAGAGTCTTCATCTTATCATCATCCTTGATGATGGAGATGGTCCACTTGGTAACATCCGTTGTGTCGATGCCGAAATCGTTATCATTCTTCGTATCGCCCGTATTATCTCCGGCACTTGCTGCCACAGCGGTTTCATGGTCCTTCAGGGTTGCTGCATTTGCGGTGAGAGGAGCTGCGAAGCTTAATGTCATGATCGCTGCCAGGGCTGCGATACCGATTCTTGCCTTCTTTGTAACCTTTGTATTATTCATCTTCTTCATAATCCTTACCTCCTTATCTATCTCTTCATGTGGTTGAACATTTTTTCGGGTTGTTTCCCTGTTTCTGATACCACTATAACAACCCTACCTTTGCAACTTCTTTGCAAAGATCGAAATCTTTAAAAAAAAAATTAAACTCTTGTTGCTCTTTTGTTACCTTTTGGGATTTATAATAAGGATAGATACGGCATGAATATGCCGATGCGGTAGATGACCGCCCCACTCTGCGTTGAGAGGAGGAGAAGTGTATGAAGGAATACAATGAGGAAGAATTTGAGATCTACACCGGTGAAGTAAAGCCCGCTCAGGCTCCTGAGAATCAGCTGCCCGATGAATACAAGGACAGGAACAGGTTTCTGGAGGAGCTGTCTAAGCTGGAACCCGATTCTGCGATTTATCCCGGTTTTCTTCAGTCACTGAAGGACCTGAATCAGGAAATCCGGGTGCTGACCACGCCAACCGCAGACGGCTGGCCCATCCTGGACCGCGAAAGAAAAGCCACCCTGATGGAAATGTATATGGAAACAGGGAAAAGGCTTCGGCAGTTTCTGAAGCAGGAGCAAGGCAGGCATCAGGGCACAAAGAAAATCTGTCTTCAACTGGAAAGTCTGATCTCCAAGGATTATCGTGCATTACAGAACTATGATCCCGCAAGTGAGAAGACCTTCCTCTCCGTCCTGGAGGATGCAAGAACAACCGTCTATGAGTATCCGGCACATAAAACCATCCAGAAGGTCGGCGGTATCATGAATTATCGTTATATGCTTCAGATGGAAGGCCCGGACGGAAAGATGATCCGGGGGTACTTTACCGAGAAGGATAACTACGATTGTATCGCAAAGCTGAGTAAGATGGAGAAGCAGGTATCAAAAAAGGCTTCCACACCGGAAGGTGCCAATATGATCCTGAACTTCGTGAATCAATACATGACGCATTACAGTGACCCGGAACATATTGATGGTAAGCATCCTACGGACAGAACCAAGTATAGGACCTGGAATCGTTTATTTAAGAATCTGGGCGCGCCAAGATACTACGATACCACGAAGAATAAACTGGTTGCCGAAATGGCGACAATCTATGGCGTCCCCGAGCGGGATATCACCGCAAAATGTGGCTCTCAGGCATTGAACCTTATGGTGCAGAAGATCAGCCGGATCAAGGACTCCTTTATGATTGCCTCCGAAGTCGGAGTTCCGAACGGTTCAAGAAAGGACTCACGAAATTCCGCCATGTGCACTGTCGCCGGACTCCTCGGCGTATCCGATCTTGTTGCCCACGCACGTCCCATGACGATCCGTAAGAGTGACGGAACCATGATCGAAGGAACCTTCATGGAAGAGGCAAAGGGCTTTGACCCGAATCGCCCCGGACAGGATGCAAGACACGCCATCTCCGGCAACGGCCGCGAAGGCGCTATGACCGGTGCCGGCGGTGTATTCTTCAGAAGGCTCTCCGAGTTGCAGGCGCTGGATTTTATCTGCGGAAACGGAGACCGCCATCCCGGTAATCTGTTTTATCAGCTCGATGATGATGGCTGTTTTATCAGTGTACAGGGAATTGACAATGATCTTTCATTTGGCCAAAATCCCAAGACCTTTGATCAGAATATCAAGGAAATGGTCATCCCGAAGAACATGGGGGTGCTCAGTAAAGAGATGGCAGATCGTATCCTGCAATTGAAACCGGAGCATCTCGAATTCGCATTGAAGGACCAGCTGGAAAGCAATGCCATCACCTCTGCGATAGAGCGCCTCGAGTATCTGCAGCAGACGATCCTGACAAGCCGCAGGATGCTCCCGAAGGATTCAAATGATATCCAGTTCCCCTACATCCGTGAATTATCCGGAGACCAGTGGGGCGAGGTAAACACGGACACATTGTGCAAAGCAAAGAGCGAAAATCTGTTCCAGAAGGTATGGAATGACTATTCACGGATTCGTTCTCAGTTTAAGGAACCCCTTGATCCGAAGAACATGACCACCATCGGAACAGCAAACAGAGCGGAGTTCACCGGGATCTCACAGGCAGCAAGGGATGCAAAGCACTATGAGGAGGAACTCAGGAAAGCGGTAGGCAAGCAGAAATACGCCACAGAAGACTATCGGAAGCTTCAGGAAGCCGTGACCCAATACCGGGAGAAAGCCGAGAAGATCTACAACCGGATCCTCAAAGCCCGTCAGAGCTATGAGAAGAAAAAAGGGGCGAAGGATGTGGAAATGGTGGCAAACCGATATGTATCCCGCGCAGATCTTGCGGACATGACTGCCGCTGCTGCCAAAATCAAGGTGGCCGCCGAGACGTATTATAATCAGGCGGCGGAGAAGGTGCGGAATAACGGCGGGGAAGCCGCTGATGTCACCCGGATGAAGAAGATGAAGGAGGTAACAAAGGACCTTCATAAGCTGGTAAAGGATCAGACCACTCTCCGTGACGAAGAACGAAAAACGCTTCAGACAAACCAGCGTCGTCAGACAGAGGATATGCTGAAGCAGATGAAGCTGAACAAACCAGGCAAAGTACATGCGCCCCGCTGAAAAGCAGGGCGCTCTTTTTTTTGATATTATCGATGGGGTGGGAGCATCATCCACCTTCAGTTCTATAAGATTATATCAATCATTCACCTTTCGTATCAGGATATTCAACGCCTCCTGTTTTATCTCCTCCGTAACTCTGACATATTGGAGCGGACTGGTCTTCTATTTCAAACTGTCCGTCCTTCCAGGCATCTTTGATCCTGTAGAAGCAGATTTCACATTCACCATCAGATGAAAAGGTCTCTAACTCATAAGTAAGACTTCCGTCCCTGTAGATACTGTCATACATCTGACCAAGCTTTTCCGTTCTGCCCTTAACCGTCTTCCAACCCTCTGCCGGCAACCAGATCTCCACATCATAGTCTTCAATGCTTCCTTTCTTCAGACCAATGGCATAGGATATGGTATCCTCTGTCCATTGATATCCCATCCCCAGAAGGTTTTCAATTCCGTACTGCGCCGACATCTCTTCCCAGAATGCACCAATCGTCCCATATTGCTCTTCGTTCTTTGTTGAGAAAACCCTGGATATTCCATAAAAGTGCATGGCTTCCCGCCTGCAGTCAGACTGCGGAAATTCTTCCGTTTCCTGTTGCTGCGGGTTCTGTTTGCACACCCGAATTGCACGCGGGGAATTGATCGGTTCATAAATGATCTGTACATTTTCCGGATCTGCTTTATTTCTTTCATTCATTGCAATGATGATCTGCAGCTTCTCTTCATCCGTAACCGTCCCCAAAACAGAAAGATCATCCGGAAAATACACGGACCGATCGGGTTTTTCAACCCAATATACTTCACGATCCATATCCGCATAAAACTTCCCGTTCAAAACCAGTTCTCCCGATATATAAACAAATCTCGGAGGTTCTGCCGCCGACATTTTATCCTCCAGCCAGAGGATGATATGACCCCTGCTAAGTATCAGGTTCTCAATCCTGATGGGACATTCTCTTAAGTCCTTTTCCAGGTAGCCGCAGGTAAAAGGAAAAAAATCAAACTTCCTGGTTCCTGTGTGGGTGAAGCCCAGATCCTCGTACCACTTCCGAAGAATGACATTTTCCTCCACGATACTGAGTTTCATTTTGTCCGCATCCCCTGCTGCAGCACGGATCATGGCATCTGTGAGAAGTGCTCGTCCGATACCCTCATGCCTGTATTCCGGGAGAACCGAGAGACTGCCCAGTTCATATCCATCATCCGTAGAAAGCAGATTATAGTAACCGACCAGCCGTTTATTCTCAAAGCATCCGTACATAGGCCTGCGCTGTTCGGTCATCCATTGTTCCACCTTTTCTACAGTCGTGGCAAAGGCAGTAAATGCGGGCGCATTTTCTTCCGTAAAGCCAAATTCATCGGCTACAGTTCGGAAACTGCGTCGTATCACACTAACGCAATCCGGAATATCCACTTTCCCTATTTCTTTGACGAAATATTTTTCTTCTTTCATATGAATCCCTCCAGGTTCCTTACAAGAAGGTTTATACTACCATATCCGTTTCCAATGCCTCAGAAAACTTCCCTGTAAAAATCCCTCACAGAGCCGAAGTTGATCTTCTTCCCAATCTCAATCGGCTTACCATTCCTGAAAAGAAGACTTTGCTCTCCCATATGGAGTCCATGCGTTTCCTCACTTGTTCTCACCATATGAATGATCTGATAACCATCAAATTCATTCAGAACCAGCTGGATGTATCCCTTCAACGTAATCTCCGTCTTTTTGAGGATTTCGGTTAATTTGTTTACGTCATACCGAACCTTCTCATACTTACTTTGCTCTATCTTCCAGTCCGCAGGATCAGTGTTCCCGGCTTTAATATTGAATACGTAATAATCCGGAGAAAAAATCTTAAAACGATCTGCCTTTTTTCCATAAATCACACGATACTCATATCTGAACTTTCGGATCTTTTTCACTACATTTCCACAGATATAAAAATACGCCCTGTAAGCCGCAATAAAACCATTATCTCTTCTTGCACATATATAGTATTGTGTTTCATTTTCATTCTTCACTTTTCTCATTTCATTCCCCGGACGATTATTATTTTCCGATTTAATCGACTATATTCAAAAGAATGCCCTGTTTACAAGGGACATCTGAATGTTTTTCTTCTTTGAATGATTCGTTTTCCCTTACTTTTTCCCTTATGGGATATTTACAAGGGAAACCTCATCCTGACAGCTTATCCAACAACCGTCCGGCATTTCGCTTGGACTCTCTTGTTGCGTGAGCGTACACATTCATTGTCGTACTGACATCTGAATGTCAGAGAAGTTCCTGCACATCCTTTGGTTTTGCACCATTGAGTAAAAGATTCGTTGTGTATGTATGACGCAATAGATGAAAATGGAACCCTTCCAGCTCCGGCACCTTCCTTGACACAATCCTGCAAATTGTATCAATTGTAGCAGGACGAAGGAGACAGCCACATTCCTTTCTACATACAAAGTCGATTTCCCTGTACCCTTCAGGAATGGACTCCGTTGCGTCAAAATTGTCATAAACGTAATACACGCGATTCTTCTCCGGCACTTCCCTGAAATAGCATTTACGATATAGTTCACGATACTTCCAGACATTTTGTTTCTGCTGTTTTCGCGCTTCCTTCAGTATTTCCGTTAGTGTATTTCCGAAATCTACCGTCCGGATCTTCCCTCGCTTTGTAGGTCCGATCTCAATCCGATGATTCTTTGTACTGTAATGCACACTTCTGCGGACTGTCAGATACTGTTCCTTCAGATTGATGTCCTGCCAGGTAAGGCCGGCCACCTCTCCAAGTCGAAGACCTGAATAATAGGAAATCTGAACCGGCAGCACAGCATCAGGATGATGCCGTTTCAGATAGGCAATCAGCGTATCATACATTTCCTTCGTTAGCGGCTGCATTGTCTCAGCGTTTCCTTCATTGAAGAGATCCACTCCATCCTTCTTCTTCCTGCGGACTACATACTGCATCGGATTGAAAGTAATATATCTCTTCGGAAATACCGCAAATCGAAATACATGATTCAACACACCGGTATACTTTGTAACATGATCTGCCACATAATTTCCTGCTGAAGTAAAATCGCCTTCCGATCCTCCAAACGCGATTAAATCTGCGAACGCCTGAAGATGATCTGCCGTAATGGTTCGCAGTTTCCGGTCTGCAATCGGATGTGTCTTGATCCTTTTCACAATATGCGTATACAACTCAACCGTACCGTTACTGAGAGATCCAATCTTCAGTTCTTCTTCCATCCATACATCGAGTAACTCTCCAAGTGTAATATTTTCCGTCTTTGCAACGAATTTCTTTTCTTCGTAGTCCTCGATTGCCTAGCGAAGCATTTTCTCTGTCTCGCTCTTGCTTTCCGTACCAACGCATTCCCTCTGGATAAGCTTCCCAGAAGCTTCTTCCACATAGAAACGGTAATACCATTTCTTTCCTTTCTTTCTGACTGATCCTTTTGCCATCTTGATTACTCCTTTCCGTGAGGCAGCCGGAACGTCAGAGATATGCGTCTTCAGTATATCATGTCCCGACTGCCTGCGCGATAGATTGTTTCTTCATTTTTGTCATTCTTTGCCATTCTTTCATCATCGTTCATATCCGAACCATGATCGAGCAGGGAATCCATGTATCTGCACGCGATGAACTCTTCGGACGCGGGGACGGTGGGCTGACACTGACGCTTCTCCTTTCCGAACTGAAGGACGCAGCAAAAAAAGAAAGGCAGCAGGCTTTCGCTACCTTTCTAAACGATCTGGATTCATTTGAGAAATACGGCATGGAAATCCGTCACAGCTTTTCGCTGGATGAGGCCGGCGTCCATGTCAGCTACACACTCCGACTTTCCTGCCTCATGTCACTAAACAGCACCATCAACAAGGCTGAGTATTATATCAACGGAACCGATCACAGCGACTGGGATGTAAAAGTCTTTGAAGCCGAATACAGAGAATGCCTTCGGAATTATGAGATTGATATCCAGAATGAGCTAAAGAAGAGCTCGTCCGGAAAATGAACGAGCTAATAGCATATCCAATCACACTAAATTTCTACCCAGTGGGTAGAAATTATCCTTCATTCGGCGCAGGAAGTTAGTGCCGGCGGCACTAGCTTTTTGGAGCCATTGGCTCCAAATTTCCTTTCATGTCGTTCTGAGGCATTGCCCCAGAATTTCAATCACGAAAAAATATGTATAGACGCCCCTGTTTATCTCCGGAAGTCTGGAGCATTGCATATCCTGTATAAAAGTTAGACCCAGTGGGTCCAACTTTCCGGCAGAATCTACTGCATGCATCTGATACCCGATACTGATAATCATTTTGGAACCATCGGTTCCAACTTTCCCTTCATGTCATTCTGGGGCATTGCCCCAGAAATTCTATCAAAATGTTCGGGCCCATTGCCCCCGAAAAGCCATGCCAATATGACATTTTGGAGCCATTTCAACTCATGCCAAAAAATGTGAAGCCCCGACAAGCAACGTCCACCCATCCGCCGGAAAAGCATCGGCAGATACGTGGACAGCTTGTTGGGGACTATCCGTCCCCAATCCCCTGAATTAACTAACCAGAAATTCCAACTAATTAAAATATACTCTTTTAATTTTTAACGTATTTGTTGATGTTTTTACATAATGGTGAGCTTATCTGTTCTGTCAGTTCCTCCGGTCCCAGACTGCTTTCCCCGGTCTGAACATCTAAGACTTTTTACGCCATTTTATAGCTTTCCCCGGCATTTATGGCTATGCCCGAGATCAGGAATGCTGCAACCAGAATCCAGCTTACCAGTTTTTTCTTCATACCTTCCGCCTCTCCTTCTTTTCCTTTACCAAATAAATGCTTACTACTTCCCCTTTGCACGCATTATTATAGCACCTCTTTTTCCCGCTGTATACGGGAAGCGTTGCTTAGTCCCTCAGCATCCGGGATAATGTCTCCTGATAGGTATACGCCAGCCGTTTGATCATCTTTCTGCTATAATATCCTGAATGGTAGATCCGGAGCGTATAGCCGTTCTTCCCTTCCACAAGCTCCATATGTGCTTCCACCACAAGGTCCGTCATCGTCGAGACGATTTTATTGAGCACCTTCTCCCCGACCGGTAAATGATCATATCCACCGTCATCAATGATCCATTCCGGCAAAAACTGGAACAAGATGATCGGTGAAACACCTAATTCCAGCGCCAGAGGCCCAAAGGGATAATGACTGAGTCGAGCATATTTATAATACTGATCAGAAAGACTCTTCAGAAACGTCTTCATATTCCGACGGTCCACATGCGCCACCATAGGGACAACATTCATATATAAACCAATGGCGTTATAGCTTAGGAATCTGTCCCGTCCGTTCTCATTTATGCCGAAGAGGACGTCATCCTTCCCGGTCAGTCCGGCTAAGGTGAGGGCCAGCGCCGAAGTAAATAAAATGTTTTTGTTGGTTCCGAATCTGTCCGTAAATCTCTTTACCTGCTTCCTGCTTACGGAAAGCTCCTGCATGATAAATCCGGCATGCCCCATTTCTCCGGGATTTCGGTAGAAACCGACTCCCTTCCGATTCCCTAACATGGTCCTGGCATCCTGCATGATCTGATCATATCCCTCGCTGTTTCGGGTCTGCTGCTGGAAAGCGGCTATCTTTAAGAAATCGGTATCTACGCGCTTCGGCACTACACCCCTCAGCGCATTCAGGAATTCCCTTCGGAACACGTTCCCGGATATAAGGTCAAAGCAGATATGATGGAAGATCGACACCAGATAACGCTTTCTCGGTGTTCTTACGACCACATGCTTTGACAGGCTTTCGAAGATATCAAACTCCTCTTCCAGATGCCTGATCATATTCGCCAGGTTGGTCACACCCTTCCGTACCTCCGGGTTGGAACCCTTTACAAGCCAGGGGGTTCCATCCCGGAGTTCCACATGCATGCTCATCACCGGATGTGCCTTAAATACAATATCCAGCGCTCTCCGGATCTGCTTCTTGCTGTATCTTTTATCGATGGGAATGATCACCGGAATCATAAAGGTGTCATTTTTCCTGCGTTTTTCATAGTCCTTATAGATCGTCATCTGGGAGTTGTTCAACGGGCAGCCACTGTCAAGGGTATAATGTACCTTTTTCGGAGACAGCTCCTCCACTCCCTCAGCTATGGCCGCCGGCGTACGAAGGCTTAGAATATCCGCCACCCTAATTCCATAGTCCCGAAGACCTGACAGCAGTTTCACCGCAGTCAGGGAATCTCCACCCAGGCTCATGAAATCATCATGGATACCGATCCGTTCCATTTCAAATACCCGTTCAAATTCACGGACGATACGCGCTTCCAGTTCATTTCTCGGTGCAGCATACTCTGCGTGCAGCCTGCTGAAGTCAACCTCCGGCAGCGCACGCCTATCCACCTTCCCGTTGACATTCAGCGGTATACTGTCCATCCGGATCACAAAGGAAGGAATCATATAATCCGGCACACGACCGGTGAGGTACGACTGTACCCTGCTCGCTGCCGCTTCCTCATCCGGATCCTCCGTTACAACATAAACGATCAGCTCATTATTTCCATCCAGCTTCCGGATCCGGGCAGTCACGTCACTTACCCCGTCGATCTTTCGGATCAAAGCTTCAACTTCTGATAATTCCAGCCGGTTCCCCCGGATCTTCACCTGACTGTCCCGTCGTCCGATGAATCCGTAACTGCCATCGGGTAAGATTCTTACCACATCTCCTGTGGCATAGAATGTACTATAGTATCCCGAGCCTTCTTCAAAAGGATTCGGAAGAAATGCACGGGCAGTTTCTTCCTCGCGGTTCAGGTATCCGTCCGCAAGCTGCGGCCCGGAGAGATACAATTCACCCACAGCACCCACCGGTACTCTTCTACGCTCTTTGTCCAGAACATACGCTTTCATATTGCTGATCACAAAACCGATACCGGACGGATCGATCTTATCCTTCAGATCGATACATGTCACGGTTATACATGCTTCCGTAGGCCCATAGGTATCCGTGATCCTGTAATCTCTGTCAAAACGAACCCGCCCCAGCTTCTCTCCGCCGCTTACCAGATCCCGAAGGGATGTATCAGCAATCTCACGGATAAACAGCCGGGCCATCTGCGCAGGGAGATGTGCCTGCGTCACACCATGCTCCACGAAATGACGATTCAGCGCATGAATATCCAACTTCTTCTCTTCCGGAACGATATCCATACATGCACCGGAGGAAAGCACGGAGAAGAGAACCTCCATGGAGACATCAAACCCGATGGAAGCATATAACGCACAAACATCTCCCGGAAGAAGCGGGATCTTCTTCAGGTGGAAAGATGTATAGTTTAGTACCGCTCCTGTAGTAATCTTCACACCTTTCGGAATACCGGTACTACCGCTGGTGTAAAGTATGGCAGCAATATTGCCTGAAGTAAAAGGCAACTCCGTCAGCGTTCCGATCTCCTCTTTCAGTATCCCGGAGATGTTGAAAAGGGTACTTCCATACCCGGCCAGCTTTTCCGCCCGTTCCTGAGTATCATCGCTAACGATAAGACACCCGTTCACTGCATCCCGGATTATAAAGGACAGACGCTCATCCGGCAGATTCTCATCCAGCGGAACATAGGCTGCACCTGTGGAAAGAATACCTAAAACAGAGAACACATACAGCTCCGAACGGGGCACCAGAAATCCGACTCTATCCTCCGGCGTAATGCCAAGCGAAAGAAGCTTCTGCCGGATCCGATCCGCGATAAAAGCCCCCTCGGCAAAGGTATAGGATGTATCCTTATATGTCACTAATCTATTTCCCGGATATTTGGACAGGGTATCACGGAAAGCCTCCAGAATATGCCCATAGGGGAGTTTCGCTTCTGTCTGATTCCAGCCGTTTAACAGTGACAGATCCTTCGTGGAAATATAAGAAATCTCCTGCATCCGCTCAGCTGTCATCATACTCCGGAGAATCATTTCATAGGACTCGGCAAAGCGTTGTATAAAATCTTCCGAATAACGTGAGGAAGACTTGATCCGAAGGATCAGGCCGTCATCTTCATTGTCAAATACATAGAAGGAAAGCTCCGCATCCGGATCCTGCGGCAGCGGCTCAAGTTTGAGACTTTGCCCGTATCGGTTCAGGGTATCCATATAGAGAGAATGCGCATACTGGAATGTAGTCCCGGCATTCAATTCATATCCGGAAGCAAGCGTTCGGAACGGAACCAGATCATATTTCATCACGGAATTCATGAGATCCGATGCGTAGGAAAGAAAAGCATCAACCTTCTGATTCCGGCAATCCATAAGGATCGGCAGGGTCTTTACATACATTCCGATGGAACGGGACAGGTCCATATGGCCTCTTCCGTCTTCGATCAGATTGAAAAGCACCTTCTCCGAGCCGCTGAACCTGGAAAGGGTATAGGCAAAGATACCCATAAAGTACTGGTTACGTGTCATGGAATGCTTCCGTAAGAAAGCGTCCAACTGCTTCTTATCAATGTCGAAGGTATGGATTGATTCAAAAGCTTTCTCTGCACCATTCACAGACGGGAGCATGGGATAAACCTCATCCCTGTCGGCAAGCATATGAGCATAGAAGTCGAGAGCCTCATCCATTCCGGACGAACGGATGAACTCTTCCAGGGAAGTCTCCTGTAGCATTCCCATATCTACAGAGTCTATGGTATCTCCCTGCAAGAGAGCCCCCAGACTATCCAGGAAGACATTCATGGAAGCGCCGTCAAAGACCAGATGGTGGAAATCCACACAAAGAACTGTGGCGTCTTCCTCCCGGAGGATCATGAATCTCGACAGACTTTTTTCCAGTTCGAACGGCCTTACAAAGGAACTGATCTCATCCACGGAGCCTTCCCGGATTTCGGGTTCCGCGTCATATGCCATGGCCGGTGATCCTTCCGTATCCCGGACCCGGCCTCGCAGGACCGGATATGCCGTAAGAAGTTCCTCCAGCGCAGCCCTGATCCTGTCCGGGGAATAGTTTTCACGGAACCGGATGATATAGGGAATATTATATGCCGTTCCCTTTTCATGAACGCTTTCATCCAGATATACATTTAACTGGGATTCCGATAATGGACAGGGTCTGTCATAGGAGTATTTCGTGAGATCAGCCTTGAACGAATACAAAGATCCCTTCATAGTATCGGCAATGGCCGCCGGCGTCCGAAGGCGCAGAATATCGCCGACCGTGATGCCGGTATTTCCCAAAACAGAAACCAGCTTCACCGCCGTCAGGGAGTCGCCGCCAAGACGGACGAAATCATCATTGATTCCGACCTGCTCCAGTTCAAAGACTCTTTCAAATTCACGGACAACTCGTTCTTCCAGTTCATTTCGGGGTGCAGCATACTCTGCATGCAGCATGCCGAAATCAACCTCCGGTAATGCACGCTTGTCCACCTTACCATTGACATTCACCGGAATGCTGTCAAGACGGATCACAAAGGATGGAACCATATACTCCGGTACACGGCCACTTAGATAAGATAATACCCTGTTCGCGGCGGATTCATTATCCGGATCCTCTGATACAACATAAACGACCAGTTCATTATTCCCGTCCAGCTTCCGGATCTGGGCGGTCACATCGCTTACCCCATCGATCTTTCGGATCACGGCTTCGACTTCCGTAAGTTCCAGCCGGTTTCCACGGATCTTTACCTGGCTGTCCCGCCTTCCGATGAATCCGTACCTTCCATCCGGCAAAACCCTTACCACATCCCCTGTGGCATAGATGATTCCGTATTCCTTTCTGTCTTCAAAAGGATTCGTCAAAAATGCCCGGTTGGTTTCCTCCTTACGGTTCAGGTATCCGTCTGCAAGCTGCAGGCCGGAGAGATACAGTTCTCCCACAGCCCCCACCGGTACTCTTCTACGCTCTTTGTCCAGAACATACGCTTTCATATTGCTGATCACAAAACCGATACCGGACGGATCGATCTTATCCTTCAGATCGATACATGTCACGGTTATACATGCTTCCGTAGGCCCATAGGTATCCGTGATCCTGTAATCTCTGTCAACACGAACCTGCCCCAGCTTCTCTCCGCCGCTTACCAGATCCCGAAGGGATGTATCAGCAATCTCACGGATAAACAGCCGGGCCATCTGCGCAGGGAGATGTGCCTGCGTCACACCATGCTCCACGAAATGACGATTCAGCGCATGAATATCCAGCTTCTTCTCTTCCGGAACGATATCCATACATGCACCGGAGGAAAGCACGGAGAAGAGAACCTCCATGGAGACATCAAACCCGATGGAAGCATATAACGCACAAACATCTCCCGGAAGAAGCGGGATCTTCTTCAGGTGGAAAGATGTATAGTTTAGTACCGCTCCTGTAGTAATCTTCACACCTTTCGGAATACCGGTACTGCCGCTGGTGTAGAGTATGGAAGCAATCGTTCCCGGAGTAAAGGTAAGCTCCGTCAGCGTTCCGATATCCTCTTTCATGATCCCGGAGATATTGAAAAGGGTAATACCGTCCCCTGCCAGCTTCTTTGCCCGTTCCTGTGTATCATCGCTTACGATCAGACAACCGGTTACGGCATCCTGAATCATGAAGGACAGACGTTCATCCGGCAGATTCTCATCCAACGGAACATAGGCTGCACCTGTGGAAAGAATACCTAAAACGGAGAACATATACAGCTCCGAACGGGGGACCAGAAATCCGACTCTGTCCTCCGGCGTAATGCCAAGGGAAAGAAGCTTCTGCCGGATCCGATCCGCGATAAAAGCCCCCTCCGCAAAGGTATAGGATGCATCCTTATATACAACCATTTTATTTTCCGGATACTTGGACAGGGTATCACGGAAAGCCTCCAGAATATGCCCATAGGGAAGACTAACTTCCGTCAGGTTCCAGCCATTTAGCAGAGAGATATCCTCTTCGGATGTATAAGGAATCTCCTTCAGCCGCTCTGCCGTCATCATCCCCCGGAGGATCTGCTGATACGCTTTGGCAAAACGAGTAATAAACTCCTCCGAATAGCGGGAGGAGGAAAGGATCCTGAGTGTCAGTCCCTTCTCCCCGTTGTTTAAAACATTAAAGGACAGCTCCGAATCCAGATCATGCTTTAACGGTTCGATCTCTATATTTCTTCCCTCCATGTTCAGGGCATCCGTAAACATGGCATGAGAATACTGGAACAGAATACCTGCGGTAAGATCAAATTCGGAAGCCAGGATACGGAAGGGGACCAGGTCATACTTCATGACGGAATTGATCCGTTCCGAGACTAACGAAAGGAAGGACGCCATGTCCTGATCCTTACAGTCCATAAGAACCGGAAGTGTCTTTACATACATTCCGATAGACCGGGACAGATCCACATGCCCCCTTCCGTCTTCGATCAGATTAAAGAGTGCCTTCTCTCCGCCGGTGAACCTGGAAAGGGTATAGGCAAAGACACCCGCAAAAAACTGGTTGTGGGTGATGGCATGCTTTCGAAGAAAGGAAGCCAGCTGCTCCATATCCATGTCAAAAGTCTCTATATATTCAAAATCTTCCCCTGCTCCGGTGACGGAAGGCAGCAGTTCATGGGCTTCTTCTCTGTCGGCAAGCATCTCTCTGTAAAATGCCTTTGCCTCGTCCATACCGGAGGAAGCGACTGCTTCCTCGAAGGCCAGTTCCTTAAATAATCCCCGATCCACGGAATCCAACGCTTCCTCCCCTAAAGCAGAAAAGAGGCTGTTCAGGAAGACATTTAACGAAACACCGTCAAAGATCAGGTGATGAACATCCGCGCACAGGATCGTAGCTTCTCCGTCCCGGGCGATCAGAAATCTGGCGAGGCATTCATCCGTTTTAAAGGGCACGACAAAGGACCCGATCTCCTCTACAGATCCTTCCGTGATCACGGGTTCCGCATCAAAGCAGAGGGACAAAGCACCATCCTGATTCAGGACACGTGCTTTTAATATCGGGAATGCTTTAAACACCTTCTGCAGTGCCTGCTTCAGCAGATCTGCAGAAAATCCGTCCTTTTTGAACCGCAGAGTGAACGGGTTGTTATACGCAGTTTCCCGGTCATGTACGCTTTCATCCAGGTATATATTCAGTTGAGACTCTGATAAGGGACATGGTGCATCGAAGGAATACTTCTTCTCATCCACCACCGGATGGGCATTTCGATTCGACCTTACATAATCCGCAATCTCCTCCGGCGTGGAAAGGCCGATCAGTTCATTCGCGGAGAGACTGATCTTCAGCTTATCCTGCAGCAGAAGCTGCAGCCTCATGGCAGAAAGAGAGGTTCCGCCCAGAGCAACAAAGCGGTCATCCGGCAGTACAACCTCTAACCTAAGAACCTCACGGAACGCTTCCACAACTGCACGGAGGGTTTCATCCTTGATCTCTATGTTCTGCTGCCGGGCCACCCTTTTCAGGCCGGTTCTATCGACCTTTCCGTTGATATTCAGCGGAATCTTATCCAGCTTTACAAAAAGGGATGGAATCATATAATAGGGCAGTTCCCGCTTCAGCGCTTCCCTGATCCGGTTCTCCAACAGGTCGTCATTCTGCTCCGAATCCTGATCCGCATCTTCCGTTTTCTGATCCACACCGGTTTTATTCGAGAGTGTATAATACGCGGTCAGTGTATCATTTTCAACATCCAGACATACATCAGCAATCTCCGGGAAGCTCTTCATGATGGCTGAGATCTCGCCGGATTCGATCCGGAAGCCTCTGACAGAAAGCTGGTCATCTTCCCGTCCGATGATCTCGATCTCGCCATCAAAATTATAATAGCCGATATCGCCGGTACGATACATGGTCCGGTTGGTATCGCAGTCAGAATAGGGATTCTCCACAAAGCTTTTGGCGGTCAGCTCCTGATCATTGCAATATCCGGGCGTCATAATGCCACCGGATATGCAGATCTCACCGGGAACGCCTACAGGCATCTGACGATTCTGCTCATCCAGAATATAGGCCGAGGTATTCGCAACCGGTCTTCCCAAAGGAACCCGGTCGTCCTTAGTGTTCTCCAGATCATAGATCTTACTGATGGCTACTATGGTTTCGGTGGTGCCGTAGAAATTCACCAGCTTGGTGTGTCTCTCTGTATGACTGAGTTCATTCAGCTTAGCACCGGCCAGAACCAGATAATCCAGATTCAAATCTTCCCTTTCGTAGATGGGAATTCCCACCGTCGGAGGCAGGATCAGGCTGTTCATATGATTTTCTTTCAGCGCCTTGATCAGCAGCAGGCTGTTCCTTTGCTCCTCTTCGTTGAACAGTCTGAGGGAGCAACCCATAAAAAGTGCTGCACAGACCACAAAGGATGCCACAAAGCTGAAGCTGAAGAAAGATCCCATGCAGTCCCCGCAGGAGGTATGAAACACATCCGTTAAAGCTACGGCAGCCCATGGGAACTGCCAGTTGTAAAACATAACTCCCTTGGGGATGCCTGTGGTGCCGGAGGTAAAGAGGATAGCGAACAAGTCCTCTTTTTTACTCTGTATCTCCACTACCACATCATGGTCATATTTAAGATCTTCCAGACAGATCACACGGATGTCCGAATCCAGTTTCTCTCCTATGGCTTTTACTGTGATGAAATGATCCACTCCGGCGATGCCGATCATATGCCGGATTCGGTTCACTGGAAACTGTGTATCGATGGGAACATAAGCTGCACCAATCTTATTCAAAGCCAGAACCAGTTCCGGGAAATGATAGGTTCTCGGAAGCATTAATGCCACGCGGCTGCCGGGGGCAATATGGAACCGGTTTGCCAGATCATAAGCCACGGAATTGCTGGATCTCTCCAGTTCTACATAACTGATCTTATTCACCCCGTCATCTACCGCCAGAGCATTCGGATTCTCTGCCGCAAAGCTTCGGAACGCCTCTGCAAACATCCTGTCCTGATCTACTTCAATGGTTTTACCCTTGGAGAATTCGGATAGGCATTCCTTCTCCTCTTTCGAAAGAATGTCCAGATCCGAAATCTTACATTCCTGAGAGCGAAGGATCTCATCGGTTAAGCTTTCCAGATTCTTCACCATGTGACTTATATACGTCTCCGTGAAAAGCCCGGTGTTATACTTTATCTCCACTGCGCCTTCCCGAAGGATCAGCATCAGGGCATAGGCATCCTCCGAATTCGCATCCTTACTCTCATCAGAATCAGAAAGGTCATAAACCGAGTAATAGGAGCCTTTCTCCGTAAGATACTGACTCACATCAACATCCGTATGCTCCACAGCCTCCTGATACGCTGCTTTAAAGGACCGAAGGAAATCCGGGAAGCTGCTCTCCTGATCCACAGGAACCCTGAGCAGCGTCTTCCTTCCGGGCTGTTCACCTTCCTTTGCAGGCATTCCGGTATACATCAAAACACCGGGGAGCCGGTCGATCCGTGACAGATACAGCGCAAATACGCTCCCGTAAAAGTCAAACAACGAAGAATTCGTCTCACTCACATGGGCAAGGACACTGTCTTCCTTTATTCTGACCGGTACGGAACCATAGTCGTTTCCTTTGATGTTATAGAATTTCAGATACCTGCCGGAATCTGCCATCAGCTCTGACCAGTATCCGGAATTCTTTTCAACTCTGTCCAATGTTACTTTAAACCTCCTTATCAGGAAATCATCTGCAATACTCTTACTCTTTATCCTTCACACTCTCCACAATATCCCACTTCCGAAGGGACTTCATGGATATGATATGCCCGATGATCAGATACCCGAGAACCAGCGCGGCGGTCTGCAGGTAAAGATACGGTTCATTCACAAAGGGATAGCTTCTTCCCTCCGTCTCCATATGATCGATCGCCATTTTTGCCACCAGCGCTCCCGCCGGAATCCCGATCAGACAGGCGAATACATAATATAGCGCTGTCTGGAAAAACAGGCGGAAGGATAGTTCAGAGCACTGGAAGCCCAGTGTCCGGAGGATACAGAGATCCTTCTTCTGCTCCAGAAGGTTGGCAAGAAGCGTATTTGTTATAATTACAAATCCGATCAGGACCGAGAACAGAATGACGGCAATCACGCAGGCAGTAAAGCCCCGGAAGTTTTTCTTCCAATAGTTGTAATTCCGGTCGATAAAGGACGCAAGGATATATCCGTCAACCTCCGATAACTTCTGCCCCAGTTTGATCTGCTGATCCGGTTCCACCGAGAGGAGAACCGAGTAAAATACAGGTTCCCCGAGACGTTCTGCCGCTTCCAGAGAAATAAACTGAACACGGCCTTCATACTGCTCGGAAATGGCTGTTACCGGGAAACTCTCTCCGTCGATGGTAACCACATCTCCCGCCTTAAGGTTCAGTTTCTCAGCGATATATCTCTCCAGAATCAGGCCCTCCTCCGATAGCCTTAAATCCTTTTCATCGGAATCAAGGATTCTGACCTTATCGGTATCCTTTGGGATTGCCTGGATGAAAGCCTCTTCCGAAGCATCCCCGAAACGGATCTCCTTTTTATAATACCTGACGGACTCCGGCGAGCTTGCGATCCCAAGCCGCTCCAGCTCTCCGATCTTTTCTGCAGAAGGTTCATAACTGAAAAACGCTTCGCAGTCATAGTTGACCCGGTCTTCGTAATAGCTGACCAGAAGCTTATCCTTGCATGCCCCGAAGGAAAAGGCTGAGAACATCAGCATGGATGAAGCGGCAAGACAGATCACGGTAAAGAAGAATCGCATTTTATTCCTCATCAGTGAGAATACACTGTATTTGAAAAACGAGTTGGAATTTCTCATAAAACCGCTTGCATGGAACGCCTCCTTCGGAGCCGGCCTGGTCATGGCCTCCGCAGGCGCAATATGATTCACATAGCCCATGCTAAGCAGGGTGGCGATCTGTCCCACCAGCACCGTTATACCGGCAGCAAGCAGGATCCGTCCCCAGTAAAACTGGTGGTTCATATAATAGAGATCAAGAAAGTCCTGAAAGCTGTTACCGATCAATCTTCCCACGATAATCCCCATAAGTGCCCCGATCAAAACTGCACCAAGGGAGACGATCAGGCTCACCGTACAAAACTGCGATACGATGGAACGCTTAGAAAAGCCAAGGGCACGCAGAATTCCGATCTCCCTGCGGCACCGCCGAACCAGTAGATTCATGAAAAGGAAGATCACGATCAGTGCAACGCCAAAGAAGACCATGGGGATGTACATGGTCATGATCTCCAGAGGACTTAAGTTTTCTCCCTCCAGTTTATCCCGGAGTTCTGATGTCTGATACGTGTAGCTTTCCTTGATCTCAACATCAATCAGGGCTTCCTCTGCCCGGCGCCGTACATCTTCCGGATCCATGCCCTCCGAAACCCGGATCAGGAACTGATTGCAGAAGTTTTCATATCCCTGCCAGTCATCCAGCTGATCCTTTGCATTCGCAAGCTCCTCCTCGCCCCGGGACAGTTCCTTCAGAATCTTCGACCACTCGGATTGGACCTCTGCCTTTGCTTCCTTCAGCAGGTCCCGTGCATTTTCAAACTCTGTTTTTCCGTCAAGGATTCCCTGCTCGATGGCTTCGATTGCTTTCTCGATCTCGATCAGATACTTCTCGATCTCTTTTCTCCCGTCAGCGATCTGCTTTTCACCGTCCCGGATCTGGCTTCTGTAGGAATCCAGCGTCTTTTCGCCGTCCCGGATCTGCTTCTCACCATCCGAAAGCTTCTTCTCGTACTTCTCCAGCTCTCCGTATCCGGCATCAACGGTCCGAAGGCCTTCCTCGATCTGCTTCAGATAACCGGAATACTCCTCCAGCTGTTTATATCCCTCCTCCAGCTTAGTCTCCATATCCTTCACGTAAAGAACCGCGGAATCAACAACCTCCTTCACGGTTTTACTATCTTTTACAAAGGTATCCAGGAATAACCGGCTTTGGGATATGATCTCCTCCCGAAACTTTTCCACTACCGCCGGATCCTCCGCCCGCTTTACCGCGTCACTCAACTGATCCCGGAGCTTTCGTAGTGTATCGGAATACTGTCCCATATGATCCAGCAGGGAGTCCACATTCACATCATGGATTTTCTGATCAAAGGACTTCAGCATTCTGATCACATAGTCCGTATTCGAAAGAATCCGGTCCACATCCGAAACAAGAGCGGATGCACGTTCATAGGTATCCTTCGGAAGATTAATACTCCCTACGAGCTGTTCGATCTGATCCTTATTGTCTTCCAGAATCCGGATCAGCTCTTTCCACTCGTCGATCTTTTTCTTATTCTCATCCAGACTACGCCTTCCCTCATCCAGCTTCGTCTTCAGTTCGTTATACTGCGCCTCCAGTTCCTTTTTGGTCCGGTCCAGTTCCTCACGCTTTCCGGCCAGTTCCTTCTTCGAATCCTCCAGCTTTTGCTTTTCCTGCAAAAGCTTCTTTTCACCATCCGCAAGCTCATCCTTCTTCGACTGAAGCTGCTTTTCCAGTTCCGCCAGTTCCTGCTGTTTCTTTCTTAGCTCCTCCCGGTTCCGGAGCAGGGACTCCTTCTGCTGCTCCGCTTCCGAAAGCTTTTCCGTCATTTCCTTTTCTTTTTCCGACAGCTGTTTTTCGGAATCCGTAATCTGATCCAAAGTCTTTTCGTGCTCCGAATCCGCTTTTTCCTTTGCCTCTTCATATTCCCGGTTCTTCGTTTCCCACTCGGCAAAGGCCTTCACATATTCCGGGTTTTCTTCATCCTCCAGAATCGACGCGGGGACATATATATAGCAGACATCCATGGGGGATGCCTTCATACGTCCGATGCTTGGAGTTGACAGGGTTTCCGGTCTGGAGATCACGCCATATACCGTACAGAGCCTTTCATCCTCTCCCAGCCGGGCCGTCAGTTCGTCCCCTGCATGAATTCCATTGCTTTCACAAAAGGCGTGCTCCATAAGGATTGGATATTCTCCCTTTTTATCCACCTTTTCCCAGTAATAAAACTTTGAAAAATCCTGTTCGTCGTAGGTCAGGGCTTCTGCTGAGATGTAGCGCCCTTCTCTGTCGATCAGAACAAGATTTCCCTTCAGTCTCGGATTCACCTCATCCACGCCATCCAGGGCACGGAGCAGATCTGCCTTGTCTTTGGTTGTGGTTGTCGTCGAGATCACCACATCCGGATATCCCATATCCGAAATATACTCATTCAGTGTCTGTTTCAACGACAAAAAGCCATTGGACATGCCGGACATGATTCCACATCCCAGCGATGATACCAACAGCATGGATACCAGCAGTCTGGCGTATTTTTTTCTGATCACGCGAAACAAGCTGTTCTTCATTCCAAAACCACTTCCAAATGTATATTACCACTCGATCATTTCCGCCGAAGCAGGTGTATCGTTGACCTCCGTACGGATCACCCGTCCGTCCTTCATGACGATCACTCGGTCTGCCATCGTGGAAATTTCCTTTGTATGTGTGACGATGATCACTGTTTTCCCATGTACTCTCACCAGATCCTGTAACTGTACCAGAATCTGCTTTCCGGTTTCATAATCCAGCGCGCCGGTGGGCTCATCACAAAGCAGGATATCCGCATTTCCCGCCAGAGCTCTGGCAATTGCCACTCTCTGCTGTTGTCCGCCGGACAGCTGGGAAGGATACTTATCCTTCTTTTCGGAAAGACCCAGGATATCCAGCATCTCGTCCACGATATTCGGATTGCTCTTTAGATCCGCGGTCAGCTTAACATTCTCCCGAACCGTAAGCTCTCCGATCAGATTGAAGGACTGAAACACGAACCCCACATGATGTCTTCGATAGGCGGTCAGCTTCTTGTCACTGAACTTCCCGATGTCCGTCCCCTGAAACAGAACCTCTCCTCCGGTGGGCACATCCATCCCGCCGAGCATGTTCAGGATCGTGGATTTCCCGCTGCCACTGCTTCCGAGGATTACCAGAAGCTCCCCCGCATAAACCGAAATATCCACACCGTCCAGGGCGTTTACGGCATTTTCGCCGCTACCGTATACCTTGTACAGACCATTCGTCTGCAATATGATTTCATTTGACGTTTTTCTTTCCATAACATCCTGTCCCCGAAAGAATATGCTTCCACCGATGAAACGGTTTCTTCAGCATCCCGATTCCAACGGACTTATTATACCATTTTAAGCCTGTGTACTCAATCAGTCATCAACTATGTTTACTTTGCCCCGCAGGTAAGCACATAATTCTCAGCCCCGACATTTAACTCTGCCACAGCTCCCATTAGGAGCGGATAATTCTTTTCACCGTGACCTGCCGGGAAACCAAATGCCACGGGAATATCCAGATCAGCAAGATTGCTTTTCGCATATTAACACCAGCCTTTCTACTAAATGCATCTCGCCTATTCCACGCTTTCGCAGGTTAGAAGAATGAGAGCGCCAAAGCGCTCTCATCCGGTACTTCTTTATATTCGGGTTTTAACTGTGTCTAGTTCAACGCTCCAAGATATTCCTCAAGCGGATCCCGGAAGGCCATCCTTCTTGCGACTTCCATTTCCTTAAAATGCTCCAGCATCTCATCCTTGTACACAAAGGAGTGAATGGTGCAGGTGGCAAGAAGACAACCGATGGAATAAAACGGCATCAGGGGATACTGGCACTGAAGCAGGATAAAAAGGGACATCACGATCCCGGAAAAGCCTATGGTCCGGTGATGCGCCCGCGTCTCTCCCTTCACTCTGGCAGAAACACTCAGAGTGTAGATCGAAGCGATTATGAAAAGGATCATCTGAAGGACCAGCGAGATATTTCTCACCGGACCGGTCTTATAATCATCATTCTCCATGAATCTGAAAACAATGGGTGTAAAGAAGTTGATGATCAGGGTAACCAGCTGGAAGGTAAAGATCATCCAGCCCCCCGCCTTAAGCAGAACTCCGAACCTTCCCTGATTATCGATAAAGGCTACAACGAATCTGGTCCAGATCAGTACGGATGCTCCCATGGAAATAAAGAACAGCATGGTATCGATATATGTCGGAACGATCCAGTGCTGCTCATAGAACCATCCCCACAGGATATCCGAGATATAAAACAGCATGACAGCATAGAGAAAATGCCGGTATCTTACCTGGGACTGCTTGACCCTGTGGCTGTTTCTCTTCTTTAATGCCTCGAAATTGATAATGACGTGAATGATTAGGGATAAAACACCTATGCTTGCATAATACATGAAACTCTCTCCCCTTATCTGATGTTAACGGCAAGATTATACCAACCCAAGTATCACAGTCTGTATAATTATCGCCTTTTTTCACGAAATATTAAGAAAAAATGTAAGAAAACAGTAGCACAGGGCCCATGGAACGTGATATGATTAAGGTGAAGTTATGGGCGATTCCCGTGTCCAAAAATGTAATAAAACCATATCAATTTGTGATCAAAATGAAGAAGGAGGTATTTATCGGATGAAGCAAAAGACCATGCGGAAGAAAAAAGCAGGCAGATTCCTCACTCTGGTTCTTGCTGTTGCCATGTCATTATCCTTAAGCGGAACACCGGTTTTTGCCGCTCCTGCAGGTGATGATATCGTAGTCCAAAATGAGGGTGGCGAAGGCGATCCAGTCGAAATGGACGACGTCTTTAGTGAGAGCCTTCAGCAGATCATGGAAGACCTGAAGGTGCTGCTTGCTGATGTTCAGGATTATATCGACACTCTGGTACCGGAGCTGTCCGAACGTATCAGTGAGAAGATTGCCGAAGCAAAGGAAGCCGCAGAGGAGTTCGTTGCCGATGCCAAGGAGAAGGCTGAGCAGCTTCTGGCCGACACCAAGGAAAAGGCTGAACAGTTCATTGCAGATGCCAAGGAAAAGGGCGAGCAGCTCGTAACGGCAGTTAAGGAGAAGAGCGAAGCACTTCTGGAGAAAGCAAAAGAGACCGCGGAACAGCTGAAGCAGTCCCTGACAGAAGCTAAGGAAAAGGCTGAGGAGCTCATCGCCAATGCAAAGGCAGCTGCTGCTGAGAAGTATGCTCAGGCGAAGGAAGCCGCAGAAAAGATCATTGCAGACGTAAAGGATAAGTCACCCGAGGTAATCGAAAAGGCAAAGGAAGCCGCAGAGAAGGTTCTTGCAGAAGCAAAGGAAGCCGGTGAGAAGCTTCTTACCGCTGCAAAGGAAAAGGCTGCTGGGCTTATCGCAACCGTAAAGGAAAAGGTTCCCGCGAAGATCGAAGAAGTTAAGGAAGTGATCGGAAAGCTGATTGAAGAAGCCAAGAAGCTGATCGTCCTGAAGGACCCGGTAGTGGAAAGCGAACCCGCCGGAAAGGCTCTTACTTACAACAAGAAGGCTCAGGCACTTGTAAACAAAGGCGAATGCAAGGGCGGAACCTACTACTACGCTCTTGGCGAGGATCCTATCATCGCTCCGGAATATGACGTAGATGAGGATATCGAAGATACAGCTTGGAGCACCGAAGTTCCTACCGCGAAGGATAAGGGAACCTACTATGTATGGTACATGATCGTCGGCAATCTGCTTTATAACGATACGGAGCCGGTATGCATCATATCAACCATCTCCCAGTGGAAGAAGTATTCCAAGGGCTGGAGATACGAGATGCCCGATGAGTCCTATCCGCAGAACGCCTGGATGAAGATCGACGGCAAGTGGTACTTCTTTGACGAAGACGGCTACATGGAAGAAAACGCTTACCGCGAGGGCTACTATCTTAAGAAGAACGGTGCATGGGACGGCGTAAACAAGAAAGCAGGCTGGAGAAAGACCTCCACAGGCTGGTGGTACAGCCTTCCGGATGGCTCCTGGCTGGCTAAGACCTGGAAGAAGATCGACGGTAAGTGGTATTACTTCCACGCTGACGGATATATCGCAGAGTGTGAGTATGTAGACGGATACTATATCGGAAAAGACGGCGCATGGGACGGCAGCAAGAAGGCTTCCTGGAAGCAGGATTCCAACGGCTGGTACTACAGCGACACATCCGGATGGTATGCTAAGAACCGGACTCTCGTGATCAACGGAAAGAGCTACACCTTTGATGCAAAGGGATATTGCGTAAATCCGTAAACACAGTTAAGTATCAATAAAAACGAACCGCAGAAGGCTGACACCTTCTGCGGTTCATTTTTATTGCATCATCATTTGTCACGTATCACACACTGATAAAATGAAGCTCCTTATTCAGGATGCCCAGACGATTCACTGCCCACTCATACTGACTCATATACTCCCCTTCGTACCGGGCTATGGCATCCGGATCCCGGTCCAGCGCCATATAGTAGTCACAGGGGATTATTTCCGGGATCAGCGCATAGGAATCCCGGCTCTGGGTAAAGATATCTCCGTAGCCCAGTTCCTCCAGTTTCTGCCTTAGCTCATATACGATCTGAGCGAAATACTTCCGCTGCTTCTGATCATCCGATACATCATTCTTCCACAGAATGGCGCGGAGCTCGGCGTTGGTCGAGGTAGACCCCTTCCGGTCAACCAGATAGGCAAAGAGCTCCTTTACCTTCGCACGGCTGAACCGGACAACCTCTCCGTCCAGGAAGACCTCGAAATTCCCGAAGCACCGGACATAGAGCCCCTTCTGCCTCGTCTGCACCGGGTTCCGGAGGTGCGTAAGCGCATTCTTCAGATCCTCCGCCATGGCAGGCTTCAGGATATAATCACTGACATAAAGCTTCATGGCATCCAGTGCGTAGTTCGGATACGCCGTCACCATAACGATATTCAGCATGGGGCGGATCTGCTTCATCTTCTTTGCCAGACTGAGACCGTCCCGTTCCGGCATATGAATATCCAGGAATACCACATCATACTCCCGCTCCCTGCAAAGAGCGAGTGCCGTGTCCACCTCATCCGCACTGTCAATCCCAGCTTCCGGAACCACCTTGCCGAGGGCCCTCTCCAGGTCTCGCAGTGCCGTCCGTTCATCATCCACGATCAGAATCTTCATTTACTGTACCTCTTTATTCATCGATTCCGCTTACGCCACGGGAATCAGGATCCGGGCCAGGGTTCCCTTCCCGGCTTCACTTTCAATCTCCAGCACCCCGTCACACATCATCCGAAGGCGTTCCCTCAGGTTGTTGATGCCTATATGGGACCGGTCATCCCCGGAAGCGGTTGCCTCTTCCCGAAAGCCGGTACCGTCATCCTCCACCTCGATCACATGTGTCCTGTCCTTCTGGAAGCACCGGATCTGCAGGGTTCCCCTGCCCCCCTTATTCTCACGTATCCCGTGCTGAACCGCATTTTCCACCAGTGTCTGGATGGAGAAGGAAGGAAGCATGAAGTCACTGTCCCGGATCTCCCGGATCACCGTCAGCTTCTCGCCGAAGCGCTCCTTTGCCAGGTAGAGATAGTTCTCTACCGTATTCAGCTCCTGAGTCACAGGGATGCACTCCGTCTCCGACAGCACGTCGATACTGCTGCGGAGGAACTTCGTAAAGTGATTCAGCGCCTCCTCCGCCTTCTCCGGCTCATCCAGACAGGCCCGGATGGCAGTAAGGCTGTTAAAGATAAAATGGGGCCGCACCTCTGCCATGAGGATCTCTGCCTTCAGCTTCTCATTTTCCGCCTCCTGCTTATAGAACCGCTCCGTCTGATCCATAAGGTTGAAGGTCAGCATGAAAGAGGCTGCCATGGCAGATCCGAGGACGATCACATAGACTCCGTAGAACAGCATCTGGAGCAACATGGCGATCATGGGCAGGATCAGATAGATGGCAAACGCAAACCACTGCTTCTCCGAGAGCCGCTTCCGATAGCGGATGAGGCCGATCAGGTTTACGAGCATAAGAAGCACCGGCGGGATCAGAAGCACGGGATACCAGGGTCCGCGCTGATAATTCCCTCCGGCATCATAGTAATAGATCTCCGTTGTAAACTGGGTAAAGATCAGAAGCCCCATATAGACGATCCACAGAACAAGGGACGTGATGAACAGGGGATGCCTCTTTCGTTCTATGCCACAGGATTCCAGCAGGAATCCCGAAAGCAGCAGCATGAGGACGGAGGAAAATGCCGATTCCAGAAAAAGGGCCAACCGTGATATCAGCACGGTATTCGGGTTTCCTTCCGTCAGCTGCCCCAGAATATCCATGCCGATATACGCGATCAGACAGGAGAAAAGCAGAAGGAAAAACTTCTTGGTTTTCTTTGCGTAACGAAAGCCGACACAAACCTGGATCAGGCCAAGTCCACTGATCACAAGACCTGATATTGCAATGATCAGGTTTGTATTTACTGCTCTTCCATCCATACAGGGGGTTCCTCCGCCATGCCGCCGGCATGCATCTTTCGTCTTAACTTTACTGCTCCGAGTGCTCCCGGATCAGCCGTGCCATGGTCTCATACAGGCGCTCGGGTTCCACCGGCTTGGAGAGATGTGCATTCATACCGGCCTGCAGGGACCGCTCCACATCCTCATCAAAAACGTTGGCCGTCATGGCAATGATCGGAATAGTTTTCGTATCCGGCTCGATACCTATGGTACGAAGCCATCCTGAGCCCATAGGGCAAAGAATCTCTAGCTTTCTTCGTACCTGCGGATCCCTTCTGCCGTTTTTGCATACATTTCCGAAATGGCAGCGATCCGCGCCTTCACCTCATCATCCGACATGGTGCGGGGATTTCCGGGACGGTACTCCTCTGCGATCTCGGAAGCAGCCACAGAAAGGGAGGTGAGTCCCAGATTCGCGCAGACCCCCTTCATGGCATGGGCCTTTTCAAAAAGCTCCGTCGCATCCATACCGTTTCCTGCTTCGATCAGTCCTTCCACCACGCCGTTGGCCATAAGCTTTCGGATATGCTTATCCACCAGCTTCTCCACCCGGAGAACCCGGATTGCCTGATCATAGTCACCGTCAATTGCCGCATATAATTCCTGAAGTGTCATTTCCTCTTCTCCTTCCTCGTCTTCGCGATCCAATCACGAAGGGTTTCGTATAAAAAATCAGAATCAATCGGCTTTACCAGATCCCACGTCCTTTCTCCCAGTTCTTTCTTCCTTTGATAAAACGGGCATAGAGAATAAAGCCAACGATGTTCACCACCATCAGCAGGAAGTACCGGTTGGAACCGCGACGGGCGTTATGCAGTTTTTCTTCCTTCGAGCCATCGTCGAGGGTGGTGTTTTTCTCTTCCATATTCTTCCTGTTCGAGTGGATGGATCCTTCACCGCCTGTGGCGGTTCAGAATGACAGATGGGCGTCATTCTGAGCGAAGCGAAGAATCCTGTTCGAGTGGATGGATCCTTCACCGCCTGTGGCGGTTCAGAATGACAGGTTAATGTCTCATATCCTGCAGCACCGGGAACTTCGCCCGGAAGTCCTCGGTATCATCGTTAAATTCATAGCGGAGCACTCCCGCCTCCCCCGTAAGGGACTGCACTACCTGTCCGTCCGGGCGGATGATGCAGCTGTCGCCGGAGTAGTACTGCCCTGCCATATGTCCGGCACAGTTTACGGCGAAGATATAGATTCATAGTCACTGGATTTACCCCCTTATACTTGCGCTGCTGCCGTTGTCCCATCGGGACAACAATACCCATCAGTCCAGGGCCTGCCATAGTATCCATGTAAATCATGTGCCCCACAGGGACACAAGAATCATTTCACGGAAAACTCGTTTGAAATATAGAAGAGCATACCACCGGTGTCCAGCACAGATTATCTCCCCTGTATCATCAACTGATCCGCCTTATTGTCCATAATCGAGTAGGAGGTGTCCCCTCCTACTCGATGTCGCGTTGGCCGGCAAATGTGCGTGCAAGCACGCCCGCTTGCCGGCCGTATCGCGCAAAGTAAAGAGCAGCCTCAATTGAAGCTGCTCTTCATAAATCCGCATATCTCTGTCATTCCACCGCCTGGTGTTATCTCGTTTTGTCCTGTTTTCTTTCCCTTGTTTTTTCCCTTATCAGCTTCGCGGACGCTCTCGACACGGTATAACACCTCATAACATCATAGGGCGTTCATTATTCATTAACCCCTTATGGAATAAGGCTTCTCAGTGATTCTGTCGTGTCCTTTTAACACCATATAAGAGCTATCAGAAAGCACTCTTTCGAATTCCGATTCAATGTATAGACTGTCAAGGAACGCCTACATGCTCTTTCGGATATGCCCGGCCTGACCAAGGAACGCAGGAGCACCTATTCCGAATACGACTGCTATAATAATAAATAATATCATGAGGTCCCTTTTCGGACTATCAGCAGCATATGATACATCAGGGGAAGCCGGGTCATAATGTACTGTCACAGCCTTTCGCGACAAAGTGTCGAAGCTTGAATAGCCGGAACTGTAATGCCCCTCCGTCTCATATGTAACATCATTTACAACGTAATGGGCCGTCAAATATGACTGAAACCTGAAACCCGAGGCAGGAAACACTGATATTACTTCCCCTGTCACAGTTTCCGTGCATCGGTCCTGAAGATTTTGCGCCTCCATTTTGCAATAAATGGCAAGGCATACAAAGACTAACGCTATAATGAAACTTCCAATCGCACACTTTTTGCTGCGACTTATCCGCTCCTCTTTGGACATATCTCCCCAGGTCTTTATAACATCACCCCCGATCTCTATTCAGCCGGAGTAAATTTTGCAGCGATCATTCCGTAAGCAAGTACATTTCCGGAACTTCCGTCAGCAGCGACATCCAACTCTCCCAGTTTGAAATTTATATCTGCGCCGATCCCATCCAGCTTGAAATCCGCTTTTTCCGGTTTCCCTGCAAGGGCTACTACATAAACCTCATATTCATGGGTTTTCGGCGGATACGGCCCGATATATCCGACTTCCCTGCCGGAAAACTCGCCTTCCTCCAAATGCGTCTTATCTACCGTCACATACCAGTGAAGCCAGTTTCTGGCGTCTTTATCAAGCATGATAACCGCATACATGGCGGCGCCGTCTACGGCATCCCAGGAAAGCTCGGGAGATTTGTTATCCAGCTTCCCCCCCGTTGACTGCTTCCACTCGCCGTTTTCAATACTTGTAGTGGTTACTTCGAATGTCGTCAGGCTTTCAACAGATACATCTTCTTTTTTCTGTGTATCAGACGCTTTCTCTGTAGCCTGCTCCGTAACCTTTTCAGTAGCACTTGCCGCTTCGGTCTTTGCATCGGTAACTCTCTCCGTCGCCGACGTAGCTTCAGTCGCTGCCGTTGTTGACTGCTCCGTTTTCGTTTCGCTATTTCCGCAGCCCGCAAGGGACAACCCGAGAATCATGCAGGCCGAAAGTGCAGATACTCTGAAACTTCTTTTACTCATAGCAATACCCCCTATAAATATAGGGTAGTGTCAAATTTGACACTTCAAATTTGTTACAATTCCTTTATTTTACGGGGTTCAAATAAAAAATGAGCATTGACCCCCTTTTTCGTGTATAATATCCGCGACCAAACATCAACCATACAGAAGGAGACAATGCTCATGGTTATTATACAGTATCTTTGCGAAATTATACAGTTTTTATATCAACAAAATTGTTGGCTGATTAATTTCATCTGCCATTACATCCCATTGAAACAATGGTCTTTCGATGACTCGCATTCACCCAAATATCAAAAGTACAAAGTTGATCAGCTCCCAAAGATTGTGTACCACAGCCAGGATTGGAATTGGCAGGATCTAAACCGTTACTATACCTGGAAATATGGGAAGCCCATTAAACCTGTACGCCATCGATCCGAGTGTGACATTCCTGAAGATTGCACCTGCCCATGTTGCAAGGCTCCTCATCCTTTTCTTTACCGTAACAACGGCAGGCGCGGTCAGTTGCTATGTAAGGTCTGCAGCACTCTGTTTCATCCGGATGAGAATCGCTTTTCAAAAGTTCTGACTCTGAAATGTCCACACTGCTCTCATACCTTGGAACATAAGAAGGATCGGAAACACTTCGTCATCCACAAGTGTATCAACCCCCAATGCCCTTACTATCTCCACAATCTCAAAAAAGTTGATAAAGAGGACCTGGAGAAAGAACACGGAAAAGCTAAATACAAACTCCACTATATCTACCGTGAGTTCACGATAGATTTCTTTAAAATGGACATCACATCTCTTCCGAAGAATGCGTCCTCCCTAAAGTTCAGCAAACACAACGCCTACATCATGTCTCTCTGCCTTACTATGCATGTGAATCTTGGACTTTCCCTCCGTAAGACTTCGCAGGCTCTTAAGGATTTGTACGATATCTCCATATCACATCAGATGGTGGCAAACTATTGTAAAACCGCGGCCATCTGCATTAAACCCTTCGTTGATACCTACCCTTACGAGAAGAACTCTGTATTTGCAGCTGACGAAACATATATCAAGGTTCGTGGTATCAAAGGGTATATCTGGTTTATCATCAACGCCGCATCCCGCGCAATCATCGGATATCAGGTATCCGACAACCGTGGTGTCGGTCCATGTATCATGGCTATGCGTATGGCTTTCCAACACATGAAAGAGTTACCTGAAAAGTTCCGGTTTATCGCTGATGGTTACAGTGCATATCCTCTTGCGGCTCAGCAGTTTTTCCGTCAGTTTGGCGATAATTTCAAGTTTGAAATCACTCAGGTAATCGGCCTCACCAACGATGACGCAGTCTCAAAGGCTTTTCGGCCTTACAAACAGATGATTGAACGGCTGAACCGTACATACAAGGCGTCCTATCGTCCAACAAACGGATTTGATAACTACGACGGAGCGAACTACGACCTTGCGCTCTGGGTGGCTTATTATAACTTTCTACGACCTCACCAACACCATCGTTTCCGCCCTCCAGTCGAAGATGAAATGATCAGAAACGGTGGAAATATGCCTGGCAAATGGCAGCTCATGATTCTCCTGGGTCAACAGACCATTCTTAATATGCAGAATGCAACAACCGTATAAAACGGAGCGGAACCGTTGTCAAGGGAACCGTGGAATAACGAAGCGGCTCTGCCGCGAGGATATGCCGCGAAAGTCCCTTGACATAAGGTTCACGGATCATCCTCTTCTTAGGGAAAGGTGCTATGCGCCTTTCCCTGCTTCCGGCGAGGACGGGTGCGGGCAGAGCCCGCAAGCAGGGTCAAGGGACGCGTCCCTTGCAGGTTCTTAGGGCGGAGCCCTAAGCCCTCGGAGAGCCCTTGGTATAATTATCCTAAGTTTTCAAGGCCCAGCAGGGTCTTTTTTCTTGAATATGGTTTTTCATAGGTCACTTGACACTATCAAATATAGCATTACACTTTGTCATATAGACCATACTATGGAAATGTATCTAAATGCATCCTGTCCGAAAAAGACCTTCATCCTTTTTCATCTGCCATCCGATTCACGCTCACGCTCCTCTGCCCATCCATGTTTCAGGAACCGGATTGACCTCACCTGCATCCATATAGCCAGGGCGATTGTAGTTATACCCATAAGCGCGATCGTGATATACCTGGGCCAGAGAAGATCCGCCGCGTTATTTACGATCAGCATGTAGTCCACAAAAAGAGCAAATGTATAGACCAGACAAACCAGCATGAATCCGGAAAGCGCGATCTGATAAGCATCCTTCCTTTCGCTTTTCACCACGCGCATAACTCCTATAACCAATCTCCAGATTGCAAAAATACCATAAACAATCGCAAATACAAGATTGCTGGCCATCAGCGGCGTTTCATCCTTAAGCCGCATTTCATACATGACCGCAATGATCGACAGCGTATGCATGAGCAGCAGAATATCTCCCGCGACCATCAGCATAGCCGCCTGTGTCTTGATCACACTTCCTTTTTTCTTCGCCCTTAGGTTCCAGAAAAACAGGAACATTTCCGCCAGGGATACAACAAGAAAGAAAAGAGCTACCGATATCTGATGCTCCTCTTCTGCCTTCAGTGCCGGAATCAGAGACACGACAAAAAACAGAAGGTTGAAGCCTATCTCTATCCAATCTCCGATATAGTATTTTTCATAGAAACCTTTAAAATTCTTCGTTTTCATATCAAATCACTCGCCGATAAGAAATACTGTGAATCCCGATCCATCCTGATTCATCATAACACTGTTTCCCGGTAAATGGAATTTGAAAATGCGGCAGAACCGGACAGTAGTCATTATATCATGGATACGTGAAAAAGCTCGTTTCATATTGGCACACCATGCCGGACATACCGGATCAAGCCGGAACCATGTCGAAAAAAGGTTCAAAAAAATTTTCAAAAAAATGTTGACATTCATCCGACATGGTGATACTATACTCCATGAGAGAAGTGCCTGTCTCTCCATTTTGTATGCCCAAATGGAGACATGGGCATTTTTTAGAATCAAAACCCAAACGTTCAGAAATGAGGTAAGGAAAAGCAAATGAGAAGCATAATGACGAACAGAATGAACACCATTCAGAAGCCCGCAGCTTGTGGGTTTACCTTCGTGCGCTTTTTCGCAGCCCCGGCCGACCAGCTCGCAATAGCTGAAGGCATTGATGATTACAAAGATCAGAGGACAAATTGGGATATCCGGGATCATTCCAGGTACAGACGAACGTGAGAATTATACAGTAATACTGTAATAATGCGTAAAGCCGTCTGTCTCGGAATGAATCCGAACACAGACGGTTTTTTACGTTTAGACCATTCGTATAACGGAAAGTATACATCGCTACGAACGATGAGACACAGGTTCGACTCCTGTATGGTCTGCACATCAGCTTCGGCTGATCATTAAAACAATATAGGATGAGGGAAACAGGCACTTCTCTCATCCGTCCTGCAGGTATAGTTCAACAGGTCAGAATATATCGCTTCCAACGATAAGACACGAGTTCGAATCTCGTTACTTGCTCAAATACCGGAGTAATACCTGAACAGACAGGTTATGGCATACCGCTATGGCGGCTGTGCCGGTGAGGTTTATGGATTGTACCGACAGCAAAAACAATCACACATATGGCTGTGTGGCGTAACGGTTTAGCGTACCAGATTGTCTCTCTGGGGGTTGGGGTTCGATTCCCCACATGGTCGTTTCCTATCGCGGGATATTATCAATTGGCAAAACGAGTCAAAGTATCTGTCCCGTGCTTGCACGGATGACAGATACCTTGACGAGTGTCCTCCTCGAGCACAAAGTGCGAGAGGCAGATAGCCGGGCCCATACCCCGGAGGTTGGGGGTTCAAATCCCTCTCCCGCTACTCCATCAAGAAAGAAAGGAAAAACAAGAAATGCGATCTACAGTTCTGACAAGAGAAAAGAATTCGATAAAGAGAATCCAGTTTTGGTTCTGCATTCAGAAAAACTGGTTTCCTTGTGATGTCCTTGTCAGATTACGTGGATCATGCGAAATGTAGGTTATAAGATACTCCTTCGTTCATAGCCACCTGTCTGATGCCGGACAGGTGGCTTTTTGTGTATATCGAGCAGGAATTGATCAATTGGGGAAAGGTAGCTCAGTCAGGTAGAGCGGCAGGTTGAAGCCCTGCGCGTCGGAGGTCCGATTCCTTCCCTTTCCACTTTTCCGGGGCATAGTATATCCGGTCAGTACACAGGACTTTGACCCCTGTAGACCGAGTTCGAATCTCTCGGCATCTGCTATAGCCGAATGGTGTAACGGTAGCACGCCTGACTCTGACTCAGGAAATATGGGTTCGATCCCCATTGCTGCAATCCGGGTATGTAGTATAATGGAAGTACACGATACTTTTAATATCGACAATGTGGGTTCGAGTCCCGTCATACCCAAGCAGCATCTTCCCCGAAACAGGAAATCTGTCGTGGAAGGATCTGATAACTGCTATGGAGGAAAAAACAATGTTTGAAATCAAAGGAAAGGTCTGCACAGCCATCTGCTATGCGAAGGTTGTTGAGGACGAAGCCATCGAGCAGATCCGTCGAATGTGCGATTATGAATTCACTGCAGGTGCGAAGGTCCGCATCATGCCGGATGTTCACGCCGGAAAAGGTTGCACCATCGGAACAACCATGACCATTGTGGATAAGGCTGTTCCAAATGTGGTCGGCGTTGACATCGGCTGCGGTATGTACACGGTAAATCTTGGTAAGGTTGAGATTGATCTGGAGAAGTTCGATGAAGCCGCACACTACGTACCGTCCGGACGAAACATCTGGGAAGGACGACAGGAGCGGTTTGATCTGGAAGAACTCTACTGCTACCGGGATCTGAAGAACACCAGATGGATTGAGCGAAGCCTCGGTACTTTAGGCGGTGGAAATCATTTCATCGAAATCGATGTTGCCGAAGATGGAACCAAATATCTGGTGATCCACAGTGGGAGCCGTAACCTTGGAAAGCAGGTGGCTGAGCTGTACCAGCAGCTTGCCATCGATCTGAACCGTGGAATCGGTGAGTACCTGGAAGCCAGAGAAGAAATCATCCACACCTATAAGGAACAGGGTCGAAGAAGCGAAATTCAGAACGCACTGAAGGAACTGAAATGGAAGAAGGAAACTCTCCAACCGGACATCCCGGAGGATCTCTGCTATCTCAGCGGTAAATATCTGGAGAACTATCTGCATGATGTAGAGATCTGCCAGAGATTTGCGAGAAAGAACCGGGAGAAAATGGCGGAGGTTCTGCTGGATCGGACCGGTCTGACAGCCGGCGACGCATTTCACACGATCCACAACTATATCGACACAGAGGAACGGATCCTGCGTAAGGGTGCGATTGCCGCCCATGCCGGAGAGCGTGTTCTGATCCCGATCAACATGCGTGATGGAAGCATCCTGGCAGTCGGTAAGGGAAATGCTGAATGGAACTATTCCGCTCCCCACGGTGCAGGACGTCTCATGTCCCGAACAAAGGCAAAGAACACTCTGTCCATGAAAGAATACATGGAGACCATGAAAGGAATCTACACCACTTCCGTAAACGAAGCCACTCTGGATGAAGCGCCGATGGCGTACAAGTCACTGGAGGATATCATTGATGTAGTTCGTGAGTCTGTAGATGTGATCGATATCCTGAAGCCCATCTACAACTTTAAGGCATCGGAGTGAGGGCTGCTACTTCGGAGCAGGGCGCGTACGGTTCTCGAAATGCCTGATGGCATTTCGGAACCTATACCTACAGGCTACTTTACATCAGGAGAGAATCTGTTATAATCGAAGTATCAAATGAAAGGAACCAAAACAATGAACGCTTTTAGAAACTTGTATCTGCATAGCGAATATCTTCTCCTTAGTTCGGAATCAGAGTCCGGCGAAGGAATAATTGTTATGCATTAAGATATGAGTGGAATAAGGTCCAGATAAAGAGATTACCGCTTGTGCTTAATGCATGAGCGGTATTTTATGAGCAGGATCCGACTACGGATCTTGAACGGGGAATGCCGCACTGGCATTCCCTTTTTCTATTGCATGCCTGAAGGCATTTTCGACACTGTCCGTGTGGTCAAACTGGTAAAGGCACTGCACTCAGGCTGCAGGGTGGCGAAAGCCTGTTGCGGGTTCGATCCCTGTCGAGGGTAAGTCCCAAAATGAAAGGAAGGAGGAATACAGATATGGTAACGATCAATGCAAAAGCGACCGGCGCAAACATCAAGAACATGATGAAAGCCAGACAGATGACTACCGCAGATATTCAGAAAGCCTGCGGCTTTGGTACTCCGCAGGCGATCTTCAAATGGTTCCGTGGTGATACTATGCCCACGATCGACAACATGGTCATCGTGGCAGATCTGTTCGGCTGCACGGTCAACGATATCATTCGGGTAAACCGAGGATAAGGTTTACCCCAAAATGGCGGTTTCGTCTAATGGTAGGATCTCCGGTTCTCAGCCGGAAGATGTGGGTTCGAGTCCCATAACCGTTACACATGGTCCCATCGAATAACTGGTCAATTCACTGGGCTTTCAATCCGGAAATATGGGTTCGAGTCCCGTTGGGATCACTGTGACTGTCGTACAACAGCCACGGGATTGCCCGAACGAAGTGAGGGAGGGCCCCGTGGTCTCGAACGAAGTGAGAGATACCGCCACGAAGTGGCGACCTGATTGCCCTTAGGGCAATCGGGCATGATTTCGCTCGCGAAATCATGGTACAGGTCAGTACCTCAGATTGTGGATCTGATGATTGGGGTTCGAATCCCCACAGCCACATACTTGCTGCATGTCCGGGTGGTGAGGGAGCGGTCTTGAAAACCGTTGGCCCTTTGGGGGGCAAGGCCCCGGTGGGGCCTCTTTCATTGCGATCACCTATAATTGAAGTCAACATCCGGTTGCATCTCCACCTTCGGAGCGGAGTCAATGGTATTTTCTGTCATGGTTCCGTCTGTAATATAGATAACCGGTTTGTTTTTTTTGAACGCAATCGCCCAACCACCGGGGATGAATTCCGTATCCGACATTATCTTCTCCTTATACTGAAGAAGCGGGGCACCGCCTTTTAATTTATAGGAATCATTTATCTCTTTAACATAATTGTCGAACCCTCTTCCGCCATCTACAAATTCACCGCCTTCTTTTGCCCATGCGATTATTCTTCCACTGTCCAGTTCCAGGTAAACCTCATTATAAGCATCATCGTAAGCAAGGCCGGCTATCGCAAACGAAGCCAAATCGCCGGCACTTCGAATATCGGCGTCTTTCGCATCTTGATATACATCTCCTGTATCTATTTTTTCCTTATAGTTGTCATCCGTATTCGGATACACCTCTACTTTGCTCGTATACTCCGATACTCCCCAGTCGTATGTCTTCCCTATGACATAAACCTTCACTTCCCCTCCAACATATGCAATAGCCCAGCCTCCCGGGATAAAATTGCCCGTTCCAAGCAATTGTTCCTTATACTGCAGCACCGGAGTTCCTTCGGCAAGTTTTTCATTACTGGTGAACTACCCCCACTTACACTTCGTATAGAAGTCGGGGCTTCTTGCTTCATCGATCCCGGTTATTGTCACACCACATGGTAGTTTTCCCATAATCTCCACAAGCGTTACGGTTCGGCGAGTTCCTCACCTACCTGTTATCATTTACGGCCTAAGCCGCGATCATTTTCAGTCCCTCTGTTTTAATGTTCAGTGCCGCGTTATAATCTCGATCGACTTTGCATCCACATGTACAATCCATGATCCGGATACGAAGGTCTTTCATTTCCGGATGAATCCTTCCACATCGATGGCATAGTTGACTGGAAGGAAAATGCTTTCCGACCTTGATGAAACATTTCCCCTGATCCTGCAGCTTATACTCCAGCATGTTAAGAAACATTCCATATCCATTATCCAGTGTAGCTTTGCCGTTTCCAAAGCCTCGATTTGCCATCGCCCGCATATTCAGATCTTCCACACAAACGATGTCATACCGTTTGGCTATCGCAGTTGACTCTTGGTGTAGATAATCCTTTCGCTGATTTGCTATATGCCGATGAATACGGGCAATCCTTCGTTGCTGCTTATCATAATTCCGGCTTCCGGCTATCTTATGCCGTAACTTACGCTGTGCTTTTGCCAGTATGGGGGCAGATTTTCGGTAGTAATGGGGCATATCACAGAAATGTCCGTTGCTGTCTGTATATAAGCCATCCGACTTATAATCCAGACCAATGCTTTTTCCGCACGATACGGGGATGGATATCTGCTGATCCTCGTAAAAGAATAACACAGATACCTGATAGCTGTTATCCCGGTTCCGGGTAACCGTTGCCGTTTTGACCTGCCAGCCTTCCTGCGGAAAGCGATGGATAACCGCCTTTACCTTTCCGAGTTTCGGAAGCTTGATATATCTTTCACCGATCTCAATATTGTGATTGGTAAAATTTGTTGTATAAGACCACTTTGCCTTATGTCTGCTCTTATACCTTGGGTGTTTCCCCAGACGAAGAAAAAATCTGCGGTATCCTTCTTCCAGATGAAAGATTGCGTTGGTAAGAGCAAACTTATCCACTTCTCTGAGAAATGGATAAGCATCCTTCAGCACCTTGTTACAGTATGTATTCACCTCCGTTTTGGAGAGATGCTTTTCACCTGATCTGTATCGTTCTTCCTGCAGAGTAAGCAGGCTGTTATATACAAATCTGCAACAACCGAAGGTTTTCTGCATCAGTTGTTCCTGCATCTGATCAGGATATATCCTGTAAACGTACGCCTTATTTGCCATGATCTTTCGCCCCCTGTGATTGAATATACTGTTTGATCACATCAACCGTCGCACCACCCGTTGTGATCAGACAGTAACTCTGAGACCAGAACATTTCTTTCCAAAGAGACTTGCGAATATGAGGAAACTCCTTTTTAATGATCCGACTGCTACTTTGTTTCTGTATTTCACACACATAATAAGGTGATAGCGCAACAAAAACACTGAATGTTGATTTGTATCAAAATCCATAGAATATCAGTCCTTTCTGTATCATCGACTGATATAATTATAACACATTACAGAAACAAACGCAAGAACATTTGTTCGATTTTTTGTTTGAGTAGGACATCTGAAGTGTCAAAATGAGACGCCAGAGAGCCAGGGGGTGGGCCCGGACGCTAACCCCTCCCTAAAGAGGAAGGGGTTAGCGTCATAATATCGTTCAAAACACCTTTTTCCCGACCATTTTAGTGGTAGAATCCGGCTATAAGCGCTAAACTATTATTTAGGATAAACCAAACGAGCAAACTCTAAACAAAGCCTGCTCGTTTGGAAAAAGACTAATCCATTCTAATATCTTGCCAAAAACTCCGATGGCGTAAATGCGATCACTTCGCTGTTTTTGAAATCTTTTACATTCCTTGTTATGATATAATCCGCATGGATACGCTTAGCTGTAGCCGCTTGAACAGCGTCTTCAAAGTCCGCCCACTTCATCTCGGCTGCAGTGTTTATATCTGAGGCGGTCAGATCCTCAAATATGAAGATCAACGACATTTTTTTCAGAACTTCACTTACCTTCTCCGCGTCCAGTTCCTTTCGCATAATATAAACCAAATTTGCAAAAGTGAGAGCTGAAATATATCCGTCAGCCATATCCGTTTCACACATCTTCCAGACCTTGGCCGAATCCTCGTAGTGTGGCGCTCTTTTCTGAAGAACATCGAGAAGGATGTTGCCATCAATCAATAATCTCATACTTCTCCCTCAGCCTTTCTTCTCTTGCCTTATCCATATCCATATCACCTTTAAGGATGCCTGTAAGTGAATCCGTCAAATATGATACAACCGCTGCCCGAGGTATGAACCGTCCCACTTCCTTGCCGTTTTTTGTGACAATAACCTCACCGCCGTTCTGAACTAAAGCCAGATATCGCCCAAAGTTATTCTGCATCTCTGTTGCCGTTGCTGTTGCTGTATTCTTGATCATGTTATCACCTCACTTTCTCATTAGCTAATTCTATTATACATTATTTTAGTTAATCTGCAAGTATCCGGGAGTGACCACCTTCATGGCAACTCCCGGAACATCTCTCAGATCACTATTCTACATATTTCTCAAACCGGTACTGGTCCCGGACTTCCTTTCCCAAAAGAGTTATCGCCTGCTTCGGACATGTGCTGATACAGGAGAAAAATGAATTCATCTTTGAGCAAAGATTAAAAAAGCCATTAAAATGCAGACAAAAAATAAGGCGTCTTCCGTCGGAAAACGCCCTAATGCCTTCGTTTTACATTTCTCTTATCGTGATCTCATTCTCAACCGCCGGATAAATGCGGTTCTGTTACCGCTGACGCTTCAGATTCCCCTTGCCCGGATCATTTCAAACATCCGGACTGCGCCTTCGAAATACAGTTCCTCTGCGCGACTCATGGCTTCTTCTAAGGCGATCTGCGCGGGAGTTGTTGTCATTATCTTGGTGATCCCATGATCGTACAGTTCTTCGTAGCCCTCACCCAAAGATCCACACAGTCCGATCACCGGGATATGCAGAGCCCCGGCCTGTTGTCCTATGCCCTGCATCACCTTCCCGTAGCAGCTCTGCCGGTCCGCACGTCCCTCTCCGGTGATCACCAGATCCACACCGGAAAGCCGCTCTTGAAAATGTACCAGATCCAATACCGTTTCGATACCGGAACGCATTTTTCCTCCAAGGAAGATCGCCAGAGCAGCGCCAAGTCCGCCGGCCGCGCCGCTTCCCGGCATCCTGTCGGCATCCACACCGGTTTCCCTGAGCAGCACATTCCGATAATTGCACATACCCGCTTCCAGCCGTTCCAGGATCTCAGGTGTACCACCCTTTTGCTTCCCATAGGTCATGGTCGCACCCGTCGGTCCGGTGAGCGGATTGGTCACATCACACATCACCGTGATCCCGGCTTCCATCACCCGTGGATCCAGTCCCTTCAGATCAATGCTGCATACCTTTTCCAGGTCCTCGCCTCTGCCCTCCAAAGGATTTCCGTTCCGATCAAGGAACCGAACACCCAGAGCACTGAGGCATCCCATACCGCCGTCATTTGTTGCACTTCCTCCGATGGCGACTGATATATCGCGGATCCCGCGGTCCAGCGCGTCACGGATCATTTCACCGGTTCCATAGCTGGTTGTAAGAAGCGGATTTCTCTGCTCCGAAGGAACCAGCGGGAGGCCGGAGGCCGCAGACATTTCGATCACTGCACGCTCATCGTCGATCATCCCATAGAATGCATCCCGTTCCTTCATCAACGGGTCGTGGATCCGTACCTCCACCCGCTCGCCGCCTTCCGCAGCAAGCACAGCATCCACCGTACCTTCACCACCGTCCGCCACGGGCACGCCCTCACATACAGCATCCGAAAAGACCTGCTTCGCCGCCTGCGTCAGCATACGGATGGTATCCTGGCAGGTCAGTGTTCCTTTAAAGGAATCCGATGCAAACAGAAAATGGTATCGATCCTTCATTTTGTTCAGTCCTTTATATGCTGGATCAGATTGATTGCAAACCCGGACGGTGAGATCATGATCGCAGACTGAGATGATTTCCTGTCGACCGTCTTATCTCCATAGAAATTCTTGAATCCACGGGCGGTCAGGAACTCATACGCTTCATCAAAATTGTCCACATTCATGCGGATCACAACCAAATCCCTCGGAAGCTGCATTTCAGGCTGAGAGATGTCCAAATGGAATCCATTTGCGTCCTTCATTCGGATCGCGTTAACGTCATATTCTCCAACTCCCTTTGGATTATGCTTTTTCTCAAACCCCAGTTCTTCAAAGAGTTTTTCCACTGTCTCCGCGTCATTCGTGATGATCTGCGGGTTAAATGTTGTGATCTTCATATTTCAACCTCCAAATAATAAGTGTTCTTCCCTGTTATATCTTTCAGAAGACGTTTGTATTATACCACGGGGCGAAGAAAAATGGCGTTCCATTCTGGCACACTTTCAGACACACCTTGGACCGATTGCGGGCCTCCTGAGCGTGCCTGACCGTAAGGCTGCAGATGCTTTTTATCTCTTAACGGATCCCATGCTGTCAAGCATCCTTTGGATCCGGTTCCATACGTGCTTCTTGTCTCCGCTCCACAGCGGTGCAACCAGGAGGCGCTTGTCTCCGTCTCCGGTAAGACGGTGGATCACCACATCCTCAGGGATCACGTGAAGGCACTGCTCCAGGATATCCAGGTATTCGTCCTCCGACAAAACCCGCACTTTTCCTTCCAGGTACTCCTTCTCCAGATCCGTTCCCTTCAGCACATGCAGGAGCTGAAGCTTGATCCCCGTGGCTCCGCTGTCACAGACATAGCGCACCGTCTCCAGCATCTCCGGAACCGATTCTCCCGGGAGCCCCAGGATCACATGGGTGATCACCTCGATCCCTCGACTGCGCAGTTCCCGCACTGCCCGGTCATATACCGGAAGATCATAGCCCCGCCGGATATAGGCGGCCGTTTTCGGATGGATGGTCTGAAGTCCCAGTTCCACCCATACCGGTTTGATCCTGCTCATCTCTTCCAGCAGATCCAGCACATCCTCCGGCAGACAGTCCGGCCGTGTTGCGATGGAGACTGCCACAATGTCCGGGTGTCCTGCAGCTTCCATGTAGAGGGTCCGCAAATGTTCCACCGGTGCATAGGTATTCGTGTACGCCTGAAAATAGGCGATATATTTTCCGTCCTTGATCTTCCGTGCTACCCTCGCCTTACCGGCCTCAATCTGCTCCGTGATGCTACGTGCTGCGTCCTCCGCGAATTCCCCGCTGCCGCCGGCAGAACAGAAGATACAGCCACCGGTCCCAAGTGTTCCGTCCCGGTTGGGGCAGGAAAAACCGGCGTTCAGGGCAATCTTATATACCTTACATCCGAAGGTTTCTCTCAGATAGTCATTCAGCAGTTTCAAACCATTTTCACCTCTGCAATCTTCCGATCACTTATCCCTTCATTTTCTTCGTTTGATCCATTTCCCTCATTTTGATTCAGCAGGCTTATTATTTACATATCTCTTCACAACATCCACTATGAAGCATAGCCCATAGGTCAGCGGATACGAGATAACCACGGTCAGCAGAAAGCCCACGATAATCTCCGCCCCCATCAGCCAAAGCACGTACTGGCACAGCACCACCACAGGGAAATGCATAATATAGAAGGTGTATGAAATCTTCGCATTGAAGGCGGTTAAGCGGTTCTTAAAATCCAGGTGATCATGTCCCAGGCTGATCAGCGCAGGGATCGCCGTGACAAAGGCCGCGTAGTTGCAGATCGTATTGAGGGTTTCATAGCCGCCCACGTAGATAAACAGCGTCACATTTGTTATGGAAAACGCAAGAAAAGCAAGCACGAATATCCACTTGAATCGGGACAGACGATCAACAAATTCAGTGTCACTGAAAATGTAATACCCCAGAAGATACACGCAGAGATAGAGGATCAGCGGCTTGCCGCCAAAGCGTACATCAAAGGTTGCAACCGCAAGGACCGAAAGCAGGATCCCAAGGATCACCTTTGTCCTGTTCCCGTTACGATCCCTTTCGTTCTGACCGGATCCATTTCCGGGCGTTTCCCCGCCATGGGGTGCACACAGCCGGCCAAGTCGAAGGATTCCGACAGACAGGATAGAGATCAGGATCAGCACCGCAAGGAACCACAGGTGCGCCATGGTGAAGCCCCCGTCATACCCGGTGAGATCCGTGAACCTTGTGAAGAAGATCCCGTAATGACTGAAGAATCCACCGGTATATCCGTTGTGCGTCACATCTGCCACGTAACTGAGGATAGGTGTCAGGACCAGGATCCCCAGCAAAAGTGGTATCCCCAGCCGAACCAGACGTTCACGCAGAAAAGCCCCGTACCCTCTCTTCTTCAGAGAATACGAGGACGCAACTCCCGCCAGCAGGAACATCAGTGGCATGAACCAGGGCGAGATGAAGCTTACGACGGACGCGATGGGCTTCACCTCCTCAAAGAAGATGTAATTCGCCTCGCCCCAGGTATTGTACGCCATGGCTGTATGATACAGCACCAGCAGCGATACCGTGATCCAGCGTAAATTGTCGATGTAGTTTACGCGATTTTTCATAATCCAACTTACTAATTATTCAGGTACCGAAGCGTCATCAAGGTAGGGATAGTGATCCGGTCCGATCAACCGCTCCATCTCCCATCGTCCACCTGACAGCAAACTCTCATTTTTCTCTACGCGCCCGGATCATCGTTCCGATCATGAACGCAAATGTGATGACCGGCCATCCGATCAATGTGAAAAGCATCATCCAGTCCGGCTTGAGATTAACTCCCGTCCCCACCATTGCATAAAGCGTAAATGCATTAGCCACTATCATCGCCGCCGAGAAAAGAAACGCAAGAATTCCGAAGACCACGCAGATACCGCCGTCTTCCTTCAACTCCGTCATGTATTTCCTCATCAGGAAATGATACGCAACCCACATGCCTCCAAAGAATAGGAGCATCCCCAGAAGGTAGACCGGCGCGTTATAATCAAAGTTTTTTGACGAAAAGATAAAGCTGGAGCTCTTACCGGAGAATTCCTTCCCAATGGTCTGAATCATCGCAGCCACGGCCGCAAGGGCAACCGTGATCAGCAGAAACAGTATCTCCCTCAGGATCAGTTTTTCCTTTGTCGATTCCATGTGTTCCCCCACCCCTTCATCAAATCCTTTTCCATTCCACTGTCTTTGACGTGGCTTTCTTCATCACAACTGTCTGCATCTTTCACCTTGTTTTTATCTTCAGTGATTTCAGGTATTCCTTCTGCTCCGGTGTGATACGATAGCTTTCCACCGCCTTCTGGATGGTCTTGTTGTGCGTCCAGACATCCAGCTTCTGTTCCTCGATATACGGCAGCACCGTCTCATACTGCTTCGCCAGCGCCGTGGCAAAGTACCAGGCGATCATCATATTCACATAGTATTCCGACGATCGGAGCTTTGCAACCATCTTCGGGTATGCAGGATCAAAATCCTCATCCAGAAAATGTTCCATCAGCATCCCCACACCAAAGCGAATGGTATAGGTTTCTTTCGACTTCAGCCATACCTTGATCTCCTTCAGCAGTTCCGGGCGATGCTTCTTGAAGATCTTCGGAGACATCTGATCGCAGGTCGCCCAGTTATCTACATAGGGAAGGAAGGTCTTTACGCCCTCCACGCATGCCTCATAATCCTTCATTCCGGAAAGGATAAAGGCGTGCAGTTGATTTTCATCGAAGTATTTGTGAGGAAGATCATCCAGAAATGTCTGAATGTCCTCCCGCTTTCCAAACTCCTTCGCAAGCTTCCGGAGCTCCGGTGTCCGCACACCCACCATGGAATCCGGCGGAAGTGTAGGCATAAGAGGAATCTGGAATTCCCGATATTTCTCATCCTGATGTGCAAACAACTCATTACGTATCTCTTCTATCAAACCCTGCTCAGACATATCATCCCCCCCATTTCCATTTCATCCATTCGAATCCGTATGCAGTTTCATTTTCGTTAACCGAACCGCCGACCATAGCCATATTATACCGCCCGTTGTTGTTTTTGGCGACTTTATTTTCACTGTGACAGTTCTGTGCCTGTTCTGTGACATAAGGGGTGATATAATGAAGGTCATGAATGCTGCACCATTTTACGGGGTATTGCTCAACCGGTCAATACCTACTGCGATATTGAAAAAGAAGATGAGTCAGTTCTCTAAAACACGACTCATCTTCTTTTGGGAGACATTTCCTCAAACCATCATCTTACGGACTCACACATACACCGGACTTATCGAATGTATATTCTACACCATCAATGGTCAGAGTACAGTTTACTGCTAACACTCCATTTTCGTCCAAATAATACTTATTCCCTTTGTAGGTCGTCCATCCTGTGAGCATAACTCCCTTGCCACTGAAACGATACCATTTCCCATCTATCTTCGTCCAGCCGGTCTGCATGGTTCCATCGACATTGAAATAAAATGTCTTTCCGCTCTTTGTAAGCCACCCTACTGTCATCACATACTTGGAATTGAAATAGTAAACCTTCCCATCAATCTCCTGTTTTCCGGTCACGGGGACACCGCCTTCATCTAAATAATAAGTGTCTCCTTTCTTCGTTGTGAGCCAGCCACTGTAACGGACACCCTTTGAGGTAAAATAGTACCACGTACCTTCAATCTTCTGCCAACCGGTCTGCATGACACCCGAAGCATCAAAGTAATACCACTTCTTACTGATTCTCCCCCAACCGGTATGCTTTGTACCCTTGACATAGTAGTACCACTTTCCGTTCTCTCGAATCCAACCGCTCTTTACCTTCTTTGGCACTACTTCCTGCTTCCGGATCACGGCACCACATACAGAACAGTGACTTCCTTCTGTGAGGCCGGTACTATCATAGGTTGCAGGCACTGCAGGATCCGTTACTTCGGTGTGACCCGTGGCCGCAATCACAGGGATTTCCGTAATTTCCCGAAGTCCCTGGTCATCTGAAAACATCTTTTCACATTCTGAGCATTTCCAATATCTCCTATTACCATCTTCCAAACACTTTGCTTTTTTTGCCGGAACCTTAATCAGGCTATGAACGTGTCCGGGTGCCAGTTCGTTTTTATAAACATCAAACAACTGTGTTTCATTTCCGTTTTTATCCCAAAGTCGAATATTAGTTCCGCCTGCATAGTTTGATTCCTCCAGATCCAAACACAGATTCAGATTTTTCTTTGGAGCTATGACAAACCAGTCGTTACATCTGATGATATACCATTTCGGTTCATTCCCGCTTGTAACGGTGGTTGTCAAAATGTTTGATCCTGAAGTGTCTATTGAATCCGCATTCAGATAATTACCATCCTGCACACTGATAATGTTATAACTACCATCCTGTTGACGAATAAAATGCCATTGTTGCCGTGTATTGGATAAATCATTTCCCACAGAGTTTATCTGTACATTCCCGGCATAGTTTTCTATCAGGCTCCATTTGCCTGAACCGGAAGCCGCGATGCTTGCATAAAAGTCGTCCCCCATGTTTTCAACCAATGGATATTGGTTCATGTCATATTTGTAAATATCAAAGAACTGCCCCTGACCATCATTATTGTTCCACAACTGAATATTGGTACCGCCGGAAAAGTTCACATTTGTTACATCAAGGCTCAAATTCATATTATATTTTGGCACTATACGATACCAGCTTCCATTCCGGATAATATACCATTTTTGCCCATCCCAATTCATATACGACGCTACAGATATATTGGTTCCTGCTGTATCCATACGATCCGCATTCAGATATCTACCATCGTATACGCTGGTGATATGATAACTGCCGTCATACTGGCGAACAAAATGCCATTGTTGATTCGCACTTACAAGATCATTTCCTACGGAGCTGATCTGTACATTTCCTCCTCGATTCTCCAAAAGACTCCATTCATTCGCTCCGGAAGCCGCAATACCGGCATAAAAATCTTCACCCATATTTTCAACCAATGGATATTGGTTCATGTCGTATTTGTAAATATCAAAGAACTGCCCCTGACCATCATTATTGTTCCACAACTGAATATTGGTACCACCGGAAAAGATCACGTTTGTAACATCAAGGCTCAGATTCATATTATATTTGGCTACAATACGATACCAATTTCCATTCCGGATAATATACCATTTTTGCCCATCCCAATTCATATACGAAGCGGCAGATATATTGGTTCCTGCTGTGTCCATACGATCTGCATTCAGATATCTACCATCGTATACACTGATAATGTGATAACTGCCATCCGACTGGCGGACAAAATGCCACTGCTGATTTGCGCTTGACAGATCATTACCAACTGCGCTGATCTGCACATTTCCTCCTCGATTCTCAATTATACTCCATTCATTGGCACCAGACGCTGCTATGCATGCGTAGAAATCGGCACCAAGGTTAACCAACTGACGTGGAGTTCCTCCAAAGTGTATGAAACCAGCAAAAGAAGTGATGTTTTCCGTTTTGTTATGATATTTATGATCGCTATTCATATTGTACTGTTCACAGGTCACCTTGTTCCCATTTACTGCCGCAACATAAGCAACATGACCATAATCCCCCGATGTCTTATAACCGATATCCCCAACTTGCGGATTCATATCAACGGGTATTCCAACACTTTTTGCAGCATTTCCCCAATTCTTAGCGTTACCCCATTCCACACCTTTGTAGTTATTGTGAAAAGCTATTCCATTCATATTTAAGCGCCATGCACAATACGAAGTACAGTTTTGATAAACAAACCCGTACGGATCATATCCCTTACTTACAGGCGTATGGTCTGCCCATGGATAAGCATCCTCGGCTTTTACCTCCATCGGAACAAACCAAACACATACAAACACCAAAACAAAAGATATCAATACAGTACACATCAAGCCACAAATGTTCCTTGTTCTCATTCTATAACTCCTTTCTGGTTTCCAATTTGTCTTCTTGCTTGCAACTCATTACTGTATAATGATTCTATTCTATCAAAAAACGCCCCATCCCTACATGGTTACCCTGCAGCAGACGAAGCGTCATTCATCACCTTATTTACATCAAAACAAACGCCTGTATCAGCGTAATTTGCCTCAGTATGTATGTGATTTTTCTCAATCATAAAGAACAGTATCATTGCTTCTCCCCCATACATATTGTAATTATCATTATACCATTTTCACGCACTTCTGTCACTTGGTTATTATCCGTTGCTCGACCATTTCCACTTTCAACCCCTGCACGAAGATGAGGCCGATTCCTGTTACAGGAACCGCGCCTCATTTTTCATCGTCATTTATTCTTTGCCTTCCGACTAAGGACTATCTCATGCTGAATCCTCTCTGAATGAATCCTGAATTGAACCATACATTGTTGGAGTAGGTCTTGCGTACTTCCTTCACCAGGCCCTTGCTGTTGGAACCTACGTAGTTGTAGGTGGCTGTGAAGATGATCCTGTGATCCGGCATAGCGAAACAGCCGACATCACTGTTGCGGCAATACCGGGAACGCGGTAAAATGAACAGTAGGTATACAAAAGGAGAAGGGGAGCTTATGAGGATACCTGTAGTAATACAAATGCAGCCGGGCGAAAATGGTGCAGCGGCACTGAGTATGATGCTCGGGTTTTATAAGAAATATGTTCCCATGGAGGAACTCCGGGAGAAATGCGTGACCTCCAGAAACGGTTCCAGTCCGGAGCAGCTAATCGATGCCGCGGCATCCTTCGGTCTGGACGGAAAGGTGGAGAAGGTCGACGCCGCAGAACTGGAGGGAAGGACGTTTCCGCTGCTTGTGCAGTGGAAGCGCAGATACTATGTCATCATCAAATCCATTAAGAAGGGTATCGTCTCGGTAGCCGATCCGGCCAAGGGTGAATACAAGATGCAAAAGGACCGTTTTCTTGAGCTGTACTCGGGAAAGGTCATCACGCTTTCCAAAAACAGCAGCTTCAAGCCGGGAGGAAAGAGAGAATCTCTGTTCCGGCTGATCGGAGACCGTTTTCGTCTTCTAAAGAAAACGATGATCGTCCTTAGTTTTCTCACGATCGTTGCGGTGCTGCTGAATCTGCTCATGGCCAGGATCCAGAAGACCACCATCGATATCTACTTTGATCCCCAGGAGAAGGAATTCACAGGATTCACCTGGCAAATGGTGCTGGGCATCTATCTTTTTGTGCTGGCTCTCCATACCCTTACCGTGATCCTGAAAACACGGCTGATCAACAAGTCCAGCCGGGATCTTTCCGCGCGTTCGGGCAGCCGCCTTTTCAAGAAAATGTTCCATCAGCCGCTGAAGTTCTTTGAGCAGTACAGCACGGGCGAACTGCTGTCCCGGCTGGATAACAATGTCAGGCTTGACAATTCCATTATCAAGACCCTTGTTCCCAGAGTGATCGATGCAGTCATGACCATCATCTACATCTTCTTTATGATGTACTACAATGCCACATTGGCGGCCGTCTGTCTTCTGATCGTCCTGGTAAATATCATGATCACCGTGAAGTTCCAGCAGAAAAATGCCATTGAAGCCAAAAGCATGACTACAAATACAGGCTCTCTGAATACCTCTGTTCTGAATGGTCTAAACATGATCGATACCATAAAGACCACGGGAGCCGAAAGAGATTTTTACAACATCTGGTATGATTCTCAGCTGCAGGTTTGCGGCAACAAGCTTACCACCGCCAGGATCAACGGATGGACCTCCTTTACATCCACACTGAACAACTCCCTGCTGCAGGCTGTGCAGCTGTTTCTGGGAGCATATTTTATCGTCCACGGAAGCTTCACCCTCGGCCTGATGTCACTGTTCCAAACAGTACTGAACAGTATGGTATCCTCCCTGAACAACTGTCTCTCCACGGTAGGTTCTCTGCAGAAGATGCGGACAAATATCGAGCGGGTAAATGATATCAACAACCGCAGGGAGACAGCGCCCATCCCGCTTCCTGAAGGTGATGAGGAAATGGTGGACAAACTGGAAGGCCGCCTTAGCGCAGAGCATATCTGTTACCGGTATTTCCAGGGAGACGATCTGGCGGTAAATGATGTGAGTATTTCGGTAGAACCCGGTCAGATGGTGGCGATCGTCGGTCCCACCGGCTGCGGCAAGAGTACTCTTCTGAAGATCCTGGCAGATCTATATTCTGCAGAATCCGGCGAGATCCTCTATTCCGGAAAGCACCGGAACGAGATTCCGGATGTGGTGTTCCATTCATCGATAACCACCGTGGATCAGGAAACCGTCATGTTTGATGATTCAATCTACAACAATATCCGGATGTGGGATAATACCATAGAGGATTACGAGGTGATCCTGGCTGCCCGGGATGCACAGATTCAGAAGCGGATCGAAAAGGAACCGCAGGATTTCGGAGCAAGGATGCTGGAGAACGGAAAGAATTTCTCCGGTGGCGAGCTTCAACGGCTGGAGCTGGCCCGCGCGCTGGCCCATGAACCCACACTGCTGTTCCTGGATGAATTCACCTCCGCTCTGGATGCCCTGACGGAGGATAAGGTGATCCAATCCATCCGGGACAAAAAAACCACCTGTATCATCGTGGCTCACCGGTTATCGACCATTGTAGACTGCGACCGTATCTATGTTATGGATCACGGCCGGGTCGTTCAGGAAGGAACCCATGACGAACTATATGCCGAGGAAGGCCTGTACAGAAACCTGATCGGTGCACAATAACGAGGGATACTATGGGACTTTATTCGAAAGCCATTAGAAAAAAAGAAGAAGACAATCGAAAATACGAGCAGTATGCTGACGAATCCCTGGTGAATGACAAGGCGATGATCAAGCTGGAGGAAGGCGTTGACGACGCCCAGACAACCGTGCTTTACATTCTGAGTAAATTCGGGATTCAGATGGACAGGCTGTACGGACTGAGAAATGTGGACGAGATGCTGGAAATGATGCTGGATCCGCTGGGTATGATGTACGATTACGAGGAATCCGTGGAGACCTTCTCGGGAGCCCGGACAGAATATATCCTTGCCTTCCGCGAAGACGGCAAGGCTGTCGCCCTGACCCCGACGCTGATCGGCTACCGTTATTTCTGCCCGCATGATGCCAGCGGCGGATACGCATCCAAAAAATACTGCAGAAGTCTGAAGAAGGGGTGCTATATCTTTCAGCGGCCGTTGGAGGAGCAGGAAGGCGTCCACGCCACATTTCGCCGGAACGTTCTGAAATCCCTGACCTTCTCGGACATCTTCCGGCTTCTGCTGGCGGCAGCACTGGTTGCCGGCCTCGGACTGTTCCTCCCGATCATCAGCCGATGGGTGTATAAGGCCTATATCCCGATGGGTGAGAGCAAAGTGTCCCTCCTCCTTACGATGATGCTGATCTTTCTTCTGGTCAGCATTATCCGGGGTTTCCTGTCCATGGTCAAAACGCTTTTTCTCTCAGAAACGAAGATCCGGATATCCAGGAAGATGCAGTCTGCCGTCATGGCCAGAGTTCTTCATCTGGACAGGGATTTCTTCGGGAAAACCTCCTCCGGCAAGCTGTCGAAGCGGATCAACAGCTGCGGAAGGCTCTCGGACATGATCCTCAGCTTTTATATGGATGTACTGCTGGATGTGCTTTTCTCCGTGGTCTACCTGTTCCAGATGAACAGAATGGCACCGGCGCTCTTCCTTCCGGCACTGATCTTCCTGCTTCTGAAGATCATCGCTTCCATCATCAGTGCGGTTAACAACATGGCGAACGAAAAGGAACTGCTGGAAGTGGACATGGAAAACAGCGGCTTCATGTATGCAGCTATCCGGGGAATCCAGAGGATCAAGGGCATGGGCTGCGAAAATGCGGTTTATGCCAGATGGGCCGGCATGTACAGAAAGATCCTGGCGCGCACCTATCAGCAGCCCTTCTTCCTGAAATACAATGCGGAGATCATCGCAGCGATCTCCACGGCTGCGACCATCGCCCTGCTTGGTACATCCATCTACGAGGGCCTGTCCTCCGAGGATTACCTGTCCTTTGTCGCTTCCTATTCGCTCGTCATCTCGGCGGTGGCAAGTCTTACGGATATGCTGGAGAATGCATTTCTGATGAAAACACTGTATGAAAATGCTTCGCCGATCTTCCATGCGTCCACGGAACAGCAGGGCACAAAGGAATATGTGCGCAAGCTCACCGGAGCCATCGATCTGGAGAATGTAAAGTTCAGCTACGAAAATGATCCGAAGGGATGTCTTCGGGGCATTTCCCTTAAGATTCACAGAGGCGAGAAGCTTGCGATCGTCGGAGAAAGCGGTTGCGGCAAAAGCACACTGCTGAAGCTCATGCTGGGAATGGAAACCCCGCAGGAAGGAACCATCAGCTACGACGGAAAACCGATACAGACTCTGAATCTCAAGTCTCTCAGAAAGAGGATCGGTTCTGTATTTCAGTTCAGCAAGGTATTCCCCGGAACCATAGCCTCCAATGTGGTCTTCGGCGCCGGGCGCAGGATATCGGATGAAGAGATCTGGGCGGCAGTGGACAAGGCCGCCATCGGAGATTACATCCGCTCGCTTCCCATGAAGCTGGATACCGAGATCTCCGAGTCTAATTCCAGCGGCTTCTCCGGTGGTCAGAGACAACGGCTCCTCATTGCGCGGGCGCTGATCAAGAACCCCAGGGTGCTGATCCTGGATGAGGCAACCTCTGCCCTGGACAATCTGACGCAGGAACAGGTTCTGGAGAACATCGGTCATATGAACTGCACGATCGTCATGGTTGCACACAGACTGTCAACAGTGACGGGATTTGACCGGATCATCATGCTGGAGGACGGACTGATCGCCGAAGAAGGCACCTACTCCGAACTGATGGAGAAAAACGGAAAGTTTGCCAGACTGGTAAGCAAACAGCAGGTGAAAAGGAAATAGGTAAATGATCTTTGCGGAAATGAAACAGAAATCCATAAAAGAAGCTTTTCTGACCAGGAAGGCAGACGCCGTAAGCAGCGATCCTGAAGAGCTGAAGTTCATGTCGGAATACCTGATGTCCGACCGGTTCGATCAGGATATGGACCGGCTCATGGCCGGGGATTACTTCTTTGATACCCCCACCCTGATCTATCTCAGGAAAGGACAGTCGAACAGAAGAAGGAAGGTTTATAGTTTCTCTCCTGAGAACAAGGCGATCCTTCGGTACCTGGCCTATATGATGATGGAAAGATATGACGACCTTTTCCCGGACTGCCTCTATTCCTTCAGAAGAAAGCGTTCTATCCGTCAGCTTTACTCACAGATCCGCGAGATAGATCCGAATCGGGAAATGTATGTGGTCAAGGCCGACATCCACAGCTTCGGGGAATCCATAGATCCCATGGTACTGGATGAGATGCTCAGAACGTGGCTTTCGGATGAGCCGGAGGTGTATTCCTTCATCATGTGGCTGATCACAAGAAACCGGTATATCCGGAACGGAAAAGAGGAAGAGGGTTTTACCTCCGTACTTCCCGGAAATCCTCTGGTGCCGTTTCTACAGAATATCTTTCTTCAGGATGTAGATCGCTTTATGCAGGAGAATTCCATCATTTGCAGCAGATATACAGATGATATCTGCATGATCTGCAAAGACAGGGAGACTGCGGAAAGAAATATGACGAAGCTGCTGGAAATGATCCATGAGTTCAGACTGGAGGCAAATGAGGAAAAGACGGAGATCATTCCTCCCGGAAAGGACTATGATCTTCTCGGGATCAAATATGCTCCCGGCTTCCGGGACATTTCAGATAACACCTTTATCAAGGCCTGCACAAGGATCAAACACCGGTCAGACCGGCTCCACCGCAGGATCAGGGAAGGTGTTCTTTCCAATGAAGAGGCCGTGCGCAGAATGGCATTTTTCATAAACAGGTATTTTTACGGAAATACGGAAAGGGATGCGATCAGCTTTATCGAGCATTTCTTCCCCTACATTACCTCGGCGGAAAGACTGAGAAGGCTGGATCATCTGTGCCAGGACTGCCTTCGCGTACTGGCAATTGGAAGGCATACCAACGCCAAGTACCGCTTCCGGTATTCGGAGATCCGGAAACTGGGGTATGTTCCTCTGGTTCATGCATACTATACAAGGAATTCTCAGGTTTGATTTTTCAGCACCCCGGTCAGAGAAGCTTCGCCTCTTTACCGGGGTGCTAAATTGTTGAAAATATGGTATACTGATTTCGGATCGGGGGTGCATCCTTCGGGATGCGTCCGTAAGAAAATGATCCCGCCCCCATTACTAACGGCTTTACGGACAGCCGGGGACGAGGAGCATTTTTGATGCATGTGCATTCAGATGCCTTCCCCCGATCTTTTTTATTGCCGCCGGACAGTGAGCCTGGCGAAAGTACTGTCAGTGAATGATCATGTCACGCCGGCTAACAGGTTATGAGCAGATGCTCTCCCGCCACATCGTTATAAACTTCACATTTCCGATCCGAAACATCATAAACGTGGACGATGTCCTTCAGCACATCCGAAGCATCGAACTCGCCTGTGATGTCCTTTGAACCTGCAAGTTTCTCCGGAGAATAATGCAGTGTCTTGTCCCCCTGGAAAATCGCCGTATAGAGTATTTCCGCCTCTACAAGATCCTGGAAGATATGGCTGCCGTATGACAGTTCGGGATTGTATCCCGCCCGTGATTCTTCCGTCTCACATATGATGTCGTAGGCGCTGATATCCGCAAATGTTGTGGGTACGCCAAGCTCCGGCGAAGTGGTTCCGACTCTTCCGGGAACGATCAGCATCATATGCTTGTTCATATCCCGATAGTGCCAGTTGATCTTCCCTATCAGCTTTGCCACAAGGTCCTTATCCCTGTACGGCAGCTCGTAATATTTGACGGGATCCACATAGACGATCAGATCCAGCGAGGCAGCCTTGGAGATACCCATGGATGCGCCTTTACTTTCTAACAGTATCTTCTCTTCCGGAATGTCATCGGGAACCACACTTCCTGTCTTTCCCTTTTGAACCTGAAGCGGTCTGCACTGAAGCAGATCTACGGAGTATTCTCCGTTTTCCGAGATATTGATCGTAAATTCGGTATCTACAGGATATTCATATTCCTCCTGGATACAGTGAAGCATTCTGCGCATCTGATCCATCAGCGGCGCATTTTTCACAAGCCCCCTGCAGGAGATGAATTTTACCTCCCGACGTCGGCCCATCTCTCTCAGTCTTGATTCGGCCTCTGTATCATGTTCCAGCAGGATCTTCTCCAGATACCTGGGCATATCCTGCTCCATTTTTTCATATGACAGCTTCTCCAGGCGGCATTCCGTCATATTGATCACCTCAGCCTTTCCCTGGGAAAACTTATGCTTATCCGCGGATGAGGAGTAGGAGGATTTCTCGGGCATATCCAGATTGACGATCCTGGGATAGGATCCCTCGGTCCTGTCGACCGCGGATGTACCGAGTCCCATGACCAGTCTGAGCATTCCGGCTGTGGGATCCGAGTCCTTCATGATCCTGTACGGACTGTAGGAATAACCGACGCCTGCGGCACAGGGCATATAATAGGTTCCGTAGTAGGATCCGGATACGCGCTGGATCAGGAGCGCCATCTGCTCATCTCTGCCGGCAAGCCCGCGTCTCTTCCGGTAGTCCAGCGCGGAAAGGCTCATGCTGCTGGCGTAGACCACCTTGATCGCATGCTCGAATTCACTGATCCTGTCCTCAAGACTGCCGCGGTTTGCGCAGAACACCGATTCGTATTTTCCCGCAAATGCATTTCCGAAACCGTCCTCCAGAATACTGCTGGAGCGAATGATATACGGATCCTGGCCATAGTACTCAATGATACGGATAAACTGATCTCTCATGGCCGATGAGAAGGATCCGTCCATGATCTTATTCGCAAATTCATCCGCAAGGGTGAAGTATCCCTCCTCCGTTCTCTGCCGGATCCTGATGTCCCACAGATTGTTGTCCACAATGTAGGTATAATACATATCCGAACCCACATAGAAGGAATCATGGGGCTCGAGCACCTCGCTGATCTCCGGCTCCTTGTTCCTTATGATTGCTCTTGCCAGCAGCATTCCGCAGGACTTGCCCCCGATCATGCCGGTTCCGACCATGTGATCGCGCACGGCGAAATAATCCTCGGGCGTAAAGTTCTTCTTCACCATCTCCCGCATCTTGGTATCACGGGTCATCATGATGTTGCACATCCTGCTGCATTCCTTCGTGATGTCGATCCCATTTTCATGAAGCAGTTTGACACGGATAAAAAAATGATCCCAGGAATCGGAATACTGCTCCTCTGCCGAGCGCTGTGCCAGTCCCAGTGTCTGATAGAATCTGCTGGACTTTACGCCGTCCAGGATCGGTCTGAATTCACCATTCTCCGGATCATAGGTATGCGGCAGAAACATGGTATCCGAATTTCTGTTCCAGACCTTCTCCGGACGCACGTATACATTTCTCTTATCCGAATAGACGTCAAAAAACAGCTGTGTCGTATTCAGTATCTTATTGATTGCCTGAACGGAATGCTTGCCCCTGATGATCGGGAAGAAGGCAACCGTATCCAGAATGAACAGAAACGGACATGTCACCCGGAAGAAGTTGCCCATCATCAGATCCGTCGCCCAGGCAGCCTGCAGTTCGGACAGACAGTCAAATACATAAAATGCATCTCTGCCCGCCTTCTCGATCTCGTTATGAATATCCACCGTAAATGTCTCAAACCGGTGTGACAGCGGCACATCGATCCTTTTTATCTCCGGTCGCTCCTCCAGCAACGGCTCGTGACTTGCAAATCTGAAATAAATGATGTTCCTTTTATCCTCTGTCGCCTGCCGGATATACGGCTCCATAAAGAGCTTGAATTCCGAGAGATCGGATACTCTCCATACAACATTGTCCCCCAGCCTGATATTATCAAGCGCTGTATCCATTTCCGGTATTCCGCTTTTGATCCTGTCAAACGCCGCCATAAGTGCCTCCCTCCATATCAAACCACTTAAATGGTCTTTCTTATCCTGTCATCCTGAAATCTGGATAAATGCTCGAACGGCAGGATCTGTCTCCCCCTGAACAGTCCGCATCCGTCATTGATCAGCTGATTGTTGTAAGCCATGAACATATTTACATTGACCGAGGCCAGATCAAGCTCCTGAAGCTTTATGAGTCTCTCGTATGCCTCATCGAAGAACTTACACTCCCCTTCCGGGATCAGCCCTCTCCTGGCACGGTTTTCTTCCTGTTGTTTCTCATAGAAGGTATGATTTGCTCTTCCTATCTCCGCCAGATCATCCATCTCCTTGGTTCTGAGCTGCAGCTCCGTATAGCATCTTGCGAAATTATCATAGAATGTAATGTGAAGAGACCTGTAGCCCGATGTGCGCGGAGTCTGAACATAATCTCTGTAATACGGCAGATTATTTTCGGAAAGATACCCGGCGCTTTTTTCGTTTGGAAGTCCCGACAGCTCCGCAGTAAAGCCTCTCGCCTCAAGAAACTCCGGGATCACATTTGCTATTTCATAAAGGATCCGGAGCTCCTGCTCCTCCACACTTTCCTGTTCCGATACGTGGCACAGCGGAAGGGAGATTACGATCCGGTAGGCAATCAGGTCTCTGAAGCAGTTCAGATTATTCTTGATCTCGGCCTCGCCGGGATATCTTCCGTTTGCCGTGTAATAATTATGAATGTACTCCAGGATGTATCCGTTGAATTTCTCCTCGGCCCGGATCAGCGATTTGATCCTTCCCTTAAATGTAAATGCAAGGAACGGATATTTTTCCGCCATATACATGTAGAATTCGTTTATTCTCTGAGACTGTGAAGTAAGGAATTCCGTATGCTCCAGGATCTCGATGATCTGGATCAGGAAATTGCTGTGTGCCATATCGATGGAATTGTGATTCCTGATCGCCTCATCCTTCAGATCTGCGGAATACTGAAGCAGGATCTTCAGAACAGTATCGCCGGAGAAAAGATAATCGTTCAGTGTGATCATATTTACCTCGCTTTGCTTGTCTGTATGGATCGATCCGTGCCGATCGGTCCGTGCCGGTTGATCCGTATTGGTCGATCTGTATGGGTCGATCTGTGCCGGATTTTCGATTGTATCAACATACAAAAAGGCGCTTCATCTCTGTAAGATGAAACGCCCTTGCTTCTACTATTTAATCTATCATGTTTTCAGGATTTGTCAACCCTTCTCACGCCTTGCCTGACACCATTCTCACGCCTTGCCTGACACCATTCTTACGCCTTTGCCTTCACCAGGAACTCAACCGCCCTGAAATCCGACGGATACCTGTAATCGATGCAGTATTCAACCTCTCCGTTTTTCAATACGTTCACGGAATTTCTGTCTCCCAATTCTGTCGGGACCGCTGAAACGTTCGGCGCTTTCTTGGTTGCTTCATACACGGATTCCTGCATACCGGTCGTAAAACTGATCCGAACTACGTCCGGCATAAGAACCACTTTGATCCGGACATCCTCTTCTATCTGTTCCGCATCCAAAACCTGCTGACCCAGAACCACTTTCATTTCCCGGGTTACTCTATCACACATCTGATCATCATATTTGAATTCCTTCATCAGTCCACGGACCATAGGACCTAAGAAGCTGACCGAGTAAATCTGTTCATTTAATGACAGACTCAGGATCTGAATTCCTTTTACAAGGGTCTCCTGCATATGGCAGACATTCAGTCTCTTCATCATATCATCCCTCAGGCTTCTCTGATCCAGTTTTTCATTGGAATTATACGGAAAACCGGAATATATAAAGAAATGTGACGGTATCTTGAAGGATGCGATCCTTGATTTCAGTTTGGCCTTCGTTGCCTCTTCATCAAACGTTCCCTCATCCCTGACAACGATGCAGGCCTCCACACTCTCTCCCCATTCGCTGTGGGGTGCTCCCATAACCTTGACCGCAGTCAGATTCTCGTCCTCCATTAATATCATTTCGATCTCTGATGGAGATATATTCTCTCCGCATCGGATAATGATATCCTTGATGCGTCCGGTGATCTGAAGGAATCCCTCTTCATCGATGACTCCAAGATCCTGGGTATGCAGATAACCGTCTTCATCAAAGGGCTGGCTCTCCTCCGGAAGGCCATAATAACCATTCATTACGTTATAGCCCTTTACGACGATCTCTCCCTCTTCACCGGCAGGAAGGAAGCCCTTTTCCTTCGACCAGATACGGACATCCAGTCCCGGAAGGGGATGTCCTACCCTGGTCGCACGCAGATCAAGTGACTCACCCGGCAAACCAACGGATATCATCGGTGAAGTCTCTGTCTGGCCGTAACCGTTCAGGAATTTTGTGCCACAGAATGCATTTTCATAACGAAGGAACATTGCTTTTGTGGAAAATGAACCGCCTACAACGCAGTATCTCATTTTCCCGGCAACCTTTGCGTCAAAATCCGGATGCTCGATCAGTCTTCCATAGATTGCACCGACTGCAACCATATCCGAAACCTGGTTTTCTCCCAGTATTTTTATGATCGAATCCGACATAAAATCAACAGGGAGATAGATATGGTTTCCCTTCGTCAACGCAAAGAGGAGCATTAACAGGCCAAAGCTGTGGAACATGGGAAGCGCGATCAGGATACCGCTGTCTTCTCTCTTTCCATGGCGAAAGAGGTATTCCGCAAAACACCTGGCATCATTGATGCAGGAATAGGAAGACAACTGAGCCGCCTTCGGGAAGGAGCTGGTTCCGGTGGTAAATATGATAAGCTGAGTATCACGGGGCTTTATCTCACTTCGGATCTCGAAAAGATTGTCCATATCCTCCGTATAAAGCTCCATTGTGGTGCATTCATTGATCAGATCGGACATTTTGATGATCCTGTCCTTTGGAATTCCGGCATTGGCTGCAGCTTCAACGGCCTTCTCTTCCGACTGCATGGATACGGTATTATTTCCAAGGACCATCCATGATGCGTCAATGCTCTTTAAGAGTGCCGTGATGTCATCTGCCTTCAGGGCATAATTCATAAATCCTGCGACCGCACCCGCTCCGGTGATCCCAAGAAATGTCACAACCCAGGAACTGCTGTTATAGCCCCAGATCGCAACCTTATCTCCTTTTTTTACTCCGGCTTTACGAAGCAGAATACTGCATCTGTCAGACATTACTCTAAGGTCAGTGTAATTCATGGTCTGACCATTGTATGTTAATGCCGGAGCATAAGGATATTTGATCGACAATACATTTATAAACTCATGAAAGAGGATCTCTTTTGCTTCAAAATCCATACTACCCCTAATTTCCTTTCTTCACTTCGTCTTACGGACTGTTTTTCCGTTTCCCCCGCTCCCATGCTCCGATTCTTTTGGAGAATCCTCGAAGGAGCGCACACAACATGTGTAAAGGGTACCACAGATGGTAAATTCCCGTATACCTGTTTTTTTCTACAATATATCGTCAGATCAAGGTGAGCGCCATCCTGATACGTTCGACGTCGCAGCAGGCGCAATACCAGTTCGGTGCCATTATTGTGCAGACAAAAAGGCGCTTCATCTCCATTGGATGAAACGCCCTTGCTTCTGGTTATCAATCTATCATGTTTTCAGGATCTGTCAACCCTTCTCAACCTTCTTGATCTCTTCCTCCGATGCCTGCTTCAAAGAGTAGGTGTCAAAGGCCGCTGCCTTCGGCAGGTCGATCTCGATCCTGGTGATCTTATCCAGACGGACCGTTCCCTTCTTCAGGATGACATTAAAGACATGACCGCCCTTGGTCTTGTCCTCTGACAGGAAATGAAGGTGCCAGCCCGGCATGTTGATCCCGTCCATGTGATCGGGGAAGTATACTCCCACCAGAGATCCCCGGATATTTTCAAACACAAAGGAGGTTTGATTCTGATCCAAAACTTCCTTCAGGGTGATGTGATGTGACTTGTACGGCTCTTCGGACCTCGCATCTACCTTCTCGTATTCCCCGTCGATCCTGACCACATGCATGCTGTTCAAACCGAAATGCTCTTCTATCCGCTGTGTCAGTTCCGTACGGATCGATTCGATATCCTGCTTGTCTGTCATTTCAAACTGTCTCGTCCCCAAAAGCCTTGCCACAGCCGAGAACGGCACTCCGGCATTCGGATCCGCCTCCATAACGGAGCCGTCCGATCTGGCCTGGTAACAGTGCCCGTCCATGATGATCATCTCTCCGTTCACATCCTCAAAGGTACCAAGTCCCGTATCACCGTTCTGCAGCAGTTCACTGACCGTGATCACCTTCTTTGTATATCCAAGCGCTAGCGCCTGTAAGGTTGAAACCTGGTACATTCTGTTCTGATCGCTCATAAATTCCTCCTCCTTCATTTTCCGTGATCGACCGGGGACGGTTCTGGTTTGATCAGAACCGTCCCTGATTTGCAGGGACAGGTCTGATCGACCGGGGACGGTTCTGATCAAACCAGAACCGTCCCCGAATTGACGGAACCGACCTGGATTAATTACCTCCAGTAACGTTTCAGAGCCAGGACCCCGGCTGTTCCTGCCAGTGAGAGAATGAAAATGCCGGCCCACAGTTCGATCGGGCTGTCGTCTCCGGTCACGGGCTGAACCTTCTCTTCCTTCGTGTCCTGTTTCTTATCTTCGTGTTGGTCTGTCCCGTCTTTCGGACTTTCCTGTTCCTCCGGAGTTTCAGTTTCCCTTCTCTCCTCTTTCTCTTCTTCCTTCCCCTTCTCTTTGTCCTTCTCTTCTTTTTCCTTCGGATCGTCCTTTTGTTCATCCGCTGCCAGAACCGTAAAATCCGTCTTTCCGGTTCCGTCAAGGAATTCCGCTGTCAGGGTATGCTTTCCGGTTTCCAGTGTCTCCAGGAATTCGGAGGATAATTGGATCTCTACACATCCTTCAGCTGTTGTATACAGGGAAGTCTCAAGCTTCTTCCCGTCCACAGTGATCCCGGTGAAAAGCCGCATGGTTTCCTCATCCTGATATGACCGTTCAAACTTGATCACAAGTTTTTTTCCGCTATCCTTCTTCCAGGATGCATTCGCACCGTCCTTACAGCTATAGGAAACTCCGTCCACCCGAACCAAGTCCGCCGTGAGGATCCTGTCACGGTCCGCAATTACACTTTCGGAAACAGGATTTCCCTCTTCGTCCAGCCAGCCAAGGAACAGGTACCCTTCCTTTTCAACCTTATCAACATATTCCAGGTAGAAGTCCCTGCCTGTGGGCTTATAAAAAATGCGATCCGGCTGTCCATCAGCCTTCAGCGTGATTCTGCAGACTGCATCCTCCAGTTCCGACAAATGCTGGTCCATCCAATCTACCCGGGCATTGATCCATTTTTTCAGGATGTCCACATGCAGTTGATAACGATCCTCTCTTCCGGGATGCCATTTCTCAAAGTCCTTCGTCTGAGACGCCTTCATTTCCTGATACCAGACATCGATCATCCCGCCATCTGCCGTTGCTGCGCTCAGCGTATCCCTGACCACGGGCCACTGGGCATAGATTTCCTTACGGAATTCGGGATCCGAAAGCATGGCATCCACCCAGCAGGTTCCCAGGAAGAAACCGTCATAATCCTGGATGACGTGCTCATCCGCATCTTCCGGTTCTTCCGGATCCCAGTCCGAGCTGGTGGCACCCCAGGCCACATCAAAGTCCCAGGCAGGTCCCCAATAGAGCTTGCCTTCTCCCGTTTCGGTATCCTTCTTCTTATACAGATAGGTGCTTCCCGTCAAAAATGCGTCCGGATTCGCTGACACCTGCTGGATCAGCCAATACGCCGCACCGGAGGTAAGATCCATCCTGTCACTGTAACGCCTTCCGTCCGTGTCGGTATAGTCCGGTGAGAAGAGCGCATCCTCAACCGTCTGCAAATAGTTCCGGATGTAGGATTTCTGTGCATCATTTTCATAGCCCCCATCTTCGGGATCAAAGTTCGGCGTATGGTTGGCGAAGCTTTCTCCCCGTTCCGTAGAAAAATAAGACGGCGAATCCGGGTCTTTCTGCTGACCGCCCTGCACCAGGTATCCTCCGGTGATCTCTGCAGGGTCCGTGGCAGTCTCCTTCGGGTCATCGATATCCACCCGGTTCTCCCCCACCCGGACGCCACCGGACAGAGTGTAGTTCCCAAGGTACTCTCCATTCATATAAACATCCACCGGCTGGCACTGCGGCGTGTATTCCATGCCCATCTGCCCGGCCAGGTAGGACGCGAGCCGGTTCCGCATCAGCGAACTTTCCATGGCATTTGCCAGAAGTACATAATGCTTGTTCTTCCCGAGTCCCAGAAGGTTTTCCTTCTTGTCCAGCTTGATCTTGTAGGGCTTCTTATTCGCCTGCTGCCAGGTGGAATTGCCCCTCCCGTGCATCGACATGGGAAGATCCGTCACCTCCGTCAGCTCCAAGTCAGGTTTTTCACTGTAACGGAAGCCTTCCGGCACCGTAATGCTGAGTGTTCCATAGCAGGACACACTGTGATCTTCACTGTTGTTCATTGCATCAATGGTGCCCCTCGACTCGTCTATCGTGATGTTGATCACCGGCAAAGGAGTCCCGGCCGGGTCTCCCTCTGTCGGCTCGTCCGCATGAACCTCCGGCGTTGCTGCAAAAAGCACTGCGATGAAAACCATGAGCAGAAGCACTGCTCTTCCGATTCCGATGAATTGCTTCCTGTGTTGAATCTGCATACTCTTCCTCTCACATTTCCATTTATCGCATTCTGACACAAAGTCGGTTCCGTCAATCCGGGGACAGGTCTGATCGACCGGGGACGGTTCTGATCAAACCAGAACCGTCCCCGAATTGCAGGGACAGGTCTGATCGACCAGGGACGGTTCTGATCAAACCAGAACCGTCCCTGTATTGCACTAGTTTTTCCTGACATGCTGGCATACATCAATGATAAACCCGGACGGGGACACCAGATAAGCATACTTGCTGCTTGCGGTGGTGCTGGGGGCAAAGCCTCTTGCCTCTCTGAAGCCCTTGGACATGAAGAAATCATATGCCTCTTCATAATTGTCCACATTGATCCGGATCGCAGTATAGGTCTGCTGGAGAGCCGGAACCTCAACCACATCTACATGGAAGCCACCCTCGTTTTTCATCCGGTGCGCCGAGAACTCCACATCAACATTCTCTGCCTTATTATGGGTCTGTTCAAAGCCCAGAGACTTAAAAAGCTCGATGGTACTTTCTGCATCATTGGTCAAAACAGACGGGTTAAACGTTGTAATCTTCATTATTATAATCCTCCTGTTAATGAAAAATGTATCACCTGATATCCTCTGTCAGACAGCTTGAATTGTATCACAGGCTTTGTCACACCAACGTCACACAAAAATATCTGCAGCCCTGCGTACCGACACATGGCTGCAGCATTTTTATGATATACGTGAATAGTTAATCCCGATTTTTAATATGCTGGGAGACCGCCATAATGTATCCTGACGGAGATACCAGCATGGTATATGTGGACGAACCGGTGTCGACCGTCTTACTTGCCCTTTCGTGTCTGGGCTTTCTGAAGCCATGTGCCAGCAGGAATTCAACGGTCTCTTCGAAATCATCCACGTTCATTCGGATCATGGTGTATTCGCCGTCTCCATCCGCAATGTCAACATAGTATCCACCCGGATGCTTCATCCGAACATCGGTAACACTCGTTTCACCGATACCCTCTTTGGTATGGTGTCTCTCAAAGCCCAGATCTTCAAAAACCTTAATTGCGGATTCTGCATCTCTGGTGATGATAAGCGGGTTAAATGTTGTGATCTTCATATGTTTCCTCCTATCATAAAAAAATTTTGTAGAACCATTATGAAAATGTGACGAAAATGCCTGTCACCATTTCCATTTTACTACGATTATCCTGTGGAAGCAAATGCAAAACCTGAATTCCCCATCTGCTTCACTTCTTATGCATATTAACATTTTATATGTCACACAAACATCACACAAAGGAGTTGCCGACAGTTATCGAAGCAACTATCTGAGCAGTTATCGTCAGAATTCATAGAGTATAATTATCATTGGCATGAATAATAAAAAAAGAAGAGGCCGAAGCCTCTTCACAATCACATAAATTAACCTTATTATTTAGTTTGCAGACAAAATCGATAAGGAGCTATGTGATGAATACTATGTTAAATGAAACCGAGCTGACTTTCAAGGCTTTTGAACAAAATACTTTCCGGATGGTATGTGAATGGGCAAGGGATTATACCAAGGAGTTTCTGGAACGATACGATGACTATCTCATGGAAACCAGAGATAAGGGGGCATACCGGAATAAGGGGAAGCGAAAAACAACCGTAAAGACCGTGTATGGTGAGGTTGAGTACGGACGTCGGGTTTATGAGGTTACCAGAGAGGACGGACTGAAAGAGTTTGTCCATCTGCTGGATGAGCAGCTCGAGATATCCGGAGTCGGCCTGATCTCAATGAACATGGCTGAGCAGATGGTTTCTTCGATCACGGAGACGTCCTATCGTGAAACTGCAAGCAGGATCACTGAGATGACTGGACAATCCATAAGTGCTATGGGTGTATGGAACGTGATCCAGTCGTTAGGCGAGGCCGTTTGCGAAGATGAACGGCAGCTTGTGAAGGAGCACAAAGCAGGAAATGTATCCGGAGAAAAAGAAACCCCCGTGCTCTTTGAGGAAACGGATGGTGTCTATGTCAGGCTCCAGCGCGAAAGAAACACAAAGGGTGAGATCAAGGTTGGCATAGCCTATGACGGATGGAAAAAGACCGGGAAAAACCGATACAGCCTGGATGGAAAGGTTGTTGTGGCAGGTTTCTCAACATCGTCTGAATTTCAGGCCTACAGAGAAGCGGCTATCGCAGAGATATATAACATGGATGAGGTTGAGCTTCGGATCATGAATGCAGACGGAGCTGAATGGGTAAAGAATATCTGTGATTCTGATACGGTATTTCAGCTGGATCCGTTTCATAGAAACAAGGCCATCAAAGAAAATGTGCCATACCCGGAACATGCAAAACGAATCCATTCGTTGCTGGAGCAGAAAGAACTGGATGAATTGTTTAAATATCTCGAGATATACAGGAACAGCCTGATCGATGGTGATGAGATTGAAAAGGCTGAACGGTTGATTGCTTATTTTTCCAACAATCGACACGGATTAATCCCATATAATCAACGAGATCTTCTGATACCAGACAGTCCAGAGAACTTAGAATATCGAAATCTTGGAACGATGGAAAATCACATTGGTAGCGTGATAGCAAGACGGATGAAGCATAATCATGCAAGCTGGAGTATTCGTGGCGGAAACAATCTGGCGAAGATCCTTGCAAAGAAAGGATCTGGAAGATTAAATGAAGTCGTAAACAAACTGAAAAAGCCGACATTTGAAAGACGGATAGTTGAACAAATCAAGGCACATATACTCTCGGCATACGAGGCGAATAAGAAGGTCGGAAAAGGATATACATACCCTGTACAAGGAAGTGTTCCGAATATAAACTCACAGATTAAGCCAGCAAGACAAGCGTGGAAGGTTATAACCGGCGTATCTATAGATTGACCATTCGACGAGGCACTATGAAAAATGGGCACGATGCCTTTCGAGGTCATAGCGGGTCTCGGTACTTGGCGAGTCACGAGCGAAGCGACGTGAGTCGCTTAGTACCGCTAGGGGTACCCGCAAATAAGGCGCGAGCCGGGCCGAGAAAGGCATCTGTGACCAGCCATAGTGCCGAGGATAATTTGTGTGATAGAAATCGTGCCAACGATTGCTTGACAGAGTCGTCAGAATTTCCATGATTTTAATCAGCGCTAAATTATGATACTATAGACAGGGGGATTGCCCAAGCGAAGAGAGCAGCGTACATCTGCGAAGCAGATGCATGATTTTGCGAAGCAAAAGCATAGGCGTATCAATAGTAACGGAGGTGAGTGGTTATGATACGAACGATGAAACGAAAAGGCTTTCTTTCACTTCTGGCCGTGCTGTTTTTTATAGCCCTGTTCTGCGGAACAGGCGGGGACACCATGGCCATGACCAGTGTAAAGAAAGCAAGAGACTTCAGATTCACGGATATCAACGGCAAATCCTACGATGTGGAGGATTTTAAGACCAAATCCGTGATCCTGCTTTATGGAAGATCCGGATGCTCGCTGTCAACCAGTATGCTGAGCACCGCTGCCAACCTGAAGAGTTCCGGCGTGGATACGACTGTCGTATTTCTCGGAGTTGATTCCTCTGATTCGGGGATCTATTCTCTGGCCCGGAAATATACAAATGTGATATTTGTTCCGGCATCACTGACAAACAATAACGTCATGTGGTCTGCTCTGTATTCATGCGGCTGCTACAGTAGCAGCATCAATCTGCCCGGTTGTTTTATCCTGGACAAATACAGACATATCTGTTATTACTCCACCGGCGGAGAATCCTCCAATCTATCCTATTATGCGAGATACGGGGATCTGACTTCACCCATGTCCATGAATCTGGTAACCGTCTACCTGGATCAGACCGGCGCCAAGTCATACAACACGTATTACTATACCGGAAAGAAGGTCACACCCAAGATCGGTTCGATCTATGCCAGCGGCGGCAAGTCCCTGGTTCTGAATAAGGATTATACGGTATCCTATTCCAACAATACCAAACTTGGAACCGCAACCATAACAATAACCGGAAAGGGCGGTTTTACGGGAAAGATCACCAAGAGCTTCGAGATCTCGACCTATGACCGCTGGGAGAAGAAGGGCAGCTCCTGGTATTATTATATCGGAAATACACCGGCCACAGGCTGGAAGCAGATCGATAATAAATGGTACTTCTTCGCCAAGAGCGGTGTCATGATGACCGGATGGGCAAAGCTTTCCGGAAAATGGTACTATTTCGGGACAAACGGAGTGATGCAGACCGATTGGAAGAAGATCTCCGGAAAATGGTACTACTTCGGAACCGGCGGAGCCATGCAGACCGATTGGAAGAAGATTTCCGGCAAGTGGTACTACTTCGGAACCAGCGGAGTGATGCAGACCAACTGGAAGAAGATCTCCGGAAAATGGTACTACTTCGGAACCGGCGGAGTGATGCAGACCGGATGCAAGAAGATTTCCGGAATATGGTACTACTTCGGTAATAACGGAGACATGCAGACCGGATGGAAGCGGCTTTCCGGAGAATGGTACTACTTTACCAAGGACGGAGCCATGGTCACCGGGAAAAAGGTGATCGACGGAAAGACCTATCAGTTCCGAAGCAACGGAACCCTGATCACCTATACCAAGGCAGGAATTGCGATCCCGGACACCTCCAACTGGACTTCCTCAAAGAAAATATACGTCTATTCCTGGGATGACGACCTTGAGAAGAAAATGAAGATCGTGCTGGATCAGTATCCTCAGTTTAAGGACTATGTAGAATTTGTGACTCTCTGGTGCAGTTCCAATGACGCCGTCAGTGAGATCGAATACGCACTCTCCTACGGAAGCAGATATCCCTCGATCATATCATGTGATGCCAATCAGACAAGGTATTGGGTCGAAAGTGACAAAACATTAAACCTGTATAATATCGGTTTCAATTCAGATGTCTTAAAGAATTCCTATCAGTATGCGATCGATTTCGGTACCTACGGGAAGAAGCTGAAGGCTGTCACCTGGCAGTCCACAGCCGGTTCCGTCTTCTATAACCGCAGGATCGCAAAGGAAGTATTCGGCACGGATGATCAGAGTAAGATCCAGGCGAAGCTGAAGGACTGGGATTCCTTCTTTGAAGCCGCAGAGGCTCTGAAGCAGAAGGGATATAAGATCGTATCCGGTCCGAGAGATATCTACTACGCCGTGACCAACGCCCGCACCACCCCCTGGGTCTCCAAGGATAAGAACGGAAATGAGACCTTTAAGGTCGATTCCTCTATAGAAACCTATATCGAGCTGGCAAAACGACTCGGTGACGGAGATTATACAAATAATACTGAAATGTGGGATGGAAACTGGGCAGACAGCATGAAGGACGGGGATAACGTATTCTGCTATTTCGGGTGTACGTGGATGACCGGGGTCTTCCAGGGAAATGGTGCCACAAACGGAAGTTGGGGAATCTGCAACGGACCCACCGATTACTATTGGGGAGGAACCTACCTTAGCGTCGGGGCCAAGACACCGAATAAAGAGCTCTGTGCATTCCTTCTGGCCGAACTGACCTGCGATCCGGATATCGGCGTGAAGATCACCAACCGGACAGGAGATGCAGTAAACAACAAAAAGGCAAACCAGCGACTGCAAAACGGAGAATTATCGAATTCCCTTGAACAGAAGAAGTTCTTCAAGAGTCAGAACCCCTACGCCGTATGGGCCGGAGTTTCATCAAGGATCCATCAGCCGGCGGACTATTCTTATGAATATGATTATGGCTATGGAGTGGAAAAGATCGTTAAAGACGCCACTGAACAGTATATCGACGGAACCATTCCTACAAAAGCCCAGACGATCCAGAAAATCTATGACGAGGTTGAGGACCAGCTGGGAATCCCGTCAGAGTAGGCTCAATCATACGAGCCATGCCGACATCTCCGATTGCGCCGCAATCCTCGATGTCGCGGCTTCGCCGTATAGTCTTGCTTCGACATCGCTTTGCCTGTGAGCAAGCTCACACAAAGCGATGTCGAAGCAAGCCTGCATGCCTCATTTATCGCGCAACTGATAAGAGCGCCGGCATATGCCGGCGCTCCTCTTAATGTATCCCGTTATTCAAGAATAATGTAATAGCTGTAGATCTCCTGTCCTCCGTTCAGCACATAGATCTCACAATCCCTGTGCTCCTTCCGAAGCATGGATGCGATCTCCTCTGCCTCCTCCTCCGTGGAATCCTTTCCCCGGATCAGGATGCAGATCTGATGATCCGTGAAATCCATCCTGGCTGTCAGCATACATGCGGTATCTCTTCTGTCGTTATCCGCAGATACGATATCCTTGCCCACGATGCCCAGGTACTGACCTTCCCTCAGATGGAAGCCGTCCATTTCCGTGTCCCGGATACAGCGGGTCACACTGCCCGTAACCACGCCCTCCATGGAACGGATCATATCCTGTTCTATCTCGTCCGCATTTCCGGAATCCAGATCCAGCATGGAGAGAACTGCATAGCCGTCTCCGATGGAATGTGTGGGGATCACACGTACGTCTGCCATATCATACAGCTTCGCCGCCTGCTGCGCAGCGAGGATCACATTGCTGTTGTTCGGCAGAACGAAGATCGTATCGGCATTGACCCTGCGGAAAGCATCTATGAAATCATCCGCAGAGGGATTCATGGTCTGACCGCCCTGTACGATCCGGTCGGTTCCCATTTCCCGGAAATTCTCCTTGATCCCTTCTCCGGATGCCACAGCCACGATCGCAAACTGCTTATGCTCCTCCGGATGCGCCAGCCTGCTGTCCGCAGGCAGATTGTTGTGCTGAAGGGACATGTTCTCGATCTTCACCGTCAGATATTCCCCGAACTGCTGACCATACTGCAGAACCCGATAAGGCTCCTTAGTATGTACGTGAAGCTTGACCACGCTTCCGGTCTTCAGACAAACCACGGAATCTCCGATACTCTGGAGGAATTCACGGAATGCCGGAAGATCAAAATTGTCTATATCCGTCTTCTTCCGCTGCAGTCTCAGCAGAAGCTCTGTACAGTATCCGTAGACCAGTTCACTGTCTTCATCAAAAAGATCAAAATTCAGCGTCGCGCCGGGTGCGGCAGGCGCCATATGCCCCGTGAAGTCACCGGTACCTTCGATGGTCTCCCCCTTCAATACGGAAAGGGCACCCTCAATAATGTAGATCAGCCCTGCCCCTCCGGAATCAACCACGCCGGATTTCTTCAGGACATCCAGCAGCTCCGGTGTGTGTCGGAGCGACTCCCTTGCCTGAACGATAAAGGCGTCCAGATACTCCCGGATATCCGCACATTTCAGGGAAGCAGCATACTCAGCCGCTTCACGGACTACCGTAAGGATCGTTCCCTCAACCGGTTCGGCCACTGCAGAATATGCATGAGCGACGCCGCATTTAAATGCTCTTGCGGTATCCTCTACGCTGGCACACTCCACACCTTCCAGTCCCTCGGCGATCCCGTCGGCGATCTGTGAAAGGATGACTCCGGAGTTACCCCGGGCAGAAAAGAGCATACTGTCCGCAGTACGCCGGGCATAGTCACCGATCCCTTCGTTCTCGTAAGGCCTGATGTTCTCTCCGCCCTGAATGGTCATCAGCATATTACTGCCGGTATCCCCATCCGGGATCGGAAATACATTCAGATCATTTACCTCATCTTTGTGAAGCAGTAGATTCTGGATTCCTCCGCTGAGCAGCTCAGCAAGCTCCCTACTGCTTATCGTCGTCTTTTCCATCTCTTTACTCCCCACCTACAAAGGTGACCGCTTTACCAAAGGCAAATACTGATATTGCGTCCGGTCCCACAGAAGCTCCGATGATCGGTCCGATGGAACATACATAAACGTCCTTGCAGGGGATCTCCTTCTCTATTCTCTCTTTTAATACATCCACTTCTTCCTGTTTGCAGTCCGCATGACCAAGGTATACCGTCTGCTCCTCCGGATTCGTGATACTCTCCTTCAGCAGCTTCACGATCTCCGTGATGGAAGCATCTCTTCCCTTTACCTTTTTGTAGGCTGCCTGATTGCCCTCCGCATCAGCGATCAGGATGGGCTTTACGCCGAAAAGATTTCCGAAAAATGCGGCTGAGCCCTTGACTCTTCCTGCACGGCGAAGGTATTCCAGCGTATGAACCGCACAGAACTGCAGTGCCGTGGTTCTCATTCCCATAATGGTGGATGCAACCTCCTCCGCTGTCTTCCCGGAGGAAGCAAGCCTGGAGGCTTCCATGGCCAGAAGCCCTTCTCCGAAAGCAGATCTCATGGAATCGATGCAGATAATCTTCGCACCCTCGTATTCCGCCTCCAGCTTCTTTGCAAGAACCTTTGCGGTATTCACAGAACCGGACTGCTTGGTGGAACATGCAACGTATACGATATCGCAGCCCTGATCCAGATATTTCCGGAACACTCTGTCATATTCCTCTACAGGAACCTGTGTCGTGGTATAACGACCGCCCTGACGTATGGTCTCATAAAACTTATGGATCTCATCCTTAGTCCAGGAAAGCTCCGCCGGAGATTCCTTTCCCTCAAACACGGTGTTCATTCTTGCATAATCGATCCCGTAACGCTCCATAAGCTCCGGAGTCAGATCGCTGCAGGTGTCCGTAATGATCTGTACCTTTCGCATGTTATTAATCCCTTTCATTTTAATACGGAAGACCCATTCTCCCAAATACGTATTCTATCACACATTTCTAAACTGAAACGAAACTGATCATGGAAATTCAGGAAAATGAGACTATGCCCGTTCATTTTTTGGCAATGTAACGATAAATGTGTTCTTTCCGTCTTTGCATTCCACCTCCACGCTGCCCTTATGGAGCTCCGTGATCTTCTTCACAATGGCAAGACCGACACCGTTTCCTTCGGTGGCGTGGGACTCATCCGCCTGATAAAACTTTCCGAAGATCCTCTTCCTCTTATCCTCCGGGATCGGTTCTCCGAAATTCGATATCATTACCTGAAGCTCCTCTTCCCCCTCCTCGATCCGGGCCTCTATGGTACCGTATTCTTCCGAGAACTTGATGGCATTGTCCAGAAGATTGATCCAAACCTGCTTCAGAAGCTCCTCATTTCCGTGGACCTGACACTCCTCCTCCGGAAGCACGGGCTCGATATTCTTCCTGCTCCATTTGGACTCCAGCAGGAGCACACAGTTCCTCAGCTGCTCGGACAGATTGTAATCCGCGGTATCCGAAAGAATACTCTGATTCTCCACCTTTGCAAGATCCAGTACATTTGTGGCCAGCGCAGCCAGCCGAAGGGATTCTTCCTCGATGATGTCCAGATACTCGTCCCTGGTCTCCTCCGGAAGGTCCTTCTGTTTCAGCAGTTTTGTAAAGCCTGCGATGGAAACGATGGGCGTCTTGAATTCGTGGGAGAAATTATTGATGAAATCCGTCCTCAGCATCTCGATCTGTCCCAGCTCCTCCGCCATGGTATTAAAGCTGTCGGTCATCTCCCGGATGGGCGGTAGCTTCGAAAAGGATCCCTTGAAGGAAAGACGCACGGAGTAATCCCCGGAAGCCAGACGGTTAGTGGCATCCATGATCTTGGTCACCGGTTTCAGAGGGAAATGGACCATAACAAAGGACAGTATCGCCCCGAAGAACAGGCAAAGAGCGATAAAAATAAAAAAGAGCTGGGTTGCACTGATCTCCGATGCATCCAACTTCAGCGTCCCACGATAGATAAAAAAGAAAACGATAACTCCCACGATGGTCATCGTTACCAGAAGCAGTCCCATGACCACCATGGAAAGCGAGATGACCAGTGAGATGTTCTTTTTTGAATTTTCCAGTCTGTTTTTATTTACATTCATACCTTTTTCACCGCCCTGTATCCTAATCCCCGAACGGATTCGATGGAGAATTCCTCCCAGCCCTCGAATCTCTTTCTGAGTCTTCCTATATGTACCGTTACCGTCTCCCAGCCGGTCTCGCTCTCCGTTCCCCAGATCTCATCCATCAGCTGGATCCGGGTGAAGATCTTGCCCGGATAGGACAGCAGTAGAAAGAGCAGCTGGAATTCCTTCTGGGGAAGCATCTGAACCTCCTCCCCTCTGGTCACGGAAAGGCTGTCATAATCCAGGACCACATTTCCTATCTCGATCCGCCGTTCATTTGCGATCTTTGCCCGGCGCAGCAGAGCCTTGATGCGGAGGAGCATTTCCGTCTCATCGATGGGTTTGGTGATATAATCATCCGTTCCCGCCAGGAACCCCTTATGCTTATCAGCCGGAAGCTGCTTTGCAGACACCATAAGAACAGGAAGGCTGTTGTCTCCCTCCCGAAGGATCCGGGTAAATTCGTAGCCATCCATCACCGGCATCATGATATCCAGGACCACCAGGTCGATCTTTTCCTTTTCCAGAACCCCCAGCGCCTTCTCTCCGTCCTCCGCGGTACTCACCATATATCCGTTTGTTTCCAGAACCGTCCGGATATAGAGGCGGGTATTCTTATCATCATCTACGATCAGGATATGAAACATGGTATGCCTCCAATCTTTTCCCCAACTGATGATCTACAGCACACAAGCGTGTTGCCCGGATCCTTTGACCCAATCATCATTATACGCAAAAAGAGCGGTGCAATCAACTGCACCGCTCCTGATATCTGATCGATCTGATGCCATCTCTGACCCGGCCTGGCCGGGCATCATATCATCCAAGCGCAACATCCAGCGCCATCATCAGAGTAAAGCCCACCGCAAACATGACCACGCCGATATTGGAATGCTCTCCGGAAGACATTTCCGGGATCAGTTCTTCCACAACCACATACATCATCGCACCTGCCGCAAAGCTCAGCAGATACGGCATCGCCGGAATGATGGTGCCCGCCGCGAGGATCGTCAGCAGCGCTCCCACCGGTTCCACGGCTCCGGACAGCACTCCGTCCCGAAACGCCTTTCCCTTGCTTCGTCCGGCCGCCCGAAGAGGCATGGAAATGATAGCACCCTCCGGGAAGTTCTGAATGGCGATACCGATGGCCAACGCCAGGGCACCTCCGGAGGTAATGGTGGTATTTCCGGAAAGAAAGCCTGCATATACAACGCCCACTGCCATACCCTCCGGGATATTGTGTAATGTAACGGCAAGAACCATCATGGTGGTCTTCCGGAGTTTTGCCTTCGGTCCCTCCGCCTTCTCCGCATTCATATGCAGATGCGGGATCACCGAATCCAGCAACAGAAGGAAAAGGATGCCCAGCCAGAATCCGATAAATGCTGGGAGAAAGCTCAGCTTTCCCATATCCTCGGTCTGATCCATGGCAGGGATCAGCAGACTCCAGATGGATGCCGCAACCATGACGCCGCTGGCGAAGCCTGTCAGCGCCTTCTGGACCAACGCCCCCAGTTCCTTCTTCATCAGGAAGACACAGGCCGATCCCAGCGCAGTTCCGGCAAATGGGATCATAAGACCTAAAACAACGTCACCATTCACCTATTCTCACCTCCCGAGGCGTCTCCTGCCATAACTTTAATTAACTATTATTGCTTCTCGGGCAATGACGGCAGCTAACCGTTTTTGCTCCTTGGGCATCTGCTGAAATACGCACAGGAACTGCTACAGGAGGCACACGCCCCACTGCAGGAAGCGTTGTCCCTGCTGGCGGATGCATGGATGCTGCCGGCGGATACACGCCCACTGACAGCTGATACACTCCCGCTTCCAACAGATGCATGCATACCACTATGCGAGGTCCCGGATCCGTTGTATGACGCGTGCGCACTGCCAGCACTGCCATGAGCGGCACAGCCGCCGCAGCTCTCACAGCACCCTCCGCATATCACAGACTTTCCGGCTCTCCTGTCACGGATCATGCCACGTATGATTAGTCCCACGATCGCAAGGAGGATCATGAGTACTATCATGGTTCCGAATATTTCGTTCATTGTCATGTCCTCCTCTCTGTTATACCACGTGGCTTCCTGTCTTTCAATAACGTACGCTCTGCTCGGGCATCACCTTCGGTGATGGACCCCTACGGTTCTCGTTTCGCCTGATGGCGAAACGGAACCATTATCTTGCGCGACGGCTAAGGTGGCCGCCGCGCAACCCTCGCTCTGCTCGGGCATCACCTTCGGTGATGGACCCCTACGGTTCTCGTTTCGCCTGATGGCGAAACGGAACCATTATCTTGCGCGACGGCTAAGGTGGCCGCCGCGCAACCCTCGCTCTGCTCGGGCATCACCTTCGGTGATGGACCCCTACGGTTCTCGTTTCGCCTGATGGCGAAACGGAACCATTATCTTGCGCGACGGCTAAGGTGGCCGCCGCGCAACCCTCGCTCTGCTCGGGCATCACCTTCGGTGATGGACCCCTACGGTTCTCGTTTCGCCTGATGGCGAAACGGAACCATTATCTTGCGCGACGGCTAAGGTGGCCGCCGCGCAACCCTCGCTCCGCTCGGGCATCACCTTCGGTGATGGACCCCTACGGTTCTCGTTTCGCCTGATGGCGAAACGGAACCATTATCTTGCGCGACGGCTTAGGTGGCCGCCGCGCAACCCTCGCTCTGCTCGGGCATCACCTTCGGTGATGGACCCCTACGGTTCTCGTTTCGCCTGATGGCGAAACGGAACCTACGCCGACTTTTTCATTTTGATGTCCAGTTTCTGGCTCTCTTTATAGGGGCGGAACAACAGATACGCGAATCCGATCAGCAGCAGGATGGCTACTATAGCCCATACACTGAAGGTTCCGGTGATCAGCATTCCGATCTGATATACACAGAGCGCTACGAAGTATGCAAATGCACACTGATAACCGATGGCGAACCAGGTCCACTTACCCGAGTTCATTTCCCTCTTGATGGCACCGATAGCCGCAAAGCAGGGTGCACACAGCAGGTTGAACAGCAGGAAGGAATATCCTGCCAGTCTGGTCAGGCCCTCAAAATCAAGGACACCGAACACTCCGACAACCTCTTCCTTTGCAACCAGACCCATAACCGTCGCGATGGTTGCACGGATATTATCAAAGCCAAGAGGCGCGAAGATCCATGCGATACCGCTTCCGATCTTGCCGAGGATACTGTCCTCCAGGGCAACATCCGGATTGAAACCGAAGGCTCCGTCTACCCATCCGAAGGACTTGCCTGCCCAGATTACGATGGAGGAAAGAAGGATGATGGTACCGGCCTTCTTGATGAAGGACCAGCCGCGCTCCCACATGGAACGAAGCACTGCGCCCACCTTCGGCAGGTGGTAAGCCGGCAGCTCCATAACGAAGGGAGCCGGGTCACCTGCGAACATCTTTGTCTTCTTCAGGATGATACCGGAGAGGATGATGGCTGCGATACCGATGAAGTATGCACTCCATGCCACCAGTCCGGAGCCGTGGAACAGTGCAGCCGCGATCAGGGAAATGATGGGCAGCTTCGCTCCACAGGGGATAAATGTGGTCGTCATGATGGTCATGCGACGGTCTCTTTCATTTTCAATGGTCCGGCTTGCCATGATACCCGGCACGCCGCAGCCGGTTCCGATGAGGACCGGAATGAAGGACTTACCGGAAAGGCCGAACTTCCGGAAGATACGGTCCATGATAAATGCCACACGGGCCATGTAGCCGCACTCCTCCAGGATCGCCAGGAAGATAAAGAGGATCAGCATCTGGGGAACAAATCCGAGAACTGCACCCACACCTCCTATGATACCATCCAGGATCAGGCTCTTCAGCCAGTCCGCACAGTTGATAGCGTCCAGCCCCTTCTCCGCCAGCGCCGGAATACTCGGCACCCAGGTTCCGTACTCGGAGGGATCCGGCGTGTCAAACTCACCGTCTTCATTCAAAGCCCCGGAAGCCTCCAGCGCTTCATCTATGGCGTAACCCTTCTCCGTCAGATCATCTACATAGGTACCATATGCTTCCGAGAAGCCATCCAGGTCTCCGTCCTCAAAGGCCCCCTGCAGCTCGTCAGCACCGATTACATTTTTGTCCTCTGCCGCCTGATCGATCACCGCCTTCACGCTGTCCACAAAGACATGCTCCTCGGCCCATTTGTCTGTATCCTCATCCAGGTTTCCGTTCATGCCGAAGAGGTGGAAGCCGTCGCCGAACAGATTATCATTGGTCCAGTCTGTGGCCCATGCCCCCACGGTGGATATGGATACATAGTATACGATGAACATGATCACCGCGAAGATCGGCAGTGCCAGCCAGCGGTTGGTCACGATCTTATCGATCTTATCCGAGGTGTTCATCTTGGTTCCGGTATGCTTCTTCTTTAAAACGCCGGAAATGATGGAGGAGATATAATTGTACCGCTCATTTGTAATGATACTCTCAGTGTCATCGTCGAAGGCCTTCTCCATTTCCGCGATCTCCGCGGATACATCCGGAAGATCCTTTGCCATCTCACTGACCTTGTCGTCCCGCTCCAGAAGCTTGATGGCAAAAAAACGCTTCTCTTCCTCTGCGATCTCCGAAGGAAGTCTGTCCTCAACCTGCTGTATATACTCCTCTACCTCGGGAGCAAAGGAATGCTTACGCTCTGCCACATCGCCCTTCTTCGCGAGGTCGATGGCCTTCTCCACTACCTTGTCTATGCCTCTGCCCTTCATGGCGGAGATCTCGATCACAGGAACGCCCAGCTTGTCCGACAGGGCCTTCGTATTGATCTTATCTCCGTTCTTCTCCACCAGGTCCATCATGTTGACAGCCACGACCACCGGGATTCCCAACTCCAGTACCTGTGTCGTAAGGTACAGGTTCCGCTCCAGATTAGTACCGTCCACGATATTGATGATCGCGTCCGGTCTCTGTCCGATCAGGTAGTTCCGTGCCACCACTTCCTCCAGGGTGTAGGGTGACAGGGAGTAAATTCCGGGAAGGTCCTCGATCTTAACCTCTTTGTTGCCCTTCAACTTACCTTCCTTCTTCTCCACCGTAACGCCCGGCCAGTTACCTACATACTGGTTGGCACCGGTCAGTGCATTGAATAATGTTGTCTTACCGCAGTTCGGATTTCCTGCGAGAGCGATACGTATGCTCATAGTAGTTCCTTCACTTTCTTCATTAATATGATGATGGGGTCAAAAGGTCCGATCGACACACCTGCGTGGCCACCTGAGACCTTATTATTCTAAGTTTACAGTCTTCACCTACTGTACCAGGATCATCTCCGCATCCGCCTTTCGAACGGAAAGCTCATAGCCTCGTACGGTGATCTCCACAGGATCTCCCAGGGGTGCGACCTTTCGCACATAGAGCTCCACGCCCTTGGTGATCCCCATATCCATGATCCGGCGTCTTATGGCGCCTTCCCCCTGCAGCTTAACTACAGTGGCCGTTTCACCGATCTTTACATCTCTCAGTGTCTTCAACTCCGATTCCTCCTAAACCAATATCTTTCGTGCCAGCTCCTCGCTGACAGCCACCCGGCTTTCCTTTACCTTTATAATAAGGTTTCTTCCCACCGAGCTCACAACGCTGACCTCTCCTCCGACATTAAATCCAAGATCCGTCAGGTGCTTCTTCACTTCAGGGGTACCTCCGATCTTTTTGATGGTCTGAGGCTGCCCTTGATCTGCATAAGTCAATGGCATCACGGTACTCCTCCCTTTTCCCTTATCTAGTTAGCGTTTCCTAACCCTATGTCCAAAAATAAGGTTAGCCCAAACTAACCATAAACAGTATAGTTAGTTCAGGCTAACCTGTCAAGTATATTTTTATAAGTACAAAGTCTCCTCGTCCGAATGAACCTTACCGACATCTCCGTTCGCACCGCAATCTACGATTTTGCGTAGAAAATACGTGCGTTCCGCAAAGAAATGTGGTAGGATACAAAAAGACTGTTCACGAGTGGACAGGCAAAAAAACACATTTCAAGGTGAAATTTAAACGATGGAATCGAACAAAGTTAGCGATAACAAACTATATACAAAGAGAAAGATATCAGTAAAACACATCCTTCTGGCGTTATTCATAACCCTGATCATCACGGGCTGCGGAGTGCTCAGCGCACCTCTGAACCTTTCCGATCTTTCCGTACCCGGGTGGATCATGCTGATCTTCTCTCCCTTCTCGGCACTATTTCTGTTCTTTATGCTGATCCGAAGACCGGAGCATTCCGTCTTCTGGTTCATCAAAGGGCTTTACTGCCTGGGAGCACCGGCGATCCCGATCCTCTGGCTTCCGATCTTCTTCGCACGAAGTCAGGCAGCCTACTATACCGAGAACTTCTTCAACCGGTTCCTTCCGGTTTGGGCAGCCATCTGGTGGCTGGGTCTGATCGTGGTCTATCTCTTCCTGAAACTGATGGAATATGCCTCGACAAAGCTTCTGGCAGGAAAAAACTCCGATCCGGCTCTTATCCGTGACCTGGCAGTCATGTACACACCTCAGAAGACACTCAGCACCGAGAAGCGGGAAGGCCGCAGCAAATGGGTTTCCGTCGTACTGATCATGCTGTTTGTGGCACCGGCGGTATTTCTCTTTGCAGTCACCCTCTTCCTTTATAATGTCTACTCCAACATGGAGTTTGAAGGGATCCTTTTCACCGTCCGCTTTGCCAAGGGCGGTCTTGCCATCGAGGATGTGATCGCAGGCGTGGAATACACCCTGATCTTCCTCCTGATTGCAGGCTACATTCTTTATAATCTGGTCAAATGCTTCCGAAACGACAAGGTGATCGTTGCGGATACAAACGAGGAAGGACAGTATACCCTGGTGATGACCCGGGGAAAGCGTGCGCTTCACATCGTCCTGTCCGTTCTTCTGGTGTTCGGATGCGTTACCTTCTTCTCCCTTCAGACCAACTTCCTGCACTACATGACCATGAAGAGCGACAAGTCCACGATCTATGAGACCTATTACGTGAAGCCGGATGAAAGCGTAATGACCTTCCCCGAGAAGAAGCGCAATCTGATCTTCATCTATCTGGAATCCTTCGAAAGCTCCTACGCTTCCGTGGAGGAAGGCGGTTCCCAGGACAAGAACTACATTTCCCCCCTTACGGAGCTGGCGCAGGAGGAGGATGCGGTACATTTTTCAAATACCGAGAAGGTGGGCGGTGCCTCTGTCTTCGTACCCTCCATCACCTTCACTCAGGGATCCACGGTAGCCCAGACCTCCGGCATTTCCCTGAATACCAAGATCTTCCCCCAGAACGGGAAGGTGGAATATCCCACCATGGTCCGTCTGGAGGACATTCTGCATGACAACGGCTACAACCAGCTCTATATCGAGGGCTCGAAGGGCGAATTCTCCATGTACGACGAGTATGTGGGACGCTACGATGACAGTAAGCTCTACGACCGGATCGCCCTCTCGGAGCAGGGCTACTCCTCCGAAAGTGAGGATTATATGTGGAAATGGGGCATCGAGGATCGGAAGCTCTTCGATATCACCAAGCAGCTGATCACGAAGGCCTCCGAGGAGGAGAAACCGTTCTTTGTCACCATGTACACCATGGATACCCACTCCTACGAATGCGGTCACCGCTGTCCGTTGTGCGACGAAAGCATCGGCAACGACTATCTGGCAGCCATCAACTGCACCGCGCGGCAGACCGCCGATTTCGTAAAATGGGTTCAGCAGCAGCCCTTCTATGAGAATACGACCATCATCCTGGTGGGCGACCACCTGGGTAATAAGAAAACCGCTCTGGTGGACATTGATGACGACTACACAAGAACCACCTTCAACTGCTTCATCAATCCCGCAAAGACACCGGTCAATACGAAGAACCGCAAGTTCTCCTCTCTGGACATGTTCCCCACCACTCTTTCCGCCATCGGCGTGGAGATCAAGGGGGACCGTCTCGGTCTGGGAACCGACCTTTTCTCCGCCACCCCCACCCTCTGCGAAGCGCTGGGCGAGGAGGAATACAGGAAACAGATGGAACAGGACAGTGACTTCTATGACAATGTCCTGACACCGGAGCAAAAGTAACAAAAAAAGATTTACAATTGTTAAGGATTTTTAATAAATAGTGTGTTATAATTTTGGATGTGTATCATGCCGATACCAGATATTGAACACAGCGAGCAGGAAATATGGACAAGCGAACGGTTATTTACTATACCGACGAACTGAATGACGAATTCTCCATCGCCGAGATCACGCCACGTAAGATCGATGAGAACTATGTCTATATCCACACCTCGCTCTTCAAGCGTTTTACGCACTTCTTCTGGTACAGGATCATCGCGACGCCCATCGCCTTCTTCTATATGAAGCTTGTGTTCGGGCACAGGACCAAAGGCAGGGAGAAGCTGAAGAAGCACCGCCGCGACGGCTACTATCTGTTCGGCAACCATACACAGGATATCGGAGATGCGTTCATCCCGAACATGAGCACATTTAACAAAACAGTGTATATGGTGGTTCATCCGAACAATGTGTCCATGCCCGTACTGGGAAAGGTCACGCCCTCCCTGGGTGCGATCCCGATCCCCGAGGGAATGAAGGCGTATAAGAACTTTCTGGACGCCATCGAGACCCATATAGAGATGGGACATGCCGTGACCATATACCCGGAAGCACATATCTGGCCCTACTACACGAAGATCCGGAACTTCCCGGACACCTCCTTTGCCTATCCCGCAAAGAAGGGAACTCCGGTATACTGCTTCACCAACACCTATCACAAACGCAGGGTATTCAGGCACCCGAGGATCATTACCTACATTGACGGTCCCTTCTATCCGGATATGGACCTGCCGATGAAGGCCCGGAAGAAGGAGCTGCGGGATACGGTGTATAACTGTATGTGTAAACGGGCAGAGCTGTCCACCCACGTACAGATCCGATATATCAAACAGGAGAAGAACCAATGATCGATATTCTGTTCTGCGGAAATGACGGAGTGTATGACGGAGTACTCACCTGTGCTCTGTCCATCCTTATGCGTACGAAGACCAAAGAGCCCTTCTGCTTCCATATCTTCACCATGGATGTTTCGCATCTGGATGAGAAGTACACCTGTATCTCCGAAGAGCGCATCCGTTCACTGGAAACCGCAGTAAAGAAATATAACGAGGAGAATTCCGTAAAGCTCTACGATGTGACCAGATACTACATGAAGGCCTTCTCCGGCTGTCCCAACGAGGGAGCCTACTGTTCCCCGTATACACTCATCCGGCTGTTCGCCGATGTGGTAAAGGGGATCCCGGACAAGCTCCTGTATCTGGACGCGGACATCATGTTCAACCGCGACATCCGCCTGCTCTGGGATACGGACCTGACCGGCTATGAATATGCAGCCGCCCGGGACCACTACGGAAAATATCTGATCAAGCCCAACTATATCAATGCCGGCGTACTGCTCTTCAACATGAAGGAAGCCCGTGAGACAGGACTCTTCAAGAAGGCCCGCTGGTGGATCAAGAAGAAAAAACTGACCTTCGCCGACCAGAGCGCACTGATCCGTTCCACCACAAGGAAGAAAATGCTTCCGCAGCGGTTCAACGACCAGAAGTTCCTGCATAAGCATACGGTAGTGCGTCATTTTTCCAAGCGACTGTTCTGGCTGCCTTATCCCCACACGGATAACATCAAGCAGTGGCATATCGAGAAGGTCCATTCCATATTCGGATACAGACAGTTTGACGACATCTTTGAGGAGTACCTGAACATAATCAACAGAAACCCGAAGGAGTAACCATGAAGGAACCTATCATCCCTATCTTCTATGCGTGTGATGATGCTTTTGTGAAGTTCACCGTTGTTTCGATGACTTCCATGATCAGCAACGCATCGAAGGATTACAAGTACATAGTGCATATCCTCCACACAGAGATTTCCGATCAGATGAAGGATGTGGTGTACCGGCTTGCCAATGAGAATTTCGAGATCCGTTTTGTAGACGTATCCGACTATCTCCGATCCATCCGGGACAAGCTGCCCCTCAGGGACTACTATTCCAAGACCACATATTACCGGCTGTTCATTGCGGAAATGTTCCCGCAGTACAACAAGGCCCTTTATCTGGACAGCGATACCGTTATCCTCGGAGACGTAAGCCAGCTGTATCTCACCGATATCCGTGACGCTTACCTGGGCGCCTGCCACGAGCAGGTCATGGTACAGACCCGTGAGTTCGGTACCTACGTTGAGAAGGTCGTGGGCGTATCCCGCTACAACTTCTTCAATGCAGGTCTGATGCTGATCAACTGCGAGCAGTTCCGGTTACATTTCGTGCTGGACAAGTTCCTGGATTATCTGCACTACTACAATTTCGTTGTTACGCAGGATGAGGATTACCTGAATCTCATCTGCAAGGACCATGTATACTGGCTGGATCAGCGCTGGAACACCGAGACCTTCGGCGAGATCCCCTATCCGCTGGATCAGGCGGAAATGATCCACTATATCATGGTCAACAAGCCGTGGCATTATGAATACTGTATGTGCGGCGATTATTTCTGGAAATACGCAAAGGAAACCGAATTCTATGATGAGCTGAAGGCCATGCAGCGCAACTACAGCAGCGAGGAAAAGGCAAGAGACGCCAAGTCCTCCGAGAACCTCATCAAGCTGGCAGTCAGCGAGATTCATCGGGAGGACAACTTCATGAACCGTATCAATCAGGACAAGAGAGATAAGGGCCGTGTAGAGATCCTTCACCGGATCGAGCAGTTCGAACGTGAAGGACGCTTTGATGAAGATGTGGAGAGCGATCCGCCGGGACGTATGCTCATGCCTGACGAGATCGAGTACGTACGAAAGACCAGAGCCGAAAAGCTGAAGACCAAGATGGCCTTCAAGATGGCGCATAAGTTCCTCGACCAGTTGATCGAGGAGGATAAGTTCATCATCAAGGAGATCAAGGGCATCGAGAATTTCAAGACACTGGAGCAGGGCGCGGTGATCACCTGCAACCACTTCAATGCCTTCGACAGCTTCGCCATTCAGCTGGCATATGAAGCTGCCGAGCAGCCGGACCGAAACTTCTGGCGTGTCATCCGCGAAGGTAACTACACCTCCTTCCCCGGATTCTACGGATTCCTGATGCGTCACTGCAATACCCTGCCGCTGTCATCAAATGCGGCAACCATGAAGAAGTTCTACAAGGGTGTTACGGAACTCATCTCCAACGGTGACTATGTACTCTTCTATCCGGAGCAGAGCATGTGGTGGAATTACCGCAAGCCGAAGCCGCTGAAGAGAGGAGCGTTCCAGTGTGCAGCCCGAAGTGCAGCACCGGTGCTTCCCTGTTTCATCACCATGAAGGATTCCGACGTGATGGGCGAGGACGGCTTCTATGTTCAGGAGTACACCATCCATGTATCCCCGCCGATCTTCCCGACGAAAGGTCTGTCTCTCCGGCAGCAGGCGGAAGAAATGATGTATAAGAATTATGAGGTATGGAAGGAGATCTACGAGACCGAGTATCACATTCCTCTCTCCTATACCACACGTGACAACATCGAACAGCTGAAGGGCTTCGTTCCCGATATCGAGGAGATGGAGTCCGACAATGATAACGGATTATCGGAGGACTGATATCCCTTCGGCTCAGAAGACACAGAGAAAGCGGCGCAATCCTGCGCCGCTTTTTGATGCCACATAATTTACAGTCATATTTCTCGGTCAACTATCTATCAATCATCATGAATACTCCTGTCCGATAAATCCGGAATCACTGCCTGCCAGCCATCTTCCCGGTTTTTTTCACCTTCTGATCCGCCTTCATTTTCTCAGCAGTCTGAGAATTCTTACCGGTCTGAGCGTTCTTTTCTCCCTGAGCCTTCTTACCGCTTTGTGCCTGCCGGGATTGCGGGCTCTTCTTGTCCTCAACGATCTTCTCGGATTGATTCACGGGAATGATCGATCCCTTCTTCGAGCGCGCCTCTGACTTCACGTCTTCACTAACGGATAGAGATTCATTGGAATCCACGGATGCATCCAGGCTGCCCGGACAAGTCCGGACAGCCCTATGTTTCTTATTATGTTACTGTTTCTGCAAAACGGCACCTACTCCTTCAGGTATCCACTTGCATCAAAGGTGTAGCTCTTTCCGTCGATCACAAGCGTCTGGCTCTTAGCATACCAGCCTGCGCTGTCGCTGTAGTACCAGCCCTTGGAATCCTTCTTCCAGGAGGCCTTCGGCTGATAGGTCCATGCACCGTCAGGATTGAGACGATATCCGTCCACATATTCTTCCGCAGCCATGTAACCGTCGGCCTTGAAGTAGTACCATACACCGTCGATCTTCTTCCAGGTCTTCTTCAGCCAGGAACCGTTCGGCAGGCTGTACCACCAGCCCTTGGAATCCTTCTTCCACTTTGCGGTCTTGTTATTTCCGTCCCAGGCACCGCTGTTGGTCAGATACCAGCCCTTTCTGTAGGACATCTGCTCCATGATGCCGTCCTTGTCGAAGTAATACCACTTTCCGTCTACCTCAAGCCACTGGTTCGTTACATATACGCCCTTGACATCCTGGTACTTCCAGCCGGCGGAGGTCTTTACCCACTTGCCGGACACGATGGTGGAGGTCAGACATTTCGCCTTGGTATCCTTGTGCTCCGAATCTCCGACTGCCTTATACCATACATAGTAGGTACCGGCCTTCGTTGCCTTCGGAATGGCAGTACTCCATTTCTTTGTCGATGATGACTTATCTCCGTCAAATGCCGGAGCCTTCTTTGCATCTGTTCCCAGAGCGTAGTAAAGTGTTCCGCCCTCGCAGGTTCCTGCGGTTACAAGTGCCTGTGCCGATCCGTTGTAGTTCAGCTTCTTCGCCGTCGGAGCCTTTGTGATCTTGGCTTCTTCCTTCTCCGGCGGATCCACATTATTCTCGGTCACCTTCCACAGCTGTGCACCGTAATACGGATTCGTAGTTCCGAGATACAATTCATCATTGCAAACGGTAAAGGTTCTTGCACCGTAATTGTAGATATCTTCCAGTCCGTCTCCCGTGATCTTCGTCCAGTTCTCGCCGTCCTCTGTTACCATCAGGTCAAAGCCGGGCTCTGCATTCTTCACAATGCTTCTAACCTTGATCAGATACTGGATTCCCTCGATATCGAAGTACTTCAGGAGCCATGCGATCATCTTCTTTGCTTCTGCGATCTTCTCCTTCAGAGCTGCGATCTCGTCATTTACCCATTTCTTTGCCTTCTCGATCAGATCGGTTGCCCAGTTTGCAAGCTCTTCCGCCTTCTTTGCAATAGCTTCCTCTGCTGCTTTGATCTTCTCTTCCGCAGCCTTCTTTGCTGCTGCGATCTTCTCCTCTGCCTTTGCCTTTGCGTCTGCGATGCACTTCTGTGCATCTTCCTTCGCCTTCGCGATCATTTCCTGAGCGGCTTTCTTTGCCTCTGCCAGCTTCTCGGCGCCTGCCTTCTTGGCCTCGTCGATCATCTCCTGAGCCTTCTTCTTGACCTCTTCGATCTTCTCGTCAGACTCCTCCTGCACTGCCTGTACAAGCTCGTCGGCCAACTCCTTAGCCTCAGCGATGATCTTGGCCGCTTCTTCCTTAGCCGAAGCAAGTGCGGTCTTTGCCAGCTCCTCTGCCTCAGCGATCTTCTCCTTAGTGGTTGCCGTAACCTCGGTGATCTTCGCACTGAGCTTTATCTTTGCCTCTGTGATGATTGCGTCCCAGTCGATCTCCTTCAGCTTCGCCAGTTTTTCAATTGCCGCCTGAAGCTCCTCAGCCGTAACGATTCCCTGCACAAATCCCTGAATGACTTCAACTGCTTCATTTATGGTTGCCGCTGCCTTTGCCTTAACCTCCGGCAGCAGAGCCTTCAGCTTCTCAACAAAGGAACCATCCGACAGATCTACCAGATAACCGGAGATATCAATATTTCCGTTCTTCAGACCCTTCACAATACGGGACAGATTCAGGTCCACAAAATAGTTATATGCAGACGAGGAATCAAAGGTTCCCGTATACAGCTTGCCGTCATACTCGATATAACGCCATACATAATCGTTGGTCGTATTTGCCAGAAGGTCATTTGCTCCGTCAACAGCGGTGATATTCTCATCCTCATCCATTACCCATACATGCTGGGGATGAGTGAGTGCTTCATAGAACGGCGCATAAATCTGCTCGAAGGTCGGCCCTGTGTCGCCGTCCTCTTCCTTGATATTCTTCAACGCGCCAAGTTTATCCAGAATCTTGTTGATCGTCTGGGACTGCAGCATGGTTGCATTGTCAAATGTACCGATGTACATCTTTCCGTTATATACATACGGAGTTGCCGTGGACTCCAGAAGTCCCGTACCATTCAAGGTTCCGCCTCTTTCAGCACAGCCGTAGTCTGCCGCATACTGTGCATTCAGCTCTGCAACCTCGCTGTTCATAGCCAGCGGGTACTTACCGTTGTCACCGACGATCTCGGTCCAGGTCCATCCGAACTGGTTCGGTTTCGCCCCGCCCTTTTCGCCGCTGAACATAGCCCAGCCACCTTCGTAAGCCAGGATCAGATACAGTTTGCCGTTATAGTCGCAGAGATCCCATACGGTTCCGCCGCCCTGCGCGTATACCGAAGTGTACGCATACTTGCCGAAATCGTTGTAGTCTGCGATCAGACCGCTCCAGTCCTCTTCGGCACTGCCTGCAGTAGCCGGGTCCAGATAACGGATCACGATCGGAAGCGGATAGGTTCCGCCCAGATGCTCCCGTCTGTACTTGATCCACGGAGCATAGGTGGTATCCTGTCCACCGTAGAACAGAGTCTCGCCGTCACCCGGATCATAAACCGTGCCTGCACGAAGACTGCTGATCAGTCCGATGGTCTGATATACGACCTCTGCATTATCGTCCTCATCCACACGTACCAGCTGAAGCATGTCCGTGCCAAGAGAACCGAAATAAAGGTTGCCCTTGTACTCAACAACCGACCGGAAGGATGCCGTCTCGGAAGTCACATCCGCCTCCGGAATGATGGTTCCGTCCTTATCGGTATAGTAAAGCTTTCCGCCCTCACCTACAGCAGTCTGCGGCTGATAGATCACCTTCGTGGTTCCGTTCTCCACATCAAACCGGATGATCTGCGGAATAAAATCCTTCTCTTCCAGATCAACAGGAACATCACCGCCCGAAAGCAGCGTGACCAGCAGATGCAGCTTCTCCTCGGTGAGATTCGGATTTAACTCTCTGGCTTTCTCACCAAGCGCATTCAGCGCCGAACCGAACAGTGTCCGGTTGGTTCCGATATAAATGTAATTGCCGCGTGATGCAACTGCCCACGCATAACTGTTCAGACGGTTTGCCGGGAATCCCGACTCATCATTTGTGTTGATACCGTCCGCCTCCCCGGAGCCAGTTGTGGGATTTGATATCTTCGTAAAGGTATAATCCCCATAGGTGCGGGTCGTGGCTTCGTCTTCTCCTTCTTCCGCGGCCCAGGCTTCAAAGCCGCAGAGCGAAAATGTCATGAAGAATGCCAGCATTAGCGCAAGCACTCTCATTGATTTTCGCTTACGCACAAAATCAATGTGTTTCATTCCTCACCCTCCTTTTAACCTCTCTCCTTAAGCGCATTTTGCGCCATGTTAACACGATACTATACAATGCTATCGTACCACAGAACTGCAGTTCAGAAAAAGTGTTTATTTTAAACGTTTCTTTCTATATTTCCAATTCGAAAGGGGATTGCCGGATCCTCTGTTGATCATCATACTCATCCCCTTCCTTTTCCGGTCGGATGATTTCTGCCACTTCCATAGCATGGCTGTTCATAAACCCTGCGACCGCTTCCTTCATCTCCTCCGGCAGGGCATACCGGTCGGAGGGCTGATATGCTGTAGCCTTTCGCATGATCTCAAGCAGTTCCGAATTCATGAACATCGTACTGATCGTATCCGATTTGCTTCGGGTCGGCATATTCACCCCGTAATAGCGGAAGGGGAGCTTCCCTCCCGTCAGCATATAATACATGGTGACACCCAGGGAATAGATATCCTCCGTTCCGTTGCAGCATCCGTTCGAACCGATCTCAGGCGCCAGATATGGAAATTTACCGCTAAAATCCTCATACCGCTCGCCCGGCGTGAACGGAATGGCATGCGAAAAATCTCCCAGCTTCACCTTACCGTCCTTCATAAAGATATTCGTCGGAGATACATTTAGATGAATAAAACCGGCATATCGCATATATGACAGAGCATCGCAGAGATTCTGTACCACCCTCAGTACATCTCCGACAGATATGGTGTTTTGCTTCACATACTCCGTCCAGGGCGTGGCCAGTTCCTGGAGGAGGAATATCTCATTTCCTTTTTCTTCGTACCTTTCGTAGTGAATAAAACAGTTCCACTGCTCCAACTTTCTTGCGATCTCGTATTCGCGGATGATAGACTGACGCCCGTCCTGACTGATCCAGCCGGCGATCTTGACTGCATAGTCCGTCACCTTCTGTACATGATAGATTGGTCTGGAACTGCCTCTGCTTATCTCTTCCTTCATTTGGAAGCCTTCAAAACCGGTATCAGGGAACCCCCAAAAGGACGGCCGCCGCGCTTCGGATGCCTCCTTCCGCTTTCCGGCGCAATGCGGGCAGACCCCATAGGTATCACCATCATAAAAATGTCCGGCAACACATTTGATCAGATTCATATGCACATCCCCCTTGTAACATTTATATTAGAGCGGAGAAAATGTACGGGTTGACACTTCCCTCCATCTCCTCAGATCCCTTCTCTGTCATGTTCTTTCTCTGTTACATGTAACACTGTCCGGCTCCACATGACAGGGATAGAACCGGATCTCCACTCCCGCAGCCCGGGCTTCCTCCATCGCCTCGCCGAACTCAGGATGCATTTCCATGTTCGGTCGGACTTCCGTCACTCCATCCATCTGGATCACAAAAGCAAGGATGGCTTCGTAGCCTTCTTCCCTAGCCCGGATCAGTTCCCGGATATGCTTCACGCCTCGCTCAGTGGGGGCATCCGGAAAGAAACCGATCCCGTCCACCTCCAGGGTACAGCCTTTTACTTCCATGAGGTACCGCTGAGTCCCCTTCTCTGTGTCCTTCTCCATGTAGAAATCAATCCGGGATTCTCCGTACCTGTATTCCGGAATGACCCTGGTGTAATCCTCCTTCGCAAGCCTTTCCTTCATAACTGCGTTCGGCGCCTGGCTGTCGATATTGAAGAGAACGCCTGTACTCTTCCGTACCGCCACCAGGTCGTATGTCGTCTTTCGGCCCGGGGTTCCGGGAGCGGTGAGCCACACCTCGCATCCCGGGATCAGGAGTTCCCTGCATCTTCCGGTATTCTTTACATGAACGGTTTCCTTCCTGCCCTGCAGCTCCACCTCCGCCACAAACCTGTTCGGCCGGGAGAGGAAGACCGCCTTTGTTATATTCCTGTATTTCATCCTGTTTTCCTCGGATCATTTGTCTAGTGATCATGTTTGTAGGACTCATCTGCTATATAACATTATTGAACCAAATAACCCCGCAATTTGCAAGAGAAAGCCTCATATCTCAACTGTAAATCGGTGAACCGATAATAGAGAGCCCGGATCATGGATAAATCCCCCATGGTCCGGGCTCCTTTTTCATGTTTTTAATCCTTTTCAAATCTTTCTCCGTCAGCACGAAAATGTACCGGGATCCGTCTCACGCCGCCACCATGAGCTTCTCACGGAGTGGTGCGATCTCCTTGTAGGAGAGGGTCTTCTTCTCCATCAGCTGTTCGATCAGGTTGTCCAGAAAGGCCCTGTTTCTGCTGAGGATCTGCTTTGTCCGCAGATAGTAACGGCTCAGCTCGGCACCCGTAATGGTATCCAGGTGGTCATAGATCCGGCCTGAGGTTTCCTCTCCGTGACACCAGGAGTGGAAGTCATAGGCTGCTCTGTCATCAAGCAGACGTCTCATGAAGCTGTAAGCCTTGTGCAGATCGGAGTTGGAACCCATATCCACCTCACCCAGCACGATCTCCGTGGCTGCCTTTCCGGCCAGAGCCACCATGATCTTGGTCTCCCATCCGCCGAAGTTGGAACCCAGAACGGGGGATTCCTTTCTCAGGACCATGCCTCCGCACTGGCCGCTCTCATTCATGGAAATGGTAACGAAGCTTACCGAGCCGGTATCCTCCACCTCTGCCAGTACTGCATGGCCGGCCTCGTGGACAGCTCTGAGCCGCAGCAGTTTTTCATCTACGGGAACCGTCTCCTCCGGTGTGTGATAGATCATCCGGAGACAGGATCTCTTCAGATCATTCTGATCCATCCGCTCTCTGTTATCATATCCTGCATAGATCCCCGCCTCATTTACGATGGTTTCCAGATCCGCACAGGAGTGACCCTCACAGAAGCGGGCGATCTCCTTCACGTCGATATCATCCGATACCATCTTCCCTTCCAGGTAGAAGGAAATGATCTTCTCTGCATCCTCACCCTTCGGGAATTCCATTTCAAAGGATTTGTCAAACCTTCCGCTTCGCAGCAGCGAGCCCGGAAGATTGTCCGTATCGTTGCAGGTGGCGATCACGAAGACGTCCTTATCCTTGATAGCGTCAATGCAGGTCTGTACCGTAACATACTCCTCCGAATTCCGGTGATATCTGTCATCATTGGCAAATTTATCCATATCATCCAGAAGCAGGATGGCCGGAGCGTTCTCGGCTGCCTCATCAAAGGTCTTACGGATGTGCTCCACAAAGTCTCCGTCGGGCCGGTCTTTTCTGATAATAAACTCCTTACGCCCGCTCTCCTTCATGAAGCTTTTGGCCATAAGGGTCTTTCCGATCCCCGGTTCTCCTGACAGGACCACGCCCTTCGGGATCTTTACGCCCAGCGCCTTATATTTCTCCGGATTATGGAACATATCGATGATCCGGTACAGCTCTCTTTTTACATGTTCATACCCAATAACCTTATCCAGTTCTCTCATTTGCATTCCCTCCATGCGATTCTTACTTCATCTTTGTTTCTGTCCGTTACTGACTTTATCATACATGGAGGTATGCGGAAAATATGTCTCATAGTATAATCGGTGAGGAGACAACTGCCTCCTCACCGATGTTGTGCCATGTGTATTTAGAACCTGACTATTACTACGAATCAAAGAACTGTCTGCCGTCATCCGTCACAAGCCGTTCTCCCTTCGGATAATCGAAGATCTCCCGCTTTCCTTCGTTGGCGGCCAGGTAGTCTGCAAATCCTGCAGCATACCATTTTGCCATCTCCAGATTATGCAGATTGTAATTGCCGCAGTTCTCCGGGGTTGCTCCTGGAACCTCCTCTGCATCTGCAACGGAACGGAAGGCTGCAAGGAGCAGATCATAGATCTCTTCCGGCTTACGTCCCCCCTTCAGGATCAGGTAGAATCCGGTCAGGCAGCCCATAGGCCCCCAGTAGATCACCTCATCCTTCCACTCCGGATTGTTCCGGAGATAGGTGGCAATGATATGCTCCAGCGAATGCATGGCTGACACATCGACGGCAGGCTCACGGTTCGGCCTCGTAACTCTTACATCATAGGTCGTTGCTATGCCGTCTCCCACCTGATCCTGCCGGCTGATGAAAATGCCGGGCACGATCCTTGTATGATCCACACTAAAGCTGGGTATTAAATCCATAATTATCTCTCCTTTTATTTTTTTCGGCCTCATAGGGCCGTAATGATCCTTTGCTATGCTCAGAACTCGTTCTCATCTTCCCGTCTCAGGGCCTCACCGTTCAGAGTGAACCGAGTTCTTCCGTTCACGATACGGAAGTTCTCCGGCTTTGCGTAGGTGTCAACATTGATCTCGTTGTGGATCACTTCCTTGATGTCTCCGCCTTCCAGAAGGAAGGAGGTTTCATCGGAATATCCCCCGATACCGAGCGCCCTGACTCCGACATTTTCCAGCTGAAGACTGCCGTGCTTCATATGGATCTCTGTGGATCCCCGGAGCGCTCCGATGCATGTGGACTCTTCGCCTCTCAGATTCAGGATTCCGATGGTATCATTCATATTTAATATCAGGTCACCTCCATCCAGGGTACCGACTCCGACGCACTCCGTAGCGCCAATGTAGAGATCGAAGGTGGAGTGGCGCATGGTCACATCCGCTTCTCCCTGCATGCAACCGATACAGAGACCTTTCACCATTGAAAGATCCGCATTGATCATGCAGTTCATCAGCAGGAGCATGGTTTCTCCCTCCAGTGCGCCGATGCATATGTTGTTACCGCCCCTTGTCTCGAAGTCATATCGTCCCCGGCTGATCATGACGGTACCTCCCTTGCCGGCACCGATCCCTACGCCGACGGATCCTCCTGCAATAATTTTTATCGTACCCTCCTGGTTAAAATGCAGTGTTCCGTGTGTATCCTCCATCCCGTTTCCGATCCCATAATAGGCCGATCCGAAGATCCGGATCTGGAGGTTGCCTGCACCCTCTGTCATCAATGACGCACCCTGCGGAACCTGGATCCCTCCGTTCTTCAGGAAGTTTTCCCCCTTCAGGACCAGTGTCACCTCCGCTCCGCTGCCAAGCTCGATACAGGGCCTGTCCTTAATGTTGGAGAAGCAGACATTTTCCAGCGTGATCTGCCCTTGGTATCCCGTTTCGATCCTCATATGAATATCGGTTTCCAGTCCCGGAGTACCGATGATGGCGATATCCTTGTACACTACATTTTCCGCCGGTACCACGATATCCGTGACACCGTGCTTCTTCAGGTTGCTGAGGAGCACTCTGTTCGTTTTTCCCGCTGTGTAGATCCTCTTGGTCACACCGTCCTGGCTCTCCTGGACATAATCCCGGATCTCCTTCCGGATCTTCTCATCCACTGCCGGAATGAACCTGTCCGCAGGCCTTGCGGTATAGTAACCCTGGATCAGATCAGCTCCCAGATGGATCACCGCGCGAAGCTCATCTGCGGTCTCAACTCCCTCCGCCAGCGCCATGATCTTATTCTCATGACAGAACTCTATGATCTCTCTGACGAAATGCTGCTTTTGGGGATGGAACTGGATCTCGGACAGCAGCGACCGGTCGATCTTCACGTAGTTCGGCATGTATCGGAGCAGGTTGCTGACATTGGAATAGCCCGTACCGTAATCATCCACGGCGATCTCGATCCCGACGTCGCGGATCTGCTGCTGCAGTCTGTCCAGATCCTCCTGTTTCAGTTCCGCCTCCTCGGTCAGTTCCACAACCATCGTATTCTTATGCTTTTTCAGCAGCCTCATCACCTTTGATGCATCATCCGGTTCCAGACGAATGCCCGGAATACTGTTGATAAAGATCTTCTTCTCATCCAGGAAGTCCTTCTCTGCGTCCACAATATCGAGAACATTCCGGAAGGTATAACGCTCCACATCTCCCAGTCGATTCAGCATTTCCGCATATTTTATGATCTTCAGCGGTGAGATCCTCTGTTCTGTCTTTGATCTCATCAACGCCTCATAGGAGTAGATCTCTCCGTCCGAAACACGAACGATCGGCTGAAAATAATACTCGAAAAGATTTCCGTCCAGGATCTGTTCAACAAGCTCAAGTTCCCTCTTCTCCTCCTCCGTCAGAACCACTTCGGAACCTGAGGAACTTCCGATCACTCTCCATACACGATCCTGTTCATTCTTCTCGTGCATATATCGCTGCAACGTGATCCGGCGGAGTGCCTCCAGATGGCGGGCCGCAGAACGGATCCAGAGCCGGTAGACCTCATCATAGCTTCTGATCTCCGAACCATAGCTGACTACTGCGTATCCGAAGCATTTCGCCTCGGAATAAAGCGGTGTAAAGAAGAAGGCACGGGGAGTCTCGCTTTCCAGACCGAGATCCGGAATCAGTTCCTTCGTTGGGAAGAAGCGGGTCAGACTTACTTCCCCGTCACTTCCGTTTCTGTAATACCGGATCGCATGAAGCATGCGGTCGGAGTATCCGTTTGCATCAAAAAGCACGTCCGGCTCGGTATCCATATTCTGCCAGGTATCATTCAGACAGAAATGGAAGCTTTCCGCATCCGGGATCTGATATACATAGGAATAGAGCATACTGAGGAATCCGGAAATGTTGTTCTGAAGCATCAGATCATCAGGCGTTGTGGAATTTACCGAGAAATAGCCCTCCTCGTAGATCTCCGTATCCCAGTTTTGCCTCCGGATATCCTTCATATATGACACACAGTCACTACAGCCACAGCTAAGTCCGCGGATCAACTTCGGTTCCACCCGGAACGGTTCCGGCTCTCCTCCGGCCAGGACTGCTGCCATATAGTCCGCCGCATACTCTCCGCACTCACCTGCGGGAATCAGCACGGACGTAATGGGGCTCGGGCTGGTTCTGCCTTCTTCGGTAGAATCATAGCTGGCCACGGCAACATCCTCCGGAACCCGATAACCGCGCTTTGTCAGTGCGTTACAGAGTCCGATGGCCATGCAGTCATTTGCCACGACGATGGCCTCCGGCAGTTTCTTACTTTTGGAGAGCAGCTGTTCCACACAGACCTCTCCGCTGGTATACCAGAAATCTCCGTGAACGATCCGGTCCTCATCCGCCGGAAGCCCATAGTCATTCATGACATCCTGAAACGCCTGAAGACGTTGAATGGAGTGACTGTGCCATCTCTTTCCGTTCAGAAACGCCACGTCCCTGTACTGATGATCCTTCACTAAATGCTCGACTACTCTGCGCATACCGGTGTAACCGTCGGTGGATACGCTGGGGAAATAATCGCTGCTCTGCTCGATGATCAGAACCTTTCCCTTGAAATCCTTATGCAGCTTCTCCTCAATCTCCTGAGGCTTTCCGGCGATCTGTATCGTATCCTTCAGGATCACAATCCCGTCAAATGCCTCCGGATCCACCAGCGAGAAAATGCTGCTTTCTCCCACTTCACGGTCCATCGAATTCTGATATTTCCGGTACATGGAAAAGATACAGACGTCAAAGTCTGCCTGAAAGCCATGCCGGAGAAAACCTTCTATGAATCTTCTCTGATAATCCTCGTCAGCCTGCCCGACCAGGATCGCTATCCTTTTCCTCTGTATCATCGCAACCTCCTCTTTCCTTCCCGCCTGCGTGTGATACTGTTTTCCCTGTCAGCTCCTCTCCTGCTCCTACATCTGTCCTGTTTCTGCTCATACCCTGTTCATCATCCGACCCGCAATATCAGAGGGTCTTTAACAGATTGTACAGCTCATCCGCCATGATCCGATGAGCCTCCGGTGTCAGGTGGAGGGAGTCCTCCTCCGACGGGCGGATATACTCCGCCGCATTGAAGAAGATACATCCGTACCGCTCTGCCACAACCCTGTAGAACTGCGGAAAGCGCTTAGATTCCTCTATGGCTCCTTCATCGAAGGATCCGAAGAAGGGCGAGGTCCGGATCCCCGGTCCGATCTCCGGCGGTGATATCAGGACGATCTTCGGAATAAAACCCTGTTTTTCTTCCGTAAATGTCCGGATCACATCCACCAGGACTCCTGCCCCCTCCGCGATCTCCTCCGCTGTCAGATGAAAGGTTCTTTTCAGATCGTTGCTTCCCAGCATCATGGTCACGATATCCACCGGCTTATGGGAATTAAGACATGGTTTCAGATAATCCCGTCCGTTCTTCCAGCCCTCCACCGGATCATCGTGGATCGTTGTCCGACCGTTGCAGCCCTCCTCAACAACAGAGTATTCTTCTCCCAGAAGAGTCTGCAGCCTTCCGGTATACCGCACGTCCCGCGGGTATCTCCCTCCGGTATAAGGGCTGTAGCCATATGTATTTGAATCTCCGTAACATAGAACCGTAATCATATTAATACTCCCTTTTCTCCTGCTGGCAGCACCCGACAGATCCATGTGAGCCTGTTACCATTCCTGATTCTGCATAGTTACCTTCTCGATTTTACCTCCTGAATCCCAGATGGTTATGGTCTGTGCGTCGCCGAACGAGAATTTTCTACCTCCGTCGGAAGACTCTCCCGTGTCCGTTCCACCGGCTGCATAGATCAGATCTATAGCTTCTGCGTAATCCATGCCGACATAAACATCGCATAGCGTATAATCGCATTTTGAATTGATCTCGATTTCGGAGATGGTATCGTAAGCAGTAACAAGCAGATAGTCATTTTGATATCCGATGGCGCTGGTATACTCCAGGTTATACATCACATCGGCATTTTGGACAAAAGCATCGATGTCAGTCCCCAGATATTCACTGAGATCCGTGTACAGTGTGATATATTTCTTTGTCTGGGAGACATCCCCCCGGTTCACCCAAATCGCCGGGCGGATCCCGTTACATGCGTTTTTAACAGTTCCGGCCTCGCCGTTTTCAAGTATTTTCCCGTTCTCATCGATCAGAACAGCATAAGCATCCGAAGTGGATCCGGTGGATCTCAGCCACCACTTATCTGCGCTTCCATCGCTTCTTCCCCCAACCCGGTCTGAAGCGGGAATCATTTCATCGCTGTCACCGATCCCCGACATATACTCGTTCCATCTGGCTCTGGCATATTCTGTCGGCGTACATTTCCTGTCCTCATTTGAGGGGAAATATTTCTCAAGTTCCTGGTAACTGAGCAGGAAGGCCTTGTCCTTCGTGCTACACCCATACCAGATGTTCGCTGATCCTACAGCATTGGGATTCGGTTCCACTTTGACGGGAACCGTCATGATCCTTGCCTTTTCTTCGTCATTGAAGGCCTTCTCGTAGAACTCCTGGTCCAGCCACTCTCTGGAGGTAGCCGTCTCCCAGGGTCTCCATGCCGCCTGACCCGCCAGCGGATATTCCGAATAACAGTTGCTGTCAAGGATATTTTTACTGATGAGCAGATACTCATCTCCCTTCTGATCCAGGACAGTCCATTCTATATCCTCTGCTCCGTTTCCGGTATCATTATCCTGTTCGTACTTTCCAAGTATGACCGTTCCGCCTATCTGATAGCCGTCTTTTGGAGGTTCTGTAGTTGCTTCCGTAGGCTTTTCTGTAGGCTTTTCCGTGGGTTTTTCCGTTACCGGCGGAGTTACCTTAGCCGTCGTTGACTCCGTCTTTGCTTCTGTCACGGATTGCGTTGTCACTTCCGACGGATCCCTCCTCGGTTCTTCTTTCTTCTTCGCCAGAACAATTATCAGCACGACTATGCCTATGATCACAATACCTGAAATAATGCCCAGCCATATGTACAGCCTATTTTTCCCGCCGGGCATCTGCGGGCCGTTCCCACCGGGCATACCGCCTGTATATGCAGGCTTTTGTCCTCCGGGATATGATGCAGGCCGGCTTCCGGCATTCGCGGGCATCTGCCCTTTGTTGTATGCTGCCGCCTGACCTCCCGCATATGGCGCAGGCTGACCTCCGGCATTTGCAGGCTTCTGTCCACTGTAATACGCTGCGGACTGTCCTCCGGCCTGTGCTGCAGGCTGGCCTCCCGCATATGGCGCAGACTGACCTCCCACATTTGCAGGCTTTTGTCCACTGTAATATACTGCGGACTGTCCTCCGGCCTGTGCTGCAGGCTGACCTCCGGCATATGACGCAGGCTGACCTCCGGCATTCGCAGGCTTCTGTCCACTGTAATACGCTGCGGACTGTCCTCCGGCCTGTGCTGCAGACTGACCTCCGGCATATGGCGCAGACTGACCCATGGCATTCGCAGGCTTCTGTCCACTGTAATATACTGCGGACTGTCCTCCCGCATTCGCGGATGACTGGCCTCCCGCATATGGTGCAGACTGACCTCCGACATATGGTGCAGACTGACCTCCCGGTTGTGCCGTGGTCTGTCCCACATTTCCGGCCCTGTAAAAATAATTATCAGCGGCCGGAGCTGCGGGGGCATTCATATTCCCGCATACGGTACATTTCCCGCCTGAAGGCGGGATTGCCGCGCCGCACCATTTGCAGAATGATCCTGTATTTGATCCCATCTGATTCGGCATATATCTCCTACTCCTCCCGCAGAGAACCTGCGATAGACTCCATCAGTTTCGTATCTTCATCGGTGAGCTGTCCTTCCAGATTCAGGATGATATAGATCATGTTTCCGTTAATGATCGTTGCATATCTTCTCTGCTTTTTTGTAATATTCGTATCAAATACGATAAATTCATATCCTCCGGAGCGGAACCATGTATAATCCGTTCCTCCAAGCATCTGAACCAGCATCTGAGCTGCCATTTCCTTGTCCGTTGAATTCAGAGTTCGGAAGTCCGTGTCCGGAAATGAATCCACCTTTACCTTCACTTCGATCTCATGATCTTCGTTTGACAGTTTATTTCCTCTCGGGATTGCCATGGCATCGATGAAATTAGCGAGTTCAAAATACTGCTTGATCTTCTCTTCCGAAATACCGCTTCTTTTCACCATTTCATCATCATAGTCAGTGGCATCCCGCAGAAATACATCATAGTTTTCCGGGAAACAGATACTGACTCTGTTGTCGGACAGATAATACCTTACATATCCGTCCCCTGTTGCTTCCGTCTTCGGCTCCGATCCGGTTCCTGTACTCTGCTCTTCCGTACCCTGTCCCCCGTCATCCTTCCGAACCGTCTGCACCAGCTTGTCAAAATCCCTGAAATAGGTATAAGCAGTGGAGTTAGATTCCTGGAACATCAGCATGACGTACCCGCCGTTCTGTGTGTCAACCAATGCATAAAGTCTTCCCACGACGGGAATGGTCATCATCTCATACTGAACGTCCATCACCATTCCGTCCATTCCGTTGATCCTAACGACATCATGTGACAGTTCCTTAGCGTTCGGGTCTGTTCCTTTGATAGTCTCCATCATTTGATCGGCCAGTTTTTTCTGGGTTTCTTCCGAAGAGAAATCAACATATGCAAAAGTCTGATTCACCACTACAATCGTCAGGCAGGCTACCGACGTAGAATTTGTTGCATCCGCCATTTCCGCATAGTAGGTGTATCCGCCGCCGATCTCCATTCCTGAGTCCAGATAGCTCGGCAGGTCATAAGCATATCCCTTCCAGGTTCCCTTTCTGTTTGTGGACTCATCAAATCCGTTCTTCTCCGTCTTTCCGGTCACATGGTCAAATACTGTTTCTCTTCCCGGATCACTCGGCTCCGTTGTCCACGCCTCTGTTGAAGCCGTGGTTGAAGCCGTGGTTGAGGCCGTAGTTGAAGCCGTGGTTGAAGCCGTGGTTGAGGCCGTAGTTGAAGCCGTGGTTGAGGCCGTGGTTCCCTGATCGTCCCCATCTCCCGAGGATTTTCCTCTGGTCACAAGGATTGCCGTTACGATTCCGGCGATCAGAAGGATCACGCCCACCAGGATACAGATCAGAACTACCTTCGTCTTATCCTTCTTCGGCGGACCCTGAGGCGGATACTGCGGACCCTGCGGTGTCATCCGTGCTCCCTGCGGGCTCATCTGCGGTCCACTCTGCGGATAAACCTGCGAGCCCTGCGGATAAACCTGTGAGCCCTGCGGATAAACCTGCGAGCCCTGCGGTGTATTACTGTATCCGCAATACGGGCATACAGATACCTGCGGATTAATCTCATTGTTACAGTTTAGACATCTCATCACGTCACCCCCCTTTGTAAACTTTGGTTGCATTACCTATCATATTACATGGCTCTGACATCACTTATATGAAGCAAAGGAATACGTATTTCCGGTTATCGATGTTGCTTTTGCAATCTTCTGATCTACACTCGCCACCTCAGAGGACGAAAGAGTCTGCGAATCATCCGTGTAAGGCGCCGTCTGCTCATATCCCGTATCAATATCCACCATTGCGGTCTCTCCAACCTTATAGTACTCGTCGTCCTTCCCGTAGCCTCCGCGGATCCTGAGCCTGTCCTTCTCTATCCCGAAGATTACCTTGCCCGGGAAATCTCCCCTCTGCTGCTGGAAATCGAAATTGCATGCAATCTCTCCGTCCCCGGTAACACCCAGGAAATCGTAATGGAAATAATTATCTCCTCTTTTGAATTCCAGCAGGAGATACGGAGTGTCCTTCGCCAACGTGTAAATGGCCATGACATTTCCGTCTCCGTCATACAGGATCAGTTCACTGACGCCATCTCTGTTGATATCGGCGAACTGATACTTGTCACCGTACCGGCTGCCGTTCCATTTTTGAGAAAGCTTCTCCGAAGCATACTCCATCGTTCCGCTCCAGTAATCCATCCTGTCGCCTCTCTTCCAGGCGTCATACATGTCATCCAGCAGGGCCTTGTACAGCTTCTTGTTCGTTTCGTCCGGATCCTTCTTCTCTGTTGTCTCGGTTGTCTCAGTTGTCGCCTTCTGCGTCGTAGCAGTTGTCTTCGCCTGCGTCGTGGCGGTTGTTTTCGCCTGCGTCGTGGCAGTTGTTTTCGTCTGCGTCGTGGCAGTTGTTTTCGTCTGCGTCGTGGCAGTCGTCTTCGTCTCCGTGGTTCCGGGAGTTACTCCGGAAGAAGAACTGGATCCGCCTCCTTCTCCACCTGATCCGGAACCGCCTTTATTTCCGAGGAAAAACATAAAGTATATGAGCCCTCCCAGAAATCCCGCAGACACAAAAAACACCACAAAACTGATCAGAACTCTCTTTTTCTTCTTCGGAGGCTTCTGATTCCCCCTATATATATTGTTATTTCCGTTCGGACCCCTCATACCACTCGGGCCATTCGGAACATTCGAACCTCTCATACCATTCGGAACGTTCGAACCGTCAAGATCCCCGGCTTTATGGAAATAATCGTTTTCACTCATTTTTCTCCTCCTATCCCGGCCTGCCACCGTGAAACTACATACACCGTTTCATCCCGCATGGTACACCAAAATATGGCATGGTCGGCACGGGAATTCTCACAAGATTACTTTTCTTTCTTATCACCACCTGAATCAGGCACAACGAACAGGCGGCCACAAACAAGTATACGCTGAACATTACACATACAGCACCAAAGCTCAACCTGAACTGGCGAAGAAAATCTGCCGCCGAATACAATCCGTCCGCAAAATAATAACCATCAAAAGGTCCTGTACAGGTAAGGTGCGTTCCCCACGAATAATCATAGTCAAATAAACGCCCCTCATCAATGGTTACATGGAATCCATCCGCAGATAAGGCTTTCAATGAAAGCAACACAAAAAATGCCGATAAACACAATATCAAACATACACTTGTAGCAATCCGGAAGGAGGACGGATCTATCCATCCTTTAATCAGTTTATAGATCAGCATGCCAAGATAAATGAGTATGAGACAAACCTCAATACCTACAGACTGATGAAGCAAACCATTTAGGATACTACAAACAGGTCCATCTCCGTAATGTTGCAATCCCTTTCCATAGCTTGTCAAAACTGCAAACAGACTCATTGACCGATCATCCGTCGAACAAAACGGAAGGAACACGGATATCAGCAGCAACGCAATTGCCACACCCATAAAAATCAGGCATGCTTTACTATCCGGATCAATGATATTCACTTTTCCGCTATATCCCCGAGTAAAACCGCCATTCCGAAAACTGTTATTCTTCATCATTTTGTCCTCCCTTCGGTTATTCTGTACTTTCATTAAAGCACAGAATCAGGGAGAACCGATTAGGGGGATTCCGTCCCCCGTCCTACTTCTTTCCCGTAAGATAATAGACGGCAAGTGCGGTTCTGTGGGACAGTCCCTCCTTCGCAAGAATGCCGGTGATATAGTTCTTAACGGTCCCTTCGGAAATGAAGAGCTTGCCCGCGATCTCCTTATTGGACAGGCCTTCCGCCACGGCCTTCACGATCTCCAACTCCCGTTCCGTATAGTCCGAGGCGTCAAAGCCGGAGGATGCTGATCCCAGGGATCCGCCCTCTGCCGGTCCGCCTCCCACCGTAAGAGAGTCCATCACATTTTCGTCCACGACCCCCGATCCGAAGTAAACGGAACGGATCATCTGCTTCAGGTGCTCCGGTGTGTGGTTTTTGATAAGATACCCCTTCGCTCCGTTCTGAAGTGCACGGCGTACCAGATCGTCATCATCGAAGGTGGTCAGGATCAGCACCTTCCCCAGCCCCCGTTCCACGATGATCTTCGTCGCCTCGATGCCGTCCATTTCCGGCATCTGGATATCCATCAGAAAAACATCCGGCGCCTGCTTCTCTGCCAGCTCGATGGCTTCTCTTCCCGTGGAAGCAGCGCCCAGCACCTCGAAGTCGTCATCCACATCCAGGATGATCTTCATTCCGTCCCGGACGAAGTCACTGTCATCTGCGATTATCACTTTGATCTTGTCCATATTGACTCCTTACAGCGGCAGCAGCATTGACACGGTAAATCCGGCTTCGGTCTCGAAACTCAGGGTTCCGCCTACCGCCCGTACCCGTTGGCGCATGCCGGAAATGCCCATGCCGTCCTTCACTTCCTTGCAGCCGATCCCGTCGTCCCGGATGCTGCAGCGTATCATTTTGTTCATCACCACGATCCGTATATCGATATTCTTACAGCGCGAATATTTCATGGCGTTGGAGACCGCTTCGAAGGCGTTGTCCAGGATCACCTCCCACAGTTCGTCGGAGATCAGTCCGATATCCCCCTCCTTCTGAAATTCCGTCTCCACACCCTTGTTATTACAGTCCTCGCAGAGCTTATAAAGCTGCAGCAGCGCCAGTTCCTTCTTCTCGGGACGTTCCTTCCGGAGGATCGCGCGGATCTCATCCATTCCGGTACGAAGCTGATCGATGACCGCCTGCACCATCTGACCGGATTTCCCGGGATCCTTCTCCATCAGGAGTTTGACGCCCTCCAGCTGGTAAATGGAGCCGTTGATATTATGCCCCAGCTTGTCATGCAGCGTCTGGGACAGGAAGGCCCGTTCCTCCAGGATCTGATTCTCCGCCATCAGCGCACTTCGTTTCAGCTCTGCCCTGGTGGCGCTTTCCCGCTCCCTAATATCCTTCTTCAGGTTCTGCTCCGTCAGCACATCCTCCTGCATCTGCTTCCGGTATCCTGCCACCACATAGTTGTTCTGTACATACAGCGCCGCCATCATGACCGCAACCAGGATCTGAACCGGAAAGGAATAGGGAGTCTCCACCAGCGTCCCCAGGAGCGGAACGAAGTACCATCTGTAATCCAGCTCCGGGAAGAGAGAGAGGAACTCATACACAGTGAAGAAGGCAAGGAGCAGAAAGGACATGCCCTCATATGAAATAAGCAGGATGCACACCAGTGCTCCCGCTGCCGTAAGCGCTCGACGCACAGCAGTTCCGAAGAGCTCCTTTGCTGCCATCAGACCGATATAAAGCGAAACAAGCAGGAGTATCCGGAAGGATACCCCTGTCTGATTTAATTCATTCAGAACGCCACACACGCTGAGCACGAGTAAGAGTGCCAGCCGGACGAATATGAAGTAACTGCTTCGCACCCTTTCACTCATGATTCCTGAACTTGATCCCCACGCTTCCCAGACTTAAGACAACAACCAAATAAGCAACTGTGACACCTACTAACATTATATAGCCTTTGTTGTCTCCTGTCATCAGCAATTCCGTGATATTCAGGAACCATTTCTGCGGCATGATGTACGAGATCGTCTTCACCGTATCCGTAGTGCTGTCCAGCGGGAAGTAAAGACCAGCCAGCATGGAGGAAAGGCTCCATATGGTAAATGCGCCGATGTTTGCACTCATCACATTTCCCAGCAGGATTCCCAGCAACAGCGTGAGGGAACAGAAGATCAGTCCCAGGCAAAAGACCATCAGGAGGAAAATGGGGCGGTCCACTGCCATCCGCTCCTCCGGGATCAGGAAGGTGCAGCCTCCCATCACAAGCGTCAGCATCATGGATACGATCCCGCCGGAGAGAAGCTTCGCGGCAAAGTACTTCACATCACTGAGCTCTGTCAGGCGGATCCGGGTCAGGACCATGTCCTTCTCTTCATTGATCACGGTATGTGCCACAAATGCTCCGCCAAAGACGAATCCCAGAGTCAGGATGGCAAAGGCATAGCCTACCATCGTTCTCTTGTCTACCTGCTCATTCGTCAGGACCGGTGAGTCCTTTCCGGAAATGGTCTCCACGGATTTTACGGGGAGGCGTCTGTTCATCTCAGTGAGCACTTCTGCTACATTTCCCTCACCCGCCATACCGGCCGCATTCCGGATCTGGCCCAGGATCATTTTCATCTCATTTTCGAAAATGTCCTTTCTTGCATCATCGGACAGGATAAAGACCTTCACTCCGTTCTTCACGGTACCTGTAAGCGCCTCGGCATCGAAGCTCTCGCCCAGATACATGGCTGCTCCCATTCTGTCGCCGTCGATATCGGCATCGATACGGGCATCCAGTACTTCCTTCGTCATGGGGGACACCTTCACTCTGCAGATCAGGAAGGCTCCGCTCTCCGACAGTTTCTTCAGCATGTACTCCGACAGGTCACTTCCGGAGGCATCGTACACCTTGATGACATAGCGGCCCTTTCCGCCGTAATAAGCGACCTTGTCATCCTCCTTCTCCACCTCAACAATACTGGAGGCACCCTCCGCACCTGAGATCTCATAGGCGGACAGATTCGTCTGCTCCGTCCTCAGGATCAGTGTGGAAATCAGGGGAGTGAAGAACAGGAAGAACCAGAATCCCGGACTCCGGAACAATAATTTGATTGTGGAATTGATAATGGTCTTCATGCTCTGTCCTTTCTCCGAATGGTTCCTGCCAGCACCCCGATCAGTGAAGATACCAGGGTAATGGCTGCCAGATATATGATACTGCTGACCACATAGTCGCTTCTTCCTGCGGTGGAGAACTCTACCAGTGCCCGGTTGGTATGATACAGCGGAGAGATCAGTTTTACCTTCTCCGGCCACGCCGAGAAGAGGTAGGTTTCAAATGTACCGCCGATGTATCCAAAGATCCAGACGATGATGAAGGAGATGATGATCGTGGCAAGCATGCTTCGGGTGATCTCGTAGATCATCATTTCAAAGGTGGAGGCTGCAATGACCGTAAGCAGGATCAGCAGCGCCGTTATTCCGACATTTCCCCAATGAACCCCCAGAAGCACTCCCGCAAGAACGGCTGCGACTCCGATCCCGATGGCCACCACGGAGATCAGCGGGATCACTCTGCCCAGGTAGGTCTGAAAGGGTGACAGATCCGAAACCTGAAGCCGTTCCAGGATCCTGTGCTTCTTCTCCTGTGCAAACAGCCCTGCCGCACAGACGATGGCGCACCATCCGAAATAGATGATAAATACGATCCCGTAATAGTCCGTGGAATTGACTGCAGGTGCAACCTCCTTCACTTCCACAGGTACGGAAATATCCGACACATCCCCGCTGAGACTGCCATTGAAGACTGCCGAGATCATATATTCCAGCTTTGCTCCCTCGGTCTTTGCCTCCTCGGTTTCGTAGATCTTATATCCGCCCCCGGTAAACTCCACGAAGGCACTCAGCTTATGCTGCTTTACCAGTTCCTCCGGATCCCCCGATTCATAAAGGACAAAGGTCACGCCCGATTCCTTCCCCACCTGTTCCAATGCCTTCGCAGCCTCACCGTAGACGCTCCCCGCCTCTACCCGGTAACCCACATCAAAGTCATCCGGTGCCTTATAGCTCTCCAGCAGCGAGGAAAATGCGCTGATCAGGATAGCTGCCATCAGGAACGGGCAGAACATGTACAGCAGGATGTTGACCGGACTGCGGAACATGATCTTGAAATTGTTTTTTATCAGATATCGAATCATTTCTGTTCTCTTTTCTGTATGATTATCTGGTTATTCGTCTTTATCGCTTTACTCTGGATGGCATCAGACATCTCTCAGCTTCTTGCCGGTCAGTGTCAGGAATACCTCCTCCAGGGTTATGGACTCTGTATCATCTACCACCAGCTTCTTCAGCTCCTCCGAGGTTCCGCTGGCGATGATCTTGCCGTTATCCATGATGGCGATCCTGGTGCAGATGGCTTCCACCTCTTCCATGTAGTGACTGGTGTAGATGACCGTCGCTCCGTTTCGGTTGGATTCCTTGATCTTCTCAAGGATGAAGTTTCTGGACTGGGGATCGATGCCCACCGTGGGCTCATCGAAGATCAGAAGATCCGGATGATGACCGATGGCGCAGGCGATATTCAGTCTTCGCTTCATTCCTCCGGAGAACTTCTTCGCGTAATCATTTCTCCGCTCGGAGAGTCCTACATACTCCAGGGATTCATCGATCCTTTCCTTTAACTCCGCTCCTTTGATGCCGTAGAGGGAGGTGAAGAGTTCCACATTCTCCCAGGCCTTCAGGCTTCCGTGGATCGCCAGGTGCTGGGGAATGTATCCCAGCTTGGAGCTGAGTTCCCTTTTGTTCTTCCGGAAATCCTTTCTTTCGAATTCCACGGTACCGAGATCCGGCTTCACCAGGTTGCAGATCATATTCATGGTGGTGCTCTTTCCGGCTCCGTTCGGTCCCAGAAGACCGAAGATCTCTCCGCGTTCTATCTCGATATTCAGGTTGTCCACCACGGTCCTGTTGTCGTACTTTTTCGTGAGATCCACTGTTTTCAAGATCGTATCCATGCTTTTCTCCTTCTGATCGTTCATCTGTGCTTCTTTCTGTTCCTTTATCTGTTCCTTTATCTGATCCTTCATCTGCTCTGCATGACCGGCAGCTTCACCCCTTGCGGCGTGCCGGCTTTCTTTCTGATCATAAGATATCATGTCCATCATCTCCTTAGTAGTGAAAAAAGAAATGAAATGCATGTGACTTTCGTCATATTCGATCATAAAAGGACGGTTCCCACCCGGCGTTGATCCCGCCGGGCAGAAACCGTCCCTGAGGTTACTCTCATCCCCGCCGGACAAAAACGTCCCGGGGTATTCCGAACCTTCCTTTATTCCTTTTCTTCCGTCTTGCCGGAGTACGTAAGTCCCAGCATGGTGATATCGTCAAACTGCGGTGCATCCAGCATGAAGCCGTCGATATCCTCCCGTACATTCTTCAGCAGCGTCTTCAGATCCGCATCCGGATCACGGTTCAGCGAGTCAAGCATGCGGTCCGTACCGAAGAGTACATTGTCTGCATTCGTCGCCTCCGGAACGCCATCGGTGTAAACAAAAAGGGTATCACCGGGATGCAGCTCGAATTCATGCTCTCTGAACTTAAGACCTTCCATGGTTGCGACTGCCGGTGAATGCTTGTATACCACCAGCTCATACTGCCCGCCGGCACGTTTGATTACAGGGTGCTCATGTCCGGCATTGGCAGCAATACCCTTACCTGTACGGATGTCAAGGATTGCGAACCAGACAGTAACGAAGAGCTGTGCCTCATTTCCGTCGCAGAGCTGTTCGTTCACGAAGCCCAGGATCTCGGACGGAGTTCCGCCCATCTGTGCCCGGTTCTTGATCAGGGTTTTGGCGATGACCATGAACAGCGCCGCCGGCACTCCCTTGCCGCTGACGTCCGCCATGACCAGACCCAGGTGATCCTGATCCACAAGGAAGAAGTCGTAGAAGTCTCCACCTACCTCCTTTGCAGGATCCATGGTTGCATAGATGTCAAATTCCGTGAACTGCGGAAATGCAGGATAGATCCGGGGCAGCATATCCGCCTGGATCTGGGTAGCTACATTCAGCTCGGCGCCGATCCTCTCCTTCTCCGCCGTCACACGGGTCAGATTCTCTATATACTCCTTCAGCTCCTCAGCCATCTTGTTGAAGTTGATGGCCAGGTCTCCGATCTCATCATTTGTCTCGGCTACGGCCCGGTGTTCCAGATTACCTTCGGAGATCACCTTCGCATCATTTCCGAGTGCGAGGATGGGCCGTGTCACGGAATCGGCGAACCGTTTCGAGTTGATCAGAATAGCCAGGTTTGAGATCCAGAATACCGCAGCAAAGATAAGGATCGCCGTCACAATACTCTGATTCATGTCGCTGACCGGAGCAAGAACCACCTCCTCCGGACAACGGATACAGAATTTCCAGTCCGTACTGGATACGGTGGAATAGGCGAAATAGATCCGGTCACCGGACAGCGTTATGCCGGTTACTCCTGAAAGGATCTTCTTGGATACATCCGGATCCATACCATCTTCTGCATCCAGGGACCTCTCCTCCATCTTCGGAGAGATCACATTTCCCTTATTATCCACCAGGAAGGCGTAGGAATCCTCTTCCAGATCCATGGCAACCGCATCTTCATACAGATCCGAGATCAGGATATCCATACCGATCACGCCTGCGAAGGAGCCATCCGGCTTATAGAACGGGGCCACGCAGGTGATGGTAAGCCCCCGGTCAAAAGAATCCAGATAGACATCCGTAAAGGCGGCCTTTCCCTGCTCCTTTGCCAGCTTGTACCAATCGGTCTCATGCGCATTGTAGCAAGCATCCGGTTTGATATCAGACTGCCGGTCATAGGCCATGAGCAATCCGCTTTCCGTAGCAAAATAGATGGTGGTGATCACATCCTCATTTTCGGTGAATACGGGATATAAGATCATGTCCATATTACCAAGGAGCGCTTTCTCTTCTGCGATCGCCTCGTCCTTGATATCCTCACTGATCTTGTTGGGCTGCAGAACAAGGATACCCTTGTTTTCTGCCGAAAGGGGAGGAACCTCCACCTTCTTTACGGCATCCGGATCCGAATACAGCTTTTTGATATAGTCGGCAAAAAGAGTCACCTTTTCTGCATACCGCTGCAACTTGGAATCCACCAGGTCTGCACGTTCCGAAACCGTATTCTTCAGATTCTGCTCTGCCTGTGAGATCAGCGCCGACTTGCTTCGCGCCCGGATATAGAGCATGGTCAACGATGCTCCGATCATAAGGAGCAGCAGTGATAACGCAGAAATGAGCATTACCGACCGGCGCATCATCTTTTTGATCGGTTTCCTTTTTCCTCTGTCCATAGGCTTACTCCTCCATCATTTCCTTTGCGGCTTCCATCACGGCTGTACTGACTACCTCCGGATATGCCTCCCGCAGGGCCTGCAGTCCCTCTGCCACCTCTTCCTTGCTTTCTGCCGCAAGGACCCATTCACAATGGTTAATCTCTCCACTTCCCGAAATACCATACTGAAATTTCAGCACGTGACGTACCTGGGGAAATTGCCTCTCTATCTCCCGGATCAGCTCATCCGAAAGGAACTTCGTCTTAAAATCAAGGATATAGTTTCTTTCCTTTATCCGGAATACTCTCTGCTCTGCCGGAAGCACTGTCTGAAGCAGCGGATGGAACGGATCCCATCCCTCCATCAGGGCCACCGGCTGGGACAGACGCGAAAATCTCGGGTTCACCTCCAGGATATACCATGTCCCCTTACTGAAGATCAGATCCAGTTCCGCGATGCCGCAGAGTCCCAGAATACGGCCCAGCCGCATAACCTGTTCCTTCAACTCATCTACGTGATATGACTCATCCCGGATGGGCCCGTATTTTACACTGTTGAAGGGATCCGTTACTCCGTCCTTTCCGGTGGAGAAAATGATCGGATCGGATACCACATATCCGTCGGGATCACCGTAGATCTCCACGCCGAAATTCATGCCGTCTATACGTTCCTCCACAAGAACATCCGCCTCATCGGTACATTCCTTCAATCTCCGAAAGGCATCCTCCGCTGATCCGGCCACCTGAAGTCCCACGGAGCCGCTTCCGGCCGCTGCCTTCAGGATCACGGGATAGGTCAGCTCCTCCAGCCGGCTGCGTATGTATTCCTGATATACATTGTTCCGGATCTCGGAGACCCTGCGTTCTGCATGAAACATACCGCCATGGACATGGATCCCTTTTGCCGCCGGGAACCCGTTCTCCCGGAGGATCCGTCCGAAGGTCCATTTTTCCAGGCAGTACTGCGCCGTCCTCGCCGTATGTGATATCACCCGGATCCCCCGCTTCCTCAGGGCATCTCCCACCAGCGCATCCCGGACGGAATACCAGTCATACGGAACATCCGGCAGACCATACGCTATGGCAGCCTCCACACCGTCCTTCAACATCCGGTCAGCCACCTCCTCGATAGAATCCGTGAAGGGAAAGAAATGATACTTCACCTTATCCGGCGACGCCAGCAGTTCTCCCCCCGCTATGTCGATCATGTGTGTCGCGGAGGCCGTGCAATAAACCGATATCTCATCCTCCGGACGACTCTCCGCCAGGGCGTCCCACTCTTCCTTCTTCTTCGGAAACAAAAAATGCCGGGGAGATACAGCCGAATCCGGTTCCACACCGCCTGAACTGTAAAATGCAATCTTCATGGCTAACTCCTCTCTATCAGTATCTGCGTACTGTTCATACCCATGATATAGTCATAGGATATTCTTGACGCCATGCTCTTCAACATCAGGATATTCTCCGGGATATCTCCCTCCTTACCGGTGGTGGGATCAAACGGTGTTCCGATACTCCGGAAGTTGATGGTGATCTCCCGCTCCGTCAACCGGAGGGTGATATCTATATCTCCCTCATCTGTCCTGTGCTGCCTGGTATAGACTGCCATCTCCTCAATGAGAAGTCCCACACGGAAAGCCAGCTTCCTGGGCACGCCCTGCTCCGAGCAAAGATCGATCATCTGCTCGCTTGCATTGGAGATGTCCTCCGAAGCGTCCGTGATCGTAAAGCTCTTATTGGCAATACTTCCCGAATCCTTACGGACCAGTGAGATCCCGCAGTAGTCCTTGGGACGCTTCATGTAGATCCTTGCATTAATTATGACGATCACCAAAAGCATGAGCGCCGCGGAAATCGGATACGAGATAAAGACTCCGTTCAGACCTGCCAGCTCGCAGAGGAAGTATCCTACCGGAAGTACCAGCAGCCCATCCATCAGACTTATGAAGAAGGCGTATATTCTCCTCTGCTCTACCTGGAAGAAACGCATAAACTGGATGCCGATCCCCCGCGGAAGGTAGGTCAGGGCGAAGAGCCGGATCCCCGTCTTGCCCAGTCGGAGAACCTCGGGATCATTTACGCCGTACATCCCGGCGATGGTCTGGGGAAGTATCTCGAAAAATGCGATGAGTCCCAGGGCAAATATGATCTGCAGGAAGAAGGAGTGCTTCAGCACGGTCCGTTCTCCCTTATAATCCTTCTGTCCGTACAGCATGGCCAGAAGCGGCTGTGCCGTGTCCGCCACGCCCAGCAGAAATACCGAAGCTATGGAGAAGGTCTGGAGACAGAGGGAAAATGCAACCACTCCGTCTCTGCCGCCGTAATTCACTGCCAGGCCGTTACTGAAGCCGTACTTGATGGCAAAGCATACCTGAAGCATGGCGGCAGGTGCTCCCTGGGCAACGATCCTTCCTATCAGCCACAGGACGCCTCCTTTTCTTTTTGCTGAAGACCGGCGCGTAAGCGGTACGGATACAGGTCTCACCTTTCGTACCTTCATCAGGACCAGCATCACGATAAAGCCGATCAGATATCCGGTAATGGTGGCATATCCGGCTCCTTCTACTCCCATCTTCAGGAATTTGATGTACACCACATCCATGACGAGGTTTGTTCCGTTGGCAACGATGTTCACGATGGTGGCGATCACCGGTGCGCCCGAGGGCGGAAGGAAGGACACAAAGGTAAGTGTCAGCATCAGTACCGGTGCGGAATAGAGAAGCACATGGTAGTAGGATTGAAATGTAGGTAGCAGCTCCTTATCTGCACAGAGGATCTCCGTAAATGTCCCCTTGAAGAGCATACCGATCGCGAAGAACAGAACACCACCCACAGCAGACAGGATCAGCGAAAGCCGGAAGACCTTGCCTGCAGTTTCCTTATCCCATCTTCCGAGACAGATCGCATACAGGATGGATCCGCCGTTTCCCAGAAGCACATAGCACGCCGCGATAAGAAGGATCACGGGGCAGCCGATATTCGCAATCGCCAGGGCGTCGCTTCCCAGAAGATTCGATACCAGCATACAATCCACAAACTCATTCAGCGCCAATGCCAGAGATGTCAGGATCGACGGCAGCAGATACTGCTTATATTTTTTCATGAGGATCTTATTATCATTCATCCTTCCGTCTTCCCTTTACTTTAGTGTTATCTGCAGTATTTTCTACCACTCTCTCTGTCACAGCAGTCTATCCGTTTTATTATAACACAAAACCCGCCTTAGGCAAAAAACCTTTTGCAATCTGCCGGTGTATTCGCGCTGTTGACCGGCATGCATTCTTCATAGCACATGAAAACGCCCTCCCGGAGGAGGGCGCCGTCTATGAGCTAAGCAGAACGAATGTTGCTTTTTACGGCTTCCATCGAAGCGATCTCACCGTCCACGATGCGGATCAGTCGTGTACCATAACGTGCAGCCTCTTCGGAGTGAGTTACCTGAACGATGGTCTTACCGTATTTCCGATTGATCCGGCGGAAGAGCTCCATGATCTTCGTACCGGACTTGCTGTCCAGGTTACCGATGGGCTCGTCAAGGAACAGAACCTCGGGATCAAAGACCAGAGAACGGGCGATGGCAACTCTCTGCTGCTGTCCGCCGGACAGCTCGCGCGGTGTCAGCTTTCGCTTATCCTGCATGCCGATCAGCTCCAGACATTCATCGATCTTGTCCTTATAGGCCGACTGCTTCTTTCCGGCCAGCATCAGGGGAAGGGAGATATTATCTACAACATTCAGATTCGGAACCAGGTTATAGAACTGGAATACAAAACCGATCTCCTCATTACGCATGCTGCTGAGCTGCTTGTCTGATAAGGTGGAAAGATCTCTGCCGTGAATGGAGACGGAACCTGTAGTGGGGGTATCCAGTCCTCCGAGAAGGTACAGAAGTGTGGACTTTCCGCTTCCGGACGGTCCCATGATGGAGACGAAATCGCCTTCATCCACCGTGAGGTTGATATCCTTCAGAACCTCTGTTACCTGCTTGCCGTTATTGAATGCTCTGCTTACATTTCTTACTTCAATGATACTCATTTTATATTCCTCCGTTATATTCGTATGATAGTTTGTTATATTCCCTGATTCCACACATCGGCGGCGGCTCATCCGCACTTCGTGCGTATGCCGCGCCTGCGGCGCTTGATACCACCGCGATGTCTGGAATCCCTGCTTCGCAGGATTCCCGGATCCGCCTGCAGATCTACGTGCAAGCACGTATCTGCAGCGGATTCGTGAATGACGGGAATAGTGATTATTCGTATTTCAGCTCCTGTACGATGCTGAGCTTTCTGCTCTTGATCATCGTAGAGAGTGATGCGATGAAAATGATCCCGGTAATGACTGCTGCGTACAGCGGTACCGTGCTCCAGTCGAAGAATACATCCATCGCTATTCCGATGAAGTAACAGAAGCCCGTCATCAGGTCTGCCAACAGGAAGGCAAACGGTGTTGCGATCAGGATACTGAGCACCACGCAGATCAGGCTTTCCGCAAGGATCAGACGCCTCCGTCCGCCCTTATTCATTCCTACCGAGGACATCACCGCCAGCTCCCTCTTTCTCTGCAGGAAGCAGATCGTGATATTGTTGAAGACTCCGATGGATGCGATGATCATGGCCAGATAGGAAATGATTTCAAAGAGCATTACCATCTGCTGGTTGTTGTCATCATTCTGCTTTGCTTCCTCGTCTCTGGTCATATAGGTGGATCCCAGAGATGCCAGATACGACTTGATGCTGTTCTCTACCTTTACGGGATCACCGGATACGCTGAAGTAGATGTTGTTTGCTTCCCTGATGTTGAACTCCTTCTTCATTACGTCCTGGTTGATCAGGATGGAGAGTCCGTTGTTATAAGCCTTTCCGTCATAGATTCCGATCACCCGGAAGGAAACCTCATGGGAATTCACATCCAGTGTTACGGTATCTCCGATCTTCTTTTCGATCTTGTTCGCGATCTTTGAGGTCAGAACCACCACATTTCCTTCTGATCTCAGGAAATCCTGATAGCCTTCATTCGATGCAAAGCCGAAATATCCGTCCAGCAGTTTTTCATGGGCCTTCGGATCCACTCCGGTTGCGACTGCCAGTTCTCCGTCCACCTTTGCTTCCGCATAGTACTCCGGACTGATGGACTTCTTCTCGATCCCTTCTGTTGTTTCCAGCTTCTCCATAAGCATATCTGTGGTCGCATGATTCGGGTCGATGGACATGATGCCGTTGATATCATAGTCATATGCCATCTTTTCGTAGGCATCCTTCACCAGCTTTGTCATGCTTGTTCCGAAGGATCCGATCATCAGAACGGAACCCAGGGAAACCACGATCAGTACGATGTTGTTTCGAAGGAGCTTGGAGCTTCTGATATTGTTCAGGGCCAGGAAAATGGTTGCATTTCCCTTAAACACTCCTGCCAGCAGGCCGGTGATCCATTTTACGACTGTCGGTACCAGAAGTACGATGCCTGCGTAGGCTGCGAAGAAACCGAGGAGTGCCGTTGCATTGATCACTGTGTCATTCAGGAAGAACACCAGGACGGAGAATCCCAGGAGCACGGCCCCGATGATGGGCTTTACGATCCGATTGCTTCGCTTCTGCTCCGCTCGATTCAGGATCACATCCTTTACCTCCAGCTTTCTTACCGAACGTACCGGGAAGTAGGCCGATGCAACGGAAAGGACGATGGAGAAGATCATACCGATCGCAATAAATGTGGGGTTGATCTTAAATTCATTGTAGATGCCGTAGTCCGCAAGCGGAGAAGTCATCCGTCCGATCACGAAGAGGAGAACCTCTCCGATGGCGCATCCGACGATGCCTCCCAGGACTCCGTAGAGGAGACCTTCCAGAAGAACGATGCGTTCCACCTTCTTCTTTGTTGCTCCCTGGCTCATAAAGGTTCCGATCACCGAAAGCCGTTCGGTCATGATCAGCTTGAACACTCCGTGGATGATGATGCAGCTTACGATCACCACGATGGCCATCATCGAATAAAGGCCGATATTCAGGGAGCTGTCCACCACTACGACCGACTGATGATCGATGGCTTCCAGATCTTTATTGGCTTCATTGAAGCTCTTTACAAAATCCGCTGAGGTTCCTTCCTCCACATTTGCCAGAATGGCATTGTATCCGCCTTCTGCCTGCAGCTTCTGATCCATGTATTCATACGGGACCAGAATGCTGTACTGTGTCTTCGTATCTCCGTAGAAGAGATTCTCATTTGCGCTGAGTGCCTTTACCCTGAAGCTGATCTCTTCTCCGGCCAGGAACAGCTTCAGGCTGTCCCCGGTCTTCAGACCAAGTTCGTCGGCGATCCGCTTCGACAGGATACAGGAGGGCTGAGTTTCGGAACCGAGGAAATCTGAATTTCCTTCCACCATGGCTCCGTCGTAGCTCTTCCTGCCGTGCAGTCCTACGTACTTGATCTTGTCATCTTCATTCTTGATGCCGGTTGTCTGTAATTCATAAATCACATCCTTCAGGCCGGCAGTATCTACATTTTCCTGTTTCATGTACGGATCGTCTGCTTTTGAGACGATCGTAACATCCGCAACCTTTGCAGCTTCACCGCTGAAACTGTCGATAATGACATCGACCATTCCTGTGCTCGCCACCAGCAGTGCGGCGCTGATCGCGATTGAGAAGAGCAGCAGGAAGAATCTTCCCTTCTTCTCAAGCATGTTTTTTGAAATGTACTTCAAAAAAACCTTCACCGTTTCGACCTCCTTCTTACCCTTTGCATTTTCTTCCGGCCGCACATCCGTGCGCCGTGCTCAGCATGGTTTTACTATAAAGGAGGTTTCTTAATTCATCCTTTGCAAAAGATTAACATTAGATTAAACGACCATTAAAAAAGAGGCGGGAATCCCGCCTCCGGTCATGTTCAAAACCCTGTTATCCTGTTACTGAAATTTCTTCAGATCCGCCTTCTCCAGGATCACGAGAAGCTCCGTTTCCGCCTCCAGCGGACGGTTCGGATCTATGTAGGAACGCATCTCATTGTGATCCTTTATGGCCACCACATTCATATTATACTTATCACGAAGCTTCAGTTCGATCAGGTTCTTTCCGATCCACTCCGGCTTTGGTTTCATTTCCAGAAGACAGAGATTCTTATCGATATCGAAGAATTCCAGGAAGGTATCCATCACCAGCTTTCTTGCCGTGCGGACTCCGGTCTCCTCCTCGGGATAGATAATCTTGTCGGCACCGATCCGGGTCAGGATCTGTCCCATCCGGCTGTCCGAAGCCTTTGCCACCACGTAGGGGACACCCTGCTCCTTTGCAACCATGACGGCCATGATGCTGGCCACCATATCGGAACCCATGGCCGCAACCACCACATCCATCGTCTCCAGGCCGATCCCCTTCAGGGCGTCGGCGCTTGTCACATCCACCTCCAACGCGTAGGTCACATGATCCGCCACTGATGCAATGATCTCCGGATTCCTATCTACCGCCAGGACATCTGCTCCCATCTCATACAGGCTTTCCGCCGTCTTCTTTCCAAAACGGCCAAGGCCGATCACTGCTATAGACTTTGCCATATCTCTTCCTCCGATCCTCTATCCAATGAAAAATCTTCCTCTCGCATGTTTGACTTTATTCTTCGCATCCGTATTATAGTCAAAGAACAACGCCATGGAAATGGGTCCGATCCTTCCCAGGTACATGGCCATAATAATGATCCAGCGCCCGAGAATACTCAACGTCGGCGTTACCGCCCTGGACAGTCCCACCGTTGCCGTGGCACTGAAGGTCTCGTACATTCCATCCATCAGGTTCACGTGATCGGAAACCATCAGCGCGAGCATGAAGCTCACCGTGATGAAGAAGCTCACCACAATGATGGCCGTTGCCTTGTGGATCATATCCGATGTGACCTTTCTTCCGAAAACCACATTTTCCTTTCGATTTCGTATAAAAGAGGCCGCATTCAGTAAAACGATAAAGAAGGTCACCGTCTTTACACCGCCCGCGGTTCCAACCGGGGAACCTCCGATAAACATCAATATGCAACCGACAATTCCGGTGCTTTCCCTGAGTCCGTCCTGCGGCACCGAGGCAAAGCCGGCCGTTCGGAAGGTGACGGACTGAAATACACTGTTGACGGTTTTGTTACCGAAAGACATGTTACCGATGGTTGCCGGGTTATCCGATTCCAGTATAAATACTAATACCGCTCCGCTCACGATCAGACTGAAGGTCAGCATGAGAACCAGCTTCGAATGCTCGTTCAGCCGTTTCAGGATCGCGTAAGGGGAGAGCCTCTGTCGGATGCCCCTCCGGAAGGTACGGAACACATCCAGCCAAACCACATATCCGAGCCCGCCCATGACGATAAGGAATATCGTCACGAATAATACATAGGGCTCGTTCTGGTAGCTGATCAGACTGTCCGGCCCCAGGATATCGATCCCGGCATTACAGAAGGCTGAGACAGCGGTGAAGACGGAATACCAGATTCCCACCGGTCCGAACTTCGGGACAAAGCAGAACATATAAAGCAGCGCACCGAACAGCTCCACCATCAGGGTTCCCTTGAACACCACCAAAAGGAAATGCAGGACCCCGGAAATGGAATTCATATTAAATGCATCGTGTATCAGCAAGGACCGGGACAGTGAAAATTTCTTTTGGATCATCAGCATCAGGATCGATGTGATCGAGATCACGCCCAGACCTCCGATCTGGATCAGGATCAGAATAACGATCTTCCCGAACAGACTCCAGTACGCAAAGGTATCCACCACAACAAGCCCGGTCACGCAGACCGAAGTGGTGGAGGTAAAGCATGCAGTTGTAAAATCCGCACTGCCCTCTCCCGCCTTTGCCGCCGGCAGCATCAGAAGCAGTGTTCCGATCAGGATCGCCGCGATAAAGCTGATGGGAAGCAGCTTTGCAGATGTCAGTTTCCATTTTTTCCGTATCATATCCGTCTTATAAACCTCAGAATGATGGCGATCACGCAAGCGTGTCGCCCGGACCTTTCTGACCCTATCATGATGATGCGCAGCACGCACACTTCGTGTGCTTCGTGCTGCTAAAACACTCACAGCTATCGCTGTTCGTGTTCTGCGGGTCAGCCAAGGCCTCAGGCGATCACGCAGGCGTGTCGCCCGGGCCTTTCTGACCCTATCATCATATTATAGTTAAAAAAATGCAAATGACAACACATTTGTCGGATTTTACCCATCCAGCTTTTCAAGACGTGTCCTGCAGATCTTTCTGTATAACCACAGACAGATCAGACAGAGGATCACCAGAACTCCCAGATTCAGATAGTTTCGGTATGCCTCCGGAATGATCATGGCTGCCACCCCCGGCAGAACAAGCCCCACGCCGCCCAGAATACTGAGACCGGTAGCGGCACTCTGCTTTACCACCTCAGTTGCATTATCCCAGCGGAACTTCGGGAACTTCAGATTCAGGGTCATTCCGAGAAGTACCGAGAAGAGGATCCCCACACCCGGAATAAGGAACAGCCAGAGCCGTTCCAGGAGACTCAGTCTCATGGTAAAGAGCAGGATGATCTCCGAAAGTGCATAGAACGGCGCCAGCACCATCAGATTGAATATCATTTTGGATCCAAGGATCTCCTTTGCGGACAAAGGCAGGCTTCTGGGGATCCACCAGTTCCGGCCCTCCATGGAAAGCGCGCTGGAGGAAATACTCACCAGGACAAAGAACATTCCCAGCAGATACGGCAGCATTGCTGATATCTGAATATCAAACGGCAGGTTATTTGTATCCGAGGCTGCGATGATCTTCTGCGGGTCAAAGAAAGCCGTAGCAACGGCAAATGCGACAGCGAGGACGGGGCCCACAATGGTATTCGCCACATAGATCCCGGTCGAGAAGTACCGCGCTGACTCCTTCTTCACCAGAGCGGTCATCACCGACTGCCTCCGAAGAGACTCCAGCTGATATTCCCGATGCCGCGTTACCGTGACCATTTTCGCAGAGATCCGGAAGAATAAGCTTCCGATCACAAGGGTCGTAAGGATCAGTACTGCCAGCGATATCACGGCATAGATGAGAAGCCCGGAGAAATCAGGTTTGCACAGCACTTCTCCCATGACCCGTGCCGGCGGGAAGAATTCCTCCACCATATCCATGGCATTTCTCATGGTCACCGCCATTTTCGCCTTCATTTCCTCTTCCGAAAGCTCACTCACGGATTTCGGCTCAGTGGTCTTCTCTGCTGTATTCTTTTCTGCCGGTTTTTCCTCTGCCGAACTCTGAGAAGTTACAGAGCTTTCTGAGCCGCCTTCCGTCCCGCCGGATTCGTTCACGGATACCAGCGACATGAAAAGCGCCATCCCCAGCACAAGTACCACCGTGATCAGGATCTCAGCCAGCACCTTATGCCGGCTCTTTGCGATCACTCCCGCGATCAGGATCCCGATCCATGCCGAAAGAGCCGTTGGAAGGATTGCCAGAACGACAGCTGCCGGAAGGATACTCAGATAAAATGCGGCTCCTGCTCCGCTGCTGATTCCGTACACCAGCATGGAAGGAGTCAGGATCCCGAGAGTGATCAGCACGCCCTCCAGATACATCCGCAGGATCCGGGCTCCGACCACGTGGATCCCCCGCACCGGAAGAGCGGATATCATATCCAGATCCTTCTCCCGATATAACCGGGATCTGGACTTGATCAGTCCCAGCCCCAGCAGAAGGAGAACTGCCATAAGAAAGTACAGCATGGGTATCCTGTCCGTCAGTCCGAGTGTGGTCATCGCATAGGCTCCCGCCCCCGAATATCCGAGAAGGAGCACGGATATGGCCACCAAAGTAAAGACCAGCATGGTCCTCCGCTTCTTCTCCCGGGGATTCTTCGTATGACGGATCTCATTGATCCCGAAAATATTTATAAGTTCAAGTCGGGCCATCGCCCCGAATTCTTTCATCACACCCACCTCTTTATGTCCAGCAGCCAGTTCTCGACAATCACGTAACCGACAGTTACATTTGCATCCATTCCATCACAACCCTTCTGTGCCCTGCCGGCCGGCAGCTACAACGTTTTATGATATACGTAAAGAATTACACCGTCTCCATGAACAGCTCTTCCAGGGAAGCCCCTTCCTTCACGACCTTATCCATCGCTCCGTCGGCGATCAACCTTCCGTCCTTGATGATCGCCACCTTGTTACAGAGCTTCTCCGCCACCTCCAGCACGTGGGTGGAGAAGAAAATGGCACCGCCCCCGGCAGTCATTTCCCTCATCAGCTCCTTCAGAACGAAAGCCGCCTTCGGATCCAGTCCCACAAAGGGTTCGTCCATGATCAGCAGCTTCGGAGAATGCAGAAGCGCGGAAATGAGCACCAGCTTCTGCTTCATACCGTGGGAATAGGAGGAGATCAGATCTCCCAGGGATGCGGTGATCTCGAAACGCTCCGCATAATCGGAGATCCTTGCCTCCCGATCCGCTGCGGACACGCCGAAGACATCCGCGATCAGCTGCAGATACTGGATCCCGGTAAGGAAATCATAGATATCCGGATTGTCCGGGATATAGGCGATCCTGCGTTTTACCTCGTCCGGTTCCTCCCGGAGCTGCAGCCCGTCGATCCGTACCTCTCCGCTGTCATAGGAATGAATCCCGGTGACCGCCTTCAGCAGTGTGGTCTTTCCTGCTCCGTTATGACCGATAAAGGCGTAGATGTCCCCCGGTTCCACATGGATGGTGATGTCTCTCACACCCTTCTTAGTTCCCTTGTATATTTTCGTCAGATGATCTATAACCAGCATATTACATGTCCTCCGTAGGTGAGATGACTGTTGAGTAGTTTCTTCTCTTTCGCCCGGGATCCCCGGCCCTGTCCGCATCCATGGACAGCTTCACGTATTTTTCGATCACCGGAGACAGCTCCGCCAGAAATGCGTCCATTTCCCCATCAGTGAGATTCAGGACCACCGTCCCCAATGCCAGCTTATCCTTAACGGGATCACGGTCCGGCTTCTGATCATACTGATAGAACTGATTGTAGATCATGATCAGAAACTGGTAGGCCATATCGGAAATGTTCCCGCTCTCCTCGAATTTGGATGAATTCACGCCCAGCAGGCGTTCCGCACTTCCCCGGACCTTCCGTTCCTCACGGATCTCCAGGGCCCCCACGTCGATCATCTGATTGACATGGCGGTACAGAGTCGGAACCGGAATATCCGGAAGTGCTTCGGCGATCTGCTTCGTGGTAGCTTCCCCTGAAATCAGCAGAAACTGCAGGGTCCGCATCTTCACGGGATTGGATAATAACTGGATCAGATTCATGGGCGCCCCCTCCTTTATCATTTCTGATTATATTATCAATATTGATAATAGTCAAGCAGTATCACTAACAGACCAAAGCATAGTATAATAGTACCTGTAATGGGTAAATGTCTGAAAAGTCAAAGGAGATAGTAGCATGATTGACGTAAAAGGACGCCGGGCACTCGTCACGGGCGCCGCAAGGGGGATCGGATATGGTGTGGCAAAGACCCAGGCTGGTGCCGTACGGATCTCGGAGGTCCGGGTGCACCAAATTCACCGGAGAGTTCCCTCCCCGGTGTAGTGATCGGTGCCTTTGTTGACGATAAACGTTCCGGAAGATGCTTCGCGGCCGGCGACTTCCACGATATGACCCGGAAGATGCCGTTCTGAAAGCGGCAGAATACCCGGTTTACACCGGAACCATCGGATTATAGAAGAATCCGGCAGAATATCTCAGAAGCTTTTAATACGCAGTCTTTTCGAGGAAGGCATCCTGATACTTCTTCTCCCGTATTTCTTCGGCTTCTGAAATCACATCATCACTTTCGCGGATCTTGAAATCTTTTTCAAGGTCCGCTTTTTTGTCCAGCGGGACCCCATCATATATGACTCTCCCGGCCTGACCGAGCTCCAGAGATATTCCCTCACTGTAAGTCAGGTAGAAATATCCGTTTTGGGTTTCTGAAGCATCCACTCCGGAGATGGGACAGTCAGACAGAAACACCTTGTTCAGCTCTCCAACCAGCTTCAGATGCGTCAGATTGTTGTTCATAAGCAGGAACGTCTGTGAATTCCCCTGTGAGGTCAGGGTAAGAGTTCCTCTCCACTGGTTTGTGGATGCATCCATGAATCTAAGCTTTTTAAAAGACAGAGTCGGATTCTCCTCCTCCATCATACAGTTACGGACCGACAGTATCTCCAGTTCCGGAAGTCCCGTAATGTCACTCAGGGTCCGGATCTCCGTTCCGTCCATGTACAAAACCGAAAGCTTATTCGCAGAGGAAAGGAACGACAGATCATACAGCATATTTCCGCTGAGATCCAGCTTTTCCAGTTCATCCATACTCTTTTTCAGGACGGTCACGTCGGAGATCATGTTTGAATGAAGATCCACGATCCCCAGCTGTGTCATATTCTCCATTCCTTCCGTCGAGGACAGTTCATTCTCCCCGGCATAGAGCTGCTCCAGATAGATACTGTTCTCCAGTCCCTTCAGGGATTTCAGTCCGTTTCCCTCCGTTGAGATCACCCTCAGCTCCGTAAGAGATTTCAGTTCCTCCAGAGAGGAAACCGCCGTATGGGAGATATAGAGATATCTCAGGGTCGTCATTTTTGCCACAGAAGAAAGATCAGAGAAAGAGGAACAGCCATCCACGGAAAGAGTCCAAAGCTTTTCCGCCGGAAGTAGGGACCCCAGGCTCTTCACACCTGTATCCGCCAGTACAAGTGTACGTAACTGATCCTTGATGGGAATGATGTCCTTTAAGCAGTCATCGTTCAACTTCTGATTCCCTTTCAGGGACAATGTAGTGAGCTTCGGAAGGTCGCTGAGTCCCAGTTCCCCGATACCTGTCAATCCGCAGTTCTCCAGCCTGAGGGACTTCAACTCCTTCAGTTTGGAAATTGCCACCAGATCCTCCTTCGTCAGATTCTTGTCCTCGATGTTCAGAGAGATTGCAGAGAGAGAATGCTTTTCTCCCGCGATGGTAACCGAAGCGTCTGTTTCTGTCTCTTTATTACCGGTACTGGTATCCGTACCTGTCCCGCCCTTTCTGAACAGAAGGATCCCTCCGACCACCAGCAGCGCCACGCCCACCACGCCGATCAGAACCGGCACGAACAGAGATTTCTTCTTTCGAGATTCCGGCACCGGAGCCGCTGCAGGCCCCATCTTCACGGAAGTGCCCTGCGTTACCGCCGGCGTCTGTGTTTCCGTCGGCATCTTTGTTTCCGGCGGTGTCTGTGTTTCCGGTGGCATCTCCGAGAATGATATACTGCCGCCTACCGGCTTCTCCTCCGTAAAGGAGATCGATCCTCCGGGTTCCTCCGTCTCCGCACTCTCCGTTCTCTCACGGCACAGCAGGATATTCTTTGTCATATCCAGCTTGCGGAAGAAGGAATCCTCATCCATATGATACAGATTGATCCCCTGAATGGTGGATAAACGCATCTTAAGCCCGGCTGTCAGTTCCGTCTTCTCCAGCCATATCACCAGAAGATTCTTCTCCTCCGAAATGGAGAATTCAATCTCCTGCCTGCAGTTCTTTGAATCTACATAGTTCTTTGAACCGAAGGCAAGAACGACCTCTGCCCGGCTCAGATGTTCAGCGATATTCTCGCTCCACTGTGACCCCGGTTCGATCCCGTCATCATACCAGATGCGATATCCGTCCTCAGCAAGCCTGCCGAGAATCGGCATGACCCGGTCGGAATCCTTATGCGCATAGCTTACAAATATATATGGGGCATTCCCTTCATATGTCATGATCTTACGTTCCATATGAAAAATCCTTTCCAAAATGTTCGGAGGCTGCGTTCTGAACCTCGGAACTATTATATCATGAATCCTCCATCCGGCGCAAAAAAAGCCGGAGCATAGTCACTGTCAAGTAATCGTTGGCACGATTCCCATCACATAAATCGTCCTCGGCACTATGGCCTGTCCACAGATGCTTTTCTCGGACCGCCTCGCGTCTAATTGCGGGGCCCCTAGCGGCACTAAGCTTCCCGTTTCGCTACGCTCACGGATTGCTAAGTGCCGAGACCCGCAACGTCCTTCGAAAAGCATCGTGTCCATTCCTGTATAGTGCCTCGTCGAATGGTCAGTTTGTCGTAATGCCTGATATAGCCATCCACGCCTGTCTTGCAGGCTTGATCTGTGTGATCATATAGGGAATACTTCCCTGCGTCGGATATCTATATCCCTTACCAACCTTTCTGTTTGCCTCATATGCTGAAAGCATCTGTTCCTTGATCTGTTCAACTACCTGCCGCTCAAATGCGGGCATTTTCAACTTGTTTGCAACTTCATTTAGTCTGCCGGAACATTTCTTTGCAAGAATCTTCGCCAGATGATTTCCACCACGAATACTCCAGCATGTATGATTATGTTTCATCCTCCTTGCAATCACACTCCAAATGTGATTTTCCATCGTTCCGAGGTTTCGATATTCTATGTTCTCCGGACTATCAGGTATCTGAAGATCTCGTTGGTTATAAGGGATTAACCCTTTTCGATTGTTGGAAAAATAGGTGATCAACCGTTCCGCCTTTTCAATCTCATCGCCATCAGTCAGACTGTTCCTGTATCTCTCGAGATATTCAAACATCTCATCCAACTTTTTCTGTTCCAACAATGCATGGATTTGTTTTGCATGTTCCGAATACGGCACATTTTCTTTGATGGCCTTGTTTCTATGAAACGGATCCAACTGAAATACCGTATCTGAATCGCAGATATTCTTTACCCATTCAGCTCCGTCTGCATTCATGATCCGAAGCTCGACCTCATCCATGTTATACATCTCTGCGATAGCTGCTTCTCTGTAGGCCTGAAATTCTGATGATGTTGAGAAACCGGCTACAACAACCTTTCCATCCAGATTGTAACGATTTTCCCCTGTCTTTTTCCATCCGTCATAGGCCAGGCCCACTTTGATTTCGCCCTTTGTGTTCTTTTCACGCTGGAGCCTAACATAGACTCCATCCGTCTCCTCAAAGAGCACAGGTGTTTCTTTCTCTCCGGATACATTCCCTGCTTTGTGCTCCTTCACAAGATGCCGTTCATCTTCGCAAACGGATTCTCCCAGCGCCTGAATCACGTTCCATACACCCATGGCGCTGATAGACTGCCCGGTTGTCTCTGTGATACTGCTTGCGGTTTCACGATAGGATGTCTCCGTGATCGAAGAAACCATCTGCTCGGCCATATTCATGGAGATCAGTCCGACTCCAGATATCTCAAGCTGTTCATCCAGCAGATAGACAAACTCCTTCAGGCCGTCCTCTCTGATAACCTCGTAAACTCGACGTTCGTACTCAACTTCGCCATACACGGTCTTGACGGTTGTTTTTCGCTTTCCTTTATTCCGATAGGATTCTTTATCCCTGGTCTCCATGAGGTAATCATCGTATCGCTCCAGGAATTCCTTGGTATAATTCTTTGCCCATTCACATACCATCCGGAAAGTATTTTGTTCAAAAGCCTTGAAAGTCAGAGCGGTTTCATTTAACATGGTAGTCATCACATAACTCCTTATCGTTTTTTTCGCCAAATCAAATAATAAGGTTTGTTTATGTGATTGTGAAGAGGCTTCGGCCTCTTCTTTTTATTTTTCATGCCAATGAAAATTATACTCTAAGCGGAGCATAGCTTATCAGAAAAAAATGAACAGAACATCTGACAAAGGTTAACTTCCCATCAAAAATACGTCCTATTTTATAAAAAATTACATAGGCATATGGCCTCCGATGTGGTACAATATGCTTAGTGTTCCCGAACGTTCCGGTGGCGTTAAGAATGTTCGGAAAGCAGGAAGAACGCGAATGCATTTTAGGAAGGGAAGGTATTAGTGTATGGCAAACGATAATCTCAACACAGTCTACGAAGATGCAACCTGGTCTATCATTCTCCGTCCGAGAAACAACTCTCATGAGGGCGAGCCCAACATGAAGGTTTGGGTTTTGAGAAAGGGACAGGAGGTTGCACAGTACACCAACAAGTTCCGTGGATATGATCATTACAGAGATCATGAGGAACTGCTTGATCCTTCGATCGCGGAAGCCGCAAAGAAGACCTGGGATATGCTGAAGGAAGGAGAATACACTCCGGAAATGCTCGAAGCTATCCGTACAGAGGTCGCAGGTATTCTTCAGAAATAACCGTTTAACGACAGCCCCCGATATCGGGGGCTGTTGTTGTATCCCCGCATATACCTGACGTGATCCTGATCCATGTCCCTGTTCCGACGAAGAAGCCGCAAATCAGGGCAGGCGACGACACCCGAAAGTGTCGCTTTCCATGCGACCACAGCCTATCCGTAATCTAATATACTTACCTCAACAGAAAAAGAACGGCATAAGCCGCCAGTGAAAAAGGAGGTATATATTATGAAGAAGGGACTTACGGAAATCATTTTTATCCTTGACAGAAGCGGATCCATGCAGGGACTGGAGCCCGACACCATCGGAGGTTTCAACTCCATGATCAGCAAGCAGAAGAAGAAAGAGGGGGAAGCCATCGTTTCCACCGTGCTTTTCGATGACAAGACCGAGATCCTTCATGACCGGGTTCCTCTGGACCGGGTTGAGACCATGACGGACAGGCAGTATTTTGTCCGGGGCTGCACCGCACTTCTGGACGCGGTGGGCGGAGCGATCCATCATATCGGAAACGTTCACAAGTATGCACGTCCCGAGGACGTTCCGGAGAAGACACTCTTCATCATCACCACGGACGGTATGGAGAATGCCAGCCGGAACTATACCTATGACAAGGTGAAGAAAATGGTGGAGCGTCAGAAGAAGAAATATCACTGGGAATTTATCTTCCTGGGCGCAAATATCGACGCCGTCGAAGTGGCAGGTCGATTCGGAGTAGCGAAGAACCGTGCAGTACGCTACGAATGCGACGCCGCCGGAACCGCCCTCAACTTCAGCGTGATGGATCGAATGGTCAGCTGTGCAAGAAGCGCGCCAACCGCAGCGGCCATGAAGGAGGTCTTCGAAAGCGACGAGCTGCTCGCTCCGATCCAGGAGGACTACAAAAAGCGGCATAAAGCATAACCGGATATCCTCATGACAAAGGGACAGGTTCCGTGTCACATGAAAATGTGGCAAGGGACCTGTCCCTTTGTCATCTTTCTCCAAAACCTTCCTACTTCACATTCCCGTCTGCGGGCGGTTCGTTACTCACCCAGAAGCGGCTGCCTGTGGTCAAAAAGCGCCAGATTAATGGTGTAGGTATCGTATATCCCCTGTTGGATGAAATATTCAATGATGATATCGAATTTGTTGCTGTGGGACAGAACAAAGCCCGCACGCTTCAACAGGTCCTGGGTTTCATCCAGGTTCAGTCGTAGTGCCAGCGCAAAGGCCACCGCCGTCATTTTCTTGGGTTGATACTCTTCCTTGTTACGGATCTTCGAGAACAGCTTCCTGTCCACATTTGCCCGCTTGTAAACCTCCACATCGGTATAGCCTTTCTCATCGATCCACCAAAGAAGGGCCTCCTGCCAGGTGTCATCCAGATGCTTCATCCTCTGTTCCAGTGAATCGCCGGGCGCGGAAAACTCTTCCTCATCCATGGCAGCGCAGTACTCTGCCGCCGACTCCTTCATGAGATCCCCACTGAAACTTCCCATGGGCAGATTTGTATTAGCAGGCGCCCCGGCCGAAGGATATGACAGCTTGGATTCAAAAGCCTTTCCTGCCCGACCATGAGATTTCCGTTCACGGAAAGATGGCTTCGAATCCACCCTAACCCCCTGATCCGCACTGTATACCACACGACTCCTTGCCTCTACTGTCTTCTCGTCGATATATTCATCGATACCCGAAAAGATCTTGCCGGACAGGACGAAGGACTCCGAATCGAATACCACCAGGATGATCTTCATTTCATGGCCCATCAGATATTTACTGAAGACCGACACCGCGATCTCCAGCGCCTCCGCCTTCGGGAAGCCGTAGACTCCCGTAGCGATCAGCGGAAATGCCACGCTTTCACAACCCAGTTCTCCGGCAACCTCCAGACTGTTCTCATAACATGCCCGGAGTGCATCCATCTCACCCTGATCACCGCCCTCCCAGGAGGGCCCTACAGTATGTATGATGTATCTGGCAGGAAGAGCAAATGCCGGCGTGGCCGCTGCCTGCCCTACATTTAATCGTCCGATCCTCTGTCTTTCAGCCAGCAAAAGCTCCGGCCCCGCCGCCTCATAGATCGCACGGTCCGTTCCGTCTGCATAAGTCGGTTCCGGGTTTGCTGTATTTACGATCGCATCTGCCTTCACCTTCGTGATATCATTTCTCACGATTCGAAATGCCATGCTGTCACCCCTCTCACTTTATTCTGTCTCATCATTACGTTTTTTCTTCTTATTATTCTTATCCTGATACATCCTTGCATCTGAGGTTGCGATGGTTTCCCGGATGGATCCCTCTTTGGAATTCATCGTTGCCGCACCGAAGGACACGCTGAGTCTGCGGTTCTGGATCTGAAAGATATCCTCCATCTCCGACAGGATCGTAAGCAAATGATTCACCCGAGCCTCATCCACATTCGGAAGAAAGGCCACGAACTCATCTCCCCCCGTCCGGCAGATCACGCTGTCCTCGGGAAGAACCGACCGCATCAGGGTCACGGCCATACGGATGTACTCATCTCCCACCATGTGACCGTACTTATCATTAATGGTCTTAAGATCATCACAGTCTGCAGAAATAATGCTGAGCGGGTAATTCGTCTCATCCAGCATCCGGACATAAGAATCCTCATACGCCCGGTTAAAGCATCCGGTCAGCTCATCCGTAAAGGACAGCTTCTCCAGCTGACGTTTCAGTCTCTCCTGTTCGGTCACATTATTGATAAGAGCAATGATCCCCCGGATCTTTCCGTCCTCATACCGGAGCGGCTCCTTAATGATCTGCAGAAATTCCTGGATTCCGTCTTCATTTTCCTCGATTATATACGAAGCTCCGACTCCGCTGGAGATCACCCGAAGATCCGATTCGTAAGCCCGCTTCGCATTCTCGGTATCCTTTCGGATCTCCATATCCGTCTTGCCGCGGATCGTCCAGTCCGGATCGTCATAATGCTCCAGATGATGCCAGTACTGGGAACTGAAGACATATTTTCCGTTCGCGTCCTTCAGATAAACGAGAGACGGAAGCGCCCGCAGCATCTTTGCAAACTCCCCAAAGGAAACGGAATTCACCAACTGTCCTGCCCGCCGTACACGGTTCCGGATCACATCCTTGGATTCGCCCATCCGAAGAACATCCACGACCGGGTCCTCCAGGAACGCCTCATCCACAGCCGTATGCTCCTCATCCGTCAGGATCAGTGCCGGGATCGCATAGATCACCGAATTATTCTCCTTCATATGGGCGAGAAGTCTCTCAACCCCCGCTCTGTTCGACGGATGCCGGATAATGACCGCATCGATATCGTCCGCATCTGCCTTCAGAATGTCGATCACACGATCCGGATCCAGTTCCGTCCGAATCTCATAGATTCCCTGTAACGCCTCCTCCAGAAAGAGATCTCCTTCTCCTCCGGGATTTGACACAACTATCACTTGTCTCATACGCACGCCTTCTCATAGTGTCCATATCAACCGCAGCTCAGTATCCGGTCAGACGATCCAGATCCCGCGCATTCATTATCAGTTCATTCTCTTACTGTCAATCGTCTTCCTTCTTCCCGCTCACGTCATCCACCACCAGTGTCGCGGAACCGTAAGCCTTCAACGGCTTTCCGTTCTCATCCTTTTCCAGTGTATATCTTACGTGGAACGGCACCCGTCCGACCGTCAGCGGAATGATAGCCTCCATACTCTCTACTCCCTGTTCCAGCTGTTTATGCCAATCCCGGTACATATCGGCATAATCCTGAGGAAAGATTCCCTGCTCGATGGCAGGTTCCGGATAGTTCCTCACCACCGGCGGAAGTCCCAGATCCCTCATACACCTGTAGCAGGGCCGCATCTCCTTCGTAGCAATGGTGTATTCCCAGGCATAGACATTCGCCTGCTCAAATGCAGATTTGTATCTGTTCTCATCCTCCAGTAACTGTGCATCACGCTTCTTCGCTGCGGTGATATTCTGAACCATGGCGTAGAAGAGATACTCCTGTCCGGCCTCTCCGATCTCACGTACATAGGTCCGGATGCAGATCTCATCCTGCCCGCAGCAATCAGAGGTGACGATACGCCAGGTATCACTCATTTCCTCATCACCGCTCTTGATGGCACGCAGTAGCATATCATCGTATTTCTGTTCCTCATGCTCACCAAAGGCGCTCCAGACATCTTTACCGATGATATCACGCTCAGTCATGTTCATACCCAGCTCTTTCACATACTTTCGGTTCACCCGGAGGATCTTCTTCTCCTTCGTCTCCGTATTATATGTGAAAATGGCTGCACCACCCACGAAGTTATTGAAGATCAGGGTTTCCATGGAATTCGGATCCCAGAACTTACCTGCATCCAAAGTTTTAATAAGATGCATGGCCGGAGTCAACGGTTCATGTTCCAGCTGCGTCATCTTCTCCAGGAATTCCTCTTCCGGAAGGGGCTTATAATAAAGATATCCCTGAATATAGTTACAGCCGGTGCTCTTCATGTAATCCGCCTGCTCCATGGTCTCCACACCCTCTGCGATGACCGGAGTGTTCAGCCACTTCGTCATCTGTACGATGGAGGACAGGATCGTTCCGCCGCGTCCTCCGATATCGCCGGACAGGAACGCCATATCCAGCTTGATCACATCCACATCCAGATCCTTCAGGATATTCAGAGAGGAATATCCGCTGCCGAAGTCGTCCATTTCCACAGTGTAACCGTGGTCATGCAGCTGCCTGAGCACACGGGTGATCATCTCCCGTCCGCCGATAGCCGAGGACTCGGTGATCTCCAGGCGGAGATACTTCACCGGAATGTCATACTTCTTCCGGATGGACTCGATCTCCTCCACATAATTCGTATTATAAATGTCATAGCGGGACATATTCACCGAGATGGGGATGATGGAGATCCCCTCGTCCAGACATTTTCTCTGGAACTTACATACCGTCTCAAAAATGTGAAGGTCCGCACGATAGATGAGATTGTTCTTCTCCAGCACGGGAATAAAATCCCCCGGCATCTGAACCCCGTAGATCGGATGCTTCCAGCGCATCAGCGCCTCAGCACCAACCATACGGCCGGTGGAATGATTGATCTGCGGCTGATAAACCGCATAGATGTGACCGAAGGTAAGGGCATCCTCAAAGCAGCCAACAAGCTCCGGTTCTATCATACGATTCTGAAGATCCTCCATATTACACCCCTCTTTCTTTTTCTACCCCCATAGAAAAACCCTGTGCAAAATATCACTAACGCTTCATATCATTGTTCCTTCGTATCATTGTTGCCTCGTATTATTGTTCCTTCATGTCATCATCCTTCATGACTACATTTACATAGTTGAACGGGATCTCGATGCCTGCCGCCTCAAGACCCTTCTTCACTCTGAGATTCACATCGCTGATCACAACCTCCGAAGGAACCGTCGGCTGATAATAGATGGTGGTTGCCATCACCAGACTGCTGTCCGCATAGGAGATAAAATACACCGGACCGTAATCCTCGGTATCCTTCCATGCCGGGATTGTATGCTCGCAGTCAATGACCGCCTGACGGATCACCTCCATCGCCTTCTCCACATCCGTACCATAAGCCACATTAAACCGGAAATGTGCCGACCGGATCTTCGTATTATGGCTCATGTTCGTGATGACACTGGCATTCACCTTACTGTTTGGAATGATCGCGTCAATGGTATCAATGGTCCGGACTACGATATGGCGGGCTGTGATATCCATGACAACTCCCCGCACGCCGTTGTCCAGCTCGATCCGGTCTCCGATCTCAAAGGGTCTGTGAATACTGAGCATGAGTCCGGCAAAAAGATCACCGATGACCGGCTGTGCGGCAAGACCGATAACGGCACCGATGATCGCAGTTCCCTGGAAAAGAACCTTACCGAAGTTTGTAGTTGCTTCCGCACTGACCAGCACCCAGATCACCGCGATCACGATGATCGCCCAACGTACGATATTCGAGGTGAATCTTGCCTGAATATTCTTCTTCTGCTGAATCCGCGAACGAAAGAATTTTCGCTCGATCTTCAGGATAATGGCCGTAACGATGATCGCGATGGCTGCCAGAACGACCAGCTCGATCAGCTTGCCCAGCCACTCGCTGCAGTTCAGCATTTTACTGAAATCTATTAAAGCTAATACCATATACTTACCTTCCTCATGGAGTTCGTCAGTCAGATACTCCGCTGCAGGCAGCGGGTCATGACTTATCTTCTGTATGTACATCCAACCGTTTTACATATAAAACAGGGAGCGACCGCAGAATGGTCGCTCCCCATGATCACAGTTTGACACTCCGACTCCGTGTCGTCAGCTCATCGCCGGAACAGCTCCGTGCTGAAATACCGCTCTCCGGTATCCGGAAGTACGGTGACAACGCGTCTGCCCTTCCCCAGCAGCTTCGCCATACGAAGCGCAACACATACATTTGTGCCGCTGGAGATGCCGCAGAGGATTCCCTCCTCCGCTGTCAGACGGCGTGTGGTCTCGATAGCCTCGTCATCCGAAACAAGCTCGATCCTCCCGATCAGATCCCGGTTCAGGATGGGCGGGATCAGTCCGTCTCCGATGCCCATCTGCAGATGGGATCCGATGGAGCCACCGGACAGGATCGCCGCATGCTCCGGCTCCGCCGCCCAGATCAGAACATCCGGATTCGCTTCCTTCAGAACCGAACCGATACCCGTAATGGTTCCGCCGGTTCCGATTCCCGAGCAAAAGCCGTCGATCTTTCCATCCACCTCTTTCAGGATCTCCCTGCCGGTATGCAGAACATGTACCTTTACATTCTCCGGGTTGGAGAACTGATCCGGCATGAAACATCTCGGGTCATCCTCGCACATTTTCCTGGCTGTTGTGATACAACGGTCGATACATTCTCCGATATTATTATCATCATGGATCAGAATGAGCTCGGCACCATACTGCTTGATGAGGAGACGCCGCTCCTCACTGACGGAATCCGGCATGATGATCACGACCCGGTATCCCCGGACCGCACCTACCAGTGCCAGACCGATCCCCTGATTACCGCTGGTGGGCTCCACGATGGTGGAGTCCGGCTTCAGGATCCCGGCTTCCTCTGCAGCCTCGATCATCTGCAGCGCCGTACGGGTCTTGATGGACCCGCCGATGTTCATTCCTTCGTACTTTACTAAAACCTCCGCATCCTCCGGTCCGGTCAGATGATTCAGACGGATGAGCGGTGTGCTGCCGACGGCAGCAAGAATATTGTCACAGACCATGGTTGCTTCTCCTGCTTTCTATTCCGCATTTCAGGCGGAAATGCATAGTCCCGTGTCCCGGGACGCGTATGGATATTCTACCTTTTTTTCAGGAAAGAATCAACCACAAAAACGACTTCGGGGATCAACTCTATCTGCCGTTCAGCTTCTCAATGATGTTCGGCAGTTCTCCGTCCACCTTATCGTTGTCCAGCTGGCAGGTTCCTGCCTTGCGGTGTCCGCCGCCGCCGTAGGACAGGCAGAGCTCACCAATGTCCACGGAAGAGTTGCGGTTGATGATGGAACGTCCGATCATGACTGCGGTATTCTGCTTCTTGAAGCCCCATGCCACATGAACGGAAACCTCTACCTCCGGCCACAGTGCATATACCATGAAACGGTTACCGGTGTAAATGGTCTCCAGGTTCCGAAGATCGATCACTGCCACCTTGTCATGGATGGTGGTCACCTCCTTCAGCTGGGCGATGAATTTCTCCTGCTGATCGAAGTACATATCCACACGCTCCTTAACATCCGGAAGCTCAAGAACCTCTTCAATGGAATGATCCACACAGTAGTCGATCAGCTCCATCATGAGATCATAGTTGGAAATGCGGAAATCATGGAACCGTCCCAGACCGGTCCGGGCATCCATCAGGAAGTTCATCAGCACCCAATCCTTCGGATGCAGGATCTCATCCTCGGTAAAGTCGGCGCTATCCCCCTTATCAACGGCGATCATGATCTCCTCGGATACACGGGTGAACCTATCCTTTCCGCCATAATAATCGTAAACCACGCGGGCAGCCGACTTGGCATCGCCGTCGATGATGTACTTGCCCTCGTAATCCTCCTTCTTATTTCGGATCAGCTCACTTTCGTGATGATCGAAGGCAAGGCCTACACGTTTATCAAAGGGAAGGTTCGTGGTGATATCATTTTCGGAAAGCTCGATCTTCCCGTCCTGTACATCCTTCGGATGCACGAACTTGATATCCCCGATCAGATCCAGCTCTCTCAGGAGCATGGCGCAAACCAGTCCGTCAAAATCGCTTCTTGTTACCAAACGCTTCTTCATGTTGTTTCCTCCTCTAAATAAATCCTTGTATGACCTATATGCCTTGTCCGTAGATCCCATATCTTTTCATCGTTGCTCAGGTGCCGATTTGCCCGTCTCTCCCTCTTTACTGAGGCTTTCTCAACGTCTCCGTCTGCCCCTTCGTAACCTTATATACGGTAAAATGCTCCGCCACCTGCCTTACCTCCAGCTCTGCCGAAAGGAAGGCCTCCGCTACCTTCGGATCAAAATGACTTCCCGCATCCGTCTGGATGATATCCATCGCATCATCGAAGGAAAATGCCTTCTTGTAACACCGCTCGGATACCAGTGCATCGAATACATCCGCCACCGCCATGATCCGGGCCGACAGCGGGATCTCCTCGCCGGAAAGACCGTGGGGATAACCCTTGCCGTTCCATTTCTCGTGGTGATATTCCGCCAGGTTCTTCGCCTCCCTCAGATACGCGGAATCCGGTACCGTGGAGATAACCTGCTCTATGATCTCAGCACCCGCCGTAGTGTGCCTCTTCATCAATTCAAACTCTTCCTCTGTCAGCTTGCCGGGTTTGTTCAGGATCATGTCGGATACCGCGATCTTCCCTATATCATGCAGCGGCGCGGAGTTCTCGACGTTATACATGAATTCATCCGTCAGCTGATCCGTATAATACCCAAGCTTCTTCAGACGTTCCATAATGATCCTGGTATACGCCGCCGTCTTCCGGACATGGTCGCCGGTGCTCTCGTCACGGCTCTCCACCATATCCGCCAGGACCATGATGAGGGCGTTCTGCATCTGGGAAATGGTCTCTGTTTTGGTACGGAGCGCAGTCACATAATGTTCACTGTCCTCCGTTGTCTTGGACAGAGCCTGGTACATATTCTCGATCTCATCACCGGTATGGATATCCAGCTCCCTGATCCGCTCCACATTGTCACCCAGCGCATCCTCATCATCATAGGCAAATTTGCTGGCGCTGACCGCCATGGAGTTGATCGGCAGGATGATGTTGTAATCGGAGATCCACATGGCAACCGCCATGGAAAGGATGAAGAACCCGATGAAGAGCAGGATCAGCTTCGTCAGGAAGTCTCTCTCGTTCTGGTAGATCGTCGTCATGGAAATGTCGGCGCCCGCGTAGCATACGGTATTCCCGTCGGCATCCCTGACAGGCGTCAGGACCGTAATGAGATGTCCCCAGCGGTCAATGGTTTCCACCGGTTCGATCTCTTCTCCGGCCAGCAGCTTCATACGGGTATCTCCGTACTCCTCGTTGATCTCGGTCACATATCCCGGAGGATCTCCCGGATACTCCTCGGTATCGATATCGAACACCACATGGAACCCGTCCGGCTCCGCCTTATATACATAGATAAATTCGATGACCGAGTTACTTTCCTTCACATTGATCAGCCGCTGCTTCGTCTCCAGATACCCGGGAGCGTCCTCACCGATGGCAATATACTCGTCGACCTTATTCGGGTCGATCATATTTGCGACCATCTGGCTGGTTCCCTTGGCAAAGTCCACATTTTCCTTCTGTGTATAGTCTCTGTAAAGGAAGGCGCTGATCAGAAGCGAAGCCACTCCCATGGTCACGAAGACCAGGGAAAGCAGTAACATCAACTTCGTACGAAGGGACATTTTTCTGTTCTGCCCCCGCTTCACGGCCTTATTCTCTTCCTCGGAAAGCGGTTTCTGCTGCCAGCCCCGGAACTCCAGGAAGCGCTGAAAGCGTTTCGGAAGCACGAAGAGAAGGATCGATACAATAAAGACCGTGATGCCCTTATCCGCCAGCTCGATCATAAAACTTTCCCAGAGTGATTCTTCGGTCAGCGGATCCCCCATCACGAGAGTGATCACGATCCAGTAGAGCCAGCCAAGAACCGCCAGCGCAAAGATCAGTCCCAGAAGCCCCTGGGGCTTTTTCAGCCATCCTTTTTTTCTGAACCAGTAGACGATAAGCGCGACCAGCGCATTGACTACGACATAATACAATGATTCTGTATCTGAAATGCCTTTGATGAGGTTTGTAAAAAGACCCACAATAATACCGGGCAGGTACCCGCACATCGCAGCCGCGATGACCGTACCCACACAGTCAAGGTAGAACGGCCATTCCAAAGCACCCACCAGCTGAACGCCGCCCATGTTGATCAGTATACATACAACACAGACCAACAACATTTTTGAGGTTTGTCTCTTGTGTATTACCGCTGTCTCCATATCCACCAAAAACACTTAGTTATTTACCCAATTCCCCGCATATAAGTATAACAGAATCAGGGGCGGAATAAAACCCTGTTTTTCGGATTCTACGATGACTGACAGACCGGAAAAAGCAGTCGGAAACGGGGTATGACAGCCAGGTCACATGACAAAAGGACAGGTTCCGTATCACACGAAAATGTGACGTGGAACCTGTCCCTCTGTTATGTCGCTGTTATTATGTTAGAATCTCATATTTACATCCTGACGCTTTACGTCCTCAGCTACGAAGAATTCCTTCTGCACGGCACCCAGATGGTTCGCTGCCATGCTGCTGGGGAATGTCACGATCTTGGTATTATATGCCGTAACATTTGCATTGTACAGACGACGCGCAGCCTGAAGATGCTCTTCCACATCCGCAATGGCTCTCTGAAGCTCGATGAAGTTCTGGCTGGAACGAAGCTCCGGATAATTCTCTGCAAGGATCCGGATCTGTCCTGCCAGCTGATCCATCTGACCATTGACATTCTGACGCTCTGCCATGGACATTCCGCTTCTCATCCGCACAAGCTCTGTCAATGTGTTAAACTCGTGCTGCATATAGCCCTTTACCACGTCCTTCATCTTTGTAAGGACGTCATAACGCTTTGTCAAAGCCACATCGATTCCGGAAAGCGCCTCATTGCATTTCAGATCAGCGACCCTGATCCCGTTGCACATTCCGATCCATGCACAGATCAGAATAATGATAAATAACAAAATACCACCAAGTACCCACCATAACATAATTCATTCCTCCTTGTTTATCCCCTGCGGAACACTGTGTTTCTATTCTATAATAACCTTCTTTTAATTACTACCATTTCTTAATTCGGGATACACTGCAGGATCTGGATCAGCTCCTCGATCACATGTACATCCTGATTCATCCGCGACTTCTCCATCTGATAATCGATAGGCTTTTTCATATCCGCATCAAAGGAATCCATCTTGGAATTCAGGCCCACCATGAGATACCCGTGGGCAAATGTCATCGTGATCGATCCGTATCTCTGCTTCAGTGCGGTGATCCGTTCCATCATCTGCGGAGTCAGGATATAGAAAGCATCATGCTCCATCATCGCATGCACTGTGAACTGTTTGTTGAAGTCCACGCTTTCCATCTGCAACGCCGATCTCTGAACACCGCTGGCAGGCGAGCCCGCATAAATGAAGTTCTTCGAATGGATCTGAACCGCATCACTCCATTTCCCCGGATACTGGAAGCAAAACATCCGTCCCTGAAAATACGTAGTTGTATGTGAGCTCTTGCCCGAACTGGTATGATATTGGATCGTCACATCCGCCTGCTGGAACCGGATCCCCCGGTACACGGCACTGACATAATCTTCCGAGGAGTACCGGTTTCCCAGTCTGCACACACCGGAATTCTTTATCAGTTCCTGCTCCATTCCCTGCTCCCAGTTGTAATACACATCCTGGAAATGCTCCTGAAGCATCTGCCGTACGAAGGTCTCCTTGTAAAGCGCCTTCATCCGCTTCTTCGTCTTCGGAATGCCGGCAAAAAAACCGATCGATATCATCATACCGATGAACATAATGATCATTCCGGCGCCCGATGCCGCCCTTCTGCCCGACATGGTGAAGAACAGCGGAGAGATAATGGCGAGCGCCATGATGATAAACGCGAATATCTGACGACTGTTGATCGACTGCCGCATACGTTCCAGTTCCTGAATAGTAGCCGCGATCCCCTTGGACGTAACCTGACGGGGATCCCAGTTATCAACAGCCCTCTTTGGCATTCCTCCGTAGCCCTGCTGCATCATTCCTCCGAAGCTCTGCTTCGGCATGCCTCCGAGACCCTGGGGCGGCATTCCGCCAAGCCCCTGGGGCGGCATTCCGCCGAGTCCCCGGGATGGCATTCCGCCATAGCCCTGTTGCGGCATCCCTCCGTATCCCTGCTGCGGCATCCCTCCGTATCCCTGCTGCGGATAGATCGGTGCCGAAGGATCATCCAGCACCGCAGAATATTTATTTCGATCATACAGGTTGGGGTTTTTTTCCGGTCCCTGCGGATCAAAGGTTCCCATTGTTCTTCCCTTTCTTACGGAATCACTCCCGGCACCATTGCCTTACGTTTCTTCCGTATGAACATAAGAATACACGAAATATCACCGGCAGTAAAGATATAACCGGTCTTCAGTATTGATTTTTTCGTTCATTTTATGCACGAAGACACCGCCCGAAAGCGGTGTCCTCCATATTACTATCAGATTTACTGTTTAATCCCAATACTCCTCTTTCTTAACCAGCTTCAGGATCGGACGAACCAGAAGAAGCAGGATACCGATGAGGCAGATCCACTTTGCAAATCCCCAGCTTCCACCGGCATTCACGAAGGTAGTGAAGTTTCCGTTAAATCTGCAGAGGATGTACAGAATGACAAACAGTCCCGGAATATAGAACTGAGAGTACGGCAGTGCCTTGACCTTTGCCGCCACATTGTTGATCGCAGGGATAAAGGAGCCGAATTCCATCAGGCATCCGACGATGGAACCGAGCAGGAACAGGATTCCCCAAAGCTTCAGGATCCCGCCGTCACTTGCGAAAAGCCCTGCACCCTGTGTTACTCCAAAGAAGGAAATAGATACCCATCTCGGAACGAAAGACGCCAGAAATGTGAACATATAACCGACGTATGCACAGATCCTGACCGGATCAGCCTTCATCACTTCGATAAAGCTGCCATTCCCGGGCAGACCAACCTTCTGAGAAGACTGCTGGAACGACTGCTGCTGCGGCTGAAACGCCTGCTGCGGCTGTTGATACTGCTGCTGTGGCTGCTGATACTGCATCTGCGGCTGCTCGAACTGCGGCTGCTGGTACTGCGGTTGCTGGTACTGCATCTGTGGCTGCTGATTCTGCTGCGGCTGCTGCGCAACCGGTGCTCCGCATCCAACGCAGAAGGATGATCCGTCTGCGATCGGGAGCCCACAATTAGGACAATTCATAATTTCCCTCCTCGCCATACATGGCATAACTAAACTTTCCCCGATTGTCCATTAACCACAGACAATCCTTTACCACAATAAAAGTAACATAAAACACATTTTATTTCAACCACTATTCCCCGTTTTCGGTTTAACTTTCTCCTGTATCCTTTTCTGTTTGTTCTGTACGGCGGATGACATTTCCGTAAGTTCATGATATGCTTAGACTGAAGCCAGGGGATTGCCCGAACAAAGTGAGGGAGGGGCCCCCTGGTCCCGAGCACGGCGAGGGATACACGATGCAAAGCAATATGGAGGAATCAATCATGAAAGAAACACTTCTTCTCTTTGCCGTACCTGACCGGAGCATCCGGAATGATCTCCGCAATATGCTTGCTCCCATGAAGGTACAGGTAAACTATATCGAACGCCCGAAATACAACCGGACACTTGCTTCGCTGGCAGGACTGCAGCCCATGAAGGATCTGCCCCTGCCCTACGACGGACCGGAATTTGAGGAGCCTCTTCTCATCTTCGCCGGAATTGAGGACAGGAAGCTGAGTATGATCATTGACGGATTAAAGGCTTATGAAAAATGCAAATTCCCGCTGAAGGCAGTGATGACGGAGACCAGCAAGAACTGGGCAGCCGCGTATGCATATATCCATATCAAAGCGGAGCACGAGTCTCTCCATCCCCGGCAGCCGGAGGGTTAATTTTACTTGATTTTACTTAATTCTACTTTCTCCGCTTTAGACGGCATCCCTTCGGACGACGCTGTCATAGCAGACCAAACGTCTCAAAAACAGTCACAGCACAAGGAAGAAGCACCCCTGTACAGATGTACATCCGGGGTGCTTCTCCTTCTACACAGTATTCTGTTTCTTTGCCTCTCTCGTTTTCCGATCAGTGATGGAACAGACGGATACCCGTAAAGCACATGGCGATGCCGTACTTATTGCAGGTCTCGATCACATTATCATCACGGATGGAGCCACCCGGCTGCGCGATGTAACGAACGCCGCTGCGGTTTGCACGCTCCACATTGTCTCCGAAGGGGAAGAAGGCATCCGAACCAAGAGCCACGTCCGTATTCTTCTTCAGCCATTCCTTCCGCTCCTCACGCGTGAAGACTGCCGGCTGCTCTGTGAAATATTTCTGCCACTCGCCCTCACCGATCACATCCTCATAATCATCACTGATATATACATCGATGGTATTATCGCGGTCCGCACGACGGATATCTGCCTTGAAGGGCAGATTCAGAACCTGCGGAGACTGACGAAGGAACCATTTATCTGCCTTGTCGCCTGCCAGTCTGGTACAGTGGATCCGGGACTGCTGTCCGGCACCGATACCGATGGCTGCGCCGCCCTTTACATAGCATACGGAGTTGGACTGCGTATACTTCAGGGTGATCATGGCGATGGCCAGGTCGATCTTTGCCTGCTCTGAGAACTCCTTCGCCTCCGTAACAACGTTGCTGAAGAGTTCATCATCGATCTTCAGTTCATTTCTTCCCTGTTCAAATGTAACGCCATATACATCCTTGGTCTCAATCGGAGCCGGAACATAATCCGGATCGATCTGGATCACACAGTAATTGCCGTTCTTCTTCTGCTTCAGAAGCTCCATGGCCTCATCCGTGTATCCGGGTGCTACCACTCCGTCGCTGACCTCGCGCTTGATGAGACGGGCTGTATCCTTGTCGCAGACATCGGAAAGAGCGATGAAATCACCGAAGGAGGACATACGGTCAGCTCCGCGGGCACGGGCATAGGCAGAAGCCAACGGAGAGAGTTCTCCCAGATCCTCTACCCAGTAGATCTTCTTCTCGATCTCGGTCAGCGGAAGGCCCACTGCCGCACCGGCCGGAGATACATGCTTGAAGCTGGTGGCTGCCGAAAGACCGGTAGCGATCTTCAGCTCCTTAACCAGCTGCCAGCCGTTCAGGGCGTCCAGCAGGTTGATATATCCCGGTCTGCCGTTCACAACGGTGATGGGCAGATCGCTTCCGTCCTTCATAAATACACGGGACGGCTTCTGATTCGGGTTGCAGCCGTATTTCAATGCGAATTCGTTCATTTTCTTCCTCTCTTTCCTACGCGACTTACTGATTCTTATTTACGATACGTGTCTCAACTGCACCGCTTGTCAGGTCCACAAACCGGGTGAACAGCGAAACCTTATTATCCGGGTCGATGGCGTTCCATACAAGCTCCGTGAAGGCGTCAATACCTGCATCGGGAATTTCCACCGGAGTGGGTTCTCCCTCATAGCTGGGAAGCGGGTTTCCGTCACCCATATAGGTGTGGATGAAATGTCCCTCGCCGGCCTTCGGATTGTCATAGCTGAAGGTATAACGGTTGCACTGGGAAGGATCGCCGTTGTTGGACTTCAGGATGGACATGTCATAGCTGTACGCTGAAGCCGCTCCTGTATCCGACACACCCGCTGCCGTCTTTCCGAACTTCATGTAGCCGGAGATCCTCGGTGTGTAGTTCGGTCCGTCCGGCTCGAACTCACGGGTTCTGAGAGACTCCTCAAAGGTCTTTCCTTCGGACAGCCCGTCGTAAATCGTATCGGTCTGGTCTCCGTTGGTCACGATGATATTTCCGTCCAGAACCCGGACCGGAGCATAAATGATCAGACTCGGATCCTCCAGCTTTGCGGGATCAAAGGCCTCCGTACGGATCCCTTCTCCCTCGGTCACAAAGACACGGTTCCGGCTGTTCTCCGAACGGCCCATGATGAAATAAGCTGTTACCGCCTTGCTTCCGTCCGGCGTGCGGCCGATAACGATCCCACGTCCGGGGTAGGTGGTTGCTCCCAGTTCCTGTGCAAGATTCTTTCTTTCCATGACTAACCTCCTGGTTTCTGTATTTGTTCTACTCTTCGTCTTTTCCTTTTTCTCCGGGGCTCTGATACGTCCCCTTGTACATTCGCTCCATCATTTTCGACCGGGCACTGACCTTCGCTTCCAGGTCCTCGAGACCGTATTCCTCCAACTGGGTATCCACATCCGAGAAAAGGTTTGTACCAAGCCCCAGCTTTTCTCCTTCAATGGACACGCCCATGGCTGCCAGTGTCGTGGGGAATAGGTCAAATGTGGAGAACTCTCTTCTTCTGGACCGGTCCGCTGTCTGCACGGCCGGATTGATGATACAGGTATAGGTCTTTCTCAGATAGGACTCCGGCACGTCATCGCAGAAGTCCGTATCCATGGTCGGATGATCCCCGGTGATGACGATGGTGGTATTCTCGTAGAAATCCTGCTGCTGCAGCCAGCGGACGTATTTGTAGACCATCCGTGACGAGCAGTCCATGATATTGGCGTACTTGTTATCTCCGAACTGTCTCCGGCAATACTGACATGCATGTCCGTCCTCAAAATGAGTATCCACCGTCAGAATGGTCAGATTGAAGGGCTTCCCGCTCTTCGCCAGCTCCGTGGTCTCTTCCTTTGCATAGCTGAACAGCTTGGCATCCTCATATCCCCACCAGACCTTGTAGTCCTGCGGGATCCGCCCGACCTTCTTCGCGTAAATGTAGTCGTGAATCTCATAATTGCCGTGGGTCTCATAATACAGCCTTCTTCCTCCGAAGGTCGCATCCGATCCGATCAGAAGGCGGTTCGTATATCCGTTTTCCTCCAGGATATCTCCCAGGGTAACGATTCCCGGGAAGAAATCCTCATTGATGGCCATACCGTTCTGGCCCAGGGGTGTCTTCAGCGGCAGCCCCGAGGAGGTACCGAACATGGCTCCCATGGTCCAGACCGAGCCGGGCAGCGCCACGCCGCCGTTCCTGGTTCCCGAGTAACCCGAGAAGTCCTCGTACTCCGTAGCCAGGACCGTAAGGTCCGAGATCAGATTCTCCGGAAATGCACCGCCGTGGGCTTCGTCCATGTACGTGGTCTCCATGGATTCCATGTAGATCACGATCACATTTCTCTTCTGCTCCGGAAATGTCAGTTCCACCGAGCCCGGATCCACATAGGTATCCTCGATAAAGGAGGAAACCGTCATGTAGCTCTTCAGGAAGGTTCCGATGCTGAAGCCCTTCCATGCCGTTACAATTCCTCCTAAAAAGATAAGCACTGCAAGTCCCAGGGTGATCCTCCAAGCTCTCGGCCCCGCCTTGGTTTTCTTCCGGGTCCAGAGCAGGAAGAAGCATGCGACACCCGTGACACCCACGGAACATCCAAGGGTTGTCCACAGGAAATTGTAGACCATGTCCATATTGGTTCCCTTCATGGAAACCTTCAGATGCCAGAGCAGTTCGTCCATGGTCAGAAGACTCCAGGTACTGAGCGCCCAGATCACAGCCGTAGTAAAGAAAGTGACCGCAAAAAGCAGAACCAGCATCAGCACGATCATCCAGATCCGCTTCGGCTTACGAGTCTTTTTGCGTTCCTTCCTGCTCAACTTCCTGTCCTGTTCGCCCGGTTCATTCTCCGTCTCTATATGGTTCAGATTTTCTTCGTTCTTCATGCTGTCCTACCGAACTCTGCCAACCGCCTGTCCGTAACGTACCGGAGTCTCCTCTCCCGCAGCCGAAGCCGCCAGGATCTCCGGATCGATCTGTACCTTCCCGGGCTCCACCAATACCACGATGGTGGACCCTCCGTACAGAAATGTTCCCTTCTCCGTTCCGCGCACAACCTCTGCGCGCCCCTTCTCATGATTGGCAATCTTTCCTACCAGCATGGCCCCAATTTCCATCTGTGTCAGAACGCCGAACCTCCGGGTCCTGATGCAGGTATACTCCCTGCAGTTCTCCACAAATACCGGTCGTGCCGCCAGTGCCACCGGACGCACCGTATGGAGCGCACCGGAAATGAAACGGTTTACGGACTTCCGTCCGCTCTCCACGTATCCGTATCTGTGATAATGATTCACGCAAAGCCGGTATACCAGGCAGATCCCGCCTTCATACCTTCTTGCCAGACGGCTGTCCCGGAGCAGGCTCTTCACCGTATACTCGCTCTGCTTCAGGGGAAGCACCGTGTCCTCGGCGATATCCCAAACGGACAGAAGTCCGTCACTGGGTGCGATCATCACCTCCGGATCCTGATCCACCGGCCGAAGCCCCTCCTTCACATGACGTGAGAAGCAGTCATTAAAGCAGGTGAAGCCGTCCATCTCGTACTCCTCCGGGTCGATTTCTGCTTTTTTGATAAAGCCGGAGATCAGCGGCTTCGACAGCCCGCTATCCAAAAATGCCCCACAGATTTTGGACAGGGTCCGGCTGCTGAGGGGCAGAAGCAGCGCCCTTCCGGGCGCTGTATTATACAAGAAATTCAATCCATCCATAGGTTCCTCACATTCCTCTCGTGACAAGGAAGAAGATCATGACTCCGAACTCCACGATACCGATACCGATCATGGCAAGGATCCCCTTGGTTCCCGCCTTCGCGATCCGGATCCGGGACACAAACAGAAATGCGGTGATGACCATAACCGTGAAGTAGATCGGTGTGAAATCCACACGTGCGACAAAGCGGATCAGGAGCACGGTGGGGAAGATCAGCGCTGCAGTGGTCACGGGCAGACCCACATAGGTCTTCCGGACACCGCCTTCGGATCTGGAGCGTTCCTCTTCGGTTACATTGAAATATGCCAGACGGCAGAGCGCCGCGATCAAATACAGGATAATAATGGCGATAAAGAGTACCGGATAAAGGACGGCACGATCCTGATCCACCGGATGAAATACCGGAATGTCCGCATACTTCTCGCTTGCATGAAGCAGACCGAAACCGATGGCACCGGGAAGAACACCGAAGGAGATCAGATCCGCCAGAGAATCGATCTGGATACCGAAGCTCTTCTCAAAATCGGTCCGGTTCTTCTTATGACGTGCGACCTTTCCGTCAAAGGCATCACAAAGTCCGCAGAACAGAAGGAAGAACGCGCCCATATAGGGGTGTCCGTTTCCGTACAGCGCAACAATGGTTCCCGTGATACCTGCCGCAGCGGACAGATATGTCAGAATAACCGTATAGTCAAATACTCCGATCATTTTTTCGTTTGCCTCCAATCTTCATAAGGCCTATCATAAGCGTGATACCGCTGACGATGATGCAACAGTAGAAGGAAAGTCCGCGGCTCAGCATCTGCACCTGATAAGCGAAATCCTCTTCCATCAGGTTCACATAGCCCTCGATCATAAGATAATCCGAGATACCGATAGCTCCCGGAATGGGAATACATGTTGCTCCGATGGTCGCAAAGCACTGGGTGGAGAAAAGTTCACGAACGGAGCCGGTCCCCCCAAGTGCGCGGAAGGAAAAGACCGTTACCGCAATCTGCGCAAAACGCTGAAGAACATTCATCAGACAGGCGCGGAACCACATTCCCTTATGGCCTGCAACAACTCCCACACAGGTCTTGTATTCCTCCATGACCTTTTCCAGCTTCCTGTAAAATCTCTCCGGATGCTTGATGATACGGATCTTATGCAGAAGTCCGATAAATTTCATGGCGATCCGGAAGATGAATTCCCTCTTTCGGATCATCAGAATTCCCAGGATCAGCAGTGTCAGGAAGATCACAAAGCCTGCCACGATGAATACCCGGCAGACCACACTGTACCGGAAGAATATTCCCGGTGCCAGCAGGAAGCCGACGATTCCGAAGAACAGGAGCCCCACATTGAACGCAATGAAATTAATCACCAGCGTCGCCGTGATCACCGCTCCCGGGATCCCATCCTGCATCATGAAGAAAATGATGGCAGGCTGCCCCCCGGTACCTGACGGAGTGATTGCGGAGAAATAGGTATCGCCCGCGGAATAGAGAAATCCTCGCCTTGCCTTCTGCGGATATCCGCAGGTTCTCACGATCTGAAGCAGGGAGACGCCCTCAAAAAATATAAAACTGAACATACACAGGCCGCCAAGCAGGATCCACCCTATGTTCGCATTGCCAAGAGCCCGCAGGAAATCCTGTACGGACATACCGCTCCGGTAGATCATGAACCAGATGGTAAAAACGGCAAGCAACAGGGATACGACCGCCCAGATGGCCTTTTTCTTCATATCCACTTCGTCATCCTTTACCTGAATACGTTCCACTTTATTGCATACAGCGCAAGTGTACCATAAATCCATATGAAACTCAAACTAAATTCTTACCATATATATGCAAAAAAAGCAAGTATTATCTCCGGCCCGCACAAGATTCCCATATTTACAAAAAACCGATTTGCCGTATAATGAATGTGTAGGTTTTCACCGAAGAAACATCAGTCTCACGGAGGGACTCCATGATCGAGCATTATAATGCATTCATTTCCTATCGACACGCCGAAAAGGATATCAAAGTCGCAAAGGCAATCCAGAGTGATCTGGAGCATTTTCATATTCCCGGAAAGATAAAAAAGAAAACAGGGATCAAATCCATCAACCGGATCTTCCTGGACAAGGACGAGCTGGGTACCGCCAGTGATCTGTCCGCAGAGATTGCCTATGCCCTGGAGCATGCGGACTATCTCATCGTCATCTGCTCCACTGCCACAAAGGAATCCACATGGGTTCCCCGGGAGATCGAATATTTTCTGCAGAACCATACCCGGAGCCAGGTTACCACTGTTCTGGTGGACGGTGAGCCGGAGGATGTGATCCCGGACATTCTGAAGTATGAGGACCGCACCTATCAGAACGAGTATGGTCAGTCCTACACCGTCCGTGTTCCGCTGGAGCCCCTGTCCTGTGATTATCGCCTGCCCCACAGACGGGCAAAGAAGGAGGAGCTGCCCCGTCTGGCTTCCGCGCTGATCAGCTGCTCCTATGACGAGCTGATGAACCGCCGCAGACAGTACAGGATCCGCAGGCTAACAGCCATCTTCACAGCCATCCTTGCCGTTACGCTGGCCTTCGGTACCTATATGCTCATCAGCAGAAAGAAGATACGGGAAAACTACGATACCGCACTGAGGAACCAGTCCAAATATCTTGCATACGAATCCCAGGTCGCTAACGCGGATCAGCAGCGGATCCTGGCCATCCAGCTGGCTCTCGCCGCCCTGCCGAAGGACGAGGAGGATCCACGTCCCGTCACACCGCAGGCGATCCGTGCTCTGACCGACTCCACCCTTGCCTACAGCCAGCTTCAGGGGAATACCGTTACCGCCATATGGAACTATGACATGCCTACGAACGTTGCGGACTATCAGGTCACCTTCAGCGGCAGATATCTGGCAGGTCGGGACACCAACGGAAACGTTCTTGTATGGGACACCGGAAGCCACGCAGAGGTTCTGAACCTCCCCTGCACTCCGAGAGCAGCGGATGCGATCGCCTTCCTGAACGACTCCGTTCTTCTGGTCCGGAGTTCAGCTTATCTCACAGCCTATAGTGTTCCCGAAGGATCCGTTCTGTGGAAATACGAATCCGAAGCGACCATTAACTATGATAACAGTTACCAAAAATGGGGTGACGGAGCCATTGCAGTGGCCACCTCCGGCGGAAGTAATTCAAAAACCTCCGAGGTCAGGATGCTGAAAATATCGGTTTCCAACGGTTCGATCATTGATTCCTATAGTATTCCCGCGGATGAAAACGCGATCTCAAAACCCGTGATCTCCCCGGACGGTAACCGCCTGGCATTCTATACGGACTCGACCGGCAACGTCTGCAATCTCATGGTATACAACTTCGGAACGAAAAAAACCACGAAGGAACTCGCACTCACCACCGACCGGATCCGGGACATTTACTGGGGCGACGATGCCCACCTGATGCTGGCTTACTCTACAGACTCCACTTCCAGTATGTCAATGGCCGATGTTTCCTACATAAAGACCGATCATTCAAAGATCCTTTGTCTCAATCCGGACACCCTGACAGAAATCTGGTCTGCGGATTTTGACTGTTCGGATGTGATGGTCCAGTCAGGATTTCTGGAACTGCCAAAAAACGAGTCCATAGCCTACTTCTGCGGAAACCACGCGGAGATATACAAGCTGAGCGACGGCACCCCTATTGCGGATCACCGGGCGAATTCTCCGATCATCGATATCAGCGATAACGACGGTAACGGATGGCCGATGTACATTACCAGGAACGGTGCCCTGGCTCTGCCTGTCTCCACCGATCAACTGCGGATCGTCCCCTGCATGCTGACGAGGCTGTCCAAAGCCACCGTGGCAAACGGAATCTTTGTGAACCGCATAACCACCTCGCAGATCATTCACTACCAGTCAAGCGTCTACGATGAGGAATGGACCAGGCTCACGGACAAACCTCTGAGTTACTTCTACGAGAATTACCAGATGGATGAAGGAGCTCTTGCCATCCTTTCAGAGGAGGATCATGAGAACTATCCGAATCTTGCGAAGGGAGATGAGAAGATCGACCTTCTGACCATCATCAACCCGCTTTCCGGAGAACTGGAGTATCAGATACCGCTTGTCAAAGAGAACGGAGAGCAGTATATCGGCTCCCGTCAACTGCTCGGATCCGCCGGAGGCAGCTACTACATTGCCTTCTGTGCTGACGGTATTTACTCCCTGATCTCAGTCGATCTGGCTTCCGGCAAACTGGCCTGCAAGGAACTGTTCCAAACCAGCGGGATCCCGATGAACGTTGCAAAGAAGCATGGGAACAGGTTGTACTATGTCGATGAAGATGAAGAGGATTATCCGAGAGTCAACATCTATGATTTTGAAACACAGAAGACGCAGACCATCAAGGCCCCCGGAAACGAAAAATACTACACTCCAAGTATCGCACCCATCTGGCTGCCGGAAGCAGAAGCAATTTATTATATAGGACTGAAAAGTGAATATGTGATCTATCCGGACGGACGGCCCACCATTGAAGTGGTACTCCCGGAGAACTGGCAGAATACATCCCTGGTCGCTTATGACAAGAAGAGTAATCGGTTCGCTATCTGTGACCGAAGCAGTATCCGCTTTGTGGAAGCCGACGGAACCTGCAAGGATACGATCCGCTGCCCGGGCGCCACTCCGCTGGGAATAAGCTTCTACACGGAGCCTGACAAGGATTCAGTCCTGCTTGTGGCATTTGACGACGGATCTCTCAGCAGATACGACAGCACAGGTCAGTTCATCGGAAAGACCGAGATTTCCGTCGTATCATCCCTGGCCAGGAACGCGTCCTTTGATTTCAGTTCCTCCGACCGGCTGGTCTACCTTCAGGTCGGTTATTATACGGATATCCTTGACCGTGAGACCTGGGTGGAGGAAGCCTGCATCTACGGCAGCCTCGGACACCACACGCTGAGCGACCGATTCTATACCTTTTCTTCAAAAAACGAACAGTACTCCATCGGGTACTTCAAACATTACTCTGTGGATGACCTGATCCGGAAGGCCAACGATATCCTACAGGGTGCGGAAATGTCCGACGAGATGAAGTCCCAGTACGGTATCGAGGATGAAGAAGAGACACCGTAAGGCATGACAGAGAGACAACTCCAATGTCACAGGCATGACAAAGAGACACAAGACAGAGGGACAGGTTCAATGTTACATTTTCATGTAACATTGAACCTGTCCCTCTGTCATACTCTGACCCTCTGTCGTGCATTCAGGCCGACTCGATCTCCTTATAAAGCCTGTCGAAGAGACGGGCGCGGATGATATAGATATCATGCGGGTCATCCTCCCGGCAGGCGATGTAATCTCCGGGGTTTCCGGAATAGTATTTCTCCTCATCCCACGCCGTGAACAGCTTCACGCACCGGTCCAGGGGCTTCGCCAGGATCCGTGAGCCTCCGGAGCTCACAACCCCCATGGCATACTCCATCACATTTTTACGCTCTCCCGTCACGGAATTCTTCAGTGTCGGATCATAGTCAAAGGTACGGCTGTAGGGCTTTCCCGTTCGGACATAGCTTCGATCCAGCTTCTCCTCCGTGATGGGATAGACCTCCCCCTCCAGACCGATCATCAGGTAGATCCCCTCCTTCGAGAAGACCTCCACATCTCCCTCCAGCGTCCGGACCTCCACACGGGTCCCTTCAGGAAAGAGGTCGGTAAGCTTTGCCGCTCCCAGCTCCTGCTCCCGCTTCTCATAGAGGCGCAGTCCCTCCGGACTCAGGGTTGTCTCCCTGGCGTAGAGCACCTGATACAGGGAGAAGTATTCCTCCATCCTCTCAATCAGTATCCGGTCCGCAAGAGTGTAGGTGTCCTCCCCCGGCTGTCCGAATGCATCCAGTAATTCCGGACGGATGGTCCCTCCGGCCTTCAGTACATGACCTCCGCCTCCTCCGATCCCTTCGGTCAGAAAGGCCGCAAGCTCATCCGCATGGACCTCCTTCACACAGCTCCGGACAGAGATCTTCACCTCAAAGGGACTGATATAATAGGCGAGACTGACATCGATGCCCTCGGTCTCCATGACAAAATCGCTGATCACTCCCAGGATATTCGGATCACAGGGCTCCGCACGCAGGATCACGTAACGATGATCCGGATGATATTCGTATCCGGTGATGGTATTGCCGGTGATCGTCAGTTCTTCCAGGGAAATGTTCGAATTGCTCATTTCCGTGATCACACTCCGGTTGATCAGCAGGCTGTCCAGCATATCCCGGTCCAGCGGATGGGACACCTCGGACAGTCGGTTGGTATCCGTGTAAAGCCCGTAATAGAGGGCCGTGGAAATGTTCTTCTCCTCAGCCAGGGAAAGTCCCTCTTCCCTGATCATATCCCAGAGGATGGTGGAGCAGCTTCCGATCCCGCTGCGCACCTCGGCAAGCGCCGGGAGTTCTCCCGTCACCTGATGGTGATCGATCACGGCTACGGTGTCCGCGTCAGTCCGCGTCACATTTTTCTGACCATACTGACAGTCCACCGTGACCAGAAGCTCCGGAAGGGACATAAAGTCCGGCTCGTACGTTACCGGAATGTCCAGACGCTCGATCATGATCCGGAGATTGCTCTTCTGAACGGCATTCCGTCCCCGGTAGATGAACCGTGCCGTCTTTCCCTTCTGTCTGAAATACCACCAGAGCACATAGCCGGAGGCCAGTGCGTCTGCATCCGGATTGTCATGACACTGGATCACGATATCATTATAGGCAAGTAATTCCCTCAGTTTCATTTCCCATATCCCCTTAATGCCTTCTCCGTTCGATACCCATCGCCTGATAGTAGGCTGCCTTTGCGTCATACATGGCGAAATCGGCTTCTTCGATCAGTTTCTCCACCGAAAGACTGACATGATCTTCTGCCAGAGCATAACCCACTGCAAGGCGAAGCCCCTTTACCTTTTCACCGGTCCAGGAATCCAGCTCATGCCCCAGCCGGTTCATGGCGCCGTCCACGTCATCCCGGCTCATCCTTGCAAGAACCACAAATTCATCTCCGCCGGTACGGTAACAGTCACCGTCCGCACCCATCGCCTTCCGGATACAGGTCGCCGCTCCGCAGATCAGCTCATCACCTGCCTCATGGCCCAGGGTATCATTTACGCTCTTCAGTTCGTTGATATCAATGGAAAATGCCACGAAGTCGCCGGGGATCCCCGTCACCGCAAGATCCTTCAGCCTCTCTGTATATGCATACCGGCTGAGAACTCCGGTCAGTACATCCGTAGTGATAGCCACCTGCTGCTTCTCGATATATTCATCCGATGCCAGCTGGGCAAACTCCGTAATGTGAATAAAAAGCAGGATCGCACCGAAGGTCAGTGCCAGATACGCTGTACGGAACTCCGCTCCGAACAGCTCCTGTATGAGGATCCCCGCCACCACAAGAAAGACGATGGAATAGAGCGAGATCCGGTTCTGCCGTCGGAAGGACTTCCCGTAGATCATAAACTGGATCATGATGATAATGATCACGATAACGTAAACGGCGACATACCAAATGTACAGGGCGCCGTGAGCATACCGGTTCTGGTCATCCAGCGTAACCATCCATCCGGTAAAGACGGAGATCACCTGAAAAACCGTATTGACCATAAGAACAAAGACCAGTATCCGGCTCCAGATATTCCGGATCCGCATCTGTCCTATAAAGATACCCCCTGCAAACGGTGTAAGGATATAGTCGCAGCATTTGATCACAAGAAGGGACCATCTGGGCATATCTGCCTGTCCGTTCATCTGGATGCCGAGCCACTCTGCGACCGCGGAAAGCGCGATCAGTCCGTAGGTCAGGTAGAACATATGCTTATCCTTCGCAGGAAGGCGGCCGTTTTCCCTGACCAGAATGCAGAGGATCCCAAGCGCCATAAGGGATAATAGAATTATCATAGTATAGTAACTGATCATCTGGCTCTCCCCCTAAGAGTCTTCAAGACCTTATCAGTATACCACTTTCCTGCTTGAAAAACACCCGTATATCTCATAAAATATGTGTATGAGACAATCTTTTTCAAGGGAGGTACAAATCATGGCAAACACAAATCCTTATGCCGGTACACAGACCGAGAAGAATCTTCAGGCAGCCTTTGCCGGAGAGTCGGAAGCAAGAAACAAATACACCTACTTTGCATCCGTAGCAAAGAAGGAGGGATATGAGCAGATCTCGGCTCTCTTTCTGAAGACGGCCGAAAATGAGAAGGAGCATGCAAAGCTCTGGTTCAAGGAGCTGAAGGGGATCGGTTCTACCGCCGACAACCTGAAGGCTGCTGCCGAGGGTGAGAACTACGAGTGGACCGATATGTATGAAGGCTTCGCAAAGACCGCAGAGGAGGAGGGCTTCCCCGAGTTGGCAGCCAAGTTCCGCGGCGTTGCCGAGATCGAGAAGCACCATGAGGAACGCTACCGTGCCCTTCTGAACAACGTGGAAATGCAGCAGGTATTCGAGAAGAGCGAGGTCAAGATCTGGGAGTGCAGAAACTGCGGACACATCGTGGTCGGCACAAAGGCACCGGATGTATGCCCGGTTTGCAATCACCCGCAGAGCTTCTTCGAGGTACATGCGGAGAACTACTAAACGTAATCGAGGAGGAAGACAACAGCAATCCTGTCTTCCTCCTCTTTGTTTTGTACACATACTCCAAGAGGACTGTAAACATCAAATCACCATCTTCACCCAAACGCCCCATTTTCGGAGCCCTTTGGATTCACACTACTCTCAAACACGATGGCCACCATGTTCACTCTCGCGTCGGTTTTGGAGCCCTCTGGATTCACACTACTCTCAAACCTGTTCAGATTATACAGCCGGCAAAGCTGAGTTTTGGAGCCCTCTGGATTCACACTACTCTCAAACTGCAAGCAAGGGCGCTGCGTTCTTCTTTCCGTTTTGGAGCCCTCTGGATTCACACTACTCTCAAACTTATTATTCCATGTAAAACCTGTTATCTTGGTTTTGGAGCCCTCTGGATTCACACTACTCTCAAACAATAATTTGAGGCATACTGTCGGTTCTTCGGTTTTGGAGCCCTCTGGATTCACACTACTCTCAAACTACCTCCCATTCTTCAAACACTCCGGTGATGTTTTGGAGCCCTCTGGATTCACACTACTCTCAAACTACGCAAGTTTCGTCCCCTCAATCCATCGGGTTTTGGAGCCCTCTGGATTCACACTACTCTCAAACCAGATCCTCAAAACAGATCCCGTCAAGCCAGTTTTGGAGCCCTCTGGATTCACACTACTCTCAAACCCGTTAACATCGACTTTTCTTCTTTGTAGAGTTTTGGAGCCCTCTGGATTCACACTACTCTCAAACACCAGATGATTCAGCAACCGTTTCAGCTCAGTTTTGGAGCCCTCTGGATTCACACTACTCTCAAACCGTCTCTCCAGCTCCGTCTCGAGATCCAGCGTTTTGGAGCCCTCTGGATTCACACTACTCTCAAACATGCGACCTCGATAATCATGCTGATTTCAGTTTTGGAGCCCTCTGGATTCACACTACTCTCAAACCCGTGTATTGCTGCATATCGGATCCCCTCCGTTTTGGAGCCCTCTGGATTCACACTACTCTCAAACCTGTGCATTAACCATCAGGACCTGTCCGGCGTTTTGGAGCCCTCTGGATTCACACTACTCTCAAACAACAGCGTTCAGACACCTGACACCATCGAGGTTTTGGAGCCCTCTGGATTCACACTACTCTCAAACCGGATCCGGTTCCGGTTCGTCATAGTCCGGGTTTTGGAGCCCTCTGGATTCACACTACTCTCAAACTCCGGCAAGGTTAGCAGTAGCGCCATCATAGTTTTGGAGCCCTCTGGATTCACACTACTCTCAAACGACTCTCCAGTGGCTCCGGTCGCTTTGATGGTTTTGGAGCCCTCTGGATTCACACTACTCTCAAACTTATCGTTGGTTTGTTCGTGGGCGCAATAGGTTTTGGAGCCCTCTGGATTCACACTACTCTCAAACTAAACCATCTATGTATAAATACATTTTGAGTTTTGGAGCCCTCTGGATTCACACTACTCTCAAACAGTACATGACACGGGTTGCGAATGAATGGAGTTTTGGAGCCCTCTGGATTCACACTACTCTCAAACGGATAATTCGGATTGGGGATACATGAGGGCGTTTTGGAGCCCTCTGGATTCACACTACTCTCAAACATATGGATTGACCACAAGTTCACCATCTAGTTTTGGAGCCCTCTGGATTCACACTACTCTCAAACCAGGGCTTTATAAATGGCATGGGGTCGAAGGTTTTGGAGCCCTCTGGATTCACACTACTCTCAAACGGCTTTCCCCATACCAATCACCCCCTATATGTTTTGGAGCCCTCTGGATTCACACTACTCTCAAACATATTGTAAGTAAGAATCAAAATCTTCCGGGTTTTGGAGCCCTCTGGATTCACACTACTCTCAAACCCACATTTGCCCCACGAAGTCCGCCGGGGGTTTTGGAGCCCTCTGGATTCACACTACTCTCAAACAGCAGGTCTTCGGTATCCCAGTCCTGCTTGTTTTGGAGCCCTCTGGATTCACACTACTCTCAAACAGCAGTCTCTTTCTTTCCTTCAGTCATTGTGTTTTGGAGCCCTCTGGATTCACACTACTCTCAAACACTGGAATTTCATCAATGCTCTGGGTGTTGGTTTTGGAGCCCTCTGGATTCACACTACTCTCAAACCCTGAGTTCTACCACTTTTCCGATGATATGTTTTGGAGCCCTCTGGATTCACACTACTCTCAAACTATAAAGCCATGTTCCGATACCGTTTTTAGTTTTGGAGCCCTCTGGATTCACACTACTCTCAAACATCAGGCCGTTGATATATACGGAGATGATGGTTTTGGAGCCCTCTGGATTCACACTACTCTCAAACAAACAAATTCGAATTATGTAACATACATAAGTTTTGGAGCCCTCTGGATTCACACTACTCTCAAACCTCAAACCTCAAATCCCGTCTCTGCGAAAAGAAATAAGATGTATCATTTGAAATAACCAGCCCTACGATTCCTGGCGTGCAAACCCCAAAGGATGAATCCCAATGCTTAAATTGTGCATAGATCTTTGTCAATTATCAACCTCCGCGCACCTTTGTACTCATTGCTTTCAACACCATCTATAAGAAGCACCTGATATTTATGCACATTACATGTTGTAATAAATCCTTGTATATCCTCGTCGGTAAAAAACATCGTCATATTGATCAACACGAATAGTCTGTCCCCAAATAAATCATTAATGATCGAAATATAGTTTAATACTCTGTCAATATCATTTACTCCATCATCCTCGATCATGACACTACACATCTTTATCAAAGAATTTGCATTTATCCCCTGACAAACTATCGGAAAAGGGAAATATCCAGCTATTGAATTAACATACTTCTCAATTTCAGCTAAAAGTCTCATAGTGTCATTGTAATGATCACCGTCTAAAGCCTCCCGCTCCAGAATGTTGTTAATTCGCGTGATCAACCGTTTTTCGTTGAGATCAAAGGGAACAAAGGAGGACACCAGTTCAAGTCGTTTGGATACTTTTACTTCCTTTCCGTCCTCCGATAAAATGAGATCCCCCTCAATACCCTTTGATTGGTTATACAGATCATGAAGAATCCGAAGGAACGTTCCCTTATGCTCAACAACAAGGGTAACCGTCTCTCCTTCATTCAGCTCGATACATGTTGGAAGATAGTCAGCTACAATTTTCAAATGATCACCAACCTTTCATCCGTATCAATGATATTTGAAACAAACTGTTCACAGATATTTTCAATACCTGCAAATTGTTTTTCCGTCACTACCAATGCCTGAACCATCCCTCCGGACGGCTTATTCTTTTTCAGCAGTTCTATCACAGATTTTTGGACAGTCTGATTAAGAACCATTCGCGTATACGCCGATTCCTGCATCATCACGAATCCATTCTTGATCAACAGTTTCCGAAACTGTCTGTACTCTCTTTTATCTTTATCTGTAATTGTCGGAAGGTCAAAAAAAACAATGATTCTCATAAACCGATAACTCATATCTCCACAAACCTTATCAATTCTACATTTTCCTCTTCCAAAGCGTCAAAGACACTCTTTGAATATATCTTGATTGCGTTTAATAACGTCTGTCCCGTGTTCCGGATCCGATAAGTCTTATTTAGAATATCAACCAATTGATGTTTTTCCTCTTTCCCAAACGTTTCCGGAATACGGTTCCTTACTTCCTGATCCACAATGATCCGAAATGGTTCCATAAGATCACAGCTCAGATTGTAATGGTTAAACTGATTGTCATGAGCCAATCCTAATTGCGTCAGATATCCATTCAGTACAACTTCTCGATTAAATGCAGACAAAATCAATGAATATCCATAGTTAAGAGCTGAATTTATAGGATTCTCTTCATCACTCCTTGTAAACTTCATTCCAAAGAGCGCATTAAAATATACCTTTGCGGCATGGCCTTCTCTATTCGATATGTCACCCGATTTTATTTCTTTTGTGTATCCCTGAAGCATCTCCGATTCTTTACTCTTTTCATATTTCACAAGAAGTTTTGACTGGTTCAGTATTTTCTCACGAACAATCTGGGTCCACGTCTGTTGCTTAATCTCATCCTTCCATGCAATCTGTTGTTTAATCTTAAGCGAACTGTTATGTGCCCCATAATAGGGGAGCATCTCCGCTTGCGGACTCCTTGTAGAATCGCAGAGAATAACTTTGATTTTCTTTTCCAACAAGGATGATAGTAAACATCCCGTCATGGAAACAGCGTTATTTTCAAGAATCAAAACCGCTATTTCATCAATTAGGATTCTCTGCGTTTCTTCCCCTCGTATCACCATATAATTCATGCTGTAATCCAGCTTACATCTTGATGAGATCACAACAACACGCCAACTCATTTTACATCTCCAAAATATTATCGGATGTGGAAACATGTAGGCCCGCCGGAGAATAATTGACAATACTGATTCTTTTGTATTTTCCCGAGGACACGTTTGCTCCCAATGTCATCGCTCCACTGGAATTTTTTCCTCCTACTGCCTTAAGATCGCATCCACCAGCGCGACCGGACTTCAATAGATTGAGACAGTTAAGAAGGGTCTGAATCTGAATATCAAATTCACATTTTTCAAATAGAAATTTTCCATCTTCCAAAGTTTGGGCCTGATTTCCAGGCATATCAGAAAACGGTGGTTTCCTCAGTTTATCAACAATCATGTTGTATAATCGAATATTGTTTTTGCAAGATAATCCATCGTATTGTTCATCATGCCTGAGATTTCGATTCAATTTTTTCTTTTCAGCATACTTTTCTATTTTCCCAATATAAATTGTTGTCTCACGATCGAAATAAGCGCTTTCCGCCGATGTAAGAAGTATTATCTTCCCGCCATTCGATTTTCCATTTACCCAAACTCTTACATTGTCAATCAATAACGTGGATTTTATCCTCACAACCCGATTTTTGCACGGAAACTCGACATTATCAATTTTTTTAGTGTTGATTTCCTGCAATGTCTTCTTAACGTATTCACGCGCAAACTCCTCATCCTTTAAGAATCGCTCACCTGCCATTAAATCTACCGGCACAAACGATACTTCCTTCTTTCCGCCCTTAAGATACTTTGCAATCGTGAAAAAGCTGGCTGTCGGTTTATTGTATCCGCCATACATGTCAATATTCATTCCATCCTTCAACGAAACCTGCCCTTTACCTTTCTTGACAGGCATCTGATCAAATAAACCGCCTTTTTGACAGTAAGCGTAACGAGTCAAATGAATATCATTCCATGCATAGCTTTTCCTGACCGTCTGCAAGTCATGCTCATGATCCCAAATAGTTTTTCCGTTGCGTACCAGGTCTTTAGAGAAGATCACTTTCGTCTTCATGCTGTATTCATCCGTAATCTTGAACCATCTTTTTGTAAACTTTTCATGGTAGACATTTCCCGCTACAACGTTCAGGTACGCGTCCTTAGCATGATGAAGATCATTGATAATTCTTGATTTCGGCGCAAGATCAAATACCTTTTTAAAATCAGAAGCAAGCCTTGCTTTTACATATATGATTTCCGATTCCGGATACAGATTATGCAGAATCTGAGTAACTGCTTTCATGGATTGGCGAGTCTCAACAAGCTGGCGATTAATAAATCCCATTTTTTCTTCATCAGTAAAATTTGACCCTCGTGTAAGCCGATCATACTTCTCCTTCGTTATCAGCTTTGCATCACACAAATGTTTCCAGAAGGGCTGCATTTTTACACGAATGTCCTTATCAATCGGATATACATCCTTCTTGTCACCATTGATCTTCGAAAGAACAAGCACCCGATTATTTAGAATACTGTCATCCTTTACGAGACTCTGCGGATAGATATGGTCTATGTTGTATTTATCGGTCTTTATCAACGCCAGATCGATCGGTTCCCCACTGTACATACATTTTCCCAACTGCATGTAATACAAAAAGAGCGCATCACTTTGAAGACGATTATTAGCCGTATCGCCCATATCTTCCAACTGCTTTTCCAAAAGTCGGGTATCTTCTTCCACATCCCTGTAATAATTCAGGATCTGATCCTTTCTTGTGACTGACCGCTGTTTCTTCTCATCCTCACCTCTGGCCATTTCCACAAATATCTTTGCCGGAGCATGCCCAATGGTTGATACTACATCATCAACCACAGCCAACGTTCTTGTAACAGGTCTCTTCACTGCATTGGATATTCCAAGATTCTCCATCTGCTCATTGATACCCATTTTATGTTCTGCATAATAAGCATTTCGCAGTTTTTCAATTTCATCGACAAATGTGTAACGATCCGAGAGAAGCTGCATCAGATTCTCATTGGTATTCCAAAGGAAGTGCATGATCGTTCCCACTTCCCCTGTTTCCTTGGACGCACCCTGAAGGCCGGAAAGAAAATACCTTGAAAGCCTTCCAAAATCTGTATATCTCAGTTTCGCAACATCTCTGAGCTCCTTCTCATCGAATTGCGGATAATTCTCCTTAAGCCATTTCTTGTATCTGTACCGATCCTCAGTGTATGTACTGCGGGCAATGATCCCTTCAACATCATCCTCTGTAAGTTTCTTTTCTGAAAGAAGTTTTCTGAAATCATATCTGGATTTCATAGATGCATTAACCTGAACATCAATTCCGCTGATCTCATCTTCCTTTTGAATACACCCACTCGTAACAAGCCTGCCCTTGATCATCTTCGGAGTCACTTTTCTGTTTTTACAGAATACTTCCTCATATATTTCCTGTTTAGCCTCTACAGTGATAGCTACCCCATTTACCTTTATGTTATTGATCTCGTTCAACACCATATACTTGGTATATAAAAGAGAATTCTTCGGCAGTACATTCTCTCCCGGAATATAAGAACAGCTATTCGTCATGCGATCAATGAACGCACTCTCACTCTTATCCAGGTCCACCTTTTCCTCAAAATTCCACGGACGCACAGGGCCGTCTGCCTTCTTTACGATCCATGCATACGGACTATCATCCTCTTTCTTCAACGGTCCCACATAATAAGGGATCTTGAACTTAAATACAGATAAGAGTTTTTCCTTCGCAACATACCCATCTCCATCCTTGGCATTAAGAAAATCATAATGGCGTGACGCATTATCAAGGATCTTTTGTAATTCAGCATAATATAGCTGATAGGGGATTACCCTGTTATCAGAGTTGACCTGTTTCGGAAGGAACGATCCTTCTGCGATCCGTTCCTTCAACTCATCCACAAATTGTTGATCCTCTTCCGTCCGACAAGTGATTTTATCCAAATCAAGCGCCTGCTTCAAATATTTAAGGAAATCCTCTCTTGTTGCTTTTCCCTTCGGAAGCTCCGCTCCGTTCCCAACTGATTTCAGATTATATGAATATGCCGTATAATTCGTGCAGTCTTTTCCGGATTCCCTGAATATTTCATTATATTTTTTTCTTGGGTAGTATTCTTTTACAAATGCCTTCAAACGCCGGAGGTCTTCCCCGTGCTGTTCATAAACCTTTACCTTCGCCTCGGAAATGAATGCATGTGAAGACAGGATATCCGAAAGGACACTCCAATCATACATAGCTGCCATCTTTCCAACTATGGTTGCATAATCACCCAGTTGAGGAAGAAGGATCTCCATGTCATCGCTGATCGTCATCGTTATATCGTCTTCAGATTCATAACCCCGAAAGAGTTTATTGCAATGAACCTTACCGCCTGCCAGGAAATTGACCAGTTCTTTCCTGTCAATAAAGTAATCCTCATCACTCGGAATCGTTCCGCCATAGAGCAAATCCTTTAAGGCAAGCTTCTTGCGGTTCACTCCTTTTTCTTTCAGAACCTCTCCAAATTTACCGGCGTCGACGGAGTCCCAGGGCCGTTCAAATCCTTCACCATCGAAATACGAAATAAACTCTTCATAAATGGAATCAAACTCCAATACACGGTCAATATTATTTGTCCCTACATCACTGAGAAAATGCCCTCTGTGTGCGACAAGCCAGTCCACAGCTATATTGATCAACCGAATATCAAACTTCTTCTCCGTATTCTTCATCAGATCAACGATCAGGTGATGGATCGTGGGGTACTCCTCGTGATACTCCTTATCCGTATACCCCTTATCGTTAAAGCATGAATTTGCATCTGTAAGATCCGGTCGATCCTTTCCATACAGTGCACTCGCCTTTCTTCTCGTATAGAATTTCGGATCCACCTTTGACACTTCCGGCGCAAAGATTTCATCAACAAGCTGAACTCGCTGCTGGCGACGATCAAGTCTTCTGCGAGCAGTACGGAACCCCCTGCGGTCAGCACACTGATTAGCAGCATCAAAAAGATGAGACCCCCACATTGGTTTCCCTTTGTATTTAAGCAAATTGTATCTCTGATCTGTCGTTGCGTATCCCACAGAATCTGTACCGATATCCAGTCCCAAATAATACTCTCCAACTTTTTTCATGCTTGACAAACCTCCTCCGTCTTGGTATCCTACAAGTGAATCTGGAGCCCTCTGGATTCACACTACGAGTTCAAATAAAGATTTTTCGAAATCGCCGGTTTACCGGCCGCACATTGGTGCTTAAAAAAGTCCTTCGGGACTTTTTTTAATATTGTTTTTTCAGTCGGTTCCCAATAGCTCTTAACTGATTTCTTACTGACTCCGGTGACAGAATCTCGACGCCGTCTCCGATAGCTATAACCCATCCCAAAAACTGGTCACTCACTCTGACATCTGTCTCAAAGATAAATGTCTCGTTATGTTCGTCACTGATCTCAATCTCTTTTCCAAAGCGGTCTATCATAACTCCCGCCAGATCATTCCTTACACGCAATCTGACATGTTCCACCTGTCCGTTGAACATTCCAAAAATACTCTGGGTAAATGTACTCATGTCGTACTGATCAAACACCTCTTTTCCCGAACGTTGTTCCTCCAAAACACTCAGATTCTTCATCTTATCAACCCGATAATGCTTCATCTGTCCAACATCAGAATCATATGCCACAAGGTAATAGTTCTCGTGATCGAACAACATCGCCCACGGGCTTACCTCGTATGCCTTTCCATCATGACGCAGCTTTGCCTTCTTGTTCACATCCCATTGGAAATACTGAAAAGAAACCTTGCAATCATTCACGATCGCTGTATGAAGGTCATTCACAGAGTAATAAATGCTTTCGTTTGCTGCCTTCCTTTGCCCGCTGATATAAACGTTGTTCTCAAGATTCTTTGCATCGCTGACGCTCGCAACCCTTTCCAGTTTTTTTATCAGCTTCTTTGTCTTTCCCGCTGTAAGGAAATGTGACGCCTGAACGGAATCAATCAATATCCGAAGCTCAGCAATCTCAAATTGGCGCGCCCCTATATGGTATAGGACTTCCTTTCCCCGTCTGTATCTCACGATATCATGCCCCAGTTGGATCAAGCACTCAATATCTTTATACAGAGTCTTGCGTTCCGACTTCATCCCCTGTTTCTGCAATTCTTCAATGATCTGATCCGCCGTCAGTCCCCGGGATTCATCTGTTTTTTCGTATAATAACTTAGCCAGCAGGATCACTCTCGCTCTGCTGTCAACTATATAATCATTCATGGAATTCCCCCAAAAGAATCGATATAACACCCAACACAATCGACATTAATATTGTATCACATCAATAGATTAATTGCAGTATATTTACGACAAAACGAGAGACCGAGTCCAAAATTTCGTACTCGGTCTCTCATATTGATACTAAAACGAAATTGATACTAAATGCCCGGAGAAAAGGTATTTTGCACCCTGGTCGTTCTAACTCCCCTCACGCCTTCGGCACACTCACAAATACACGATACCCGTTCTCCTGGGAGATCCGCACCGTTCCGCCCAGGGCGCGGGCCCGGCTTTCGATATTCGTAAGGCCGATCCCCGGAGTGCCGGATTCCTTCCCGGCCACGGGATTGCTGCGACGCTTTCCCTCCGCCGACAGGTAATCATGTACCACCAGCTGATAGAATCCCGGATGCTCCAGGATGCTGATCTGTACCGTATCGTTCCTGCTGTGGCGCAGGATATTCGAAATGGTCTCCCGCAGGATCCCGATCAGTCCGTACTTTACATCCCGCGGCATATCCTGGGATGCATCGATATCTACCGTCACCTGGAACTCCTCCTTCAGAGGGTCTGTCATCTGACGGACCGTTCCCTCCAGATCCACGGAGGAATCATGCAGGTCATGCACACTGGAACGGATGCTGTTCATGGCGCTGTCCAGGGTCTCCCGGACTCCGGTCAGCTCCGTGTGTACAGGCTCCTCCTTGTGGATCGCAAGCAGCGCTCCCACCTGCAGAAGCGCCCGGGACAGAGTGTGTCCCACATTATCATGGATCTCCCTTGCGATACGGTTCCGTTCTGCCATCTGTGCCGTAACGACCTCGGTGTCCCTGGCCTCCAGAAGCTGTTCATTCTGGCGGTTCAGCTTCTGCCGCTGTTCCTCATCATCGTCCCGCAACTGCAGGATCTGCTTCTCCCGTTCCGCAAGCCGGATCGTCTTGTAGCAGAGCCAGACCGCCAGGAGTATGGCCACTGCCGTGAACCAGATGAGCCCGGTCTCCATCACTCCCCGGAGCACCACATTGATCCCGGCGAGCAGAGCAAGTCCCAGACCGATCAGATGCCGGCTGTAGATCAGGTCATATACCAGCAGGGGCAGGATTCCCAGAAGATTCGGTTCGAAGATCACCAGAGCCGATGCCACGTCCATCAGTACACAGGCGATGATCCGTCGCACCTCTGCCGCATCGACCACCTCTTTCTTCCTCCGGTCCTTCGGGATCAGCCACAGGACGGCCGCTGCCACGGCCAGAGTCATGTAAACCGCTGTCAGCCGCGTCATTCCTCCAAAGGACTGCCAGAGTACATACAGACCTGCGATATACAGTATGCACTTGTCGATGGCTCGTTCCATGGGGGTTCCCGTTCTCCTTCGTTGTAAGATCCTTCGCTTCGCTCAGGATGACATCGCCTTGTCGCAGTGCTAAGATCCTTCGCTTCGCTCAGGATGACATCGCTTTGTCGCGGCGCTAAGATCCTTCGCTTCGCTCAGGATGACATCGCTTTGTCGCGGCGCTAAGATCCTTCGCTCCGCTCAGGATGACATCGCTTTGTCGCGGCGCTAAGATCCTTCGCTTCGCTCAGGATGACATCGCTTTGTCGCGGCGCTAAGATCCTTCGCTCCGCTCAGGATGACATCGCTTTGTCGCGGCGCTAAGATCCTTCGCTCCGCTCAGGATGACATCGCTTTGTCGCGGCGCTAAGATCCTTCGCTCCGCTCAGGATGACATCGCTTTGTCGCGGCGCTAAGATCCTTCGCTTCGCTCAGGATGACATCGCCTTGTCGCAGTGCTAAGATCCTTCGCTTCGCTCAGGATGACATCGCCTTGTCGCAGTGCTAAGATCCTTCGCTTCGCTCAGGATGACATCGCTTTGTCGCGGCGCTAAGATCCTTCGCTTCGCTCAGGATGACATCGCTTTGTCGCGGCGCTAAGATCCTTCGCTCCGCTCAGGATGACATCGCCTTGTCATTCTGAGGCGTCAGCCGAAGAATCTTTTATTTGTTCTTGTAGTAGAAAATGGCAAGATTCGTCCGGTCCCGGAGATCCAGTTTGCTGAGAATGGTACTGATGTAATTCCGCACCGTACCCTCCGACAGATAGAGTTTCTCCGCGATCTCCTTATTTGAAAGACCGTCTGCGACGCATTCCACGATCTCCGCCTCCTGATCCGTCAGGCCGTAAGCTTCGAAGGAGAACTCCTTCTCCTGAGGAGACAGCAGTTCCGGGATCCGGTCCACCACCTGATCTCCGAATACGGACTGCCCCTCGTATACCGCGCGGAGTGCCGGCAGGATCCCGTCGAAATCCTGCTTTATGATATAGCCCTTGGCTCCGATGGCCAGCGCTGTCCGGATATATTCATCGTCGTTAAATGTAGTCAGGAACAGGATCCTCGCCTGGGGGTCTTCGCCCAGGATCTTCTTTCCCGCTTCCAGACCTGTCATTCCTTCCATACGGATATCCATCAGAAGGATATCCGGCCGGTGTGTGCGATACAGCTCCACCGCTTCCTCGCCGCTGTGCCCGGTTGCCAGCACCTCCGTATCTCCTCCGGCCTCTATGATGGTTTTCAGAGAAACCGCCACCAGTTTATCATCATCCACGATCACGATCTTCATAGTTCTTCCTTCCAAAGGCGGGACCTTCACTCCATCCCCACCTTCTCAACTATAAACATATCATGCGGATTTTGCAAGGCTTACCAGGAGACCCGGCCACAATCGAGTAGGAGGAGGGGACCCCTCCTCCTACTCGATGTCGCGTTGACCGGCAAATGTGCGTGCAGGCACGCCCACTTGCCGGCCGTATCGCGCATAATCAGGGGACGCACAGAATGGGGACGGTTCTGGATGATCACGAATTAATGATCATCCAGAACCGTCCCCTTTTTGCACGCTCCCTCCGACCTGTCAGATGGGCCTCTCCCTCCGACCGTTCCGGAGATCTGCCCGACACATTATGCCAGCTGCTTTCTCTCTGCAGTCAGCCTTGCAACGGCCAGTCCCACGAAGAGGCATACCAGACCGAAGGCAAGCTGGATGGCGAAGCAGTCCCAGACATCCGCGAAGGTTCCTCCGTTGTAGATCCGGTCAACCGCCGTGCTGTACCAATAGTTCGGAAGGAAACGTCCTACCTTTGCCACACCCTCTCCCAGCATATCCAGGGGAACGAAGGTTCCGCCGAGGAAGCAGAAGCCGAGTCCGACGATGGTTGCAAATGCCGATGCCGGTGCTGATGCGAAGAACGGTACATTTGCAAACATGGAGATGAGCATGGATACCACCAGCGTATAGATAAATGCATTTGCTACGGACAACCACCATGTGTTGCTGAAGAGCAGGCCAGTCGATGCCAGGGAATCACCCGATCCGCGGGAGGCTCCCGGCATGGTAGACGCCCCGTCCCCGCTGCCCATGACGCTTGCTACGATAACCAGAACCACCAGGACAATCAGCGCAAAGGTTGCGGCGCCTCCCAGGATCCATCCGTTCCGCTTTCCCGAAGCCATGGAGGATACCTGGATCCTGTTCTTCTTCTCACCCTTGTTGAAGGCCACCACTGCAGGGAAGATACCCGTGATCAGGATGGACAGAAGACCGTAAGGAATGTAATTGAAGGCACCCTTCATGGAGCCGTTGTCTGCAGCCTCCCCCGCATGGATGGAAACATATTTTGTGATATCCAGGGATTCCATGGACTTCTTCTTTGCTTCCTCCACGCTGTCTCCCAGCTCCGTATAATTCCTGAGGGAATTCAGGAAGTTCTCGATCTGAAGGGAGATGGAGATCCCAACCGGCATAGCCTCGTCATATTCATTATGGATCCTGTTCTCCCCATTTGTCCGAAAGCTGTCTCCGAATCCCTTGGGGATCACGATATAGCTGACGATCTGCTCATAGTAGAGAAGATCCTTGATCTGGTCCTCGTTCAGCTCCTTATCCTTCACCGAATGAATGGAACCCAGATACTCAACCACAGCCCTGGAATACTCCGAATCATCCAGATCCCTGATGTAAATGGGATAGCTCTCCAGCGTTGCCTTTTTTGCCGTTTTATTTGAATAGATTCCGCTCAGCATTATAAGAACGCCGATGGTGATCACAAAATACAGAATGATGGAGAACCTGTTCTTTTTCAAAATCTTGAAGAACGCCTTATAAAGACTCATATTGATTCCTCCTCGAAAGAAGTCCGCCCAGCAGGAACAGCCCCGCTGTCAGGCCCAGCATGATCAGAACGCCCTTGTAGAAACGCTCCCCGACCCCGAAAATGTTCAGGGAATAATACGCATCCGTAATGACGGACATGGGATTGATCCTGTTGATGATCGGTGCATTTTCCTCTACCACAGCCTTCAGCTGGACTGCATAAAGCCCGGAAAGTGCGCCGCCGCCCAGGGTAAGGAGCGTAAGGATCGTATTCTTAACGCCGTACTTGAAGCGTCCGATGTGTGCCACGAAGAATCCGAGGGAGATTCCCAGAAGCACTCCCAGGAAGGAGGTCAGGATGACCATCGGGACCTCGCCGCCGAAGTTGATCCCCAGGATCCCCAGCAGATACACCAATGCGATCCCCATACTCATAGACTGGAAGGTCAGAACCGCCAGGATCACGCCTGCCTCAAACTTCAGCTTGCTGACACCGGATGCCCCCACCCGGAGTCCGGTATCGGAGGTATTGGGCTGCAGACTTACGATCATATCCAGCATGGTGGTGGAACCCAGAATACACATCATGGCAAGAAGGTTATAGAAGTATGCTACATACGGATCCTTGTTCTCACCTGCCATACCGGAATTCTCGGTATACTCGATATCCTTCTTCACGGATTCCGCCGCCTGCATCATCGCTTCCTGTCCCTTTGCAGCGGCATCCTGTATGAACTCCGCCTTGGCCCGGTATGCACTGACGATACCGGACAGAATGCTCTGGTACATGTCGTTGGCTGCGATCTTCAGCGTTACATCCGTTTCACTGTTCAGGGTGATCACGCCGATCACCTTCTTCGTTTCATCATCATTTTCCTTATCCAGACTCTGACCGTTCAAGCCCTTGGCTGAGGAATTGGGTGCTCCCAGCTCCAGCAGGCGGAAGGCTTCCTCTTCATTGGTAAACGTGATGTCCATCATCTTGCTTCCGTTGTCGTAGGTCAGCTCCTCAAGAACCTTGACGAAGGGATGGTCCTTAGCGTTCTCTCCCACGATCGCCACCTTCATGGCCTTGGAGGACTGCTGGCTGTAGATCGAACTGAAGGCAAAGAAGAAGAGACTTCCCAGGATCAGCGGGAAGGCCAGCCCCCAGAAGAGCACCGTCTTCGTCCGGAAGATCTTTTTCATGTAAAATGTGTAGATCCTACCCATGTTTTTATCCTTTCCTGTTAATGTCACCCGGAGCTTCCCGACCTCATCTAAGCTCCCGCTCAGGTTGACATAAGAATTCTATGTGTCGTCCGGATCCCCGGTTAATCCTTGTCTCTCAGTTCCTTGCCCGTAATCTCCAGGAAGACATCATTCAATGTGGGCAGCTCGGAGAAGATACGCTCGTAGTTCTGTTCATGCTCCGCCAGATATTCAACCACATGGGAAATGTTATGCCTTCCGCCGCTGCATTTGATGGTCAGTCGGCCGTCCACGTAGGTCACTTCATAGACATGGTTCAGGCTGCGGATCCCCTCGATATGCTCCTCCGAAAGCTTTCGGATATCAACGATAATGCTCTCGGTATTCTTGATCTTCCGCTTCAGCTCCTCCGCCGTTCCGGAAGCAACCTCCTTACCCTTATCCATGATGAGGATCCGGGAGCAGATCTGCTCAACCTCTTCCATGTAATGGGAGGTGTAAATGATGGTCGCGCCCTGCTGATTCAGCTCGGTGATCCCTTCCAGGATCTTATTTCTGGACTGGGGATCGACCGCTACCGTCGGCTCATCGAAAATGATCAGCTCCGGCTTATGTGCGATACCGCAGGCGATGTTCAGTCTTCGGAGAAGACCTCCCGACAGCTTCTTGGGATAGAACTTACGGAAATCCTCAAGACCGACGAACCTGATCGCATCCTCCACCATGCTCTTTCGTTCTTCCTTGTCCTCCACGTAGAGGCCACAGAAGAAGTCCACATTTTCCTGAACCGTCAGCTCGTCGAAGACTGCCACATTCTGGCTCACCAGACCGATCCGGCGCTTCAGGTCTCTCCGATTGGAGGACATCTTCTCTCCGAAGAGCTCCACCTCTCCTTTATCATAGGTCAGAAGCGACATGATGCAGTTGATGGTGGTGGACTTGCCGGAGCCGTTGGGTCCCAGGAGTCCGAAGACTTCGCCCTTCTCGATCTGAAGGCTGAAATTGTCCAGCGCGATCAGTTCCTTGTAGCGTTTTACCAGATTCGTAACCTTTACTACCGTTTCGCTCATAGCTCTTATCCTTTCGTATGAATACCTGTGCTTCGTTTCTTTCTGACATAAGAATACCACCCGGCCCGAAACTCCGTAAGTGAGTTCCGTCACCGGATGGTATCGTTTAAAAGTGACATTTGTCATATTGTTACTATTCACGTATATCATAAAAATGCTGCTGCCGCGTGCTTGCACGAGAGGCAGCGGGCGTTTTTATGATGCCTGCGAAGCAGGAACCCTGCAATACATCATGAACATAAGTGCCGTAGGCACGTCTTACGCGCGAAGCGCGGAAGGTTCGTGATCGTATTGCAGGGTACGTGAATAGTATGTCCCGCAATACATCATGTGATCGTATTGCAGGGTACGTGAATAGTATGTCCCGCAATACATCATGTGATCATATTGCAGGATCCGTGAATAGTATGTCCCGCAATACATCATGTGATCGTATTGCAGGGTACGTGAATAACTTATTCCTCCCCCTTCTCCGCCAGTAGCTCGCGAATCGCAAGTGCGAAGTAGGGCATGAAGAAACAGATATGGCTGATGCCGGTAAACAGTTCATACCAGGCCATTTTCGCGTCACTGATCTTCACCGCGATAAACGCGGTGTCCTTTGCGTCCCAGATAAAGAGTCCCATCGCCAACAGTGAGGCAAATGCCAGAAGCACCGCTCCCGACCTGCTCCGGTTATTCCTTTGCATGAACAGGAACAGGTAGACGAGCATGAGTCCGCCGTACACCAGGATCTGTTCCTTATAGACACTCCATCCCACGTTGTAACCGTAATAATCCGACGGATAGCTGGAGCTGGTTTTGATCGTTTCGACCACACAGTCGATCAGCAGAAGACCCGGCGGGAAGAATCCCAGCCACAGATACTTATTCGTCTTGCCGCTCAGGATGCAGGTGGCAAGAAGGAAGATAAATGAAAGAAGGACCGTAAAGATCACTGACTTATCATTTGACAGACCCTTGTACGCCACATCACTGAGGGACTGCTTCCAGCTGATGAAGGCAAGCAGGATCATCCGTATCAGAAGAACCACGGTGCCGAGCCCGGCCAGTTCCACACCGACCTGTGTGATCCTCTCCACATCCCTGGCGTGACCAAGACGGAATATGGTACCCTTCGGACTGTCCGTGACCATGGGCGGCATAATGGGCGGAATATACGGCTTCTTCTTCTCCGGCTGCAGGATCTGCGGCACATCCGGGTATTTCCCACCCTGAGGCTTCTGCTGCGGACCGTTCATCACATGTCGCGGACGCGGACCTCCCTGCGCCTGCGGGCCGTTCACCTGCGGCTGACGGAGCTCATCCGTGAATCCCAGCTCCGATTCATCCGTCTGCGGTGGCTGCGATTCACCGGGTCTATCCGGCTGCAGCTCCCCTGCGGCAAAAAACAGCGTTTCGTCTGAAATATCCGGCTGCTGCTCATTTGATGAAGCCGGCTGCTGCCCATCTATGTGCTCCTGCTCATCCACTGCCGCCGGCGTCACTTCGCTTTCCGCGCTCTCCGGTGCAGGCTGCGGTTCATCCTCCGGCTTTCGCTTCGGCGCGCCTCCCGGCATCTCTTCTTCGGGAGTGGTCTTTGTTCCGCAGTATCTGCAGAACCTCGCCTCCTCCGGAAGTTCCCTTCCACAATTCATACAAAACATGCGCGCACCTCCTAATCCCTGCTGTTTCCGCAGCCGCTGCACCAGCTGTGCGCCGCGGGATTCTTGGTGTCGCAAACCGGACAGGTCCAGGTTTCAGACGGTTTCGTACTTTTATTGATATAAGTGACCTGACCCTCGGGATCCGGCCGGACAAGCAGAATGATCAGGGCTATAGGACCCAGAAAAAGACCGGCCATAAACCAGCTTTTCGCATAGCCCTTACACACGGAAACGGCATCTGCCAGCATTCCGAATACAACCATGATAAATGCGATCCAGATCATCCATAGCATCCACATCTGCATATATCCCATACCTCCTGAAACAAAGTCCGATAAACGTAGAAAACACTCAGTAAAACGATTGTACCACATCATGAATTATGCTACAATAGCCATGGGTATGCGAGCAAAGCGAGCAGCGTACATCTGCGAAGCAGATTCATGATTTTGCGAAGCAAAAGCATGGTTACAATAGAGGCACTCTTAGAATCCGTTTGGGAGGTTGAATATTATGGAATTAAATGCGGAAATCAGGAAATGGAAGGGCAAAGACGTTATCGAGCTTTCAGCCGGCACTTATACCGCTACGATCGCTCCTTTTCTCGGAAGTAATATCATCCGGATGCAGGACTCCGCAACAGGTGCGGATTTCTTCCGGAATGACGACTCCCGAACCATAGAAGAAATTGAAGCAGACCGCGTGACCTGGGGTTTCCCCACACTCTATCTGCCGAACCGTCTCTCCAAGGGTGTGCTGAAATGCAGCGACTACACCTATCAGTTCCCGGTTAACGAGCCGGATTTCGGAAATGAGATCCACGGCTTCCTGCACCTGCGGGAGCACGACATCATTTCCGCAGAGACGACTGCCACCTCAGCCGTAGCGAAGACAAGCTATACCTACGATGAGAAGGATCCCATGTTCGAGACCTTCCCGGTAAGCTTCCGTGCGGATTTTAAATTCACACTGGACTCCACGGGAATGCATTATGAATTCACCATGACCAACCTGTCCAAGGATCGTCAGCTTCCCTTCGGCATGTGTAATCATACCGCCATCAAGGCACCCTTCATCGAGGGCTCCGACGGCATGGACACACGTCTCTATATCCCCATCGGAGAGAAATGGGAGCTGGGCAGAGATCTCTGTCCCACACTGGACATGCTGCCCCACGGCAATCATGACCGTCAGTATATGACCGGTTCTCTGATCCCCGTAAAGCAGGTCATCGACAACGATGTCTTCAACACCGTGATCGGCGATCTGGACGGACGCGAGTTCCGCGGTGCAGTCGTTACCGACCTTCGTACCAAGGCCGAGATCGTTTACGAGATCAGTGATGACTTCCTCTTCTGGGTACTCTGGAACGAGCAGGGTGAGAAGGAATACTTCTGTCCCGAGCCCATGACCTGGATGATCAATGCTCCGAACCTTCCGCTTCCGGGTGACGAATCCGGATACCGCGAGCTGGCTCCCGGCGATTTCAAGACCGTAACCGAACGCATTTACGCAAGACAGGGCAAGTGATCCCTGTCGCCAGACCGAAATACATCCATATCTACGGAAACTGTTCACAAAAGTAGGAACAGACCATAATAACAATGAGAGGCCCCGGCTTTGCAGGAAACCTACGCACATCGAATGTGTGCCGATCCCGCAAGGCCGGGGCCTCTCCGTTTTATGCATGCCGACCCGGATCAGACCTCCAGGTCGCCTTCGATATTTTCATACAGCCAGTCCATGGTAATGATCTTGGCCGGTGTCATATTCTCCAGTGTATCCTTATCCCCGTCTTTGGAAAGAGTTTTCTCCTGGATCACCCTTCCGTCCCTTGCATGGATCTCGCCTGAGAAGGGTGAGAACTCTCCGTTGATGATCCCCTTCTTCATGAAGCCCAGGAGCTTCTCCGTCTGGTACGGGAGCCCCTTCGTACGGATATCCACCACGCCTGTGGAAAGTCCGAACCAGTAGTTCATGGCTCTCTGCTTATTTGTGGCCTCCTGCAGATTCCAGGATCCCAGAAGGACGGAATGAACGATGGTGGAATAGAACTTACCCCAGTTGTAGAAGGGAGTACCCAAATGCACATCTTTCTCTTCTCCCATCATGTATACGCCGGGGCGCTCCTCCTGCCTTCCGACCGCATACTCGAAGTCCGCATAGATTTTTACTCCCTCTTCCTTCCACTTCGCCCGGAAGTCCGTAGACTGTCCCGGAAGGATGCTGATCAGGGAGATCCTGCATTCCGGATCGATCAGGGACACGCCGATGGCAAAGGCATTCAGGTTGATGGAGCGCCGGCTGTCACGGTATCTTGAGAGATAGCCGATCCTCCGCTCTCCCGTTACGCCTTCCCGCAGCAGCTGATCCGCAGCCAGGATTCCCATCAGGAAGGACGCCTCATACAGTCTTCCCTGATAGCACTGGAGGGATGCCACGCTCCGTCCCAGCGTACAGTTCAGAAGCTTCGTCTGGGGGAACTGGATCGCAGCCCTCAGGGTCTCCTGAAGCATGGAGGGTGCCGTTGTAAATATCAGCTCACATTTATCATGGATCGCGTGGTGGATTGCCTCCTTAACACCCGAATGCTGGGATGCCACATAGGCCTTTGTTACCACATTTTTCCCGTTCACGGACTCAACATACAGTCTTCCGGCCTCGTGGCTGTCACTCCACCGGGAGGTCTCAATATCCTCATCGTAAACGAATCCCACGCAAAGGGGCGAGGATTCCGTATATTTCTTTGCCTTCGGTGCGAAGATATCCCAGAAGCTCGTCTCCGTCTTCTTCTCCTCGCCTGCCGAATCCATGAAGGATACCCGGTCCAGCGCACCGCTGACCAGAAGATCATTTTCGGTCCGCCTGATATTTGCGGCGATCACTTCGTCCGAGGAGTCCATGATCGTCGGCAGAGGGAAGATGGCAAGATACATGAGAAATGCATTGCTGACCGTATTCTCATCCGTGATCTTTAACTGAGTCTTCATACATTTGCTGAAGCGGAAGAACGCCGACTTCAGATCAAGGCAGAGTTCCTCAGGCCATTCATGCTCCAGATCCTGTCCCAGAAGATTTGCCAGCAGTCTGTAGCTTCCGGGGGTCCGGAGAACGATCAGATAGTTCTTCGTCAGTCTGTAGAAATCTATGAATTCGTAGTAAGCCTTCACTTCCGGGGAGCCGTCATTTTCCGGAAGGATACGCGTCACATCCGCCATGATGAATTCGGTCTTTCCGTAGTGGGAAACGGATACGCGCTTATTTCCCTCCTGCACATAGTAGTCATGCATGTACTCGTAGACCTTGATGGCGTCCCTGATCCCCTCCCGGCGGTAGGAATCATAAAGATCACTCCATTTCTGAGAGAACTCGGTCCCTTCATCCATCAGGGGCATGAAGTTATTTGCAAATGCATTGTTTCTCGATATTTCCTTATTTCCCTTGATGCGGCTGAGCGGAAGTTCCTGCAGACCCAGCTGGGTCTGTCCCGAGGAACGCCTTCCCTGTGCATCCAATACCGGAAGATAAGGGGACTTTCCTTCCTTCTCCGCCTTTCTTACTGCTTCCTCTGCCAGTTTCTTCGCTGCTTTGTAATCCTCTCTCATCGAATTCCCTTTCCCGGTCTACTGTACCGCCTGCTGTTTCTTGATCCTTTTTTTATGTTCGTACATTCTTTCGTCTGCCAGTCTTTCCTGCTTCTCAGGATTTCCGCTTCCGCACCGGTACATGGCCATACCGTAGGCGATGGACAACGGAACCACCGGGTTCTCTTTCTCATTGAAGCTTCCGACCTGTTCCTGCAGATGCTTCTCTTCCTTTTCATAGCGGGACTGAAGTTCATCTTCGTTACCGCCTTCCATTACCGCGATGAATTCATCGCCGCCGGTCCGGAAGACACGTCCCACGGTTCCGAAGCTGCCGTGGATCACTTCTGCGGCTCCTCTGATCATCCTGTCACCTTCTGCATGTCCGTAGCCGTCATTTACCTTCTTCAGGAAATTAATGTCCAGCTGAATGATCAGTGCGAAGCCCTCCCGGCGCATGGCAAGTTCTCTTTCGTACTCCGTAAATGCCATACGGTTCTCCAGTCCGGTCAGTCCGTCCTCATGCGCCAGACGGTTCATGATCTCCGCTTCGGAGCTCTTCCGGCTGATCTCAATCAGCTGTCCGATCTCGTGGATGGACAGGAATACAATGAAGAACAGCAGACCCACCCGGGTGAACCGGGCCACATCCATACGGTTTCCCATGTAGAAGGAGATCAGATCAACGATTCCGGTGATGACAACGATGGAGAACGTTCCCAGAACCACAAGCTGCGACCGCTCCACGATCTTCTTCTTCCTCACGGCGCGGATCACCTCGGCCACTCCCAGTACCACGGCCAGGATAAAGACGAAGTGGGTAAACGGGAGCAGATCATGATAATCAGCCCATCCCGCCGCAAGGACCACAACGTGCGTCACAAAGTTCGCCGCCGCCAGCAGCCCTATGATCCATGCGGATCTGCTCTTCGGATTCCGAACTGCGCAGAGGATCAGTATCAGCCCCGGGAAGGGGAGTATGATCAGCGTCACATAGGTCAGCATCCGGACAAGTCCCAGATCCGACGCGAAGGTTTCCAGCATATAGGTCCCGGAATTTGACCAGAGGGCAAGGACCATGGCCACCAGTCCGATGGAGATTGCCTCTGTCTGCTGCGCCGTACGGAACTCGAACACAAGAGCCAGGACCACAAGGATCCCGCCGATCAGGAAAATGATGAAGGAAATGACCATTTTCGAGAAGTAATCCGACAGAAGACCTCTTAAATACTGGGCGGAGTTCTGGAAGAAGGTCCGGTCAAAGCCGGCCCACATGCCGTCCGCCGTCTTCTTCGCCTCGATCCGGATCTCGGACTCCCCGACGAAATACGGAAGATTCACCTCATGCACCATATTTCCGTAAGAGGTTCCGCTGTACCATTTCAGATCCGGCTCAAATTCATAGATCAGGTCGCCGTTCATATATACTTTAAAGGTGATATTGGTGCTGATAAAGCAAAGATCACCGCCGCCAAGATCGGAAGCTTCGACGGTGCGGGACACTACGGCCTCCCGCATATTGTCATCGACAAAATCATGGAGGTCCGCCTTCCGGGATGTCACCTGTCCTTTTTCATCCACATAAAACCAGCCTTCCCTCGCTTCCACGGCATCCTGATATGTAGCGCCCGTAAACCGGTAAGGCAAAAAGAGGGACAGCGCCGCAAAGATAAGCAGCAATCCCCCGGCGATCAGATTGATCCAGAACAGTGTTTTCTTCATACTGATTCCACCCCAAAGAACAGTAACATCCAACTATTAATTTACCATACTGACGGGTGGTTTTCAATGAATATAATGCTTGCACCCAATTCCTAAATCATTTATAATAAATCTAACTTTGTGGACTGCCCTGCAGACCATGAAAAATCTTAAAGAAGGGAAGGGCAACTGAATGAAATTTGGTTACTTTGACGATGCAGCAAAAGAATATGTCATCACGTCTCCCAAGACTCCATATCCGTGGATCAATTACCTGGGGACAGAAAGCTTCTTCTCGCTGATCTCCAATACAGCGGGAGGATATCATTTTTACAAGGATGCGCGTATGCGCCGCATCACTCGTTATCGTTACAACAACGTTCCGGTAGATGTCGGAGGACGTTATTTCTACATCAACGATGAAGGTGAGATCTGGAACCCCGGATGGTCACCGGTTAAGACCACTCTCGATTTCTATCAGTGTCGTCATGGTATGGGTTACACCGTGATCACCGGTAAGAAGCGCGAGCTGAAGGCTGAAGTAACCTTCTTCGTTCCGCAGGGATACAACGGTGAGATCCAAAAGGTGGTTCTGAAGAACGAAGGAACCTCTCCGAAGTCCTTTACCCTGTTCTCCTTCCTGGAGTGGTGCCTCTGGAATGCAGAGGATGATTCCACAAACTTCCAGCGTAACTTCAGTACCGGCGAGATGGAGGTTGAGGGTTCCACCCTCTTCCACAGAACCGAGTACAAGGAGCGCCGCGATCATTTCGCATTCTATACCGTAAATGCAGACATCGACGGCTATGACTGCGACCGCGAGTCCTTCCTAGGACTGTACAACGGTTTCGACCGTCCGGACGTAGTAGTAAATGATCAGTCCTCCAACTCCAAGGCAGACGGCTGGTCACCCATCGCTTCCCACAGCCTGAAGATCTCTCTGGCACCGGGCGAAGAGAAGGCTCTTGTCTTCATCCTGGGTTATGTAGAGAACGGCAAGGACAACAAGTGGAACGCCGACGGCTCCATGAACAAGTCCAAGGCTTACGAGATGATGAAGCAGTTCGATACCGTAGAGAAGGTTGACGCTGCATTTGCCGCAAATAAGGAGATGTGGGACGCACTCCTTTCCAAGTACAATGTAGATACTCCGGATGACAAGGTAAACCGCATGGTAAACATCTGGAATCAGTATCAGTGTATGGTTACCTTCAACATGTCACGTTCCGCTTCCTACTTCGAGTCCGGTATCGGCCGTGGTATGGGCTTCCGTGATTCCAACCAGGACCTTCTGGGCTTCGTACATCAGATTCCGGACCGCGCTCGCGAGCGTATCCTGGACCTGGCTGCTACCCAGTTCGAGGACGGTGGATGCTTCCATCAGTATCAGCCTCTTACCAAGAAGGGAAATGACGCCCTGGGCGGTAACTTCTCCGATGATCCGCTGTGGATGATCCTGTCCACCGCTTCCTATATCAAGGAGACCGGTGATTACACCATCCTTGATGAGCAGGTTCCGTATCGCAACGACGAGTCTCTGGCTCAGTCCATGATGCACCACCTGCATCAGTCCTTCTACAAGGTAGCAAACAGCACAGGTCCTCACGGACTGCCGCTGTCCATGCGTGCCGACTGGAATGACTGCCTGAACCTCTCCTGCTGGTCCGATACACCGGGTGAGAGTTTCCAGACCTACACTTCTCCGAAGTACGGCGACAAGGGTTTCTCCGATGTGGCTGAGTCCATTTTCGTAGCTACCCTGTTCACCTATGCAGGACCGGAGTATGTAGCACTTTGCAAGTACAAGGGCGATACTGCCGAGGCTGAGAAGGCTCAGGCTGAGATTGACAAGATGAAGGATAAGATCAAGGAGTTCGGCTGGGACGGCGACTGGTTCATCCGTGCATACGATGACCTGGGACGCAAGGTTGGTTCCAAGGAGAACGAAGAAGGCAAGATCTTCATCGAGCCGCAGGGCTTCGGTATCATGTCCGACATCGGCAAGGAAGAAGGCTGGGCTGACAAGGTGATCGCTGCCGTTGAGGAGCGTCTGGGCTGCAAGTACGGTCTCGTACTGAACAACCCCGCATTTACCAAGTACTTCATCGAGTACGGTGAGATCTCCACCTATCCGGCAGGATACAAGGAGAACGCCGGCGTCTTCTGCCACAACAACGCATGGATGATCGCTGCTGCCGCTTACGCAGGCAAGGGCGATGTAGCATATGACTGGTACAGCCGTATCGCTCCGGCATTCCTGGAGGATATCTCCGATCTGCACAGAACAGAGCCGTACGTATACGCTCAGATGATCGCAGGTAAGGACGCAGGAAGAAGCGGCGAGGCTAAGAACTCCTGGCTGACAGGTACAGCTGCATGGAACTTCGTAGCCATCTCCCAGTACATCCTCGGTATCACCCCGGATTGGGACGGTCTCTCCGTAGATCCTTCCATCCCATCTGCATGGGACGGCTTCAAGGCTTCCCGTCAGTTCCGCGGTGACACCTATGAGATCGAGGTTCAGAATCCTGACCACGTATGCAAGGGCGTTAAGAGCATGACCGTAGACGGTGAAGCCGTAGACGGATGTGTCATCCCGGTTAAGGGCGACGGCGCAACTCACAAGGTTGTCGTTGTTCTCGGTTAATCACCTGATAATTATAAAGCACCCCGGTATCCATACCGGGGTGTTTTCATACCTGAAAGGACGGAACCGTTATCATGACAGAGGGACGGGTTCAATGTCACATTTTCATGTTACATTGAACCCGTCCCTCTGTCATGCCTTGCTTCGCGGAGCTGCAGCCGTAACGCCCCCTTAGAAACAGGTCTTCAGTATCTCGATCATCTTATCCACATGCTCCTTCTCTACAATGAGCGGCGGAATGAACCGTACCACATTGCAGCCTGCGGAGATCAGGACCAGGCCATTCTCATGTGCCTTCTTTACAACATCTCCGGCCTTTACGTCCTCCGAAAGCTCGATACCCTGTATCAGCCCCAGACCACGATGATCTACGATCGCCGGAATCTCCTTCTTCAGGTTCTCCAGTGCCTCATAGAGGTACGCGCCCACCTCCTTAACATGAGCGAGAAGATCCAGCTCCTTAAACTGCTCCAGCACGTTCACGCAAGCAGCACTGGCCAACGGATTTCCACCGTAGGTGGAACCGTGGTCACCCGGAACAAGAACACCTTCCGCCTTATCATTGACCATAAATGCACCAAGCGGAACACCACAGCCTACTGCCTTTGCCACCGTAACCACATCCGGCTTCACACCGTACTGCTCATAGGCAAACATGGTACCGGTCCGTCCCATACCGCACTGGATCTCATCCAGGATCAGCAGCAGGTCCTTCTCGTCACAGATCTTCCGGATCTCTTCGAGAAAAGCCTTGTCGGCAGGACGGATCCCGCCCTCACCCTGTACGGTCTCCAGAATGATGGCACTTGTCCTGTCATTTACCAGAGCCTTCACACTTTCGATATCATTGTAATTTGCAAAACGGATCCCGGGGATCAGAGGTCCGAAGGCCTCCCTGTAATGTGCATTTCCGGTCACGGACAACGCACCCATACTCCGGCCGTGGAAGCTGTGCTCCATGGCGATCACCTCATGGTCATTCCGTCCGTCCTTCATATAGCCGTATTTCTTGGCGATCTTCAACGCACCCTCGACTGCCTCGGTTCCGCTGTTGGTGAAGAACACCTTCTTCATACCGGCCGCCTCCGTAAGGAGCTTTGCAGCCTTCGCCATGGGCTCCGTATAGTAATAGTTGGAGGTGTGGATGATCTTGTCGATCTGCGCCTTCAGAGCGTTATTATACTTCTCATTTCCATAGCCCAGCGCAAAGACAGCGATCCCCGCGCAGAAGTCCAGATACTCCCGCCCGTCATTATCATAGAGATACACTCCCTGACCATGATCGAAGGCGATCTGGTAACGATTGTAGGTATGGATCAAATGGGATTCCGCGGTGCTGATTATTTCATTTGTTGTCATAAGACATCACCCTCCTAACTCAACATATGCCCCTCGCGGCATTCGCCATATGGACATGCACGCATGCCCGCCCGGCACTACCCGAGGCTATAGATAAGATTGTTCGATTGTACCACCCGGGCTAAGGATTTACAACTATTTTCTGAGTTTTGTACCCTTATTTCCCGTGCTGCAGAGCTTCACGCGGCTGAAGGCCACATCCTCCAGCATGCTGTCCGGCTTTCCTGCCACAGCCGCCTCGATGGTATCTCCGGGCGCCAGCTTGATCAGCATGATTCCGCCGGCTCCCTTTCCCTTAAAGGAAATGTCACTGATCTTCACCCTCACATAGTAGCCTGCGGAGCTGCGGGCCATCACCTGGTCCGTATCCTCCACCGGTCCGATCCAGATGGGGGTCTCGCCCTGCTTTCCGGCCAGAGCCTTCTTTCGGCTGGTATCAAAGGCTGAGCCCTCTACCCTCTTGGCGTGACCTTCCTTCGTCACGAAGAGCAGCTTCTCGTCCATGATCTTCTCAGCCAAAGTTATGTAAACTATATTTTCCGTCTTATCCATCTCGCAGAATTCAAAGACCTGGATTCCCTTATCCGACAGCTTGGCGTAAATGCTCTTGCCCGTCAGCTTCTTTCCCTGTTTCTTCACCAGGTCGCTCACCTTGACGGTATAGACAAAGCCGGCGTCCGTAAAGAGCAGGACACGTTCGTTCGTCATGACATTTACCGATGCACGGTAATCCCTTGCGATCTGCTCCGCGTTCTTCTCGTAGGTAGAACGGTCCACACACTTGATGTAATAGAAACGGTCCATGAGAACGGTCACCTCTGTAGGCTTCTCTTCGACCTTCTCCACCTTCACCTCGCCCAGATCCTGAATCTCGGTCCGGCGCGGTTTTCCGAAGCGCTTCAGTTCCTCCATATCCCGGATCATCTGATCCCGCATGGCTGCCGGGGAGGACAGAAGCTTCGTGTACTTCGCGATCTTCTTCTCCGCATCCGCCAGTTCCTTCTTCAGAACGTCCAGCTCCAGTCCGATCAGGCGGGACAGGCGCATGGCCAGGATGGCATCTGCCTGCTTCTCCGTAAAATGGAGCTCCTTCGCATCCATTTCCGAGCCCTTGTAACGGAATTTGATCCCCTCCGTATCGCCGTGCATCAGGCATTTCTTTGCGATCTGGACGGTCTTGGAACCACGGAGGATCTCGATGATCAGATCGATCACATCGATGGCCTCCAGAAGGCCTTCCTTGATCTCCTTCACATCCTCCTGCTCCGCAAGCAGCTTCGTATATTTCTTGGTATAAACATCCGACTTGAATCTGGTATACAGCTGCAGGATCCGACGAAGTCCCATGACCTCCGGCTTCCCGCGGTTGATGCAGTTGATGTTGACGCCGTAGGTATCCTCCAGACCTGCCTTCTTGTAGAGGATGTTGATGATCTTCTGGATCTCCTCGTCGGTGGTGCCCTTCTTCACATCGATGGCAAGGCACTCTCCGTTCTTGTCTCCCCGGTCTGCAATATCCACGACCTGCGGAAGCTCACGGTTCCGCACCAGTTCGCCGACTGTGGTCAGGAACTTCTCCGTACTTCCGATCATGGTGACCGGAAGCTCCGTCACGCAAATGGACTTCCTTCCGTAACCTGCATCCCGGATCTCCACCTTACCGCGGATCCTGAGCCTTCCCTGTCCTGTCTCATAGACGGATAACAGCTGCTCATGAGATGCATTCAGGATCCCGCCGGTGGCGAAATCCGGTCCCTGGATATACTTCATCAGATCCTCGGTGGTGATCTCCGGATCCTTCAGATAGGCAACCGTTGCATCGATCACCTCGTTCAGGTTGTGTGTCGGAATATTCGTAGCCATACCGACTGCGATTCCCATGGATCCGCTTACCAGAAGGTTCGGAACCTGGAAGGGCAGATAGGTGGGCTCTGTTTCTTCTCCGTCGAAGTTGGGGATAAAATCCTCTTTGCAGAACCGAAGGTCCTTCATACAGGCTTCTTCGGTGTACTCGGAAATACGTGCCTCCGTGTAACGCATGGCAGCCGCTCCGGATCCGGATACATCACCGAAGTTTCCATGAGGATCCACCAGGGGGATCGGCAGCTTCCAGCTCTGGGCCAGATTTACCAGGCCCTCATAGATGGAGCTGTCACCATGAGGATGGTATTTACCCATGGTATCGCCGACGATACGGGCACATTTCCGGTGGGGTGTATTTGAAGACGTAAGCTCCGACAGAGAGTACAGGATCCTCCGCTGCACGGGCTTCAATCCGTCCCGTACATCCGGCAGGGCACGTTCTGTGATCACGGACATGGCATAATCTACATATGCCTGCCCCATTTCCGATTCATAATCCACAGTACTGATCTTCTCAGCCATTCTATTGCTCCTATTATTTGTATTTTAAGATCCTTCGTCGCTTCGCTCCTCAGGATGACATGATGGTGACCCTCCGATGACATACGCATTTGTCATGTCATGTCTGAGGCCGCGCAGTGGTCGAAGAATCTTATCGTTCTACAGATCTACGTTCGCCTCCCGGCTGTGCTTCTCGATGTACTCCCGGCGCGGCCCTACTTCATTTCCCATCAGGGTATGGGTGATGGAGGTGGCCTCCGCCACACTGTCGATGGTCACCTGCTTCAGAAGACGGTTCTCCTGATCCATGGTGGTTTCGAAGAGCTGCTCCGCATCCATCTCACCAAGACCCTTGTAACGCTGGATGGTGAACTTCTTCGTATGGGTCCGGCGATACTTCTCCAGCTCCGCATCCGAATAGAGATATTTGGTATTCTTTCCGTCTCCCACCCGGTACAGCGGCGGGATGGCGATGTAAATGTGTCCTTCGTTGATCAGGTCCGGATAGAACCGGTAGAAGAAGGTGAGCAGCAGCGTAGCAATGTGCGCACCGTCCACGTCCGCATCCGTCATGATGATGATCTTGCCGTAGTTCAGCTTCGTGATATCGAAATCATTTCCGTAGCCCTGCAGGAACCCGCAGCCGAAGGCGTTGATCATGGCTTTGATCTCGGCATTCTCCAATACCTTGCTGACCGGTACCTTCTCCACGTTCAGGATCTTACCGCGAAGAGGAAGCACCGCCTGATACTTCCTGTTCCGGGCAGACTTTGCGGAGCCACCCGCGGAATCACCCTCCACGATGAAGATCTCGCACTTCTCCGCTTCGTTGGATTCCTGCCTGACCAGCTTTCCATTTCCTTCAAATGAGAACTTGCTGAGATTGATCTTGTTCTTCTCGTTTGCGCGCTTCCTGGAAAGCGTCACCGCACGGTCTGCGATGTCCTTCAGAACCTCGTAATTCCGGTCAAAGTAGATGGTCAGCTGCTCCTTGACGATATCCTCCACAGCCTTGGTCACGTCCGTGTTGGAAAGCTTCGTCTTGGTCTGACCCTCGAACTGGGGATCCGGATGCCGGATGGAGATCACGGACACCATACCGTTCCGGATATCCGCGCCGGACAGATTGCTGTCCTTCTCCTTCAGAAGTCCCAGATCATTTCTTGCATACTGATTCACGACCTTCGCAAAGGCAGACTTCCATGAGGTCACATGGGTACCGCCCTCCGGGTTCGTGATGTTATTTGTGAAGCCGATGATATTCTCGTCCCCGTCCTCGGTCATGACGAAAACGATCTCTGCGGAAATGCCATCCCTCTCGCCCCGGATCTCGATCACCGGAGAGGTATGAGTCAGTCCTGTAGCGATATCCTCTACAAAAGCCGAAAGGCCCCCGGGCTGATGGAACACCTCCGGTTCATCTCCGTCCCTCCGGTTCCAGAAGGTAATGGTGAGCTCCGGATTCAGATAGGCCGTCTCCTTGATCCGCTGCTTGATGGCGGAGCATTTGAATTTGATCGTCTCGAAGATCTCATCATCCGGATAGATGGTGACCGTAGTTCCCGTATGCTTCGCCGGAACCTTATCCCCGAATACGGTCTTCATGGAGGACTCCGAGATCCGCTCCTTCGGCAGTTCATTGTCCACAAGCTTTGTGGTGGGCTTGCCGTAGGCGTAGGAATCGTGATACACGTAGCCGTCACGGTACACATCCACGATCAGCTTCTTCGACAGCGCATTTACGACCGCCGAACCGACGCCGTGCAGACCGCCGCTGATCTTGTAGGTGGAGGAATTGAACTTACCGCCCGCGTGCAGCACCGTGTATACCACGCGCTCCGCCGGCTGCTTCTCCGTAGGATGCATGTCCACCGGCACACCGCGCCCGTTATCCGAAACTGTGGCAGACCCGTCCTCATTGATCACCACATCGATCTTTGAACAGAAGCCTGCCATATGCTCATCCACGGCGTTGTCGATGATCTCCTGCACCAGGTGATTCAGACCGCTCCGCCCTGTATTTCCGATATACATGCCCGGCCGTTTTCTTACCGGCTCCAGGCCTTTTAATACCTCGATTTTTTCTGCATTATATGCCATAGGAAATCCGCCCCGTAATAAAAATTCGTTGGCACTCCCCGGCCCCGCCGGAAAGCGCCAACTCATTATATTATATCTATTTTGCAAATGTCAACAAGCATCGAACATATATTCGCACAAAATCCGAAAATCAGCTGAAATCCATATCCACAGCCACCTGCAGCTGATATCCGGGGAAGGCTTCCTCCACCTCCCTGCAGATCTCGTCGTGCACCGTTCTCCGGTCCTCCGCATCAAAGCTCACGACGATGTCAAACCGCATGGTCTTTTCTTCCTGATCAAAATAGAAGCCGTGCATCTGCAGCACATGGGGATGCGCCGTTACCAGATGCGCCACCCGGTCTCTTGCCGCTATGGCTTCCGGATCCTTCGTGTTATAGGAATAGATCCCCACTCCCGTCAGGATCACGTTATGCTTTGAGTAGACCTCCACCTGGATCTTACGGATCAGCCTGTCCAGTGCATCCACGGAAATGGTGTCAGGCACCTCGATATGCACGGAGCCGTGATAGGTATCCGGTCCGTAATTATGCAGGATCAGATCATAGGCACCCCGCACCTCCGGAAATGAGCTGATCGTTGACTTGATCTCCTTCGCCATTTCCGCGTCCACACGCTCTCCGAGGATCTTGGACATGGTTTCGCCGAGCATTTCCAGACCGGACTTGATGATCACCAGGGCGATCACAGCACCCAGCCAGGCTTCCAGGGACACGCCGAAGATCAGATAGATCCCCGCTGCCACCAGCGTTGATGCGGAGATCACAGAATCCAGAAGGGCATCCTCTCCGGAATTCACCAGTGAATCCGAATTTACCTTCTCACCCACGCTCTTCACATATCGTCCCAGAACGATCTTCACGACCACCGCCACGCCGACGATGATAAGGGACACTGTCGAATAATCCGGCGTATCCGGCGTTATGATCTTCTTCACGGATTCCACAAATGCGGTAAATCCGGCATACAGCACCAGAAGCGAGATCGCCATGGCCGAAAGGTATTCGATCCTGCCATAGCCGTAGGGATGCTTTCTGTCCGGCTCCTTTGACGCCAGCTTCGTGCCGACGATGGTGATGATGGAGCTGGCGGCATCCGAAAGATTGTTCACCGCATCCATAACGATGGCAATGGAGTTCGACATGAGGCCGATCACCGCCTTAAAGGCAGCAAGAAAAGCATTTGCCAGGATCCCTATGATACTTGTCCGTATGATCTTCTTATCGCGACTGACCTCTCTTTCCATAGACAGTCACCTCCCCCTGATCCATGTTCCCTTTATAATGTACTCTCTCATTATCCCACAAATAAGAGTAACCGTACATACCGGACTGTCATCTACAGAAGTTTCTCAACCTCCTGCTTCACCTCGTCCATATCCTTCGTGGGCTCAAATCTTGCAACCACGTGGCCTTCCCGGTCCACCAGGAACTTGGTGAAATTCCATTTGATATATGCCTTCTCGCCGTACTTCTTATTGTTCATTCCGGCAAACTTCTTCAGCGCCGCACTCTTCAGCCCCTTCCCGAAGCTCTCGAAGGGCTTCTCCGTTGCCAGATACGCAAAGAGCGGATCTGCTGTATCTCCGTTCACATCGATCTTCGCAAAACGCGGAAACTCGGTTCCGAACTTCATGGTGCAGAATTCATGGATCTCATTATCATCCCCGGGCGCCTGATTTGCAAACTGATTGCTGGGGAAATCCAGGATCTCAAATCCCCTGTCGCGGAACTCCCTGTACATGGCCTCCATCGGGTCATAGTGGGGCGTAAAGCCGCAACCCGTAGCCGTATTCACGATCAGCAGCACCTTGCCCGCATAATCACTGAGACTTACCTCTTCCCCTGCTCTGTCCTTAACCTTAAAATCATATACTGTTGCCATAATGAAAAACTCCTTTCTGTTCCCTTTCGTTTTCCCTGTATCCTGCATTTTATATTTTGTGCTATTCGATTGTGTACAATTAGTATATCGGATATGACAGGATATGTCAAGCCTAATCTCGGAAATCTATTCTCAGAAATTTAAAAAATGAATTTCCTGCTGATGTTTCCCCATGTTTCTATTGCAGATATCGACCTTTTTTTGATACAATGAATCTTGGGTTTTGTACGTTATTTCGTACATATTTGGGGTTAATAAAAGGAGAAGGAAAAAGTGTCAGAACGTTACGATGTGGTCATCATCGGAGCAGGAAACGGCGGACTTACCACCGCCTGCCGCGCTTCCCTGATGGGACTGAAATGTCTGTGTATCGAACGTCACAACACGGTTGGTGGCGCCGCTGCCAGCTTTGTTCGCGGGCGTTTCGAGTTCGAAGCGTCCCTGCATGAGATTCCGGCCCTCAGTCGGGGTGAGGAGCAGGGCGAGCTGAGTCGCCTTTTTGACGAACTCGGAATCAAGATGGAATGGCTGGAGATTCCGGACGCTTTTCGTGTCATCGTCCAGGATGACGGACAGCGTTTGCTGGATGCAACCGTCCCCCACGGGCGGAAGGCATTTACGGATTACATGGAGAGCATCTGTCCGGGAAGCCGGGAATCCATCGATCTTTTTTTCGACGCCGAAGCCGCAGTCGAAAGCGGCCTTGAGTATCTGGGTAAGAGCCGGGGTAAGCCGGATCCGGAGCTCCTTCAGACAGAGCATGCAGAATTCATGAAGCTCCTGTCCATGTCAGCCGGCGAATTTCTACGTAAGATCCATATGCCGCAGAAAGCCATCGACATCATCAGTGCCTACTGGCCCTATCAGGGCTCCGATATGGAGACCATAGACGCCTCCCGGTACATTATGATGACCTGCGCCTATTTCCGGGGCGGGGCATACATGCCGAAGCTGCGTTCTCATGATCTCGCAAATGAGCTGGAGAAGGCTGCCCGCCGGAAGGGCTGTGATTTCTGGTACAACACAGAGGTTACGAAGATCCTCACCAAGGACGGTGCCGTATGCGGTGTGGAAACCGCCGACGGCCGCAGGGTCGAATGCTGTGCGGTGGTCAGCAATGCATTTCCGGATGTTGTTTATACGAAAATGTTGGACGATAAGAGCCTCATCCCGGAAACCGAGCTTAAGAAAGCCAACGCCCGAAGCTATGGTCTCCGTGCCTTTGTGCTTTATCTCGGTCTGGATGCCACGCCTGAAGAGCTGGGGATCAGGGACTACACCGTCTTTATCTATCCCACGACAGATACAACAAAGCTTTTTGAGCTGACGAAGAAGTCGGATCTCCATGGCAGCTGTCTTCCGGCTCATCTTACCTCCACCTGTATCAATATCGTGAATCCCGACGCAACGCCGCCGGGAACGTGCCATTTTGCACTGACGACCGGGTATGTCTCAGACCTTTGGGACAAGGTAAGTCCGGAGGAGTACAATACGGTAAAGCACCGCATCGCCGACCAGCTTCTTCGCCGCTATGAAGAGGTCATGGGCATCGATATCCGTTCCCATATCGAAGAGGTTTCCATCGCAACACCGGTGACCTTCGCAAGATATATGGGGACTCCGCAGGGTACCGTATATGGCTACCACTCCTCCTCGTGGGACGGCATGTCCGCCCGGGTGCTGGCAGGCGGAGGCGAGCAGACGGTTCCCGGACTCTTCTTTACAGGCGCCCATGCAAACCGCCTGAGCGGCTTCTTCCCAACCCTTACACAGGGAGATCTCACGGGGCGTCAGGTGATGGGATATGTAATGTCCGGAGGCGCGACACAGGGCCCCGGGAAGAAAGCAGGCAGCGGGCAGGGCGCCCGTAAACCGGAAGGAGGTGGGCAGTCATGAGCAGTGAAGCATTAAAGAAAGCGCTGGCCGACGTCTCCATCGACGAGTACCGGAAGAAGCTGAAGCTCCGTCAGCAGAAGATCTCATCCGCCCCCGGAAGTCTGCCTGAATATGATCATGAGACAAATGTCACGGCCAGGACGCTGCATCCCGACGAGCAGACAATGGTGATCAAGGAGGTGACCGAACTTCCGGACGCAAGGTGTTACCGTCTGGAGGAATCGGACATCAACCAACCTCTGGCTCCCTTCCTGGCAGGGCAGTATGTCAGCGTCTTTCTCTCCATCAACGGAAGCGAGCTGACACGTCCCTATACCATCTGTTCCTCTCCTGCCGATGTGGCGGAGGGTGAGTATTCGATCCTGGTCAAGAAGGTTCCTGACGGATTTGTATCAAACTACATCCTGCAGAACTGGAAGAAGGGAGACCGCGTAAGCATATCCGGCCCTGAAGGAAATTTCTACCATGAGCCTCTGCGGGATCCGGATCAGATCGTGGGATTATCCGGCGGAAGCGGTATCACCCCCTTCTACTCCATGGCACAGGCCATACGTGACGGTGTGGCGGACTACTCTCTCACCCTCCTGTACGGCTGTAAGAAGGAATCCGAAATCCTTTTCCGGAAGGAGCTGGATGCCATCGCCGCAGAATGTCCGAAATTCAAGGTGATCTACGTTCTGTCCGATGAGGAGCAGGAAGGCTTTGAGCACGGCTTCCTGTCAGCAGACCTGATCAGTAAATACGCTCCTGCCGGGGCCTACAGCATTTTCGCCTGCGGCCCGGCCGTCATGTATGATTTCCTGAGGAAAGAGGTCTCAAAGCTGGATATTCCTAAGCGCCTTGTGCGCTTTGATGTAGCCGGGGAATACCACCATCCGGAGAAGGATGAAGCTTACCCGAAGACTGCTGCCGGACAGACCTTCCAGCTTACTGTGGATCTTCCGACAGAACGCCGGGTGATCCCCGCGAAGTCGGAGGAAAGTATCCTGGTTGCACTGGAACGGGCCGGCATCAAGGTTCCCAGCCGCTGCCGGAGCGGCGAATGCGGCTTCTGCCGCACGCGTCTTTCCTCCGGCGAGATCTATATTCCCGAAACCGCTGAGCACCGGAAAAAAGCAGATGTGAAGGACGGCTTCATCCATCCCTGCTGCACATTCCCTGTCAGCGACTGTCACATATTGATCAACTATGATCGTGGAGAGGTAGTAAGAAAGGTGAAAGATATGAAGAAGAAAGAAAGGCTTGTCAACATCATCATGGCGATCGTCATTTCCGCCATCATGGGTGCGATCTTTGCATTCATCACACGTAACAATGTGGACCCGAGAGCCCTGGAGAGTATGCCTCCTGCTCCGGTCTACTATCTCATCAGCATCCTGGAATCCATCACTGTCGGTGTGATCCTTGCGCTGATCATCCCCATGGGAAAAATGGGCCGTGCACTTGCGGCAAAGGCCGGTGCAACTCCGCCTTCCATGAAGTTCACGCTGCTGAACTCCATTCCCTTTGCGCTTATCAATGCGATCCTCATCAGTGCGATCTGCAGCTTCATCGGTATTGCGACCTCCTACAGCCATATCGGTGATCCCAACAAGCCTGCCATGATGGTTATGTGGCTCGGAAACTGGGTGAAGACCCTTCCGGTCTCCATCCTTGTCAGCTACGTGCTGTCGGTTCTCATTTCACCCTTTGTGGTACAGGCAGTCGGCCTGGGAGGACCTCCGACCGGCGGCGACCAGCCGAGAAACTGATAATGAAAATGGAATCGTCAGATTCAAAAAACCCACACTCTTCCGCGGTGTGGGTTTTTGATTGCTTTATCCCTGTCCATTTACGATTCACTTTTCTTCGGTGTAGATCCGGTCACCGGCAGACTCCCTTCTCCTGATCCTCCGGTACAGGAGCTCTGAATAAATGAAGGGCACTGTAACGGTAACGGCCAGCAGGACCAACAACAGAGCCGGATGCGACTCCGTTACGGTCAGGAGCATGCAGACAACTCCGGCTATGATATAAAGCGCTCCCGCAAAACGGTGCGTTTTATCCCATACCTCCTGACTGGCAATGGTATGGGGCGTACGGATCCCAAAGAAGGTATTCCTGCGCATCTTCGGAGCATAATTTCCGTAGATCAGCAGGATCACCGTCTCCAATATTCCCCCTATCGTGGTAATGCTTGCAAGCTTGCCCATCCCATACATCAGAATGGAAATCTGCACCACATAAGTCTGGACCGGGGTGATGAAACGGATCACCTTCTCCGCCCGGCTGAGCTCATTTTCTCTGTTCAAAAGGTTGCTGGTCATACAGAGCCCCGCCTGGATCAGAGAGATCAGCACCGGAAATCCCAGGATTGCAACCCATTTACCCGCAAACTGATCCGCTTCTCCATTAATGCCGAAATGGATCCCGATCCGGTCCGGAAGACGGTCATACACTAAAAGTCCGGGCAGGACCGCTGCCACACACAGCCCGATGGAGATCAGATCTACCTTATTCAGCAGTTTCCTCTTCATCCCGAGCTGCCCCCTTTTTTTTCCCTGCAAATTGTGAGAACCACATCATGATCTCTTCAAACACCGAGGTATTCAGAGTGTAGTATATAAAATTCTTTTCCCTGGTTTCATATACAAGGTCCGCCTGCTTCAGCTGCTTCAGGTGATAGGAAACCGTTGCAGCCGTCATGTCGAACCTCGATGCGATCTCTCCGGCTGACATCCTGCCGTCCCGCAGCATGGTCAGTATCTCCCGCCGGACCGGATCCGACAGGGCTTTAAAGGTTTCAGGAAAGCCCATATGTATATCTCCTTCCTCCGAGTCTTCCATTTACTGCATGCCATACACTTACTTCATGCCATCTGTTTACTGCATGCCATACACTTATTTCATGCTATTCGTTCATATGAAAAATCTATCATATCCGTCTGTGTTTTGTTATCACAACCGCCAGGACCAGCAGAAGAACCGCTCCGCCGGATGCGATCGCTGCCGCGGGAAGATAATCCTCCGGGAGCGTCTCTCCCGTGAGCATGCTTCCGCCCCCCAGAAGATAATTCGGAAGGAAACGCTCCACGGTCCCGATCATTCCCAACAGCATCTGGATGAAATATACCGCGCCCACTCCCAGAAGCACCTGGATCGATGAATTCAGGAAGGATGAGAAGAAGGCCAGTACCGACAGAAGAAAGACCCCAAACAGCCAGAAGAACACTCCCATCAGCAGGAAATGCTTCATGCCGGAATTATCCCAGAAATACGCTGTGTAGCCCCAGGTCACCCAGAAGGTCAGCCAGAAGCCGGCCGCCCATATCAGAAAATGATTCAGGAACTTGGACAGAACCACGGCGATCCGTGTCAGGCCCTTGGTTACCAGCGGGATCAGCGTGCCCTTCGAATACTCGTTTACATAGCTGCCGCAGAGAACTGCGATAACAACGATCAGCAGTATAGGCATATTCTTGATGAACTGTGCCCAGGAATCCTTAGCCGTAACCGTCACTTCGCTGATCACGATCCCCTGCTCCTTCAGGGTATCACCCATCTGCTCATAGACCCAGGGCGTCAGCTTCGCCATAAGAGGTCCCAGGATCCCCAGGAAGAGCGATGTCGCGCAAAGGATGATCCAACGGTAGGTACGGAACAGCTCCGTCATTTCTTTTTTGAAAAATGCACCAAATCCTCTCATGCCTCTTTGATCGCCTCCATAAAAAGATTCTCCAGATCCGGTTCTCTTCGTTCGAACCTTGTCACCGCAATCCTTTCCGTGGCCAGATAGGACAGCAGCCTGCTCTCCTCCGCCGCCTGAAGCTCACTGAACTCCAGCCGGTTTTCCTTCTGCTCCGCCCCCGGAAATGCCTTCCGGACCTTCGCCGCGTCCTCACTGCTTTTCAGAGTGAGTCCCGCTCCCGGCTCGGTGCGGAGGGCCTTTAACTCCTCGATAGACCCGGTCAGCTTCACCTCTCCGCCCTCCAGAAGTGCCACATGGTCCGAGATCCGTTCCACATCCGACAGGATGTGGGTGGAGAAGAGCACCGAGGTCTGTTCCCTTGCAGTCAGCAGGATTTCCAGGAGTTCATGCCGTCCCACCGGATCCAATGCGGAGGTAGGTTCGTCACAGATGAGAAGCTTCGGCCTGCCGATCAGGGCCTGGGCAACCCCCAGTCTCTGCTTCATGCCCCGGGAATACCCCCCGATCTTCGACTTTTCCTTCGACAGCCCCACCAGTCCGAGGAGCTCGTCGATCCTTCCGCTAAGCTCCTTCCCGGACATTCCCTTGATCTCCCCGCAAAGGGTGAGATACTCCTTTGCACGCATATAGGGATAGAATTCCGGAACATCCGGAAGATACCCGATAAAACGATTTGTGGCTGTCTCCCCGTAGGTCACCGGTTCCCCGCAGACCGTAACACTTCCGCTGTCGGCGGTCAGCAGTCCCAGGATGATCTTCATGGTGGTGGTCTTGCCGGCACCGTTCCGGCCGATAAAGCCGAAAATGCTCTGCTCTCCCACCGTAAAGCTGATCCCCCGGAGAACCTCCTTGGAACCGAAACTCTTTTTTAAACCCTCAATCGAAAGGATCTCCATCATTCAGCCTCGCCCTTTCCTATCACGAAATAGAGGATCGGTCCGATAAAACCGAACACGATCGATAATACCAGCCAGAGAGCCCGGCTGCCGCATCTGTAATTCGGATGCTTCAGGATATGCACAACTGCCACGATCATCAAAACCACCTCAACAACTGCCAACGGAATAAGAAATGGTAAATACTCAAATAAATCCATAATGAAAACCTCCTTCGATGATTCTCTAATTAGATTTTTTTCTAAATAGAAAATATCACAAGGAGGTTTTCCTGTCAAGAAGCATTTCGAAATATATCTAAATACCCTTTGAACTATGAATTTTTTACCGATCAGAACGTAGCCCTGATGAGGTCCTGAGGACGCCCTGACGATGTCTGACCGGAGTGAAATTCAAGTCTTCGTCTCAGTTGTATCTGTCTTCTTCCTTCCGTAAGGACAGGAAGCTCCGCAGCTGCTGCAGTCGGAACCGAATGCGCAGGACAGATTCTTCCCCTGTTTCTTTCTCCGGATCATGGACCAGATGATCAGTCCCACGATCACAGCCAGGATCAGCGCCACCAGGATCGTGGCAGCTGTCGGGTTCATAGCTCCTGCCCTTCCAGGATCCCCGGGATCTCCTCCGGACGCTCCACCATGCAGGCGGCGCCCTCCCGGATCAGAAGATCCTTATCGCGGAAGCCCCAAAGTACGGTAATACAGGGAATCCCCGCCGCCCGCGCCGTGGCAAGATCCACCTCAGAGTCACCCACATAAACGGCATCCTCCACAGGTACGCCAAGCTCCTCCAGTGCCGTAAAGACCGTATCCGGAGCCGGCTTTCTTCGCACATGCTCGCTGTTTCCTATGGCCACGGTGATGGTATCTCCAAAGAAATGCGCCGCCAGAGCCTTTACCGCTTCGTCTACCTTATTCGACACGATGGCCATACGGTATCCCTTCTCCTTCAGCTCAGCCACCAGCTCCGGGATCCCGTCATAGGGGAGCGTACGGTCCATGCAGTGCTCAGCATAATAAGCTTTGAACAGACGGATCAGCTCATCGATATCCTCCTCTGCCGCCTCCGGTTCCGCCGCCTGCAGCGCAACCCTGATACCATTTCCGAAGAAGCTTTTCATTTCCTCAATGCCATGCTCTGCAAAGCCCTTTGACCGAAGTGCATAGTTAACTGCATTCTTCAGATCCTCCAGGGTGTAGAGGAGGGTTCCGTCAAGATCAAATATCACGGTGTTTCTCTTCATTTTCTGTCTTCCTTCTGCTCATTGATATGGTGAATTCATCCCCGGACCCGCAGGAGCCTCTGCCGGTACGCCCGGGACAGCATGCCTCCGGGAAAGTGCCTCGCTATAACGCTTCCGTCTCTACTGCGCTACGCCGTCATTCCGGTATACAGGTGATAGTAGCGACCCTTCTGGGCCAGCAGTTCCTCATGGTTGCCGCGTTCTACCACACAGCCCTTCTCCAGAACCAGGATACAGTCACTGTTCCTTACCGTGGACAGGCGGTGTGCGATAACGAAGGTGGTACGGCCTGCCATAAGCCGGTCCATACCCTCCTGTACGATCTTCTCGGTCCGGGTATCGATGGAGGAAGTTGCCTCATCCAGGATCAGTGCCGGCGGATCCGCCACCGCCGCTCTTGCAATGGCCAGCAGCTGCCGCTGTCCCTGGGAGAGGTTTCCACCGTCTGCAGTCAGAACGGTGTCATAACCGTCCGGAAGCTGTCGGATGAAAATGTCCGCATTTGCCAGCTTTGCAGCCTCGATGCACTCATCATCCGTGGCATCCAGCCGTCCGTACCGGATATTCTCCATTACGGTGGCGGTGAAAAGATGCGTATCCTGCAGTACCAGTCCGAGAGAGCGACGCAGGTCACCCTTCCGGATCTTATTTACATTGATCCCGTCAAACCGGATCTTTCCATCCTGAATATCATAGAACCGGTTGATCAGATTTGTGATGGTGGTCTTGCCCGCACCGGTGGAACCGACAAAGGCGATCTTCTGTCCGGGCTTTGCGTCAAGGGATACATTGTGAAGGACCATCTTGTCCGGTACATAGCCGAAGTCCACGTCATCCATGACGATGGCGCCCTCCAGCCGCTTGTATTCCACTTCACCGCTCTCCTGATGCTGGTGCTTCCAAGCCCAGAGGCCTGTCCGTTCATCCGTCTCGGTCAGGGTTCCATCCGCCTGCTCCTTTGCATTGACCAGCATGACATAGCCGTCGTCCGTCTCCGGCGTCTGATCCAAAAGCCTGAATACACGGTCCGCTCCGGCCATAGCCATAACGATGGAGTTCAGCTGCATGCTCATCTGATTGATGGGCATGACGAACCGCTTGTTCAGCTGCAGGAAGGAGAAAAGACTTCCGACCGTCAGCGGTGCGATCCCCGCAAATGCGGCGCCTTCAACGCCGAAGCCGGTCATGATCAGGATCGCTCCGATCACCGCGCAGAGCACATAGCTCAGGTTTCCGATCTGCGCCATGGCGGGCATCAGCATATTTGCATATTTATTTGCATTATAAGCGCTGTCGAAAAGCTGATCGTTCAGCTGATCGAACTCCTCGATGCATTCCTCCTCGTGGTTGAAGACCTTTACCACCTTCTGGCCGGTCATCCGTTCCTCGATGAAGCCGTTCAGCGCACCCACATCCTTCTGCTGCGCGATGAAGAAGCTTCCGCTCTTCTTCGTGAGTCCCTTGGTGGTAAAGAGCATGACTCCCAGCATGATAAATGTAACGATGGTCAGCGGGATATTCAGAATGACCATACACACGATCACGCCCAGGATCGTAATGGTTGCTTCGAACAGCTGCGGGATACTCTGGCTGATCATCTGACGCAGGGTATCGATATCATTTGTATACATGGACATGATATCACCACGGGAATTCGAATCGAAATATCCGATGGAAAGCGACTCCATGTGGTTGAACATATCGTCCCTGAGACGCCGGAGCGTACCCTGGGTCACATTTACCATGATACGGTTGTTGGCATAGGTACATGCGATTCCTATCGCATAGTAGCCTGCAGTCTGCATGATGGCCCAGAAAAGGGGATCATAATCATTACTGCCCGTCTCCACCATGGGAACGATGTAGTCGTCGATCAGCTTCTGCAGAAACATGGTTCCCTGCAGATTTGCCAGCACGCTGACGATGATGGAAACGAACACGACGATCATATGAACTTTATAATATCGGAAGATATAGCCCAGAAGCCGTTTCATGACCCTGCCCGGATTATCGACGGTGGGCTTCATTCCGCGGGGTACTCTTTTATGCGGTCCAGCCATCAGCTAACTCCTCCCTTCCTAACAATGTAATGCCCCCTCGCTGTCGCTCAGCGGCGCGTCGGTCGGCGCGATTCATGTATGACTTCGTCATAGCGCGCCTCCCTCATCAAAGTCCTTGCTTCCACCCTGCTGGGATTCATAGACGTCGCGGTAGATGGCATTGGATGCCAGCAGCTCCTCATGAGTTCCGAAACCGCTGACACGTCCGTTCTCCAGAACCAGGATCCGGTCCGCGTCCATGACGCTGGAGATCCTCTGGGCGATGATCAGCTTCGTGGTCTCCGGAATGAACTCCCGGAACCCCTTCCGGATCTTCGAATCCGTGGTGGTATCCACGGCACTGGTGCTGTCATCAAGGATGAGGACCTTCGGCTTCTTCAGCAGTGCGCGGGCGATACAGATCCTCTGCTTCTGCCCGCCTGACAGGTTGGTCGCTCCCTGCTCCAGCACAAGGTCATATTTCTGCGGGAAATTCTCGATAAATTCATCTGCACAGGCCAGCCGGCAGGCCTCCTTACACTCTTCCAGCGTTGCATTCGGATTGCCCCAGCGCAGGTTCTCCAGGATCGTTCCGGAGAAGAGTACATTTTTCTGAAGCACTACGGCCACCTGGTCCCGCAGTACCTTCAGGTCATAGGAACGAACGTCATTTCCGCCCACATAAACTGTCCCCTGACTGACGTCATAGAGACGGCTGATCAGGTTTACAAGGCTGGTCTTGGAGCTTCCGGTTCCGCCGATGATACCGATGGTCTCGCCTGTCCGGATCTCCAGCGTAACATCCTGCAGGACGGGTGCTTCGGCCGTATCATTATATCGGAAATCCACATCCTCAAAACGGATGCTTCCGTCCGGAACGGTCATAATGGGCTGCTCCGGATTCTTCAGGGCGCTCTCTTCCTTCAGGACTTCATAGATACGCTTTGCACTGGGCACGGACATGGTGATCATGACCACGACCACGGAAAGCATCATCAGACTCATCAGGATCTGGATGCAGTAGGTCAGAAGCTGTGTCAGATTGCCCGTGGTCAGCTCCGTCTGATTGCTGTTCACGATGATCTTCGCACCCACCCAGCTGACCATCAGAATGCAGAAGTACACAGTGCTTTGCATCAGCGGCGCAATGGTGGCCATCATCTTCTCGGCCTTGGAGAAGATCTTATAGATCATTCCACTGGCAATACCGAATTTCTCCTTCTCATGCTCTTCACGCACAAAGCCCTTCACCACGCGGATCCCGGTGATATTCTCCTGCACGCTCTCATTCATTTTATCGTATTTCGGAAATGCCTCGCTGAAGATCTTCGTTACCTTCGGGATGATGAGGCAGGCCATAAGGATCAGGAAGACCACGGCACCAAGGTAAACGAGAGCCACCTTGGGACTGATGGTGAAGGCCACGGTCATACTGATGACCAGATTGGACGGCGCACGGGTCGCCATACGAAGGATCATCTGAAAGGCGTTCTGTACATTTGTCACGTCCGTGGTAAGTCGTGTTACCAGACTTGACGTGGAGAACTTATCGATATTCGCAAAGGAATAGGTCTGAATGTTCCGATACATGGAACGGCGGAGATTACGGGCAAAGCCGGCAGAGGCACGAGCCCCGTACTTACCGCCCATCAGTCCTGCCCAGAGTGCACCGGCCGCCATGACCAGCATCAGTCCGCCGTACAACAGGATCCGTCCCATATCTACATCCTCTCCTTCGGAGAGATCGATCAGTTTTCCCATAAACATCGGGATGAGAACATCAAAAATAACCTCGATGATCATAAAGATCGGGGTCAATATCGCATCCTTCTTAAAATCCTTTATCTCACTGCCCAGTCTCTTAAGCATATCAAAACCTCTTCCTTAGTATCTGCACATAGTACTATGTTACGATTTTCCGACGTTAGTTGCAAGTGAAATCTTATTTACAAACCCGTCTCTCTCCCGTATAATCAAAGGAGTGAGTCTAACCGAAAAGGAGAATGTCATATGATTGATTTTAATATAGGAATCCTGGGAGCCGGTCATATTGCCGGTAAGATCGCAGAGACTATCGCGAAGCTGGACGGCTTCCGCGTGGGTGCCATTGCCGCAAGAGACAAGGCCCGTGCCGAGGAATTTGCCGCTAAGTACGACGTGGAGCGCGCCTACGGCAGCTACGATGAGCTTCTGAATGACCCGGATATCGAGCTGGTGTATGTGGCCACCTTCCATCCCACCCATGCGAATCTTGCGATCCGCGCCATCGAAGCCGGAAAGCCGGTGCTGGTGGAGAAGCCCATTTCCTTTAATGCAAAGACAGCCGAGACCGTAATGGGTCTTGCCCGGGAGAAGAATGTCTTCTGCGGAGAAGCACTCTGGACCCGTTTCATGCCGCTGACTCTTCATATCCGCGAACTGATCGCGCAGAAGGCCATCGGCGATGTTCGTTTCATCCATGCATCCCTCGGCTATAAGCTGGTGGACAAGGAGCGTTTGCTTCACCCGGAGACCGCCGGCGGAGCCCTGCTGGACCTGGGGATCTATCCCCTCTCCATGATCTTTATGATCATGGGAAGTCTGCCCGCAGCCTGCGCCTCCTCCGTTAACCGTATCTCCACAAATGTGGATGCGCTTGAAACCATCAATATGAATTTCCCCCAGGGCCAGATGGCGTCTGCCTTTGTTTCCATGCTGTCCGAGCTGGACAACCGCGCCGTGATCTACGGAACCCGCGGCCGTATCGAGGTGGAGGGCGTGAACCTGCCCACCCGTGTCCGTGTCTACGGAGAGAATAACGAGATCCTGGAGGAGACCATGCCGCCGGAGAAGCAGATCAGCGGCTATGAATACGAATTCATCGCAGCCAGAAATGCGATCATCATGGGAAAGGTAGAATGCCCGGAGATCTCCCATATCGAATCCCGCGACATGCTGAGGTTCATGGATACCCTGCGAAAGACCTGGAAGATCACCTACCCGCTGCCGGAGGAACCCACAATTGAGGAGAAGAAGCCGCAGCAGTAACCTGCGAACGTCGGCCATAACAGGCCGATGACATGACAGAGGGACAGGTACAGTGTCACATTTTCATGTAACACTGTACCTGTCCCTCTGTCATATCTTATCATATCTTAATTTAATGCTTTTGCGAGTTCCTCCAGCGGAAGTTGGCCGGGGGCCGATCCTCCTCCCACACACGCGAAGGTGAAGGCACTTCCCAGCTTCGCTCCCTCGACACGGGTCTTCACCCCCTGCTTCGTCATGGAGATCATGACGATGGGCTTCGAGATCGGCTGAGACGCCTTCCGGTCATTTACCAGCTGGATCATTTCCATCACACGGTCCACATCAAAATGCGTCTTCGGCGTTACGGCGATCTTCAGGATATCTCCACCCAGCTGCTCCATATCCCAGAGAATATTCTCCATGGTGCCGTTGTGCGGAGTTTCCTCAAAGTTATGGAAGGACAGGACCACTCCGATCCCCAGATCATGTGCCTTCGTAGCCGTTCGTACCACCCGGTAATTCCCGGACAGAAATTCCACGTCCAAAAGATCGATATATCCGCTGACCATGGCCCAGCTGCAGATGTCATCCAGCATTCCTCCGGCGCGGTCATGGCGAAGCTCTCCGCCTTCCTCTTCGCTACGGAAGGTGAACAGGATCTGCCTGTCCGGATGCTGTTCCCGCAGTTTCTGCAGAAGCTCCGTCAGCAAGGTCTGGTTGCAGATATTGTCATAATAATCCGCCCGAAACTCTATCATATCCACCACCGGCGCAGGCCGGATCCCCTGCTCCGCAAGCCGCGCCGCCTCTGCCGAGACAGCCGCAGACTGCTGCAGGATCTCCTTATCCGTACGTCCGATGATCGGAACACAGATCTTCGGAACACCGTCTCCCAGTATTATATTGTGAAATGTAACTGTTCCCATATCTGTATCCACTTTCTTCTCCGGATCAGTGACCGAAGAATTCACTCAGTTCCTTGGAGAACTGATCCAGTTTTTCCTTTGAAACAAGGCTCTCCGCCTCTTCCTTAGTACAGGTCATGAGGTTCACGACCTTCCTGCTGTTATCGCGGGTCTTTACCGAAGCACCGTCTATAGACTTCAGCGTCATCTCAAGGCCGAATCCAACATCCCTGGTGCCATAGCTGAGATTGATATCATCCAGTTTCACCGTAAGCGCCTTCCCCTTCTCCAGCTCAGTCACAGCCCCATGAACGTTGATCAGGACACTGTCCCTGTTGGGAACTGAGACGGTTCCCGTTCCGGAAATAACCTTGCTTGCGGTATCATATGTCTGCTTATAATTCAGGCTGAGAGCCTCCCTGCCCGCCGCACTGATCGATGCATCCGCATCAGTGGTGATGGTGCTTCCTTCCTTCTTGGAAATGATGCTGGCATTTGCACCGATCTTCTGTCCCATAAGGGAAACAGACGCATCCAGGCTGATCACGGACTTGCTGTCGCTGAGATAGGTGATCAGATCGATATTATAGTTCATCGTATAGGCTACGATCTGTATCTCTCCGGACAATTTGATGGAGACTACCTTATCGTCATACAGATATACATTGACAACCACGTCATCCTTGATCATTCCCTTAACCAGGGACTTGATCTGCGGAAGCATGGAATTCAGGTCGGAACCGGATACTCCGTACTTTGACAGAAAATCTGCATACTGGCTGCCCGCAAATTTCGCAATATACTGTTCAACAAGCTCCTCCACCTTCTCCTGGATCTTCTCCTTCGGAATGGTCACATCGTATCTCTTCGCGGAGACGGACTCTCCGTCGATGGTCAGCGTTTCTTTACCTGCACTGCTTACAGATACCTCTTCCCAGAAATCGTCACTCAGTTTGAAATTGTCAGCGAAGGATTCCTCCGAGAAAAGATCAATACTGATGTCCGGCATTGCTTCCAGTGCGGACAGATCAGTATCCTTAAGCAGCGGTGAATTCTTCAGGCTTGTCAGGATGTTCTTGTTGTTGACCGCCGCATAACCGTCAAAAAGGTCCTTTACGGTAAAATACGTCTGCTCTTCATCTCCGAAGACTTCTGCTGTGATGTTCTTACCCTTCTTATTGGTAAGAACCGCTTCTCCCGACATCTGCTTCTTCTGTTTATCAACAACCGCATTTACATCTACATTCAGGCCTTCGACCGATGAAGTGCCATCCATTTTCTTCACCGCAGCCTTCATGGCAACGGATCCGCCATCCTTGGCAAATGCATTGCTGAGCTCTCCGAGCCCCAGTTCATTCATAAGAACCGAGCCCTCTGTAACTCTTTCTACAGTGAAGGAATTGTCAAAGGCTGTTCTCACGGTTTTCTTCGGCGGGAATATCACCTTGGTAAAGAGGAAATACAGTCCGACGGCCAGAACCACCGCACCGATGCCACCGAAGATCAGAGCCTTCATTTTGCCTGACATTTTCTTCTTCGGAGCCTTCGGAGGAACCGGAGCCGCACCACCCGCTCCATAAGGATTTACGCCCTGCTGCCCATAAGGGTTTCCTCCCTGCTGCTGTGCATAAGGATTCGCCTGCTGCTGGCCATAGGGGTTTCCTCCCTGCTGCTGTGCATAGGGATTCGCCTGCTGCTGGCCATAGGGGTTTCCTCCCTGCTGCTGTGCATAGGGATTCGCCTGCTGCTGGCCATAGGGGTTTCCTCCCTGCTGCTGTGCATAGGGGTTCGCCTGCTGCTGACTATAGGGGTTTCCTCCCTGCTGCTGTGCATAGGGATTCGCCTGCTGCTGGCCATAGGGGTTTCCTCCCTGCTGCTGTGCATAGGGGTTCGCCTGCTGCTGTGCATAAGGATCTGCCTGCTGCTGTGCATAAGGATCCGTCTGATGCTGACCGTAGGGATCTCCTCCCTGCGGCTGGCTATAGGGGTTCTGTGCAAAGGGATCGTCCCCCTGCGGCTGTCCATAAGGATTCATGTTCTGATCATCCATGGAATCACCTCTCTTTTTAGTAAACCATCGCTTTCTCTTCGCCGTTCATTACACGAAGTGCACCCTGAGCCAGAGCAAGGAGCTCGTCCTCACCCGGATAGATGGTAACCGGCGCAATAAACTTCACGCGATTTGCGATTTCCTCTGTTACATACTTACCATAAGCGATACCGCCGGTCAGGATGATCTGATCTACCTTGCCGGACAGAACAGCGCCCATGGAACCGATATCCTTAGCTACCTGCAGGATAAATGCATCGAAGACTGTCTTTGCATATGCATCCTCCTCAGCCATCTTTGCAACCTCACGTGCATCGTTGGTGTGCAGATATGCGTTGAAGCCACCGTTACCGATGAGCATCTTCATGATCTCCTTCTTCTCATACTTGCCGGAGAAGCACAGATCAACCAGTGCTCCCGGAGGAACGGCACCTGCACGCTCCGGTGAAAATGCGCCGTCGCCGGACAGTGCATTGAACACATCAACTACCTTGCCGTCGGTATGCGCACCGACAGATACACCGCCACCCATATGAACCACGATCAGGTTCAACAGCTCATACGGCTTGCCGATCTCCTTCGCATAACGCTTGGCAACAGCCTTCTGGTTCAGCGCGTGGAAAATGCTGACACGGGGAAGCTCCGGAACACCGGAGATCCGAGCGATATCCATCAGCTCGTCAACAACTACCGGGTCAACGATATAGGACGGAACACCGATCTCATCTGCGATCTCTCTCGCCAGGATACCGCCCAGGTTGGAGGCATGCTCGCCGCCCAGCGCGATCTCCAGGTCATGTACCAGCTCGTCTGTTACGGCATAGGTTCCGCTGGGGATCGGCTTCAGAAGTCCGCCACGTCCTACGATCACGTTGAAGCTCTTTACATCCACGTCCTTGGCAGCCAGGAAATCCAGGATCATTTTCTTCCGGAAATCCTTCTGGTCTACGATCTTGTCAAACTGCGCGATCTCCTCTGTGGTATGGCGCAGTGTTTCTTCGAAAAGCAGGGTCTCGTCCTCAAAGATACCAAGCTTGGTGGAGGTGGAACCCGGGTTGATGATAAGGGATTTGATTGCCATATTTTTTCTCCTTTTTCTATATCTACGAAGTACGGATTGCTGCGCTGCTTCGCAGCTCTCGCAATCCTGAACGTGCCTCGGGTTTTCACGATTCGCCTTGCGAATCGCTTCACCCTCATCACGTTCTGTGTCATGAACTCCGGCGATGCGCCTCGCAAGCGAGGCATCGCCGAGTTATGACACTTACTTCGTTGCGTTCTTCTTCAGGGAATCTGCTACCAACGCACCGAGCGCCAGCGAATTAACCTTCACCTCAAAGGAATCGGATCTGGAGGTCAGGATAACCGGTGCAGCCGTACCTGTGATCAGGTTTCCGTTCTTACTCTTTGAGAAATGTACCAGTCCCTTGTACAGGATGTTTCCTGCATGGATATCAGGGAAGAGAAGTACATCTGCATCACCGACGATCTTACGTCCGGTTGCTCCCTTATGCTGTGCTGCCTCCGGGAAGGTTGCCAGATCCAGGGACAGAGGTCCGTCCACGATACATCCCGTGATCTCGCCTGCCTCGTTCATCTTTGTAAGCTCTGCAGCTTCAACGGTCGCCGGCATCTTCGGATTTACAACCTCAACCGCTGCCAGGGGAGCTACCTTCGGATTTGTGATACCGCAGGCGTTGCAGATCTCTACGGTATTCCGGATGATATTTGCCTTGTCCTCAAGAGAAGGATAGGGAACAAATGCCACATCAGTCAGGAAGAGCAGATGGTCTACTCCCTCCATCTCGAATACGCATACATGGGACAGGGGACGTCCGGTCCGGAGTCCTACTTCCTTATCCAGCACACTGCGAAGGAAATCCTTGGTATCGATCAGGCCCTTCATGTACATATCAGCCTTTCCGTCATGTACCTGCTGAACGGCTGTTCTTGCTGCCTCGATGGGATCCTTAACATCTATGATCTCGTAGTCCTCCAGATTCATGGAAAGCTCTGCTGCGATGGCTGCGATCTTGTCCGCATCACCTACCAGAACGCTGTCCGCGATGCCCTGCTCCTTTGCGGCCTTTACGGCCAGGAGAACCTCATTGTCCTGTGCTACTGCTACCGAAACCTTCTTCTTCGGGCACTGCTTCACCATTGCCAGAAGATCCTCAAAACTCTTGCTCATTTTTCTTGTCCTTTCTTTTCTGATGTGGCCCCGCGGCTGAAGACGCATAAAGAGCCCATAGTTAAGTGTAGCTTAGCATTTTCTTCTTTTATATGCAAGAAAAAACAACGGCCTCCGTGCAGCTGTCAGCCAATGAAAATGAAAGTGCATTTGCAACAGAAACAGGGGGTTCCCGTGTGCCATTTTACCCACACACCGGGATCCCCCTGTATCATACACTCGCCTTATATGCCTTACACTCCTATTATTCCGTTGTTCCGTCAGAGGTTTTATCCCCTGCCTTTTTCTTATCGTTGACATTGTCAATGATCACCTGCAGAACGGAGCTGAGTACGGCAAGTCCCACCGCGATCAGCGAAAGGGTCTTCTCTGCACTTCCCTTCTTGATCGCCTTTTCATAAGCCTCCCGCTGCCTCTTTGCGGAGCGCTTCTCCTTCTTCTGCTTCGGAGGCTTCGGTGCCTTAACCTTCTTGGCCTTCTTTGCCTTCTTGGCTGTGCTTACACCGACTTTCGTGTCTTCCGCCGCCGATGAATCAGCTGCCGCCGGCACCTCCGGAGTTACGGTCTTTGCCGGTGCTTTTTGCTTACTAACCTTCCTGCTCATACTCTCCTCCTTACATACACCACATGTGTCATTTATGATCAGAAATAAAAACTCAGTGCTGCAATCCCTGCTATAAGAACCAGCATGGGAACCGTTCCCCAGAAGAGCTCCTTCTTCGCCCGGGCGTTCACACGGTCATTTCCCAGGAACCGGTGATATCCGTCCTTCTCCATCAGCTCGACCTCTTCCCCGACCTCGTAGATACACATCATTCCGAGTCTGGCGTAGACTGTCTGGCCGCTTTCCGCCTCGATGGTGAGTTCCATATAGGATTTCCGGCTGGCACCTACATTGTCCTGTACCTTTTCGATCCCGCGGATCACACCGCGCGTCCGGTTCCATCCCTTCAGTAGTTTCTTCTTTTTGTGCTGACTCCCGGCGGTTGCCAGATACAGTTCCACGCAGAGCGCCAGGATCATCACGATTGCTGCGATATGTTTCATATTTCTTCTTCCCGTTCTCAGATAGTAACATTGTAACTGTCCGAGTGTTTACTGTCAACGGGAATCCGTCCGCACATTTGCTTCGTCACTGTCTGTGTACCCGGTACATCACAGGAGCTGCTCAGTTTCAGCAGAAAGGTCTCTCCTCCCGGGAGGGAAGGATGTTATTCAGGAAGCTTGATCTCATTTGCATACAGCTTTGCATCCTTGATGAAGCTTGCGATGATCAGAACGATGACCAGCGCGATGGGGAAGGCTGCTATGATGCTGACGGACTGCATGTTTGCCATGGTTCCTTCGCTGAATATCAGTGCGATTGGAAGCAGGATCAGAAGCAGCGCCCAGAAGAGCCTTGCCTTCTTGCTGGGCTCCTCATCGCCCTCAAACTCTTTGTAGCTGTACTGGGATGCAACCAGTGTGATACTGTCGAAGCTGGTAGAGTAAAATGCGATCATGGAGATGATCAGTACCACCAGAACGATCTGCGGAACCGGAAGCGTATGAATGATTCCGATAACCGTTGCATAAAGATCTCCGCCGGTTTCAGTATATTTGCCGATGGCATCGAACCCTCCGGTCAGCTGCTGTCCCATACCGAAGTTTCCGAGAACGATGAAGGAGATCAATGTGCTGAGCAGACCGAAGATATAGGTTCCCATGATGATCTGCTTAACGGTCCTTCCCTTACTGATCTGCCCCATGAAGAACGGCGACGCCACACACCATACCATCCAGTATGCCCAGTAGAAAATAGTCCAGTTCTGCGGGAAGTTATTCTCCCGCAGGGCATCCGTATAGGTGGACAGTCCGATAAAGTTCTGGAACATATTTCCGAGAGACTGAAGCCCTGTCTCAACAATGTAACGTGTCTGTCCGCCGAAAAGGAACACATATGCCAGCAGGAAGATGAACAGATACATGCAGATCTGCGCCGACATGGAGATACCCTTCAGTCCCTTCATGACCGAGAAGGTATACAGGCAGCAGGTAACAACAAGGATCCCGATGGTGATGTACTTTGAGCTTTCCAGACCCACCAGGTCGGTCAGCGCCTCGGTAAGAAGCGGAGTTGCGATGGAAAATGTGGTAGCGGTTCCTGCGATCAGCGCTACGACAGCCAGCACATCGATGATCTTGCCCGGAGCCTTGTCGGTCCATTTTCCAAGGATCGGACGGCAGGCCTCGGAGTATTTCTGCTTCTTCTTACCGCGGACATGCAGCATGAAACCGAAGGCTGCTGCAAGTACTGCGTAAAATGCCCAGGGGATCGGTCCCCAGTGGAACAGGGTAAAGGTCTGTGACCACTCCTGCATGGAGCCCAGCTCCTGAACATGTGATTCCTGGGAATAATAGATCCATTCACAGAAGGAATAGAACAAGATATCTGCAGCGAGTCCGCAGGTGAAGACCATGGCACCCCAGGTCCAGAACCTGAACTTCGGCTTGGCATCCTGTCCGCCCAGACGGATCTTTCCGATCCGGGAGAAGGAGATCCACAGGGATATGATAAATACGCCGAGACCGATGATCAGATAATAGGATCCGAAGGAATCACCGAGGAATCCGCGGACGCTGTTAAGTGTGTTATTGGAGCCCTCCGGATCAGTCAGAAAGTAAACACAGAGAAGCGCTATTGCGATCAGGGGAACGACCGTTGTCCACGGATCGATCCTCCGGATCCCGCTCTTCGTGTCCTTATTGATCCCTACAAAAGACTTACTGTTCCTGCCCATTTTCTTTCCCCCTGAATATTCTGTAATATTCCTTTGCAAACCGGTACTGACGCAGGCTGTATTCACCGAACTCCACGCCAAAGGTTCGCTTGTATTCACACCAGTTGCTCCAAAGCAGTCCGCAGACTGCGATGTAGCAGTAGATCTTTCTTCTTGTTGCCTCCGGACAGCTTCCCTCGAAGTAAGCATCGATCAGCCGGTCCACCTGCTCTCTTGAATACAGGCTGTATACGGCAAACATTGCGATATCCACATGGGGATCCTGCATCCCCGCATATTCCCAGTCGATCAGCTGCAGTTCTTCCTTTCCGTCCCTCCTGTAGAACAGGAAATTATCCGGAACCGCATCAATATGGGTGAGCGCCCAGTCATGCGGCTGGCTGTCGATATAATCCTTCAGAGACAGGACCTCTTCCTTTGTCTTCCTGTAGTCGCGGAAGACGGAGGGCTGTCCGTTCCAGAGAGACTCGTAGAACTCGATCTGGCCGAAGAGATCAAATGTGTGTCCCACCTGAAGCTTTTTCTCATGACACTTCCGAAGCTTTCTCATACATTTCCGGACATCCTCCGGATCCTCGGGATCGCAGTTCCTGACGCCTTCCAGGAATCTTGTGATCTTATAACCATTTTTCGGATTTATGTAAACCGGATCATCACAGATATCCTGGCCGCTGATGGTCCGGAACACCTCCGCTTCCTCTTCCCGGTCGATCAGCTGATCCGTACCCTCTCCGGGGATCCGCATGATGTACCGTTCTCCGCCTGCGGAGAAGAGGAAGGATCGGTTCGTCATACCCTTCTTCAGCACATTGATATCCGTTATTTCCTCAGGCTTCACCTTCAGAACACGGGAAATGGTCATGATCGCATCCGATCTCAACTGCTTTGCCCCGGAATCCAGGGCCCTCAGCTGCTCGTAGGTATTGATCTCCACGATCTTCTTCGGATCAAACCACCTGGCATAGATCTGCATCCTGTCACCGTTCTCGGGAAAAAGTGCCTCTTCCCAGAAGGATTCCGAATGTCTTTTATCCGAATCCAGTAACTTCAGACGATTCCTGACGTTCTTCCAGTCACGCTCCAGAAGATAACTGATCCCGATAACCCTGTGTCCTTCCGACCGGGCCCAGAGGATCTCCTGCTTCCGGTTGACACGGACGCCGCTTTCCGGATCCGGCGAATCCGCCATCATATACCAGGAAAGAAACTCATTTCTTCTAAATGGGTTCTCCTCACACCAGAGATCGCACGGAACGATATAGGTATTCCCGGGCCAGCTCGCTACCAGCGCCATGCTGTGGAGGTTATTCTTCACGGCATACTCCGCATTCACCACCAGCTTGACTCCGTAGTCATCGATCAGATACTCAAATTCGTCCTTCATGAAGCCGACAACTACCGTGATGTCACGGATACCGACCTCCTTCAGCTGAAGGATCAGCCGTTCTATCAACCGCTCTCCGTTCACCTCCAGAAGCGCCTTGGGCGCGGTCGTGTTGATTGGGGCCATTCGCATTCCGTAACCTGCCGCGAGGATGATCGCCCTCTTTGGCCGGTTGGCCCGAAGCTCCTGCTCTGTTCTGTCGGTCAGGCTGCCCTGCTCCGTCAGATATCCTTCCTTCTTCAGTCCCTGAATGGAACGGTTCACAATTCCCAGGGAAAGACCGGTTTTCTCAGCCAGAACTCTCTGGTTCACCGAAGTGGATCGTATAATTTCGTTCATGACGTTTTCTTCGTATATGTTCATGATTACCCCTTTTGCTATTCTCGTGAACGCTACGACATTTTTTTTGCCGGATGTATCTCCGGCAAAAACTTCGACTTTATTATACACCTTTAGGAGATCTTGTCAACAAAAAAGTAAATGGAAGGATACAGCCGTTTCAAACCAACTGTTCCTTCCATTCTCGTCGCAAATCGTCTCTACTTCTTTTCCTTCTTGCCGTGCTTTTCCGTCTCTTCCGGTTCGTCATTCCCGTAGCCGTAGTCATCATAGTAGCCATAATAGCCCTTATAGTAACCATAATAGCCCTTACCGCCGGCCTGAACCTTATTCAGGATAACGCCGAGGATCTTGCATTCACTCTGATCCAGCTGCTTCTTAACATTCTGGACCACCTTGAAGCTGACATTGTCGGACTCGACCACAAGAATCGTTCCGTCGCAGTTCTTTGCCACAAGAACCGCATCGATAACGCTGCCCAAAGGCGGACAGTCGATTACGATCATATCAAACTGCTGACGGAGCGACTCGATCATTCTCGCAAACTTCGGGCGTCCGAGCAGCTCTGCCGGATTCGGTGCCTTTGCACCCGTGAAGATCATACTGAGATTCTGGATGTCCGTCTCATAGATCACATCGGCAACATCCTTTGTCTGACCGGACAGATAGTGGCTGAGCCCCTTTGTCTCACGATCGACTCCATATCGGGCGATGGTTACCGACTTTCGGATATCCGCATCGATAAACAGCACCTTCTTTCCGTCCTCTGCGAAGGACTCTGCCATATGGAAAGAAACCTCCGACTTTCCTTCATTCGGAACGGAACTTGTAACAGCTACAACACGGATGTCCTCACCGGAGAAGGTGATATTGGTACGAACCCGCTTGTAAGCCTCGTTGGTCTTAAAATCCAACTGTTTTTTGTTTTCAAATTTAATCTGTTGTGCCAAGGCCGTTTACCCCTTTACGCTGCTTTTCTCTTTTTCTTTTTCCTGGTTCTGTCGTGTCCGTGTGTCTTACGCTTGGAGACACCCTCCTCCAGAGGGATCATACCAAGCACATTGAGTCCGAGATATCTCTCTACGTCCTCTCCGGTCTTGATGGAATCGTTCATCATAAACTGGATGATGATGATCGCACATGCAAGCACCAGTCCAAGAAGTCCTCCGATGATACCGTTCTTCTTCATACTGGGAGCGATCGGCGCATCCGGAACCTGACCGTAATCCATGATGTTCGGCGGCTCCGTCTCCATGACTTCGGCTGTATTCTTAACCGAAACAGTCGTCAGTTCATCAACGATCTTCTTAGCCAGATAAGCATCCGTATCCGTAACGGTGATCTCCAGGAAACGTGTATTATCCGGATTGTTGATCGAGATCTTGGTCTTCAGTACATCATAGGTGTAGTTCAGACCCAGATTCTGAATTACCTCTTCAAGTACGGGACGGCTGGTAATAATTACCTTGTAGTCCTGTGTCAACTGGGTACCGATCTGGAAATCTGCCAGACTCGTGATGCTGGTGGTCTTTGACAAAATGTAGATGGTCGAAGAACTGCTATAGGTCGGTTTTACAAAAAGCATGGTATAACCGACCATCATGCCGAAGCCGAGTGCGGCCAGCAGAATGATAAGCCAGATCTTCGCAACCAAGGCGCGAAAGACCTCCACAAGGTCAATTTCTGATTCTTCGTATCTCTCTTCCATGGGAGAACTCCTTTAATTAATATACTTACCCCTGATCATATCTTCTGCGGCACCATGCAGCATAAATTCCGTCTCTTCTTCGCCGCAATGCTTGACAAGCCAGGGGATATAGTCCTGTGTATAGGGTGCACGACTGTCCACATTATGGGCATCCGTACCAAGAAATGTGATATAGCCCTCCTTCAGCAGCTTCCTGCACCAACGTTTATTCTCGTTCAGGAATCCGCCTTCAACGCTGGAGATATTCATCTGCAGCAGGGCCTTCATATCAATCAGTTCTTCAATATGATCCATTCGCTTTGTAACGCTGTGATAACGTTCCACATGCGCGATAATGGGCCAGTAACGTGCTTCGGACAGCAGTCGGACGGCCTCCCGTATCTGTCGGAACGGAGTTCTGACATTAAACTCCACCAACACATAACGTGTACCGTTCATTGTCCGGATCTCACCCGCCTTCAGCAGATTTACGATTCCCTCCTCGTACAAGATCTCCGTACCGAGGTAGAGGGAAAGGTCCGGAAACCGCTCTGCTGCGGCCTCCTTCAGTTCTGCAAAGCGTTCATCCAGCGCGTCCGAACTATTATACCGATTTCTGCCGATCATATAGTGGGGCGTCAGAAGGATATTCCTTGTCCCCTCCTCATAAGCGATCTGAAGCATGTCGAGGGACATTTCCATATTCTTCGAGCCATCATCAACTCCCGGCAGGATATGGCAATGCATGTCGAAAAGTTCCATGATCGTCCTCTAATTCGATTTCTCTTTGCGCCGGTTGAAATATACTCCCACCAGCGACATACCGATGACCAGTCCGAAAATGGCAGTCACCGAAAGAACCCGGATCGTCCAGTCTACCTGATTCTTAAAGAACAGATACAGATAATCAGGTTCGATAAAAAGATGCTTTGCCGGATTCATCAACAGGAGCAATCCCGTAAACACGCCGGCAAATACCGTTCCGATCAGCTCGGAGGTTGCTATCATTCGAATACCACGGTCTCTCCGAAGATCCATAAAGATCGTAAAGATACATCCAAGAATAAATGTCAGCAGGAACAGAACCCCACTGAGGATGATCGAGAACCGGATATCCTCCTTGAGACGCTGTACATACGGAGCCACATTGCTCTGCTGGTACTTTACGTCCCGATTGCCCAGGAGCAGTTGCTCCGTGGCCTGTTTCTCCCGAATGACAAAGTCATCATAGGAGAGATTTCTCGTTTCGGAGACCTCGGTCGTATCCTCCTCGGTCTTACCGTTATCCGCCAGATATTCGATATATGCATAGCGGTAATATCCGCTTTCCTGCACACTCTGAAGAATATGGCTGTTATTAAATACTACAATGAAGACTGCCAGCAGCAGGAAGATTCCTGCAACGCTGATCGCCGTAGTCACGGTCAGGATCCGACGGCAGATCTTACGGATCCTCCGTCTCTTCCGATGCCCATGCCTCGGCTTTCTGTGATCATCCTTCTTGAAGCGCATGCATTTCCTGAGGATCAGGACCAGACATGCAAGAACCGCAACGGCAAAGGTCACGATCGAAACAATGACAAGAACCGTAGTCCAGCTTTCAGGAACGATCCGATGATCAACGTCCAGTTCGATCGGATCACCGTCACCGGTGTCGATCACAATGGAGTCCTCCTTGATCACCGCACTCGCATCAGCCTCCTCAGGCTTTACACGCTGATTCAGCTGCTTCTTATTATCCTGACTGTCCTCAACCTTATCGAAAATGTCCTGGACCTCGGAATCCATCTCCACGGCAGGAGTTTCCGTTGTTACCGGTTCGGGAGCCGTGGTTACCGGTTCCTCTGTAGCCGACGTGGCTTCTGTCGGCTGCTCTGTTACTTCCGTGACTTCTGTGGCCGTGGTCGGTGTTTCAGTCGGCTCCTCCGTAGTCGCATCCGGATCGCCCTTTCCTCCAACCTCGTATAAGTATCCATTGGATACGCCGGTTGCCACGTTTGAGTAAATATAGTTGATCGCTGTATTCGCCTGTCCGGGTGTCAGATCCACCCCGTCCCTGGAAAGATAGGCATAAAGCTCACCGATGTACCCTGAGTATGCCCGATAGGTCTTTCCATTGTACTCAAATGTTCCGCTGGCCGCTGCTATGATACCTGATTCGGCACCATTGATGTCTCCTGCCCAGGCCGTTTCCGAAGGCCAGGCGAGGATACCGGCGAAAAGAAATAGCAAGCCCAGAATACAATGTGTGATTTTTCTTTTCAGGTGCTGCATGACCTCTACCTTCAATTGGATTTCTTAGACAGAATTAAGCTGTTAAGCGTGCCCGCCTAACAGCTTAATCTCTGTGAACTAACTCTTATGATTTAAATTATTTGGGGAATACAGATGTGTAAACAATGCTGTCTCCGAGTACACCTACAGACTTCAGGGTCTTGAAGAACTTCTTGTTGGTTACATCTGTATAGAAGAATCCAAGTTCACCAAGTGTAACACCGCTCTTATCCTGAAGCAGGCATCTTGTGTACTCACCGTCAGCCTTGAAGGATACAACGTTGTCCTTGATTCTGAACTCTGTGAATGCAACGCCACCGATCGTTACCTTCTGAGCATACAGAGAGTTTGTAACGTCAGCCAGAGTCAGCTTCTCAAGCAGTGTGGAAACAGTACCCTTACCGCTTACTGTAACGTTGGTAACCTTTGTTCTCAGAACAAAGTCAACCAGCTTCTCACCGTCAATTGTGATGAAATCAGTAGAGCCGTCGGACTCATGCTCAACACGCTTTGTAACGCCGTTGAAGGTCATGTACTTTCTTGTGCCCGGAGCAGTTGCAAGTACGAGGAATGCGTTCAGGTCCTTAGCTGCCTTCTCGCGGTTGTCATCTCTTAATACGAACTCTGCAGAGCCCTCAACTTCCTTACCTGCCCAAGCAGCTGTGAACTGAGCCTCATGACCGTTCTTATCGAAGGAGTAGATCTTATCGCCGATCTTCTCAACTCCCCATGTACACAGCCAGCCTTCGCTGTCGAAGTGATATCTGTAACCGTCAATTGTATACCAGCCGTCCTTAAGGTACTGAGCCCCGCCCGGTGTACCATACCACCAGTCAACATTGCTCTTTCCTCTGACCCACTTGAATGCGCTGTTGCCGTCCCATGCACCGTTCTTGCCTAAATAGTATCCGTCTACGAAGCAATCAGCTGCCATGTAGCCTTCCTTATCGAAGTAATACCACTTACCGTCGATCAGCTGCCACTGGGCCTTTGCATACCATCCCTTGTTATAGCCAAACCACCAACCTTTGGTATCCTTCTTCCAGGTTGCCCTCTTGGATGTTCCATCCCAATAACCGGTAGCTCTCAGCCAATAACCGCCTACCCACTCGCTCTTAGCATAGGATGATCCACCATAGGATACCCACCAGCCCTTAGCGTCCTTCTTCCAGGTTGCGCCTGCTGCCTCAGCCTTGCCTGCAGCCGGAACTACAACAGAAGCTGCTGTAAGTGCTGCAGCGAGTAATGCATACTTAATACGCTTCATTCTTTTTTCCTCCTTCAATCATGCCCCCCAAAAATTAAGAGACTTATTTTGCGACTCACCATAGTTTATCATTTATGCTACAATAATTCAAGCAGATTTGGCACTTTTGTCATGTTGCACAAAGCGTTTTTAAAATGAAACGTTTTATGTCGCATTTTTATATAAACTTAATTGTGACCGGCTCCGGACACACCACAAAATATGGGGTGTAGATCTTCTCATATCCTTTTTTTGCTATCCAGCAGCAGATCACTTTTCTCTGGTTCGCAGTCGGTTCCAGCGAAATACGGCCGTACCGATGATGATCACATAGCCGAGGATACTGAGCGGAACCGGCGTTTCCTCAAGAAAAATGATCCCCAGCAGCGCTGCAAACACAACCTGCGTATAGTCAAACACGGAAATCTCCTTTGCCGGCGCAAGCTTATACGCCGTTGTGATCCCGAACTGCCCAAGCGCCGCAAATATCCCGGCCAGGCAGAGACACAGCCACTGCTCACCGGTCATGGGATGGAAGGCAAAGATCAGCTGCGGAAGCGTGACCATACAGGAGAACAGGGAGAAGCAGAGCACAATGACCGGGGTACGTTCCCCCTTTCGTCCCAGTGAACGCACGAATACATATGCGGTCCCCGCTCCAAAGCCGCCGTACAGTCCCAAAAGCGCCGGACCAAGCGCAAGGTTCGTTCCCGGCCGGATGATCAGCAGCGCGCCGAAGAATGCGATCAGCACACTGGCCCAGTCCAGCTTCGACGGTTTCTCCTTCAGGATCGGAATGGACAGCAGGATCGCGAAGAAGGGGGACATCTTGTTCAGCATGTTGGCATCTGCGATCCCCAGATGATCGATGGCGTAGAAGTTGGCGATCATGCCCGAGGTCCCGAAGAGACAACGGAACAGGATATCCCTTCCGCAGCCCGGCTTAATAAAGGAAGAATAATCTCTCGGCCTGACTCCCTTCTCCTTCTTTGTCGAAACGATCAGCGAGACGAACGCGATCACCGCCGCAAAGGCATTCCGGAAGAAGGCCTTCTGGAGTGTGGGAACATCCCCCGCCTGCCGGACAAAGAAGGTCATCAGCGAAAAGCCGAAGGCTGCAACGATCACACAGAGGATACCAAGCCTGTGTTTCTTTCTTTCATTTTCTTTCTCTAGCGTATCCATGCGACAACCTTAGCACGATTCCCGTGATTCTGCAAGAAAGCATTTTTCGTTCCGCCTCTGCCCCTCCTACATATAAGGAAAAAAAACGTTGTAAAATGGAGCGTATCTCTTGTATCTTCGGCTGATTCGTGGTATAGTGTCGGTATGCTTTTTCGCTTTAATGCGGCAAAGTGTACCGGATTGGTAAATGAATCTTCAATTTTCCATACATTTTACACAAACGAAAGGAACTGAGTTCTATGGAGTATGACTTTACATTTGCAAATGTACACACCATCGGAATCGTCGGTCTGGGTCTGATCGGCGGCTCCTATGCAAAGGCCTACAGAGAGAATACCGACTGCACGATCCTCGGAACCGACCGGGATCCCTCAGCGGTTGCCGCAGCCGTGGAGGACGGAACCTTAAACGGGGAACTGACGGAGGAACGTATCCCCGAATGCGATCTTCTGCTGGTGGCGCTCTATCCCGAGGCCATAATCGACTATGTACGTTCCGTTGCGGACAGGATCCGTCCCGGAGCATATGTGATCGACACCGGCGGGCTGAAACGGAATGTATGTCAGGCCCTCTTCCCTCTGGCAGCGGAGAAGGGCTTCACCTTCATCGGCGGTCATCCGATGGCCGGCAAAAGGACCTCCGGCTACAGGCACAGTGTCGGAACACTCTTCAAGGGCGCATCCATGATCCTTGTACCGGATGACGTGACGGAATTCGATACCCTGGCTACTGCAAAGGCCATTTTCGCGCCCTGCGGCTTCGGACGGATCACCATCTGCTCCGCAGAGAAGCACGACGAGATGATCGCCTTCACCTCGGAACTGGCCCATATCGTATCCAACGCCTACATGAAGAGCCCAACCGCCCTTCATCACCGGGGATTCTCCGCAGGAAGCTACAAGGATCTGACCAGAGTTGCCTGGCTGAATGAAACCATGTGGACCGAGATCTTCATGGACAACCGGGACAACCTGATCCATGAGCTGGATTCCATCATCAAATCCCTGGGCGAATACCGGGATGCCCTGCAGGACGAAGACCGGAAGCGCCTGTGGGAGCTGCTTCACGAAGGAAAGATGGCAAAGGAGGCAGTGGACGGAAAATGATCCACCCGCATATACAACTTCAGGAGGATTCGGTGATCCTGACGCATCCGGAGCAGATCCCGGGCGGCACAGTCGCCGCGATCCCCTCCAAATCCCATGCACACCGGCTTCTCATCGCAGCCGCTCTTTCGGATGCGGTCACACTGGTCCGCTGTCCGGTCACATCAAAGGATATCGATGCCACAGCCGGATGTCTGGAAGCCATGGGAGCAAAGATCGAACGGACACCGGAGGGCTTTCTGGTCCACGGACTCCGTTCCGGGACTCCGGCCCGGCTGTCCGTGGGCGAAAGCGGATCCACTTTAAGATTCCTGCTTCCCGTTCTGGGGGCTCTCGGCATCACGGCAGAGCTTACTATGGAGGGAAGACTTCCCTCCCGTCCTCTCTCGCCCCTGTATGAGGAAATGTGCCGCCACGGCGTCACCCTCTCTCCGCAGGGCACCAATCCTCTCCGGATCAGCGGTCAGCTTTCCGCAGGAGAATACAGGATCGACGGAGGCGTATCCTCACAGTACATCACCGGATTACTTCTGGCATTACCGAATCTTCCGGAGGACTCCCGTCTGGTGATCACCGGCCGGCTCGAATCCCGTCCCTATGTGGACATTACGCTGCGGGTCCTGCGACAGTTCGGGATCCGGATCACGGAAGACGAAGAGACCGAGGAGGGGATCTCCACAGTATTTGAGATTCCCGGCAGTCAGGCCTTCCTTTGTCAGGGACACCCGTCGGACGATCGTGCAAATAAAACAGAGGAGGATGCCGTAACATCCTCCTCCGATTCTCCCTGCCTTGCAGAGGTGGAAGGTGACTGGTCCAACGCCGCATTCTTTCTGGCTGCGGGTGCGCTCCTTCCAAACCCCGTTACCGTCACCGGCTGCGACCTGACGTCTCCCCAGGGTGATAAGACCATCGTTTCCCTGCTTCAGCATTTCGGAGCAAGGATCGATGCGGAGCCCTCCGAAACGGACGACAGCACCGTAGCCCTTACCGTCAGCGGCGGAACACTGCAGGGGATCACCATTGATGCGGCAGATATTCCCGATCTGGTTCCGATCCTGTCCGTTGTAGCCGCTTATGCGGAGGGAACCACCGTCATCCGGAATATCGAACGCCTCCGTATCAAGGAAAGCGACCGGGTTGCCACCGTCACGGAAATGCTGACGCGTCTGGGCGCAGTCTGCACCTCCACGGAATCCGAGCTCCGGATCGAAGGCTCCTCCACACTTCCGGGAGGAACGGTATCCTCCCATAACGACCATCGGATCGCCATGGCCGCGGCCATCGCATCTCTTAGGACCGAAGGACCGGTGAAGATCCTGCAGCCCATGGCCGTTGCAAAATCCTATCCGGGATTTTACGAAGATCTTTCAAAGATTCTGGGATGACCAAAGGTCAGTCATCCTCAGTCAGTGTATTCACAAGATATCGGAGGCCCTCAGCGACAAGATACAGCGCCATCCCTCCGAAGAAGCAGAGCCATCCGGCCCCCGGAAGCTTCCAGTCATGTCCGCTGGCCTCAGCCATAGTCTGCCAGCTGTAATAGGTATCCTCCAGCCGGTTGGTATATACAAGAAACACATCCTGTTTCTTAAAAATGATCAGAGAAATAATGGCGGGTGCCAGCGGAACCAGATGACCGATCAGCCGGAATCTTCTTACCAGGCGATTTGCCACAAAATCACTGTTCTGAAAACGTGCGGGATTGATCTGGTCCCGAAGGGCAAAATACAGGACCGAAACTCCGGTAAGACAGATCAGGAACAACAGGAATACCATCAGCAGCTTCATATTCGCCGTCTGCATATTTTCAATCCTGAATACATATTTCACCATATCAAAGAGGGAAAAGCCCTCGTGCACCCGGATATCCACCTTTACCCAGACACATTTCCAATGAAAGAAGGGCGACGCCAGGATCATAAGTCCCGCCAGGACTCCGGCGATCTTACAAAAAACATCCGTCCCCCGTTTCTCATAAAACGGAACCTTCCTGCCCTTATTCTTCTTATCCGCCGTCTTTGCCATATCATTCCCCCATATCGGGCAGGAGTGAGAAACCACGTCCTGCTCAATGCTGCATCGGTCAACACCAAGCATACCCATCTGCCGGTCATATTGCCCCAAAAACAACATGCCACGGAACAGTCTCCCGCTCCGTGGCAATACATTTCTTACCAGTTACCCTCCGGATATACTCCGGAATCCGTGAGCACACGAAGTGCATCGACCACGGAAGGAATATCCTCCTGATAGGTCATTCCGAACCAGGCAGATGTGGTGGGCAGAACTACGGCAGAGCCTTTCCCCCGATCCATCATATCCTGTACCGCATCGGAAATGGTTTCTTCAAATTTCAGCGGGTTCTTCTCCACTCCCCTTGCAAAGCGCAGAGGAAATGCACCCGAAATATCTTCCATAAAGCCGGGACGGAAGGCCCACATATTCATGGAGGCTTTCGCATCCTCGGGAATCGCTTCCCAGTTCTCGCCGCCGTCTACCGTAAAATAGCCGACGCCGTCTTCCAGCTTGATCTCTTTTCTTTCATCGATCCGAAGCAGATTTCCGGCATCATCCGTCTGGCAGATACCGCGGGACACCGTACCGTTCTCCGTCAGTGTCCGAAGGGCCTGATATCCGATAATGGCATGACGGTTCGGATCACCGCTCGGCTCCGTCAGGAATTCATAAGCCAGGCGGAAGGACTCCACTCCGTAATAGTCATCTGCATTCACGGTCAGAAACGATCTTCCGGCCAGTGCCTCCCTGCAGCAGAACAGGGCATGGGTCGTTCCCCAGGGCTTCACTCTTCCCTCCGGGATCGTATCTCCCATAGGAAGATCCTCCAGTTCCTGGCGTACATAGCTGACCTTCATCTTCCGGGCAACTCTGTCTCCGATCTTCATCCGGAATTCGGTTTCAAAATCCTTCCTGATGATAAAGAGCACTTCCCGGAAACCTCCGCGATATGCATCATAAATGGCGTAATCCATCAGTGCATGACCTGCTTCATCCACCTTTGCCACCTGCTTCAATCCTCCGAAACGACTGCCCATGCCGGCAGCCATCACAACCAGAACCGGTTCTTTATTCATACGTACAAATCCCTTTTCTTTTGTTTTACTTCGGCGAATTCTCCGTGATCTCTTCCTGAGTCAGTACTTCACCGTTCAGAACACGATTCATCACGCCCTTGATATATTCAACACTGTCCCAGTTGGGAACGACAACAGATGCATTTCCACCACCTGTGTAGCATACCTGCATATCCGGTGTTCCAAGCACCTCGTAGGTCAGTACGTTCCAACTCTTCGAGCTCTCCAGCTGTTCCTGAACGATCTCTCCGACCTCAGCCTTTGACATATTTGTCTCGAAGCTTTCAGAAAGCTCTGCCATGACGTCGCTGAAATTATACAGCAGCTGCGAGGACTCCATAGCGGAGATCACACCCTTGATCACGGCCATCTGATTCCGTCCACGCTGGAAATCACCGTCGCCGAAGGAATGACGCTCTCTTGCAAAGGCAAGCGCTGCACGTCCGGACAGATGATTGATACCGGACTCATAATAGAAGGTATCGTACTGCATCCTTGTGGTGAAGGAATACGTTGAATCCACATCGATTCCGCCCAGCGCATCGATGATATCGATAAATCCGGTGAAATTCATGCGGAGATAATAATCTATGGAAATGTCATAAACCATTTCCAGAGTCTCCATGGAAACCTCGATACCATAGATACCCGCATGGGTCAGCTTATCCGGACTTCCGTCCGAGATGGACAGCGGCACGTAGAAATCACGCGGTGTGGTAACCAGCAGGATCTGTCTCGTGTTCCTGTTTACAACGGCAATGATGTTTACATCGCTTCGGCTCTTTACGGATACGGATCCGAAGGTATCGATACCGCTGATATACATACAGAAGGTTCCTGCATCCTTCGGAACTTCCACCTTCTTCTCCTCGGTCTTGACCTCGGTCTCCACCTGCTTCTCCATGATGATCTTCAGACCCTCGGAATAATGCTGATACTCCTCGGAGCCATCCAATGCGGAGACAAATGCGGCACTTGTGATAAACGCCTTGATATCGCCTTTATCCAATGCACTTACAATCTCATAGATCGAATTATACTCCATAACATCCAGCGTGGTGCTGTGGGTCTTTTCAATCTCCCCGATGGCCTCGTTTACCTTGTCACGTTCACTGACCTTCAGGATTCCGAATTTATAATGGTTGTCCACCGCCTCATTGATGGAATTGGCCGGATCTGCCTTTTTCACGTAGGCATTCACCACCGTGATCTCCGTCGTGGCTCCCGTCATGGTATCCAATGCCTTATTTGCATGACGTACCAGATAGATCCCGTAGCCTACGATCGCCATGATGATCACGGACAGAACGATACCGACGATACCCGTCTGCTTGCTCATCTGCATAAGCACTACCAGGATCGGGAAGATTCCCAGAACGATCCCGGCGATCAGGGCATACTTCATCGGAACTACCTGTGTGGAGATTGCAAAATAGATAAAGAAGACGGAAATGACAAACTCAACGGCAGCACAGATAACACCGGCCACCTTCAGTTTACTGACTTTTCCTTTTCCTTTTTTCCTGTCTTTTGTTTTGGTTTCTTCAGTACTGTTTGTTGTATCTTTGTTCGGTTCTGACTTTGTACTCATTCTTCTACCTCTTTCTCTACTAAAGTCCCATTGTAACACAAGATCTTCTTTAGTCAAACTATTTTTTGTGAAAGATGTATCCACATTTTCCTTGAAATGTCGCAAACCGTGGCATATGATGATGTTACCGACAGGAAGGAGACATGAAAATGGAACGAATCAGAACCTGCATGCAGCAGACCGGAATCCCGGTTTCGGACCGGCAGCTGGAGCAGTTGGAAACCTACCTCGAGATGGTTGTGGAAAAGAACAAGGTCATGAACCTGACCGCCATCACGGAGCGGGAGGAATTCATCGAAAAGCATCTTCTGGACAGTGTGGCTCCGCTTTTTTCCGACTCCGAATTATGTAAACTGTTTCTTCCGGACGGTCAGGATACAGCACCGGGCAGCGTTCGTCTGATCGATGTGGGGACCGGCGCCGGTTTTCCCGGAATCCCGCTGAAGATCCTCTGTCCCGCCCTCTCCGTCACTCTGCTGGATTCCCTGCAGAAAAGAGTCGGTTTCCTTCAGGAAGCGATCGAAGCCCTGGGACTCTCTGACATCACCGCAGTCCATATGCGGGCCGAGGAAGGCGGGCAGGACCGGTCGCTTCGTGAGAAATATGACCTGGCAGTATCCCGCGCCGTAGCAAACCTCTCCATGCTGACGGAATACGATCTTCCCTTTGTAAAGGTCGGCGGTACATTTCTGGCCTATAAGTCCGGCGAGATCGGGGAAGAGCTGTCCCAGGCGGAGAACGCCATCCGCCTGTTGGGAGGAACGGCCGGGGATGTAGTTTACATAACGCTTCCCAATTCTGATATCCGGAGAGCCTTCGTTCCCATCCGGAAGGTAAAGCCCACTCCAAAGACCTACCCGAGAAAAGCAGGAACCGCCAAAAAGAATCCTCTGTAGATCCCTTCGGCGGTGTGTGATTTTCATCTGTAACGATGCCGTGGGCTAAAGGTATTTGGGAGACGATATCATCTATTTGATTAATCTATAAAACGGGAGCCGACAAAAGTCAGCTCCCGTTTCCTTCTGATATTATATTCGAATTCGCCGGTTTCTTCCGGCATGACCCGGCATGTCGGAGTTTTAGTCCTCACCCGTCTCCCGAATCTTCTTCGCATGCTCCGCTTCGATCTCGGGGAAATGCGACAGCATGGGCGGAATATCCTTGCCCTTGATCCTCCGGTCCACGTAATTCTTTGTCAGCTTCATGACCAGCGGCGACAGGCTCATGACGCCGATCAGGTTCGGAAGCATCATCATTCCGTTGAAGGTGTCAGAGATGTCCCATGCGATGGAAGATGTCAGAACCGCTCCCAGGATAACTGCAAAAACAAAGACGATCTTATAGATCTTCGTTGCGATCTCCGCCTTGCTTCCTGCCAGATACTCAACTGCCTTGCTTCCATAATGGGACCATCCCAAAATGGTGGTGAAGGCAAAGAGCAGGATGGCCAATGCGATGAAGTATTTTCCCAGCTCGAAATCACCGAACTTGAACACGGAATTAAAGGACTCTGCCACCAGCGTTGCATCGCTGCCTGCAGTTGTCACACCTGTATCCAGATCGATGACACCGGAGGTCAGGATGGTAAGCGCCGTCATGGTACAGATCAAGATGGTATCCGCGAACACCTCGAAGATGCCCCAGAGGCCCTGCTTTACCGGCTCAACTACATTGGAGTTGGAATGCACCATAACGGAGGAACCAAGACCTGCCTCATTCGAGAAGACACCTCGCTTACAGCCCACGGTAATGATCTCCTTCAGGGCAACACCCGTAGCACCGCCCCAAAGTGCCTGACCGCTGAAGGCCATGGAGAAAATGGAGCTGAAGGCCTTGCCGATGGATGCGTAATTTACAAGGATCACGGTCAGTGCTCCGAGGATATACATGATCACCATGAAGGGAATGACCTTCTCGGCTACATTTGCTATACGCTTCAGACCGCCGATGACGACCACACCTACGATAACAAAGAGGATCACACCGATGATCACCATGTAGAGTGTAACCTCACTTCCGTCATCCCCGTGGTAGAGGACATTCCCGGAAAGCGCAGGAATATCAAATGCGGAGGTAAAGTTCAGGACGATCTTGTTGACCTGGCCCATGTTTCCGATCCCGAAGGAAGCAAGCACTGCAAAGATGGCAAAAAGGATCGCAAGAACCTTGCCCACAGTCTTCATTCCCTTGTATCCGCCCAGGCCGTCCTGCAGATAATACATCGCTCCGCCGGACCACTCTCCTGCTTTATTCTTACGGCGATAGTAGATACCCAGGATATTCTCGGAATAGTTGGTCATCATTCCCAGGAACGCTGCCACCCACATCCAGAATACCGCACCGGGTCCGCCGGTCACAATGGCACCTGCAACACCGGCGATATTTCCTACTCCGACCGTAGCAGCCAGAGCGGTACACAGTGCCTGAAACTGTGAAATGGATGCCTTCTCATTTGTATGAGAACGCACCTTCTTCTCAAAAAGACTTCCCACGGTCTTCTTCATCCAGTGGCCGAGATGGCTCACCTGGAAGCACTTCGTCAGGATCGTCATCAACAGTCCGACGATGATCAGAAGCCATACACCGACCTTCGTCCATACAAAGGTATTCACGGAATCATTGATCTCCGTGATCGTGTCCAAAAAGCCGTACATACTTATCTTCCTCCCTTTACCAACATTGAGCAGGAAGAAAAATCCCTCCTCTCGCGCAAAAAACGTTCTGATCCCCCTGCGGAGATCAGAACGCCTTTGTTCCTTAGAGATTATAGATGATTATGCCCGGTGCGTCAACCTGTTTTACATGGTTTTACGTGATTCTGCACGTTTTTCCTCAGTTTCCCGGATCAATTCATGCCATTCTCCCTCAGTTCTTCCTCAACCATTCTTTCTCTTTCATTCTTCATCACTTCCGTCCTTCCGGCATTTCACCAGCAGCAGAACAACCACTCCCAATCCGGAAACGGTCAGCAGTATCGCGATCGGAAGTACCGGCGTGCCATCACCGGTGGTGGGTTCCATCCGCCCCGTTACGGTCTGTTCCTTACTACGGATATCCTTATGCTCTCCCACCAGGACCTGCTCCGTCTTCCCGCTCTCAGGATCCTTCCGGTTCAGGTAGACCTCCTCAAAGATAACGTATTCAAATTCCGCCTCCGAACGTCCCTCTTCGAGCTTTACCTCAAATTCCGGGAAGTCCACATCCACGGAACCCTTATTCTGTTCCGGTGTAAATACGGTTTCCGCCTTCACTTCCTTTCCGTCGATCTTCGCAACGGTTCCGTCCGGATTCATCAGCCATCCTCTGACCGTATAGGTCTGTGTACCTCCGTCCGCTCCGGAAACCACCAGATTTTCGTAATTGATATGATCCGTGACGCTGACCATCCGGAGATTGCTTCCGGCTTCCCTGATCACGGGATCCGCTGCCTTCGTACCCACCTTCGGGAACCGTACGGTCTGATCCTCATCCGTGATATCCTCATGGGAATCCAGCTGTTCTCCCTCCGGTGAATCATACAGATACTCAAAGCAGACGATCGTCTTTCCCTCCGTCATCAGAAGGTCTCCGTGAAAGGTAAACTTCACCTCCACGATCCCCTCTCCCGTTTCTCCGGGATAAAAATCCGTGGTTCCGCGGATCTCCTCCTTATTCTCATCCAGAAGCGGCTTTCCTGTGGACCGGTCCATCAGAACGCCCTCGATCACATACGGTTTCTCCTTATCTTCGCTGCTTCGGGGGATCAGCCCTGCATACTTCACATAGTCGATGAATGTGACCGTCTGGTCCGCATATGCGATATGTTCTCTCGTCACACCATCCAGCAATGTGGTATGGACAATCTCAGGAGTCCTTCTCCACGGCACGGTCACTGTCTGGTTCCGGTCCTCCGGATCCTCATGGATCAGAGGAAATGTGACATCGTTGTTGCTGTCCGGATAGCCGGTCAGGATCCCGTCACCTTCTGTCTCCTTCCCCAGATACAGCCGCTCATATACTACAAAGTCCGTCCCTTCACAGCCGGTGAAATCCAGGCCGTCAAACCGGACCACCTCCGAGCCGCAGGCCTCATACCGGGATCTTTCATAGGTCTTCTTAGTATGGAACTCCGTTTTGGCAACAGCAGTACTTCCGTCCGGCTTACGGAAGGGTGTTACGGTTCCGTCCTTTTCCTTCCGCATGATGGTGCCCACAAGGGTATAGTCCGTATCTATCCTCAGATTGGTATAACTGCATATATCATAAACCGTCTGGTCAGGACCGTTAAGAAGGATCTCCCGGTCCTCCTCATCCTCCTTCTCGGGGTCGGTGGTCATGGCCTGTGTTTTCAGTTCCGGAAGGCGCATGTCCGTCAGTTCCTTCTTTCCGTCCTTCCTTTCGGGGTCAAATACCTGATACAGCATTCCGTCCTCATGTACGTGAATCTCCAACGGTTCTTCCTTCTGAAGACCATTTCCGTCCAGCTCGGTGATCCGGTATTCCCCGCTGATCAAAGCACCTCTTCCGTTGTTCGGCTTCACATCCTCCGCGTCCGGATCCTCCGGATCCTCCCGGAACCATATACCGGCCTTTGTGGCATCATAAGCTCTCCCGTCATCATAGTATCCGGTATTTTCGTCATGCTTCTGATAGGACGAAGCGGTACCCGCATATCCGTCCTTGTCCGTTACGATCCTGTGAGTCTCTCCGGTCTCCAGATTTTCGATCAGGAATACGGCTCCCTCCACCGGTTCATCCGTATTGTCCTCCGTCTTCCGAAGCTCCAGATCTCCTCGGATCCTTTCATTGATGAAAAGGATCTCATTACCGGCCGACGAACCGGCCTTCAGCGCCGATACTCTCCTGCCATCATCCGTGATGAAGGAGGCACCTGCATATGTATACCCTTTTGCGGCGCTTCCCGACACCTCCATGACAAATGCCAGGCGGATCGGAGCCTCATTTCCGTTTACACGCACCTGATCCAGATCTTCTGAAAGCACATACTCCTGAGGTGCCTGTATTTCCTCCAGTGTAAAATATCCAAGGGGCAGATCCTCTGCGATCAGGGCCAGGATCTCCTCCCCGTCCTTCTTCTCGGTGGCCAGGATCCTTGTTCTGGTTTTATCCGGCGTCTTTGACTGCAGATCCTGATAGGTAAGATCCTTTGAAATATCTTCCGGATAGTATCTCAGGATGAAGGTTGCATTCTCCAGCTTCCTGCCGGTATTTCCGGCGGAGGACTTCTGCAGTTTTGTTTTCACCAGCCCCTGTACAGGAGCATCTTCCAGTACAAGGACCGCCGGATTCTTCTCGTTATTCCTTGGAAATACCTGAATGCTCTCAACCTTCTTCGAAAGCCTGTAGTTCTTCGGAGCCTTTGATTCCACTACATAGAATGTGGTACCCGACTCACTTACGCGGTTCCCTGCGTCCTTCTCCATATACCTCTCAACCCGGAGAATATCCGTCGTTCCGTCCTTCTTCGTGGTCAGGGTTCCGATCGCCTGATCGAACTTCCGGGAGGATACCGCCTTTTCGGCAGCCTCTTTTGTCTGAAATACCTTGTATTCCGCACCCTTCAGACTGTAATTCGGATTTCCCTCCGATACCTTGCTGTCCTTCGACACCTTCTTCAGGCTCATGGCAACCGGAGCCGCCTTATTGGTCCAGGTATGCATTTTGCTGAATGCGTTCTTTCTTGCAGTCTCCTGGGAATCATACACCCCTATATTGCCACTGCCTTCCCCGACGCCATACCATTTGGTATCCACCTCATAGTACTTGGCGTATTCCCAGTCCGGGCGCTCTCTTACCGATACATAGGGCTTCGTCTCGAAGAAGCCCAGATCCAGCTCCGCGATCCCTTCACTGTCGGTTCCGATGAGGATCGTGTTCTTCTTATCCCCGTTGATCGCCACATCAAACATTACACCCGTAAGCGGTTTTCCGTCTCCGTCCAGTTTCCGAACAGCAATATAGTATTCCTTCTCCTCAATCTCGATCTTCTTCTCCGTCCAGGTGATGAAATCCTGATACGCCTGATAGTCTGCCGGCTTTACACAATCCGAATCCAGATAGTATGCGTGAAACTCCACATCGGTGGGGATGGCTTCGGCGGCAGCAGTGTACTTCTGAATGAAGGCGTCAACCGTCCCGGAAAAACCGGAAACGGATATATTTGTCGACCCGTAGCCGCTGATATCACCCGAAGTATTTCCGGCAGAGAGATCCTCTCCCGGGATCACGGTCGGCGAGATCTGACCGAACCAATAACATAGTACTCTGTGTGCTACCGCATACGGAAGCAAATGGATCGTATGATAGATCAGCTGCTTCGCCGTCTCATTTCCTATCTCCTTCGGTGCCTTTACGTCAAATTCGTAATCATTTTCCCCGGGTGCCCAGTCAAACCGGATACAGATGGTATTCGAGGAATAGGTACTGTCCCTGACACTGATCCTATAAAGATAGTCACTGTTTACAAATTTACCGTTTGCATCGTAGTAGGCAAAAAGAACTGTATTTCCGTCCCGGTCCAGACGTCGCACATAGGGCGTGCCCTCTGTGTGCCCGGTATAGGGGTTGTTGTTTCCAAGCACCGGAACTCCTGCAAGTGCCCCTGCTCCACCGACTGTCTCCGAAACCTCCGTTTCACCCGACAGAGCAGCATCATTCTGTATCGCGTCTGCCACATCCTCTTCACCCGGCGAAACAGCATCCTTCTGTATCGCGTCTGCCGCGTCCTCTTCACCCGACGGAACAGTATCATTCTGTATCACGTCTGCCGTGTCCGTCTCTTTCTCCGTAGCACTCTGACCTTCTTCGGATGCTCCGCTCTCCGCCTCCGCGGCCCGGCTCATACTTCCGGCCGGCAGGATCGTCAGCAGCAGAAATGCCATCAGCATCCATGCAATGATTCTTCTTTTTCTTCTCATACTTTTTCTCTCTTTCTGTCTTTTCTTCCGCTACACCACATAGAACTCCTCTCCCGCAAAGCTCACCACATCTCCGCAGTGAAGCTCCGCCACGGCTTCTCCCGGCAGCCGCATATGGTTCAGATAAGTCCCATTGGTAGAGCCAAGATCCCTCAGTGTCACCACATCACCCACACACTCCAGCCGCGCATGATTTCTGCTTATGGCCGGCGCCGGGATACAGTACTCATTCTCCTCTTCGGACCGCCCGATCCGGCAGTAGCCCTCCGAAACGTACAGAGGTGCACGTGGCTCTCCCTTCATCGGAATCAGTCGTTCGATCCGCGGATGAAGCACATCCGTAGATGGCTGTTCTGCTCCACCCGGTGGCAGCTCCGTCCGGGTGTACGGCTGTTCTGCTCCACCCGGTGGCAGCTCCGTTTGGGTGTACGGCTTTTCCGCTCCGCATACGACGGGCTTCTCCCGTTCTCCCGAAAGGATCGTCAGGATCAGTACCACAGCATAACCGCCCACCAGCAGTGCAGATATCCGGAAAGACGCCGCACCCAGCCAAAGATACAAAACTGCAGCCAGAGCCGCCACAAGGATCCCGACAGGCAGGCGCCAGCCGGAGAACAAGCCGCCCCGATTCGTCACAGCCGAATCCGGAAGAATATACGGTTCCGGATCCTCCTGCAGAGAAAGAGGGATTCCGCCTCCGATGCTACCACCCATGTCTGTTCTGCCTCTGCCGGTACCTCCCGCATCCGTCCTGCCTCTGCCGGTACCTCCCGCATCCGTCCTGCCTCTGCCGATACCTCCCGCATCCGTCCTGCCTCTGCTGACACTGCCCGCATCCGTAACGCTCCTGCCAGAGCCTCCCGCATCCGTAACGCCTCTGCTGACACCGCCCGCATCCGTAACGCTCCTGCCAGAGCCTCCCGCATCCGTCCTGCAGCCGACATTCCCTCCGACTTCTCCCGGTCTGCTCCACTGCGCAGCCAGGGATAGCAGCATTTCCGGCGTAAAGGAATCATCCAGAAATCTGCTGTAGAGGTCATAAAACCAGATCTGTTCCGCTTCCCGTTCTGCCGAATAGATCGGCATGATCTCCTCGAAGAGCCGTTTCATACTTTCCGAAAATGTAGGGCCGGGCTCCGGAACGTACAGAAAGACCGCACGTCCGGCGCCGGCATCATATAAAATGTAGGGGAGAGAAAGCACCAGACGTTCGGGCGAAAGCAGAAAATCCTGCAGTTCCCGGACGCAGGATGCAAGGTCGGACAGAAGCCGCTGCACCTCTGTCCTTCCCGGGCCGCCCGCGCTCCAGCTGCGGGGCAGACTCATCTTGCCATCAGCCTTATACAGGAGGTATAACTCGTCATCCACCTGCTGAAAGGTAAGCGGCGGGAGACTTTTCAGGCGGTTGTTCCTAAGCATCTTCTCCTCATAACTGAAGGAAGCCGACAGCTGCCGGACACTGACCTGTAGGAAAGAATTAATCCCCTGTGTTTTCCGTAAGATTTCCATAGAACTGCCATCTCCTCAATCGTTCACTGCATAGATCCCTCTCGCGCATTGTGATCACCGGCATCTCCTGCCGAAACCGCGCAACCGCCGCCGGAACCTTTCCGTCCAGATATCGGACGGTACCGGTCATGATCAGTTCGTCTCCGACAACCCTGGAGGAAGCCGTAACTGCAGCGGATCCACTCGTAAGACGATCCGCCTTTCCGGAGAGTGTATCCGCAGGACTGCCGTCCTTCTCATCTGCGATCTCCAGGGTGTAGAGGTCGACATACATCTCTCCTCTCAGAGCCTCCCTCCTGCCGATCGTAAGAAACAGGAGGATCGCAGCCATGATGATCATAAGGATGATCGGGACGATCACCGTCGCTTCCAGCGTCATCATCCCCCTGTCTCCACACCGTACCGCGACACGCTCTGACCCGGCGCGTGTCATTTCTCCGCCGATTCTCAGCACGCCATTTCTCTGTCCACCGATTCCCAGTGCGCCGGTCCTCAGCACACCATTTCTCTGTCCGTCGGTTCTCTGTCCGCCGGTTCTCCGCCCATCATCTCTTCGCACTTCATCTCTCCCCCCTTCAGTTTCCGCATCTCGAGCAGGGCGGGATGCCGCCGGTCTCACTGAGCCGGATCCTGTGCACGGTCCGTTTCAGCCCTCTGCAGTTTGCATTGCAGTGATAGCATTCTCCCTCCGGTCCGACCATAACAAAGGCACTCTCCTTATCTCCGCAGTATTCGCATGCATGATAGCCCTGGCGCAGAGCCTCATCCTTTGATGTGGCGTGTATTCCCAGCAGGATATGAGTACATCCTCTGCTTCTGTGGTAAACCTCCCGGTTATCCGTCACATACACATACGGGTCACTCTCGACCCCCTCCTCCGTATTTACTTCTTCTCCGGTATAGGGCCGCTGCCGGATGGTTTCCTCCACTCTTCTGGTGACCGTCGGAAGGAAGGGGGTATCAATGCAGATGGTATAGCTGATATGAAATACCAGCTCCCCGTCCTCCCTCGGCAGCTCCGAACCGAGAAGCATGATCCCGGACACGCCACCCTGCACATAGCGTTCGACCAGCTCCTTCTCATCGATACTGTCATGCAGCGTATGGGATGCCACGGCAAGGACCAGCGCACTGTCCACAAGACCGGAGGAGCTGTCGGAAGTATCCCCCTCCTCCAGGACCGGATCCTGCTCTGTACCGGAACCGATCCCGTAGCTATCAAGAACCTCATGTCCCGTCTCCTGCAGAAAATAGTATTCCGCCGCATACTCCGCAGCTTCGACCCCCGCCTCATAGATCACCTGCCGAACAGTGGCTACGTGCAGCAGATGGAACAGAAACAGAAGAACGAAAAGGAACAGCGGAACGACGACTGCAGCCTCCACCGCCGCAGAACCTTTATCACCTTCGATGAACTTCGGGCGGTGCATTTCAAGGCATAATACTCCCGAAGAGGACTTGATCTGATTGGAATTCACTGTAAACATTCTGAAATGCACCCTCCGAAGTTCATCGATATTCTGTCAGAATCCGAGTTCTTCCTGAAGCAGGATGTCATGACCCTCATAATCCACCTGCACGGACATACCGAAAGCGGTGATCGCATCCGAGAAATCGAAATACTCCGCATCGGATCTCACATTCTGATTGACATTCAACTGCATGATGTCCAGCATCCTGTAGTAACCCGTATCCATCCTGGTCGCAAGAAGGATCAGTAGATAATCCTCATAATCCAGTCCCTTTTCATCCTCCTTGTCATCAGCAGCCGCATCCTCTGCCAGCCGGCCCATTGATCCGATATCCGTGATCCAGGTTTCACTGTTCTTCATATACGGAACCTTTCTTCCACGCACCAGACGATACAGATCCGCCACACTCTCCAGATACGCCCAGGCACCTGCAAGCAGATACTTCACCACCGGCTGCGCCGGCGGAAATGCCCAACAGATCGACCATGCCAGGGCCGAAAGACGTGCCATCTTGGATGTATCTCTCAGGATATGGGCAAAATTACAGCCCGTACGGATGATCAGGATCTGATCGACACATTTCTTATAGTTTTCCTCATCCGTGGGATAACCGGCGATCAGATATTCCATCTCCAGCTTCAGGGTCGTTCCCTCCTGTACCTCATCCGTCAGACAGTTGAAACAGTTCGCCGCATAGATCAGACCTGCCGCTTCCTGCGATGCACTGTCCAGCCAGCCTCCGGACTGTGTCGTGTCTCTCCGCAGTGACGACATACTGGAAAATGAGGTATCCATGGTCATGAGTCCCATCCCCGACTTCCCCTGGGAAGGAAGCTTTGTCGGATCCACGGTCTCCGTACTGAAGGTCACGTCCTCCGGAAGGATGAAGTATGCGACACCCACCTTATTACAGGCCTTCGTATACCTTCTCGGATCCTGGTCTCCCTCCTGCTTCTCCGACTTCTCATCCCGTTCCATATCCAGTCCGTCAACCTCCTCCTTTGAGATCGGCTCATCGTCTCCGTTCACCTTCTCCCGCAGGGTATCCACGCTCTTGTCCGCAAGAAGGTACTGAGATACGGCAGTCACCTGTTTCCGGAACTCTGCGCCATGGTTGTCCAGCACGCGCGTCACACCGGTCAGCGTCACCTCCCTTACGGTATATTCCTCACCCAGATTCTCCGACAGACGTTCCTCCACTTCCGCTTCCAGCCCGCCGGTGCCTTCTCCGTGAGGATTCTGATTCAGGAAGAGCACATGGTAGTGATCAAACAGGTATCGGCTGTACTCCGCCCTTACACCGGACATGGAGCTTCTGAGAGCCGTTGCGGTTCTGCCCTTCGCACAGGACAGACTCACGAATGAATAAACGGTCATCGCCAGTATCAATATGACGCTGAGCATCAACGTCAGAAACACGGTGATATATCCACGATTTCCCATATGCCCTCCCATTCATTGAAAATGTGCCGTCAACTACAGGAGCGTCTTCGCATCTCCGTTGATACTCTTCCAGATGGATGACACCAGTGAGGTGATCTGATCACGGAAGATGATCACCAGCGCGATCAGCACCACCAGGATCAGAATGACCTCCACAACCGCCACCCCGCTGTTATCACCGAGCCCCTGCCTGTCATCCGGTGCCGACATGATTTCTTCTTCACCATGGTGCCCAAGGCTGTCCTCAGCAGTATTTTCAATTTCTTCCACAACTGTTGTTTCATTTTCCATACGGCCTCTCCCTTCTCTCGTCACATCCCGACAACTGCGGGAAAAAGGACGATTCCGATTACTACGATCATGAGTAAGATCATGGGGAGAAGCAGCTTCTGCGCTGCCTGTTCTCCCCTTCTTCTGGCGGACTCCTTTGCCTCCGCCTCAGCGTCCTTTACCTCCTGTTCCAGGAGGCCGAGCAATTGACTGCTGCCTCTCGGTGCTGCCGTGCTGATGGTGGAAAATAGTCTCACATAGGTCTGAAGCCCGAGACTCCGCCCCAGATCCGCATAAACTGCCGGTTCAGCCGATCCTGTTCGGATCCGGTTGACCGCATACTGCACCTCCGGAGTCAGATACCGTTCCTCCACCGCCGCTGCCGTGACCAGTGATCCCTGCAGGGATTCGCCGGCTCCAAGCAACAGTGTCAGCCGCTTCACAAACCGATAGAACACATGCTGCAGCCGTTCCTCACGATCCTTCAACATCTCCTTCTGCTTATTTTCTCTGAGGAGGAACAGAGCTCCGGCTACGAGAACGACCCCCAGATAGATGGTGCAAATCGTCTTTTTTCCGGATTTTTTCTGTTCCGTAACCCTGACTCCGTCCACCTCCTCAGGCAATCGGAACACTGCTTCGCCCCGGCTGGATTCCTCCAGCTCCGTCAGGCTTCGCAGCGCCCGTTGGAACACGGTCTCCGTGTCCTTTGCCGGAATGACGGTTGCCGTATATTCAGCCTGTCTCGTCCGGATCCCGTCCGTCAGTGTGGCCGTGATCTCCACAACACAGGGAGATTCCAGTTCTTCACGCCGTACGGTCCCGGTCCTTCCGATCACTGTCAACGTATCCGTATCCCATGAGATCTGAAGCTTCCCGGTCCTGTCCTTCTCGGGAAAGACAAGATCTCCCGTCACATAGTCCGACGCCCGGTTCTCTCCGTAGATCTCCTTCTCCAGTTCTCTCTCGGCATCATCCGCAGCCTTCGCGAACTCTTCCTCGGTAAGATCCCTGGATTCGACGGTAAGCTCCACCTCCGTGGCACTCTCCCCGTCACTCAGCTGTACCCTGACCCCGGCAGCATCCTCTTCTGCCGCCGGTCTCGGGATCTGTCCTGTCTCCTTCTCCTCTTCCGGAAGCAAGAGGACTCCCAGTCCGAGGATCCAAAGCAGGCCCAGTCCCACCAACAATACCCGGAGCCTTCGCTCTATGTACTGCCTTGTCGCATCTTCCAGCGCTCTTCCATACAGTACCTCCAGCTTCTGCAAACGCCCGGCGATCCGTGGTACAACCCATGTTCCATCTTTATATCTGCTGTAGTGCCTTCTGAACCGGAGTGCAAAAACAGCAACCACCGGCAGCAGCACCAACAGGATGGCAACCACCTTCATCCAAACTCTCCTTCATCTATCCCAAAGCCTTCCGCAGCATGCGGGCCGCAAGCATATCCGCGCCCACATTTGCGGCAAGGGCAAATGTCATCAGTATGGCTCCCCCAAGCCCCGCATACAGGGGAGCTATATAAGCCCCGTTCATCAGCCGCATGTAGATCAGCATGACCGACGGCATGACCGTCATGATCCTCTGCTCCAGTTCCTTCTCGGAAATGGCGCTCTCCAGTTCCGTCTGCAGCTCCAGGGATTCCTGTAACCGGCCCGCTGCCTTCCGCACGGTACGGATCATATCCCCGCCCGTTTTCTGCTGGATCCGGAGAACCTGGGCAAATTCATCCGCCTCCTCGATCTCCACCTCCCCGGCATACTGCCGGAAGGCCTGCCATACCGGCATCCCGAGGGTAACACTCTGTCTCAGCCCGGTCATCTGCCTGCAGATCTCATCCTTGTCCGTATAGATCAGCCTCAGATCCCCATCCGCAACCGACAGCGCATTTTCCAGGGAATATCCGGCCTCAAGGGCTGTTTCCAGGGAAAGCAGAAGTCTTCGGAAGGCTTCCCTCCTTTTCCTTCTCCTCCGCTTCTCCACCATCCGTCCGAAGACCCGGCCCACATACCAGCCGGCTGCCGCGCCCGGGATCAGCCCCGCCAAACGGTTATAAAATAGCCATGCCGCCAGGATCGTTCCGATCACACCCGCCACCAGAGCTCCTCCCGTGACCGGCAGTCCTTTCCTCTTCCGTGAATTCCCCGCAGGTCTTCTTCTCGCCGTATGCAGTTCTTTCCTCAACCATGCCGCATTTTTGTCCGGTGATCTCATGATATGCCTCCATACAGCCTGCCAGCTGCAGCTTATCCACCCGGAGAAGCCGGTTCACCCGCGCCAGTCTCCCCTGCACTCTTCTGCCGGTCCCGCCGGCATCCTCAAACTGAAACAAAGGATTCAGCAATATTTCATCCCCCTCATATCCAACGATTTCCGTGATCTCCAGCACACGCCGGCTCTTATCCCGGAGTCTCCCCAGGTGAACCACGATGTCCAGCGCCGAAGCCAGCTTTCTTCGGATCGCCGAAAGCGGGATCTCCTCCGCCGAAAGTACCATGGTCTCCAGCCGGAGAAGCATATCCCCCACCGAATTCGCATGCCCGGTGGAAAGACTGCCCTCATGCCCGGTAAGCATGGCTGTCAGCATATCCGCCGCTGCCGCATCACGCACCTCGCCGACAATGACACGGTCCGGGCGCATCCGGAGACTGGTGCGGACCAGTTCACGGATATCGATCTGATTCTTCCCTTCCATATTGGCGTTCCTTGCCTCGAGACGGACCAGATTCTGCGGCCCCTGCAGAGACAGCTCCGCCACGTCCTCAATGGTGATCACCCGCTCATCCGAAGGGATGAACTCCGTCAGCGCATTCAGAAAGGTCGTTTTCCCGGAACCGGTTCCACCGGAAATGAAAATGTTGTACCGCGCCCTTACCAGCAGCCGAAGCAGCTCCGCCGCCTCTTCGCTCAGGCTCCCCGCACGGACCAGATCCTCCATCCGGAAGGCGTGGTCCGGAAATTTCCGGATCGTTACGGCATGGCCTCCCTTGGAGACCGTGCCCAGCACGACATTTACACGGGAACCGTCCGGAAGGACGGCGTCCGCGATGGGATTTGTCTCATTTATGGTCCGATTGGCCCCCGTGATCATCTGTGTGATCACATTCAGCAGACGGTCTTCGTCGCGGAAGGACAGCTCCGTCCGGAGGATCCTTCCCTGTTTCTCTATATAGATCGGTCCCGTGCCGTTGATCATGATCTCCGTGATCTCCGGATCCTCCAGCAGATCCGAAAGAACATCCAGTCCCCGGATGGAGTGAAAGAGATCCTTCCTCAGCCGCAGCTTCTCAGCCAGCGGAATATAGTTCTTCCTTGATTCCTCCAGTACCACCCGGTCGATCACCCGGCCCACGGCCTCGTCCTCCAGCTGCTCCGTCATCCGGAGCTCATGAAGAACCGCTTCCTTCAGTTGTTCCCTTCTTTCCGCATCCATGGATGCTACCTCCCTTATCCGCCCTCCAGACACTGCAGGATCCGGCAGGTATCTCCTGTCCGGACTGCATCCTGCGGCACCTCAACGGGCGTTATCCGGGCCAGCAGTCCGCCCAGCCTCCACTCCCGGAGAAGCTCCCGGAACCGGCCGACCTTCCGGACGGAAATGTCATCCGGAAGCACAGGCATATAGATCCTTTCAAATACCCGTAGGATCGAAAGATCGGACAGTGCGGCACCTCCGATATCGTAGATCAGTCTTTGGTACCGCCCCGGTTGAAGCAGTTGTTCATGCAGCCATTTCAGATCCTCCTCCTGAACATCCCTCAGTTCGGAGAACATGCCCGATACACGCAGGACTGCCGCCCCATCCTCAATGGTCTGTTCACGGACGACTGCTTCATAGATCTCCGGAGTCCTTTGCCTGATCTGGTAAAGAAGCTCCGAGTGAACCGTACAGTCTGCATACTCCTCCATTCCGATATACAGTCCGCCCCGGTCCCCGGACGAGACCGCCAGTGCACGTGCCAGTGCCGTTTTGCCACATCGACCCAAGGGCGAGAAAACGGCGATACACCCCGAATCCGAAGATCCCGCCATTCCCGTCATTCTCAGGCCCGCCAGCAGTTCCTGACAGATCTCCTTTACAGACCGATATTTATAGATACCTCTCTCAGAGGGCTGTTCCGTGAGTCTCCTGACCGGGATCCCGTAAAGCTCCTCGGCCTCACGGTCCATCCCCGCCTCATCCTCATCCAATCTCCAGTCATCCATGAGCAGAAGCTCCGGCTCATGAACCGGAAGACAGCTGACCAGCACCTCCGGCCTGCTGAATACCATGGCTTCGATCTCACCACCGGAGATCCGGTTCAGTGCAAGCATAAGACCGGATGCATACTCCGGATCTCTGCAGCAGATGCCGATCCTGTAGGTCCTCATCTCGTCACCCCCTTCGTCCGTGTCAAAAATGTACCACCGCTTCCGCCGCTCTGTAAACCTCTATTTATATAGAATTTGTTGCGCGTACTTTCGTTGCTTTTAATGTCATTCTCGCGTGAAAATTGCTTTATCCCCCGGCATAAATTCCTATTCATGGCTCATTTAGCATGCAAAAAGGCTACAGAATGTTGCATTCTGCAGCCTTTTATCCCCGAACTCTTCACAGGTTATCCACACCCGACTATGGTGAAAAGTGGATAACTCCTCCATACTTGTCAACATAAAATCGGAGCACGCCAAAGCGCACTCCGAAAGTTTGTTAATTCTGCCGGTTTTACATCCGAGCAGGAAAGGAATGAAATCCTTTCAGCGAGCTCCTTTCTGTCAGCCCTCTGTCCGTAATGCCTTACGACAGCATTTTCCTGATCATGTCAATGGTATCCTCATCATCCGCGGTGATACGCATATTGGTCGCAACGCTTTTCCCCTCGGGCGTGGTAATGCGGAACTCAATGACTGTACCTTCCCTGAGTTCCCTGTGGTTTCCCTTGAAGAAAGCCACCACCTTCGGATGCTGATGACAAAATCTCTCAAACTTGGTCTTAAACTGCATCATAGCCATGGGATTCATACCTTCTGTCCTCCTTCTTCTCATCTCAGACGGCCGTCAGTAGCTGCGGAACCGTACAAATTCAAAACTGTAGCCCGGCACCGTTGTGCCGTCCGGACGAAGTGTGGGCTTCGTCACCCGTTCAAAGGCAGGCGCCAATACCGTGATCCCCTCCGCCTTGAGGATCGTTACTATGCGGAATACCAGGACGAATTCCCCCTGGCAGACCACCGCATCCCGTACATCCGGCGCATCTTCACGGTTCTCCCGCAGTCTTCGAAGCACCCGTCGTACCACCAGTTCGGCGATCCGGTCCGACTCCTCATCCGGTGCATCCGGCGCAAGTCCCGGCATGGGGAAATCCACTATTTCACCGTACGCTCCGGCCGCCTCCAGCTGGTCGGATCCCCAGGTCGTATGCGGTCGATTTGTCACATTGATCAGCATAAGCCACCTCCTGTTTCATCGACTACTAGTATACTAAAAATCAGTTCTTGTGAAAAGTATTGGTTTATGATACTATATTGCTTGTTTTTTGAAAGGAGACATTATGGGAAAGGTTAAAGAATTTCTAAAGAGAAAGGACATCGAGATCTCTCTGAAGCGTTACGGCATCGATGCACTCGGCGCCATGGCACAGGGACTTTTCTGTTCTCTTCTCATCGGTACCATCATAGATACGATCGGTACTCAGTTTGGTATCGACTTTCTGACATCCACGGTGGCAACCATTGCCGGAAAGGATTACACTGTGGGCGGTCTTGCATCCGCCATGAGCGGCCCTGCCATGGCAACGGCCATCGGCTACGCATTGAAATGTCCGCCCCTCGTTCTCTTCTCCATGATCACTGTCGGCTTCTCCGCAAATGCACTCGGTGGCGCAGGCGGACCGCTTGCAGTCCTTGTGATCGCGATCATTGCCGCAGAACTGGGCAAGGCAGTTTCCAAGGAAACCAAGGTAGATATCCTTGTGACTCCTCTGGTAACGATCGGTACCGGAATCTTCCTTTCCTGGCTGATCGCACCGCCCATCGGCAAAGGCGCCATGTGGATCGGCGAGATCATTAAGGGTGCTACGGACCTGCAGCCCTTCCTGATGGGCATCATCGTTTCCGTGCTCGTGGGTATCGCCCTGACACTTCCTATTTCATCCGCCGCGATCTGCGCATCCTTCGGACTGGTAGGACTTGCCGGCGGCGCAGCCGTTGCAGGCTGTTCGGCACAGATGATCGGCTTCGCGGTCATTTCCTTCCGGGAGAACCGCTGGGGCGGACTAATCTCCCAGGGCCTCGGAACCTCCATGCTCCAGATGCCGAATATCATCAAGAACCCGCGGATCTGGATCGCACCGACCCTTGCCTCCGCCATCACGGGACCTCTTGCCACCTGCGTATTTGATCTCCGAATGAACGGAACGCCGGTATCCTCCGGTATGGGAACCTGCGGACTGGTCGGTCAGATCGGTGTATATACCGGTTGGATAAATCCGTCAGAGAAGGCACTCGAGCTTGGTGAGTCCGCACTTACGGATGTCACCGCATTTAACTGGATCGGACTGATCCTGATCTGCTTCATCCTTCCCGCAGTCCTGTCACTGCTCATCAACGAGGGTCTTCGGAAGCTCGGATGGGTCAAGGACGGAGACATGAAACTCGCAGACTAAGACCTGCTGTTCACCGCGGACCGGGTACTCCAAAATCCGCCGACATGAACAGAATAAGGAATCACACCATGGAATATAAAAACGGACTTCGGGCAGGTATACCCATCGCACTGGGATACCTGTCCGTATCCTTTACTTTCGGAATCATAGCCACAAAGTACGGCCTCTCGGTCTGGCAGGCGACGCTGATCTCACTCACCACCGTCACCTCCGCCGGCCAGTTTGCAGGCATTCAGCTTATGGCCGCTCCCGGACTTTATCTGGACATGCTGATCTCCCAGCTGACCATAAACGTCCGGTATTCCTTCATGTCCATTTATCTGTCGCAGATCCTGCACTCCAAATTCCGGGGTGTATGGAAATGGATCCTCGGCTTCTTTATCACTGACGAGATCTTTGCGGTGGCCGCTTCCCGTAAGGTTGTGACCCGTTCCTTCTTTGCAGGACTTGCAACCCTGCCCTGGCTCGGCTGGACCCTGGGAACCGCCCTGGGAGCTTCCCTCGGCGAAGTGCTTCCCGCCGCAGTCATGAGTGCGCTGGGGCTCGCCATCTATGGCATGTTCGTAGCCATCGTGGTTCCTCCGGCAAAGGAGAACAGATACATCCTTCTTGCAGCAGGGATCGCCGCCGCCATCAGCATTGCATTTACCTATCTCCCCTATCTGAAGAAGGTATCCTCGGGAATCGCAGTCAGTGTGGCAGCCATTGTCGCCGCCGCCATTGCCGCTGCGGTACATCCCATCCCGGATGATGATCCGGAAAACGGAGCGGAAAAGGAGGTGCAGTCATGAAGCTTTCCACATTTTTCCTGTATCTCCTCATCATGGCCGGTTCCACCTATCTTATCCGTGTCCTTCCCTTTGTTGCGGTACGGCATAAGATCGAGAACAGGTTCATCCGGTCCTTCCTGTATTACATCCCCTATGCGGTTCTGACTGCCATGACCATTCCGGCCATCTTCACCGCAACGGCCTCCGTCATCTCCGCCTGTGTGGGACTTGTGGTGGCCGTGCTTCTTGCTCTTAAGAAATGCTCTCTCACCACCGTCGCTCTTGCAGCCTGCCTGGCTGTCTATCTGACGGAGCTGGTGATCAGCTGGTTCTGACCCTGTCCGAAAGGAGGCCCCATGGACATCATCGGCGTTATCTTTGATTTCAACGGAACCATGATCTTCGACCGACAGTATCACCTGGATGCCTGGCGCGACTGCGTCGAGGATATCACCATGCGGGAAATGTCCCGCGGGGACGTTCTGAAGCATATCGACGGCAAGGGGCCCCGGGAGATCCTGGAGCATTTTCTGGGAGAAGGGCTGTCCGATGCCATGATCCAACAGTTTTCAGAAGAAAAAGAGCGGATCTACCGCAGCATGCTGCTGAAGAACCGCCTCCCGCTTGCTCCCGGACTGGAGGTATTTCTGGACTACCTCAGTAACGCCCGGATCCCCATGGCGATCGCATCCTCTGCGACACCGGAGAACATGAATCTCTATTATGATGAATATGAACTCTTCCGCTGGTTCGATCAGGATCACATCCTGAGTCCCTCGGCGGATACGCCTGCGAAGCCGCACCCCGCACTGTACGAGAAGGCTGTACAGGCCCTGAAGCTTCCGGCCCGGTACTGCGTGGCCTTCGAGGATTCCGCCGTTGGGATCGAAGCCGCCTATGCTGCCGGCATCCGGAATATCATCCATGTATCCACGGATATGCCGGGGAGCTTCGATGAAACTTCGCCGGGAGTGATCCGAACCATCCGGGACTACACCGAGCTGAAGGAATTATAGATACAGCTGCTGCGGGAGTTGGCAAAATCTCCTGATCAGTAATGGTGCCAAATGGACATTCGTACAGGCACGCTGCCCGCATGCCGGCCGTATCGCGCACAAAAATCGCCCGGACCGTAAGATCCGGGCGATTCCTGATATTATATCTCTTTAGATTCATCGGCGCATCCGGCTCATCAGCACATGCCCCCGTTCCTTCAGCCACCGGTCCCATTTCTTATAATCCGGATACACCCGCAGCACCTCTTCATAAAACTCCTTGGAGTGATCCATATGCTTCCTGTGACAAAGCTCATGAACGATGACCCCGTCCAGTACCTCCGGCGGCGCCAGCATCAGGAGACAGTTGAAATTGAGATTCCCCTGAGCGGAGCAGCTGCCCCATTTGGACCGCTGATTGCGGATCGTGATCCTTCCGTAGGTGACTCCCAGAAGCTCGGCGAAGTGTCTCACCCTGGCCGGGATCACTTCCTTCGCCCGTTCCGCCAGTTCACGGATTTCCTCCATGGTCAACTTCTCTTCTGCATCCTCCGCGATCTTTCTCGCCGCCAGCTTCTTCTGCTGCTTCTCGATCCATTCCACATTTTTCAGAATGAAATCATCGATCTCCGTCTTGGGCACCCGCATCGGAGCACGCACCAGGATCCCGTCCGCCCGCACCTCCAGTCCCAGAGTCCGCCGCTTGCTGCGGATCAGGTGATATTCGATTGTTCTTCCGGTTTCCTTCGTCATTCGATCGTCAACTCTCCCATATCCATGAGGATCCGCAGAAAATGTGCCAGCGGAAATCCCACCACATTGTTATAATCTCCTTCGATCCGCTCCACCAGCCGGGCACCCAGCCCCTGGATCCCATAGGCTCCTGCCTTATCCATCGGCTCCCCGGAGGCCACATAGTCACGAATCTCTTCCTCCGTAAGGGGATAAAAGGTCACACGGGTACCTGCCGAAAATGTAACTGCATCCCGAACCCGATCCCCGCCGGTCTCCCGCAGTACGGTCACTCCCGTGAAGACCTCATGTGTCCTTCCGGAAAGCTCCTTCAGCATGCGGACCGCGTCCTCCACATCCCGGGGCTTCCCCAGGATCTCGCCGTCCAGGGCAACGATGGTATCTGCCGCAACGATCAGCGCCCCGGAAGCATCCGGCTCAAAACCGCAGGCTGTACCAGCCACTATCCTCTCGTCCGTCTGTCCTGCACCGGTCCGCCGCTCCTCTGCCACAGCTTCTGCCTTCCTTCGTGACAGCTCCTCCACCACCGCGGCCGGCTCCTTCACCGTGGGAGTCTCGTCCACATCGGCGGTCTTTATGCAAAAGTCAAGCCCCGCCTGCGTAAGAAGCTCACGCCTGCGAGGCGAACCGGATGCAAGTATGATCCTTCGTCTCTGTTTCATACTAACGCCTCTACTCTTCTTCTATCGGTACACCCTTGCCCTTGGTGTAAAGTACGATCAAATCTCCCACCCGAAGAACCGTATCGCCCTTTGGGATGATGGTCCGGCCGTTGCGCCGCACCATGATCAGGAAGGTCTGACGCGATATGTCCAGATCCCGCACAGCCATGCTCTGTTCCCTGAATACTTGCCTTGGACTGCAGCTTCCGGGGCAGGGACCGTCCCGTGCTAGATCCGGAATGTGTGCGGCAGGAGTTCATCCAGCCGGTAGGTTTGAATTGTAACATCGATTGAATCCTCCGGATCGCCTCCGGTTTCGGATACGATGACCGGCATGTCCGGAGCTGCGGCGAATTCCGCCATCACCTGACGGCATGCCCCGCAGGGCGTCGCCGGTTCGCCTCCCTCGGGACCGGTGACGGCCACCGCAAGAAGCTTCCGTTCCCCGCTGCAGACCGCCGCAAAGATCGCGTTACGTTCCGCACAGCAGGTCAGTCCGTAGGATGCATTTTCCACATTGCATCCGGTATATATCTTACCCGACTCTGCCAGCACCGCCGCTCCGACGGTATAGTGTGAGTAAGGCGCATATGCATTTCCGCGGGCCAGGACGGCACGCTTCAACAGATCAGTTTTCTGACTTTGGTTCATCCTTCTTCCTCCCCCAAACCAGCGGTACCGCTACATGCCTCTTAAAGAAGCTGATGATCAGTCCGGTCAGCACCGCACTGCAGATGGTTCCGATCCCCGCCACACGGAAGACGGATTCTCCCGTGATCAATGCAAATGCCACGCCGGCCAGGACACTGACCACATCTCCGATGATCCTCGCATAGTGGAATTTGATCCGATGCTTCGAACGTTCTTCTATGATGAACGCCATGTCGTCATAGGGTGAAACTCCAAGGTTCGGTGTTGTGTACAGCGCGATCCCCAGGCCCACCAGCAGAAGTCCTGCAAGCAGGAACAACGACTGCCCGAAACCGCCGGGATGAATACCGAGCACCTCTTGCAGCAGCCAGACGGTTCCGTCGGACACATATCCGACCATCACAAGATTTGCAACGGTTCCAACATGGATGTGCTTTCTGTCCAAAATGACCATAACCACAAGCAACATCAGATTCAGCCCCAGCATGGTCGTTCCGAAGGAGATCCCCGTCAGATCCGAACATCCGAGTACAAAGCAGCTGTATGCATCAAGACCCAGCTCCGCAAGACGGAAGCAGCCGCTGCCGATGCCGAGCAGGATATTCCCGATGATCATCCAAAATATACGTCTTCCCATATCCACTTACCTGTTATGTCTGTCATCGGAGAGCCTTCATATCTTACATGACCGATGATCTCCCAGCATCCATCCCCGGAACGCGCCGTCACACGATATGCTTCAGCTCCTCCTCGGCCACGTCGTATTCCCGGCAGAAATCCTTAAGCTCCCTGTCACTTCGGATCAGACGGATGTCCCGGAACTTCCTGGTCTCCAGATCGATCAGGCCCGCCACACGTTCCCCCGTGCAGATACTGGTCTTCAGCGCAGGCTGATATTTCTCCCGGTCATATGAAGCTGTCGGAGCTGCTTTCTTCTTCCACATATCACGACTCCTGTAAATCGTCCCCCTTCTTCGCCTTCTCCTCCTTCAGCCTCTCGATGATCTTCTCCTTCGGCACAGGTTTGGAGTAGAAGTAACCCTGGATATAGTCCGCGCCCATTTCCTCGATCATGTCCGACATTGCCTGATCCTCAACGCCCTCTGCGACAACGCGAAGACCGATGTTCTTGAAGGTCCGGATGGTATTCTCCAGAATGATCCTGGAGGTATCGTTCTTCATGGCTGCCCATATCACATACTTATCGATCTTAACGATACTGAAGGGCAGATCCACCAGATAGTTGATATTTGAATAGCCGGAGCCATAGTCATCCAACGACAAATGGATCCGCTGCTCGGTAAACCGTTCCATATTCCGGATCAGCAGTTCCTCGGAGGAAGCCGCTACCGACTCGGTCACCTCGAAGTTGATCATATGGGTCGGTATCTGATACTTCTGCATGATCCGCAGAACATCCTTGTGAATCTCCGGCTGCATGCACTGCACCATGGAGAGGTTTACCTCGATGAAGTCGATGCCCAGCTCGTGCAGGTCCGACTCCTTGATGAACCTGCAGCACTCCTCCAGGACCAGAAGTCCCAGCCGGGTGATACTGCCGTTCTTCTCCGCATACTTTATGAATTCCTCCGGGGAAACGTAACCATAGTCCGGCACATTCAACCGGGCAAGCGCTTCCATGGAATAGAAGCCCTTCCGACGGATATCGTAGATCAGCTGGTAATGTACCTCGAAATGTCCCTCACGGATGTTCTGCATCATGGTCTGCTCGATAGCCTTCTTCCGCAGCATTGCCTCCGCTGCGGTCTCCTCTACCTCGAAGAACTGGCCCTTACCACGCGCCTTTGCTTCGGCTACCGCGTACTCGATGGCGGATACCAGTTCCTCCTCCTGATGGTTCACCGCATGAACCAATCCGATGCAGGCTGTGATCCTCACCTCTGAACCGCCGATATAGAATGCCTGTCCCACCAGCGACCGTATCCGTTCCTCAGCTCTTCCGCCGCCTCTTGGTACGATCACCGTAAATGTGTCACCGCCAAACCGGAATACCTGCTTATCCCCGTATTCCTTCATCAGTGATCCTGCCATCTCGATAAGTACATGATTACCGCCCTCCAGGCCGTACATTTCGTTGATCAGCTTGAAGTTGTCCGGTGCCACCGCATATATATCCTCCAGCTCTCCGCGATACATATCCCTGCTGACACGATCGATCATCGCCTTCCGGTTCAAAGCTCCCGTAACTGCATCGATCAGGGATACATTACTCTCCGTCATGAAGTACATGATAAATACGGACAGTGCGGAGCCAACCCCGGCCAGCATCGCGGAAGGGATCATAAACTGAACCAAGACCGTCACCACGGGGATACCGATCATTGTAAAGAGCAGCGGGAACTGACGCTTGCCGATCTGCCTTCTCCAGCGGATTGCCAGATAGATGGACATGATCATGTAAAATGCCACATTTGTATATAGATAAATGTGCATCGGGCCATGATGATACCCCGTTTCGTCAAAGTAAAAGATCAGATGATGGATCGGAGATGTAAGACAGAGCAGTCCTCCGACGGATGCAGGAATACAGCATGCAGATACCAATCGCCGTTCCACCTTGGTCACACTCGGAAGCTTCCTGTAAATGTACATGACAAAAATAACCGGAAGGACCATCTGAATGCCGAGGAAGATCGCATTCAGCCCCCAGTTTATCCAGGAGGGAATACTTTTATAATACGGCATACAGTAAGACGTCGTAATATCCAGAATATTGCTCGCGATCACCAGATACAGATAGATCTGGAACACGCGTGACTGGTATCCCTCCAGTTTTTTTCTTGTCAGGGAGATTATCAGCAGCAGTACAAGAAATACCACTGCGCAGATCTCAAAGTCCACATTATATTGCATTTACCAAACTCCTGCCGATCCTGCCAATTTGGCATAATCTGTGCGTTCCATACGTTTTTCGAATTCTTCCCGGCGGAGCGGACGGTCAAAGAAGAAGCCCTGGGCCTCATCGCATCCGTTCTGCTGGATCATCCTGAGTTGATCTGAGCTCTCGATCCCCTCTACGATACAGGCCAGTCCCAGTCCCTGCGCCATGGCAACCACGTAGCGAAAGACGAGGTTCTTCTGCATCTCGACCGGATCTCCTTCCACCGGAAGGAAGCTTCTGTCGATCTTCAGTACATCCCACGGAATATCACGGATCAGATTCAGTGACGAATAGCCGATACCGAAGTCGTCCACCGCCGTCTTGATCCCTTCCTTCTGAAGGCCGGCCACGATCCGCTTCAGATCATGGAACTGTACATCCGACGTGGTCTCCGTCAGCTCGATCTCGAGATACTCATGAGGTACATTGTTCTTATCGATGGCATTTAAAATGTGGCTTAGCAGATCCACATCCGCAAGATTTCTTCTGGAAAGGTTTACCGATATTCTGGGAACACGGCGTCCCTGATCCAGCCAGTTCCTGATATCCCTGCATACATGATCCAGCATGTACATATCCAGGGAACAGATGTCCATACTCTGCTCCAGGATCGGAATGAACTCCAGCGGCGGAACCACACGTCCGTCATGATTCCAGCGGCAGAGCGCCTCCGCACCCGACAGGGTGAAGGAGCGCATATCCACCTTCGGCTGATAATATACTTCAAATTCTTCGTTCTTCAGGGCATCCCGGTAGTTCACTTCGATCTCCAGCTCCCGCATCCTCTGATCCATCATTACAGAATCGAAATACAGGAGATTTTCATCCTGACAGCGCTTTACCTCCATGCTTGCGCGGCTGATGCGGTCCATGACCTCCGAGGGCGATCCCATGGTCCCGTCCTCCGGCACCTCATAAGCACCGATCGTGGCTGCAACACGAACACGGTCACCGGTCTTGTCGTCATAGCAGACCATCATTTCCAGGGCCATATCGATGATGTCCTCCGCATGGTCCTTCTCAACCAGGATCACATAATTGTCACCACCCACGCGCGCGATCATCTCATCTCCGGAAAGCGCCGCCTCCAGAGTCTTCACATACCGCTTCATTACCAGGGTTCCACGCTTACGGCCCAGCTGCTGGTTGATCAGCGAGAACCGCTTCAGGTTCAGGAACATGGCTGTATAGCCACCCATTTTCCCCTGCTGATACAGGCGTCCCATGGACTGCATGAAATATTTATGATTGCGGACCTCCATCTCCTGATCATGATAGCTGAGACGTTCAGCCAGATGCATCAGCTTCGTACGTCCGTCCATGACAAAGATCATGCGAAGGACCAGGTCCACGCCTTCCCTCTCATGCTCGTTCCAATCCGGCTCGCCTTCCCGCTGCCATGCACGGATAAAGACGATATTGAAGCCGTGGGTCACATTTCTCCTGTCCAGGAATCTCTTCCTGTCCGGAATTCCCTCACGGAACAGTTCGTGTACACGTCCGTGTCCGGCGTGTTCCTGCTCCTGGTTTACAAACTCCAGCACCTCCAGCTTTCCGATCCGGAGCATGCTGCAAAGCTTCCGCAGCTCCTTGTCTTCTCTCCTGAAATCCGACCAGGGAAGTCCTTCCATCTCGATAAATGTATTGCGGAAACCCTCCATATACCGGAGCTGCACCATTTCCTCTCCGTCCCCGGGCGCTGCAGGCTTCCTTGCCTCACGTTCCGCATGATGCTGCCGCTTGACTTCGTACATGCGGCTGTCACCCTCATGGATAAAGGCATCCATATCGGTGATCTCGCCTCTGCGGGCAACCACACCCACGCTGATGGACAGCATTCCCGGGCTTTCCGGGATCAGTGCCTCCACCTGCTCTTCGAGTTCCTTGATCTTCTGCTGCAGAATGGCCTCCTGCATTTCCGTCTCCACAAGGACGGCGAATTCATCTCCGCCAAGACGGACTGCACGGCCCATCGGGAAGATATCTCTCAGAAGTCCGGATACACGGATCAGGATCTGGTCTCCCTGATGATGTCCGTAGGTATCGTTGACGGACTTGAAGCCGTCCAGATCCATATAAAGAAGTGTCCACAGCCGCTCGCACTGGTCTGACAGATATTTATAGAAATACCGCCGGTTGTAAAGGCCGGTCAGCACATCCGTTGTCACCATCTGGTCCATTTCACGGATATGCATACGCTGAAGAGTCACATCCTCCATCAGGCAGAAGTATCCTGACAGATGATCGAAATGATCCCGAACCTCCTGCTCCATCACAAGGAAGATCCGTGTATCACCGTTCCGGGTCCAGGAGAATTCCTGTTTTACCACATGGCGCTCCCGGTCCACCTCGGGCTCATTCATGGGAAGAAGGGTCTGCTTCTTCCACAGCATATAGTTAAATTCATCCAACACGGTGGAATCCGTATCGGAAATGTCCATAAATGCGCTGTTCATCCGTACCGCGGTCCAGTCGGTGGTTGCCGCGAACATGGGCAGCGGAATGTTCTCTACAAGCATGGAGAGCTCGATACCCAGGTTCCGGATATTGGTCACATCATGACCTACGCCCACGGTTCCGAACACCTTCCCGTAGGAATCATAAAACGGAGTCTTATAGGTGGTCAGCTGTTTGGTTCCCTCGCGGGTCTCAACCTCCTCCTCAAAGGAACAGGTCTTTCCGGAGCGGATGGTCAGCTCCTCGGAACTGCTGCAGTCGCGAACGTCCTGACCCGGCGCAGGCTTCGGCGCATCCCAGATATAATAATGGTCCTTCCCCTCAATGTCACTGATATCCTTCTGAACGGTCTTTGCAAAATTGTCATTGACCTTCATGTGGATCCCGTCCAGTCTCTTGTACCACATCAGATCCGGAACGGTATTGATCGTAACGTCCAGGAGCATCTCATACTCCCAGGCAAGATGCTCTGTATAAAGCAGGTGCAGAAGCTGCCGGAAATGCTGCTTCCGTTCCTCCGTAGTTTCCTCCGCCGGCCAGAGCACGTCAAAAGTACGACCGCTCATCTGGTCTGCGTCCGCGCAGAATACCGTACGGAACTTACGCTCATTTGCAAGTGCAAGCCGTCTCGGATCACCTGTGATCAGCACGGGGGTCCTGCCCACCGGTGCGGTGAGTTCCGAGCCATGCTCCACAGTAAATGTCAGTCCTTCACATTCCTTGCCGGGAGAAATCTCGCGAAATGCCTGCTCACTGCTCTGATCTAGATCTGAAATAAACACAAACTGAATAGGGATCATTTTTTTACTCCGTGTCATTGATTGGGTTGGGTTTTGCAGTCCGAAACATGCAATTTCCCGCATAACATTATACCATAAAGCCGTTGCTATATCCACCATAAATCCTTACACAAAAACGCCGGCACATGGTCATGTACCGGCGTCCCTGTCATTTTGAAATTGTGTTATCTCTCTTTCCGCTTGCGGATCACTACGAATGCGATACCTGCTGCGGAGAGGATCATGAGGATGATCAGAAGGACGATCGGTGTAGAATCGCCGGTCTGAACCGTATCCTCTTTTGCTGTTGCGATCTCGGCAACGTGATGCTTCAGCTGGTCAACAACGATGGTTTCTTCTGTAACCTCGCCGACCTTTACACTGTAGCCCTCCGGTACCTTTGTGATCTTGATCTTGTAGGTACCTACGATTGCTGTGTAACGTCCGTTGACCTTCTTGGACAGTTCAGTGACCATACCATCCTTATCGGTGGTAAATGTATGAACCGTGCCATCCGGGTAGGTCACTTCTACGGTTGCTCCCTCTACCGGGTTCTTGGTCTTCTCATCGACTACCTTGATATCCAGACCACCGGTCTTCGGTGCGATCTGTGCCTCAAGCTCGGTCAGTTTTCCGGTCTCAACCTTGCCGGTCTGTTCTTCTCCTACAGTTACGCGGTATCCTTCCGGAACCTCGGTTACGGTGTAGGTGTACTCGCCGGGCTCGGATGTGTAGTTACCAAACTCATCCTTCTTTGCGTATTCAGTGATCTGGCCGTTCTCATCTGTTGTAAACGTATGCTTCTCGCCATCCGGAGTCGTAATGACTAACGTAGCTTCCGGAACCACTTCCCCTGTGATCTCGTCATATACGGTGATGAGGATTCCTCCGCGGTCGGTTTCGATAACTGCATCATGGTGTCCTTCGCCATCCGTCGGAACCACAACCGTACCAATCTCACCGGTCTTAACGTCGTAGCCCTCCGGTACCTTTTCGATGACTACCGTGTACTCACCTTCCGGTACCTCCGGAATGTTACCGTTTTCATCCACTACCTGGCCCTTCTCATCGGTGGTGTAGACTGTTTTCTTTCCGGTCTCATCGGTGATGGATACTTCCGCACCTTCTACGTCAAGTCCTGAATGGTCCTCTGTAACGTGTACGGAGATCTTACCTGTCTTAACCTTCTTGTAGTTGTTGACCATTTCTGCCTTTGCAGTCTGACCCTTCACTACTGTTGCGGTTGTGGTCGTCACTCCGCCGGTTCTTGTGTAGCCCTTGATCTCGATATCCTTGGCCACCTCGGTCACGGTGTACTTTCCTGCGATCAGGTTGCTGATCACGAGCGGTGTTCCAACCTTTACTTCAAGAATCACTTCCGTATCGCTGAGACTTCCGTCAGCCTTCACATACTTGCCGGCTGCATTCTTTACAGTTACCTTGAAGGACTTCTTGGACGGCTTGTCGCCACCGACTTTCTTGGTGATCTCAAGCGATCCCTTCTCCTCCGTGTAATCATTCTTCAGCTCTGCGCTTCCGTTGATCACCTTATTGTTGTTGTCTACTGTGATGGATGTGGTCTTCTCTGTCTCACTTGTGCTCTTGTTCCATGTGAAGCCTGTAACATTTGCCGCATCCGTCTCATCCTCTGTGATCGTGTATTCACCCTGAGGTGCATTCTGGATCGAGAGGCCTGCTACCGGAACGGTCAGAGCCGTCTTTGTGTCAGAGGTCGTTCCACGTGCATCCGTGATGTAAACCTGCTTGGTTGTGTTGTAAACGTATACCTTGAAGCTGTCCTTCTCAGGCTTGTTGCCTGTATCGGAGGTTACCTTCTTGGTGATCTCGATGGAGCCGGTCTTCGGTGCATCCAGCAGAACGATGGTTCCGTCCGGTCTCTGCTCTACGCTTCCGCTTGCAGTCAGGATCGTTACCTTGTAACCTTCAGCTACGGACTCGTCCTTCTCAACCTTGAACTCGATCTCGGTCACAACCTTGTCATAACCCTTCGGCTCAACAGTCTCCTGGAAGGTGTAGGTGCCTTCCTCAAGATCGATACGATGTGATGTTGTAGTAGACTCCCAGGTATCTCTTTCCACGCCGTCCTTCTTCAGAACGATGGTCGCTCCCGGAATCTCATCACCGGTCAGCGCATCAGCCTTGCTGATATATACCGGATAGGTATCCGGCTGCGGCTGCTGGTAATCATATACATTTACGAGTCCCTTCGTTACTTCCGCTGCAGTCTCAGTCAGTTCTGCCGCATCGTCTCCGCTGAAACCTGTGACACTGACTATATCGTCAAGTACGAGTGTCGGATCCACGTTGGAAATATCCGCAGATACCTCTGTGATCGTGTACCTTCCAAGCGGAAGTCCATCGATCACGATCGATGTTGTCCGGCTTACGGTAAGTCCCGGATCACTTGTTACCTCTTCACCGGCTGCGTTAATGAACTTGCCGGCTTCATTCTTGATCTGAACCCTGTAAGCCTTATTCGTAGCCTTTGCTTCGATGTCTGCAGGAGCGCCGCCGTTTACCTCAACAGTCTTGGTTACGGTCAGCTTGCCCTTTACTTCCTTCGTGTACTTGTTCGTGATGGTAACCTTTGCGGTTGCATCCTTGGTAATTGCCTTCGGGCCGGAGCTTGTTGTGGAACCTGCCACATCAAAGATATAGGTCGTATTTCCGTCAACTACATCTCCTGCGCCGCTCTCTTCTACCAGGTACTCACCTGTCGGAAGATTCTCAAGCGTTGCCTTGCCGTTTCTAAAGTCTCTCGGATAAACCAGCTCTCTTACAAAGTCTTCCGGACCTGTTACTCTGAATGTAAGGGTCAGGAGGCTGTCATCCGGCTTGTCACCGGCAAATGCCTTCGTGATCTCCAGATTACCCAGATCTCTTACATACTCGTTTGTCAGTTCTGCTGTTGCGGTATCGCCCTTGGTCACGGACACATTTACGGTGCCGTTTGCGGTCAGGGTGTATCCTTCAACCTGTGCAGCATCTGTATCCTCGGTTACAACATATGCACCCGTCGGAACATTGTTGATCACCAGCGGAGTTCCTGCCGTAACGGTAAGCTTCGGATCGGTATCCACCAGCGCACCTGATGCATTCAGGAATTTAACTCCGTTCTTGATGGTGATCGCGAACTCCGTCTGCGGAGTGGCCGTACCGACCATCGTCTTTGTTACCGAAAGCTGTCCCTTGTTCCGCTCATAGTTGTTAACCAGCGTAATGGTTTCGGTACCGTTCTTTGTAATGTTTGCAGTTCCCTCGGTCACACTTGCCTGTCTGCCCGTAGTAACCAGTGTGTAATTAGCGATCGTTGTACTGCCGACAACCTCGGTAACGGTATATTCGCCTACCGGGATATTGTTGATCACAAGACCGGTTCTTCCTGTCGGAACAGTCAGCTCTGTGCGTGTTCCTGTCAGGCTGCCCGTAGCTGTGACAAATTCACCTGCGGCATTTGTTACGGTTACCTTTACAGATTCCTTACTCAGGGTTTCCCCGGAGATGGACTGTACTGTCTTCTTGATCGTCAGGCTTCCGAGATCCTCAGCCTTTACATTTGTAAACACGGCTGCAGCTTCGACTCCGCCCTTCTTGTAGGAATCCGTAGCCACCAGACCCGTATCCGTTGCTGTCACCTCTACCTCGAAGGTGTACTCATCGGAAGAGTATGTGATGTCAGGATCTGTTCCCTGTGTCTCTTTGATCGTATAAGTGTAGGTTCCCGGTTCGGTATAGGAAATGGCGCCAAATGCTACATTTCCGTTTTCATCATTTGTCTTTGTCTGTGCTGCCTCTGTTTCTCCTGCCTTCGTCAGTGTGAATGTAAACTCACCGCCCTGAAGCTGAAGTGTACCTGCTGCATCACGGAACTTCTTCGTTGCCACCGGATTTACGGATACCGGCTTGTACTCGTCTGTCATAACGACAGTCTTTCCTGCAACCTCCGTGGTTCCTGTAGCATCATAAACCTTACCGTCCTTCACAACAAAGACGATGTCCGTTGCTGTCTGGAAGCCATTTTCATCCGGAACGGTCTTCTCCTTCAGGGTGTAGGTTCCGTTCGGAAGCTTCTTGATCTCGGTCGGTGTGGTTCCGGAGATCCACTCAAGTGTGGTTCCATCTACTGTTGTCTTCAGTGTTCCATCTTCTCCGACCTCAACATCAGCGATGTGGAATGTAACCGCATCCGTACTTCCGGTCTTAACACCGGTCAGTGTCAGGGTTGCACCCTTCAGCTCGCCGAATCCGGTACCGCCGGCTGTAACTGCCTGCTTGCTGATCTTGATGTCAGTTGACTTTTCCTTCTCGGTATTGGTGAACAGTCTCTGATTCTGCGCTGACTGATCCTGGCTGTTCTTGTAGGTTACGTCTGCCTGAAGACCTGTTGCCTCTTCTGTTACCTCTACCGTCATGGTGTAGATTTCGGTGGAGTACTCGATCCCGGCATCGTTACCCGGTGTCTCGGAGATCGTGTAGGTATAGGTTCCTGCCTTTGTATAGGCGATCTGACTGAAGGTCACGCTTCCATCTGCCGCATTGGTCTTTGTCTCATCAACCCGCTCTGCTGCCGGAAGGAGCGTATCGGTCTCAAGGATCCGGAAGGAGAACTGACCTGCTGTCATGGTCTTTGCTGTTCCTTCTGCCGTCTTGAATTCCTTCGTTGCGCTCGGTGTTACCTTCACCGGCTTATACTCATCCACCATGATGACCGTCTTATTGGCGATCTTGTCACCACGTGTTCCGTCATCCTTAACCTCGTATACATCTCCGTTGTAGAGGATGAATTCAAAGTCACTTGCCTTTACGAAGCCGTTCTCATCCGGTACGGTAACCTCACTCAGTGTGTACTTACCATTCGGAAGATTCTCGATCTGTGTTTCCGTGATTCCGGACTTCCAGGACAGCTCCTCTGTTGTCTCTGTCGTGGTTACCCACTCTGCCTCGGTTCCAAGAGTTACATCGGTCTTGCTGAAGACTACTGCACCTCCTGTATAGCCGGTGCTGTCTGTTCCCTTCGCACCTGTCAGCTTCAGGGTTGCACCCTTCAGCTCCGGACCGGCACTGGTTCCTGCCTTCTTGCTGATGGCAACACCCGCTACCTCTTCCTTCTCGGTATTTGTGAACAGTCTCTGATTCTGTGCTGACTGATCCTGGCTGTTCTTGTAGGTTACGTCTGCCTGAAGACCGGTTGCCTCTTCTGTTACCTCTACCGTCATGGTGTAGATTTCGGTGGAGTATTTGATCTTGGCATCGTTACCCGGTGTCTCGGAGATCGTGTAGGTATAGGTTCCTGCCTTTGTATAGGCGATCTCGCTGAAGGTTACGCTTCCGTCTGCCGCATTGCCCTTTGTCTCATCAACCCGCTCTGCTGCCGGAAGGAGTGTGTCTGTCTCAAGGATCCGGAAGGAGAACTGATCTGCTGTCATGGTCTTTGCAGTTCCTTCTGCCGTCTTGAATTCCTTCGTTGCGCTCGGCGTTACCTTCACCGGCTTATACTCATCCACCATGATGACCGTCTTATTGGCGATCTTGTCACCACGTGTTCCGTCATCCTTAACCTCGTATACATCTCCATTGTACAGGATGAATTCAAAGTCACTTGCCTTTACGAAGCCGTTCTCATCCGGTACAGTCACCTCACTCAGTGTGTACTTACCATTCGGAAGATTCTCTACCAGTGTTTCCGTGATTCCGGACTTCCAGGACAGCTCCTCTGTTGTCTCTGTTGTGGTCACCCACTCTGCCTCGGTTCCAAGAGTTACATCGTTCTTGTCGAAGACAACTGCTCCTGTATAGCCGGCTTCATCTGTGCCCTTCGTACCTGTCAGCTTCAGGGTAGCGCCCTTCAGCTCCGGTCCGGCACTGGTTCCTGCCTTCTTGCTGATATTTACATTTGTCTTAGGTGTGGCGGTCTTGGTATTGATAAACTCCGGTACGTTGACGTCAACCACCTGTCCGGTCTTATCCTTATACTCATATTCCGCATTCAGTCCCGTCTCAGTCGCCGTCACGGTAACAGTTACCGTGTACTTCTCATCGGAGTAGGTCATCTCCGGATCCTTCGGACTCGGAATCACCTCGGTCAGTTCGAACTTGTACTCACCGGCCTCGGTAATTGTGATCTTGCTGAACTTAACATTAACATCGCTGTCTGTTGTATTCGTTACCGTCTCATCCACAGTGCTGGTCGAAGTCGAAATACCCTTCAGGTTGAAGGAGAACTGACCTGCAACAAGCGTACTGTACTGAAGAGTCTTCTTGGCTTTGATCTCGATCTCGATCGGCTTACACTCGTCTTCCATCTTGATCTTCTTGTCAGTGATCTCGGCGCCCTTAACACCCGCATTATTCTCGTAAACCTTACCGTTTTCAAGAATGAAGGAGATCTTCTCACTCTTACTGAAGCCCTGCGGTGCAGTCTTCTCGGTCAGAGTATAGATACCGTTCGGAAGCTTCTCTACTGTCGTAGCTCCGGTTCCGGATACCCAGGATACCTTTGTATCACTTTCGCTCAATGCCTTATCCTTGGCACCTGTTCCAAGCTTTACATTATCAAGGTCAAATGTAATGGCACCTGATCCATCCGCTTTTCTTCCGGTCAGCTCCAACGTAGCGCCTGCAAGTTCGGTCGTGGTACCGGCCATCACCTTGCTGATCACAACGTCGGTGGAACCGTTATCGATCAGGACCACTTTATTATCGTTTATCTCTGTCGTTCCGTCTTCTTTGTATACCTTACCGTCTTTTACAACGAACTTAAAGTCATTTGCGACTGCATATCCCGTAGGTGCAGACACCTCATGCAGTGTGTACTTTCCATTCGGAAGATTATTAACTGTGGTAAGTGTTGTTCCGGAGATCCAGGACAGCGTCTTTCCGTCTGCGCTTACTGTCAGATCCTTTACACCGGCACCCTTTGTTACCTGTCCGGTTGTAAACTTAACCGGAGTTGTCCCTGTTCCAACCGTTCCGGTCAGCGTCAGGCTTGCCCCATCAATCTCCTCGCCACCAAGGTTCTGCTTGCTGAGCTTAACATTTGTGGAAGGATACTCGTCCTTGAAGTTCAGAACTACATCGTCATCCTTTGCAAATGTCTGTGCTACCAGGTAGTCTCCTCCGGCGATCGTTCCGTCGGTCTTATAATCCGTACTTCCTGCACCGATGGAGTAGCTTACGCTAACCTTTGCACCGGAAGGATCATAATTGGTCTCAACGACACTGTAATCGCCTGCTTCCAGCTCGTATGCTTCCTTCATCTGATAGCTGCCGTCATCCTTCTTCTCGAAGACATCTGTATCTCCAAGTTCAAATGTTGCAACTACTGTTCCGTCCGGCTTCCGGATCTCAAAGCTGAGGGTCTCCAGATCGGACTCAACAACTGCTCCACCAAAGGACTTGGTAAGTGTGATCTTGGCTACATTATCGGATTCCTCATTCGTGAAAACGATCTTGGATCCGTCAAGTTCAGGACCTGTAACCTTGCCCTGATTCTTATCAAAGGTCTTGTAATACTTTACACTTCCGGGGATCGTGGCAACAACCACGCCGTCCTTCTTTGCAACGGTTGCCTTGATCTCAGCAAAATACTCCTGCTTGTTCTCCTTGTAAGCACCCGGGGTGGAAATATCCTTGCCGGTCTCATAGATCCGGTAATAGTTCACACCGTCCACCATCTCCGTTACGGGGATGGAAATGCTTGCCAGTTCATTTGTCACCTCAAGGGGCTGCTCTATGGTCTCCCCCGGATCATTCGGATCCGGAACCAGTACGGTCAGCTGCTTAAATTCAGTTCCGTCCCAACGGTCGATGCTGAAGCGGAATACCTCATCTGCCTCTGCTCCGGCAGTTGCTCCGTCCTTCTTCACCATCTTACGGGCATTGATTCTTGCCTGATTGTTGGCGCTGATTCCCTTGTAAACGAAGTGGAACTCATTTCCACTTCCCATCTCAACTGTTCCTGCAGTTGCAACCCAGCCACAGGAAGCACCGTTGGCCTGGATCGTTGACTCCGGGTTCGGATTCAGGAAGATACCACCGGTCTTGTCCATTCCCTGAAGCTCTGTTACAGAGTTCAGGTTCCAGACAACCTGCCGTGCCGCATGATCCGCTCTCTCATTCATCGGATCAGCCGCATTGCTCCACTCGGTTGTGGTCAGACAATCCTTTGTACCCTCAACCTCTGTTCCGTCATTGACAAGTATTCTTCCGATCTTCGGAACCGTTGTGGTGGTCTTGAAATTAAATACGATCAGCTGTGCGGGTTCCTTGTAAATCACAAGGCCGTTACCGGAACCATTGTCATTAACGGAATTCTTAATGACATCCAGGAAGCCGGGAACATCTGCATCTACATAAATGGTTGCATTGGGGTCCATACCCCGTGTATCAAGAACATAGCGTTCTCCCGAAAGAACCGGTGTAATGGTTGCTTCATGACTCGCCATATCATTGGAAACCCTCGTGATATAGTTGATCATGTCCTGAACCTGTGCGTTAACTTCTTCCTTATTCTTATCAACCTTTACGGTAGAGTCATTAACATCCGCAGCCGTCGCGTTGCCTCCGACTACAACTGCGGTTCCGGTTCCGGTATCTGCTATTCTAAGTTTTTCCTGTTCTCCGATCAACAGCGTTCCTGGTGCAGATCCTCTCGGATCACCTGACAGGTTCGGATCCAATGCTTCACCGTTTCCGACATATTTCTTTGTTGCCACATTTGTCTGGCTATGACCTCTCTGATAGATCTCCTTCGCCAGAATACCATAATTTACAGCGTCACCAAGTGCAGTGAGATAGGTATAATCATTACTGATCGGTACCTTTGTAAGATCGATCTCGTACACATGCTTTGTAGCATCGTAATCAAAATCGTCCTCGATCTGCTTATCCTTATATGCTATCTTGTATCCCTTAACAAGACCGCCTGCTGCGATCTTGTCATACTTTCCGCTGTCGTTCTTTACTGTATTGAAGATTTCCTTGATGGATCTGGGGTTGCCCGATCCGTCAACAAGTGCATCATCATGCACTTTGAGGATGGACAGATCAACGATGGTCTCATTTCCGGAGAACTTCTCGTCGATCACATCACCGTTCTGGTTCCGCCACTTTGCGTCGGTATCCAGACCGACTACGTGTTCCGTTACCGTATCGGATGCGGAAGCGGTCATCGGAGCGAAATAATAGGTATCCTCCCCTGTCTGATGCTGTACCTTCGTCCAGATATAATAATGATCGTTCTCGGTAATATCGGTTGCGGAAGGATCATAATTCAGACGAACAGAGAACTCCTGATTCTTTGCCTTGTAAAGAGAGATTGTAGCGCCGTTCTCATTGGTTTCGTTCTTAAGGAACAGATATCCGTCGATGGTATCCGGCTCTTTGTTCAACTCGAAATACGTCATGTTATTGATGTCATTCGTTGTATGACGAAGGCGAGATGAAACCGTATACTGCTCGGTATCAAAAGTCATGGAATCGCCCTGGGTTCCGTCTGGGTTGATCTTGTAGAACGGCCCGTACCATCCCATGTATGGCGAGAACGTATCCTGATAAACGGCACCGGAGTTGATCTTCTCATGATCCTCCCAGTGACCGTTTCTGTAAGTACCGATCACGGCCTTACAGAATCCGACTGCTTTCCCTGCATCCGGTCCGTTCTTCGCCTTCAACGTGAGGAGGATGTAATAGAATTCATCATCCTCAAGAGCAATCGAAGGAGCCTCCGGGGTCGTCTTATCTTCCCCGAAGAACTGGATCTTGATGGGATAGTCTCGTACCGTTGCTGCGTAAACGTCCTTCGCACCCGGAATGATCGGAAGCATGGTTACTGCCATAACAACAGCCATGCAGATCGCGGCGAAGCGTTTCCACACTCTCGTGTTTCTTAACCCTCTCTTCTTTTCAGCCATAGTTTCTCCCCTTTTCCTGGTAGTTTTTTGTGCTGATGTCTCTCTCTCATCTATTAGCTGTCAATACCTCGTCGCAGGCGGTGCGGTTATAATGCGCAGAACACGGACACCATAGTTAAATTTAAATGAATAACATAATATCCGCATTTTACACGCAAAATCGCCCCTCCCCACAGGAGTGGTACCATATAATATATCAAAAGTGAACAAAACAGGCAACGAATTTTAGGCAGTTCACATAATTTTCAACATTATTCACAATCTCCGGCAAAAAACGGAAAAACTCTTTCGGCGTTTCCTGCTTTTAAAAACAACTATATCATTTACTTTCCTTTTGGGGTTCCACAAGATATTGGCGGGACCGTAATACTTTTCATTACACAAAAGGGCAGAAACCATGTTTCTGCCCTTTTGTGCACAATTCAGTTAATTTTCACCAATCTGGTACAAGCCTATTCATCATCCATTGCATAACTCAGTTCATCCAGTTCCGCATGAACAAGCTCCGCCCAGCTGTACTGATTCATATAATCTCCCAGATACTGATATCTGGATTCCTTCTTCTTCGCCAGCCATTCAAAAAGATCACAGTCGACCTTGTCCATGGCGATCGCCATACTTCCCCTCTTCTTCAGGATGATATCATTTACCTTCAGTCCGGTCAGTGTATTCTGCAGATCCTGCCGCAGATTGCTGAGATAGGAGGCCTTTACCTTCGGATCCCCGTCATCCTCCCATAAGGATGCGATGATCTCTCCGTTCGTGGTCTGTACGCCCTTGTTGTTGATGAGTACGGCAACGATCTCCTTGGTCTTGGAATACTTGAAGGCTACCGGAACACCATCGACGAACAGCTCGAAATTTCCGAAGGTCTGTGCGAACACGCCCTTCTTCTTGGAGCGTCCGGGCGGATAACGAAGCTCGGAAAGCTCCGTCCGGATGTTCTCCTTCGTTGCCGGAGACAGGATACATCCGCTGGCACGAAGTGCCATGGCGTCAAATGCGACCCCGCGTTCCTTTGTCAGAACGATCAGATTGATCTCAGGATAGAGATCCCTGAGATATCGTCCCAACAGAAGACCATCGATCTCCGCCAGCTTCGCATCCAGAAATGCGACCTGAATCTCCTTCTTTCTCGCGGCAGCCAGCGCTTTCGGGCTGTCCGTGAAGATCATCAGTTCATCATCCGGACAGAGTTCTGTCAGGATCGCCTGCATTTCTTCCAGCAATTTATTGTTCTTGATCACGGCAAGAATCGTCATTCTGTCATCCCTTCTACCACTCTACAGTGCGGTGCGAAGCTTCTGATTCTTTCTCTCCTCCTCCGTCAGGTTCAACGGATTCAGTTCACCAACCAGAAGCATATCACCGTCATTCATCACAGACTCGTGAAGCGGTCCCACCTTCAGATCCGAGATCACCAGCGCTGCAAAGCGGTCATAGTTATCTTCATCGATCACAGGAAAATGGTGCTTCATCCGGTACCAGTGGTCAGGGTCAAAGCTTGCCTCACCGATATACAGGCGATCGGCGGTCGATTCCACCTCGTCCGGTCCGGCAATGCTTCCGGGACCTGCTCCGAGATCTTCGCAGAACAACATAGAATAGACGCGAAGAATCTGCTCCCGGACGGTGGTCGGTCCGAGTCTCCCCTCGAATTCCGTTCCCATGATCCGGTAGTATTCATCCCGCGCCTGCTCGCTACTGTCAAATCCGCAAATCGCATCATACAGCTTCTTGCCGATCAGCATCTGTTTTTCCGTAATTTCTTTTGACATGTGTAATTCTAACCCCATGTGCATTTTTGTGTAACCTCCATATGATTGTAGCAATCCCCATCCCGGGAGTCAAGGGCTTCTATCCATGAATCCGTGTTTTTCCCAACCGTTATCAAACACGTGAACAGACATAGTCCTCCACTTTTCAACAACAGATTCATAATATCATTTTCTCAGTCACATTAATGTCACACAGGAACATGCTATACGGCTATAAGGCCATAAGAACTGTCATAATTTCGACAGTCTTTTTTCAAATCGCTCCTTGCTTGTCACCTCCGGTACACGTGTTGCGTACTGTCCGCTGAAGCAGGCGTGACAGTAGCCGTCATGTCCCACCAGCTCGGACAGGCTGTCCAGCGGCAGATACCCCAGAGAATCCGCGCCGATCAGCTCTGCGATCTCCGTCAGCGAATAATTGCATGCCACCAGATTCTCCTTAGTGTCGATATCGGTCCCGTAATAGCAGGGACTGAGAAACGGAGGAGACGAGATCCTGACATGGATCTCCTTTGCCCCCGCCTCCCGCAGGAGATGTACGATCCGCTTGCTGGTGGTTCCGCGGACGATGGAATCATCCACAAGCACCACCCTTTTTCCGGCCACAGTCTCCTTCAGCGGATTCAGCTTGATCCGGACTCCGCTGGTTCTTTCGTTCTGTGAGGGAGAGATAAATGTTCTGCCGATGTATTTATTCTTGATAAAGCCGATCCCATAGGGGATTCCCGAATATCGTGAATAGCCCAGCGCCGCATCCAGTCCGGAATCCGGTACGCCCACCACCACGTCCGCCAGAACAGGATAGTTCCGGGCAAGGATCTCTCCTGCCTTCAGCCGTGCGGCATGCACGGACACTCCGTCGATCACAGAATCCGGTCGTGCAAAATAGATGTACTCGAAGATACAGGTGCTCCGGGGTTTGGTCTCACAGTGATCTCTCATGCTCTCCACACCGTTCTCTGAGAAAACGATCAGCTCTCCCGGCTCCACGTCGCGGACATATTTGGCTCCCACTGCTTCAAGCGCGCAGGTCTCCGAAGCCGCCACATAGGTGCCGTCGGGCTTCTGTCCGTAACAGAGGGGACGGAAGCCGTGGGGGTCCCGCGCAATGATCAGCTTGGTCGCCGACATTACCGCGATGGAATAAGCTCCCTCCAGGTAATTCATGGCAGCCAGCACAGCCGCCTCGATGGAACCCGTCTTCAGACGTTCCCGGGTCACGATATACGCTATGATCTCCGTATCCGATGTGGAATGGAAGATCGCTCCGGAGAGTTCCAGCTCAGTCCGAAGCTCATATGCATTGCTGATATTCCCGTTATGGGCCAGGGCCATCTTGCCCTTCTGGTGATTAACCTCCATGGGCTGACAGTTATTCCGGTTATTTCCGCCGGTCGTGCCGTAACGCACATGCCCCACCGCCATGCTGCCTTCGGGAAAATGTGCCAGCTCCTCCTCCGTAAAGACCTGCGACACCTGCCCCAGGTCCTTCTTGGAATGGAAGACCCCGTCCTCATTTACAACGATCCCACAGCTCTCCTGCCCGCGATGCTGCAGTGCGTAGAGCCCGTAATAGATGTCCCTTGCAAGGGGATACGCCGTGGATGCATAGATTCCCATAAGGCCGCATTCCTCATGAAGCTTATGATCGGAAGTGGATATACTCTGTTGCATGTCATGCCCTTTCTGATATCAGTTAAGTCCTTTGGTTCACCCTTCTCCTACTCGCCGTTTTCCGTACGTGCAAGTGCCGTCTCCACAAATTTCCTGAAAATGGGATGCGGACGGTTCGGGCGGGATTTGAATTCCGGATGGAACTGCACGCCCAGGAAGAACGGATGCTCCGGAATCTCCACGGTCTCCACCAGTTCTCCGTCCGGAGAAAGACCCGAGATCACAAGTCCGGCTTCTGTCAGAGCCTTGCGGTATTCGTTATTGAACTCGTATCTGTGACGATGACGTTCGGAGATCTCCGCCTTGCCGTAGCATTTCTCCATCAGGGTACCCGACTGGATCAGGCATGGATAAGCCCCCAGACGGAGGGTTCCTCCCTTGTCGATGGAATCCGACTGACCGGGCATGAAATCGATGACCTTGTTCTTGCAGATCTCATTGAACTCACCGGAGTTGGCGTCTGCAATGCCTGCCACGTGACGGGCATATTCGATGACCGCGATCTGCATTCCCAGACAGATCCCGAAGTACGGGGTTCCCGTCTCTCTGGCATATTTAGCCGTAAGGATCATGCCCTCGATCCCCCGCCCTCCGAAGCCGCCGGGAACGATGATCCCGCCCAGACCGGTCAGCTTCTCCGTATAGTTCTCCGGTGTCAGTTCTTCCGAGTCGATCCAGCGGATCGTCACATGGGTATTCAGGGCAAATCCGGAATGGTTCAGCGCCTCGGCCACAGAAAGATAAGCATCATGCAGCTGAACGTATTTGCCTACCAGACCGATCACCACATCCCGGTTCCGGCTGGCGATGTCGGACACCAGGGACTTCCATTCCGTAAGGTCCGGCAGGGGAGCTTCGATCTCCAGCTCACGGCAGACCACCTCGGAGAAATGTGCTTCCTCCAGCATCAGCGGCGCCTCATACAGATTCGGAAGGGTGCGGTTCTCAATGACGCAGTCTTCCTTAACATTACAGAAAAGCGAGATCTTCCGGAAAATCTCCTGCTCCAGGGGTTCATCGCAGCGGAGCACGATAATGTTCGGGTTGATCCCCATTCCCTGCAGCTCCTTTACGGAGTGCTGGGTGGGCTTGGATTTATGCTCATCCGAACCATGCAGGTACGGAACCAGTGTTACGTGGATGAAGAGGCTGTTCTGACGCCCCACCTCCAGGGAGATCTGACGCACTGCCTCAAGGAACGGCTGGGATTCGATATCACCGATGGTTCCTCCGATCTCCGTGATCACAACATCCGCGTCGGTCTCATGGCCCACGCGGTAGACAAATTCCTTGATCTCATTTGTGATGTGCGGGATAACCTGAACCGTGGAACCCAGGTATTCGCCGCGGCGTTCCTTGTTCAGTACATTCCAGTACACCTTACCGGAGGTCAGGTTGGAATACTTATTCAGATTCTCATCGATGAACCGCTCATAATGTCCCAGGTCCAGATCGGTCTCCGCGCCGTCCTCCGTAACGAAGACCTCACCATGCTGATAGGGACTCATAGTCCCCGGATCCACATTGATGTAAGGATCCAGCTTCTGTGCCGCCACCTTCAGGCCCCGCGCCTTTAACAGGCGTCCCAGAGATGCTGCGGTGATTCCTTTTCCCAGTCCGGAGACCACGCCTCCGGTGACAAATATGTACTTGGCCATTCGTTCCTCCTATTCTTAAAACCTTAAGATCCTTCGCTGCGCTCAGGATGACAACGTCATGCCATTCCGGGGCCGCAGGGCCGAGGGATCCGGATGACATTACAGATTGGTGTATCCCATCAGATCCCGGTCCACTTCCTTCGCTGCGGCTCTTCCCTCTGCGATGGCCCATACCACCAGGGACTGTCCGCGATGCATATCTCCAACCGCATACACATGTGGCTTTGTCGTAGCGTATTCGCCGGGAGCGGTCTTCACATTTGTCCGTCCGTCCACCTCGACACCGAAGGACTTGGTCACATAGTCCTGACTTCCCAGGAAGCCTGCCGCGATCAGAACCAGCTGTGCGGGAAGCTTCTTCTCGGTTCCCTCTACCGGCACCATCTGCATCCGTCCGGTATTCGGATCCTTCTTCGCCTCCAGGGAAATGACTGTCACGCCGTCCAGCTCTCCCTTCTTATTCTTATGGAATTCCTTCACCGTTGTCTGATAGATCCGGGGATCATGCCCGAACTTATCGATGGCCTCTTCCTGTCCGTAATCGGTCTTGCCGACTCTCGGCCACTCCGGCCAGGGGTTGGAGGCCAGTCTTTCGCAGGGCGGCTCCGGCATCATTTCCAGCTGGGTCACGGATTTGGCACCCAGACGGATGGAGGTTCCGACACAGTCATTTCCCGTATCACCGCCGCCGATCACGATCACGTCCTTCCCCTCTGCAAGCTTCGTGGGAACCTTCGTGAAATCGCTGTCCAGGAGAGTCTTCGTTACCTCTGACAGGAAATCCACCGCAAAACGGATCCCCTTTGCCTCTCTGCCGGGAGCCTTGATGTCTCTCGGATTTGAAGCTCCGCAGGCCAGGATCACGCTGTCATACTGCTTTGTAAGCTCTTCCGCAGCCATGGTATTTCCCACATCCGCGCCTGTGATAAAATGTATTCCCGCCTCTTCCATCAGCTTCACACGACGGTCGATCACCGACTTGTCCAGCTTCATATTGGGGATACCGTAGCGGAGAAGTCCGCCGATCCGGTCACTTCTTTCATATACCGTAACCTCATGACCACGGCGGTTCAGAAGCTGTGCAGCCGCAAGTCCGGAAGGACCGCTGCCCACCACCGCAACCTTCTTGCCGGTACGGACTGACGGTATTTCTTCCTTTACAAGTCCCTGCTCGAAGGCATACTCGATCACCGCGCGCTCATTTTCCTTGGTGGCCACCGCTTCACTGTGAAGACCGCAGGTACATGCAGCTTCGCAAAGCGCCGGACACACACGGGATGTGAATTCCGGGAAGCTGTGGGTCTTGGAAAGGCGGATATATGCCTGCTCCAGATTTCCCCGGTAAACCAGATCGTTCATCTCCGGAACCAGATTATGCAGGGGGCAGCCGGACGCCATACCGGCGATCATCACTCCTGCCTGGCAGAAGGGCACGCCGCAGTCCATACAGCGGGCCGCCTGCTTCTTCTGCTCTTCCGTCGGAAGCTGTCCGTGGAACTCACGGAAGTTCTGCACGCGCTCCGCTTCCGGCGTGACCGGTCCGTTCTTTCTTTCATATTCCATAAATCCGGTTGGTTTTCCCATAGCTTTTCTCCTCTTTTCTAAATGAAGCAAGGGCACTTCGAGTACAGATACCCGAAACGCCCTTGCTTCGTCATTTCAAACAGATTTATTTTCTTATATGAAAGTAGTATATCACTTCCGATTTGAAAGTCAATATAGAATTCAATTAATTTTCGGAAGTTTTTGCCTGATTATGCTTTGCGTTCAGGCATGTGGCAGCAGTGATTTTTCGATATACGTGAAAAATTACAATTTTTTCCCATAAAACCTCCGGGGGCCTCCGTATAATAACCAGAACGCTTTTGAAAGCCTGATCCGGAAGGGACGCCTCCGGCAGGGGAGTGAATACAAAAACCGTAAAACAGGGGAGGAAATAAAATGAAGAGAAGTAAGAAATACACACGTCGCATCTCCAAACTTGCAGCGCCGTTCCTGGCAGGCTGCATGCTGCTGACCGGCTGCGGAAGCTCCACGGGAAGCACGGGGACCGGTTCATCCGGCAACCCTTCGGATCCGGGAACCACGGAGAAGATCGTTGCAGCGCTGACAGACGCTGAGATCGAGAACAGGATCGCTGCGGCAGGTTCAAAGTATGACGGACTGTATGATCCCTCAGACGATACACTCAACTACAAGGGCTCGAGAGGTATGATGAATGCGGTGCCGGCAATGGAGGAATCCGTAGGAGAATCGGAAGCCATGGACTCCGGGGCCACTTATTACAACACCATGCCGGATGATGTATTCGTTCAGGACGGCAACTGGAATACCGAGAATTACAATAACATCAAAGAATCCGGATTCCTCAGCGTATCCGCAAATCCTTATTCCACCTTCGGCGCGGATGTGGATACAGCTACCTACTCCAACCTGCGTCGCAGCATTTTCGCAGATGACGGCTACGGGATCAGCGATTCCGCGATCCGTATCGAGGAAATGATCAACTACTTCCATTATGATTACGAGGCTCCGAAGGACGGCGAGAAGTTCGGCGTGACCACCGCTCTTGCACCCTGTCCCTGGAACAAGGACACACTCCTCCTCCGGGTGGGCGTAAAGGCCGAGGAGATCCAGCCGGAGGGCGGCTCCAACATCGTGTTCCTGATCGACACCTCCGGATCCATGTTCAACAATAACAAGCTGCCTCTGGCTCAGAAGGCATTTGACCTCCTGACAGAGAATCTTTCCGAGAATGATACCGTATCCATCGTAACCTACGCAGGAACCGAGGAAGTGGTTCTTGAGGGCGCTACCGGCGCTGACAAGGGCAGGATCCGGGAAGCCATCGATTCTCTGGAAGCATGGGGAAGCACCAACGGAGAAGGCGGCATCACAAAGGCATATGAGATCGCTGCAAAGTACTTCATCAAGGGCGGCAATAACCGCATCATCCTTGCCACGGACGGTGACCTGAATGTGGGTATCTCCTCCGAGGCGGATCTGATCAAGCTGGTGGAAGAAAAGCGTGAAACAGGCGTCTTCCTTTCCTGCCTGGGCTTCGGCGAGGGCAACTATCAGGACAGCAAGATGGAAGCACTTGCAGACTACGGTAACGGCAACTACTCCTACATCGACTGCACCGCAGAGGCTACCAAGGTCCTGAAGGAGGAAATGTGGTCCACTCTTTACACCGTGGCTAAGGACGTGAAGTTCCAGGTGGAATTCAATCCGGAACAGGTAAAGGGTTATCGTCTGATCGGTTACGAAAACCGTGAAATGGCTGCAGAGGACTTCGCAAATGACAAGAAGGACGGCGGCGAGGTGGGTTCCGGCCAGACCGTGACCGTACTGTACGAGGTGGTTCCCGCAGATTCCGCTTACGAGATCAAGGGCGTTGAGAGCCGCTACGGAAATGAGTCCACAAAAGAAAACACTGAGGAAACATCCTTAAAGAACGAGCTGCTGGCAGTCAACATCCGCTACAAGGAGCCGGATGCAACCGAGAGCAAGCTTCTCACCTATCCCGTCTCCAAGGATATGATCGAGGAAGAAATGGACGCCGACACCTCCTTTGCCGCAGGCGTGGCTGAATTCGGAATGCTGCTCCGCGGTTCCGAGTACAAGGGCACCGCAAGCTACACCGAGATCTATGACCGCCTGAAGACAATCCCGGGCGTGACGGACGACACCTACAAGGCAGAGTTCCTCTACCTGGTGCAGAAGGTAAATAAATAACTCCATGATCTCGTCCCCTCGCTCAGGTCGAGACGTAAATCCTATAGACAGCAAGACCGGCTCCGTGTCACACGAAAATGTGATACGGAGCCGGTCCCTCTGTCATGTATTCACATACGGGCCGGTACACTCTCCATATACCGGCCCGCGATCCTTACTATGATCAGCCCACCAGCTCGGTAAAGGCTTCGATCTGGGCCTGCTCTCTGGTCATGCCCTTCTCTTCGTTCTGTGCCGTCAGGTGGAGCATTTCCTTGTAGTCCGTGGGGATGATCTTCTTGAATTTACCGATCATCTCATCGAAATTATCAAGGATCTTCTGTCCCTTTGCGGAACCAGTGTACTTCACATGATTCTCGATGATCTTCCGCAGCTCTTCCTTCTCGTTCCGCTGCTCAACCTTCTCCATCAGTACCAGCTCCTTGTTCAGGTTCTTATACAGATGATTCTCCTCATCCAGTACATAGGCAACGCCGCCGCTCATGCCGGCTGCAAAGTTCTTGCCTGTAGGTCCGAGGATCACGGCCTTACCGCCGGTCATGTACTCGCATCCGTGTTCGCCGACACCCTCGACAACCGCGGTCACACCGGAATTCCGGATGCAGAAGCGCTCTCCCGCCATACCGCCGATGTAGGCTTCTCCGCTGGTTGCACCGTACAGCGCCACATTTCCGATGAGGATGTTCTCGCCGGGATCATAGCCCGCTTCCTTCGGAGCATGCACGATCAGCTTACCGCCGGAAAGACCCTTGCCGAAGTAGTCGTTGCTGTCACCGGTCAGGTTCAGGGTCACGCCCTTCGGAACAAATGCGCCGAAGCTCTGTCCGCCAGAGCCCTTGCAGTTCACGGTGATGGTATCCTCTTCCAGACCCTCCGGATTATGGCGTGTCACCTCAGCACCCAGCAGGGTACCGAAGGTACGGTCCACGTTTGAGATCTCGATATCTACGCAGCTCTTCTTTCCTTTTTTGATGGACTGCTGAACCGCTGCATCCGACAGCAGGATCTTCTCATCCTTTGTCTCCTTCAGCTTGAAGTCGTAGGCCAGCTCCGGACGGAAGGTCTGCTCCGAACGGTCGAAACCGGAAAGGTCTACCAGGATCCGGGACAGGGAGATCTCGTCGTTATGAGATCCGGTCATTGCATCCTTTGCTGCGCTGCTTTCATTCTGAAGCGCCTTCGGAGAATCCTTCCTCTTCAGAAGATCTGTCCGGCCCACCATTTCTTCCACGGTCCTTACGCCCAGCTTTGCCATGTATTCACGAAGCTGACGTGCGATGAACCGCATGAAATTCTCTACATATTCCGGCTTGCCCATGAAACGCTTCCGGAGCTCCGGATTCTGGGTAGCCACGCCCATGGGGCAGGTATCCTGATGGCAGACACGCATCATCACACAGCCGAGGGTTACCAGCGGTGCGGTGGCAAAGCCGAATTCCTCGGCACCCAGAAGTGCAGCGATAGCCACGTCTCTTCCGCTCATCAGCTTACCGTCGGTCTCGATCACAACCTGGTTCCGCAGACCGTTCATCAGAAGTGTCTGATGAGTCTCGGCCAGACCCAGCTCCCAGGGAAGACCTGCATTGTGGATGGAGCTGAGCGGTGCCGCACCGGTTCCTCCGTCATAGCCGGAGATCAGGACTACCTGTGCGCCGGCCTTGGCAACACCGGCCGCAACCGTACCGACGCCTGCCTCGGACACCAGCTTCACGGAGATCCGCGCGTCCTTATTTGCATTCTTCAGATCATAGATCAGCTCCGCCAGATCCTCGATGGAGTAGATATCATGATGCGGCGGCGGGGAAATGAGGGACACACCCGGGGTGGAATGTCTGGTCTTCGCGATCCACGGATATACCTTCTTTCCGGGCAGATGTCCGCCCTCACCGGGCTTCGCGCCCTGAGCCATCTTGATCTGGATCTCCCGTGCGGATACCAGATACTTGCTGGTAACGCCGAACCGTCCGCTGGCCACCTGCTTGATGGCTGAGCTCCGGTCATCCTTCTTTCCTGCGGAGGCAAGACGCTCATCGCTCTCACCGCCCTCACCGGAATTGGACTTTCCGTGCAGATGGTTCATGGCAACCGCAAGTGCCGTATGCGCCTCCTCGGAAATGGAGCCGTAGGACATGGCGCCGGTCTTGAACCTCTTTACGATCTCGTCCTCGGACTCGACCTCCTCAAGCGGGATCCCCTCCTCCGGATAGTTGAAGTCCAGGAGACTCCGAAGATATCCGGTCTTCTCCTCGTCCACCATTTTCGTATATTCAACGAACTTATCGTAATTTCCTTCTCTGGTCGAAGTCTGCAGCATATGGATCGTCTGCGGATTGTATCGATGATTCTCGCCCTGGCTTCTGGATTTATGCCGTCCGACGGCAGTCAGTGACAGATCCGTGGACAGACCCAGCGGATCAAATGCCCGGCTGTGCTGTGCATCCACCGCTGCAGCGATATCTGCAAGGGTGATGCCCTCTACACGGCTGACGGTTCCTGTGAAATACCGGTCGATCACTTCCCGTGAGATACCGATGGCCTCGAAGATCTTGCTGCCCTGATAGGACTGGATCGTGGAGATACCCATCTTCGATGCGATCTTTACGATACCTGCCAGGACCGCATGATCATAATCCTCAACTGCCGCATAGTAATCCTTGTCCAGAAGGCCGTCATCCACCAGCTCTGCTATGGTCGAGTGAGCCAGATAGGGATTGACTGCGGATGCACCGTAGCCCAGAAGGGTTGCAAAATGATGCACCTCGCGGGGCTCACCGGATTCCAGGATCAGAGACATGGCGGTACATTTCTTGGTCTGAACCAGATGACGGTGAACCGCTGCCACGGCCAGAAGCGACGGCAGAGCCACGTGGTTCTCGTCCACACCGCGGTCCGAAAGGATCAGGATATGTGCGCCCTCACGGTACGCCTTATCCACCTCAACGAAGAGGTGGTCGATCACACGCTTGATGGGAGTGCTCTTGTAGTAAAGGATGGAAACCTTTGCCACGCCGAAGCCTTCCTTCTTCAGATGCTCGATCTTCAGGAGATCCAGATCCGTCAGGATGGGATTGTGGATCTTCAGCACATGGCAGTTCTCCGGCTGCTCGGACAGAAGATTTCCGTTCTTTCCGAGATATACACTGCGGCTGGTAACGATCTTCTCACGCTCTGCATCGATGGGCGGGTTCGTTACCTGTGCGAACAGCTGCTTGAAATAGTAGAACAGCGGCTGATGCTCCTTCGACAGGGCTGCGATGGGAGTATCCACGCCCATGGCACCGATCTGCTCGATCCCGCGCTCCGCCATATTCCGGATGCTGTCATGATAATTCTCATAGGTATAACCGAAGGCCTTCTGCAGACGGGTCCGCTCCTCACGGGTGTAGGTGGGAACCTTCGCATTCGGGATCTTCACATCATGAAGCTCCAGCAGGTTGGAATCCAGCCACTCGCCGTAGGGCTCTCTCTTTGCATAACGCTCCTTGATCTCCTCGTCGGAGAAGATCTTGCCTTCCTTTGTATCCACCAGAAGCATCTTGCCGGGATGCAGACGCTCCTTCCGTAAAATGTGACGCTCATCCAGCGGAAGCACGCCTACCTCGGAAGAAAGGATGAGTCTTCCGTCGTCCATTACATAGTAACGGGAGGGACGAAGCCCGTTCCTGTCCAGGATGGCACCCATCTGATCTCCGTCGGAGAAAAGGATGGAAGCCGGTCCGTCCCAGGGTTCCATCATGGTTGCATAGTACTGATAGAAATCTCTCTCCTCCTGAGTCAGGGTATCATTGTGTGCCCAGGGCTCGGGGATACAGATCATGGCTGCCAGCGGCAGATCCATACCGCTCATCAGCAGGAATTCCAGTGTATTGTCCAGCATGGCGGAATCCGATCCGGAAGAGGAAATGACAGGAAGAACCTTCGTCATGTCTTCTGCTGACAGAAGATCTGTGGACATGGTTTCTTCGCGGGCCAGCATCTTGTCCGCATTTCCCTTGATGGTATTGATCTCTCCGTTATGCACCATAAAGCGGTTCGGATGAGCACGGTTCCAGCTGGGATTTGTATTCGTAGAGAACCGGGAATGTACCATGGCTATGGCCGAGGTATAGTCCGGATCCATCAAATCTGTAAAGAAGGTACGGAGCTGTCCTACCAGGAACATGCCCTTATATACGATGGTACGGCAGGAAAGCGACGGAACATAGGTGTCCACATTGCTCTGCTCGAACTCGCGGCGGATCACGTACAGACGACGGTCAAAATCAAGATCTGTGGCAAAGCCTTCCTTCCTTGCAACGAATACCTGACGGATGGCGGGCATGCAGTCCCGTGCCTTGGAGCCCAGAACCTCGGGGCAGATGGAAACCTTTCTCCAGCCCAGTACCGACAGGCCTTCCTTTGCGGAAATGGTCTCGAACATTTTCATGCCCTGACGGATTGTCAGCTCGTTCTGAGGGAAGAAGAACATACCCACGCCGTACTGACGCTCGCCCGGAAGAGTTACGCCCTGCTCTGCCATCTTCTTTACAAAGAACTGATGAGGGATCTGTGTAAGGATCCCCACGCCGTCACCGGTCTTTCCTTCCGCATCCTTTCCTGCACGGTGCTCCAGACGCTCCACGATCTTCAGCGCGTCGTCCACCAGCTGGTGGCTCTTCTCGCCCCGTACATGGATGATCGCACCGATTCCGCAGTTGTCATGCTCGAAGGACGGATCATACAGTCCATTTTTCTTCAGATTCTCACACGCCTTGTTCATTTCGATTCCTCCCGATAGTATCTCCCCGCCGGACAGTGTCTTCGTCCTGCGAAATGTACTCACATACAGAAAAGGGCACCTCGAGTGATCACTCGAAGCGCCCTTGCTTCCTGTCATGTATATATCCCGAATGGATCGGTTTTTGTCTGTTAAAATACAGTATAGCACTTTATTTTCAAAAGTCAACTATAATATTTCTAATTAATATTAAGTTAATCCACACAAAAACTTTAGTGCATTTCGAACCTGACCCACCCCTTATTCTCCGGCATTCTGTTTTATTCTGTTTTAGCCGATATTTCTGACCGGGCCGACGGAGATATACTTATCTATGATCGCCTCCAGGTCCGTACCCTCCGAACCCTTCCAGATCCTTCCGGGCTCCAGATGGAACAGAAGGGACCCGTCCTCACCGGTTTTACTGCTGTAGCTGTCCACGTAAAAGGAATCCACTGAGACTCTGCAATCCCACCGGATCCCCTGACATTCCTCCGCCCTGCAACCGGGGAAATTCACATTCCGCACCTGCCCCTTCGGAAGAGGCTCGGCGATGCACCGCTCCATGATCTCCTGCAGATAACGGTCCACTATATCCTGATAAGCCACATTTCCCTGTGAAAATGCGACTGCAAAGGCTCCCAGATCCGCAGCCTCCAACACGGCCCCCACCGTAGCCGAATAACGGATATCCCGCGCTATGTTGTAACCGGCATTGATCCCTGCCATCACAAATTCCGGCTTCTCCGGAAGCAGCGACAGAACGCCGATCCGGACACAGTCCACCGGCGTTCCGCTGCAGGCATAGGCCTTCACCCCTTCCACAGGATATTCTTTTTCCCTGACGCATACATCCTCACGCCAGGAATAACTCTGGGACATGGCGCTTCTCTGCCCGTCCGGCGCCACAACCGTAACATGCCCGAACCGGGCAGCAGCCTCTGCCAGCTTTCTGAGACCCGGGGAATCTATCCCGTCGTCATTTGTGATCAAAATCTCCATCTTACCTTCCCGGTGTCTGTAACTCCCGACTATACCGCTACCCGGAACCAGGTCTCGTAATCCCGGTCCGGTCCGATGATCATGGAGTCAACGCTCATGTCCACGGATGAGTACAGACCCTCTCTCTGCATATTTCTCCGCATGATTATATCACTTCTCCGCAGCGAATTGTGAAGAATCTGTCCGAAGGTGAGGATCAAATCCTCATCTTCCTCTTCTTCCACATACGCTGTCAGGGAAATGCGCATCTCACACGCAATGCTCTTATAGGTCTGGTTGAATCGATATAAAACGACGAGGGCAGACGCCCTCGTCGTTTTGTATCACATTTATTTACCCTCATTTGCGCGAATGCTCTAAAGCATTCGCGGCCTTCTCGGACGACTATGGTAGTCGTCCTCGCCCCCCGCTTCGCGGGGCATACGCCTTCGGCGTATGGCAGGCCCTATTCGCGAAGCGAATCGGGTCCGAGCGGAAGCGAGGATGCGCTGTGCGAATGCACAGCCTTGCCCGCATTGCGGGCATACAGGACGCGCTCGTGGCGCGTCCTGGCACCATATTACACGCTCATCAGGATCTTGCCGTAGCTCGGTACCGGCCAGTACTTTCCGGAGGTGAGCATCTCGGCTGCGTCTACATAGCCACGGAGTGTGGACATTCTCGGAAGAACCTCGTCGCGGATCGCCTCGGAGGTTTCGATCACGTCGTCCATATCCTTCAGCTTTGCAAGCGCTTCCTCAAGATCTGTTACAGCATCCAGGATGTTGTCTGTCAGATCGGTCAGCTTCTCGATGGTGGAGATCTCATACTTGCACTTTACAGTGGCGCTGATGTTCTTGATGGACTCAACGGCACGGGACAGTGTATACAGATATTCCTCGATTGCCGGCAGGTAATCCTTGCGGACCATATCCACCATGGTGAGACCTTCGATATTTACGGTCTTGTTGTAGTTCTCCAGCATGATCTCGCAGCGGCTCTTCAGCTCGGCCTCTGTAAAGATCTTATGTGCTGTCAGCATCTTAACGTTCTTCTCATCCAGCAGCTTCGGCATAGCATCCGGAGTTGTCTTCAGGTTCAGAAGACCACGAACCTCGGTAGCCTCCTTTACCCAGTCATCGCCGTAGCCGTTTCCGTCGAAGAGGATCCTCTGATGCTCTGTGATGACTCTCTTGATCAGGTTGTGCAGTGCAGCCTGGAAATCAGCTGCTCCCTCCAGCTCATCTGCATACTGATGCAGACTCTCTGCAACTGCAGCGTTCAGCATGATATTTGCGCATGCAATGCTGTTGGAGGAACCAAGGGAACGGAACTCAAACTTGTTGCCGGTGAAGGCAAACGGTGATGTACGGTTCCGATCTGTGGTATCTCTGGAGAATCTGGGAAGTGCATGTACGCCCAGCTTCATGGTTACTTTCTCAACGCCCTCATACGGTGCATCATTCTTGATGGCATCCAGGATTCCGGACAGCTCCTCGCCGAGGAATACGGAAATGATTGCCGGAGGTGCCTCATTTGCACCCAGACGATGATCGTTTCCTGCGGTTGCTACCGACAGACGGAGCAGATCCTGATAATCATCCACTGCCTGGATGACTGCACAGAGGAACAGAAGGAACTGTGCGTTCTCATACGGTGTATCGCCGGGAGACAGAAGGTTCACGCCTGTATCTGTGGAAATGGACCAGTTGTTGTGCTTACCGGAACCGTTGACTCCGGCAAACGGCTTCTCATGAAGCAGACATACAAGGCCGTGACGCTTAGCCACCTTCTGCATGATCTCCATGGTCAGCTGGTTGTGATCGGTTGCGATATTGGTCGTGGAGTAGATCGGAGCCAGCTCGTGCTGTGCCGGAGCTACTTCATTATGCTCTGTCTTTGCAAGGATACCCAGCTTCCAAAGTTCCTGATTCAGGTCCTCCATGTAAGCGGTTACTCTCGGCTTGATCACACCGAAGTAATGGTCATCCATTTCCTGTCCCTTCGGAGGACGTGCACCGAACAGGGTCCGTCCAGTGTAGATCAGGTCAGGACGCTTGTCGAACATCTTCTGATCGATAAGGAAATACTCCTGCTCCGGTCCTACGCTTGTAGCGACATGCTTTACATCCTCGTTTCCGAAAAGCTTCAGAACCCGGAGTGCCTCGCGGTTGATGGCCTGCATGGAACGAAGAAGCGGTGTCTTCTTGTCCAGTGCCTCACCGGAGTAGGAGCAGAATGCTGTCGGAATGCAAAGGGTATGATCCTTGATAAATGCATAGGAGGTCGGATCCCATGCGGTATATCCTCTCGCCTCAAATGTAGCGCGGAGACCGCCGGAGGGGAAGGAGGATGCATCCGGCTCGCCCTTGATCAGCTCCTTGCCGGAGAACTCCATCAGAACGCCGCCGTCACCGGTCGGTTCGATAAAGCTGTCGTGCTTCTCTGCGGTCACACCTGTCAGCGGCTGGAACCAGTGTGTGAAATGGGTTGCACCGTTCTCAAGTGCCCACTTCTTCATCTCTACGGCAACTGCCTCGGCTACCTTCTCATCCAGTCTGACATTTTCATCGATCGTCTTCTTCAGGGAAGAATATACTTCCTCAGATAATCTTGCACGCATCTGGCGGTCATCAAACACCAGGGAACCAAACAGTTCAGGAACATTCACTTTCTCCATGATCTTCTCTCCTTGTCTTTTTTCTTTCGCTTATTCCGCGTAGGACAACAAGAACACTTAATTTTATTAATGTATCCGGTCGTCAAAATGACGTTACTTATGATACATCAATTAACTTTGTTTTGCAATCGGCACATTTACCACTTATTTCCCGGGTTTTTGGAAAATGTTGCGCATATTGCCGTTTCCTTGTGTGATCCCGTTTTGTCCCGTCGGGAATGCCTTCGTATACAAACAAAATGGCGCCTCAGAGTTTCCTCCAAGACGCCATTGCCTTTATGGTTTTGAATTATAAGACCGTTTTTTACAAATGTCAATCATTTTTTCAATACGATCTCAGTTTTTTCTACACACGTACCCGACGGTTCCTGTCAGTACCTCACTTCGGGCATCACCACATGTAGTAGAATACGTGGCATCCGTGGATCATGTACTCCGTCTTGATCTTCTTCAGATCATAGCCCTCATGCATCCGGAAGCTGTCATAGCCGCCGATCACGTTCTTGCCGGCAAGCGCTTCCTTTGCTGCCTTCAGGGCCATGGCCGATCCTCCGTGGATCAGACACCGACGGAAGGTTTTGGTCCCCACCACACTGAACTGATAGGGTGCGTAGATCACATCCGACAGGGTGTCTCCGTACTTGCCGGAGCGAAGGCGGTTCAGAACCACATTTGCCACGGCAACCTGTCCTATATAATCCTCGCCGCCTGCCTCGGTATATACCGTTGCCGCAAGGAGATACAGGTCTGCTTCGGATACTTCTATGGGATCATCCCAACGGACCACACTGTCGTCCTTCTCATGGTAATAAACCTCTTCGTAATTATCCGACAGCCTCCATGCCCGGAGGGCATAGCCCTTCTTGCTGAACTCGTAGCCCCAGCCGTTGATGAAATACACACCGTCTGCGGCATAATCCTGCATATTTCCGTACCACCAAAGACCGTTCTTGGCCTGATGCCAGCTGAAGCTGTATTCTCCGGCGATACCCTTTTCGTCCAGCTTCCTTCCTGCCTGATACCAGGTCCAGGAATCTCCGCTGACTGCCATCCGTCCGCCCTGACCGGGCTCCAGATAATAATCCTTTCCGCCTGAGGTTCTCCAGCCAAGCGCCGCGGTCCCGGACTTATTTGCGAAGTACCACTCCCCGGAGGGGCCCTTCATCCAGCCATAGGTCGTCCGCATGGCACCCTTGTAATCAAAGACATAGTAGCAGGCCTTCTTCGCAAAAGGCACCCGTGTATCATAGCTTCCCCACTCTGCCATATGCCCGGTACAAAAGTCGAAGAAATACCATTTCCCTCCAATCTTTTTCCAGCCCGTGGCACACGCAAGAGAAGGCAGAATGTAGTACCAGGTTCCGGTTCCTTCCTCCATCCACCAGCCCGCCTTCTCCGGCAGATATCCGTCCGAATCAAACATAAAGAGCTGGGCGTCGATCCAGGCCTTGCGGCTCTTCAGATAATTTGAGCCGTCCGCTGCCTGGTATCTGTACCGGCCGTTTGAGGTCTGAACCCATTTATAACGGACCGGCGTGTCATCCTTCTCGAAGGTTCCGAGCCCGATCCGGTCACCTATGGGATAGCCTTCATGGAACTGGTCACGTGCATAACCGTTCGGCGTAAAGTAGTACCAGTGGTCATCCACCAGATGCCATCCGTCCGACAGATACTCTCCTGTCTCCCGGTTCGTACAGCGTCCGAAACGGAGGGTCCTGTACATGTCTCCCACCTCCGGCTCTCCCCAAAAGGTCCAGGTCCAGCCGTACTTCGCCGTTTCAACCTTTGCAGCCTTTGCCTCGGCCGAGCCTGCGGGACACAGGATCCCGAAAAACATGCCGAGTATCAGCAGCGCACTCCATATGATCTTATTTGTCCTTGATCGTTTCATATACCTTTAAAACTTCTTCCTTTGTAGCATGGACATCCGAAAATGCGCTGGCGCTTCCTGCTGCCAGTCCCATTCGAAAAGCCGTCTGGGCTTCGCCCGATTCCAGCCAGCCGGTCAGGAATCCGGCCACCATGGCATCTCCTGCTCCGACACTGTTCACCACTTCTCCCACCGGTGCGGGAAGTTCGGACACGGTTCCGTCTTCCTCGATCAGGATCGCTCCTTCTCCGGCCATGGATACCAGTACCTGCTGCGCGCCCATTTCCTGCAGACGCTTTGCATAGGGAATGGCCTCATCCTTGTCGTTGATCTTCACAAGGAAGAAGTCCTCCAGTTCTTCCTGATTCGGCTTGATCAGGAACGGATGGCAGGACAGTGTCTCTCTCAGAAGATCTCCTGTTGCGTCCACAACCGTGCGAACGCCCTTACCCTCCACATGCTTCATGATATCTCTGTACACGGAACCCGGAAGGGATGCCGGTACACTTCCTGCAAGCACCAGGAAGTCACCCTCCTGCATACGGTCAAGGCACTCGTACAGGCGGTTCATCGGCTCCTCACCGATCACCGGGCCCTTGCTGTTGATCTCGGTATGTTCGTCGGAAAGCACCTTCACATTGATCCGCGAGCAGCCTTCCGCCACCGGGATCGCTTCCGCATTCAGTCCGCTCTCTCCCACCATGCGAATGATCTCATCGCCGACAAAGCCGGCCGCGAAGTAGAGCGCTTTCGTTTCCACTCCCAGGTTCGTAAGAACGGTCGATACGTTGATTCCTTTACCACCGGGGAGCATCTGCTCCTTCTCCGAGCGGTTCATCTTGCCGGCTTTGAAGTGATCCACTGTCAGGATATAGTCCAGAGTCGGATTCATGGTTACTGTGTAAATCAAAGAAATACCCCCTTTCCTTACCCCAAAAAGTATGGTTTCATTGTAACATGATGCTTTTCTATTTGAAAGAAAAAATCAGAGCATTTTCTTTAAATAACGGCCTGTATGGGATTTCTTCACTTTGGCAACCTGCTCGGGGGTTCCGCAGGCTACCACGGTACCACCGCCGTCGCCGCCCTCGGGGCCCATGTCGATGATGTAGTCGGCCTGCTTGATCACGTCCAGATTGTGCTCGATCACCACCACGGTATTGCCGCCGTCGGCCAGGCGCTGCAGGATGTCCAGAAGCTTCTGTACGTCGGCAAAATGAAGGCCGGTGGTGGGCTCATCCAGGATATAGATCGTACGGCCGGTACTGCGGCGGGAAAGCTCCGTGGCCAGCTTGATCCGCTGGGCCTCGCCGCCGGACAGGGTGGTGGAGGGCTGACCGAGCTTAATGTAGCCCAGCCCCACATCCCGCAGGGTCTCCATCTTCCGTTTCACGGAGGGCACTGCATCAAAGAAGTCACATGCCTCGTCCACGGTCATATCCAAAACCTCATATATGGTCTTTCCCTTGTAGTGAACCTCCAGGGTCTCACGGTTGTAACGCTTTCCGCCGCAGACCTCACAGGGTACGTAAATATCCGGAAGAAAATGCATCTCTATCTTGATGATTCCGTCTCCCTTGCAGGCTTCACAGCGTCCTCCCGCCACGTTAAAGGAGAACCGTCCTTTGCTGTAGCCCAGGGTCTTGGCATCCCTGGTACTTGCGAAAAGATCCCTGATCTGATCAAAGACTCCGGTGTAGGTGGCAGGATTTGACCGGGGCGTCCGCCCGATGGGGGACTGGTCGATATCGATTACCTTATCCAACTCTTCATATCCGGTGATGGAATCATGCTTACCGGGTTTTACTCTTGCACGGTTCAGATCCCGGAGCAGACGCTTCTTCAGGATCTCATTGATCAGGGAGCTCTTGCCGGAGCCGGAGACTCCGGTAACGCAGGTGAAGATGCCAAGCGGGATCTCCACATCGATATTCTTCAGGTTGTTCTGTCGTGCGCCGCGGATAGTCAGCCATCCCGTAGGTTCTCTCCGCTCCGTCGGAACTTCGATCTCCAGCTTGTGTGACAGGTACTGCCCCGTCACGGAGGCCTTGCATTTCATGATCTCTTCCGCAGTTCCGGTGGCTACGATCTCTCCGCCATGGACACCGGCACCGGGGCCTACATCCACGATGTAGTCCGCCGCCCGCATGGTTTCCTCATCATGCTCCACCACGATCAGGGTATTTCCCAGATCCCGGAGATTCTTCAGGGATGCGATCAGCTTGTCATTATCTCTCTGATGCAGACCGATGCTGGGCTCATCCAGGATGTAGGATACCCCCACCAGGCCGGAACCGATCTGGGTTGCCAGACGGATCCGCTGAGCCTCGCCGCCGGACAGGGTTCCGGTGGCACGGCTGAGGGTCAGATAGTTGAGACCCACGTCTGCCATGAATTTCAGACGGGCGCTGATCTCCTTCAGGATCTGCTCACCGATCATGGTCTGCCGGTCGGTCAGCTCCGTTTCGGACAGATATTCCCGGAGCCGGTCCACGGAAAGCTCCGTCACATCAAAGATATTCTTATCCCCGATGGTCACAGCCAGAGACGCCGGCTTCAGACGCTTGCCGCCGCAGGCCTCACAGGGGATCATGGTCATGTATTCCTCATACTCTGCCCGCATGGCTTCGGACGATGTCTCCTTGTAGCGCTGCTGGCAGTTCCGGATCAGTCCCTCAAAGCTCTGGAAGAACACATTTCTCCTGGAGCGCTGACTGTCATAATATACCTTGACCCGGTGCCCGTGGGTTCCGTTCAGGATCAGGTCCTTTGCCTCATCGGAAAGCTCCCTCCAGGGAGTATCCAGTGAGAAACCATACTCCTTGGACATGGCTTCCAGCAGGGAATGACTGTAGCTCTTCTTGTCCCCGCTGGACTGCCAGCCGGGAACAGCGATCGCACCCTCATTTAAGGTACGGGTCTTGTCCGGGATCATGAGATCCGGGTCGAATTCGGACTTGAAGCCCAGGCCGGTACAGACCGGACACGCACCGAAGGGATTGTTGAAGGAGAAGGAACGGGGTTCGATCTCATCGATGGAGATGCCGCAGTCCGGACAGGAGAAGCTGTCAGAGAAGCTGAGGGTATCTCCCCCTACCACATCGATTTTTACCAGACCGTCGGAATGCTTCATGGCCGCCTCCAGGGAGCCTGCCAGACGCAGTTCGATCCCTTCCTTCATCACAAGCCGGTCCACAACAATATCGATGCTGTGCTTCTTGTTCTTTTCCAGCTTGATCTCTTCATCCAGGTCATACTGATTTCCGTCCACGACCACCCGGGCAAAGCCGCTCCGTTTCGCTGCCGCAAGGATCTTCTCGTGCTCACCCTTCCGTCCCCGTACCACAGGAGAAAGCACCTGGAACTTCGTTTTTTCGGGAAGTGTCATGATGCTGTCCACCATCTGATCCACGGTCTGCCGTTCGATGGGCTTACCGCAGTTCGGACAGTGGGGCACGCCGATGCGCGCGAAAAGAAGACGGAGGTAATCGTAGATCTCCGTCACCGTTCCCACAGTGGATCTTGGGTTTCTGTTGGTGGACTTCTGGTCGATGGAGATCGCCGGGGATAGTCCTTCGATCTTATCTACATCCGGCTTATCCGCCTGTCCCAGAAACATCCTCGCATATGAAGAGAGGGACTCCACGTATCGCCGCTGTCCCTCTGCATAAATCGTATCAAAGGCCAGGGAGGACTTCCCCGAGCCCGAAAGCCCGGTGAAGACCACGAACTGATTTCTCGGGATCTTAAGATCCACGTTCTTCAGGTTATGTTCCCTTGCGCCTTGTATGGTAATATATTTGATCTCTTTCATTTCCTGCCATCCATGAAAATGTGTTACTGAACGTATGCCAGTGCCTGCTCCAGATCGGCGATGATATCATCCACATGCTCGATACCCACAGACAGACGTATCAGATCAACGCCGATTCCGCCGGCTGCCAGCTCCTCGTCCGACAGCTGACGATGGGTAGAGGATGCGGGATGAAGTACACAGGTATGTGCATCCGCCACATGTGTCGCGATGATGGCAACCTGAAGGTGCTTCATGAACTCCTCTGCCGCCTTGCGTCCGCCCTTTACACCGAAGGAGATAACGCCGCAGCTTCCGTTCGGAAGATACTTCTTGGCTCTCTCATAGTATTTATTTCCGGGGAGTCCGGGATAGTTCACCCAGGAAACCTTGTCATGCTTCTCCAGATACTCGGCTACCGCCTGTGCATTGCTGCAATGACGTTCTACACGGACTGCCAGAGACTCAAGCCCCATATTAAGGTAGAAGGCGTTCTGGGGTGACTGGATGGAACCCAGGTCGCGCATCAGCTGGGCGGTACATTTTGTGATAAATGCGCCTTCCTTGCCGAACTTCTCTGCGTAGGTGATGCCGTGATAGGACTCATCCGGTGTACAAAGCCCCGGGAATTTCTCTGCATGTGCCATCCAGTCGAACCTGCCGGAATCCACGATAGCTCCTCCCACTGCCACATCATGTCCGTCCATGTACTTGGTGGTGGAGTGGATCACGATGTCCGCACCCCACTCGATGGGACGGCAGTTGATCGGGGTGGCAAATGTGTTGTCCACGATAAGCGGAACGCCATGTGCGTGTGCTGCCTTTGCGAACCGCTCAATATCGAACACGATCAGTGCGGGATTTGCAATGGTCTCTCCAAACACTACCTTGGTATTCGGGCGGAAGGCTGCCTCCAGCTCCTCATCACTGCACTCCGGATCCACGAAGGTAAACTCTATTCCCATCTTCCGCATGGTTACATTGAACAGGTTGAAGGTTCCGCCGTAAATGCTGGCAGAGGCGATCACGTGGTCTCCTGCATTTGCCAGATTGAACACGGAGAAGAAGCTAGCTGCCTGTCCTGAGGAGGTGAGCATGGCTGCAGTACCGCCTTCCAGGGCTGCGATCTTTGCTGCCACCAGATCATTTGTCGGATTCTGAAGCCGGGTATAAAAGTATCCGGAAGCCTCCAGATCAAAGAGCTTTCCCATGTCCTCGCTGGTGTCATATTTGAAAGTGGTGCTCTGGATGATGGGGATCATCCGGGACTCACCGTTCTTCGGTGTATAACCTGCCTGAATACATGCGGTTTCGCGTTTCATGTTTATTTCCTCCTGCTTATCATGATAGTAAATGAACTGTTTCCCACTATACCACCTGGGGGCGTAAAAATCAACCAAACGGCCGGTAAGGACTATGTCACAAAATTTGTCCTCGGCACTATGGACTGGCCACAGATGCTTTTCTCGTGTCGCGCTGCCGCTTGGTCGCATTCGACGCATAACCGCGTGCCACTGGCACGCATGCGTCCGCCTCGCGTCTTTCTCGCTTCGCTCGATGTCGCGGTATTCGCCATATGGACATGCCAGCATGTCCGCATGGCTCATTACCCGCGCAAATTGCGGGGCCCCTAGCGGCACTAAGCTTCCCGTTTCGCTACGCTCACGGATTGCTAAGTGCCGAGACCCGCAACGTCCTCGAAAAGCATCGTGTCCATTCCTTTTCAGCGCCTCGTCGAATGGTCAATTTGTCATTATGGAAATAAAGGACGGCTCCGGATCACTCCGGAGCCGTCCCTGTAATGCTTATGGGTTTAAACCCCTTACGGATTCAGACAAACGCCTGAACTGTTGAACTTATATGTTTTGGAGCCGATCGTTACGGAACCGGTTACCATCACACCGCTCTTGTTGAAATAGTACCACTTTCCGCCGGAGGACAGCCATCCTGTCTTCATGGCTCCGGTCTTCGGTACGAAGTAGTACCAGGACTTACCGATCTTCTGCCAGCCGCTTGCCATGACTCCCGTCTTCGGAAGGAAGTAGAACCAGTCCTTGCCGATCTGCTTCCAGCCGCTTACCATAGCTCCCGTCTTCGGTACGAAGTAGTACCAGGACTTACCGATCTGCTGCCAGCCGCTTGCCATAGCTCCCGTCTTCGGTTCGAAATAGTACCAGGCCTTGCCGATCTGCTGCCAGCCTGTTGCCATAACACCGGTCTTCGGAACGAAATAGTACCAGGCCTTGCCGACCTGCTGCCAGCCTGTCTTCTGCTCTCCGGTCTTTGCATCAAAGAAATAGGACTTGCCGCTTACCTTCTGAATGCCGGTCTGCATAACGCCGGTTTTGGTGTTGAAGTAGTAGGTCTTTGTTCCGATCTTCTTCAATCCCTTTACCGGAACACCCTTACTGTCATAGTAATACGTCTTTCCGTCGATGGTCTGCCAGCCGGTAACGACCTCTGATTCATTTCCGAGCTTCAGCGCAGCTTCATGCCACACCGCCCATGCATCCGCCTTTCCGCCAAAGAACGGATCCACCTGGGTTCCCGCAGCGATAAGGCTTTCATTTACTGCCTTATTGTTTACAAAGTCTCCAGCCGGAGCTCCTGAGGAGTCCTTTCTCGTGGCAATCTTCTTCACAACCTTCTCGTCAGCTGTGATGGCTTTCAGCACCTTACATGCAGCCTCTTTCTGTGTACCCATATCCTTTGCCATAACAAAGGTACCGCCCCACACATAGCTGATCGGTCCGGCGCAGATCCTCATGGTTCCGTTCGGAACTCCATTTCCGATGAATACGCCCTCCATCCAGGTCGTACCAAAATATCCGAATACGGTTCCATCCGACATTCCCTTTGACCAGACATCATCCCACATGTCACCGCCCTTGTCATAGAGATCAGCCTGATAGGTTTTCAGAAGCGTGACAAAGCCATGAAATATATCCGTCTCCACGGTCGAATACTTAATATTATCTTTTGCTTGTTGCATGTTCATGCCGGCCGTCATGTAGTAGCCGGCAGCCTTCATCTTCTTGGCTACCGCATTAAACTTCGCCGGTGTGGAGATCATCTCCTGTACCTTAGCCGGATCATCCGTTCCAAGCACCTTCCTGGCAATCGAAGCATTGTAGTAAAAGCAGTTCGGGCACATTTGCCAGCTTACGGCACGGAGTTCTCCGTTCTTCTTTCCCATTTCCGTAAGATACTTGTAGCCGTTGCTGATATATGAATCCTTATAACCGATCTTAGACAGAGCCGGAGCCTTATCGATCAGCTCACTCACCGAGTTAATATCCACCGGGAACAGAATGGTATATCCATTGTATTTTCCATCCAGAACATCCTTGTAGATGGGAATCATTTCCTCGGAAGCCAGTCCAAGATTGATATAATTAATCTTATCCTTCAGCTCAGGATAAACTGCAATTACCGCTTCCAGCTTCTTGTGAAAATCATCATCCCAGGAAGGGATATTCACCTTATCCTTCTCCAGAGCCTCGGGGAATTCCTCCGGACGGAACAACCTCTGCCAATAGTCAAACACTATATCCTCAGAAACAAAGATATACCAGCTCGAATACTCATAATCATTACTGATGGCAGAATGATTATAATCATTATACGCAAATTTGGCATAGTCCAATTCATCCTCGCCTATAACGTATGATATCCTTCCTCCCTTCAGCATGAGTGTCCATTTTTTTTCCGATGGATTAGTGAAATGAAGCAGATAGCCCTTTGTTTTGCTCGTTTTTACAACATTTGTCTTCCTATAATAGATTTCAGTCTGGGCATTAACCTCGATGGGTGTTTTTCCCTCCAGGGAAATATCAACACCCTCCTGGACCTCGATCGCCTGATCCAGAAAATCCTCTATCTTATCTGCAGGCGCCGAGCCATCGATAAGAATCGTTCCGTCCGTATCAGTGCCGGTGATCGGCGTTTCGCGGATTGTCAATGCCTTGATGTTGCTGTCCTTCGGAATGAAAATGAAATGTTTTAGATCTATGTCATAATTGCCATTCACCAACGCAAATGTCCCGAATGTTGAAGTCCTCATTGTAGAGCAATAGCGTCTCATGGAATCGTAACATGAATCCGTATATTTATATCCTTCCTCATCAGCTTCCGGATAGACCTCGAAGCAAAGAAGCTGTGCATTTGGGTAATAACTCTCATAATCCGTCGATGGTACAACCATTGCAACGGTATCCGGCTTAAGATCATACTCAAAAAAATACCCTTCGCCTCTGGTCATTTCCCATATCAATTGGTCGTCTTCATTCCAATAGTTCCCTTTCGGATAGGTTGCCGTCACCTTCCCGCCTTTGGTCACCGAAACCGTGGATCCGGCATTGATCTTCACCGCCTTATCCACCTTTTCATTCAGATCACATGGCGGATCAAAGGAAGGCGGGTCAAAGGAACCATCCCCGGGATCTGCATTGACCCGCATGGCCGGACCAAAGCCCAGCACCAGAAATGCAAGTACCAATGTCAGAACCAGCATAAAACCGGTTCTTTTAGTCAATTGTTCACCCCTCATAAATACCTCCTTTTTACACTTTTTTCAAAAAAAACACATTAATATTATATTACACATCTCATACTTTCGCAAACATTTACATCGAGCTACATCTGCCGTTTGTGCCATTCCGGAACCCTGTTAATTCCTTGGAAAGCGCAATGATACGATCCTTTACTATGACTGTACAAACTACTACTTTGAGATCGAACAGGAAGATGGAGATAAAAAGTATGGAAAAAGCAAAGAACATCGCCCCAATCCCATCATCAAGATGGGGATGTTCATGGATGGGGACGGGATTCCGCTTGCATTTTCCACATTTCCCGGAAACCAAAACGAACAAAAATCATTAAAACCTTTGGAAAAAAAAGTGCTTCAGGACTTTGGTTGCCAAATGTTTATTTATTGTTCAGATGCCGGTCTGGCTTCAGAAGATAACCGTGTTTTTAATCACATGGGTGAGCGAGCATTTATAGTTACTCAATCTATTAAAAAGCTGAAAGATGAATACCGGAAAGCTGCCTTGGATTTGAAAGGATTTCGACGCATATCTGATAATAAATTCGTTGATCTTACAAATCCATCTGAATGCGACCATGATTCCCTGTATTTCAAAGAAATCCCCTATACAAGCAAGCACCTGTATCAACGTCTTATTATTACATACTCACCTAAATATGCAGCTTATCAAAAATCACTCAGAGAAGCTCAAATTGAACGCGCAAAAAAAATGCTTAAATGCGGAGCGATAAAACGAGTGAAAAAGAATCCCACTGATCCGGCGAGATTCATCGATAAGATCTCCGCAACACAGGACGGAGAAATTGCTGATACACACTACTTTCTCAGCACAGATAAGATTGATGAAGAAGCACAGTATGATGGCTTATATGCAGTATGTACCGATTTACTGGATGATCCGGTGGGTGAAATATTGAAGATCAGTGAAGGTCGTTGGCAGATCGAGGAGTGTTTTCGAATTATGAAAACAGAATTCGGAGCCAGGCCGGTGTATTTAAGTCGCAATGATAGAATAAAAGCACATTTTCTAATCTGTTTTGTATCGCTTATCATCTTCAGATACCTTGAAAAAGAACTCAAAAAGAGCTACACCTGCAGCCAGATACTGGAAACATTGAAAGAGATTCGCTTTGCAGATATCGAAGAACAGGGATTTATGCCAACTTACACACGTACCCCTCTAACTGATAGTCTCCATGAATGTTGTGGTTTCCGAACAGATTACCAGTTCATCAGCAAGAGTAAAATGAAAACCATCGAAAAACTTAGCAAGGGACGAAAATAAGGAAAAATTACCAAACATCTCGACGAAAGAGAAAAGCGTCAGACGCCTTGAAAAATAAGGCGTTCTGACGCTTCTCTCTTTTTGTAACTGTCAAAGACGGGACTATACCACCTGAACGCCTAAAAATCAACCGAACTACAACAAAGGACGGCTCCGGATCACTCCGGAGCCGTCCCTGTAATGCTTCTGGGTTTAAACCCCTTACGGATTCAGACAAACGCCTGAACTGTTGAACTTATATGTTTTGGAGCCGATCGCTACGGAACCGGTCACCATCACACCGCTCTTGTTGAAATAGTACCACTTTCCGCCGGAGGACAGCCATCCTGTCTTCATGGCTCCGGTCTTCGGTACGAAGTAGTACCAGGACTTACCGATCTTCTGCCAGCCGCTTGCCATGACTCCCGTCTTCGGAAGGAAGTAGAACCAGTCCTTGCCGATCTGCTGCCAGCCACTTGCCATAGCTCCGGTCTTCGGAATGAAGTAATACCAGGCCTTGCCGATCTGCTGCCAGCCGCTTACCATCGCGCCGGTCTTCGGGGTAAAGTAGAACCAGTCCTTGCCGACCTGCTGCCAGCCACTTGCCATCACTCCGGTCTTCGGAATGAAGTAGAACCAGTCCTTGCCGATCTGCTGCCAGCCTGTTGCCATAACACCGGTCTTCGGAACGAAATAGTACCAGGACTTGCCGACCTGCTGCCAGCCGGTCTTCTGTTCTCCCGTCTTCGTATCAAAGTAATAGGACTTGCCGCTTACCTTCTGAATACCGGTCTGCATAACTCCGGATGTGGTGTTGAAATAGTAGATCTTTGTTCCGATCTTCTTCAATCCCTTTACCGGAACGCCCTTGCTGTCATAGTAATATTTCTTTCCGTTGATATCCTGCCAGCCTGTAACGATCTCGGACTCTTTACCGAGCTTCAGTGCGGCTTCGTGCCACACAGGTGTCGCATCCTGCTTTCCGCCGTAGAACGGATCCGCCAATGTCCCTGCGGAGATAAGGCTTTCGTTCACTGCCTTATTGTTTACAAAATCTCCTGACATCCATTCAGAAGAATCCTTCCTCGTTGCGATCTTCTTCACAACCTTCTCATCAGATGTGATCGCTTTCAGCACCTTACATGCAGTCTCTTTCTGGGTACCCAGATCCTTTGCCATAACAAAGGTTCCGCCCCACAGATAGCTGACCGGTCCGGCGCAGAGCTTCATGGCTCCGTTCTTAACTCCGTTTCCGGAGAATACACCCTTCATCCAGGTCGTACCGAAATATCCGAATACGGTTCCATCCGTCATTCCGTCTGCCCATGTTCTGTCCCACATCTCACATTTCTTATCATAGAGATCCGCTCTGTAGGATTTCAGAAGTGTATCGAAACCATGCCAAATATCGATATCCATGGTGGAATACGCAAGATTTGCATTTGTATACTCCTGGTTCACACCTGCGGTCATGTAGTATCCAGCTGCCTTCATCTTCTTTGCAACTTCGTTGAACTTTACAGGTGTGGAGATCATCTCCTGTACCTTGGCCGGATCATCCGTTCCAAGCACCTTCTTTGCGATCGCAGAATCGTAGAAGAAACCGTTCGGGCAGGCATGCCAGCTTACGGCACGGAGTTCCCCGTTCTTCGTTCCCAGTTCTGTAAGGAACTTATAACTGTTGCTGTTATCCGATTCCTTATAGCCGATCTTCGAAAGAGCAGGTGCCTTATCGATCAGCTTGTTTACACTGCCGATATCCACCGGGAACATCATGGTGTATCCATTGTATTTTCCGTCCAGAATATCGTTGTAGACCGGTATCAGTTCTTCAGAAGCCACTCCAAGATTGATATATTTAACCTTATCCTTCAGCTCAGGATAAACTGCGGTCACCGCTTCTATCTTCTTATTAAAATCATCATCCCAGGATACGATGTTCACCTTATCCTTTTCCACCATCTCGGGAAGATCCTCAGGAGTATACCACCGCTCCCACTTGTCAATCTCTATATTCTCCGACACGAATACATACCAGCTCGGGGCGTTTCCCTCCTTTTCAATTTGAAACCAGTCATTGGTCATTGAAAAATTAAGATATGTTATTTCTTCCGCATAGATAGGATATGACATCCTGCAGCTATCCTTCAGCTGAAGTGTCCATCTTTTCTCCGAGGGATTTGTAAAATGAAGCAGATATCCTTTCACTTTTTCCGTCTTTGCAACATTCGGCCAGGATGTGTAATAAATCTCTGTCTGAACAGTTACCTCGATCGGTGTCTTCCCCTGCAGAGAAAAATCAACGCCCTCCTGAACCTCGATTGCCTGATCTACATAGTCCCCCATCTTATCCGCCGGCTCCGAACCATCTATCAGAATCGTTCCATCAGGAGCAACGCCGGTGATAGGTGTTTCGATGATCGTCAGACCGCTGATACTGCTGTCTTTCGGGATGAAAATGATATTCCTGAGGCTGCAATCATAGTTATTCGACAAAACAAGCGGCTCATCAGGTGAATAAATCATCGTACCGAGATTCTCACTCATCCATTCATAGCACTCAGCTGTCCATTCATATCCCTGCCCGTAGTCTCTCGGTGAGATGCTGTAGGACAGAATCTGTGCGTTCCCATTAAAATCCCATTCTTCAAAAGACGGTGTCACGAACGCAACAGTTCCGGGTTTAATATCATACCGAAACAGATAACCCTCGCCGGTCTTCATCACTATGACATTTTTTTCTTCTTCCTCCACATAATCGACCCTGGCCGGATAAGTTGCCGTTACCTTTCCCCCCTTGGTCACGGAAACTGTCGATCCGGGTTTAAGCAGGACCGCCTGGTCCACCTTTTCATTCAGATCACAGGGCGGATCACAGGTAAAATCGCTGTCTGCATCGACCCGCATGGCCGGACCAAAGCCCAGCACCAGAAATGCAAGTACCAATGTCAGAACCAGCATAAAACCGGTTCTTTTAGTCAATTGTTCACCCCTCATAAATACCTCCTTTTTACACTTTTTTTAATAAAAAACACATTATTATTATTATATTACACATCTCATACTTTCGCAAACATTTACATCGAGCTACATCTGCCGTTTGTGCCATTCCGGAACCCTGTTAATTCCTAGTTTGCCTGTCTATTCACATACCCCTCAATTCGATCACGAGCCTTCCGCGCTTTGCGCGTAAGTCGTGCCTCCGGCACTTGTGTTCGTGATGAATTGGGGGTTCCTGCTTCGCAGGTATAATAAAAGCGCTTGCTGCCCTGCGTGTAAACACGCGGCAGAAGCGCTTTTATTATGTACGTGAATAGACACGTTACTTCATTTCCATAATGACCTCACGGGCCAGGCTCTCCTCGATGGGTGCTGCGAAAACCCCCGGCTCAAACTCCTTCACGGAACCGATGCCGTCCTGAAGTACGAAGCGGAGCTTTCCGTCCCGTACCTTCTTGTCGGTATAGAGCTTCTTCACCAGCCGTTCCCGGTCGATATAATCCGGGATCTCCGTAGGAAGGCCTGCTTTTGCCAGAAGCGCCACGACTCTGTCCCGATCCTCGCCGGTAAGCAGTCCCAGTTTCTTCGCCAGGTCCACCTCTGCCACCAGGCCGATGGAAACGGCTTCTCCGTGTAACAGGCGGTAATCACTTTCCGTCTCAATGGCACGTCCCACAGTATGTCCGAGATTCAGAACCTCCCGAAGTCCGGATTCACGCTCATCCTTCATGACCACTTCATATTTCACACGGCAGTTCACCTCGGCGATATGCTCGCAGGCCGCCGGCTCCAGCGCCAGGATCTCATCCATATGCCGGTCCAGATAATCGAAGAACTCCGCATCCGCCAGGCAGGCATGCTTGATGGTCTCTGCCAGCCCGCTGATAATCTGCCGTTTCGGAAGAGTCTTCCAGGAAGCGATGTCCAGGTAGACCTTCTTCGGCTGGTTGAAAAGTCCGATCAGGTTCGTGGCCAGCGGAGTATCCACCGCGGTCTTTCCTCCGACGGAAGCATCCGCCGCCGCCAGCAGGGTTGTGGCATAATTGATAAATGGGACGCCGCGTCCGAAGGTTCCCGCCAGAAAGCCTGCCAGATCCGTGACAACGCCTCCGCCCACCGCAAGGATGCAGCAGTCACGCCGGTACTCCTTCGCCAGCATTTCATCCTCCAGCTGAGCCTTCACCTCCCGGGTCTTGCTCTTCTCTCCTTCAGGGAATACAAAAATGTCCGCCTGATATCCTTCCTTCAGCAGTCGCTCATAGATGGGCCTTGCATAAAGCTCCTCAACGATACTGTCCGTGATCACGGCGAACTTGTGGAGCTTTCCCACCAGCCCGTTCCTAAGATCCTCCATCAGCTGATCCTGAAGTCCGTACCCGATCTGTACGTCATAGGTATCATCCACAACCTTCTTTAATTCCACTCGAAATGTGCTCATTCTAACTCCTTATCTTCACGCATCCTGCAGCTGCAGTCTTACCTCATTGATCTTATCATGTGCCCTTGTAAAAGCGTCCACGACCTCCGGATCGAACTGGGTTCCCTTCCCCTTCAGGATCTCCTCATAGGCCCTTTCTTCATCCCAGGCTTCCTTATAGCTCCGCTTACTGGTCAGGGCGTCATACACGTCGGCAACCGCCACGATCCGGCCCTCCAGACTGATCTCATCGGCCTTCTTTCCCTCGGGATATCCCTTTCCGTCCGGCCGCTCATGATGCTCCAGCGCCACGGTCCGGGCCATATGCATGACATCACCCTCTACATTCTTCAGCATGTCTCCGCCGTATCCCGGGTGCTTCCTGATCTCCGCAAATTCCTCATCCGTCAGCCGTGCCGGCTTCTCCAGGATCTCCGCCGGGATCAGCAGCTTTCCCACATCGTGCATGGTGGAAGCAAGCCTGATCCGGTCAGCCTCCGTCTTATCCAGTCCCATTTCCTTCGCTATGATCCTGGAATACTCCGCCACACGCCGGACATGCTTTCCGGTCTGCTCGGATTTATTCTCCGTGATTTCCGCGAAGGACAGTATCATTTCCTCCTGAATACGGCTGGTCTCGTCCGCCCGATCCTGCAGATAGGTCGCATAGTCGAAAATGTAATACAGCAGCCGCAGCAGCAGGAAGGACATGACCGCAAAGGGAATACTGTAGATGATCAGCACAAGAACGGATTTGGACAGCTGTCCGATCTGATCCGTAACCTTCCTTGTGAAGGGCGTGTCCGACTGGATCACATCGCTCACAACCTTCTTGGTCCTTACTATATAAAACAGGACCAGCGCCATGGCTATGGCAAATGCAAAGCCTGCGATCATCATCCGATATCTCGACGGCATATCCTCAAAGATGGTTCCGAGAACTGTTACGAGAAAGAAGGAACTCTCTCCGTAGTTTGATTCCAGGGGATCGATCTTATCCGGCTGAAACATCGGTACGAACAGAATAATACAGCCGACTACAAGCCCGAGGATCGCAAGGACCTGGAGGAAGATCAGAATGCCCTTGATCAGGCCGCTGAATTTCCGAATCTTTACTTTTGTTTCATCCATATTCCATCCCTTTCCCAACACACACCGTAACGGCGCATATTTCAGAACCTATTATCCCAAGGTCAGATGCTCACATCTGACGTGCATGCTGCGGTAACATATCAGATATGATAGCATAAAACCGTCCGCTTCATCAAGTCGAAGGTCTGTCCCGTGCGGGTTCCCATTTTAATCTAATATTAATCTAATCTTAATTCCACCTTGCTTGACACATAGTACTATGTCACGTATAGTATCACGTAGAAAGCAGTACTACACATGAAACAGCATTGTTTCTTACACAGAATTCCGAAAAGATCGGAGGAAAGGAGGACTGCCATGGATGTACAACTGAAACGGGGACTCCTGGAGGTCTGCGTACTGGCTACCATCCGTCAGGTCGATTCCTATGGGTATCAGATCATCCGGGACCTGAAGCCATATGTAGAGCTATCGGAGTCAACACTGTATCCGATCCTGCGGAGACTTGAATCCGCATCCATGCTCACGGTTCAGACCGCAGAACATAACGGCAGACTAAGAAAGTATTATCACATCACCCCACAGGGGATCGACCGGATCAAAGACTTCCTGAATGAGTGGCATGAGATCCAGTCCATTTACGAATTTATCAAGAAGGAGGATGAGGGATATGACGAAGCAAGAGTTCCTGAGAGCACTATGGAACAAGCTGTCAGCGTTGCCGAGTGAAGATGTCGGACGTGCTTTGGATTATTTCAGTGAAATGATCGATGACCGGATGGAAAACGGTCTTACAGAAGAGGAAGCGGTTGCAGCCATAGGTTCTGTGGATGACGCTGTTGCCAAGATCGCAGTTGAGCTTCCGAAAATGGAATCCCGTCAGAGCACTGACGATCCCAAACCGGATTCCGCTGCAGCTCCAGAAGAAGCATACTACAGAACAGATACAGCGGCTCCGAATGAGACCTCCGGATATCCCTCCGGCACAGGCAGCTCTTCCGGTACGGCGTATTCCTCCGGCGCAGGCCACTCCTCCTACGGATATTCAAATGAGGCATACAGCAGGAAGAAATCCGGCGGAATGTCCGGCGGCAAGCTGGCACTACTGATCTGCACCTTCCCGATCTGGTTTCCGCTGCTAATCTCATTCGGAGCACTGGTATTCAGCCTCTTCGTAGTGGTATGGTCACTGGTGTTCGCATTATTTGTTGTCGGCATTTCCTTTATCGCATGCACCCTGGGCGGAGTGATAGGAGCCCTCCTGTTTATAATCCACGGACGCATAGCTCTCGCCCTGGTCTACCTTGGGGCCGGTCTTATCCTGGGCGGACTCGGACTCCTGATCTTCCTCTTCAGCAAGAAGATCATTTCCGGAGCAGCCCGTATCAGCGGTGGATTGTTCCGCGTACTTTTTAGAAGAAAGGAGGCAGACGCATAATGAAGAACAAGCATTTCTGGTCCGTGCTCGCCTGTGCCATGATCCTTGTGGGCTTCGGTGCAGGTCTGATCGGATGCATCCTCATCGGCTTCGACTTCAACAAGCTGAATATGAGTGGCGATCCCGTACAAAATTCACATGAGATCACAGAAGAATTTGATTCGATCAATATCGATACCTCCGTTTCGGACATCTCCTTTAAGGTTTCCGAGGATGACAAGGTTCGGGTTGTCTGTGATGAGAGAGAGAAGGAATATCACGAGGTAACCGTTGAGAACAAGACCCTGAAGATCAAAAAGGTCACCGACAGAAAATGGTACGAATGGATCAGCTTCTTCAACTTCAGCGGCCACAACAGTGTTGTGATCTACCTCCCGAAGGCAAACGCCAAGAACTCCTCCTGGAAACAGGACGGAACCCCCGACTTTGTCGTGAAGGATCTGACCATCGATACCTCCACCGGCGATATCGAGCTGAGCAACCTCCTGATCGAAGGAGCACTGAATGTAAACTCCTCCACCGGAGAACTGAACTGTTCCAGAGTTCAGGCAGGATCCATCCTCGTTGACCACTCCACAGGAAAGGTCACCATGGATAAGGTTCTGGCCGACAACCTGAAGATTGAAACCTCAACCGGTGACGTAAGATTCACCAACGGTGATGCTTCCAACGTGGATATCGATACCTCCACCGGCGATGTTTACTGCACGTTCCTCAGCGACAAGATCCTTACCACCGATACAAGCACCGGTGATATAAAGACACCGAAGACTTCCTCCGGTACCGGCGGAACCTGTAATATCGATACCTCCACCGGTGATATCACGGTTGAATATATAACCAAGTAAACTCACGGAAACAAAGCACCGCACGTCCTGTCCTTTGGTCGCGCGGTGCATGTGTTTCCTTATCTCTGTCTCCTTCTGTTCTAGAAGGACGGGTCGATCGGCTTGGTCACCTCCTGAGCTTCCGTCACTCTCTGCACTTCCTTCTTGGCTTCCTCGATGGCTGTCGGAAGTACCTCCAGGAACTTGTCCACCTCTTCCTCGGTGTTATAGATACCGAAGCTGACACGGACCATACCCGGAGTATGCGCTCCCTCGCAGTTCTCAAAGGCACCGACCTCGTCGTCCGCAATTCCCTTCAGTCTCCAGACATAGGGATGTGCGCAGAAGGATCCGCGGCGGGTAGCCACACCGCCATACTCCTTCAGAGCCACAGCCAGGTAGTAGGAATTCAGATCCGAGAAGTCAAATGTGACCACGCCTACCCGGTCATCGATGTTCTCCGTATCACCGTAAATGATGATATTGTCAAATTTCTTCAGACCGTCGATCAGCTTCCGGTTCAGAACCTTCTCATGCTCCTCGATCTTGTCGAAACCGACTTCCTCAAGGATATCAATGGCCTTGCTCAGACCTACGATACTCGGATAGTTCGGAGATCCTGCCTCCCAGCTTTCCGGCGGATTCTTGTATTCCTGACGGCTGTCGGCCACGATCTGTACCGTTCCTCCGCCGTAGACATCCGGCATGGTATTGTACATAAGTTCAAGCTTTCCGACGATGGCACCGCCACCATATGGGGTGTACATTTTATGTGCGGAGAATACCAGGAAATCCACATCCTCCTCCGGAGTGGCGCCCTTCATCTCAAACTTGCGGTGAGCCACGATCTGCGCACCGTCCACAACCAGCATTGCGCCGTACTGATGTGCCAGCTTTGCCACACGGTGTACATCCGTCACATAACCGGTTACATTGGAAGCTGCCGTTACGGAGACGATCTTCACCTTGTTCTCCTTCAGAAGCTTCTCAATATCCTCATATTTCACACGGCCCTTCTCATCCACTTCCGCGTAGATCACCGTTCCTCTTTCACGCCAGGAAAGATCATTTGAATGATGCTCGATACGGGTGGTAAGAATGACATCACTCTTATCCTTAACCAGCGCAGCAGCCAGCTTGTTCAGGCCGTCCGTGGTATTATTCACATAGACACAGCAATACTCATTGTCTTCCTTATCCGCACCTACGAAATGGAGGACCTTCTGTCTGGTCTGATATACGAAATCCGTGGAATGATCGGACTTCTGGGAGTAACCACGTCCTACGGAGCCGTACATTTTCAGCTCCTCCTCCACCAGCTCCGAAACCGGAGTCAGTGACGGTGTGGTTGCCGCATTATCGAAATTGATCATCGGCTGCTTCGTGCCGTCCTTCAGTTCCACCGGCTCATCGATCCCTACTACATAGGAACGAATGTTATCCAATGTGATCTTGGCACCCTTCGCACCACCCTCGGTGGTTGCTTCCGTTGTCGCATCCGTGGCTGCTTCCGTGGAAGTACCCTCGGTTGACGCACCTGTAGTACTCTCCTCCGAAGCCGCTGCAGTGCTTCCTGCCTCGGTTGCAGCGGAGGTATCACTCTCCGTCTTATTTCCGCATCCTGTAAAGGCCATGGACATCGCCAGACATCCGGCTATGACCATCGTTGATAATCTTCTCTTTCTCATATTTTTAATTCCCTTTCTGTAAAATGACGCATTTCCCCCTTAATCACAACTGAGTGTCTCGTAGCCATTTTAGCACAATTCCAATCATATAAAAATGTGGAAACTGCTTAAATAAAGGGCTATAATAGGTTGGTAACTATCCAATGACGATAATAGCCACAAGAGTGAATAAGAGGGATATAAGATGAACAGAAAGTACCAGAATCACGCAACCGGTCTTCCCGCAACGGCAAGGGTTTCCTGTCAGCTTGTAGCAGCAGACGGTTCCCTGCAGGAGAAGGAAGAAGAGATCGTCATTGAGAAGGAACTGGAGGTTTCCGTCAACGGCGTTCCTGCCTTTCGTCTGACCTGCACTCCGAAGCATCTGACGGAGCTGGTTCTGGGACGTCTCTGTACGGAACGCATCATCCGAAGTGAGGATGAGGTTGCGCATCTCTTTATCTGCGGTGAAGGAAATATCGCAGAGGTGCGCCTTCGTGAGAATGTTGACTTTCAGCCCTACTCCGGCGCGGAGCCTACCTGCTGTACGGGAAACCGCCAGCTGGTGGAACGCGTGGATACCACTGCTGCCCCGGAAGCCCCGGAAACCGCTGCTCCGGAAGCTTCGGCAACCGCTGCCCCGGAAGTCCCGGAAACCGCTGCTCCGGAAGTCCCGGAAACCGCTGCTCCGGAAGCCCCGGAAACCGTATCTCGGGAGCCCTCACCTGCGGATGTCTTTCTTCTGACGGAGAAATTCCGTGAAGACGGGGCACTGCACAGAAATACCGGCGGTACCCATAGCTGCTATATCCGTCTTGGCGACGGGCGGATCCTCTCCTTCGAGGATATCGGCCGACACAACGCCCTGGATAAGGCTGTCGGTGCCATGCTCCTGGAGGGCATGGATCCGAAGGACTGCATGCTCTATACCACCGGACGCGTGGCTGCGGATATGATCACAAAGGTGATCAACGCCAGGATCCCCGTTCTGATCAGCAAGGCCGTTCCCACCGAGGAAGCAGTCCGGCTCGCAAGGCTGCACCACGTGACCCTGATCTGCAGGGCATGGCCGGACTCCTATACGCGGGTGAACTGACCCTCAGTCTATTTGATCCACCATTCGGGCGTAAGCTCGCCCATGGTCATGGTCCGTTCTTCTTTGTAATCCATCATGATCTCGATGTCTTTATACTTCCCCGGCATCAGCTGTACCATAAGCTCCCGGCAGGCACCGCACGGTGCTCCGCTGGAACCGTCGGGAAGAACCGCCAGCACCTTATCGATCACCTGCTCTCCGTTGGTGATCATATTGAAGATCGCATTCCGCTCGGCACATATTCCAAGTGTCGAGCAGGTATCGATACAGACTCCGGTGTAGATCCTTCCGCTGCCGGACAGGATCGCAGCCGAAACCTCCCCGCAGGTGACGTACTCGGATATCCTGCGTTCATTCCGTACTGCCACGGCAGCTTCATACAGCCTGTCCCACTGCCACTGATCCTTCGTCATGCTGCTCACATTTCCGGTTCTCGTCTCATGCATCAGGGGGACATCCACGTCTTCCGACTTCCACTGATAGCGGAATCCGGATTTCTCCTGAACCCGCTTCGATTTCTCATTACCCTCGTAATATCCGATCCAGACCTTCTGCATCCCGCAGTCTTCAAATGCGTGACGGAGCATTTCCTTAACGGCCTCCGGCATGATGCCCCGGCCCCAGAAGGGTTTTCCGACCCAGTAGCCCATTTCACACTCATCATCCCGTTCTGTCAGATCGGTATGTCCGTTCAGCTTCAGTTCTATGGTTCCGATCGGCTTTCCGTCCTCTTTCAGGCAGATCGCATAGGCCTCTTTCCCGTTCAGCACATTCCGGATCACATCCAGGCTCTCGTCAATGTTCTGATGCGGAGGCCACCCTGCGATGGGGCCCACATCAGGATCGCTTGCATATTTGTACATATCCTCTGCATCGCTGTCCTCCCAGCGGCGCAGGATCAGACGTTCTGTTTCCAGCATCTTACTGTCACTCCTTTGTATCCTTTATCCCTTTATGTCATGCCGCTCTTCTCCTGCAAAGGTAAGACTGTTACCTGAGATTCCCTTGCTTGTGTACATGGCGGGATCAACAGCCGCGTACAGGTCGGCAAAGGATGTGGCATTTTCTCCGTTAAAGAGCATTGCACCAATGCTGGCGCTGACCTTCCTGTCACCCAGTTCCGGAATCTCCAGGCTCTCCAGATGCTGGAACAGGCGGTGGATGATGGCCTCCGCCATTTGTCGTTTCGTGATACCTACTGCAAATGCTCCGAATTCATCTCCGCCCATACGCATGGTGATATCATTTGAACGGAAGGTACTGTGCAGGGCTTCTGCCACGGCGAGGATGACTTTATCTCCTACCTGATGTCCGTAAGTATCATTGATGGATTTGAAATTGTCGATATCCAGCTCCAGGAATACACCTTCCACATCATCAGCCAGAAGTTCATTTATCTTGCGTTCACCGTTGACTCGATCGTAGAGTCCGGTCATGCGGTCGGTCTCGGAAAGTGCCTGCAGTTCCTTACCGCGCCGTTCCTCCTGATCGATACGTGTATGAAGCCTTTGCAGAGCCAGGTTCTTCGCGTTAAGACGCAGGAATACGAAGGTAAGAAATGCTACGATCAAAGCCAGACCCACTCCGATAAGGATGACGGTCCTCTGCAGAGGCTGATACCAGATATCGGAGTTGATCAGACTGATGCTGTACCATCCGCCCTCCAGTGTATCAACGTAAACGGAGAAGTTCCCGTCCTCTGTCTCCAGATCAAACTTCATCTGCCCGTTCACCAGGATGCGGTCAGCTATGGAATGTCCCAGGCTGTCCTTATCCGTCAGGTAATTGACACCCAGCTGGCTCTTATCGGAATGTGCAACAACGATCCCATTTGCATCCAGAACAAATGCCTGGCTTCCCTCGGTGGAAGAAGAGACCTCTTCGATGATCCGCTGGATCGGCTCCAGACTGACGTCCATGGCGATGACGCTCTTCTCATCGCTGAGCAGATCCGTTACGGTCATCATGACAGTCCCGGTCTGCATATCCAGATAGGGATCGATAAATGTGATCTCCCGGTCGGACTGCAGCGTCTGGAGATACCAGGGACGTTCCGTCGGATCATAATCCGCATCCGGGACCCAGCCCGATCCGTCAAGGTACTCTCCGTTGATCAGGCCATAGATACCGGTGGTACTGGGATCCAGCGTGGCTACGATATAATTGGTTTCATCGGTCAGGTACTCCAAAATCGCATGGTTGTCCTTGCCGGACTTCATCATGGTATCAACCGCATATCCGACAACTGTTACAATATTGGCGCGCGTAAGCAGGCATCGGTCATATTCTCTGGCTGATTCCTTGGCGTTCAACTCGCACTGCTGCTGCAAAACCTCCTTTTCGGTCGCATAAAAGCGCTGTCCGACATAGACGGCGGCAACACCAACTAAGGTTATCACCACAAAAGCAACGACCAGCGAACGGATCCCGATACGGATTGCGGCTTTATTTGATTTTTGATCCTGATCGCGCATTCCTTACGTCCTTTACAGATAATGACCACCCATAGTTATCATAGCATAACTATTATACCACGGTTCCTTATCTGCAAAACGTTCCATATTGGAACATTCCGGGGCTTTTTTCGTTTCATGGAATACCTGATTGACAGTGCCTGGACACAGGAGTATAAAGGAATTAGCGACTGATCTTAAGGGGGGCATAATAATTGACGACATTTCGCTATTTCCTATGGTTTATACTGATCATCACCGTCTTCGTTCTCCTGCAGCTTGCAGAGAAACCGCTTCGCCGGAAGAATAAGGTGTGGATCTACGTCATATCCTATTTCCTGAAAATACTGATCGGCACCGGGCTCGCCTTCTGCAGTATGGCCCTGTCCATCTCCCTCATCTGGAAGACCGGGTATCTCGCCATGGCGTTCAGCATTGTATTCTTCTGTGATGCCTGGCCGGATCTTTTCGCCATATTCTTCTGCCTTATCCGGAAGAAAGCCCCCGGCGGAAAGCTGATGATGATCATCAGTCTGTGTCTCACAGCTGTTTACGTCATCTACGGTACCGTCAATATGCAGATCATCCGGCCCAAGGAGCATACCTATACCTCGGCCAAGCTGCAACACGAATATACCTTTGTCTTTCTGTCAGACTTGCATTACTGCTCCGCCCAGAGTGAGCAGACCGTGGACGATGCCCTGGAGGAGATTGCTCAGCTAAAACCGGATTTCGTCCTGCTGGGCGGGGATATTACCGATGAATACACCACAAAAGAGGAAATGCAGAGCATTTACCGGAAGCTTGGAGCACTTCCTGTACCTGTCTACTATATCTACGGAAATCATGACCGCCAGGGAAACGGAGACTATATCGGGGGTGCAAAATATACGGCCGAAGAGCTTACCGCAGCCATCGAAGGAAATGGGATCACGATCCTACAGGACGAAACAGCCGCATTTGCGGAGGACCTGACCATCCTCGGACGGGAAGACGTCAGTGCCGGAGACGGACGGTGCAAGCCCTCAGCACTTCCCTCCATCTCCCGGGATTCCTACCTTCTTACTGTAGACCATAACCCCTTCCAGGAAACAGACATCCTGGAAACCCACTCGGATCTTCAGCTTTCCGGTCACTCACATGCGGGACAGTTCTTCCCCCTGGAATACATTTATCTCCTCGGAGAAAAATATGTCTACGGAGATTATCAGGTGGGAGACACAAATCTCTATGTCAGTTCAGGAATCACCGGGTGGTTCTTCCCCTTCCGAACGGTTGCACACTGCAACTATGAAGTGGTGCATCTGATTCCGGAAAAATAATACCACGACGTTGATCATTTCCGATGATCTGGTCACTCATCGGTGTCTTAACCACTTTCCATTTTTCAATCAGCCGCTCCATATTCCACGCCGCATTTGCGGGGCTGGTCGATGGAAGGCAGATGGCTGGTCTGCTTACATATGGCTCCATATATTTCTGATAATACTTTGAAGCCATCTTTCCGTTCACGAAGATTTCTTTGATCAAAGCCGCTTTCAGAACGACATCCAGATTATTCGCCGTCACATTCTTTATGCTGGCATCCGAAGAGCCCTTAATATCGCAGGACCGGATAACATCCCAGACAGCAATATGATTTCGAAGCAAACAAGCCTTCTTCTCTTCGATCGTTTTGGGGATATCCTCTTCAAAAACCGCAGCAATGACCTTCCAGAATCGGTTCTGCGGATGACCATAAAAGAACCCTGTCTCTCTGGACTTAACCGACGGAAAACTCCCAAGGATCAGTACTCGTGAATCGGCATCAAATACCGGCGGAATTGGATGTGTCACATTCGTTAGCATTAAGCACATTTTCCTCCTGAATGACATCTTATCTGCTTCATTAAAGCAATCCTTAATCCCTGAGCCCCAACTTTTCTTCTACCAGTGCAAATGTTTCCTCAATCGTCCGGCTCTCGTCCCGAAGAATTACAGAAAAACCATAATTCAGAAATCTGTCGTAGGCTTCCTGCGAATTGATCAGCTCAAGCCCACGTCTGTAATTTTCCATGGCCTTCTCGGGGTTCGGTTCTTCCATGATCAGTTGATATAGGAACTGTTTCTCCCGATCCGGCCGTTCAAAAAAGCGTCGTACGGAAATGTCCGGATCCGCCAGCATGACCAGCACATGGTTGGGATCCGTGATCTTCTTCAACGTTTCGATCGAGATATTCGTATCCACGAAAATGGGCTTCTCCTGCTTCTTCAGATCTTCCAGAATCCTCAGTTCCAGAATCTCGCACTCTCTGGCAACGCCGTCAAACCAGGCCTTGTATTCCTCCGGACTTCTTCGGATAAAGTCATGCCAGTCCTCCAGATTCCGGGTATAATTAAGGCATGGGAACTCCTCCTTATCCAGTTCGTCCAACAGCCTGTCGTGATAGTTTTCCTCACAGAGAATCCCGTCATATTTCTCCGCCAGAAGCTTTATCATCGTCGACTTTCCGGCATAGGCGGTACCTGTGATAAAATAGGCATTCTCAAACCATTGATTGTCCATATTATATTTCTGTGCATCCACAAAATGCATATCATCAGTCTCCGTTCTGAATAATAGCCCTGTATTTCTCCGGATGTCTGTATCGATCGCCCATCACCTCATTTTCTCTATACACTCGAAGCATGTCCATATCGATTTTTACAAGATAAATGCCTTCCTCTTCCGGAGCCTCAAAGACGCACATATCCCGCACGCCCGGCTCATCACTTAGCCACGCTACCCCGTCAAACACAGTGGAGTGACCATTGCAATCCGGTTGTCCCTCCGGATAGTTACAGGTAGCAATCGCCATCTTATTTTCATAAGCCCTGGTGCGAAGGGCTGACAATCGGTTGATCTCCATGGGACAGGCGTTTGGCGCAAGCACGACCTCCGCCCCTTTCAGCATAAGGATCCGTGCGCTTTCCGGGAATTCTCTGTCAAAACAGATCATGGATCCGATCTTAACCGTTCCTCTTCCAATATCCAAATCTGACACATAGAAATCCTCGCCCGATGAAAGAACAATTTCGTCTGAAAACGCACAGATATGGACCTTTGCGTAATGCATTCTCTCTTCTCCGTTCCGATCAAACAGAATCATCGAGTTCAGCGGCTTAGGATCATTCTGCTCCAAAAATGTAATTCCGATTGCCATCCTAAGCTCCTTCGCAAGTTTTCTGAAACTGTCTATGAAGTAACTGTCTTTTGAAATGGCCCGGGCATTCAATTCCTTTTCATCCTGCGGAATCACATATCCGGTGCTCCACATCTCCGGAAAAAGCGCAATATCCGCCCCCATTTCCTTGGCTTTTTTACAACTTGAATTTCCGATCTCCAACTGCTCGTTCAAGTCTTTTCCCGGCAACAGCTGAAGCAATGCTATCTTAAGAATCATACGTTTTCCCTCTGACCCAAATGAATAGTTTTCTGATTCATTATTGCACACCCCCATTCCATTTTTCAATGAAAAATGAGCCGTGGATCCAGATAAAATCCGGGTTCACAGCTCAAGTCATGTGCCGGTTAATTGTTTAATTCTGCTCTCATCCCAAAAATCATTCTCCCAATACAGGAAAGCATTTGGTTCGGCAAATACCATAACTTCCGGAAGAAGTTCCTTATCAGCTTGCCAGTGCTCTCAGCATTCAGGATGCATAATATGCAGAAAATTGAATAAACCTTTAGAGCTGCAACAATCCCGAAACCTCTTGTATTTACTGGATTTGTAAGATTTTTAACATCTTGAACCAAACTGAACCAAACGTATAAAAAGAAAAGGAGTCGTAAACCCAGATAAAATCTGGGCTCACGACTCATCGTCAGTGCCGGCGACCGGGATCGAACCGGTACGGGTATCACTACCCACGGGATTTTAAGTCCCGGGCGTCTGCCAGTTCCGCCACGCCGGCATATATAAAAAAACATTGCATTATAAAAATGCAATGAGCGACCCAGACGGGACTCGAACCCGTGACCTCCGCCGTGACAGGGCGGCGCTCTAACCAACTGAGCCACTGGGCCATTCTATAAGCTTCGAAGTGCCATACTTCTTTGGAGTGGACGCTCAGGGACTTGAACCCGGGACCGTCCGGTTATGAGCCGGATGCTCTAACCAACTGAGCTAAGCGTCCGTTACAATCTTACGATTGTCTTACCCATGCCTCCGGATGTCTCCGTGATCTAAATCTATGGCATCCTGGTAAAAGTGACCCGGACGGGAATTGAACCCGTGTTACCGCCGTGAAAGGGCGATGTCTTAACCTCTTGACCACCGGGCCAAATAGCGTTATTCGCGAAGCGAATCACGCGATGAACGAGCGACCCAAAGGGGCGCTCAGTCGCATACGTCACGGCTGCAGCTTCACGAAATGAAGCGGAAGGCGGGACGATGCGTACACTGGTCATTATATGTGACCAGGTTTCGATTTGCTTCGCAAATCGAAACACGCTCCCCGAGTAGGGCTCGAACCTACAACCCCGCGGTTAACAGCCGCGTGCTCTACCATTGAGCTATCGAGGAATGGATACAATAATAGCATTGTACCTTCAAAACTTCATACAAACAGTCACAAGTTGAATCTACGAATCAAACCGATCATTCGATCTTTTAGGAAAAGCCCTCGACCTATTAGTACACATCCGCTACATGTGTCACCACACTTCCACTCTGTGCCTATCAACCTTGTAGTCTTCAAGGGGTCTTAACTCCTTATGGAGTGGGATATCTCATCTTGAGGTTGGCTTCACGCTTAGATGCCTTCAGCGTTTATCCGTTCCGGACTTGGCTACCCAGCTCTGCTCTTGGTAGAACAACTGGTACACCAGCGGTCCGTCCATCCCGGTCCTCTCGTACTAAGGACAGCTCCTCTCAAATATCCTCCGCCCGCGCCGGATAGGGACCGAACTGTCTCACGACGTTCTGAACCCAGCTCGCGTACCGCTTTAATGGGCGAACAGCCCAACCCTTGGAACCTGCTACAGCTCCAGGATGCGATGAGCCGACATCGAGGTGCCAAACCACTCCGTCGATGTGAACTCTTGGGAGTGATAAGCCTGTTATCCCCAGGGTAGCTTTTATCCGTTGAGCGATGGCAATCCCACTTTATACCACCGGATCACTAAGTCCTACTTTCGTACCTGTTCCACCCGTCGGTGTCACAGTCAAGCTCCCTTCTGCCTTTGCGCTCTGCGAATGGTTTCCAACCATTCTGAGGGAACCTTTGAGCGCCTCCGATACGCTTTCGGAGGCGACCGCCCCAGTCAAACTCCCCGCCAGACATTGTCCTCACGCCGGATTCACGGCTATGAGTTAGAAACCCAGTATTGTAAGGGTGGTATCCCAACGGTGACTCCACATCAACTGACGTCGATGCTTCTAAGTCTCCCACCTATCCTGTACAGACAATACCGAATCCCAGTATCAAGCTGGAGTAAAGCTCCATGGGGTCTTTCCGTCCTGGCGCAGGTAACCAGCATCTTCACTGGTATTTCAATTTCACCGGGTGTGTTGTTGAGACAGTGCCCAAATCATTACGCCTTTCGTGCGGGTCGGAACTTACCCGACAAGGAATTTCGCTACCTTAGGACCGTTATAGTTACGGCCGCCGTTTACTGGGGCTTAAATTCAGAGCTTCGCTTGCGCTAACCCCTCCTCTTAACCTTCCAGCACCGGGCAGGCGTCAGCCCATATACTTCACCTTTCGGTTTCGCATAGACCTATGTTTTTGCTAAACAGTTGCTTGGGCCATTTCTCTGCGGCTGCATCTCTGCAGCACCCCTTCTCCCGAAGTTACGGGGTCATTTTGCCGAGTTCCTTAACAACACTTCTCCCGCCGGCCTTAGGATTCTCTCCTCACCCACCTGTGTCGGTTTACGGTACGGGTACATATGAAACAATAGCGGCTTTTCTCGGCAGCCAGCTCACCAGCTTCACTACTAATAGTTCGCTCCACATCACGTCTTCAGATTGCACGGCGGATTTGCCTACCGTAC